>NZ_KB849163.1 GCF_000367925.1 Acinetobacter bohemicus ANC 3994
AAAGTGACCAAAACAATATTAAATGATCTAAATTAATCTAAATTTCACCTCATAAAAAATCATATACTCATAATTAAATCATATGCTTATAATTAGTATTATTTAATGGAATAAATATCGGTGACCTTGCCAAGGTTGGGGTCATTAATCAATGAGGACATGATTACCAGAAACTAAAAATTTTTATACAATTATAACGGACAAAGCTTACATTTCAGAACAGTAGCCAAACTTGAGCACAGATTCGACCCACTCAATAGTAATCTTGTGAGTAAAAGCAATCAAATCCGAGAAGTTAAAGATCATTGAGGTCGAGAATATCCTGATAGAAAGTTATCATTTCATCACGACAGTTCAGGTATATGATTATGTTGATGTTAACCATCCAATATTTGTCAGAATGTTCCAGAGAAGGAGTAAAAATTATAAAGCTTCAGGCTATATTGTAGAAAAATCACACAATAATATCGTTTTATAATTTTCCATATATTGGCACTAACCCAATTTTCAATCCATAAGATAATTAAACGTAAAACCACTTTTAAAATTCTAAATAGGTTAACGTCCTTGGCATCAAAATAACTGACCATCACAAAGGATGCGTGTCCGAATGCAAATTTTAACTGTATCACTACGTAGCTAGGGCTGTTTTACAGATCGAAATGATAAAATCCTAAATTGCTTTTCAAAAAAAAAGAAACTAATATATTTCCTAAAGCATCTAAAAGAAATAAATATGTCTACGATGAATAAGTCATTACTTCAGCAAATTAAAAAAAGACGAACCCAATTGGGCTTAAAACAAGTTGATATGCAATCCCGTACAGGCATTTCAAGACAGCAGTACCAAAAACTGGAAAGTCAGGGCAATCCACGATTAGAGACCTTAGAAATTATTGCGGCAGGATTAAATGCTCAATTGATGCTCATCCCTGATGATAAAGTTCATTTAATTAGACAATTATTGAATGATGAAATTAAAATCACGATCGAAGATCAGGATGACTTAATGACCAACCCGTGGAAGGATCTTCTCGGAGGTGAGGAACCATGAATACTGTTGCTGTCCTGAAATTAACATTACATCACGGTGTCGTTGGATACTTGGCAGGATTTCAGAGTGGAAAAAATATTCTGGTTTTTACTGACTCTTTCCGATTTGATCAGCAACGCGAGACATTGAGCCTGCTTACTTCCCCCTTGTATCCTCAAGCGGATAAGGTTTTAGAAAAGACCTATGTTACACATCAGCGCTTACACCCATTGCTATCAAACTTGTTACCAGAAGGTGCATTACGTGAACTGATTGCACAAATACATATAGACAATGAATTTCAGTTATTAGCAACTTTAGGTCATGACTTACCTGGAGCACTCATTGCGACCCCATTAGATCCAGAAGAAATCCCAGATGAAATAAAATTCAAACTTCAGATCTCGAATCCAGATCAGATCTTAAAACAAGAAATTCAAACAGATAATAAGTTTTCCTTAGCCGGCGTCCAAATGAAGTTTTCCATGAAAGCCAAAGACGGGCGTTTTACATTAGCGCAGGCAACGGAATCCAGTCTACTCGGGGATTGGATTATCAAAACTCCTTCTTCCAGACATGCTTTTGTTCCGCTGAATGAATATTCTATGATGACCCTTGCCAAAACGGTCGGAATAGATGTCCCTGAGATTCACTTGGTGGATATGACTCTCTTACAAGACCTTCCACCATTAAATTTACCCCAAGAGCAATATGCTTTTGCAATTAAGAGATTCGATAGACAGAATACTGCTAACACTACAGAGCTTATTCATATTGAAGATTTTGCTCAGATCTTTGGCGCATATCCACATCAGAAATACAGCACCACAAATTATGAGCAGATAGGTAAGATCATTTATCAATTTTCAGATAATAAGATTTTTGATATTCAGCAATTTGCCAGCCGTTTACTCATAAATATTTTACTCGCCAATGGAGATGCTCACTTAAAGAACTGGAGTATGATTTATCAGGATAAAAGAACACCAAGATTATCTCCCGCATACGATATATTGATGACAAGTGTATATATTGAAAATGAACGTCATTTCGCATTGAATCTTGCCAAAAATAAAGATTGGTATTTAGCTGAGATGAAACACTTTGAACAATGGGCAAAAAAAGTTGGTGTTCCATGGCGTGTAATTGAAAAACAACTTCATGAGATTATGGACAAAGCACGGTCAGTATGGCCAGCGCTATTACTAGATTTACCAATGGGTTCTGCCCATAAAGAAAAATTAAGAGAGCATTGGCAAAAGTTACATCCCAACTTTCAGATACTTGCAAATGATTAGAACCCGTAAATACGGTGGTTCATTTTTGAACTGAATTAAAAGCAACAACTGAAAAAGTTTCTGTCTTTTATCAGTAAGCTATTTCCAAAAAATATCTTCATCTCGAGCTTTCCGAATGGAGCAAGGAACAGCTCAAAAATACATTACAGGATTTAACATTACGAGCAGAAAATTTCAGTCTGAATAAGAATGAAACGCGAATTAAGTTTTGCTTCAAGTGTAAAGATACAAAAGCACTCTAGGTATTTAAGTTACTGATGTATCTAATTATTGTTTCTCACATTAGGTTTTCTTCAATCCAGTTTAAATCAATGAGCTCATTGAAATGAGTAAGTGACGATAAAGATTGTTGCAGGGTTAAATCTAAATTATCAGATAAAGTCATAAAAAATGAGCATATTTACATACACTCATTTTTACTACATTTCTCTAATGTTTGCTTAACTGACTGACATTAGGCAGGTGTCGGGCTTTTTCATGGTTAAATTTAGGAAGCGAGCAAATTGCGCAAGACATAGTGCAAGATACCACCGGCCTTAAAGTATTCCACCTCATTCAAGGTATCAATGCGACACAACACTTGAAAATGGCTAAACGTACCATCGGTATGTTGCACATCTACTTCCAGCATTTGATGCGGATGAATATCATCAGACAAACCTAAGATTGACAGTTTTTCATGCCCGGTTAGATTCAATATCTGGCGGTTCTTACCCTCCACAAACTGTAAAGGTAAAACCCCCATGCCGACCAGATTGGAACGGTGAATCCGCTCAAAACTTTCAGCAATCACCGCTTTCACTCCCAATAGGTTGGTGCCTTTGGCAGCCCAGTCACGTGAAGAACCGGTGCCATATTCTTTCCCGGCAATAATCACTAGCGGGGTTTGTTCTGCCTGATAATGCATTGCCGCATCATAAATCGAAAGTTTTTCTGCACTTGGAATATGCAGGGTATTGCCACCCTCCTCGCCACCAAGCATTTCATTTTTGATACGGATATTGGCAAAGGTACCTCGCATCATCACTTCATGGTTACCACGGCGGGATCCATAAGAGTTAAAGTCTTTTACATCAACCCCCTGTTGCTGCAAATATCGGCCGGCCGGACTATCTTTTTTGATATTGCCCGCAGGAGAAATATGGTCCGTCGTGACTGAATCGCCTAATACAGCCAAAATCCGTGCCTGTTTGATCTGCTGAATTGGTCGCACCGGCTGATCAATTTCTGCAAAAAAGGGAGGATGCCGGATATAAGTTGATTGTTCATCCCAAGCATAGGTTTGACTTTGTGGAATCTGGATCGCTTTCCACTTGGCATCGCCTTCAAAAACCTCCGCATATTCTTTATGGAACATCTCGGTATTCACATTCTGCAGTGCGGCATCAATTTCCATCTGTGTCGGCCAGATATCTTTTAAATAAACCGCTTGGCCATCAAAGCCCTCACCTATCGGCTCAGTAGTAAGATCAGTTCGAATATTCCCGACCAAACCATAGGCAACCACCAAGGGGGGAGATGCTAGCCAGTTGGTTTTCACCAATGGATGCACCCGTCCTTCAAAGTTACGGTTTCCGGAGAGTACAGAGGCTACATTCAAATCGAAACATTGCACAGCCTCTTCAACCTCTTCAGGCAAAGGTCCCGAATTACCAATACAAGTAGTACAACCATAACCCACCAGGTTATAACCCAGCTGATTCAAATAAGGCATCAACCCTGCTGCATTGAGATAATCGGTGACTACTTTGGAACCTGGAGCCAGTGAACTTTTCACCCAAGGTTTTCGCTGCAAACCTTTTTCGAGTGCTTTTTGGGCTAATAGTCCTGCTGCCAACATGACACTGGGATTCGAGGTATTGGTACAGGAGGTAATGGCTGAAATCACCACATCGCCATGCTGCAACGGATATTTTTTATCATCAATGACACAAAAAGCACTTTCATGTGGCAGATTGGCTTGTTTCGCTTCAACAGCCGTACCTCCGCCTCCTTCATTTTCCAGACGCTCTTTTTCCTCTTTGACCGGTTTCAACGTCAGTTCCATGAAGGCATGAAAGGTTTTTGGCACTTGCGACAATAGCACACGATCCTGCGGGCGTTTCGGACCCGCCAGACTGGCTTCTACCGTCGACATATCTAAAGCCAGAGTGTCGGTAAAGATGGGTTCATCCCCCGGATTGCGCCATAATCCTTGCAACTTGCTATAAGCCTCTACCAAGGCAATTCTTTCCGGCTGACGTCCAGTTAAACGTAAATAGGAAAGCGTCACCTCATCAACCGGGAAAAAGCCACAGGTAGCGCCATATTCGGGTGCCATATTGGCAATAGTGGCACGGTCAGCCAAGGGTAAATCGGCCAGACCATCGCCATAAAATTCGACAAATTTTCCAACTACGCCTTTTTGGCGTAGTATTTGGGTAATAGTCAGCACCAGATCAGTTGCTGTAATACCTTCTTTGAGTTTACCGGTGAGCTTAAAGCCGATCACTTCCGGAATCAGCATGGAGATCGGTTGGCCCAGCATGGCTGCTTCTGCTTCAATGCCGCCTACCCCCCAACCCAACACGCCTAAGCCATTGATCATGGTGGTATGTGAATCGGTACCGACCAAAGTATCAGGAAAGGCAAAGTGCTGCCCATCGACCTCATTGCTCCAGACCACTTGTGCCAGATGTTCCAGATTGACCTGATGGCAAATCCCAGTTCCTGGCGGTACCACGCGAAACTGATTGAGCGCCGCCTGTCCCCAACGCAGAAACTGGTAGCGCTCGCCATTACGTTGCATCTCAATTGCGACATTCTGCTCAAAAGCTTGCGGGCTGGCAAAGTAATCGACCATCACTGAGTGATCTATGACTAAATCCACCGGTGACAGTGGATTAATTTTTTCCGGATCACCGCCAGCTTTGGCCACCGCTGCACGCATCGCAGCAAGATCAACCACTGCGGGAACACCAGTAAAATCCTGCATCAGCACCCGTGCCGGACGATACTGGATTTCCTGTTCTGAGGTTTGGTTGTTTAACCACTCTGCCAACGCATGAATATGCTCGGTTTTCACCGTGAGCTGATCTTCAAAACGTAGTAAATTTTCTAGCAAGACTTTTAAAGATTTTGGCAGCTGGGACAGGTCACCTAACTGCACTTGCAATTTGGACAGGTTGAAAATCTGATAGTGTTCTGAGCCGACGGTTAATGTTTCTAAGGTATTAAAACTATTGATATCACTGTACTTAGCCATCTAATTTCCCTCCGGCTTGAGATGTTATTTTTATGATCACAGTCAACCACTTCTTTACTTACTGTATGCCAACTGCGCGGCGGGTTTGTTATTATTTATTATCGGATTGCGCTAGGCAGTTAAATGCAGGGCTGCTAAATTGTAAAGTCTAATTAGATTTCTTTAATCTAATCAGCTAATAAAGCACTTCATTACCAATCTACCCCATCAACCGGTACAGTTAATTTAGCCGCATTTACTGTAGCTGAGTTTAAATCAGCTAGAACTTTAAACTACAGTAACTTTCTTCGCGCTGCACACTTTTGTACCAATAATATTCACGAAAAAGTAAAAGCTTTTTATTTCTGATATCCCCAAATAGGCAATGGAAACTCGCCCCTGCCTCAGATATTACTTTCTGCAAAGACCCAAGTGGATATTATTGGTGAGGCGCTGCATATTACTCAACAAGCCATTGTCAAACTAGGCAATCAGGAAGCAGATCTTTCTGTTAAAGAAGTCGATGAAATTATTAGCTCGATTTGTGAGGTTGCAAGCCGATTCAATAAAATTACTCAAGAAAGATTACCTGAGCAAATTCGCTCAGAGACCCTACAAATAATTCAAAGCTGAATTGAGCACAATATTCATATACTAAATTGAATATAAACCATCTGTATGATTATTAATAAATACTATATATTGTTGTTATTTATCATGAAACATTATATCAAAATATAGGTGACTTTTAGAAAACCTAAGACTTAAAATAAAGTGACCAAAACAATATTAAATGATCTAAATTAATCTAAATTTCACCTCATAAAAAATCATATACTCATAATTAAATCATATGCTTATAATTA
>NZ_KB849164.1:0-146496 GCF_000367925.1 Acinetobacter bohemicus ANC 3994
TAGGGGTTGCGCAGGATAAGAAACTGTATAGAATACGCAGCATCCCGACGAGATAGACGGAAACAAGCGAAGCATGAAGTGCTGAGATGTTAAGTTTATTGAGTTGAGCTACTTAATTACTGACGAAGTATTAAGAAGATCATTAAGAGATTATGAAGAACAACTTGTGTGGATTTTTACTGGTTGATTGATCGAAATTATTTTCATTGATTGATGGTAGAAATTACTCGAAGTTTATTTGAGAAATATTTGTCAGAAAATTGATGAGCCAAGATTGGTAGCCTTTAAGCTACTACTGATTTTAAACTGAAGAGTTTGATCATGGCTCAGATTGAACGCTGGCGGCAGGCTTAACACATGCAAGTCGAGCGGAGATGAGGTGCTTGCACCTTATCTTAGCGGCGGACGGGTGAGTAATGCTTAGGAATCTGCCTATTAGTGGGGGACAACATTTCGAAAGGAATGCTAATACCGCATACGCCCTACGGGGGAAAGCAGGGGATCTTCGGACCTTGCGCTAATAGATGAGCCTAAGTCGGATTAGCTAGTTGGTGGGGTAAAGGCCTACCAAGGCGACGATCTGTAGCGGGTCTGAGAGGATGATCCGCCACACTGGGACTGAGACACGGCCCAGACTCCTACGGGAGGCAGCAGTGGGGAATATTGGACAATGGGGGGAACCCTGATCCAGCCATGCCGCGTGTGTGAAGAAGGCCTTTTGGTTGTAAAGCACTTTAAGCGAGGAGGAGGAGCTCTAGACTAATACTCTAGATGCTTGGACGTTACTCGCAGAATAAGCACCGGCTAACTCTGTGCCAGCAGCCGCGGTAATACAGAGGGTGCAAGCGTTAATCGGATTTACTGGGCGTAAAGCGTGCGTAGGTGGTCTTTTAAGTCGGATGTGAAATCCCTGAGCTTAACTTAGGAATTGCATTCGATACTGGGAGACTAGAGTATGGGAGAGGATGGTAGAATTCCAGGTGTAGCGGTGAAATGCGTAGAGATCTGGAGGAATACCGATGGCGAAGGCAGCCATCTGGCCTAATACTGACACTGAGGTACGAAAGCATGGGGAGCAAACAGGATTAGATACCCTGGTAGTCCATGCCGTAAACGATGTCTACTAGCCGTTGGGGCCTTTGAGGCTTTAGTGGCGCAGCTAACGCGATAAGTAGACCGCCTGGGGAGTACGGTCGCAAGACTAAAACTCAAATGAATTGACGGGGGCCCGCACAAGCGGTGGAGCATGTGGTTTAATTCGATGCAACGCGAAGAACCTTACCTGGTCTTGACATAGTAAGAACTTTCCAGAGATGGATTGGTGCCTTCGGGAGCTTACATACAGGTGCTGCATGGCTGTCGTCAGCTCGTGTCGTGAGATGTTGGGTTAAGTCCCGCAACGAGCGCAACCCTTTTCCTTATTTGCCAGCGGGTTAAGCCGGGAACTTTAAGGATACTGCCAGTGACAAACTGGAGGAAGGCGGGGACGACGTCAAGTCATCATGGCCCTTACGACCAGGGCTACACACGTGCTACAATGGTCGGTACAAAGGGTTGCTACCTAGCGATAGGATGCTAATCTCAAAAAGCCGATCGTAGTCCGGATTGGAGTCTGCAACTCGACTCCATGAAGTCGGAATCGCTAGTAATCGCGGATCAGAATGCCGCGGTGAATACGTTCCCGGGCCTTGTACACACCGCCCGTCACACCATGGGAGTTTGTTGCACCAGAAGTAGGTAGTCTAACCGTAAGGAGGACGCTTACCACGGTGTGGCCGATGACTGGGGTGAAGTCGTAACAAGGTAGCCGTAGGGGAACCTGCGGCTGGATCACCTCCTTAACGAAAGATTGACGATCGGTAAGAATCCACAACAAGTTGTTCTTCATGAAGATGTATCTGAGGGTCTGTAGCTCAGTTGGTTAGAGCACACGCTTGATAAGCGTGGGGTCACAAGTTCAAATCTTGTCAGACCCACCAATCTAACGAACGAAGATGAAGAAATTCATTGAGAGACAGAGAAGAAGATATATCGAATCTAATGATAAGCTGGGGACTTAGCTTAGTTGGTAGAGCGCCTGCTTTGCACGCAGGAGGTCAACGGTTCGACTCCGTTAGTCTCCACCATATATAAAGCTAGGTGATTACAGAATTTAGTGAATATAAAAACTTAATTAAGTTTTTAGTTTATTAAATTCTGTGATTTATCACAGTTACCTACGATCTGACGAAGACGTAGTTAATCATTAACAGATTATAAATTTGAGTTGAAATAAATTGTTTAAACTCAGAACTGAATTGACATTAATTTGTATCACGCAAGTGTTACGAAGAAATGAAAATAAAGAACTGAGCACTAGCGATTAACTGAATCAAGCGTTTTGGAAAACGAACTAGATTGAAGCTGTACTGTGGTTAAATCCACAAAACTCGAAGCAAGGTCATCAACATTAACTTGTAGTGTTGAAACGACTGTTTGGGGTTGTATAGTCAAGTAATTAAGTGCATGTGGTGGATGCCTTGGCAGTCAGAGGCGATGAAAGACGTAATAGCCTGCGAAAAGCTCCGGGGAGGCGGCAAATATCCTGTGATCCGGAGATTTCTGAATGGGGAAACCCACTTACCATAAGGTAGGTATCGCATGATGAATACATAGTCATGCGAAGCGAACGAGGGGAAGTGAAACATCTCAGTACCCTTAGGAAAAGAAATCAATTGAGATTCCCTTAGTAGCGGCGAGCGAACGGGGAAAAGCCCATTAAGTTATCTAAGTTCTAGTGGAATGCTCTGGGAAGTGCAACCATAGTGGGTGATAGTCCTGTACACGAAAGGGCTTAGATAATGATGTCGAGTAGGGCGAGGCACGTGAAACCTTGTCTGAATATGGGGGGACCATCCTCCAAGGCTAAATACTCCTGACTGACCGATAGTGAACCAGTACCGTGAGGGAAAGGCGAAAAGAACCCCTGTGAGGGGAGTGAAATAGATCCTGAAACCGCATGCATACAAGCAGTGGGAGCCGGCATTGCGTCCGGTGACTGCGTACCTTTTGTATAATGGGTCAGCGACTTATATTCAGTAGCGAGGTTAACCGAATAGGGGAGCCGTAGAGAAATCGAGTCTTAATAGGGCGAATTAGTTGCTGGGTATAGACCCGAAACCAGGTGATCTATCCATGAGCAGGTTGAAGGTTGGGTAACACTAACTGGAGGACCGAACCCACTGTCGTTGAAAAGCCAGGGGATGACTTGTGGATAGGGGTGAAAGGCTAATCAAACTTGGTGATAGCTGGTTCTCCCCGAAAGCTATTTAGGTAGCGCCTCGGACGAATACCATTGGGGGTAGAGCACTGTTTCGGCTAGGGGGTCATCCCGACTTACCAAACCGATGCAAACTCCGAATACCAATGAGTACTATCCGGGAGACAGACTGCGGGTGCTAACGTCCGTAGTCAAGAGGAAAACAATCCAGACCGCCAGCTAAGGCCCCAAAATTATAGTTAAGTGGGAAACGATGTGGGAAGGCATAGACAGCTAGGAGGTTGGCTTAGAAGCAGCCACCCTTTAAAGAAAGCGTAATAGCTCACTAGTCGAGTCGGCCTGCGCGGAAGATGTAACGGGGCTAAAACTATATGCCGAAGCTGCGGATTTGCAATTTATTGCAAGTGGTAGGGGAGCGTTCTGTAAGCCGATGAAGGTGGATTGAGAAGTCTGCTGGAGGTATCAGAAGTGCGAATGCTGACGTGAGTAACGACAATGCGAGTGAAAAACTCGCACGCTGAAAGACCAAGGGTTCCAGTCCAACGTTAATCGGGGCTGGGTGAGTCGACCCCTAAGGCGAGGCCGAGAGGCGTAGTCGATGGGAAATTGGTTAATATTCCAATACTTCTGTGTAATGCGATGAGAGGACGGAGAAGGTTAAGTCAGCCTGGCGTTGGTTGTCCAGGTGAAAGGTTGTAGGCATGTATCTTAGGCAAATCCGGGGTACTCTATGCTGAGAACTGATAGCAAGCTGTACTTGTACAGTGAAGTGGCTGATACCATGCTTCCAGGAAAAGTCTCTAAGCTTCAGTTACACAGGAATCGTACCCGAAACCGACACAGGTGGTCAGGTCGAGTAGACCAAAGCGCTTGAGAGAACTCTGCTGAAGGAACTAGGCAAAATGGTACCGTAACTTCGGGAGAAGGTACGCTGCCGACGGTGATGGGATTTACTCCCTGAGCGGTTGGCAGCCACAGAAACCAGGCCCCTGCAACTGTTTATTAAAAACATAGCACTCTGCAAACACGAAAGTGGACGTATAGGGTGTGATGCCTGCCCGGTGCTGGAAGGTTAATTGATGGGGTTAGCGTAAGCGAAGCTCTTGATCGAAGCCCCAGTAAACGGCGGCCGTAACTATAACGGTCCTAAGGTAGCGAAATTCCTTGTCGGGTAAGTTCCGACCTGCACGAATGGCATAATGATGGGGGCGCTGTCTCCAGCAGAGACTCAGTGAAATCGAATTCGCCGTGAAGATGCGGTGTACCCGCGGCTAGACGGAAAGACCCCGTGAACCTTTACTGCAGCTTGACATTGAACTTTGATCTTACTTGTGTAGGATAGGTGGGAGGCTTTGAAACTCGGACGCTAGTTCGAGTGGAGCCAATCTTGAAATACCACCCTGGTAATATTGAGGTTCTAACTCTGCTCCATTATCTGGAGCGAGGACCATGTCTGGTGGGTAGTTTGACTGGGGCGGTCTCCTCCTAAAGAGTAACGGAGGAGTACGAAGGTGCGCTCAGCGTGGTCGGAAATCACGCGTAGAGTATAAAGGCAAAAGCGCGCTTAACTGCGAGACCCACAAGTCGAGCAGGTACGAAAGTAGGTCTTAGTGATCCGGTGGTTCTGTATGGAAGGGCCATCGCTCAACGGATAAAAGGTACTCTGGGGATAACAGGCTGATACCGCCCAAGAGTTCATATCGACGGCGGTGTTTGGCACCTCGATGTCGGCTCATCTCATCCTGGGGCTGAAGCAGGTCCCAAGGGTATGGCTGTTCGCCATTTAAAGAGGTACGCGAGCTGGGTTTAGAACGTCGTGAGACAGTTCGGTCCCTATCTACCGTGGGCGTTGGAAATTTGAGAGGATCTGCTCCTAGTACGAGAGGACCAGAGTGGACGAACCTCTGGTGTACCGGTTGTGACGCCAGTCGCATCGCCGGGTAGCTATGTTCGGAAGGGATAACCGCTGAAAGCATCTAAGCGGGAAGCCTACCTCAAGATAAGATTTCCCAAGGACTTTATGTCCTCTAAAGAGCCGTTGAAGACTACGACGTTGATAGGTTGGATGTGGAAGTGCAGTGATGCATGAAGCTGACCAATACTAATTGCTCGTGAGGCTTGACTATACAACACCCAAACAGTTGTATTGCTCATCTAATTCGATACAAAATACTTGATTTAGTTTAAAAGCTAGTTACAATACCAACTCAAATTTAGCATAATCTGTTAATAACTCATTTGGTACAAAGTAAGGCATACGAAATAAACAGCGTAAATAAGACCCGAAAAAGTCCATAAACAGTTGTGCTGGCGACAATAGCAAGAGTGAACCACCTGATCCCTTCCCGAACTCAGAAGTGAAACCTCTTCGCGCTGATGGTAGTGTGGGGTTACCCATGTGAGAGTAAGTCATCGCCAGCTCATTATTACTAAAAACACCCCAACCTAAAAAGTTGGGGTGTTTTTTTATGCGGGGGGAAAATTAAATAAAAATATAGGCCTTAAAATGAGCCTTTGAGCGGATATTAAAATTCGATATTATGAAGCTTCTTGCTGTATTGAGTTACTTGCATTTTTAAGCATATATAGTAATTGTCCTAAAAGGATATCTTTCTCTGCTAAAGCAATAATAATCATGGGATGGTTTACAGAAGGAACAGAAGTTAAGATAGCTTTACCATTTTCAGCATCTAGAGTGATTGATTGGCAACCATTTAAGTGAATTTCCTGCATAAAAGCAGAAACCATAGCAAGAATTGAGCTACTAACCGCAGCTAATTTGCCATTATTATAATTGTCTTTTTTATGAATAGTTGCAAGCTCAAAACCATCTGTTGAGCAGAGCATAATAAAGTTCACACCTCTAACACTATGTATAATCTCTTGAATTTGATATTTAGCAAATTGAATTAGCTCTGGTGATGCTGCTCTGTTATTTTTAAGTGCGAACATAATAGCTCCTTTATGCAGTTATTTGATGATTAACTTCTACAGAAGTGATTAATGCTTCAAGTAGAAGGAGTACATCTTCTTTTTTTCGAGCATCGATAAAAAATAGTGGTGAATATAGATCCTGACTAATCAGCCAATCTTTGTAAATTAAAGTTGATTTTGTATTGTCTACATCTGTATGGGTAATACCAATTGCAATATTGTCAGTATGATTTTGGAATGTATCGAGGTAGTTTTCGAGTTCTTCAATCGGATTTTCAACCGTATGGTCGATTAAAATAATGGCACCAATGGCGCCTTTACATATGACAGACCAAATAAAATCAAAACGGCTTTGCCCTGGAGTACCATATAAACCGATTTTAATACCATCCTCAAGGGTTACTTCACCATAATCTATACCGACCGTGGTTTCCATTTTATTGTGGCTTTGTTGATCGGTATTAAAAGCTTCAGTAAGTAAAACAGGCACATCTGAGAGTGAGCGAATGGCTTCCGTTTTACCAGCTCCCATTGAGCCTGCAAAAACTATTTTGTATTGTTGTAGAATCATAACTTATTCCTTAAAAGCCAAATTTTCTGCGTAATTTACTGAAAAAGCTTTGTATCGTACTTTGTTCTTTTTGTTTGATTTCCTGTGATGGTGGGGCGTAATGCTTGTCCCAGATATTTATTTTCTCAATATTATTTGCTGCAATATTGGTTGCAATAAAGTGCCGTACTGTATTTTGAGACAAATTAAGTTGTTCTGCTATTTTTGAAATTTTTCCACCTTGTATAAAGCAGGCGGATAGTTGGAAAATAATTTTCTGATTAGATTGATCCGATGGTTTTGGCCATGTGTGAATTTTATAATGACCATCTTCAGGCGCTAAATTGTCAATAATTTCAGGTGAGTTCCAGAATAGATTCCATAGCCAATCCTGCAATATAAACTTCTCTTTGCGAGAAACCTTGGTTAGATCCGTTGTATTCGCTAAATTATAATGAAAACTCTGGTTTGTGCTCTTGATTGTCCTTTGCGTACTTAGCCAAGCCGTATTCTGCGCAGGGTGTATGACCGCTAATGTTCCAGCATCATCTTGTAAATGTAATTTTGAGTTATGTTGGATATCATATAAATTAAGGAAAAACTTTTTATCTAAAGTCTCGGTCTCATCCGTAATCAGAAGTTCATCAGCTACATTTTCTTTATGGGGAGCACTAATCAAAGCGCGATTGATCCATTCAAATAAATTTTCTTGTTCAGTCACAGGTAAAAATAAGATGTTATTTTCAAGCTGTATTTGGGTTGATGATGGCGTGGATGTTTTTAACCACGGAAAGCAGTTTTTATTGATAATTCGCTGTATGTTTTCTGTTTTGTAAAAGCTTTCATTAATACATAGACAATCAATATTTGGATCTGTAGCAGTAACCCATTGGAGCATATAGTTTTGCGGGATTAAGTTGCGTAGCTGAATTTTTAATTCTTCAGAATGATTGAGACTTAATCCAGCAATCGCAATATTTAAATTTTGCTTATTCATATGCTCACCCTGTTGTATTGGGTTTAGGGGAATTTAAGAACTAAAAAGCCTTGTAGATCTAAATATACAAGGCTTTTATCAGATTTAAGAGAAACTTAGTCCTTTCTCATAGCCTTTTAATTCATGACGTGCCATGGCTAAATTTGCTTTAGAACGGTCTAGCACAAGATAAAGAAAAACATTCTCATTTTTTTCAAGTGGACGAATGATATGGTATTGCTTACCTAGAGTAATCAAGATGTCTTCAATTGCATCATTCAGATTTAAGGCTTTTGCCACACGTCGTTTAGAACGAACGACTTCTGTATTACCAGCAGCAGCTAGTTCTAGATCAATGTCACCTCCGCCTTGTGTTGCAAGTGCTAAGCCACTTTCACCGTCAACTAATGCAGCCGCATGGAAGCCATCGATATTTGTTAATGAATCAAGTGATATTTTAGCCATATTTATTTTCTCTCTCTGATTGTTATAAAGAATTATTTGATATGTTTTTGGCTTGCTTGAACTGTTGGTTAACAAGTTAATTTCATTATAGAAGTGCGCTTAATTTTATCAATGCAATTAATTTTCTAACTAAAAGTTATTGAAAGTGAAGCGAAAAAGTTGATCATTTTAGTCAATTTAAATGTGTATTAGCTCACATTTTTTCTAAATAAGTGCATGTTCGTTGTTTTATTTTTCTGTAATATTTGGAGTTATTTGATAATGTAAATAAATGTAAAAACCAGCGAAAAAATTATAAAATTACATGATATAACGTAAAATTACATATTGATACATGGTGGGGAATTTAAAGAGAGTAATTTTGAATGTTAAATTACTTAGATTAGCATTTGAAGTGCAACACCATGTTCTTGCAATAATACCTGACTCGGACTTTTATCCGAGTCTTTTTCTTGGACGGTGATTCAATCGGTAAGTGATCTCAGCAATATATTCGTCTGAATAATCATTTAAATTACTCCCTTTTCTAATATATTGCCGTATTAATCCATTCGTATTTTCATTTTTCCCTCTCTGCCATGCACTGTAAGGATCAGCAAAGTAGAATTCTATTCCCAACTCATCAGCAATTTATTCATGAAGACTAAACTCTTTGCCATTATCCGCAGTGATTGTTTGTAATTCTTCTTTTATCGGATGCAGTAAATCAACAGTCGCTTCACGAACATCCTGACTCTTACGGGTACTGCACTTTTTTAGCCATAGATAGCCTATTTTTCTGTCCACAATAGACACTAAAGATTGCTGATGAATGATTTGAGGTCTTTCGTGAATACTTCTTCGATTGTTCAGTTTCCCACGGGTTTCTGGATGTCCATACTTCCTCTTGCGCTGATTCCTAAAACGTAAATGCTGATATAGGTGACCTCCCTTCATTTTATCTTGAAGAATATAACGGTAAATTGAATGCATACTGACAGCAATATATGAAGCAATCTGTTCAGGACTCCATTGCAGAGCAAGATAACTTTTGACCTGTTTCCATACAGCAGGATCAACAGTTTTATGATTTGAGCTATGACGTGTTTTTGCCAGCTTATGAGCATGTTTAGCAGGTTGAGCAAAGTAAGCATTTCTGTTTCGATTACGTTTGATTTCTCTACAAATCGTAGATGGGGCACGCTCCAATCTGAGTGCAATATGACGCTTAGAAAAACCTTCACGTAATAAAGCGTAAATCTGATATCTTTCTTCTTGAGTGAGATGAGTGTAGTTCATTGTGCAACTTTGACTTTGGTCGGTCTGGAAGCAAAATGCTATCTCATCTCACTTCCTACCTAAATTAATCTTTGTTGCACTTCGTTTGAGAATCTAAGTTTTTAAAAAGATAACCCAAAGATAGGTTATCTTTTTTCTTGATTAAACAAAGATTTGAGTTGCTGCACAATATAAAACCCAAAGAATAATGAGCGCGACTATAGGTTCAAAAATTTTTGCCCACATTGGAACAGGCACGGCTAAAGTCTCTGAGCTATTGTGTAGATCTTCATTTGCATGAATTTGTGGTTGATTGACCATTTGATTAAACTCCTTCATTGTTGAGTCTAATGATATCTCTTCTTGCACGATCGGTTTAGAGCCTTTTAGTTCTGACAGGCCATTTGTTAACCAAACCCAGTCTGTGGCTTGACCTGAAAGGTGTTCGATTTGTCCTAAAAGTAGTTCATGTAATCCGTTAATTTTGAGATTGCCAATATCGTTGAGTTGTTTAAGCTCAGCCAGTTGTAATTTTAAGATCTCAGTAACGGTTTGCTCTAATTCATTTTTAGCTAATAGGGATCGATTGTTTGAAGACGTGGTGAGATGACGTGCCACCTCTTGAATAAAAAGTTCATCCGGTGAGGCTATTTCTTGATAAACTTTTTTGTCATCAGTACGCCAGAGTGTAATTAACTTACCTAATACCAATGCATTAATTTCTAATAAATACTCTTTTCGTTCTTCTTTGCTGTATTGTTCGAGAAGCTGAGGCTTCTGAGTATAAATCTGCTCAGCAAAATATTGTACTAAATCAAAAGCCATCAACTTACTCCATATTATTTTAGTCTAATAACCGTAGGCTCGGTTTTTTCTTAGGTGGTTTAGTTTCTTCTGCCTGTGTGGTTGATTTTAAAGTATCTTCAGAGATTTGGATATCTTCATATTCATTTGGATCAAAGAATAAGCCTTGACCATTTTCACGTGCATAAATCCCGATTACCGCATTTAAAGGGATGTAAATATCACGCGAAACGCCACCAAAGCGAGCAGAGAACGTGATTGTGTTATTGCTCATATTTAATTTGTGTACGGCATGAGGTGCTAGATTTAGAACAATTTGTCCATCTTGAATAAATTGTTCTGGAACCATTGTATTTGGTTGGGTGGCATCGACCAATAAATGAGGGGTGAGGTTATTGTCACAAATCCATTCGTAAATTGCACGAGCAAGATAAGGGCGTGTAGGAGTGAGGTTTAATTCTGGTTCAGACATTGAAAAATACTCTATTAATTAACTAAAACATCACGATATTTATTTTTTTCCTGCATGGTCATCGACTTGGTAAAAGCAGGACGGCTAAATATACGTTGGCAATATAATAAAATCGGTCGGCAATGTTGTTTCGGAAGTTCAATTCCCATTGAATTTAACCGTAGAAAGATGGGGGCTAACATACAATCTAGAATGGTAAAATTTTCCGACATGAAATAGGGGAAATGCTGAAATAGAGGGGTTAAGGAAATTAGTATATCGCGCAGTTGCTTTTGTGCTTGGGCTTTTTCTTTTTCATTCAAGCTATCAGGATGACGCAACATAATATCTGCAAGTTTTAGCCAGTCTTGTTCGAAGCGCCAAATGTATTGGCGCTGTTCGGAACGTGGCATTGGTGCGTCGGCATACAGTTTGTTTTGACGGTAACGATCATCTAAATATTCAGAAATAATTCCTGTATTAAATAATTTAAGTTCGTTTTCAATCAGCATCGGCAATTGATTATATGGGTTTAAGCTAGCCAGATCTTCGTCGTCTTCATCCACCATAATAAGGTGATATTTAATTTGCTTCTCGGCAAGGACATAACGAATCCAATGTGAACGAAAGTCATCTGCATGGCTATACAGTGTAATTCCTTGAAGAGGTGCGGTTTCGACGGACATAATCCCAAACAAAGCAAAGTGAATAGAATAGAATACTAAAATTCAGCATGAAAATCACGAGAACAAATGAGAGAAATTTTAATCAGATATCGTGAAGCAATAATTTATGCTGTTGTCTTAATTTTATTGGGCATGGGCTTTTTAGGATAGGGCTGTAATTGCTGTATTGCTTTTGAGGTAATGTGTTGAATATGAAAATTTAAAATATAAATTTTTTTAGGGTGTTGGTGAAAAAATTAAGACATAAAAAAGCCTTGGATAAACCAAGGCTTTTTGTCCGATTCGGTAAACGAATTAACGTTTAGAGAACTGAGGACGTTTACGTGCTTTACGTAAACCAAGTTTCTTACGTTCAACTTCACGAGCATCACGAGTAACGAAACCAGCTTGACGAAGAGCAGGTTTTAAAGTTTCGTCAGAAGCGATCAACGCACGAGTAATACCGTGACGGATAGCGCCAGCTTGACCACCAATACCACCACCAGCAACAGTGATGTAAAGGTCAAACTTTTCAGTAACTTCAAGAAGTTCTAAAGGCTGACGAACAACCATACGAGCAGTTTCACGACCGAAATATTGCTCAAGTGTACGGTTGTTGATTACGAGTTTACCAGTACCAGCTGATAGGAAAACACGTGCAGTTGCGGTCTTACGGCGACCTGTACCATAATTAGTAGCCATGTGCTGTTATCCCTTAGATGTCCAAAACTTGTGGCTGTTGAGCAGTATGAGGATGCTCAGAACCAGCGTACACTTTCATTTTTTTGATCATTGCATAACCAAGAGGACCTTTTGGTAACATACCTTTTACAGCTTTTTCTAAAACTGTTTCAGGTTTGTGAGCAATTAACTTCTCGAAGTTAGTCTCACGGATACCACCAGGGAAACCAGTATGGCGATAGTATTTCTTATCCTGAGCTTTTTTACCTGTTACAGTAATTTCTTCAGCATTGATAACAACGATGTAATCGCCAGTGTCAACGTGCGGAGTATAAGAAGTTTTATGCTTACCGCGTAAACGACGAGCGATTTCAGTCGCAAGGCGACCTAAAGTTTTGCCAGAAGCATCAACAACATACCAGTCATGTTGAACTTCAGCAGGCTTAGCGCTGAGAGTTTTCATTAAACCACTACCTATTATAGTTGGTTTGGACTATGGAATCTGTCCAAACAAAAGGAGACCGAATTCTACCTGAAAGACAGGTGAATCACAATGAAAATATAGAATTTCAAGCGCTGTATTATAGGCTATTGCTCAATATTTGACTAGTGACTTTTAAGATATTGTGCTATTTGTTTATTTTAATGAATATCAATGATTTGATTTGAAATAAAAATGCTGAAACTAAAAATAAAAACGACAGCTTAGCGTACTAAAGTTCAATTTATTGGGCTAATTTTATTTGCGCATATTTTGCCGGCATTATGTATCCCTTTGTATTCTCTTATCATTCAAGCTAATGCAGGGGTATGGATTATCTTTGTCTTATTGGCTGTAATGGTTGCTATTATGTGGGGTTTGGCTTTATTGCCTATTTTACTTTAGCTGATTGTACATTTTATTTTATGAGCGCCGATTGCTTACAGTCTCTTTCTGATGATGACTTTAAGTCTTGTATATCTCCTGTATCGCTCTTTTCCTCTCATGCTTGATTGGCTTCTTAAAGCATGCAGCATTGCCTCTGTTATGGCTATTTTCATTTATATTGCATTATTTATTGCTTATTTATCTGCTGCTATGGTTCCACCATCGTCCTAGCTAAAAACATAAAAAGCAACGGCATTTATTTTCTAGATTCAGTAAAATAGCGGCACTGAAATAAGTCTGCATAGGTCAGCCATGCTTCCTCTATATGTCACCAGCGGTGAGCCTGCTGGTATCGGTCCTGATATTTGCCTAAGTTTGGCAGATCGAATTGATGAGCGTCCAATTGTGGTTTTGGCAGATATTCATATGCTGAAGCAGCGGGCTGAAATTTTAAATCAGCAGATAGAATTGATTGAGTATCAAGGACAATCTAATACATCTGCACAGGGGCAACTTTATGTGGAGCATGTTGGATTAAATACAGAGGTTGTTTTAGGGAAATTAAATGCTCAAAATTCAGCTTATGTACTCGAACAATTACGTCGTTCAGCCGATTATGCCATGCAGGGTAAAAGTGTAGGCGTTGCAACGGCACCCGTACAGAAATCAATTATCAATGATGCAGGCATTCATTTCAGTGGGCACACCGAATATTACCAAGAGTTTGCGGGTGTTGAACGTGTGGTCATGATGCTGGCAACCAAGACTTTAAGGGTTGCATTGGCAACCACGCATCTTGCATTACGGGATGTGCCAGATGCCATTACCGCAGAGCGTCTGCATCAAGTGATTGATATTTTAATTTATGATTTAAAAACTAAATTTAAGATAGATCAGCCGCATATTTTGGTCTGTGGCTTAAATCCTCATGCAGGTGAAGACGGTTATTTAGGCCGTGAAGAGATTGAAGTGATTAATCCAGTGCTTGAAAGCTATCGTGCACAAGGCATTGATATGAGTTTAAGCCTTCCTGCCGATACCTTATTTACCCCTGAAAATTTAAAAGATGCAGATGCAGTTTTGGCGATGTATCACGATCAAGGCTTACCTGTGTTAAAATCTCAAGGATTTGGTGAAGCCATTAATATTACTTTAGGCTTACCGTTTATTCGTACTTCTGTAGATCATGGTACAGCACTCTCCCTTGCAGGTACTGGACTGGCAAAAAGTTCAAGTTTGCACGTTGCTGTCGATTTAGCCCTTGATTTAGCCCGTCACTGATTTTTTGGTGAATAACCTTCACGTTGGAACTGTTTTTATGTATCAGATTAATGCCCTAAACCCAAAAGAAGAAGGGCATCAGGCTCGAAAACGATTTGGTCAAAACTTTTTACATGATCAACGTGTGATTGCCAAAATTGTGCGATCGGTCAATCCGCGTGCTGGTGAAAATATTGTTGAAATTGGTCCCGGTCTTGCAGCATTAACTTCGCCTTTGATTGGTGAGTGTGATGCTTTAACGGTCATTGAGCTGGATCGTGACTTGGCAGCGGGTTTACCGGGTCGTGTGCCACATCCTGAGCGTTTGACTATTGTTGAAGCTGATGCTTTGAAATATGACTATACCGCGTTGTTTCAAGAAGCTCGCCCATTACGTGTCGTCGGGAACTTGCCTTATAACATTTCAACGCCACTACTTTTTCATCTCTTGGAATTTGGCGATAAAATTAAAGACATGCATTTCATGTTGCAAAAAGAAGTGGTTGATCGTATTACCGCTGCTCCAAATACCAAAGAATATGGCCGTTTATCAGTCATGATTCAGTATTATTGCAAACCGACATTTTTATTCGAAGTACCACCGGGGTCTTTTAATCCACCACCGAAAGTGACTTCTGCTGTGTTCCGTTTAGAGCCTTATGCGGTGAAACCCGTGATCGCTAAAAATGAAAAAGCTTTGGCCCGTTTGGTTTCGCACGTCTTTACGCAGCGTCGTAAAACTTTGCGTAATAGTTTGAAAGGGATGTTAGTAGAAGAAGCTTTCGAAAATGTAGGCATCGACCCGATGGCACGTCCAGAAACTTTAACGATGGCTCAATTTGTTGCTTTGTCAGATCAAATGGTGGCTTAAACGTGGCTCGCTCCGATATTAGACACAACTATGTGATTGGTGATGTTCAGGGCTGTTTTGAAGCCTTGAAAGCCTTACTCAAAGAAATTAAGTTTGATCCCGATCAGGATTTTATTTGGTTTGCAGGCGATTTGGTTGCCCGTGGTGAAAATTCAATTGGTGTACTGCGTTTTGTGAAAAAATTGGTTGATCGTGGTGTTGCTGCAACGGTATTGGGCAATCATGACTTAACCCTTTTAGCCTGTGCACGTGGCGTAAAAGAGCTCAAAGATAAAGACAATACGCGTGATGTGATTGATGCAATTGACAGTGATGATTTGATTGATTGGCTACGTAAACAGCCGTTATGTCTTTTTCCGACTGAGCACACTATTTTGACGCATGCCGGTATTCCATGTATTTGGTCGGCAGAGCAAACATTTGCTTTCGCTAAAGAAGTTGAAGCCATGATTAGTCATGAAAATTTTGACTTGGTGGATACTTTCTTAGCCGAGATGTACGGTAAACAACCGGATTTGTGGTCACATGATCTTGAAGGTAATGCGCGTTTACGCTGTATTACCAACTATTTAACCCGTATGCGTTTAACCAATGCGGAAGGGAAAATGGAATTCAGTTTTAAAGATTCACTTGACGATCCAATGCCTGCTGGTTTCCAGCCTTGGTTTGAGTTTGAGTCGGAAGCTGCCAAAACGCATCAGATTATTTTTGGTCATTGGGCGGCATTACAGGGTAAAACTATTAATTCTCAGATTCAAAATGTCGACGGTGGTTGTGTGTGGGGCAATCAACTGGTTGCTTATCGCTTAGAAGACAAAGAAATTTTTAAAGTTGATAATTCAATACTTTAATTTTTAGCTTTATTTTAAAAGCGGATCTAAGTGACATTATCTTGTCTAGTCTGTCCAGTTCTAAAATAAAAAAAGCCGCAAAATTGCGGCTTTTTTCTAGTGCAGCTTAGTCTAGACGAATCCAAGTTTGATTGCGTCCTAATGCTGAAACACCCATATAGGCTCTGAGGGTTAAGCGTTTGCCTGATGCACTCAATTTCATTTTTGCATCATAGAGTTTGCCCGCAAGTGGATCAATCACGCGGCCATGTTCATAGCTGTTGGTGCCTTCCACGTGCTTCAAACCCTTAAGAAGCTCCATGCCTAAAATAGGTTTGTTGGTATATGGCGCTGGGCATTTATTACATATTTCTCTTGGTGTATAACCCGGACGAGGCGTGATTTTCACAATTTGGCCCGTATAGGTGCCGTTGCTTTCTTTACTGATTTGAATCACTGCTTTGGGAGAGCCGGTTTTATCATCAATTTGTTGCCACGTACCGCTTAAATCCTGCGCCAGTGCAGATCCACTTATTGCAGCACCAAGCAGCAGAAGTCCTAATTTCAAATTTAGCTTCATAAATATTCCTATGCGATTCCATCGCCACTTTAAACTTTAATTGGCGCAAAAGCCTATTCTTGGCGAATCCAAGTTTGTGTGCGGCCAATAGCAGAAATGCCGATATAGCCCCTTAACAGCAGGCGTTTACCATTAGTTGATTGTTTTCCTTTCAGATTGTAAATCTTACCAGAAAGAGGATCAAGAATTTGACCGCCAGCGTACAGGTTTTCTCCTTCAAATTTTAAATTTTTAAAGATTTCTAAACCCAAAATTGGCTGATCTGTATAAGGCGAAGGACAATTGACGCATTTTTCCCGAGGGGTATAGCCTAGGCGAGGGGTAATTTTAACAACTTTTCCTGTAAAGGTATTATTTGAACTTCTATGAATTTCAATAATGGCTTTTGGTGAACCTGTTTTATCATCAATTTGTTGCCATGTTCCTGATAGATCTTGTGCCAATACATTTCCACTGAAAAATAAACTGGCAAAAGTAACAAGCAAAATATTCTTTTTCATATCAATTCCTTTGCTTATGGAGAGTAATTTTTTTATCCAATAAGCACATCTTATGATTGTCTGGGAATTAGTCAATATATTGCGTCATAAAAAACAATAATAATGTGAATGATTTAAATAACGGTGAATAAAAAAGCCACATAGTGTGACTTTTTGTCAGGATGAGACATTAATCATTTTTGATCCACGTTTGACTACGTCCTAAGGCCGAAATACCGACATAACCACGTAAATTTAGACGTTTGCCATTGGGACTCAATTTTGCTTTCATGCTGTAAATATTGCCAGAAAGTGGGTCGATAATTTTACCGCCACTAAAATTTAGTCCTTCAACGTATTTTAACCCAGTTAACACATCCATCCCCAGAATAGGTTTATTGGTATACGGTGCTGGACAGTTGATACAGGTTTCTTTAGGTGTATAGCCTGGACGAGGCGTTATTTTGATAACTTTTGCGGTAAATGTGCCATTTGCTTCTTGGCGAATCTCAAGAATCGCTTTTGATGAACCTGTTTTATCATCAATATTTTTCCATGTCCCCGTGATGTCTTGTGCAAAGGCAAGACTACTAAGCGAAGAAAAAACCACTGCTGTTAAAATTTTAACACTTTCCATTAACAAATTCCTTTTTGATAATTTTGTGACTCATTTTCATTCTAGATTTATTTTTTATACTAAACAATCATTTGTTTGTTATTGTGATTTTTGAGTCACATTTTTTGTAAATAGAGTATAAATGTTGGCAACCAGATGGCCGTAAATACGGCATTTACTGCCATACCAAAAGCCGCATAGCGTCCAGCAATGCTACCTCTTTGCCATGCTTGGGCTGTACCAATGGCATGTGCAGCTAAGCCTAATGCCAAGCCAGATGCTCTTTCATCATGAATATGACGCAAGATAAATGGGGAAAATGCAGCACCAATCACACCAGATAAAATTACAATCAGAATGACTAAGCTGAGTGGGGCATGCAGTAGCGTAGCGATATTAATTGCAATCGGCGTGGTCACAGCACGTGTTGAAAATGCCATAATGCTTGCATCTGACATATGTAATAAATAAGCAAGTCCCATGGGCAATGCCACGGCACTGATACTGGCAAAGACCAAAATACCAACAATTGCTTTGAGGGGTAAGTCGTCATAACGCATGGCTGCCAGCGGAATGGCTAAGGCAACAGTGACGTAACCGAGTAAATGATTAAAAAGCGGATTAACTTGGTTCATATATGATTCATAAGGCATACCAAAGACAAACAACAGCCCAATAATGAAGAACATACCAATCACGATGACCGGAACTTGTGGAAGTTTTTTATTGATAGGTTTAGCAATCAGATAAGCCATCAGCGTGATGATAAAACCAGAAAGTACTGCGAACATATGATTTCCCTATAACCAGCGTTTGGCCATTTTTGCATACACCCATAATGGAATAAGGGTACTGATGAACATGACGATGAGAAAAAGAGGAATTTCTTTGCCCATTTGCACCAACATAATCAGTGAACCTGCACTAATGGGTAAAAAGGCAAAAGCACTTTCTTTCATAATTTTATTGTTGGTATCGACTAAACGGGCTGGTAATTTATGCACATTTCTCCAAACCAGTAATGTCATTAATAAAGCAATTAAACCGACGAGATTGCCTAATTCAGGATGATTGAATTGTGTCATTAACCAAACTGCTCCCTCACGAAAGCAGATGATTAATGCCAGTGTACCGATCCATGCAGGCCAGTCGATTCTTTTTATCCAGTCCATGTTTACCAAACTTTAAAATTATACTTATCACGTTTTAACCGATTTATCTTTTAATTTCAAATTCCTCAAGCGGTCTTTTAAACTGGGTGGCTTTATGACCTAGAATTTCATCAATCGGTAGGTGGGCTTGTTTAATCAATTGTTCCAGCTTTTGTGGGGCAATAATGACATGTAAATGCAGGTTACCTTGATCATCATAATTTTCAGTTTGAATGACATTGAGTGCATACAATTGAGTGCGCAATTTTCCATATTCTGGTTTTAACACCAACTCGAAGCTTTGCAGTTGCCCCATCAAGCATTCTTGAACGGCTTGGCGTAATAGGTTTAAGCCTTGTTTAGAATGTGCCGAGACATAGACACGATCGGGTAGATGCGGCTTGGCATAGACAATTTTGGCATCTTCGCCACTAACATCTATTTTGTTATAGACACGTAGTACAGGAACGTCCACCCCGATTTCTTTTAAAACTTTCTCAACTGCTTCAATTTGCTCCATCATATCGGGACTACTAGAGTCAATAACATGGAGCAGTAAAGTCGCCTCTAAAGTTTCCTCAAGCGTGGCTTTAAAGGATTCTACCAAAGCATGTGCGAGGTTGCGGACGAAACCCACGGTATCTGCAAGGACTAAAGCACCAATACCATCCCAATTTAAACGGCGTAAAGTCGGATCTAGCGTTGCAAATAATTGATCTGCCGCATAAACGTCAGAGCGGGCGAGTATATTGAATAATGTAGATTTACCTGCATTGGTATAACCCACTAGAGAGACCGTTGGAATAGCAGCTTTTTGTCGTGCAGCACGACCTTGGATACGGGTTTGGCGAACTTTTTCCAGCTTGTCTTTTAGCTGTCCAATACGTAAACGCAGTAAGCGACGGTCTGTTTCCAGTTGCGTTTCACCTGGTCCACGTAAACCAATACCACCTTTTTGACTGTCTAAACTAATGCCACTACCGACTAGTCGAGAAGACAAATAGTCCAATTGTGCCAATTCAACTTGCAGTTTACCTTCATGGGTACGTGCGCGTTGTGCAAAGATATCTAAAATGAGGCGAGTACGGTCGATGACCCGACATTGCATCACTCGTTCTAAATTACGTTCTTGTGAGGGGCTGAGGGCATGATCAAAAATCACCAAATCTGCTTCTAAAGCTTTTGCTAATTCAGCGATTTCTTCAGCCTTTCCTGAACCGATAAACAGTTTAGGATCTGGTTTAATGCGTTGAGCGGTAATGTGTTCTAGAATTTCAGCACCAGCAGACTGCGCCAATAAGCGAAATTCTTCAACATCAAGGTCATCTAACAGTTGTACGGATACACTGACTAATATGGCGCGGTTGCTATCTTGATGTTGTTCAATATATTCCACTAAATGCAATCTCAACGACATGAAAACTTTATTTTAGTGGAAAATTACTGCTGATAGTAAAAAATAGCGAAAAGTTCAGCATGCATCGTAACAAAACGTTGAGTGAACAAAAATAAGGCCATGATTTGTCAGTATGATGAACCTTCATTGATTTTAACTGGCTGACAGTATTAATCATTTTAAGGCTTGAAGATGTTTATATTGGCTATATCGCTGTGGGTAGAATGGGTATTTTTGTTTAAAGCACTGACTTAGTCATTTTAATCATGCAGCAAAAAACCATCGGGCGGTTTTTATGATCAATGCAAGATGAAAATGAACAGTATAGAATGGCAGCAACTGAACGATTAATGCTGTATCTGGTAATTAGTGATCAATCTATGACTCAATCCTCTGTAACTGAAAGTTCGTCGTTAAATAGCATGTCTAAATTTTTGTTATATAGTAAAAAATTGTTGGCTGGTTTGGGAGCGATTCTTCAAGGGTTTTATTTGGTTTTTCGTCATCGTTTATATAAAGATCCGAACAACCCAAATAATACGCGCTATGTGCAACACTTTTGCCGCCAGTTAAGCAAAGTATTTAATATTGAAGTTCAAATTCATGGGCAGATTCCAAGACAATCTGCTTTATGGGTGAGTAATCATATTTCTTGGTTAGATGTTGCTGTTTTAGGTTCAGGCGCTCGGGTGTTCTTTTTAGCAAAAGCTGAAATTGAAAAATGGCCATTATTTGGAAAATTGGCTAAAGGTGGCGGAACGCTGTTTATTAAACGGGGTTCTGGTGATTCAGTTAAAATTCGTGAACAAATTACCGCGTTCTTAAAGCAAGATATTCCAGTATTGTTTTTTCCTGAAGCAACCACTTCTGATGGTTCAAAAATAAAAAAAATCTATGGGCGTATTTTAGGTGCAGCGATTGAGGCCAATCGTCCGATACAAATTTGTTTAATTTGTTATGTGAATCAACATGGACAATTGGATATGGTCGCGCCGTTTGTCGGTCATTTAAGTTTTATCGATCATGTCAAAAATGTCTTGGAAATGCCTAAAGTGACAGCTCATTTAATGACATTGCCGGCAATTTCGGTTGAGGGGCATACCGTCGAAACCTTGACTCAAGAAGTGCAAACCAAAATGGTTGAAGGTTTAGCGCAATTACAGCAACGAGTTCTGCAAACCGATAGCGTAAATGACTAAAGATGAACGGCGAAGGAAAACAGTGCGTCTAGCAAAGAAGGCTTACATAAAGCCTTCGATAGGCAGCCATGAAATGATTTTTACCCCAGCTTTTTGCCACCATTTCATTTTCGGTTCTTTGTGATAGATTTTAATGTCGCCATTATGCTTTTTAATTTTCCAGTTGATATTTTGATTGGCATCCAAAACCAGTTTATAGGCATATTTAGATAAATTTTCATCCATCGTTTGATGAATGGCTTTGGCTAAGTTGGGGCTATTCAGCAGAACGCCAATTTCAGTATTTAAATAGGCTGAACGAGGGTCGAAATTAAAAGAACCAATAAAGACTTGTTTTTGATCAATCGCCATGAGTTTGGCATGTAGGCTAGAGCGGCTTAAACCTTTTAAGCTGACTTTGGTTTTTTCCGCAATTTCCTCTGTATTGGCATTTAAGTTTTCAGCTTCAGGTGCGGACAAAAATTCATACAGTTCTACCTTATTTTTTAATAAATCTTTGCGATATTTAGCATAAAAAGCATGGACCACAGCGACATCATTGGCTTTAAAAGAATTGGTCAGGACACGGACTTGGATATTACTTTGAGCCAGATCGCTGAGCATTTTTTCGCCTTTCTTTTCAGGGACGAAATAAGCCGAAACGATATCCACACTGTGTTCTGGGTTTTCTAGATGATTAATCAGCTGAAAATTTAAATATTGTTCTTTCTTGGCTTTGGATTTGATTTTACTTGGTGAATCATAAACCACTTCGGCCTTGACCCAATCAAATTGAATACTATTATTGAGCCACTTTTCAACATTATGGGATCGGGTGGCTAAATCAAGATAATTTTGTACGGTAATCTCTTGATAATAATTATTAAGTTGTTGTTTTAAACTTTCAAAACGCAAGGCATAGTGTCTTGAATTAACAATTTGTTTTACTGGAAATGCATATTCATCATTCCAGTATTCATCAAAAGAATGAATGATTTCATCAGATGCAGAGCCGACCAGCATGACATCGACATCGGAAAATTGATAATTGTCACTGACGTTATAATATTGATTACTCATATTGCGCCCGCCAATCAAGGAGATTTGATTGTCTGCAATAAAGCTTTTGTTGTGCATACGACGGTTAATGCGTTTTAAGTCGAGCACCATATCCATGGCACGGTAATGTCTAAATCGGTAGGGGTTATAAAGTTTGACATCAATATTCTGATGTTGATCGAGTGCAAGATAAATGCCTTCCATTTTTTTGGCATTGTTATCATCCATCAATAAACGGACTTTTACACCACGATCAGCCGCTTTAATAATAGAATAAAGTGCTAGTGAGCCAATTCTATCGTTATCCCAAATATAATATTGCAGATCTAAGGTTTTTTCTGCTTTATCAATAAGATGTATACGTGCTGCTAAAGCCTCAAGCGGATCATATAGCACATGATAACCGGTAAGATTAGGATTTTGTTCTCTTAATGGCTCAACGATTTTAGCCAGTGAGGTTTGCTCTGTTTCGGTATCGAACGCATATTCCATCGGTTGTGGTGTTTGTTTGGGGAGCGTTGAACATGCAGGCACCCCTAAAATGAGGCTACAACTCAGCAATACTGCGGTTTTATAGGTAGAAAAACCATACCCTTTACCGCTGTTTAATTGTGCTATTTGCTGGGGAGATCGCGCCATATTTTATAAACAATACCAAAAATTGGTTTGAGTATAAGTGCCAGCTGTGAAAAGATAAATATCAAAAGAGATGAATGATGTCATATCATCGTTATCATTAGAGAAGTTATTATGTGGGATACGCACTCCGTCGTTTTTTATTTTTATATCAGTTTTGTCGTGATCGGACTTTGGGGTGTTGCACAGGCATGGCTAAGCCAAACGCGTACTGAAACCATTCATCCCTTTAAAGCCTTTGTTCATTTATTGGCATTTTATTTATCTTATTTACTTTTCCCTTTATTTTTCTTCAGCTTGTATGCAGGGTGGAGTGGTTATTACTCGCTTCATGAAGCCGTCTTTATTTTTGGACTTAGTTGCCTGCTGATTTATGCACGCTTTATTGAACCCCATCATGTCGGGGTGAAAACCATGCAGTATCAATTGAATCCCGATCAAAAAATGCAGCAGCCGATTAAAATTGCATTGATTGGCGATTTACATATTGGTTTATTTTCAGGGCATGAACGTCAACTCAATATTATTGTAACGAAAATTAATCAGCAGAATCCTGATTTAGTGCTGGTGGCTGGGGATTGGACTTATGAACCAGAAAACACACTTGCCGATGAACTGGCGATTTTAAAACAGATTAAAGCACCGGTTTATTCGGTGAATGGCAATCATGATGAACAGTATCCTGGACCACCGATTCAAAATTTATTAAGACATGCCTTAAAGGTCAATAATGTGATTGATATTGAAGGCCAGATGGTGGAGTTTGATGAATTCCGTTTGCTTGGGGTCGGTGATTTATGGGCAGGAAAAACCGATATGCGTTATATGCCGGACTTGCCGCAAGATAAGCCGTGGCTACTTTTATCACATAATCCCGATACGGTAGATATGGTGCCAAAATTACCAACACGGCCATTAATGCTGTCTGGACATACGCATGGCGGACAAGTTGAGCTGCCGTGGCTGACCAACTATATTATGAAAAAAGTCTCTATTCTTGGGCACAAGAAGGGGTTATATCAACACGAAAATGCCGATGTGTTTGTGACGGTTGGCACGGGAATGGTGGGTGTACCATTTCGTTTTCGCGTCCCCCCAACCATTGACATTATTGAGTTGGTTTAACGCGGAAATATAAATTTGCCTGTTGATAATTTACGCTATGATAAAGATCAAATAAGAACCATAGGAGGAGACAATGTCTTTTTCGCAAGAAGTGGGACAGTTTTTCGCATTAACAGAAACGCAATCGGCACAGCTCGAAGCGGGTTTTATCCGTTTAGAACAGGACTTTCAGCAAGCAGCAGCGGATGAGGTGAATACGCCAGAATTTGCGCGTGCCTTTTATCAAAAGTTTGAACAACTGATCGCAGCATTTGGCTTTGATGAAAGTAATGTGGAAGCATTGCTTGAGCATTTATATGGCACAGAGCGCTATCGCCAACTGGTGACTTATATTGTTCCGAGTTATTACAATGCTGGTGGCGATCGAATGGTCTTTGAAGAGATCTATCAAGAAATGTTAAGTGATGAACAAATCTGAGAAAACCGTATTTGAGAAAACAATCTCTGAGAAAATCATATCAATCTCATAAGAAATTAGATAAAAAACCAGCGTGAGATGACGCTGGTTTTTTTAGGCTTTGATGAACTTAAACTTGGTTGTTGACGTCATCATTTTTTGTTTCACGAATGGCTAAGAAAGCCAGCAGTGACAAGATGGATGCAGCAGTTAAATAATAACCGACTGCTTGTAAACCATACGTGTTGGCAAGTTTAGTTGCAATTAGTGGCGCAAAAGATGCCCCAAAAATACCCGCAAGGTTAAAGGTTAATGCCGAACCGGTATAACGAACTGAAGTCGGGAAGATTTCAGACAGGACCGTTCCGATTGGACCATAAGTCATGCCCATTAAGGATAAACCTAAGCACAGGAACAGGAAGACCATGACTGTGCTGCCCGATTCAAGCATACTCGAGAACACTAAACCGAATAATGCACAGGCGATACAGACGCCAATAGAGGTCGCTCTACGGCCAAATTTTTCAGCAAAAACCGCAGAAAGCGGAATAAATGCTGCAAAGCACAGCGTTGCAAGCAATTGAAGTTCTAAGAATTCAGCACGGCTATAACCCAGTTTTGTGGTTCCCCAGTTAAGTGCGAAGACTGTGGTTAAATAGAACACGACAAAGGTACAAATTGCAGCAATTGTACCCAAAATAAGCATGCGCCAATGTTTGGTCATGACTTCTTTAAATGGAATATTAACTTCTTTTTGCTTATCCAAGACTTTTTGGAATGCAGGTGTTTCGTGTAGTTTAAGACGAATCCAAAGACCGACAATCACCAGCAGTGAACTGGCAATGAATGGAATACGCCAGCCCCATTGCATGAAGTCTGCTTCAGACATCAATGCACCGAGGGTTAAAAAGGAACCTGTGGCTAAAATAAAGCCGATAGGTGCCCCCAGTTGCGGGAACATGCCATACCAAGCACGTTTGCCTTCAGGTGCATTTTCAGTGGCAAGCAATACTGCACCACTCCATTCACCGCCTAAACCCAGCCCTTGCCCTAAACGACATAGTGCCAGTAGCAGTGGCGCAGCAATACCAATTTGCGCATAGGTGGGCAGTAAACCGATACACACGGTGGAAACACCCATGGTCAGCAAAGCGGCAACCAGTGTGGCTTTACGTCCAATTCGGTCACCCAAATGTCCAAACAGTGCAGCACCAATAGGACGCGCAATAAAGGCAATGGCAAATGTGGCTAACGATTGGATGGTTGCAGTCGTTGGATCTGTACTTGCAGGAAAGAACAGATGAGGAAAAATAATGACGGCAGCTGTGGCATAAATATAAAAATCGAAAAATTCGATTGTTGTACCAACAAGGCTTGCGCTAAGTACACGGAATTTTGAATTGGTCGCGACTTCTTGAGTAGCGATAGAGTTTGATGACGCCATAAGAACCTTACACTTACTAAAAATAAAAAAACTTAGTTTTAAAAGGGTAATCTTTTTAAAAAAGGCGTAATTTCTTAAAAAAATACGAAATACCGACTGATGCCTACGGATTTAGGGTTGCTAAAAAATGTAGAAATAGAGGGTTATATCACGTAAAGATAGATGGCTAAGAAATGTGATCCAGCACCAATCAATACAAAAACATGCCAGATAGCATGGGTGTATCTTACTCTTTTTAAGGCATAAAACAATGCACCAACGGTATAAGCAAGCCCGCCAATGATCAGATAGGTTAACGCGGGTTGACTTAAAAAGCGTTGCATATCATCCATGACCAGTACTGCCAGCCAGCCCATCAACAGATATGCGAAGAGCGAAATCTTATGAAAGCGATGAATGAAAACTAACTTGAATAGTGTACCAATTGCAGCAATCACCCAAAGTGCAATTAACAAGTAATGTGCTTTTGTTGTGGGAATTGCGATCGATAGAAAAGGGGTGTAAGTTCCAGCAATCAAATAATAAATAGCGGTGTGATCCAGTTTTTTATACCAATAGCGTTTGGTGTCGTCAGTGGCAAAGTGATAAAGGGCGGAACTTGAGAAAAGCAGGATCATACTGAGCGCATAGACACATAGGCCTAGAAATTGTCCTCGTGGTAAATCACTGCCTTTAATCAACAACAAGACACCCGCAATGACCGCGAGTACTGCGCCAAGTGCATGACTCATTGCATTTATTTTTTCTTCACGTGGATCGTAAGATTGCATATTGGAAGTCGTCATGGTAGATTTCTATTATTAAAAATACACTTGTATAGTAATGAAATTTTACCTTTAAAGTAAGAAGTTTTACACTCACAGCTTAATTTATTTGAGTTATCTTCATGTCGCAATTGGCTTCTTCTTTTATTCAGGAACAACAATTCTTAGATGCCTTTCAGCAAGCCATTGAAACGCAAAGTTTTGATCGAATAATTCTGAGCCAATATAAAGGTGAATTAGAACATTTAGAGAAAATCACGTTACGCGTCATTTTATTACAAGATCAGCCTGTTTTAAGTGGCTTGTATCGTTATAAGACTCAGGATGTTACGAAAAACTATCCTTTGGCGGAAGCGCAGCCACTCATTCAAGATTTATTGGCACACTGTAAACAAGCCAATCTTTTTACCCGTACAGAAGAGCTGCAACTGAAAAAGAATAAGAAAAAAGCCATGTTGACGGTCACTAAAAATCAAGCTGCCGCAAAGTCCCAGACTTTAGAACAGCAACAAGGGCATGATCGTGCCAAGCATCGTTATGTTGATCAGGACAGTTATTTTTTACAACCGTTAGGGATTACCGACAACAAAGCACAAATTATTCCAAGCATGGCGCGTAAGTGGAAACAGATTAATAAATTTGTGGAAATTTTTTCAGGTGCTTTAGATCAAATCACAGCGCAAGCGCATACTTTACGTGTGGTTGATTTTGGTTCGGGTAAAGGTTATTTGACCTTTGCTTTATATGATTATTTAGCCAAACAAGGTCAAACGCCATTTGTCACTGGGGTAGAGTTGAACCCGAAAATGGTCGAATTTTGTCAAAAGGTGGTGCAAGAATCGCAATTTACCCAACTGGATTTTTTCCAAGGCGATGTCCGCACTTATCAACCTGAACACTTAGATGTGATGATTGCACTACATGCGTGTGATGTTGCTACTGATTTTGCCATTCATACCGGAATTCGTTTAAACGCACAAATGATTATGTGCGCGCCGTGTTGCCATAAAGAATTACGTCCACAGATGCAAAGTCCAAGTGTGTTGAAGCCGATGTTGCAATTTGGTATTCATGCCGGACAGCAAGCAGAAATGCTCACCGATACCATTCGTGCCTTATTGTTAAAAGCCTATGGCTATGAAACCAAAGTTTTTGAGTTTGTGGCTTTGGAACATACCAGCAAAAATAAAATGATTTTGGCGACCAAGCGTCAAGATTTTGAAGCCCCTGATCAGGCTGTTTTGGCGCAAATTGTGGCGTTAAAACAAATGTATGGTATTCAAAAACACTCGCTTGAATTGCTATTAAATCATCAGTGGGATCAGCAAAATATTGGTGAAAAGTGTTAATTTAAAATGAATGAAGCAGTCGCAAGGCTGCTTTTTATCTCTAGGAAAATGATTTTTGATGACCCCATTTATGATACGCACAGGCAGTTGGGATGAATTGCAAAATGATGCAAAACTGATTCGTGAACAGGTATTTATTCAAGAACAGCAGATTGCTGCTGAAGATGAATGGGATGCAGAAGATGCCATTGCTTTACATTTTATTGTTTTAGATGATCAGCATCAGCCAATTGCTACGGCACGACTTTTGAACAATAACAGTGTCGGACGTGTTGCTGTACTGAAAGAATATCGCGGTAAGGGCATAGGTCGTTTGTTGATGCTTGAAATTATTCAACAGGCGAAACATCAACAGCGTGAATTTTTAAAGTTGTCGGCACAGGTTCATGCCATCGCGTTTTATGAAAGTTTGGGTTTTAAAGTTCAGGGCGATGAATATTTGGATTGTGGCATTCCACATGTGGATATGCGACTTTTATTCGCTTGATGGAATGATTGATTTTGAATCAATAAAAGCCGCTTCTTCGTTGATGCTGATCAGTTAAGGGGTTATACAATGAATTCCTTAATTTTTTAGTTATTCACGACGGGGTCTTATCATTTTGAATTATATACTTGGAGCTCATCAGTTCTTTTGTCTCGCCAAAAGAACCAAAAGCATTTGTCATCCGCAAAACTCGTCAAATACCTTTTATTGATCAATTCATCGCAGAAACTGTACTTATCCAAAGTAGTTTTGCCTCGAACAGTTGCGGATGACATTTCCGTGAATCACATAATATATAGAATTTTAAAAAGAAAAAGCCAGTCAATTTCTTAACTGACTGGCATTAACTTTTCGTGGCTTTTATTTGCTGAATCTAAAAATTAATGACCATGTTCAGATTCAGTTGCTGTTTTATTTTCTGTCATCCCAGCATGCTCGTCTGCTGACATATGATGCATTTCTGTGCTTGCTGCTGCACTTGCCGCACTCGGATTTTTTTGCTTTTCAGCTTCAGCCAGTGCTTCTTGAGACATGACAGGTGCATTTTTAAAAGCAGTCTGATTGCTCTCAGCACGTTTCTGACTTGGCATGTAATCAGGTTCGTTGGTTACAGCAAGATAGAAAAAGCCAAGGAAAAAAGCACTTAAAATAAAGGCAATAATGAGCGCTTTCCAACCCCAAGGCGATTTTTCAGGAGAAGTGTTATTAGTCATGAGAAAGTACCAAAATGGATAAAAATAAATCAGAATCTATGTAACTTTATAACACATTATTGTTTGAAAGCCGATGCTTAAATAACGAAGCCCTTCATTTAAGTAACAGCTTAAAGCATTAATTTTTATTTTGAATATGACCAAAAGCATATCTGCCTTGAATGAAAAAATGTCTAAGGTGGAGATCTATTTTGAAAGATAAAATAACGGTTTGAGACATCATCGCCCTAATCTTGAATCAAAAAAGGGCGATCATAGGGTGTATTTATCAGCGCATATTAGGCAATTTTTTCGCCAGTACGAGCTTGATCTATCAGCAGTTGTGGCGCTTTAAAACGTGCACCGTATTTTACTTCTAGTGTATTGGCACGGATTAAGGCTTTTTCTAAACCATATTGATTGAGAAACTGTAACGCACCACCTGTCCAAGGTGCAAAACCAATACCAAAAATCGAACCGACATTGGCATCGACCACGGATTCTAAAACACCTTCTTCCAAACAGCGCAAAGTATCTAAAGACTGTACAAACAGGAAACGGTCAATCATTTCCTGTTCGGACATTTCCGTGTCTTTTTTCCAGTGGCTTAAACCCTCCCATAAATGTTTTTTGCCATTTTCAGGATAGTCATAAAAACCGGCACCTGCGGCTTTACCTTTACGTTGAAATTGATGAATCATGGTTTCAATCACATCATCTGCACCTGAGCGTGGCAGCTCTTTGCCTTCAGCTTGCAAGGCTTTACGGGTCTCATTTGCCACATGTTCAGATAAGCTCAGCGATACTTCATCCTGAATGGCAAGTGGCCCTACAGGCATCCCTGCTTTAAGGGCCGCCATTTCAATTTTGGCAGGATGCACACCTTCAGCAAGTAAACGTAAGCCTTCTTGCACAAACGTACCAAATACGCGACTGGTAAAGAAGCCACGACTGTCATTAACCACAATTGGTGTTTTGCCAATTTGTTGCACATAGTCATAGGCTTTGGCTAATGTTTCGGCTGAGGTGTTTTTACCTTTAATAATTTCAACCAGTTGCATTTTATCGACAGGGCTAAAAAAATGTAGACCAATAAAATGACTATCGTCTTTAGAGGCTTTGGCCAGTTCGGTAATCGGCAAGGTTGAGGTATTGGAAGCCATAATACCGTCATTGACTAAATAGCTTTCTGCTTCTTGGGTAACTTTGGCTTTCAGTTCTGGATTTTCAAAAACGGCTTCAATGATTAAATCGCAGCCTTTTAAGTCCTCAGCAGATGCTGTTGCTGTAATCAGCGCTAAAATTTGCTCACGTTTTTCCGCAGTCAGTCGTCCTTGGGATACTTTTTTATCCAGCAGTTTTTGGCTATAGGCTTTGCCTTTTTCTGCATTTTCCAGCGTCACGTCTTTGAGTACAACTTGAATGCCTTTACTTGCTGTTACGTAGGCAATTCCTGCACCCATCATGCCTGCACCGAGCACAGCGACTTTTGTAGCTTTCCATTTGGTAATATTTTTGGGACGGCTTGCACCCGATTTAATCGCATTTAAGCCGTGCCAGAAGGTGCCAATCATATTTTTGGAAATTTGACCCGTGGCAAGATAAGTAAAGTAACGTGATTCTATGGTCAGAGCCGTATCAACATCGACCTGAGCACCTTCCACGGCTGCTGCCATAATTGCTTCAGGGGCAGGGTAACAACCTTTGGTTTTATCGCGTAGCATGGCAGGGGCAATCGCCAGCATTTGCGCAACAGCAGGTGTTTTAGGGTCGCCACCGGGGATTTTATAATCTTTTACATCAAATGGTTGTTGTGATATTGGATTGGCTTTGACCCAAGCAATGGCTTTATCTAAAAGCTCTTGTTCATTTTCAGCCGTATCGTGGATTAAGCCAAGTGATTTTGCTTTATCAACACCAAACTGCTTGCCTTCCATTAAGAAAGGAAAAGCATTTTGCAGACCGAGTAGGCGCACCATACGCACCACACCACCACCACCCGGTAGTAAACCCAAAGTGACTTCAGGTAAGCCAAATTTGGCTTTAGCATCATTTAAAGCAATACGATGATGGCAGCCTAAAGCCAGTTCCCAACCGCCGCCCAGCGCTGTACCATTTAAGGCTGCGACCACAGGAATCCCACGCGTTTCGATATAACGCAGCTTGGCTTTCATCTCTTCAATCATGTTGAAAAATGTTGTGGCATGATCCGGCTCTGCTTGAATCAGTTCATCAAGGTCACCGCCTGCAAAAAAGGTTTTTTTCGCTGAACGCAAGATAATGCCTGAAATTTCGGCATCGGCTTGTAGCTTGGAGACGATATCTTCCAGTGCCACACGGAAATCAGCGTTCATGGTGTTGGCAGATTGGTTGGGAGAATCTAAAGTCAAAATGACAATATTATCGGCATTTTTTTCATATTGAATTGCGCTCATGATTATTCTCCTTATACCAATTCAATAATGGTTGCGATACCCATACCACCACCGACACACAATGTTGCAAGACCACGCTTTTTGCCTTGACGTTCTAACTCATCCAACAAGGTGCCTAAAATCATTGCGCCCGTTGCACCGAGTGGATGTCCCATTGCAATTGCACCACCATTGACATTGACTTTGGCAGGATCAACCTTAAGTTCCGTGATGAAACGCATCACAACGGCAGCAAAAGCTTCATTTACTTCAAACAGGTCAATGTCATCAATCGTTAAGCCTGCTTTGGCTAAAGCTTTACGTGCAGCAGGTGCAGGGCCTGTCAACATGATAGTCGGGTCACTACCAACCAATGCCGTTGCCAAGACTTTGGCACGCGGTTTTAGCCCTTGTTCTTGGACTGCTTTTTCAGAAGCCAGCAAAACGAGTGCAGCACCATCGACAATACCCGATGAATTCCCTGCATGATGGACATGATTAATTTGGCCAACTTCGGGATATTTTTGTAGGGCAATGGCATCGAAACCCATTTGGCCCATCATGGTAAAACTGGGATTGAGTTTGGCTAAACCTTCCGCAGTGGTATGGGGTTTAATAAATTCATCTTCAGCTAAAATCGTCACGCCTGCTTTATCTTTCACAGCAACAATCGATTGATTAAAATAACCCTTAGCTTGTGCCACAGCGGCTTTTTTTTGTGAGTGCTCGGCAAAAGTATCGACATCAGAACGCGTATAACCATCAATGGTTGCAATTAAATCTGCACCAATGCCTTGGGGAACAAAGTTTGCCGCCATGTTGGTTTCAGGGTCCAGTGCCCAAGGGCCGCCGTCTGAACCCATCGGCACGCGAGACATCGACTCAACCCCACCTGCAACCACAAGATCTTCCCAACCGGAACGGACTTTTTGCGCAGCCATATTGACGGCTTCTAAACCCGAGGCACAAAAACGGTTGATTTGTACGCCAGCCACATCATTGTCCCAACCTGCTGCAATGGCAGCGGTTTTGGCAATATCAGCACCTTGATCACCAATAGGGGTGACACAGCCCAACACAATGTCATCGACTTTAGAGGTATCCAGTTGATGACGGTCTTTTAGTTCATTGAGCAATGTGGTCAGTAGGGTGATGGGTTTCACTTCATACAGTGAACCGTCTTTTTTTCCTTTTCCGCGTGGTGTGCGAATGGCATCAATGATGTAAGCCTCGCTCATACAATATCCTTTTTTATGACTTTAAAATTGTTATGCTTTTTCGATTTTAATGATTAATTGTTGAAGTGCAATGACCAGAACGGATCAGATCAAATGAGTTTTTTAGCCAACCTGATGGAATTGTGCTGTGATTAGCCATGCTGTTTATTTTTGTCTTTTTAGTCATGGGTGGGTTCGCTTTTAATTAGACTGCATCTTCAATATTTTTTGCTTGATTACATGGGGTAAAGGGATGCTCAAACTAAAAAGTCGCTCTGCTGTCATTTTGTTGCTGTTGTCTTTAGTCGGGTGTGATTCATCTGGTGGTGATCTGGGAAAAAATAATATGGGAGAGAACAAAACTAAAGTGAGTCAGACTTATTCGAATCAGGTGGCTAATGACAAAATGTTATTGGTTTTGTCCGCGCCATCCATCCATGATCCTTACTATAAATCAGCATTTCAACGCATTGTCGATTTCCAAATTAATTACGCAAAATCAATTTTGGGTAATGATAATGTGGTGATTTTAGTCGATGAAGACACCAAGCCTTTTTTCACAGGCAAAGTGCCAGAAGATATTTTACTGGTGGATGACGTGCGTGATATTTGGATGCGTGACTTCACCACGGTCAATCCAAAGCAGCCTGTGCAATTTAGCTATACTTGGGCTTCGATGAGCCAGAAGCAAAGTCAGGACGTACAAAAAAGTTTTAGTCGTTTTGCTGACCGCTATAAAATTCAACGAGCCAAAACAGATTTGATGATTGATGGTGGGAATCTTGTCGATGATTATGCAGGGCGTGTGATCACAACGACTCGTTTTATGGAAGATAATGAACTGAGCTATGATGAAGCCAAACAAGAATTAAAAACCGTTTTAGGCGCGAGTCAAGTTGCAATTTTAGAACCTGATGAAGAAGTGCTTGCCCATTCCGATGGCATGGTCAGCTGGGTGGATAAAAACACACTGCTGGTCAATGATTATTCAAAAACACCTTCTTTTAGAACCGTGGTCATGGATGAGTTGAAAGCTTCATTTCCATCAGTAAAAATTGTTGAAGTGCCGGTTGAGTATAAAACCAATCCGAAAGGACAATGGGACGGCTTTGAATCGGCATGTGGTGTCAATCTTAACTCGACCGTGACTTATAACAATATTTATGTGCCGACTTTTAATATGCCGCATGATCAAAAAGCGCTGAGGATGATTAAGCAAAACACCACTAAAAAAGTCATTCCTGTAAATGCTGAAAGTGTTTGTCCTATGGGCGGCAGCGTACGTTGTCTGACTTGGCAAGTTACAGGTGAAAATGCAGTGAAACTCATTCAAGCTGCGAGAGAAAGATAATCATTTGAATAACTTGCATCTGCTGCTTCACAGGTAGATGCAAGTCCGCTAAACTCGCCTGCCATTTTTATTGTGCTGATAAAAAATGAAATTTATTAATATTATTGGTACCACAGGCTCAGGTAAATCGACATTTGCCCGAAAATTGGCACAAAAGCAACAATTACAATATATTGAACTTGATAATTTATTATGGCTGGATGATTGGCAGGAGTCAGCAGATGATGCCTTCTTTTGCAAGCTTAAATCGAGTATGGAGGCAGCTGCAACAGGTTGGGTCATTGATAACCTCTATACCCGAAGCATTGAGATGATTTGGTCACAGGTTGATACGGTCATTTGGTTGGATTATTCATTTTCACTAAATTTGTATCGTCTGACTAAACGGACTTTATCTCGTGTTCTGAGTCAGCAACCATTATGGGAAAATTCTAACAACAGGGAAAACTGGAAAATGATGTTATCCAGAAAATCAATTTTCCTCTGGATGCTTCAGAAATATCCACAAAATAAACAAAGATATGTCGCCATGATGCAGGACTCTAAATATCAACATATTCAATTTATTCGTTTAACATCACCCAGACAGGCGCAGGAGTTTTTAAAACGCTTGAGCGATTTCAATTGAAATAAAAAAACCTGAGTAAGACTTATAATGTCAGTTAGTTAAGAAGTTGACTGGGGTTTTATTTTTTAAATTCATGATGTTATTCGATACGCGAAAATGTCATCCGCAACTGTTCGAGGCATGAGGTGTATACACCGCAAGATTGGAAAAGTACAGTTTCTGCGATTTATTAATCAATAAAAGGGATTTGGCGAGTTTTGCGGTGAGGCGCACTGCGCCGCAAGATGCCTTTCTTGCGAACTCAAAATATATTTTGAGTTTCTCATTTGGGCTTATCCAAAGTAATAGATGAGCTCCAAGTATTTGATTTAAAAATATAAGACTCCGTTGTGGAGAACTAAAAAGTTAAGGAGTTTATTATAAAACTCCTTAACTGATCAGCATTAGAGCAATGCTCAGGCTTTTTTATCAACTCATGAAAAATTAATGATAGCCGTGTAATTGACGGTACAGTCCCGGTGTGACACCTGTCCATTTTTTAAATGCACGGTGGAAGGTACTGGTTTCACTAAAGCCAACTTGTTGTGCTACATCTTCCAAGGTTAAATTTGGATTTAATAATAGATGGATTGCAGCATCACGGCGTAAGGCATCTTTCACACCTTGATAACTTTTGCCTTCCGCAGCCAAACGACGACGTAAAGTTTGCGGTGAAAGATAGAGCATTGACGCGACATCATTCAAGGTTGGCATTTCTTCACCAATTTGGCTTTTTAATACGTCACGAATACGTGAAGTTAAAGAGTTGGTGTTTTTAAATTTAACCAAAAGCTGAGCAGGCGCAGCTTTCAGGAATTCTTCAAGATTTTCTTCCGTTTGACGAAGCGGTAAATCTAGATAGTCGGCAGCAAAGGTAATTTCGGTACGCTGTGCATCAAATTGCATGACAGGTGCAAAGAACAGTGCATCGTATTCATCTGCATGCGCAGGACGAGGGTAGCCAAAATGCACGCGTTCTAAAGGCAGACGGCGTTCAATCAACCAAGATGCTAAGCCATGCCAAATCATCAGCATGCTTTCAGTAATGAAATGATCTGGATCTAGACTTTTTGGAATTAGGGGAACCAGACGTGCTTCATGCTTGTCGCGTTCTAGGGCAACTGACCATTCATCACCAAACAGTTTATAAAACTGCGATGAAAGTTCTAAAGCATCTCCAAGCGTTTTGGCGTGGATAATGAGCTGACACATAATGGCAAAAGTGCCTAAACGACGTGGCTGAATATCAAAGCCGATATGTTCGTCTTGGGTTACCATCCACAACATTTTAATAAAACGGGTGTACTGTTCTGGGGAAATACGTGCTTTAGGCTGACGTAATAACTCTGCCTCTATGCCGACATGGGACAATAAGGTTTCAACGTCCATGCCTAGACGTTTGACACCTGTGAGAGCCGCATTGACAAAGTGGATACTAATCGTATCGCGACTCATGTTAAATCCTTCAGTCTCTTTTATATTCACTTTTAGTTGACCTAAATGACGCTAAAAATTATTTGAATAGCAATTTACAATGGGTATTTTGCCTTGTTTACATCTTAAATTGCCGAAATGATCAAGGTAAATGGCTGAACATGACATTGTTTTATGACTTTTATATTTCTAATATGGATAAAAAATCAACATAGAGTGAGTAAAAATAACATGGATACAGCTTTAAAGGGATTGAAAGTCCTCGATTTTTCCACACTTTTACCGGGGCCATTTGCCACATTGTATTTAGCAGATTTAGGTGCAGAAGTGATTCATGTCGAATCGCCTTCACGCCCAGATCTGATTCGTATCTTCCCGCCTTATGCCAATGGACAAGCGACTTCACATAGTTATTTGAATCGTAATAAGAAATCTATAGCCTTAGATTTAAAAGATCCGCAAAACATAGAACTGATTAAAAGTAAAATTGCTGATTTTGATATTGTGGTGGAGCAGTTTAGGCCCGAAGTGATGAAACGACTGGGTTTGGATTATCCTACGCTCGCAAAAATTAACCCGCGATTGATTTATTGTTCCATTACGGGCTATGGGCAAACAGGACTTTATAAAGATAAAGCCGGTCATGACATTAATTATCTTGCCCTTTCTGGGATTGTCGGGCATAGCGGTCGACAAGACAGTGGCCCACCGCCAATGGGCATTCAAATTGCTGATATTGCGGGTGGTTCTTTACATGCGGTGATTGCTATTTTATCTGCGGTGATTGAACGTCAACGCAGTGGACAAGGGCAGTATATTGATATCTCAATGACCGATTGCGTGGCTACTTTAAATAGTATGGCTGCGGCCGCTGTTTTAGCTGGAGAAACCAAACAGTATGCAGAACAATCACATTTAAATGGCGCGACTTATTATGACTATTATCAGACCCTTGATGGTCGATATTTATCGGTAGGTAGTATTGAACCGCAGTTTATGTCGGGTTTAGCCACCGTTTTAGAACTGCCGATCCTTTTAGAAAAAGGCACTTCTTTTGATGCGACAGATCAAAAGTTAGTGAAACAAGCACTGCAAGAAAAAATTAAAACCAAGACATTCACAGAATGGTCATCCATTTTTGCAGAATTAGATGTCTGTGTAGAACCGGTTTTGCACTTAGATGAAGCATTAACTTCGCCTTTGGCAAAACAACGGCAATGGGTGGTTGATGTTCCTCTTGCTGAGGAAAGTGCACAGACCGAAGCTCAGTTAGCATGTCCGATTAAATTTTCACGCTCAAAGATGAGCTATAAGCATATTGGCAAAAAATTAGGCGAAAATTCTTTTTAAATATCACAATGTGATAAAATATAGCCATATTTAAACAAAAAAATAACAAAAATATGCATTATTTACAAATGATAGGCGTAACCTATACATAGGTTACATATTGTTGAAAAGGTCACTAATGATGAATAAATATAGTAGAGAAATATTTTTTGGAATTAGTTTTTTAGCAGTAAGTTGCACAATACAAAGTACTTTTGCTAATAGTGCTTTTTCATCTGAAAGCCCGTGGATGTTCGGTGACTGGAATGGTCAACGTACTGAATTACAGCAAAAAGGTTACGCCTTTAGCCTAGGTTATACCGGTGAAATGGCAACCTTGCTTGATGCAAGGCATGCTTCTAGCCATGGCACTGAATATGCGGATCAATTCGCGATCGGTGCGCATTTCGATTTAAACAAAATCTTAGGTTGGCAAGATACTGAAGCACAAATTACCGTGACTGAGCGTAATGGCCGTTCACTTTCACAAACTTCAGATGCATTAAATGGTCAATCGACTGGTGTTGGAAATGGTCATTTAAGTTCTACACAAGAAGTCTGGGGCCGTGGTCAAACTTGGCGTTTAACTGATTTTTGGATCAAGAAAAAATTCTTAGATCAAAAATTAGATGTGAAAGTGGGGCGTTTTGGTGAAGGTGAAGACTTTAATAGTTTTGACTGTGACTTCCAGAATTTGGCTCTTTGTGGTTCTCAGGTGGGTAACTGGGTCGGTGATCAGTGGTACAACTGGCCAGTCAGCCAATGGGCTGCACGTGTGAAATATAACGTCACGCCAGACATTTATGCACAACTAGGTGCATATGAATACAATCCTGAAAATTTAGAGCGCGGTAAAGGCTTTAACCTCAGCACCGATGGTTCTCATGGTGCCATTATTCCTGCGGAATTGGTTTGGACACCGAAAATTGGTGCACAAAAACTTCCGGGTGAATACCGTGCCGGTTATTACTACAGCACAGCTGATGCTGGAGTGATTGCTCATCAAGATCAAAAAGACCAGCATCAAGGGGGCTGGATTGTTGCGAAGCAACAATTAACGGCACATAACGGTGATGTCTCTCGTGGTCTCACTGGTTTTGTCAACGCGACTGTGCATGATTCAGAAACCAACAATGTTAGCGATATGCAAAATATCGGTCTGGTTTATAAAGGCGCGATGGATTCACGTCCTAAAGATGAAATTGCTTTCGGTCTTGCACGTATCAACTTGAACGATGCTCTAAATGATGGTCGTAGCGAAGAATATGATGCAGAAGTTTACTACGGTTTACATGCAAGCAACTGGTTAACCATTCGTCCGAATGTTCAATATATTCGTCATGTCGGTGCATATAAGCATGGCGAAAATGCTTGGGTGGGCGGGGTTAAGTTCCAAACAGCATTCTAGTTTGTAGATAATAAATACTTGAGTAACAACTGAAGCCTTGAATTTTTTGCGCTTTCAGACATGCTATATCGGTAGCCTTAGGTATTTAAACTTAGGTATTTAAAATCTAAAAACTAATAAAAAAAGCTTCTCATACTTGTTCACAAGTATGAGCTTTTCAATTAAGAATTTTAGAAATAGGTGGTTAATATGAATACTCCATCTTCAGGTTCAGGATTAAAAACGATTTTAGCCATTGTGGCTATTATTCTCGGTTTAGTTCTGCTGATTGGAGGGATTTATCTTGCAGTGCTTGGTGGGTCTTGGTACTACATCATTGCAGGTTTATTCTTCATCGCGACTGCAATTTTATTGCAAAAATTAAAAAGCTCAGCACTGATTGTGTATGCAATATTGGTATTGGGTACAGTGGTATGGGGCTTATGGGAAGTGGGTTCTGACTTCTTCGCATTGGCTCCTCGTTTGGATATTTTGGGTCTATTTGGTCTTTTATTGTTAATTCCAGCGGTCACTCGTGGTTTTAATGAGAGCAAAGGTGCAAAAATTGCTCTGACCGGTACATTGGCCATCACTATTGCAGTGATGATCTATGCGGTATTTAATGACCCGCAAGAAATTCGCGGTGAATTAACCACTAAGCAGCCTGCCACTGCACAGCCGATTCCGGGGATTGCAGACGGTGATTGGCCAGCCTATGGTCGTACTCAGTCAGGTCTACGTTATTCGCCATTAACTCAAATTAATTCAGAGAACGTGAAAGACTTAAAAGTCGCTTGGACGTATAACACAGGCGATTTTAAAACTGAAAATGACTCAGGTGAAACCACCAATCAGGTGACGCCAATTAAAGTTGGCGACAATATGTACATCTGTACAACGCACCAAAAATTGGTTGCGCTAGACCCGACAACGGGTCAGGCGAAATGGACATTTGATCCGAAATTAAAAGCGGATAAAACCTTCCAACATTTAACTTGTCGCGGTGTTTCATATTTTGATGCGAGCAATACCGCTGGTTTCGAAACCAGTTTAGCTGCGAAGAAAACCATTTCAGCAGAATGTCCTCAAAAAATCATTTTACCTGTCAATGATGGTCGTCTGGTTGCGATCAATGCTGAAACGGGTAAAGCATGTACTGATTTTGGTAAAAATGGCGAAGTTGATTTACAAAAAGACATGCCATTCCCTTATCCGGGGGGGTATATCCCAACGTCACCGCCAGTGATTACCGGTACAACCATTATTATTGCTGGTTCAACCACAGATAACTATTCGACTGAAGAGCCATCGGGTGTGATCCGTGGTTATGATGTCAATACGGGTGAACTTCTTTGGGTCTTTGATACGGGCGCGGAAGATCCAAATGCCATTCCTGCACCGGGTCAAAAATATGTTCAAAACTCGCCAAACGCATGGGCACCTTTAGCCTATGACGCGAAGTTGGACATTGTGTATGTGCCAACGGGTGTCGGTACGCCTGATATTTGGGGCGGTAACCGTACTGAGTTGCACGAGCGTTATGCAAACTCAATGTTGGCGATCAATGCAACGACAGGTAAATTGGTGTGGAACTTCCAAACCACGCATCACGATTTGTGGGATATGGACGTACCATCTCAACCTACATTGACTGATATTAAAGACAAATCTGGGAATTTGGTTCCAGCAATTTATGTCTTGACTAAAACGGGGAATGTCTTTGTTTTAGATCGTCGTACGGGTGCAGCGATAGTTCCGATTACTGAAAAACCTGTGCCACAAACGGTGAAACGTGGTCCACAAACCAAAGGTGAGCGTTATTCTGCTACACAACCGTTCTCTGATTTTGATCTTGCACCGAAAGAAAGATTAACGGACAAACAAATGTGGGGTGCCACGATGTTTGACCAATTGATCTGCCGTGTGTCTTTCCATAAATTGAACTACGATGGTATTTATACTCCACCTTCTGAAAATGGGACTTTGGTATTCCCCGGTAACTTGGGGGTATTTGAATGGGGCGGTATGTCAGTCAACCCAGACCGTCAAATTGCCGTGATGAATCCAATCGGCTTACCATTTGTCTCTAAACTGATTCCAGCTGATCCGAACCGTCCAAAAACGGCCAAAGGCGCGGGTACTGAAGCCGGTATTCAGCCAATGTATGGCGTGCCTTATGGTGTTGAAATTAGTGCGTTCTTGTCTCCATTCGGTTTGCCATGTAAACAACCTGCTTGGGGCTATGTGGCTGGTGTCGATTTAAATACGCATCAAGTGGCTTGGAAACGTCGTATTGGTACAATTCGTGACAGTATGCCGGGTATTCCTTTACCACCATTTAAAATGGGGGTGCCAATGCTCGGCGGTTCAATTTCTACTGCGGGTAACGTAATGTTTGTCGGTGGTACTCAGGATGATTACATTCGTGCAATCAATGTGACCAATGGTGACGAACTCTGGAAAGGTCGTTTGCCAGCAGGTGGACAAGCAACCCCAATGACCTATGAAAGCAACGGTAAACAATACGTGGTGATTATGGCGGGTGGTCATGGTTCATTTGGCACCAAGATGGGTGATGCTTTGGTGGCTTATGCTTTACCCGATCAAAAATAACCTATTGTAAATGATCGATTTAAAAGCCTGATTCGTCAGGCTTTTTTTATGCTGTAAATAGAGTTATTTTTAACAATTTAATTCGTTTATTTAAAATAGTGATTCGTTTTTTTGCTTAGATTTGCAGATTTAGGTGGTATATGAAAAATAATGATAAACAAGTGAAAAGAACATCAAATCTGATAAAAGCAGCAGGATTCTGCTGTATCCCGCGCTGTCTGTGAAAGCTTGACACCCTTATCAATAAAATCGCTATTAAATATGTAAAAAACGCATTTTGTTGATAGGTTAAATCTCGTTATGCTGTGCATCGTTATAATAGAAACTACTAGCTGTACGCCATGTATTTATATACTGATTTTGATCAGCAACTGGTCAATGAACGTGTTGCACAATTCCGTGACCAAACGGAACGTTATTTAGCGGGTAAATTGACGGAAGATGAATACCGTCCGCTACGTCTACAAAATGGTTTATACGTTCAACGCTATGCGCCAATGTTACGTATTGCCGTGCCTTATGGCTTAATGAACTCAAATCAACTGCGTAAAATTGCAGATTTGGCAAAAGAGTACGATCGTGGCTATGCCCATGTATCAACACGTCAAAATATTCAGTTTAACTGGCCAGCACTTGAAAATGTGCCTGACATGTTGGCAGAACTTGCGACAGTTCAAATGCATGCCATTCAAACCTCAGGTAACTGTATTCGTAATACCACCACTGACCAGTATGCAGGGGTGGTTGAGGGTGAAATTGCCGACCCACGTCCAACTTGCGAATTGATTCGTCAATGGTCAACATTCCATCCTGAATTTGCGTTCTTGCCACGTAAATTTAAAATTGCCGTCTCTGCATTGGCGGAAACGGATCGTGCCGCAGTTTCATTCCATGATATTGGTGTATATATCGTGAAAAATGAAGCAGGCGAGGTTGGTTATAAAATTAAAGTGGGTGGTGGCTTAGGCCGTACACCAGTCATTGGTAGCTTTATTCGTGACTTCTTACCACGTGAAGATTTAATTGCATATTTAGAAGCCGTTTTACGTGTCTATAACTTGCATGGTCGCCGTGACAACAAATATAAAGCGCGTATCAAAATTTTGGTTAAAGCGTTAACGCCTGCCGTTTTCGCGGAAAAAGTTGAAGCTGAATTTGCGCATACCATTCAGACTTTAAAAATTCAGCCTGAAATTTTGACAAAATTAGACCAAGAATTTACCCCGTTTGATTATCAAGATTATGCAGATGAAGACTTTACGGAATTGTTTGCAGCGCATCCGAAATTCAAGCAATGGTTTAATATCAATACCAATGCACATAAAGTCAAAGGTTATCGTATCGTTACGATTTCACTGAAACGTACTGGTATTGCACCGGGTGATATGAGCACTGAAGAGATGAACTTGATCGCAGATCTTGCAGATCAATATACCTTCGGTGAACTTCGTACCACACACGAACAAAATATTTCATTGGTTGATGTGCCGCAAAAAGATTTATTTGCAGTATGGCAAGCACTTGAAGCGAATAATTTGGCACGTGCACATATTGGTTTTGTCACCGATATTATTTGCTGTCCGGGCGGTGATTTCTGTTCCTTGGCAAATGCGAAATCTATTCCAATCTCTGAAGCGATTTCACGCCGTTTTGATGATTTAGACACGATTTACAACTTGGGTAAATTGGATCTCAATATCTCAGGCTGTATGAATGCCTGTGGTCATCACCACGTGGGGAATATTGGTATTTTAGGTGTCGATAAAAAAGGTGCCGAATTTTACCAAATTACCTTAGGTGGCAACGCGGATCATGATGCTTCAATTGGTGACATCTTAGGACCCTCATTTGCAGCAGACCGTGTACCAGATGTGGTTGAAGAAATTTTAAATACCTATCTTGATCTTCGAAACGAGGGTGAAGAATTCATCGAAACTTATCGCCGTGTTGGCATTCAACCCTTTAAGGAGCGTGCATATGCTTAATACCGCACTACAAGTGCTCTCTAAAGATGGCACGATTGCAGACAATACTTATCAAGTAATTGGCGAAGATGGCATATTGCCACAAGGTGATGTGGTTTTAACTGTTGAACAGTTAGACCAAATTGCAAATGTATCTGGTAAAAAAGCACTATACATTACTGTGGATGCATCTCCTGAAGTAAACGAATTTCCACTGGATCAACTCGATGCAATCTTTATTGAGTTTGCAGGCTTTAACGATGGCCGTGGTTATTCATTTGCAGCATTGTTGCGTCGTCAAGGCTATCAAGGCGAACTTCGTGCGACAGGCGATATTTTTAAAGATGTGTTGAACTATTTGAAGCGTTCAGGTTTCGATACTTTCGTGGTGAAAGAAGGTAAAGATATTCATGAAGCGGCAGCAGGTTTACATGATTTTAAACATCCGTACCAAGCATCGACGGCAGTTGAACAAGCAAGTTATCAAACAGGTGCTTAATTTCAATTAAGGACTTAAAAAAAGCCGGATGAATTCCGGCTTTTTTGTGTTTAAAGAAAATCTTACATCTGTTCTAATTGGCAATTCACCATCCATTTCACCCCAAACTGATCGGTAAAAGCGCCATACAATGCTCCCCAAAACGTTTTTTCTAAAGGCATTTCAATTTGACCATTGAGAGATAAAGCATCAAATAAGCGTTTTGCTTCTGCTTGCTCACTGGCAGCTAAATTAATCGAAATATAATGATTGGTGCCTTGGGTAAAGACAGTATTTGCTGCACAGCATTGATCATTGGTATCGGAGGCCATCAATTCAGTAAATTCATTGATCGGTAGGGACACATGCAGAATAAGATTTTTATCGGCTTCTGATAAGGTGACACCTTCTTCAGCAGGTAATTCACCATAACGGGTCAGGTTGGAAAACTCACCACCAAAAACAGATTTATAAAAGTTGAATGCGGCTTCGGCTTGACCCTGAAAATTAAGGTAATGATTGAGTTGCATCTTGATGTGTCCATATTGTTGTTTTGAAAGATACAACTTACCAGCTCATATGTTAAATATTAATGAATAAATTGTAATCAAAAAAAATCCCTCAATAATGAGAGATTAAGTTCTCTCTCCCCTAGGGGAGAGAGTTAGAGAGAGGGGTAAAAATTATAGTAATTCAATCGCTACCGCAGTTGCTTCACCACCACCAATACATAAAGCAGCAATACCTTTTTTACCGCCAGTACGTTTCAATGCATGAATTAAAGTCAAAATGATACGTGAACCTGTAGAGCCGACAGGATGACCGAGTGCACAAGCACCGCCATTAATATTCACTTTTTCAGCATCTAATTTAAAATCATCAATCGGGCACATGGTAACCATAGCGAAAGCTTCGTTAATTTCCCAAAGATCGACATCAGAAGCCGTCCAGCCCGCTTTATCCAACGCTTTTTGAATGGCACCCACTGGCGCAATGGTAAATTCTGAAGGGTGCTGAGAATTTGATGCATAAGCCACAATTTTCGCAAGCGGGTTTAAACCTTTTGCTGCTGCATTTTCTGCTGACGTTAATACCAATGCCGAAGCACCATCAGAAATTGAACTGGCATTGGCAGCGGTAATGGTGCCGTCTTTGGCAAAGGCAGGGCGTAGCGTTGGAATTTTATCAATATTGGCATTAAATGGTTGTTCATCTTTATCAATGACAACATCGCCTTTACGCGATGAAACCGTAACAGGTACGATTTCATCTGCAAAATAGCCTTCGGTAATCGCCGTTTGAGCACGTTTGAGTGAGCGAATAGCAAAATCATCCATTTGTTCACGCGTATAGCCTCGTGTATTGGCCATATCTTGTGCAAAAGAACCCATTAAACGACCTGTTTCAGCATCTTCTAAGCCATCAAGGAACATATGATCTTTGATTTCACCATGACCCATGCGATAACCAGCACGTGCTTTTGGCAACACATAAGGTGCATTGGTCATTGACTCCATACCGCCTGCAACCACAATTGCAGCAGAACCAGCTTTAATCATATCTGCTGCCTGCATGACAGCTTTCATACCAGAACCACAAAGTTTATTGATTGTTACCGCACCTGTTGAGTCAGGCAGACCGGCTTGGCGCATTGCTTGACGTGCAGGGCCTTGTTTTAATCCAGCGGGGAGTACACAACCCATTATGACTTCTTCGACATCGTTTGGTTGTAATCCTGAACGAGCAATCGCTGCTTTAATAGATGCTGCGCCCAGTTCGGGTGCTGTTACAGTCGCTAAACTTCCTTGAAAACCGCCCATTGCTGTACGTGCACCATTTACAATTACGATGTCTGTCATTGTTTTGCTCCGATCTTTACTTTTAAGTAGATTATTTTCCAAACTTAATCAGTATATTGAAAAAAACATAGGAATAAAGTCTGATTGTGCTCTAGTTGTAGACTCATGGGTTCTTAGCAAGTTAAGGGCTTTTCAATCCGGACATTTCCCATATGACTGAGTATGATTTTATACGCTGGTTGCTGAGCGATGGAACAATAATAAAAACTGCCATTCGAACCAATAGGAAGACCATTTGCTGCTTGAAAAGTTAAACTTGGAATGCTTAGCGTTCCTCTCCAATTTAAATTGCCATATTTCAAATCGGTTGATTCAGCCAGAATAATCTGTTCATTGGCATCCACCTGTCGGTTTTTATTCGAGTCGAGAAAAATAATAAAACCTGAATTCCAATGGTTCACTTGACAATTTAATTTATCTTGGCTAGGGCAAATGACAGCATTGCTATGGTGAAGAGAGGCCTGTGATTTTGCCAATTGAATACTTGAAATCAGTTTGTTACTGGTTTTGATTGTTTCTTGTTTGGCCATGATTTCATGGAAATAAGGTAGGGCAATGATGGTAAGAATCGCTAAAATAGCGATGGTCATGATTAGCTCTATGAGCGTAAAACCATTTTTTTGTTTAAAAAACATTGAATTAACCTTTTGGTGTATTTTTTTAATTGTTTATGTTATTAATGTTTTGTTTTTAATCGTTTTTTCTGTAAGTAATATTTATTACTCAACTTTTAAGAAAACTGTTAAAATAATTAGCAAGTGACCATAAGCTATTCGCAACAAAAAATTGAGTAAAAAATTACCGAATTACAACGGAAATTGTAAGTAATTTTGTCAATAATTCACTTGATTAAATTTATCAAGCACTTGGAAAAAAAATGAAGTGTTTGTATGATTCATAGTGAGTAGCTTAAAAATAAAACTGGGTATTAGAAAACCTATTTCAGGATAGCCAAATTTTAGGCTTGAGCTTGAACAACAATTGTTATCTCTGGAGGATAAATCCATGAAAATGAGTCGTATTGCACTAGCTATGCTAGTTGCTGCACCTTTAGCTGCTGCTAATGCTGGCGTAACTATTACCCCATTAATGGTTGGTTATACTTTCCAAGACACGCAACACAACAACGGTGCAGATCATTTAACAGATGGTCCTGAACTTCAAGACGATTTATTCGTTGGTGCTGCGATTGGTGTTGAATTAACTCCATGGTTAGGCTTTGAAGCTGAATATAACCAAGTCAAAGGTGATGTAGAAGGTGTTGGTGTACCTACAGGTGCAGAGTACAAACAAACTCAAATCAATGGTAATTTCTATGCGACTTCTGATTTGATTACTAAAAACTACGACAGCAAAATCAAGCCGTACGTATTATTAGGTGCTGGTCATTATAAATATCAAGCTGCTGGTTCAATCGCTGACAGTGAATCAGAAGAAGGTACTTTAGGTAATGCTGGTCTTGGTGCTTTCTGGCGCTTAAACGATGCTTTGTCTTTACGTACTGAAGCTCGTGCTACTTACAACATCGATGAGGATTTCTGGAACTACACAGCTTTAGCTGGTCTAAATGTTGTTCTTGGTGGTCACTTGAAACCAGCTGCACCTGTAGTTGAAGTTGCTCCAGTTGAACCTGTTGTTCCAGTTCAACCAGCTCCACAAGAGTTGACTGAAGACCTTAACATGGAACTTCGTGTGTTCTTTGATACAAACAAATCAAACATCAAAGATCAATACAAACCAGAAATCGCTAAAGTTGCTGAAAAGTTAGTTGAATATCCGAACGCTACTGCTCGCATCGAAGGTCACACAGATAACACTGGTCCACGTGCATTAAACGAACGTTTATCTTTGGCTCGTGCTAACTCTGTTAAATCTTCACTTGTAAATGAATACAATGTAGATCCAGCGCGTTTGTCTACTCAAGGTTTTGCTTGGGATCAACCGATTGCTGACAACAAAACTAAAGAAGGTCGTGCTATGAACCGTCGTGTATTCGCGACTATTTCTGGTAGCCGTACTGTACTTGCTCAACCAGCTCAATAATTTATTATTGAACTGAGCTAAAAAAAGCAGCCGTAAGGCTGCTTTTTTTTATGAAGAAAAATTTATTTTGATAATAGATCACTTGCATAAATCAAGAAATGTTCAATATTTGCTTTTTAAAAGCAGTACTCCTGCGGAAGACAAAAACCTTTTGTTTGCCATACACGACATCTTGAGCCAGTTTTAATGTACTGCATTTAAAATGCAGCGTAAGGATCGGAAACGTATGGCATTCATGCCACACTCATGAATCCAATGCCTGCTAAAATTCATGTTTTAATTTTTACGTCATTTAATTTTTCAGTTTTAGAGGGAATTCAGCTTTTGTAATTTAAGATTTTTAACCTGTATAAACGTGATCAAGGTTTTACTCAGATCTGAACCAGAACAACCATATTTCAAAGCGCTTTATTTTGGATGATTGTCGCTTATTGAGAAGTTAGTTATATCAAAAGGCTATGTTGCCGAGATTTATGATTTTTGCACAATAAAAAACAGCCCTAAGGCTGCTTCTTATTTAAGTAGAAGATTAATCATTTTCTACATTTACGGGTTGAACATCCATTTCTTTATATGGAATAAGTTTGGTTTTATATTTCCATTTATAACCTAACCAGATGACCAGAAATAGCGGAATACTAATGTAAGTCGAAGCTAAACCTAACCAATCCACTCTTCCACCAATCAGTGCTTCATAGTTCTGACCTAGAATGATGATTGAGCAGAGGATAAAAGCAAACCATGGTGCGAAGGGGAAGAACTTTGCTGTATAGGCTAAGTCTTCCAGTTTATAGCCTTGTGCTAAATAGCCTTTACGGAAACGATAGTGTGAAATCGCAATGCCTAACCAGACGATAAAGCCACACATGCCTGACATATTAAGCAACCAATTAAACACTTGTTGCTCACCAATAAAGGTGGTTAAGAAACACAGTGCTGCAATTGCAGTCGTTGCATAAAGTGCATTCATAGGTACGCCGCGAGTATCGAGTTTTGCAAACCATTTCGGTGCGCGACCTTCACGTGCCATGTCAAATAGCATACGTGTAGATGAATACATTCCCGAGTTACCTGCGGATAAAATGGCCGTTAAGATCACCGCATTCATTAAACTTGCAGCAAAAGCAAAGCCTGCTTTTTCATACAATAAGGTAAATGGTGAAAGGGTGATGTTGTCACCTGCCGCAGCTTGTAACAGACGAGGATCATCATAAGCGACGAGTGTGCCAATAATGAAAATACACACCACATAAAATAATAAGATACGCCAGAAAATTTGCTTAATGGCAACAGGAATGGTTTTTTTAGGATCTTTCGATTCTCCCGCGGCAACCCCCACCATCTCTGTTCCTTGGAAGGAGAATCCTGCAATCATGGCCACACCAATCATGGCTTGTAGTCCACCGACAAAAGGTGCATCACCTTTGGTCCAGTTAGAGAAAGTGACCATATTCGGTGTCAGGATGATTTTTGCAATCATGGCAATGCCAATAATAATAAAGACAATAATGGCAATGACCTTGACCAGTGAGAATAAAAACTCACTTTCACCAAAACCTTTTACGGTCAGTGAATTAATGGCAAAAATAATGGCAAGGAAAATGGCACTCCAGTAGAAACCGGGAATATCTGGAAACCAGAATTTCATAATGAACTGCACCGCAACCAGTTCAAAAGCAACCGTGATTGCCCAGTTGTACCAATAGTTCCAACCCAAGGCGAAACCAAAACCGCCTTCTACATATTTAGTACCATAGGTAAAAAATGCACCTGAAGTGGGATTGTGCGTGGCAAGTTCGCCCAAACTTGTCATTAAGAAATAAATCATTAAACCAATAAGCGCATAAGCAAGTAATGCACCACCGGGACCTGCATTGGCAATGGTTGCACCAGAAGCAAGGAATAAACCTGTGCCGATGGAGCCACCAATCGCAATCATATTCAGATGGCGAGCACCAAGCTTACGCTGTAAGTGTGGTTGATCAATTTCACTCATCATTGTTCCTTAGATTTTTTTTGAGTGTTGGCGAACAGCACTTTAAAGCCTTGTTGATCTGCTTTAGTTGTACATTGACCAAAATTTTGCTCAATTAATAATGGATAATTTAGAAAGCGGTTGGCCACAATCCATAATTCACCGCCCGATTTTAAATGACGTCGTGATGTTTTACATAAACTTTCACTGGCGTTGTAATCGGTGTGGATGCCTTGATGGAAGGGAGGATTACTGACAATGGCATGTAAGAATAGCGGTGCATCTTCAATACCGGTCACTGCTGTAATTTCAAGTTGTTCTGGCGAAAGATTGTTTTTTTCAAAGGTCATTTGGGTGGAAGCCAAAGCAAAAGCATCAACATCCATCGCAAAAATTCGATTTTTCGGATTGAGTTTGGCTAAATAAGCACTGATGACACCCGAACCGCAACCAAAGTCGGCAATTTTACCCGCAGTGACTTGTGATAAATAAGGTAACAGCACCGCAGTACCCATATCTAAACGATTTTGACTAAATACACCGGGTAAGGCACAGATATTCAAGTCGCCATTCGGTGTGGTCACGGTATATTGTTGTGCCCAGTCATCCAGTTTTTTCGCTGTCACGGTTTTTTCAACCGTCATTTGCCACATCTGACAGTGACGCGCACTATCTAATTTACAGGCTGGACCAAACGGCAGTAATTGTTTGGCTGCACGTTCAACGCCCGCTTTTTTCTCTCCGACAAGGAAAATTGAAGCACCGACGTTTAAACGGCTGACCACATTATGTAGGACGTAATTGAGGAGTTCTTTTGACTTTGGGACAAAAATAATCGCTTGATCAAAATCATCTACAGGAAGGTCGATACCAAAATGTACATTGGCTTGTTGGGACTGAAAATATTGTAATTCATTATAATTCCATGTCCAGAAACATGGAGTGATGTCTTTTTCTAAATTGGAAAGTAAGTCATCCGTAGGTGCATTAATGAGCAGTACACGTCCAGACAGATATTCGTGCTGTCGAATGACAACTTCACTTCTAGGATCCATTTTTTTATCTCGCCATTGAAAAACTCTGCCCAGACAATGCTGGGCAGGGTTGATGCTGAAATGAAATTATTTCTTCGATTCAGGAAGAATAATGTTTAATAACAATGCTGCAATACCGCCTGTCGCAACACCAGAACTGAAAATGTTACGGAATAATTCAGGCAGGTGTTCAAGAATTTGAGGTACTTGTGCCACACCTAAGCCTAAGGCCAAGGAAATTGCAATAATCAGTAATGCACGACGGTCAAGTTGAATACCCGACAGGATATTAATACCTGAAGCTGCAACAGCACCGAACATCACCATGACTGCACCACCCAATACCGCTTGTGGTACGGCCTGAATCACACCTGCAACAGCAGGAAATAAACCCAGAATAACCAATAAAGCCGCAATCCAGATCCCGACATAACGGCTTGCAACACCTGTTAGTTGAATGACACCGTTGTTTTGTGCAAAAACAGAACTTGGGAAGGTGTTAAAAATACCGGCAAGAAAAGAATTTGCCCCATTGACCAATACACCACCTTTAATACGTTCCATCCATACGGGACCGTCTACAGGTTGATTGGATATTTTTGAAGTTGCGGTGACATCACCAATCGCTTCTAAAGAGGTTACAAGGTAAATAAATGCCATTGGAATAAATAAGCTCCATGAGAAACTTAAACCAAAATGCATGGGTGTTGGAATTTGAATGAGGGGGGTATCTTCTAAACTTGAAAAATTAAGATGTCCCATAAAACCGGCAACAATATAACCAATCACTAAAGCAATTAAAATAGCCGAGCTTTTGACCCAGACAATACGAACACGATTTAAAACAACAATGATCGCCAGTACCGTACATGACATGATGAGGTTGTCGGCATTGGCAAAAGTTTTATCGCCCATGGCTTGATAACCGCCCCCCATGCTGATCAGACCTTCTTTAATTAAAGTCAAACCAATCAGCAACACCACAATACCCGTTACCAATGGGGTAATCAGCTTTTTTACCCAAGGCAGAATACGAGATACGCCCATTTCAATAAATGAACCCGCAATGACCACGCCAAAAATTGAGGCCATGACAGCTTCAACAGGTGTGCCTGCTGCAACCATGGCAGAACCAATACCAATAATGGGACCAATAAAGTTAAAGCTGGTTCCTTGAACAATCAGTAAGCCTGCACCAAATGGACCTACTTTTTTACATTGTAAAAAAGTGGCAATCCCTGAGATCACCAAAGACATGGAAAGAATCATATTGGTGTCTTGTTTTGAGACACCTAAAGCTAAGCAGATGAGTAAGCCGGGGGTAACAATCGGGACAATAATCGCCAATAAATGTTGCAGTGCAGCTAAAAAAGCGATGAATGGTTTTGGACGATCGTTTAATCCATAAACCAAATCAAGATGATCTTTTTGCTCGGGAGAGTTTGTTAAATCAGACATTTGAAAACGGTACAGCAGCAATTTATGGCTATTCTAATCGAGTTACAGGACTTTACAAACCAAAAAAAGACCGATTTTTTAAAAAAACTTGTAACTGTCAATAAACTGTCACTACTAAAAGTGAGTATTTTTCTGTATAATTTGCCCTCAAATTTAAAGCGTATCGAATTTACATGTCAGATATTAAAACTCTCCGCAACATTGCCATTATTGCGCACGTTGACCATGGTAAAACCACTCTTGTAGACAAACTTTTGCAACAATCTGGTGCTCTCGGTGACCGCGCGGGCGAGATTGAACGTGTTATGGATTCTAACGCGCTTGAGTCTGAACGTGGTATTACCATTCTTGCAAAAAATACTGCAATCAAATGGTTAGACAAACGTACAGATACTGAATACCGCATTAACATCGTCGACACCCCGGGACATGCTGACTTCGGTGGTGAAGTTGAACGTGTAATGTCTATGGTTGACTGCGTACTTCTTCTTGTTGATGCACAAGACGGTCCAATGCCACAAACTCGTTTTGTGACATCTAAAGCATTTGCGAGTGGCCTTAAGCCAATCGTTGTATTAAACAAAATTGACCGTCCGGGCGCGCGTCCTGACTGGGTAATGGATCAAGTATTTGATTTGTTTGATAACCTTGGTGCGACTGATGAGCAGTTAGACTTCCCAGTCGTTTATGCTTCTGCAATTAACGGTATTGCTGGTCGTGATGTTGAAGCAATGGCTGAAGATATGACGCCATTGTTTGAAACAATTGTTGACATCGTTGAACCACCTAAAGTTGATGTTGATGGTCCGTTCCAAATGCAAATTTCATCTCTTGACTATAATAGTTTTGTCGGTGTAATTGGTATTGGTCGTATTCAACGTGGTTCTGTGAAAACAAATACCCAAGTGACTGTGATTGATAAAGACGGCAAAACACGTAACGGCCGTATCTTAAAAATCATGGGTTACCATGGTCTTGACCGTGTAGACGTTGAAGATGCTTCTGCTGGTGATATCGTATGTATTACTGGTTTGGATGCACTGAACATTTCTGACACGATTTGTGATCCGAAAAATGTTGAAGCTTTACCACCATTGTCTGTAGATGAACCTACAGTTTCGATGACATTCCAAGTAAACAACTCACCGTTTGCTGGTCGCGAAGGTAAATTCGTAACTTCACGTAATATTCGTGAACGTCTTGACCGCGAATTGATTCATAACGTAGCTTTACGTGTTGAAGATACTGATTCTCCAGACCGTTTCAAAGTATCTGGTCGTGGTGAGCTTCATTTGTCTGTTCTTATTGAGAACATGCGTCGTGAAGGCTTCGAGATGGGTGTATCTCGTCCTGAAGTAATCATGAAAGAAATTGATGGTGAAATCCAAGAGCCGTATGAAAATGTAACTTTTGACGTTGAAGAACAACATCAAGGTTCAATCATGGAGCAAATGGGCTTCCGTAAAGGCGAAATGACCAATATGGAACTTGACGGCAAAGGCCGTATCCGTATTGAAGCAACTGTTCCTTCACGTGGCTTGATCGGTTTCCGTTCTGAATTCTTAACCATTACTTCTGGTACTGGTATTATGACTTCAAGCTTCTCTCATTATGGTAAAGCGAAAGCGGGTACTGTAGCGAAGCGTCAAAACGGTGTACTTATTTCAATGGTTAACGGTACTTGCTTAGCGTTTGCATTGTTTACATTACAAGACCGTGGTCGTCTATTTGCTGAACCACAGTTAGAAGTTTATGAAGGTATGATCGTGGGTATGAACTCACGTTCTGACGACATGACGGTTAACCCAACTAAAGCGAAGCAGTTAACCAACATGCGTGCATCTGGTACAGATGAAGCATTAACGTTAACGCCAGCAATTCGTTTCACGCTTGAACAAGCGCTTGAATTCATTGAAGATGATGAATTAGTTGAAGTTACACCTAAGTCAGTACGTATTCGTAAGCGTTGGTTGACTGAAAATGATCGTAAACGTAACCGTGGTAAATAATTTTTAATTATTGTCCATGACTGCGTTTGGTCATAAAAAGGTGCTATCAATTCGTTGATAGCATTTTTTTTTGTTTGAAATGAGCAACTAAATATATTCAATACGGAGAATTCCAAGTAAATTACAAGGAATTCTGAATGTTTTCTTAATGCTTAAGCATAGGAAACAGTTCAATAAATATTTTAATAAAGAATAGCATCAAAGAGAAACTGGAGAAAAACATGAGTATTGTGCAAGAATTTAAAGAGTTTGCCATTAAAGGCAATATGATGGATTTGGCGATTGGTGTCATCATTGGTGGCGCTTTTGGTAAAATTATTGATTCATTGGTGAAAGATGTCTTAATGCCTTTAATTTCTGTGATTACAGGCGGTGATGTTGATTTTTCGCAATGGTTTATTGTGTTAGGCGATAACCCGAATAATTTGCAAACGCTTGAAGAATTGCAAAAAGCGGGGATCAACGTTTTACAATATGGTAGTTTCTTAACGGTATTTATTAATTTCTTGATTTTAGCTTGGGTGGTTTTCTTACTGGTTAAAGTCATGAATCGTCTTCGTAAACAGGAAGCACCTGTAGAAGCACCAGCTGCAACGCCGGAAGACATCGAATTATTACGTGAAATTCGTGATGAATTAAAACGTCGTCCACAAGTTTAAACTGTGGAAGAATAAAAAGATGGTACTTTAAGTTAATGCCAGTCAGTTAAGAAATTGACTGGCATTTTATTTTTTAAATTCATAATATTATTCGATACGCGGAGACGTCATCCGCAACTGTTCGAGGCAAACTATTTTAAAAAAGTAAGGTTTCTGCGATTTATTAATCAATAAAAGGCATTTGGCGAGTTTTGCGGATGACAATGCTTTTGATTACTTTGGGCTTATCCAAAGTAATAGATGAGCTCCAAGTATTTGATTTAAAGATATAAGACTCCGTCGTGAACAACTAAAAAGCTAAGGACTTTGTTTCTAAAACCCTTAACTGACTGGCATTAGCACTTTAAGTGCCGTTTTTATTGCAAGTGAGAAAAGAGTTCGTAATTTTTCATGTAAGAACAACCGTCTTTTGCATGGAAACTTTGATAATTTGACTTTAAAATGCCGTACATATTGCAATGGAATAACAGTGATGAATCAATTGTTTGTGTACGGTACATTGTGTCCTAACCGAGAAAATGCACATATTCTGGGTGAGATGAAGGGTGACTGGGAAAAAGCATCCGTTCATGGAACTGTTCATATTTTGGATTGGGGCCCAGATAAGGGATTACCAGCGCTTGTGCTCAATGAACAGGATTCTCAAATCGAAGGTTATTTATTTAGCACCGAAAAATTACAACACAACTGGCAAATGTTAGATGATTTTGAGGGGCTGCAATACGAAAGAGTACAAGTCACGGTGTTTCTGGCATCTGGTGAAAAAACAGAGGCTTGGACGTATGTAATGAAACCAAAACAAGACTAATCTAGATCACTTTAGTAACTTTATAAGGCTCAACAACTTTTTTAATTTTGGGGTGATTTGGGTCTGGAAATAAGTATCTTTTGCTAAGCATTTTTTGTCTGAGATATCATTTTCCATTTGTGCAAAACAAAATTATGCGCATCAATGTATAAATAGCTCAGCTCAAAGAATGCAATATAAAGCTGTTTGGCTCGATATTTTTGTCTACATGAAACAGCATCTTTAAGCTGGCTTTTAAAATTCGAAATACCATCAATATGAATAGCAATACCGTCTGCGCCGTTCCAAGCATTATTGAACCAAAGGCCTTTAGAACCATAATCTGCCAGTATTGCTGCCATTTTATGGAAATTATAGGTTTCCTGTGCTTTTGGATTGAGTGTCCGATATTCAATTTGTTCAAATTTAAGACCATCTTGCTCAATCATCTTAGTCCATCCGAAACTTAATTTCGAGTAAATGCCAGCCAAACTGACTTTTGATTGGGCCATGCAACTCACGTTCAGCTAAGGTAAATACTGCTTTATCAATGGGGCCGACCAATTGTCCTTTTTTAATATCCCCCAGTTCACCGCCTTTTTTGCCTGAAGGACAAGTGGAATGTTGTTTGGCAATTTGGGCAAAGTCTGCACCCGCTTTAATTTTCTTTTTTAACTGTTCAGCCAATGCTTTGTCTTTGACTAAAATGTGACGCACGATGGCAGATTTCATGCTTTATTCCCTTTAGATGGTGTCTTGGTGAGCATTTTAACGCTTTTTAAAGGCTGACATTGCGGACAAAATACACTGGCACGCTGTCCGAGTTTTAAATTTTCTAAAGTGGTTTCACAGTTCACACACATTTCACCCGCACGACCATAGGCCAATAGAGTTTGTTGGAAATAACCATTTTCGCCCATGGCATTACTATAATCGCGCAGGGTTGAGCCGCCTAAATCTATGGCTTGTTTTAAAATTCGTTTGATCTCGACCACTAATTTTTCAATTTGCTGCATACTTAAACTGGATGCGGGTTGGGCAGGGTGAATGCCTAAATTGAATAAACTTTCAGTGGCATAGATATTGCCGACCCCAACCACCATGTGATTATCCATAATGGCAACTTTGGCAGCGACATTTTTCTTTTTAAATTTGTTTGCTAAATAGTCCGCATTAAAAGCATCACTTAAAGGTTCAGGACCCAAAGTATCAATTAACTTGGTTTGAGCATTTTGATCTAGCCAGAGAATGCAGCCAAAACGACGTGGGTCATGGTAACGCAGTTCTATATCTTCAAACTGAATGATCAAATGATCATGTTTACGCAATTCCGTCTGGGGTTCACACAGACGAAAACTCCCCGACATGCCCAAATGCCATAACATAGTGTCGTGTTCAAATTCCGCCAAAATATATTTAGAGCGTCGCGTAAGCTTAAGTAATTTTTGTCCTATGAGTTTTTGAATATCTTCAGGAATAGGCCAGCGTAAACTGGATTGTCTGACTTCAACAGAAATGACTTTTTGCTCAATTAAAGGCAATAAACTGGTTTTTGTGGTTTCAACTTCAGGTAATTCAGGCATTTTTAGCAAATTAAAATGGATTATGGCTAATATCGGGATGAATGGTCGAGAATACAAGTTTTAATTGAAGCATAAAGTAAGTCATCCACATACTGTAAGAAACCGAGTTCAAAAATAGATTGAAAATAAGCTGAACAATATAATATCAAGCTGAACTATTCATATTACCCATTGAAATTATTCATATTCGGTCCTTTGTTACAGTATGTGATCAATTCTGCTGCCACGGAAAGTTGATAATGCGCTGAGAGTTGGTTTAAGCTCTAAAATCATTTTTTATTCTGAAATAGAGGCTGCTCAATGCAAAGTAAATCACCAATAAAGTCCATCAATATGACTTTACTTTGCTTGACGGCATGTATTTGTCAAAATCTTTATGCAGAAGCAGGTTCTACGGAACCTGTTTTACTTCCAACCTTAAAAATACAAGCCACACGTACCGATACAGACTGGTTAGCAACACCGGCATCGGTCTATCGTATTGAACAAAAAAATAATGAAAATAATTTGGGGATTAATTTATCTGAAACCTTGAAAGGCGTACCGGGTTTACAACTGAATAACCGTGAAAATTATGCACAGGATTTACAACTGTCTATGCGTGGTTTTGGCGCGCGTTCAACCTTTGGGGTGCGTGGGATTCGTTTATATGTCGATGGCATTCCTGCCACCATGCCTGATGGTCAGGGACAAACTTCGAATATTGATTTAAGCAGTCTAGATCACATTGAAGTCTTGGGTGGACCCTTTTCATCGTTATATGGTAATTCTTCTGGCGGTACTGTTTTAACCAGCACCAAGCAAGGTGAAGGCCGTGATTCAATTCAGTTAGGCTATGCTGGGGGGAGTCATCACAAAGGTCGTGCAGATATCGTCTTACAAGGTGGGGTAGATAAAGCGGGTGAGCCAAGTTATGTGGTGAGTTCTTCTTATTTTGATACCGATGGTTATCGTGACCACAGTGCAGCGCGTAAAGTTTTAAGCAATGCCAAATTGACTTGGGATTTAGACGATGGTTCTAAAGTAAATTGGATTGTGAATCATGTGGATATGAATGCCGATGATCCACAAGGTTTAACCCGAGAGCAATGGAAAGCCAATCCCAAACAAGTAAATGATGCAAAAAATATTTATGATGTGCGTAAGGCAATTAACCAGACCCAAACAGGACTGACGTGGACGAAGCCGATTAATGACCAACATGAGCTTTATGCCATGGCTTATGCGGGACATCGTGAAGTCACTCAATATCAATCCATTCCAAACACAGCTCAAGCTAATCCGCGCCATGCAGGTGGTGTGATTGATTTTAGCCGTGATTATTACGGGACTGATTTGCGTTGGACGGGTAAAGATTTACTACCGAATACACGTTTTACTGCGGGATTTGCTTTTGATGCCATGGATGAAGACCGTCAAGGTTATGAAAACTTTGATAGTAATGGACATTATGGGGTAAAAGGCAATTTACGCCGTGATGAAAATAATACCTTATGGAATTTAGATCCATATCTACAAGCATCTTGGCAGTTTTTACCCACTTGGCGCTTAGACACAGGTTTGCGTTATAGCAACGTGCATTACCAATCTAAAGATCACTATATTCAAGGGACAAATGCTGATGACAGTGGTAAGACTGACTATGACAAGCTATTGCCTTCAGCTGCATTCACTTGGGAAATAAGCCCTCAGTTGAGCACGTATCTGAGCTATGCCCAAGGGTTTGAAACACCGACATTTACTGAAATGGCATATCCAACAACAGGAACAGCTGGGATTAACTTTGCTTTAAAACCTTCAAGCAGTGACAACTATGAATTGGGTTTAAAAGCACAAAATAGTTTTGGTAATTTTACCGCAGCAATTTTCCACAGTGAAACTCAAGACGATATTGTTTCAGCAGGAACACTGGATGGTCGATCGACCTTCCAAAATGCTGATAAAACTTTGCGTCAGGGTGTAGAACTGTCATGGAATAAAAATTTATGGCGTGATTTGACGGCACAAGCCAGTTATAGCTATTTAGATGCAACATTGGATGCCGATATTCCCAATATTGATCCTCAAAAAGTCGTTTATAGCGGGAACTACATTCCCGGTGTCGCAAAAAATCAGGCCTATGTTGCTTTAGGCTGGCAGCCTGAAACAGGCTTTAATGCGGGCATCGATGTACGTTATATGGATAAAATTTATGTCAATGACAGCAATAGCGATGTAGCACCTAGCTATACCGTGACTTCGGCAAATATAGGTTATGTCTGGAAAAATAATGATTGGAAAGTGCGTAGTTATGCACGTGTAGATAATATGTTTGATGAAAACTATGTCGGTTCAGTGATTGTCAATGATGGCAATAATCGATTCTTTGAACCCGCAGATGGGGTGAACTGGAGCGCGGGTTTAAGCATCACCAAAGCATTCTAAGGAGCAAAAAAGTGTCTTTATTATTTGAACCGATTCAGTTTGGTCAGTTAGAACTCAAGAATAGAATTGTGATTGCCCCGATGTGTCAATACTCTGCAACCGAGCAGGGCGAAGTGACTTATTGGCATGAACAGCAATGGGCAAATTATGCATTGTCTGGAGCGGGTTTGTGTGTGGTTGAGGCAACAGCTGTACAGCCAGAAGGGCGTATCAGTTATGCTGACTTAGGACTGTGGAATGATACACAGCGCGATCAAATCAAAACATTACTGACAAAAGTAAAAACACTTTCGCCTATGCCTTTTGCCATTCAGTTGGCGCATGCAGGCAGAAAGGCATCTACGGATAAACCTTGGGATGGCAAAGGCCAATTTAGCCCCGATCAAGAGCATGGGTGGCAGACCGTTTCAGCCAGTGATATTCCATTTAATGATCACGATCATGCGCCACAGGAACTGTCAAAAAATGGCATCCAAAAAATTATTCAAGACTTTAGCAATGCGGCGATTCGTGCGGTTGACGCGGGTTTTGATTTAATTGAGTTACACGCCGCGCATGGTTATTTATTACACCAGTTTATGTCGCCTTTAGCGAATAAGCGCAGTGATGAATATGGCGGTTGCTTTGAAAACCGTATTCGGATGGCGATAGAAACATTTCAGAGCATGAAAGCTGCTGTTCCTGAAAATTTCCCGATTGGTGTACGCCTTTCTGCTCAAGATTGGCTTGAAGGCGGTTGGTCGTTAGAAGAAAGCGTTGAATTGTCGAAACGATTAGAAGGTTTAGGTGCAGCTTATATTCATGTTTCGAGTGGGGGATTACACGCCCAGCAAGACATTAAAATTGGCGCCAATTATCAAGTGCCATTTGCTGAAGCCATTAAAAAAGCGCTTCATATTCCAGTGATTGCGGTGGGTTTAATTACTGAAGCGCTGCAAGCAGAAAGTATTCTTGCAAAGGGACAAGCCGATGCGATTGCTTTGGCACGCGCGCTGCTTTATGAGCCACGTTGGCCTTGGCATGCAGCTGCAACATTGGGTGCGAAAATTGAAATTTCGCCACAGTATTTACGCTGCCAGCCACATGGCGTGAAGTCACTGTTTAAGCCCTTTCAACCCTAAAATGTGCTTGCAAAAAATGGCAGCGATGAAGTCGATTTAGGTCTTTTGCAAGATAGGGAGTCGCTGTGGTTTTAACTGTTATTTTACCGATATGCCTGCTGCTTCTATTGGGGTTTATTTGTGTAAAATTTGAATTTATTTTACCTGAGCATATTACAGGTTTAAGTCAGTTTGTTTTTAAAATCTCATTACCTGCATTTTTACTGCAAGCTTTAGCCAGTAAGCGTTTCGATGAAATTTGGCATCCCAGTTATTTCATTGCTTATGGTGGCGGTTCACTGATTATTTTTGCTTTGGCTTTTTTCTTGTATCGCAAATATTTTCAATGCCGTTTGACCGAATCTGGGGTGTTGGCGATGGGTGCATCCATGTCCAACACGGGTTTTATTGGCACAGCAATACTGACGATGCTGATTGGACAACATGCCGCTATTTATCTTTCTTTGACTTTGATTATTGAAAATTTACTGATTGTGGCATTAACTTTAGTGATTGCTGAAGTAGGGATGCAGCAACATCAATTGACCTCTCAATTGCTTAAACAAACCTTGCACAATGTCATTAAAAACCCCGTCATTTTGTCTATTGTGTTGGGCATGCTTTGCGTCGTTTTAAATATTCAGCTGCCATTTTATCTGGTTCAAGTTTTGGAGATGTTAGGTAAAACAGCTTCGCCAATTGCGTTGTTTGTGATTGGGGCAAGTTTGGTCGGGATGAGCTTAAAATCACTGAATATGCAAAGTGTAATTTTAGTCGGTTTTAAAATTGTACTGATGCCACTGACGATTTTTGTTTTATTCAGTATTTTACCCAATGTCAGCCAAGAAATGCTTTATGCAGGGACTTTACTTGCCGCATTACCCATGCCTATTGTGTTGGGTATTTTGGGGCAAAATTATGGACTGAGCGATAAAGCCTTAACTGCTTTAATGTTAAGCACCATATTGGGTTTTATTGGGATCAGTAGTTTGATTGCACTGTGGTGGTAAATTCGGCTGACAGTAAAAAGCCCCTGATTTAGGGAATGCCAGTTAGTTAAGAGTAATTTAATGATTACTCATTTAAAAATCTCTCCTCTTGCGAAGCAATGCTTCTCATCTTTGAAAAAGAGGGGAACTATTGAGAATTTAAAATCATTTTATATTCTTGAAGCTCCCTCCTTTTTCAAAGGAGGGTTGGGGAGGATTTAAAATGCTTCAGTAAAAAGCCCCTCATTTTTAGGGGCTTTGTTGATTTGGATCTTGTATTGGTTGAAACGCTTTAGCTTTTCTTTTCAGCTTTTGGCGGGTTTTTTGCGGTTTCAGCAATCATTTTATCCACCACCGCTAAAGACTCTTTTGCCTGAGGTACGTTTTCTTTTGCTAGAGCCGAGAAAATCTTTTTCGCTTCTACAAGGTTTTGCGGAACGATCTTACCATTGGTAAACATATTGCCGACAGCCAACAACGCTGGAATATAGCCGCTTTGAGCTAAGTCCTGTATGCTTTTTAAGCCCTGTTTAATTGATGCTTCATTTTTAGTTTTAAAGCCTAAGCTAATGTCATATAAGGCTTTAGCATGGATTGCTTGATAGTTGTCCTTTTTAATTAAAGGATCTAGTTTTTGTAATGCCAATTTCTCTGATGCAGGCGTGCCTTCAGCAAAAAGCAAAACGGCTAAATCGACAGTGGCATCATCAAAACCTTGTTTAGATGCTTTTTCTAAATACTGTTTGGCTTTGTTGATGTCTTGCTTAAGACCTAAAGTACCCGCCATATAGTTTTTGCCTAAGACATAGTTGGCAACAGGGTAGCCTTTATTGGCAGACTCTTCGTACAGCTTAATTGCCTTTTTTTCATCTTTGGCGGTGCCTTGACCTGTTTGCGTGAGGTAACCTAAATTATAGATTGCCTGCGGGTTACCTGTTTTTGCTAATTTATCCAGTTCTTGATATGCGCCCTTCATATCCTTGGCTTTGACCATGGTTTCAATTTTGGCAAAGGCAGGATCGATGGATGGTTTTGCAGTTTCTGCTAGAGCAAAATTTGAAGATAATGCGATGATACTAGCAAGTATGATTTTTTTCATAGTGTTAAAAACCTTTTATAAACATGCACATAATTCCATTTATGTGTTTAGGGGGTATAGGGAAGACTTAATTACAACATCATAAGTTTAATTGTGTGAATGTAAATATATGATTTGTGTATTGCAATAGAATTTCGTAGTTATTTGCATAATGAATGTTAAATCAATATGAAGAAATGTTTACTTCTACTTAAAAATCTAAAGCCAAAAATGAAAGTTCGAGTTGCTTATATAAAATGAGTATCAGAATGAACTTTGCTTTTTAGCCAATGTTTGTTTAAATCTCGGTTGAATTTTATAGCGAGTAGATCCATGTTCATTAAAGGCATTAAGCGTAACTATTTAAAAGTGAGTCAGGATGAATCGATTGCTGATGAAGATAAGATTGATGCGTTATTAATGAAATTGGGCGCTGAGTTTTTAGTGAGTAAAGAAGATCGGGTCTATATTTTTCAGAAAGATGGTCATAGTGCAAAATTTGATGCAAAACATGCACGTGCTTTTCATTTTAAAGATTATGTGGTGAAAGATATGAATAAGCTGTTTCATGATTTTTAATAGACGTGATTTTCTGTTTTTAAAAGTATTAAGTTAAATGTGTGCTCATTGAAAGTTTAATAATTTCAATGAGTTCTTCATCTATATAATGATAATCATCAGGGATATCTAGAACAATAACGGTCTTGTGTTTCAATTGCTTTGAAAATTTTTTCTGCAAAGCTTGTTTGTGTTTGTACTCTATCACTGCAATTAAATCTGCCAAACAATATCTTTGGCTGACACTTGATATTTTGCCTGTTTACTGGTTCCAGCTGAGCGTGTGTGTATGCCAAAGCCAACAGCAAAAATCGTTCCCTTGCGTGGCAGTACCACTCAGGGCTACGGCATTGGTTACAGCGACAGATAAATAGGTAGTTAATGGTGATTCCTCAAAATTTTGATTATTTTCATTGATCTGTCTGAATGTTTTTTAACTTAAAGCATTTGGCTATGTACTCTTCATTCAAATTATATAACATAAAATTGAAGGCTCTTTTTCGTAAGATTAATTGAGGCATATTCAAATATGATAAAAATACTGTCAATCTTATTTATAAGTTTAGTTTGTTCAATGACAAGTTTAGCAGGGCAGCCAAAACTTGTTCCTCATCCAGTAAACTTGAAAAACGGGACGCATTTTTCTTTAAATCTCCCGCCAAATTACGAAATTATTCCAGCGGCAGAGGGCTTAAAACGAGTTCGTTTTTTTACCAAAGCACCCGACGGTAGAATGTTTATCACGGATATGCACGATTTGACCGACAATAAAAAAGGCATCGTTTATATTTTGGATGAATGGAATGCTGAAACGGGTCAATTCGGAAAAATCATTCCTTATATGACAGGCTTAAAGAATCCAAATTCAGTCCAGTTTTATACGGACTCTGAAGGACAAGATTGGTTGTATTTAGCTGAAACCCACCAACTCACCCGACGAAAATTTACCCAAGGTGAAGTTAAACCCACGAGTAAAGCCGAAGTTTTGGCTACCTTTCCTGATTACGGTTTAAGCTATAAATATGGTGGTTGGCATCTAACGCGGACGATCGCAGTCGGTGGAAACGGGAAAATTTATGTTTCAGTTGGATCAAGTTGCAATGCTTGCACCGAGAAAGAAAAAGTTCGAGCGACCGTTTTAGAAATGAATCCTGACGGTTCGGAACAAAAGATTTTCGCCAAAGGCTTGCGCAATGCAGTCGGTTTGAAATGGGTGGGTAAATTTCTATTTGCCACCAATCAAGGTGCAGACCATTTGGGTAAAAATAAACCTGATGAAACTTTTTATGCACTCAAACGAGATGCTGATTATGGTTGGGCTTCATGTTATTCATCAAATGGTAAAATTTTAGCAGATCCAAAATTCAAACGTCCGTCAGGTTGTAAAAATGTGTTGCCTCCCTATGCCTATTTCCCTGCGCATTCATCGGCGCTTGGCTTTGACTATTTTGATAATCCAAATACGGATGACATGATTAAAAATTCTTTTTTAGTTGCTCTGCATGGCTCTACGGATGCCACGATTGGTCATGGCTACAAAATTGTTATTATGCGTAAAGGACAAAAACTACAGACATTTATGGATGGATTTTTAGTGGGTAAAACTGTGTATGGCCGCCCTTGTGATATCTATCGAATTGATGATCAATCATTCTATTTTTCAGATGACAAAGGCGGTGTGATTTATTATGTCAGAAGGAGAGAGCCTGTCTAAGTTTTTTGAACTTATTGCGGACGAGCTACATCACCATTTAAACTTGTCGGTAAAGCTAAAACCTGTAAATCAAGCTCTTCAAGTGCGGCAGGTTTAGCCACAACCAATGCTTTGTAACCACCATCAATCGCAATACTATTGACGATTTGGATATCCTTATTCAATTGAGTTGCAGGGGCAGGAACATCACCTGTGCCTTGAACAAGGTGCAACCAACTTTTCGGTTTTGCCTTAAACCAAAGACGCGCAATAATTTCCTGACCAATATAACAACCCTTGTCATAATGCACGCCTTCACGCTGATGCAATCGTAATTCTTGTGGTTGGAATAGTTCTGCTGTTGTTGCTGAAATCCACGCCTGACCTGCTTCAATCGCTTGCAGTTGCCAGATATTGATATCCGTTTCAGCGGTAGCAAAATCGGTGGTATCAGCATTGATCGTTGGGAAGACTTGTGCAGCTTGTTCCAACTTCATTTTAGAAAATGCACCAAATTTTTTAATATGTTTGGCAAATTCTTCACTTTGATCTTGCGTTGTGACAATTTCAAAACTTTCAGGATTAAGTTTTTTTAACCATAAACCAAACTGAATACGCCCTTTTAAACTACAGATCGCGGTATAGCGCGTCACGTTCTCAGCCAAAGCTGCCACGTTTAGTGTGACTTGTCCTTGAAGGAATTTTTGTGCATCCACACCATTTAGTGTGAATGAGGAAAAAGCCAAATTGTTCATTTATCGCCCACCAATACTGGATCTAATACTAAAGAATTAGCCTAATTTTCCACTATTTTTCAAAAAAAATCAGATTTAGTGCAAATAATTCAATAAAGTTGTTACTAATTATTTCAAAACCCCCTGTTTTTATACCTAAGAATATGAAATATAAAGGATTTGGGAAATGGCTTTTCAGCAGTGTACTATGCCAATCATTAGACACGCAGAAAAAAATGATGCAAGAGGCACGACAATGAATAACAACTACCGTAAACCACTGCAAAACACCCAGCTCGAATATTTTGATGTACGCCAAGCCGTAGAAAATATTCAGCCAGGCGCATATGCAAAACTTCCATATACTTCAAAAGTGCTCGCAGAGCAGCTAGTACGCCGTTGTGATCCTGCTATTTTAGAGCAATCATTAAAAGAACTGATTGAACGTCGTCAAGAGCATGATTTTCCTTGGTATCCAGCTCGTGTGGTCTGTCATGACATTCTCGGACAAACTGCATTAGTCGACCTTGCAGGTTTACGTGATGCAATTGCTGACCAAGGCGGCGACCCGTCTAAAGTCAATCCTGTTGTACCGACCCAGCTGATTGTCGATCACTCATTGGCTGTAGAGTTTGGCGGTTTCGACCCAGACGCGTTTGAAAAAAACCGTGCCATTGAAGACCGTCGTAATGAAGACCGTTTCCATTTTATTGAATGGACCAAAACAGCGTTTGAAAATGTTGATGTGATTCCGGCGGGCAACGGCATCATGCACCAAATTAACTTGGAAAAAATGTCGCCAGTAATTCAAAACCGTGGTGGCGTGGCATATCCAGATACCTGCGTAGGGACAGATTCACATACCCCGCATACCGATGCTTTGGGTGTAATTTCAATTGGTGTGGGTGGTTTAGAAGCTGAAAATGTCATGCTCGGTCGTGCATCGTGGATGCGTCTGCCGGACATCATTGGTGTGGAGTTGGTGGGTCAGCGTAAAGCAGGCATTACCGCAACCGATATCGTGTTGGCTTTAACTGAATTCTTGCGTAAAGAACGTGTGGTCGGTGCCTATTTAGAATTTTTTGGTGAAGGTGCAGACAGTATGTCGGTGGGCGATCGTGCCACGATTTCCAACATGACCCCTGAATATGGCGCGACTGCGGCAATGTTCTACATCGACCAAAACACGCTTGATTATTTGACTTTAACAGGCCGTGAAGCAGAGCAAGTGAAACTGGTTGAAACCTATGCCAAAGAAATTGGTCTTTGGGCATCGGAAATGAAACAAGCAGAATATCCGCGTGTGCTGCGTTTTGATTTATCGACTGTGACCCGCAATATTGCAGGGCCATCAAATCCACATGCGCGTGTATCGACTGCGGACTTAAAAGCCAAAGGCATTGCAGGTGTGGTTGAACAGCGTACTGATGGTTTAATGCCAGATGGTGCTGTGATTATTGCAGCCATTACCTCTTGTACCAATACATCTAATCCACGAAATACCGTTGCCGCAGGTTTGTTGGCACGTAAAGCCAATGAATTGGGTTTAACGCGTAAACCGTGGGTGAAATCTTCTTTTGCACCGGGTTCTAAAGCGGCGGCTTTATACCTTGAAGAAGCAGGGGTGTTGCACGATTTAGAAAAATTGGGTTTTGGTATTGTCGCCTATGCATGTACCACCTGTAACGGCATGTCAGGTGCGTTAGATCCAAAAATTCAGCAAGAAATTATTGACCGTGATTTGTATGCAACAGCGGTACTTTCGGGCAACCGTAACTTTGATGGTCGTATCCATCCTTATGCAAAACAAGCATTCTTGGCATCTCCGCCTTTAGTTGTTGCTTATGCCATTGCGGGAACCATTCGTTTTGATATTGAAACCGATTCACTCGGGAACGACAAAGATGGCAATCCAATTTACTTAAAAGACATTTGGCCGTCGGATGAAGAAATTGATGCTTTGGTGAAAGTTGCGGTAAAACCTGAACAGTTCCGTAAAATTTATATTCCGATGTTTGATTTGGGTGTCAATGAAAAAGCGGCAAGTCCACTCTATGACTGGCGTCCGCAAAGTACCTATATCCGCCGTCCGCCATATTGGGAAGGGGCTTTGGCTGCACCACGCACTTTAGCCAATATGCGTCCGCTGGCAATTTTAGGCGACAACATCACCACCGATCATTTATCACCATCGAATGCAATTGTATTAGACAGTGCTTCGGGTGAATATTTGGCGAAAATGGGTGTACCTGAAGAAGACTTCAACTCATACGCAACGCACCGTGGCGATCACTTGACCACACAACGTGCCACATTTGCCAACCCGAAATTGTTTAATGAAATGGTACGTCGTACCGATGGCACGATTAAGCAAGGTTCCAAAGCACGTGTAGAGCCTGAAGGCGAAGTGATGCGCATGTGGGAAGCGATTGAAGTTTACATGAACCGTAAGCAACCGCTGATCATCATTGCAGGTAAAGACTATGGTCAGGGTTCAAGCCGTGACTGGGCAGCTAAAGGTGTGCGTCTTGCAGGTGTAGAAGCCATTGTCGCGGAAGGTTTTGAGCGTATTCACCGTACCAATTTGGTCGGCATGGGCGTGCTACCGCTTGAGTTTAAAGCAGGCGTTGACCGTAAAACCTTAAAGTTAGATGGTACGGAGCTTTATAGTGTAATTGGTAATATTGCACCGCGTTCTGACCTGACTTTAGTGATTGAGCGTGCGACTGAAGATGGTAAAAATGAAGTGGTTGAAGTTGCCGTGACCTGTCGTTTAGATACGGAAGAAGAAGTGCATGTGTATGAAGCGGGTGGTGTATTGCAACGCTTTGCGCAGGATTTCTTGGAAGGGAATGTGGCTTAAGACTTTAGCTAAAAGTTATTGATATTGTTGTGAAAAGACCCTACTGTTAAGTGGGGTTTTATTTTTTGGTGGAAGTATGGAAGACGTTATTATAAAAGAAGCAGTATCTGAACTGATAAAACAATTTACAATACCAATTTATAATGGTCTAAAAAAGTTAACTAAAGATACTAATGATAAAATTCAAGTTAATTTAAATTTATGTTTTACAGAGTATTTAGAAAGAAATTATGAAAGATACTCTAAAACTAAAACACTTTTGTATAGAGATATACCCGTAAATATAAAAGATTTTTATATCCGTACTAATTTAATGATTAACTATAAAGAAGTAGAAGAGCAAGAGTTCATTAGTGAAATAGAGAGAAATAAAAGAGTAGTAATTTTAGGTGGTGCTGGATGTGGTAAATCAACATTTTGTAAAAGTATATTTGTTGAGTTGATAGAAAAACCCAAGGGGATTTTTCCTATTTTTATAGAATTGCGACATTTAAATAACTTAGTAGATAAGTCGTTATATAGTTATATATTAAGTTTAATGTTGAAAATTAATTCATCTTTTAATAAGGAGCAATTGGACTACTCTTTTAAGTTGGGGAAAATTTTAGTTATATTAGATGGCTTTGATGAGGTAAATAGAGAGGATCGAGAGAAAATAGAGCAAGAAATTTTATATTTGTCTAATACTTATCATGGTATTAGAATATTGATTTCGAGTCGTTTTGATAATAGGTTTTCTTCTTGGGAAGAGTTTTTTCAATATAAAATACAGCCTTTAGATAAAAATAAAGCTTTATCACTGATTAATAAACTAGATTACGATAGGGTGGTAAAGCAATCGTTTATAAATGTACTCGAGAAAAAATTATATCAGTCTCATAGGAGTTTTGCTTCGAATCCACTCTTGTTGATAATGATGCTCATGACTTATGAACAAATAGCAGAAATACCTAATAAGTTGCATTTATTTTATGAGCAAGCATTTTTAACTTTATTCAATAAACATGATTCTTTAAAAAGCATGTATAAGCGAAAATCTTTTTCTGGTTTGCCATTAGATGATTTTAAACGATGTTTAGAAGCTTTTTGTATTTTAAGCTATTGTGATAGGTTGTATTTTTTTGAAGAAATTAAAATAAAAAAATATATTGATAATGCTCTTAAGATTGCTAATGTCAATGCAGAAGTTGATGACTTTCTAAAAGATCTACTTGATTCGGTATGTATTCTGCAAAGAGATGGTTTAGGTTTTTCTTTTACGCATAGATCATTCCAAGAATATTTTACAGCTCAATTTTTAGTAAATAAAGCTATTGAAAGAAAATATGAAATTTTTGATAAAATATATATAGTAAATGGGGGGGATAATATTCTTCCTATGGTTTATGACATTAATAGTGATTTGATTGAAAAAGAATGGATAATTCCAAAAATTGATAAAATTTACTCTCATGTAAATGAAATGAATCAAAATCTCAGTTCTGAATTGAATATTTTGAGTAGTATGTATTCTAAAATTACTACAATAGATGGAATAGAGAATGAAGATGTAGTGGAAATAGGTTATGTGTTAGGGGAAAATCCTGAAAAATACTTTAAATTTTACTTGTTTTTGAAAGATTTTTATAAAGATGGGAGTTTTAATTTTTATGATCTCAGAAAGGATATAGTGGATGGGTGTACAGATCAGTATTTTGAAGATCAACTCATAGATTACATTCACGAACATGGCGATATTGATTTAAATGAAACTTATAGAATTGATCCGCTTGCAAGAGAGTTAATTAAGAGAACTAAATTGGTGGAATTAGTCTTAGAAAATATAAGGTTTTTAAAAGATCAAGCTAATATCCTTAAGAAAAAACATTCGAAACAAGAAGTTGATATTTTTTCACTCTTATTAAATTAGTGATAGGTTCATGACTTAATTCGCTTATCCGCCACCATCACCCGTCGAAATGGACAGTAGACATTCATCACATTAGGGTTATACTAGGTTCACCATTTCTAAAAACATATGGAGAACAAAAATGGTTACTGCTGGCTCTAAACCCGGAACAGGCTTCTATTTTTGCGTCCAGTGCGGGCATCGCACTTACTTAGAAATTGGTACAGACCGTTTACCCCCGTGTACCAAATGCCAAGGCAATCAATTTAACAATAAGAATGCCTAAGCTAAACAATTCAAACAGTTACCCACTGTTTTAAAGAAAAGCCCTATTACTCCATAGGGCTTTTTGTTAATTTATAATCAAATTAGATAAAACAATAACAACTAATCACGGTCTATAAGCTTGAAAATCATGATGGAAACAATGTTAAACCGCTTTAAAATTAATGTACTTCAATACGTGTCGTGGCTTTAATTTTTCGGCATTCTTTATCGCTTTCGACTAATGATCTGATTTTAAAATCATAAAATCGAACTTCTCTGTTTTGCATGGCAAACTGTTCAGGCGTTTTAATTTCTAAGCATTGAAAAGGACGGAGGTTTTTTAAAATTTCTTTTTGTTTATCTGTCATTTTCTGTGTGGACAAATACACATAGCCTTTGCTGGTTTTTAGTAAAACATCATCTGCTTGTGGCTCACTTGAACTGGTCACTTTTACAATATGCGTTTTTAATACTTTGCATGAACTCAGTGAGAGTGCCGTGAGCATAATCAAGAGCGCCATTTTTGTTTTCATGATGATAATATTCTTTGAAATCAATGTGCCAACTTTACATGAAAACTTTTAAAATCAGCAATATCCAATACGCTTGTTATGCAATCAAATGCTTTTAAAACTTATCCCCTCAAAATTTAAACTACAAAACTGTATATCACACCTAAATTCAGCCTAAAATAAACACAGAAAATAAAGAAAAACAGGGTGAGTATAATGAATATCGCTCAACTTACAGATTTCTTACTTTATTGCACGCTGATTAACTATGTCGTTCTATTGATTTGGTTTTTTGCATTTATCTTTGCTAAAGATTTGATGAAAAAACTGCATAGGCAATGGTTTAAGCTGTCGGATCAAAACTTTGATGCAATTCATTATTCAGCGATGGCGGTCTATAAAATTGGCATCCTGTTACTGAATCTTGTGCCGTTCATCGCGTTAAAGTTGCTTTAACACGCTTAAGTTTTACCGTGCATTCAATTGGTGATATGACCGATCAGCAAGAAAAATCACTCAATTTTATTCAGTCATTTCATCGCAAAACAAGTCAAATTTTGGTCGGATTTTGACTGTAAAAATGCATCAAAAACAATTACTCTACATAGTAAAACCATGTCGGGTATTTCATCGTAATGAGAACACTGGAAAAATTACTTTTAACCAATACCTTTGCCCGACGGATGGTTATTTTTTCAAGTATTGCGATATTGGGCTGGATTGATCTGGCTACAGGTTTTGAATACTCATTTTCCGTATTTTACTTAATGCCTGTCTCCATTGCTGCTTGGTATGACAGTGTAAGAAGTACCATTATTACCATTGTTGTATCGGGGCTGACATGGCTTTATGCCGACTTTAGTGCAGGGCATGATTACTCGAACCCATTTATTCCCTTCTGGAATGCCTGTGTTCGATTAGGCTTTTTTAGCATTGTGGCCATGCTGTTAATCAAAGTACGCAGAAACCTTGCCGTGCTGACCATGATGGCAATGCAAGATACATTGACCACTTTAAATAATGTGCGTGCATTCAATTTCGAATATCAGTTATTGCATAAAATCAGCTTGAGAAAAGGCATGCAATTTGCGGTTGCGATGATTGATCTAGATGGTTTTAAAGCGGTTAATGATCAATTGGGACATAGCGCAGGTGATACTGTATTGGTGAAATTTGCTCAAGTCCTGAAACAGTCTTCACGCAGTTCAGATATTTTAGCGCGTATGGGCGGTGATGAGTTTGTGGTGGTTTTGCTGGATACTGATCACGCTGGGGCAGAACAATATTCCAGTAAATTACGTGAAATCTTTCTCTCCAGTGGCTTAAAAGAACAGTATGGCATCGATTTTAGTATGGGGATTCGTATCTTTAACCATTTACCTGAAAACTGTGATGAAGCCACAGGTCAAGCTGATCAACTGATGTATCAGGCGAAAGCATTAGGCAAATCTCAAACCATGATTTGTTTTGCCTAAATTTGTGCTTAATGTGAGGTGAGTTTGTAGTGATGGAAATTTCGATAAAATGTGTTTTTATGCAATAAAAAATCACTATTTTATCTAAAATGGTAATAAATACTGTTTTTATTATTTTAAGTGAGAATTTTTCCTAAAAAAGATGAAAATTGATTTTTCTTAGGGAAATAATCCCGAAGCGATCTTGGTAAATTATATCTCAAGGGTGTGACGGGGATCGAAAAGAGTAGATGCTACCAGTTACTTATAAAGTCAGTGTAGTACTCGCCCAAAAGGTCTCGATTCGGCTTAGGACGCTATAGATCACAAGTTTATAGGCTAAAAGTTATCGCTTACAAAGCTATAATTGTTGAAGTTAAACATGATGTTTTCCCCAACACCCTAAAAAATTCTTTATCGAATAAAACAGCATAAGAAGATAAAAAATAAAAATAAAAAACATAGAATAAATTTTAAATTATAGATACAAATGAACCATTCATATCCATAGATCAAATCTGTTACTTTAAAGGTCATCCGCTGCTATGCAGGGAATCATGATCTATCCTGAATTTATATTAAAAATAAGCTAAGCAATTTTTTATGCTGCTGTATAAGCAATCACACAACCACAAAAGCTGGATAAAAATAATAGGTAAAAGGAGTTTAGTTCGATGAATCAATTCAAACCGGCACTGATTTTAGGAGGTTTTATTTGCTTGGGCATGATTATTGCGGGCTGGATTTTAGCCAATAGCGCATTGAAAATTAAACAATATGAACGAATTGTTTCAGTCAAAGGTTTATCGGAACGTGAAGTAAAAGCCGACGTTGCGGTGTGGCCCATTCGTTTTAGTTCAGCCAATCAAGATCTGACCCAGTTATACGACACGATGGAAACCCATACTCAGCAAATTCAGGCATTTTTAAAAAGCGAAGGTTTTACGGCAGCGGAAATTACCACGGCTGCCCCCGGCACTACCGATAAATATGCCCAACAATATGGTGGCGATGCAAATGTTGCGCTACGTTATACTGCCCAGCAAACCATTACCGTATATACCCATAAAATAGATGCGGTACGTGGAGCGCAAAGTCGTTTAGTGGTATTGGGTAAAAAAGGGATTGCCTTTGGTGGCGATGACTCTGGACAAAGAACCGAATATTTATTTACCAAATTGAATGAGATTAAACCTGCCATGATTGAGCAGGCAACCCAAAATGCACGTAGTGTTGCAGAAAAATTTGCTGCCGATTCTAAAAGTGGTTTAGGTAAAATTAAATCGGCAAATCAGGGCTTGTTTAGTATTGAAGATCGGGACAGTAATACGCCGTATCTAAAGAAAGTACGGGTCGTGTCAACGGTGGATTATTACCTAGCGGATTAAAGTAATACGGCCTTATGCAGTGATTGACAGCTGAATTCTGCCTTGTTATTTTTCCTCTAAATTTTTCCGATTCGCTATACATCATGCCTTCAAACCACTTTGTTTATATGCCTCCGCAGCAACCACTTTGCATCATCTATGAAGATGATGATTTGGTGGTGATTGACAAGCCTGCGGGGTTATTGTCTGTACCCGGGCGTTTGCCTGAGCATCAAGACAGTGCTTATTTACGTGTGGTTGAAAAATATCCTCATGCCAAAATCACCCATCGCCTAGATATGGCAACTTCGGGTATTTTAATGTTTGCCAAACACCGAAATGCCGAAGTGGCAGTCAGCAAGATGTTCCAAGCGCGTACAGTGCAAAAAAATTATATTGCGCTGGTACAAGGTAAACTAGAAGGACAGGGCAGCGTGGATGTGCCGCTGATGACCGACTGGGAAAACCGTCCGCGTCAGATGGTGCATTTTGAATTGGGGAAAGCGGCAAAAACCTTGTATCAAGCTGTGCAGTATTTTGAGGCGGATGATATTACGCGGGTATTACTGACCCCTGTGACTGGGCGTTCACATCAGCTGCGTGTGCATATGCAATATATTGGGCATCCCATTACAGGAGATCAGTTTTATCATCCTGACTATCGACAGTCAGCGTTAAAGCGCATGGCATTGCACGCGAGTTATTTGGCATTTAAACAGCCATTGAGTGGGGTAGATGTTGAAATAAGAGGAAACACTCCATTCTAAGGCGTTGATTACAAAATGATCATAATGGCTGCTGTGGATGTATGATTTTAGAATCATAATCAGCTTCGTTGATACGTCATTTTTGAGTCAAGATAAGCGTGGTTCGTAAAGCGGAAATTAAAAAAAATTTTAGGTGATGCTCATTTTAAAGAATCGAATTTTAAAGAATCGAATCTTGAATATTTTTTGCTTTATGCAGGTCATCTCTTGATCCGAATTTAACCATAACGTTGGATTAAATCGCTAAACTGAAACAAACTTGAGCTAATCTACGTACAATGGTATAGCTGTACATAATGAAGATAAGGAAACTCCCCATGACACGTAATTTTGAACAATTTCCAGATGACGACAATGGCAATGTACTTTGGCAAATGGCTGAAGATGGTGATGACCTAACAGAAGCACATGAAATAGAGTTTTCTATTGCATTCCAAACTGAAGAACAAGCTGAAAAATGTGCACTTTATTTGCTTAAAGAAGAACAAAAAATCAGCATGTTTGAAGATGATGATTCTGACACAGCAGAATGGGTGATTACGATTTATGTGTATATGGAGCCTGAATATTCAGACATCGTGGATTTAGAAGAATGGTTTGGCAAAATTGCAGAACAGCATGGCGGTGAATACGACGGTTGGGGCTGTATGGCTTACGTCTACGATGATGAAGATGTTGAAGAAGAATAAATCTAAATTCTGAATGTATTGAGTTATTTTAAAAAGCATGTTCAATTGGGCATGCCAGTCAGCTAAGGAGTTTTGTAATAAACTCCTTAGCTTTTTAGTTGTTCACAACGGAGTCTTGTATTTTTAAATCAAATACTTGGAGCTCATCTATTACTTTGGATAAGCCCAAATGAGAAGCAGAGCTTCGCAAGAAAGGCATCTTGCGGCGCAGTGCGCCTCACCGCAAAACTCGTCAAATATCTTTTATTGATCAATTCATCGCAGAAACTGTACTTTTTCAAAGTAGTCTTGCCTCGAACAGTTGCTGATGACATTTTCTCGTATCAAATAACATCATGAATTTAAAAGAAAAAAACCAGTCAATTTCTTAACTGATCAGCATTATGTTCAATTGGGCATGCTTTTTTATCCTCGATGGATCTAACTCAAACCATACACAAGCCAAAACGATACAAAAGTTAAAGTCATACAGCGTAAAATATTGTCCGGATAAAACAAAAATAAGGAATGAAATCGTGAGTAATACAGTGAAATTGCATCGCGTATTTAGTGCGCCACCAGAACGGGTATTTAAAGCATTTATTGACCCTGATGCCTTAGTGAAATGGATGGCACCACATGGCTTTACCGCCAAAGTTCATCATCTTGATGCTCAAGTCGGCGGAACATATAAAATGTCCTTTCGTAATTTTTCTACAGGTTCGAGCCACGGTTTTAGTGGAACCTATCATGAGCTGGTTCCCAGCCAGTTATTACGCTATACCGACCAGTTTGATGATCCGAATTTATCAGGACAAATTGAAGTGATCATTCAGCTAAAAGCTGTTTCTGTCGGGACGGAGGTCAATATTACTCAATCGGGGATTCCCGATGTCATTCCAGTTGAAGCCTGTTATTTGGGTTGGCAAGAGTCATTGCAACTGTTGGCTTTGTTGGTTAATCCTGAAATTCCAGATCAATAAAAGTGCATTATATTTTGAGTGAATGTCATTCATTGGTATTTACTCGTATGCCAGATAAGCGTAAACATAATAAAAAACAGAGAAGTAATAGATGAATAATACTGAACAAATGCAAAGATTAGAGCAGAAAGCGCGAGCTGCGATCTTATCTGCATATCAGCGTAGTGCTGATGAAAATCAAGTCCGTTTATATGCTGAACATCATCTAGAGGAACTTGAGTCAGATTATTGGCTTAAAAACTTAGGTACTGCAACGCCTCAACCTTTACAGGTTTTAACGGTACTAGAACTGAGTCCACATCTTGATTGGACGCTTGAGCAGGATAAAAATTATCGGATTGATTTCACGCTTCCAGAAGAGGTTACTCAATATGTTTTGTGTGTAGAACTGGATCGTGATGAGAGCTTAGTTGGCATTTCGATGGAGAGTTAATATGTTTAAAGGATAGATCATATGAATATCTATATGAAACGTATTTATACAGCCGCTTCAGAGATGGATGGTAAACGAATTTTAGTTGATCGACTGTGGCCTAGAGGCATTAAAAAGGCAGATGCCAAAATTGATCTATGGGCAAAAGAGATTACGCCTTCGACTGAATTGCGGAAATGGTATCATCAAGATATTGAGCATCGTTGGGACGAATTTCAACAGCGCTATAAAGCAGAACTGCTTGAACAGTCGGAGATGCTTCAGCATCTTAGGAAGCTCGCTCAACACGAAAAAGTGACTTTAATGACTGCTGCTAAAAATGAACTTCATAATCATGTGGTTGTGCTTAAACAGATTTTAGAACAAGGATAAGTTGGTTGAAGTCTTCTTTATTCCATAAAATAAATAGGGTTTTAGCCATCGACTGAGGGATAAAATGTTATAGTAGTCTTTTTGAGGTTTTTTATGTCTTTACCAAATTGCCCAAAATGTAACTCAGAATATGCTTATCAAGATGGCGATTTGCTGATTTGTCCAGAATGCTCTCATGAATGGAAAGAGGGTGAAAGCAAGGCTGAAGAAGCAACAATCATTAAAGACGCAAATGGTAATGTCCTTAGCGATGGTGATACGGTAACAGTCATTAAAGATTTGAAAATTAAAGGTTCATCTTCAGTGGTGAAAGTGGGTACAAAAGCGAAAAATATCCGCTTATTGCCCGATGCAACTGATGGTCATGATATTGATTGTAAAGTAGATGGTTTTGGCCCAATGAAACTCAAATCTGAATTTGTAAAAAAAGCTTAAAGAATACAGTTTGAAGTCAAAAAAAGCCCTCGCCAAAATGCGAGGGCTTTTTTTATGGGAGTGTAATTGAACGATTGACCGCATGATGCTTCCGGATGCATTTATTGGCATCATTCGTATCAAGTTTTATATAAAAGATCGCAGTTGTTAAGATGGCTATTTTTTATTAATACTAACAATTGGTTAAAGATTGAGACATTGACCTGCTGTTGAAGCACGCAGCATGCTATAACCAAGCAGTGATCTTAAAGGATTTTTGTTATGCCACATATTCATTTGGAATATTCAGACAATATTGAAAACTTAGCACCGCAACCCCTTCTTCTTGCTTTAAATCAAGCATTGCTCGATGGCGCTTATGTGCATTCAGCCAATGAGGTGAAAAGTCGTGCCATTTGTCAGCAAGATTATGTCATTGGTTTAGGGGATGAAGCACAAGCTTATGTACACGCCAAAGTTTCGTTATTAACAGGGCGAAGTGTGGAATTACAACAGGAAATTTCCCAATTGTTATTAAGCGTCCTTGAGCAGCATTTACCGAAGCAAAGCCAAGTGAGTTTACAAATTTGTGTAGAAATTTTAGAAATGCAGAAAGCAACCTATAGCAAAAAAATTGTCTAATCTGTAGCAAGCAAATAGGGTTAATGAGGGAATGAGATCTGAGATTTCATTCTCTTTGATGATTTGATGACTCAAAATAAATCATGCAATCATTTGGATTGTTAAAGCCATATTCTAAGAAAAAATCACATTATCAATTCGTAACAAAACAGATTTTTTAAAAAGCGAAAAGTCATTTATATTGAATACAAATAGGTTGATTTTTAATCAACACGATGTTGTTTATAAACTTTAAAATAACAAGAGGGTGTTCACGATGTCAGGATGGTATGAATTGAGTCAAAGCAGTGACGGACAATATCGCTTTGTTTTAAAAGCAGGAAATGGCGAAGTCATTTTGACCAGTGAATTATATAAGGCAAGAGCCTCTGCACAAAATGGGATTGAATCGGTACAAAAAAATAGTGCAGATGAAAGTCGTTTTGAGCGTAAGGAAGCAAAAAACGGTAAGCCTTATTTCAATTTAAAAGCGGTTAATCATCAAATTATTGGAACCAGTCAGTTTTATTCAACTGAGCAATCGCGTGACAAGGGGATTGAGTCGGTAAAAAGTAATGGTTCAAGTACAACAATTAAAGATTTAACAGTTTAAATTAAAGCCATATGTACATCAAAGTATGTGTTAACACATACTTTTTTTATGGATCAATGAAACAGCGATGCCCACTGTTTAAATAGGGTAAAACCTGATCTCAAAGCGATAACGCGTTGATGAACAGGTTTTAATCATTTGAGGGTTAAAAGCGCTTCGGAATTCTCTGTCCATTCGGCACAGGTATTTCAGCTTTTTTCAGTACAGCAAATAACCATGTTTCCGCATGGTTCACCGCTTGTTTTAAATCATCGCCCTGCGCTAAACGACCTGCAATAAAACTTGCCAATGAGCAACCTGAACCGTGATATTCCCCTTCAAGACGCGGGCAGCGAGTTTCGAAAACCAACTGACCCTTGCTGTATAAAGCATTGCGAATATAGTCAGGGGTGTCTTCATGTCCACCTTTGATTAAAACGGCTTGAGCACCCATTTCAAAGAGTTTCGTTGTGGCTTGGTCGATGTCCTGAATGCCTGTTAATGCACGTAGTTCTACGGTGTTAGGGGTGAGTACGGTGGCCAGTGGAATAAGCTCGATAAAGGCTTTGACTAAAGTTGCTTGATCACCAAGTGAACCGCCACTATTGGCAACGAGTACAGGATCGAGTACATATAAATAGTCTGGATGTTCGCGTAAAAATTCAGCCAAAGCCGCAATATTATCAGTCGTGCCGAGCATGCCAGACTTCACACACTTAATCGGTAAATCACCAACTACAGCATGGGCTTGAGCAAGCAGAAGCTCTTTAGAGGTCGCTTCAAAGCCAAATACTTGTTGTGAGTTTTGAATTGTCAGGGCGGTACACGCAGTGGCTGCATGTGCACCACTTTGACCAATCGCTTCAATATCTGCTTGTAAGCCAGCTCCGCCTGATGGATCTAAACCAGAAAAGCAAAGTACAGTAGGGCGCACCATGATATCCTTCTTGACAAAATTTGCCTTAGTATAGGCAACTTTGAAAGAACTCTCGATAGTAATTTTTTTAAAGTAAATGATGTGGCAAAGGGTTAGTTTGTGATTAAAAATATTTTGATTGATTTAGATGGAACACTCACTGATCCTAAAGTAGGGATTACCACCAGTGCACGTTATGGTTTAAATAAAATTGGTCATCCCATTGCCGATGATGTCAATATTGATTGGATTATTGGGCCACCATTGAAAGCCTCTCTGGCAAAAATTTTAAATGTCGATGTCCATGATGTTTTGGCTGAACAAGCTTTAATGGGATATCGTGAACGATTTGCGGTTACGGGCCTTTATGAAAACCACGTTTTTCCTCAAGTGGCTGAAACCTTAAAAGCATTGCAACAACAAGGTTACCGTCTATTTTTAGCAACGGCAAAACCAGAAGTGTATGCCAAACAAATTTTAGAGCATTTTGATTTATTGCAATATTTTGAATATCCCTATGGCAGTGAATTAAACGGGGAACGTACCAATAAAGGCGATTTGATTGAATATATTCTTAAAAAAGAACAGTTAGATTCGGCGGAATGTTTGATGGTTGGCGACCGTGAACATGATATTTTGGGTGCGCGTCGTCATGGAATAGAAACCATTGCGGTGGAATATGGTTATGGTTCATCCGCAGAGTTAGATGCAGCCGAACCTAAAGCGCGAATTCAACAATTTTCAGAAATTTTGAATCATGTCGGGCATTAACCCTGATCAAGCGATTGCGTGATTGTTGACGCGTACATCGCTTTTTTACAGCACAGTCTTGCTGAAATTTACATTGAAGACGATCAGAAGTATCGTCTTCGAAGTATGATCTTAAATATTATCTCAAATCGAGGTACAGCGTTTCTTTCACTTCTTCCATCACGATATAACTATGTGATGAGGCTGATGATGGCAATTTTTTCAGTAAATCACCCAATAGGCGACGATAGGCACTCATTTCTTTTAGCCGTGCTTTGACCAAATAATCGAATTCACCTGAAATGAGGTGGCATTCCAATACCTCTGGAATTTCGACTAAATCACGGGCAACTTGATCAAATACATCACCCGATTTAGCCGATAATTTAATCTCTAAAAAAACCAATAAACTACGATTGACCAACTCAGGATTAAGTCGAGCATAGTAGCCCATAATAATGCCATCACGTTCTAAACGCTTCACACGTTCAGAGCAGGGGGTAGTCGATAAATTAACCCGTGATGCTAACTCACTAATTGCAATCCGCCCATCACGTTGCAAGATCTCTAAAATTTGATGATCAATTCGATCTAATTTGCGCATGAGTTTTTTCCTTTTTTTAGGGTTATTTCATACTGAATTTATTAATTTAACTACATTATAATGCTTAAAACAGTGAAAAAAACTATTTATTGCAAAATATACTAGGTAAATAAACTAAATATACGTAAAGGAAGAGCGATGCGTGTAATTGTCTTAGGTAGTGGTGTTATTGGTGTTGCAAGTGCGTATTACCTAGCGCAGCAGGGAGCAACCGTAACTGTTTTAGACCGCCAGTCGGGTCCAGCAGAAGAAACCAGTTTTGGTAATGCAGGACAAATCTCACCAGGATATTCTACACCTTGGGCTGCACCAGGGATTCCTTTTAAAGCTGTAAAGTGGATGTTCCAACATCATGCGCCACTTGCCATTAATATTGATGGCAGCATGTGGCAGTTGAATTGGATGGCGCAAATGCTTAAAAACTGCAATCCAAATAGCTATGCCATCAATAAAGAGCGCATGACTCGTGTTGCAGAATATAGCCGCGATTGTTTAAGAGAGCTCAGAAAAGAGACTGGTATCAGTTACGAACATCGCTCAAAAGGCACATTACAAGTATTCCGTAACGAAGCTCAACTTGACGCGGTACAACGCGATATTCAAGTCCTTAAAGAGTGTGGTGTGGATTATGAACTGTTACTTAAAGATGAACTTGCAAAAGTAGAACCGGCTTTAGAACACGCCAAAGATAAATTGGTCGGTGGCTTGCATTTGCCGAATGATGAAACAGGTGACTGTTATATGTTCACCAATGCCTTAGCCGATTTAGCCAAAGGTTTAGGTGTCGATTTCAAATTTAACCAAAATGTTGAAAAACTTGTGGTTGAAGGCGATGAAATTAAAGGTGTTGTGGTCGATGGTCAAGTCCTGACTGCGGATCGTTATGTTTTGGCATTTGGTAGCTACTCACGTGACTTCCTGAAACCACTGAATTTGAATTTACCGGTTTATCCAGTGAAAGGCTATTCACTCACGATTCCAATTGTTGATCCTGCTTTTGCACCGCAATCGACTGTGTTGGATGAAACCTACAAAATTGCGATTACGCGTTTTGATCAACGTATTCGTGTGGGTGGTATGGCTGAATTGAGTGGATTTAACCATGGTTTAAATACCGACCGCCGTGCAACTTTGGAAATGGTCACCCAAGACTTATTCCCGGGTGGTGATTTAGCGCAGGCTTCTTTCTGGACAGGTTTACGTCCAATGACCCCTGATAGCACACCGATCATTGGTGCAACAGGTTATAAGAATCTGTTCTTAAATACTGGTCATGGCACTTTAGGTTGGACCATGGCATGTGGTTCAGGCAAGTTAATCAGTGACTTGGTCATGAATCATAAGCCAGATATTAGTACGGATGGCTTGTCTATTCTGCGCTATCCACATGCTGCTTAAAACCATTTGAAATTGATTATTCAAGGAAGAATAAAATGCCACGCCCAATTACTGCCATCATTCATAGTGACGCATTGCAGCATAATTTAACCATTGCAAGACAGCAGATGCCGAATAGTAAAGTCTATGCTGTGGTCAAAGCCAATGCTTATGGTCACGGCATCGAACATGTCTATTCGTCATTTAAAACGGCAGATGGTTTTGCGCTATTGGACATTGCCGAAGCTAGACGGTTACGTGAGCTGGGTTGGACGGGTGCAATTTTATTATTGGAAGGCATTTTCTCAGCGCAAGATTTACAGGATTGCCTTGAGTTAAATTTAAGTTTTACCATTCATAGTGAACATCAACTTCGTTGGATTGAGCAATTTTCTCCCGTTGCTCACTTTGATGTTTATTTAAAAATGAATAGTGGCATGAACCGTTTAGGTTTTCAGCCTGAGCATTATCGACATGCTTGGCACAGACTCAATCAGCTAGATCAAATTCAAAGCATCACCCATATGATGCATTTCTCCGATGCAGACAGTGATCGTTTTGGTGAGTCAGGTATTGACTATCAATACACTATTTTTGAAGAAACGATTCGCGATTTACCCGGTGAAAGAACGGTGTGCAATAGTGCTGCGATTCTTAGACATTCAGCCCTACATTCAGACACTGTACGCAGTGGAATCATGCTGTATGGTAGCTCTCCAGATTATCCGACCCATACCATTCAAGATTGGAATTTACAGCCAAGCATGAGCTTGCGCAGTGAAATTATTGCCATTCAAGACATCCAAAGTCATGACAGTGTCGGCTACGGCTCGACTTTTATTGCAGAGCAAGCGATGAAAATCGGCATTGTGGCTTGCGGTTATGCCGATGGCTATCAACGCATTTCACCGACGGGAACGCCTGTACTGGTGAATTCAATTCGGACCAAAATTATCGGGCGTATCAGTATGGATATGCTCGCAGTTGATATTTCAGATATTAAAGATGTGGACGTTGGCAGCGAGGTTGTGCTTTGGGGGAAATCGTCAAATGGAACGATTCTGCCTATCGATGAAGTCGCTGCAAGTTCAGGAACAATCGGCTATGAACTGATGTGTGCGGTCACTGCGCGTGTCAATTTTATCAATCAAGAATAGGGACATTAGCATGTCAAATAATGATATCCAAAAGATCAACAGCAACGAAGTGATGAGTGCTGTAACTGTGTTTAATCAGGTGGTGTATTTGTCAGGCCAAGTGCCAAAAAATACCGATGCAGATGTTGCTGGGCAAACGCGTGAAATCTTGGCGACTATTGATGAATTACTGGCATTGGCCAATACCGATAAGACACGATTATTGTCTGCGCAAATTTATTTAAAAAACTTACCCGATTTTTCAGCAGTGAATGCAATTTGGATTGACTGGCTTCAAGGTTGTGTGGCACCTTCGCGCGCAACAATTCAAGCCGATTTGGTTAACCCAAATTGGCTCATTGAAATCGCAGTAACAGCAGCACAAAAGTAATGTGGTGTTGTTGAGAAACAAATGAAACACTTAGAATGAAAATGAAATGTCATCCATTTCGTTTCATTCTTGGACGGGTAAATCACATTATTGAGTAGAACGCTCAAGCGCCAAAAGCATGATTTACCTGTTGAGGGATATGTCAAAAAGGATATTTTATGACCACTTCAAGCCAACACGAAGACGCACAATCGTCGCCCCATGAGTTGCAGCGAAAATTATCGAACCGCCATTTACAGTTAATTGCTATCGGTGGTGCGATTGGAACTGGACTCTTTATGGGTTCTGGAAAAACCATTTCTTTAGCAGGACCTTCAATTCTCATCATTTATATGATTATTGGTGGTATGTTCTTTTTCCTGATGCGTGCATTAGGTGAAATCTTATTATCGAACTTGCACTACAAATCATTTATTGATATGGCTCATGATTTAATCGGGCCGGGGGCAGGTTACTATATTGGATGGTCATATTGGTTAGGCTGGATTTTAGTCGGTATTGCCGATTTAGCTGCCATTATTAACTATTTAGGCTTTTGGTTGCCGCCAGACATGACCTTCACCCCAATGGGACAGGCACTGATTAGTGCAGGCTGTGTGCTCTTTGTTTTAGGCATTAATCTACTTACCGTCAAATTATTTGGTGAAATTGAATTTTGGTTTGCACTGATTAAAATTTTAGCCATTATTGGTTTAATTTTTATTGGTGGCTTTATGGTGTTCACTCATTATCAAGCACCAGGTGGTTCAATCGCGAGTTTTAGTAATGTCTGGTCTCATGGCGGCATGTTCCCTAAAGGTGCCGAAGGCTTCTTGGCTGGTTTCCAAATCGCACTGTTTGCCTTTGTCGGCGTAGAGTTGATTGGTACCATGGCTGCGGAAACAAAAGATCCTGAAAAGAATCTACCAAAAGCGGTCAATGCAATTCCAACACGAATTATCTTATTTTATGTTCTCGCATTATTTATTGTAATGTCTGTGACGCCATGGATCGAAATTCCAGCAGATCAAAGCCCATTTGTATCCTTGTTCTTGCATGCAGGTATTCCAACTTCAGCCATTATTATGAACTTGGTGGTGTTGTCTTCAGTACTTTCTTCAATGAATAGTGGTGTATTCTCAACCAGTCGTATGTTGTTTGGTTTAGCCAAAGAAGGGCAAGCGCCAACCAAGTTAGCAGAACTTTCTGCACGTGCTGTTCCTGCGAAAGGCCTTGTATTCTCTTGCGCTTTCATTATGAGTGGCGCGGCATTACAGTATTTTGTTCCGAACACCATAGAAGCTTTTACCTTGGCCAGCTCTCTGTGTGTGATTTTGTTTATTAGTATTTGGAGCTTAATTATGGTGTGTTATTTACGCTATAGAAAGTTAAATCCAGAACTACATACAAAATCAACATTTAAAATGCCGGGCGGTATATGGATGTCCTACATTGTTTTGGCCTTCCTATTGTTTACGTTAGTAATCTTAAGCTTAGAGCCAGATACGCTAAAAGCATTAATTATTAGCCCATTATGGTTGGTAGTTTTAGCGGTAACGTATCACGTTCTGTATAAGCCACGCATGAAAAAGCTAAACAAAAAGCTTTAGTCATGATTTGAATTTAAAAAGGGCTGATGTTTATACATCAGCCCTTTTTTATTGAGCAATGTTCAGAATATAAAAATAATGCTTCTTTATTTTGAACAAAAATTAAATGCAATTATATGATCATTATTATTTAATAGAACGCTTTGAAAATAAGAACAGTGTAGATGCGAAATTATAAAATTGATGTACTACGGGGAATCTGCATACTTTTAGTTTTATTCCACCATTTTAATATCCCGTATAAACTACATGATACATTTTTAGGCGTACATATCTTTGGAGAAAGCTTGAGCACTTTAATTGCCCGCAATGGTAATTATGGTGTAACTATGTTCTTTGTGATTTCAGGTTTTTTAATTACCCAACATACATTACAACGCAGTAGCTCACTGGCTCAAATCAATTTCAAAGACTTCTATATTCGCCGTATTGCGCGCATTATGCCCTGTTTGGTTTTATTGGTCACAGTGGTGACTATGCTCGGAAGTTTCGGTTTAAAGCCATTTTTAAATCAAGCACCGAATGACATAGAGGTCTCTTATGGTTTAACGGTTCTTTCCGCTTTTAGTTTTTGGATGAATATCCTGATTATTCAATATGGCTGGGTCAATTATGCACTGGGTGTGTTGTGGTCATTATCGGTAGAAGAAGTTTTTTATTTGGTTTTTCCAATACTCTGTTTGCTATTGGGGCGTAGTCAGGGCTTTATTCTGTTTTTACTGGCCGTGATTTGTTATGCACCCTATTTCCGGTCACTACATTTTGCTGAACAAAGTGGCGCATACCTCTATCATTATTTTTCCAGTTTTGATGGGATCGCAATCGGCTGTTTAACCGCTTTAATTGCACAGAAGTTTCAATTGAATGGAAAAATAAATTCGTTTCTCATTCTTTTTATGTGTTTATTGATGGTCGGTCTGTATTTGTATGCACCGATTAAAGAGGTGAGCACGTGGGGAATCAGTATTTTTGCACTATTATCCGCAGTGTTAATTTTCTGTTTTGCACAAAATCCTCAAGCAGCAGCTCAATCGAAAATGTCTAAAGCTCTGGTCTGGATCGGGCAACGCAGTTATGAAATGTATTTGTTTCATTTAATTGTTTTGGGTTTGATTAAAGTTTTCTATTTTCCTAAACAAACGTTGCCAACCGAAAAATTAATCTTGTTGCCCGTATTTTTGATCGCGACGTTTATTTTGAGTTGGGCAATTGAAAAATATTATTCAGCACCGTTGAATTTAAAAATTCGAACCATATTGATGAAATCCGGACGTAGATAAAAATTTACCTGTGATTTTGTAGCGCTGAATTAGCAGCAGGGTGTTGCCGTGGTGTGAAGGAAAAACGCGAGAGAATAAAAAAGCCTCGAATGATTCGAGGCTTTTAAAATTTTTAGGATTAAACAAGATTAGAACTGCGGCTTAACCACCACTAAGATGATCACTGCGACTAAAATCAGGGTTGGCATTTCATTAAAGAAACGCCAGAACTTATGCGATTTATAATGCGCATTGCCAATCAGTTTTTTGCGGTAATAACCACAAACAAAGTGGTAAATCACCAACAAACCAACCAAGCCAACTTTAAGGTAAAACCATAACGCTTCATGATAGTGGCGCGTTGCATCGCCCCAATCTACCAAAAAGTGCGCCGTGATGAGTGTGGCAATCATAGATGGCCACATAATGCCGCGGTACAACTTACGTTCCATGACTTCGAAACGTTGATGACTGACGGCATCATCACTCATGGCATGGTAAACATATAACCGTGGTAAGTAGAACAAAGCAGCGAACCAACAGACCACAGCGATAATATGTAATGCTTTTACCCACAAGAAAGCATCAGAAGGTGCATCCATCGAAAATCCTATCGGGGATTATGCATCCCACTTCTTGAAAACGAGGCAGGCGTTTACACCGCCAAAGCCAAAACTGTTACTCATCACAGTATTCAGTTTTGCGTCACGTTTTTCAAGTACGATGTCATAACCTTTTGTACCTTCATCAAGTTCAGTCACGTTGATGTTTGGTGCAATAAAGTCATTTTGCATCATTAGGATAGAATAAATCGCTTCTTGTACACCCGCAGCACCTAAGCTATGACCTGTCATCGATTTGGTCGAACTAAGCGGTGGTACATGACCTTCACCAAAAGCACGACCCATGGCTTGCAGTTCAGTGATATCACCTGCTGGAGTAGACGTACCGTGAGTATTTACATAATCAATGCTATCTACACCATGTTGTTTGGCTTCTTCTAAAGCCATCAGGATACAACGTGTTGCACCTTCACCACTTGGCGCAACCATATCTGCACCATCACTATTGGCAGCATAGCCAACCACTTCAGCCAAGATGTTTGCACCACGCGCTTGGGCATGTTCAAGTGATTCAAGTACTACGAAACCACCACCACCGGCAATCACAAAACCATCACGGTCAGCAGAATAAGGACGAGAAGCTGTTTCAGGCGTGTCATTGTATTTAGAACAAAGCGCACCCATCGCATCAAACAATAAACTTTGTGACCAGTGATCTTCTTCACCGCCACCCGCCAGCATTAAATCCTGTTTGCCTAATTGAATTAGGTTGTAGGCATAGCCAATGGCATCGGCAGATGTTGCACAAGCGCTAGTAATGGTATGTGCAATACCTTGCATTTTGAAGGCAACACCAACATTGGCAGTAATGGTGTTAGACATGTTGCGAGGTACAAAGAACGGGCCAACTTTACGTGCGCCTTTGGTGTCTAGCAGCTCTTTCATTTCCATTACAGAGGCTGTAGAGCCGCCACCTGAACCACCAGCAATACCATAGCGCGGGTTGCCGCCAATTTGTTCTGCTGTCAGACCGGCATGTTGAACAGCTGCCAATGCTGCGTTATATGCATACATTGCACATACGCCCATAAAGCGCTTTAAGCGGCGGTCAATGCCGTCAAAGTTCTGTTCAGCGGCTGCGCTGATATGGCTTTTAAAATTCATTTCCGCATAAATGGGGTTAAAACGTGTTCCCGAAATCCCGTTTTGCAAAGAGTGAGTGACATCTTCCAATGTATTACCAATGCATGAGTTAATGCCCATACCAGTGATTACAACACGTTTCATCTACAGATCCCTTTATGGTGAGATTGAGGCATGCCTTGCGGGCGCTGGAATCAGCAGCCGGCGGCACGCAGCTCATATTTTTGAATTGCAATCATGATAGCAGAAAGAATTTTGAATTCTTATGGCAAATATTATGCCTATTTCCCTGTCTGTGTATTTGTGAAACAACCACAAAGCAATTAACTAAAACACACACATTAATATTGAGATAAACTTAGACTATGCCTAGTATTTATCAATAATTGTAAGAATCAAAAATGAGGATAAAGAATGACAGATAGTAATAATAAACATTCACATAGTTTCTTCTCAAATGCCTTTGGAGTGGCTAAAAAGATCAGTGCAACTGGAATGGGTGTGCTGAACCATGTCGCTTCAGACCGGGTAGCGAAGGTAATGCAACCCTCGAAAAATGGTCAGATGTTTGAGGGGAGTTCGCGTCATATGAGCCCATTTGAATCACCAAAATATGAGAATCCTCAACAAATGCTGCGCGAATATTTGCCCAATGTTTCTAAACAATTATTGGGTCGTCAGTATAGTAAAGTGAATCGTGTTGCCAGTTTTGTGTCCCCAGAATTTTCAGATAAATTATCAGACTATTTTTTTGATCACCTTAATCAATTTACTTCGGATTTAAGCTCTGTCGATCTGGTGCTTGATCAAGCAGGTGCGCGAGATTTAGAAGAACTGACGCTAGACGTAGATCGTTCCAAGCGAATTAGCCAAGCATTGGCAGAACAAAATAAATGGATTGCATCGGTACAAGGTGCTGTAACAGGTGCAACAGGCGTTATAGGTTCAGCGATTGATGTTCCTTTATCCTTGGTGATGTCTTTACGCATGATTTATCAGGTTGGACGTGCTTATGGCTTTGAACTGAACAAAGAAACGGAACAAGATATCGTTCAGTTTGTTTTTAAACAAATTGATTTAGGCATGATTGCAGAGAAACAAAGTGTTTTGATGGCGTTAAAAGCTTTATCGAATATGTTACAAACACATGATATTTCTCAATTCCAACAAATCTTGGGTTCAAGTAATGATATTGAATCGCTGAAAAAATGGTTGGTCAATGAAAGTGGTGAAATGAAATGGGATTGGTTGAATCACCTTCCTAAGGTTTCATTGCTGGGTAAATTGACCCCTGTTGTTGGTGCAAGCATTGGTGCAGCATATAGTTGGAAATTGGTTGAAGATGTCAATCAGAAAGCACAGCAAATATTTTCCCATGCACGAAGTTATTTACAGCAGCATCAGGGTGTAGAATTATCGGCTATAGCCGCTTATGAAAAATCATTAGAATTATTGGCGCAAGCAACGCCAAAATTGTTAGATCATTTTGCTAAAGTGGATGTGGCTGCAAATGAAATTAAATTAGATCAGGAAATTCAGGTCGATAACCATCAGACCATTTCGAAAGTGACCATTAAAAAGAAAACAGAGACCTTTGTCGATGAAACTGAAAAAGGTCAAAAAGTTCAACAGGGTTTAGAGCAGTTGGCGCAACAAATGCTTGAGCAACACGAATATGTAGAACCTCAAAAACCGGCAATCTCTATAGCAGAATTTGAATTGGATGAATATGCAGTGGACGATAATCGTGTAGAAGAGGGTATTGATCCGTCTACTCCTATTCAGCCTCAAGCAAATGATGAACCTGCCGCTGTAAAGAAAAAAGTTACAAAAAAGAAATCATAAAAGCACAGCATGAAGTCTGGTAAATGCTTTCAAACGGTCTAAATACAAGGAAATGGTCAATATTTGACATCACCTCGAATATTGACCATTTTTCTATCTTCGCTTACAATTGCGTGCCCTCGAAAAGTAGTATTTTTTTGAGGCTTTTTATTAACGGGAGATTTGCCAAATGGCAACAACAAATCAGTTGATCCGTAAGGGTCGTACGACTTTGATTGAAAAATCAAAAGTTCCTGCGTTGAAGGCTTGTCCACAACGTCGTGGTGTTTGTACACGTGTTTACACAACTACACCTAAAAAACCTAACTCAGCAATGCGTAAAGTTTGCCGTGTTCGCTTAACTTCTGGTTTTGAAGTATCAAGCTACATCGGTGGTGAAGGCCATAACCTACAAGAGCACAGTGTTGTTCTTATCCGTGGTGGTCGTGTTAAAGACTTACCAGGTGTACGTTACCATACCGTTCGTGGTTCTTTAGACTGCGCTGGTGTTAAAGATCGTAACCAGTCTCGTTCTAAATACGGTACTAAACGTCCTAAGAAATAATCTTTTAATAAGATCATTTTCTTAAGAACGTAGAACCGCAATCCTTTATCGTCTCGCTTGTCTGATTTCTGCATTTAATTTTGTGAAATTCAAGCGACGTGTAGTAAGGCCAGCGAACAGTACATGACACTTTGTACTCATGCTGGATAAACCTGAAGTGTCATATTTATAGGTGTATTAAAATGCCAAGACGTCGCGTAGTCGCTGCCCGTGAAATCCTTCCGGATCCTAAGTTCGGCAGCCAAACAATCGCTAAATTCATGAACCACGTAATGCAAGATGGTAAAAAATCTATTGCTGAAAGTATCGTTTACGGTGCTTTAGACCGCGTTCAAGAAAAAAGTAAAGTAGACCCAGTTGAATTTTTCGAGACTACTCTTGAAAAAGTTCGTCCTATGGTCGAAGTAAAAGCACGCCGTGTTGGTGGTGCTACTTATCAAGTGCCTATGGAAGTACGCCCATCCCGTCGTACTGCCTTAGCTATGCGCTGGTTAGTAGATGCTGCTGCTAAGCGTTCTGAAAAAACTATGGCTTTACGTCTTGCTGGTGAGTTGCTTGATGCAGCTGAAGGTAAAGGCTCAGCTATTAAAAAACGTGAAGATGTGCATCGTATGGCTGAAGCCAACAAAGCATTCTCTCACTACCGTTTCTAAGCGGATAAAACAGCCCCTAGTCAGGAGGGTGGTGAGTCAGTTTCACTGAATTGTCATCGAATCGCTTTAAGTTGCTATGCAGCTTAAAGCGTCCTGTTTTAAACAACAAAATTTAGGAATGCAAGAAATCATGGCTCGTCAAACCCCAATTTCTCGTTACCGTAACATTGGTATTTCTGCGCACATTGATGCGGGTAAAACCACGACTACTGAACGTATTTTGTTCTACACAGGTGTATCTCACAAAATTGGTGAAGTACATGATGGTGCAGCAACAATGGACTGGATGGAACAAGAGCAAGAACGTGGTATTACCATTACTTCTGCTGCTACAACTTGTTTCTGGTCTGGTATGGGTAAACAATTCCCAGAACATCGTATTAACGTAATTGACACCCCAGGACACGTTGACTTCACAATTGAAGTTGAGCGTTCTATGCGTGTTCTTGACGGTGCGTGCATGGTTTACTGTGCTGTAGGTGGTGTTCAACCTCAGTCTGAAACTGTATGGCGTCAAGCAAATAAATATAAAGTGCCTCGTTTAGCATTCGTGAACAAGATGGACCGTACTGGTGCAAACTTCTTCCGTGTTGTTGAACAAATGCGTACGCGTTTAGGTGCTCATCCTGTACCTGTAGTAATTCCAATTGGTGCTGAAGATACATTCGCTGGTGTTGTTGACCTAGTTGAAATGAAAGCAATCATTTGGGATGAAGCTTCTCAAGGTATGCAGTTCGAATACGGTGAAATTCCTGCTGAACTTCAAGCAACTGCTGAAGAATGGCGCACTAACTTGGTAGAAGCGGCTGCTGAAGCTTCTGAAGAGTTGATGGACAAATACCTAGAAGAAGGTGAGCTTTCTAAAGAAGACATCGTTGCAGGTATTCGTGCACAAACTTTGGCTGGTCAAATCCAACCAATGCTTTGTGGTACAGCGTTCAAAAACAAAGGTGTTCAACGTATGTTGGATGCTGTAATTGAATTCTTACCATCACCGACTGAAGTTAAGCCTATCGAAGGTATTCTTGACGACAAAGCTGAAACTAAAGCGATTCGTGAAGCATCTGACGAAGCACCGTTCTCTGCACTTGCATTCAAAATCATGAATGACAAGTTCGTAGGTAACTTAACTTTCGTACGTGTTTATTCTGGTGTGCTTAAACAAGGCGACCCAGTATATAACCCAGTTAAATCTAAGCGTGAACGTATTGGCCGTATCGTGCAAATGCACGCGAACGATCGTCAAGACGTTGAAGAAATCCGCGCTGGTGATATCGCTGCATGTGTAGGTCTTAAAGACGTTACCACTGGTGATACACTATGTGATGAGAAAAACATCATCACTCTAGAGCGTATGGAATTCCCAGAGCCAGTAATTTCTTTAGCTGTAGAGCCTAAGACAAAAGCTGACCAAGAAAAAATGTCGATCGCTTTAGGTCGTTTGGCGAAAGAAGATCCATCGTTCCGTGTTCGCACAGACGAAGAATCTGGTCAAACAATTATTGCGGGTATGGGTGAGCTTCACCTTGACATCCTTGTTGACCGTATGAAACGTGAATTTAACGTTGAAGCGAACATTGGTAAACCAATGGTTGCTTACCGCGAAACAATCAAAAAGACTGTTGAGCAAGAAGGTAAATTCGTACGTCAAACAGGTGGTAAAGGTAAATTCGGTCATGTATATGTTCGTTTAGAGCCTATGGATGTTGAAGAAGCTGGTAAAGAATACCAATTCGTTGAAGAAGTTGTAGGTGGTGTTGTACCTAAAGAATTCTTCGGCGCAGTTGATAAAGGTATTCAAGAACGTATGAAGAATGGTGTATTGGCTGGTTACCCTGTTGTGGGTATCAAAGCGACATTATTCGACGGTTCTTACCATGATGTCGACTCTGACGAATTATCGTTCAAAATGGCAGGTTCTTATGCCTTCCGTGATGGTTTCATGAAAGCGGATCCTATCCTTCTTGAACCAATCATGAAAGTTGAAGTAGAAACTCCAGAAGACTACATGGGCGATATCATGGGTGACTTAAACCGTCGTCGTGGTATGGTTCAGGGTATGGAAGACTTACCTGGTGGTACTAAAGCAATTAAAGCTGAAGTTCCATTGGCTGAGATGTTTGGTTACGCAACTTCAATGCGTTCTATGTCTCAAGGTCGTGCGACCTACTCTATGGAATTTGCTAAATATGCTGAAACTCCACGTAACGTGGCTGAAGGCATCATTTCTAAGTTCCAATCTGGCGGTAAAAAAGGTGACGACGAGTAATCTTTCGATTACTATAAGCCCAAACTAATTCATAGTTAAAAACCAAGTGCTCATGGGTTAACCCCCATGGGTAGTTTAAAAAGGAAGATCTCATGGCTAAGGCTAAGTTTGAACGTAATAAGCCACACGTAAACGTGGGCACAATTGGTCACGTTGACCATGGTAAAACAACTTTAACTGCTGCGATTGCAACAATTTGTGCAAAAAACTACGGCGGTGAAGCTAAAGACTACGCAGCAATTGACTCTGCACCAGAAGAAAAAGCACGTGGTATTACCATTAATACTTCACACGTAGAATACGATTCTCCAACTCGTCACTACGCGCACGTAGACTGCCCAGGTCACGCCGATTATGTTAAAAACATGATCACTGGTGCTGCTCAAATGGACGGTGCGATCCTTGTATGTGCTGCGACTGATGGTCCTATGCCACAAACTCGTGAACACATCCTTTTGTCTCGTCAGGTTGGTGTACCTTACATTCTTGTATTCCTTAACAAGTGTGACCTTGTTGATGACGAAGAATTACTTGAATTAGTAGAAATGGAAGTTCGTGAACTTCTTTCTACTTATGACTTCCCAGGTGATGACACTCCAATCATCCGTGGTTCAGCGCTTCAAGCGTTAAACGGTAACGAAGGTCCTTATGGCGAATCTGCTGTAATCGAATTGGTTGCTGCGCTTGATTCTTACATTCCTGAACCAGAACGTGCGATCGATAAAGCATTCCTTATGCCAATCGAAGATGTATTCTCTATCTCTGGTCGTGGTACTGTAGTTACTGGTCGTGTTGAATCTGGTATCGTTAAAGTTGGCGAATCAGTTGAAATCGTTGGTATCCGTGACACAGTTGTAACAACTGTAACTGGCGTAGAAATGTTCCGTAAATTGCTTGACGAAGGTCGTGCTGGCGAGAACTGTGGTGTTTTACTACGTGGTACTAAACGTGAAGACGTTCAACGTGGTCAAGTACTTGCTAAACCAGGTACAATCAAACCGCATACTAAGTTTGATGCTGAAGTATACGTACTTTCTAAAGAAGAGGGTGGTCGTCATACTCCATTCCTTAACGGTTACCGTCCACAATTCTATTTCCGTACAACTGACGTAACTGGCGCAATCCAATTACAAGAAGGCGTGGAAATGGTTATGCCTGGTGACAACGTAGAAATGTCAGTAGAATTAATCCACCCAATCGCAATGGACCCAGGTCTACGTTTTGCGATCCGTGAAGGTGGTCGTACAGTTGGTGCTGGTGTTGTTGCTAAAGTAACTGCATAAGTATTGATTGTGTGAAAAAAGCGCTCCTTTGGGGCGCTTTTTTTATTGCCTTAAAATTATAAACTTAATCATTGTCTAACAATTTATTCTAAAGCTGTCCCTATGTGATATTTCTCTGACCTGATCTGCCCTTATTCTCTCAATTTAAACTCGTATGATGAATCAAGAGTGGTCATAAAAAGAATATGAGGAGTAATAGGCATGAATGCTAAAGTAAATATTTCAAATCGTGCGGGTGCGAGTTTTCCTGTTCGTCGCATGGATTTTGAATTTGGTGAAGTGGCACGTTATTGGGCAGGCGGCGATGCGGGACTTACGCATTTTATGACTGCATTATCTGCCTTATTTCCTGAAGGTGAGCAGTTTTTTGTGGATAGTACCCGTGCTGTACGCAAAAATCCAAAACTCAGTGATCCTGATTTACAAAGGGAAATTAGTGCTTTTATTGGCCAAGAAGCTATGCATTCTAAAGAGCATTTGGCTTTTAATTCTTCTGCCCAAGCATATGGCTATGATGTTAGAACGATGGAAAATCAGACCGCAAAAGTCATTAAAACAGGCACAAAAGTCGTTGCTCAATTATTAAAGCCATTTGGTTTTAGCAAGGAAATGATTGATTTAACAGGGACGTGTGCTTTAGAGCATTTTACGGCAGTCATTGCTGCTGAATTATTACAAAATGAAGATGTTCAGGCCATTTTTAACAATAAAACCATGTATCAGTTATGGATGTGGCATGCAGTTGAAGAAAATGAACATAAAGCGGTGGTGTTTGATGTTTATACAGCAATGTATGGACGTGGTCTGAAAGCATATGGAATGCGTGCAACAGCAATGATTCTTGCTATGACACTCATTTTTATAACGCAATCTTATTTTACCGCGCAATTAATGAAAACTGACCGAAAATTGACATGGAAAGACAGTAAATATATGTTGAAATTTATGTATGGTCGTAAAGGTTTTATTACTCGCCAAATTCCTGAGTTGTTAGATTTCTTCCGTCCTAATTTCCATCCAAATGATAGCAATACAGATCAGTTATTGGCAGACTGGAAATTAAAATTGGGATTCTGATTCGAGTGCTTATATTGAAAGGGCAAACAAAATTGCCCTTTTTTGTATTGGTGTTGTGAGCTGATGCTTTATAATATAAGCGACTGAATTAAAAAGTTGTTTCTACACATGATACGTTCAATGTATACCTCTGATCTCGCGGCAGTGACCGCAATTGAACAACTGGTTCAAACTCATCCTTGGAAGGAACAACAATTTAAAGAGTCGATAGATTCTTATCACAGTACCGTGATTGAACAGCAAGGGCAGGTGGTTGGTTTTTGTATCTTACAACCCGTTTTGGATGAAGCAAATCTTTTGTTGATGGCTGTTCATCCAAGTCAACAAGGCAAAGGATTGGGTTATCAATTACTTGAAGCTTCGATTGCGCAATTGAAAAATGATCCGCTGCAAATTTTTTTAGAAGTGCGAGAAAGTAATCAAGCGGCGATCGCACTGTATGAAAAATCAGGTTTTCATCAAATCGATTTACGTAAAAATTATTATCCTAATGCGAATGGTACTCGTGAGCATGCCATTATTATGGTCAAATCATGCAGTGATGATTTTTCACAACTGTTTAAATAAGAAAGAAACGCTTATTTAATAATTGGGTTGTTCCAGCCAGAGGGCAATGTCGTCATGAGTGAGTTTCCCAATTGTTGAATTTCTTCTGGATTTAGCATGCGATTTAAACGTCGCCATTGCCCATCAATCAATAATTCTAAAGGCACATATTGAGACTTATAATTCATTTTATCTGAATGAGGCACCCAATAGCCTAAATAGACATAGGGTAAGTTTAAAGCTTTGGCATGTTCAATTTGTTTAAGTACTGCAAAAACACCTAAAGAGCGGCGATTTTCATCGGGATCGAAAAAAGTATAGACTGCGGAAAGACCATCATCTAAAGGGTCACAGCTAGATACGCTAATTAATCGATCATCTTTCCAAAATTCTAGAAAAAAACTCTCTGTGCAGCTGTGCACTAAAAACTTTTCAAATTGATCTAGACTCGGTGGAAACATATCGCCATCCGAATGGCGCTCATTAATATAGCGTTCATATAAGTTGTAATGAATTTCAGAGGCATCCGCAGTACGGGTAATTTTAATCGTGAGGTCTTGATTGCGTTTTAATGCCTTTTTTTGCGAACTATTCATCTGAAATTCAGCTACAGGCACACGACAAGATAAACATTGTCGACATAAATGGCATTCAGGACGATAGACAAAATCGCCACTGCGACGAAAGCCTGTGCGTGATAATTCGGATAGCGTGACCACGTCAATCCGGTGTGCAGGATCTAAAAAAACCATCCGTGCAGACTTATTTTCTAGGTAACTACAGCTATGGGGTGGCGTAATATAATACTGTAAATCATTTAATCGGGACTTTGGGTGATACGAATTCATAGCAAGATCCCTCTATTATTGTCATTCAATTAATCGTGCTTGCTGCACTATTGTTTTACTTGAAAATACACCTTCTTGATATTTTTTCCAATCGATAGGGGGTTGTTTAACAACATCTTGTAACGAATTAAGGTACGCTTGGCGAGAAAGTGTACAGGCACCCAAGCTTAAAAGGTGATCATTGACCAATTGGCAGTCAATCCAAGGCAGGTAATTTTCCTGACCAATGCGCATTAACGTATAAAAAGCCATTTTTGAAACATCGGTTTGCGTGCTAAACATGGATTCGCCAAAACAGCCATGCCCAATGGTGACACCATATAAACCACCGACCACTTTACCTTCATCCCACACTTCAATACTATAACCATAACCAGCATCAAAGAGTTGGCAATAACCTTCAATAATGTCTTCGGAAATCCAAGTGTCTTCAGCATAACTGCGCGGAAGTGAACAGGAACGAACCACCTGTTCAAAAGCATGGTTGATCGTGATTTTATAATCAAACTTTTTCATATTACGAACTAAAGACTTACTCGGATGATAGTCTTGAGGACGAATAATGCAACGCGGTTCAGGACTCCACCAGCAAATTGGTTCATCTTCACAAAACCACGGAAACAGACCATGCGTATAGGCTTCAAATAAGGTCGCAGGGGAGAGGTCGGCACCTATGCAAATCAGTCCCTGCCCATCCGGATCAGACTCAATCGGGTCTGGAAAAATAAATTCTGATGGTGCTAAGGTATGCATAAAATTTAGCCTGAGTGAAAAATGAATGTGCGGTAAAAGGTGCTGTGATTTTTATCATATAAAAAAACCGCCCAGAGAGGACGGTTTTTGTTGCATTGAATTGATTTATTTCAATCAGTCAGCCAAAGCATCCAGATATTTTTCTGCATCTAGTGCAGCCATACAACCTGAACCTGCTGAAGTAATGGCTTGACGATAAACGCTGTCCGCGATGTCACCCGCTGCAAATACCCCAGCAACAGAAGCTGCGGTTGCATTACCAGATGTACCACTTTGCACTTGAATATAACCATCACGCAAGTTCAATTGACCTTCAAACATGCTGCTATTTGGTTTATGACCAATCGCCACAAATAAGCCTTGAACGTCTACATCTTGAGTTGTTTCATCTGTGGTTGATTTTAAACGTACCGCAGTTACGCCGGTTTTATCACCCAAAACTTCATCGACTTGGTTATTCCAAAGAATGCTGATTTTGCCTTCTTTTTCTTTTTCAAATAAATGATCTTGCAAGATTTTTTCTGAACGTAAAGAGTCACGGCGGTGAACGAGAGTCACGTGAGCCGCAATATTGGATAAATAAAGTGCTTCTTCAACCGCAGTATTACCACCACCGACAACCATCACTTTTTGGTTTTTATAGAAGAAACCATCACAGGTTGCACATGCGCTTACACCTTGACCCATGAATTTAGCTTCAGATTCTAGACCTAAGTATTGCGCTGTTGCACCTGTTGCAATAATCAGGGCATCACAGGTGAACTCCTCCATATCGCCTTTTAGAACGAATGGACGAACGCTTAGATCAACTTCGTTGATGTGGTCATATACAATCTCTGTGCCAAAGCGTTCGGCATGTGCTTGCATACGTTCCATGAGTGCTGGACCTGTTAAACCTTCTGGGTCGCCCGGCCAGTTGTCAACTTCAGTTGTCGTGGTCAATTGACCACCCAATTGTATGCCTGCAATGAGCATTGGCTTTAAGTTGGCACGAGCAGCGTAGACCGCTGCGCTATAACCTGCAGGGCCTGAACCTAGAATAATCAAACGTGAGTGACGAGCGCTCATTCGCGGCATCCTTTTTTTATTTAGAAATTTGTGGAATTATACGTGAAACTCGATACAAGTTGTGGCCGTTCAATGTCGATATTATTGATCATTGAAATCGATTTGAGCTATATACAAGAAGAGCGCTGTACTAGATACTTAATTCATAAGATTTGTTAACAACAGCGCCTACATAATATTGCATCTTTTTTCTTGCAACAGGTGCATAATATCGAGCTTAATTGCGAAACTATTTTGTCTTAGTTTCTTACAAAAACATGAATGAAAAATTGGTTACAGGACAGTATATGACTGCGGTGTCGAGTGTTTATGCACAACGCTTAATAATGACATTATTTTTAGCCTCATTTGGAATTTATTTATTCCTAGCAACAGTGACTTATACGCCTTTTGATCCGGGCTGGATGCATATTTCCAGTGATACTCAACAGGTGTCAAATGCCAGTGGTGTCGCAGGCGCATGGATAGCAGATTTATTGTTTGGTTTCTTGGGCTGGGCAAGCTTACTGATTCCAATCTTTTTATTCGTTGAAGCCATTCAAGTCTGGTGGCCCTACAGTTTTTTAAATAAACCGTTTCGCTATGCCGCGCAATTTTTTATTTTATTGGCAACCTCGAGTTTATTGTATTTGTATTGGCAAGTTCCTGCCGATACTTTGGATAATTCATCAGGCGGTATTATTGGTTATGAATTGGGTGAAAGTCTTTCACAAATTTTAACCATTTATGGGGCAACCGTTTTTCTGGTGGTCTTTTGGTTTGTGCTTTTTACCCTCGCATTTGGTGTGAAGTGGAATAAAACATGGGCGACACTCAAGGCAACACCTGCTTATTTACAAGATTTATTTTATAAAAATGTTCCTGAAACAGAATCTGCATTTGATCGTACAGCCCCTGAAGTCAAAAAATCAGTGGCAAGTACTCAAGCAAAAGTTGCAGTAGAAAACATCACCGTTGCGCCAGAACATCGTGAAGTACAAATCGTATCCTCTATGGTGCGAGATCAGGCTGCGGAGCGCTTGTTCGATGATATGGTTGAAAAAGAGCATCATGCTCAGCAACAGCTGATTATTGATGAAGAAGATGAAGATGAATTCAACCAAGTTTTAGAAAAAGCCCATCGTTTAGAACAAAAGACTCAACGTGTTGTCCCTACGGGTGAAGTTTGGCGTGCATTAAATTCAGATGAAGACCAAACACATAAGCAAGATATTGATGCTTTATTAAGAGCAGCAGAAGAATCTGAACAGCATACGCCGAATGAACATTTCAAAGCGGTTGTGCATGATGAGCCTGCATCAACTGTCGCATCTGATATTAAGCAAAATTTAGATTGGGATGATGATGAAATCTTTGATGAATTGCTTGCAGCCGTGCCAAGTGGAAAAACAGCCACAGATGTTCATACGCCTTTTAATCCTGTAGCGCTTGAACCTGCACCATCAATGACAACAGAAAAGATTGTACTGGCATCATCAACAATCGCAGCTTCACCTTTATTGCATAGCACACCTAAAAATACGGCATTAGATGATGATTTTGACGAACTGGATGATTTGTTGGTTGATGACTTATTAGAAGCTGATGATCGGGAACAAGTCGCTCCAGCTCGTACAAGCAGCAGTTATGCACAATCATCAGCATTTGTACGTGCAGAAATTAATACTCAACCCCCACAACCGATGATTTCAGAAGATGAAAAAGCATTAATTTCATCCAATAAAGATGTGTTTCGTGAAGTTTGGCAGGAGACAGCGGGTAAACCTGTAGAGGTTGTGGAGTCGGCTGAAGATGATTTTGACTTAGATGCACCTTTGACCGATTCAATGGGGCGACCAATGTCGCTTTCCATGCAAGTGGCACAAAAACGTCGTGATTTACCGACCTTGCCGGGTTTAGAGTTGCTTGATTCGGTTGATCCAAATAAAAAAGTTAACTTCACTGCCGAACAATTGGCGCGTTTATCTGAACTTTTAGAGATTAAACTGCAAGAGTTTAATGTCAAAGCCAAAGTTATAGAAGCACAGCCGGGACCGGTGGTGACTCGTTTTGAGTTGGATTTAGCACCGGGCGTTAAAGCCTCTAAAGTCACCAATATTTCACGTGACCTTGCGCGTTCAATGTCGATGGCATCTGTACGTGTGGTTGAAGTGATTCCGGGTAAACCGTATATCGGGATTGAAGTGCCGAATAGCACACGTGAAATGGTGCGTTTGATCGAGTTGTTGACCATTCCTGCTTTTACCGACCCAAATAGCATTCTTTCGATGGCAATGGGGAAAGATATTTCGGGTAATCCAGTCATTGCTGACTTAGGTAAAGCGCCGCATATGCTGGTTGCAGGTACAACGGGTTCAGGTAAATCGGTGGCAGTGAACTCGATGATTTTATCGATGTTGTTGAAATATACGCCGAATGAGTTGCGTTTAATTTTGATTGACCCGAAGCAGTTAGAACTTGCCAACTATAACGATATTCCACATTTGCTCACACCAGTGGTCACGGACATGAAAGATGCCGTGAATGCCTTGAATTGGTGTGTCAATGAAATGGAACGTCGCTATAAGCTGATGTCTTACTTAAAAATTCGTAAACTTGCAGATTACAATCGTAAGGTGGAAGAAGCGATTGCTAATGGTGAAGATCTCATTGATCCGACGTGGAAAGCGAGTGATTCGGTTGTAGGAGAGCGTGCGCCACGTTTAACGCCTTTGCCTTCAATTGTGATTGTGGCCGATGAATTTGCCGACATGATTATGCAGGTGGGTAAAAAAGCTGAAGAAATGATTACCCGTTTGGCGCAAAAATCTCGTGCTGCGGGAATTCATTTATTGTTGGCTACACAGCGTCCATCGGTGGATGTGATTACTGGTCTGATTAAAGCCAATATTCCAACCCGTGTGGCTTTACGGGTAAACAGTAAAATTGACTCGCGTACCATTTTGGATGCAGGCGGTGCAGAAGACCTTTTAGGTCATGGTGATATGCTGTTTCTTGGGCCGGGTAAAATTGAGCCTGAGCGTGTGCATGGGGCATTTATTTCAGATGATGAAGTGAATAATATCTGTGATGCATGGCGTGAACGCGCTGCGCCTAACTATGTCGATGAAATTTTGACCCCTTACGATGAGGAACCAACTTCACGTGGTTTTGAGGATGGTGATGGGGGTTCGGAGCGGGATGCTTTATATGATCAATGCGTGTCATTTGTTTTAGAAACGCGTAAGGCTTCAACTTCATCGTTACAACGTAAGTTTAGTCTCGGCTATAACCGTGCCGCACGTATCATTGACCAAATGGAAGAAAATGGCATCGTTAGTGGTATGGGCGCGAATGGGAAACGTGAAATTTTAGTTTAATAGCATGCCCCATGATTAAGGCGCCACAATAGGCAAAGGTCTATTGTGGCGTTTCTAAAATAAATAAAGCCATTAAAATCAAAAGCCAAAAAACAATCCCAAATGCAATCAAGAATTTTTGCGCCAGACTGAATTTTTTTATTTGGACGGCATGAAGCCCTTGCGAGTTCAATTTTGCATAATTCAGCGCCTGAAATGCCGGAATGAGAAAAACAAAATTGAATACTGAAATGAGCCAGTAAGGATCAGGCAGACTTGATAGCAAGGATGACACGATAAATCCTATGCACATCATGAGCGGTAAATTTTTTTGTGAATAGCCTTGCTTTTCAGCATATGTTTGAATTTTATTAAAGAGCGAATAGATAAAGAAATAAGCGAGTATTGTCCGCATAGCAGGCATGATATCTAATCTATCTTTCTGCATGAAAAATCGCCAAGCTTCAAAGATCCACCAAATGGGGTAGAGGCCAAAAGAAATAATAGATAAGAAGATGAACCGTTTTAGGCTCATGATTTTTTGTTCTTCGATACCAATATTCAGTATTTGGACTTCAGTTTTTGTGTTTTCTAGATTTTGCATGATCATTATTTTTTTGGTTTATTTTTTAATATAGTAACCATTTACTTTTAAATCAATAACCTTAGTTAAATGACGTTACCCAAAATACAAATTAGTGATCAATGCTCTTATGATATTTATTGCTTAAAATAAAACATTTCTTGTGCCAATTGAATAAATGCTTTCGTTGCGGGGCTGATGGATTTCTCATCTTTAACTGCAAGCCCAATTTGACGCTGAGTGTTTGGAATAAGGGGACGTTTCACTACATTCGGATGTAACCGTAGTAGTTCGGAGCTCATCGACATATCTGCAACAATGGCAATGCCTTCCTGCAAATTGACCATATTTAAAATGGTCAATAATTGGGACAATTGATATTGAATTTTTGGCTGAACATGATATTGGCGTAACAACTGCTCTACATGGGTTTGACTGCCCGCCTTGGTCATAATAAAAGGATAGTCTTGCAAATCTTGAATATTTAAAGCGATTTTTTCTGAGACAGGATAGCTTTTGGGGATGAGTGCGATAAAAATATCTTGCAGCAAGGGGTAAGTTATTAAATGGGAGCGAGGTAATACCGCAAATCCAACATCAATTTGTCGTTCTTGAATCCACTGGGATACTTCAAGGTCAGTACCTTCCTCAATAAATATTTCAATATGAGGATAGCGTATTCGGTACGCTTTGAGTAATTCAGGCAGTAAATGAATGGACGCCGATGCACCAAAGGAACCAATTCTCAAGGTTCCTTGCTGAATACCATGCGAGGCTTTTACTTGTTGTTGCATCATTTGTGCAGTATTCAACAGCTCTTTGGCATGTAGCAGTAATTGCTGACCAATTTGAGTGAGTTCTATTTGATTTTGCTCACGAATCATTAAACGAACGGCCCAGTGCTTTTCTAAAGATTTTAAAGCATGTGAAACAGCCGATTGGGTAATGTTCAGATGTTGAGCGGCTAAAGTAAAACTTTGATATTGAGCCACTAAAACAAAAATTTCTAGTTGTGTGAAAGTCATTTTGATATGAGTGTTTACTCATTTTGTTATGAATGTAAATGAGTATTATATTGTGCACTTAGACAAAGTGAAAGTGCATATTATGTGCAAATGGATGTATTCGTGAATATTATCATCGCTCTATTTCCCTTAGTGGCCTTAATTGCAATGGGCTATATTTTTAAACGAACTCAGTTTTTAAGCGATGAATTTTGGCGTGGTACTGAAAAACTCAATTATTTGATTCTGTTTCCCGTATTACTTTTTAATAATCTTGCTTATGTGAAGTTTGAATGGTTAACGCTGACTCAAGTGTTATTGGCACTCGTTATCATTATTATCATGAGCAGTTTGACTTTATGGCTGGCGAGGGCATTTTTTCATATTCCAGTAGCGCGTTTTGGTGTGTATGTACAAAGCCAGATTCGCTTTAATACTTATATTGGCTTATCCATTATGTCGTTGCTGTTTGGTGCCCAAGGCATGCAAATGTTTGCCATGATGATTGCGCTGGCGATTCCTTTGGTCAATGTAATTTCAGTGTTGGCTTTTTCACAAGGACAGGGGTTAAAACCTAGGCAGATTTTATTTTCTGTGATTAAAAACCCATTAATTTTAGGCTGTGTGGTGGGGATTATTTTTAACTTACTACAACTGTCTTTATTTTCTGGCTTGGAGCAATTGCTTAAATTTTTAGCCAGTATGAGTTTACCTTTAGGGTTGATTTCTGTTGGCGCTGCTTTACAGTTTGCTCAGCTTAAACATGATTATATGCGACTATTATTGAATACCTTGGGGCGTTTAATGCTGGTGCCATGTTTGGCTTATTTGATTTGTTCTATGCTGAATTTAAATGATTTTGAAACGATTATTCTGGTGGTGTTCTGTTCTTTGCCCACGGCATCTGCGGCCTATATTTTAACGCGCTATTTTAACGGAGATAGCCAGCTCATGGCAGGGGTGATTAGTTTGCAAACTTTATGCTTTGCATTTACCTTTCCTGTGCTGATGATCTTGCTGAATTAAGATGATATTTAAATTTCACCATAAAAAAAGCCCATCTATTTTATGCAAACAGATGGGCTTTTTTTATTTTTCAACATTATGCAAATTTTGCAAGAACTTCTAAAAATCCATCCCGTTGACGAGGATATTCAGCAATCACATCATGAATGCGTTGACCTTCAGGATTGGTAGCATTGACATCACGACCATCGGTCACGAATTGAGTCAATAAACGCTCGTAATCATTTGGACGCATATGTTTGAATGCATGATAGAGCACGTGAAAATCACCATTCACGCCTACAGGAGGAAGCTGAGTTAAATAGGCAAATACACGCTCGTCTGACCATTCTTCGTTGAACGTTGCTGGCTGAGATAATGCCATCGCAATCTCCTTGGTATGAATAAAATAAAAAGGCAAAATATGCGGCAGGTTGAGGAAAGTAGCACTTTCTTCTGCCAACTCGAAGCATAGCTTCTCGTTTTGCGACTGGGTAAATCCTTAAAGCAATGCTTTAAGTTTGCTAATCCAGTCCACTCGAAGCATAGCTTCTCACCTTGCGACTGGGCAAAGTAATACTTTGCTAATCCAGTCTCATATTTTGCCTTGATTCAATTTGCTTGACTAATCAAAAATCAGATTAACGTTCTTCAGGCAAATTGATATTCATTTCTAACATTTCGATATTTGCTTCAGAGCGAACAGACATTTGAATATGCTGTTCATCCACACCGCGAACATAACGATTGACCACTTGCATGATTTCTTTTTTCATTTGGTCAATTTTATCTTGGCTTAAGCGTTTACCTAAACCTTGTTCAGAGGCAACAATTACTTTTAAGCGATCTTTAGCAGTTTGTGCGCTTGAAGGTTTATCATCGTTGCTGAATAATTTACTCCAGAATCCTGCCATTTTTTACGCTCCAAATAATCGTGCTAACCAACCTTTAGGTTTTACCGTGATATGACGGTAAGGACGTTCTTCTCCCAAAAAGCGCGCCACAAGATCATCGTAAGACTGACCTGCTGTTTCTTCAGTGAAAAGAATTACGGGTTTACCTTCATTAGACGCTTGTAATACGCTTTTGCATTCAGGAATTACACCCAAAGTTGGTACGCGTAAAATATCTTTAGAAATATCGTCAATGGTTAACATTTCTTGTTTATCAGCACGTTCTGGATTGAATCGTGTAATACACAAATGCTTACGGATACGCCCTTCGTTTTGTTCCACTTTCTTGGTTTTGCTATCTAACATACCAATAATACGGTCAGAGTCACGTACTGAAGAAATTTCAGGGTTGGTCACAATGATGGCTTCATCAGCATGATACATTGCTAGAATTGCACCGCGTTCAATGCCCGCTGGTGAATCACAAATAATGTAGTCAAACTCTTGTGAAAGTTCATCCATCACACGTGCAACACCTTCATCGGTCAAGGCATCTTTATCACGGGTTTGTGATGCAGGTAGGATGTATAAATTTTCAATATCTTTATCGCGGATAAGGGCTTGTTGAAGTCGAGCTTCATTATTTAATACATTCACAAAATCATAAACAACGCGACGTTCACAACCCATAATTAAGTCGAGATTACGTAAACCTACGTCAAAATCGATCACAACAGTTTTGTGACCGCGAAGGGCTAAACCTGTTGCAAAAGATGCACTAGTTGTAGTTTTACCTACGCCACCTTTGCCTGATGTTACGACAACAATTTTCGCCACCGAATCCACTCCTGTTATGGTTCAAATCCCCTTTTTGATATGGGGCTTCTGGTGTTTATTTATACATTAAAATTCTAGAACTTCAAATACAAGCTCTTGCTGGTCATTCAGGTAAATATGTACAGATTTTTTTAAGACATGCTGTGGAATGTCATCTGCTACACAATATGTGCCTGCAATAGAGACCAATTCTGCTTCTAGGGAGTGGCAGAAAATGCGTGCTGCATGGTTCCCGCCTGCGCCGGCAATGACTCTACCACGGACGCTACCATAAATATGTATATTTCCTGAAGCAATTACTTCAGAACCACTATTAATCCCTGCATTGAGAATGATATCGCCATGATCTTGTACCAGACATTGACCTGTGCGTAAAATTTCATCGTGATAAGAGGTCACATGATTGACGATACGGGGCGCGTTTGGCTCTTCTTTTGCAGGCGTGGCTGCTTGTTCATCAGAAAATTCAGGTTTGACCTCAACCACTTGCTCTTTCGTGGCTTTAATACGCTGCAAAGATTTATTGTCTGCGGGTAGAACAGGGAATTGAATCGCATGCGCTTCTGCTGTCAGCAGGCCATCAATTACGCCCATAGGTTGTAAATCGAGGCTAATTAACAACTGAATAAGCGCAATCAGTTCTTGTTCTACTGTACTGTCAATAATGACCAGAGTGCCGTGAGAGGCAGTCTCTTGAAGCATTTGAGTCAATTGCTGGCGGATTGCATGGTGATCATTGGTGTCAAAAGTTAATCGGGTAAAATTAACCATTCTGCCTGTAATCCGTATATCAGCCATAATTATTCCTTAAGACTTCTGACTCATTCATTTTATGTCGAAGTAATGTTGTAAATAGAGCAAATCCTAGAACAAATTGAATGTTTTCTCTAGCTGTGTTTTCAATATTTTTATCTCATGATCATTCTTTAACTTGATCCCGCTGTTGCATCTGGATCAGCCACTGTTTGACTGCGACTTGCTTGCGGATAGCTGCCAGACTTTCAAAAACTGCAGATTCGACCAGTTTTTCCAAATGTGGATTATCTTCAATTTCCAGTGTGCTGATTTTGTTCGCAATATAGTGATAAATATTTTGCTCATCTTTCGGGTCATTTTCGTTTTCAGCAACATTGGGTGTGAAAGGATCAATCAAGCCCTGCGTGATATTTTCCCCAAGACGTTGTCCAATACTTTGAATTTGCTGTTCAATGCGACTGCCGACCAAAGGAATAAGTCGGAGCAGCTGAGTGAGTTCCGGTGTGTCTTCAATCGCTTGATTGACAATGTTTCCGACATTTTTGGCAATCACATGACGCTGAGCCTGTAATTCTGTGCTTAGGGTATCCTGCAAAATATCGGCAAGGGCTGTGGCAAACAACACACGGTGATGTTCGACCAAATCATGAATGATGACTTTATGGCTCGAACTGGTTTCCAATTCATTTTTAATGCCATCAAGGACATTAATCACAATTCGATCCGATAGTTCTTCCATCACCACGTTGTAATAAAACTGGCCCTTAAGCTGTAGTGATTTGGGAACGATTTTATAGCCCATTTCATGCAAACGATAGGCAATGATGCCGGCACGGAATAAACGTAAAAAGCGCAGATAGGGAATAATGGCGAGAACTTCATACCAATGAATAAACGGAAAGAAAAACCAGCGCTGATGGTGGCGCTGCACAATGGCAATGCCCCAACGAATGAGCAACTCGGCAATCAGAAATACAATAAACCAAGCTTCTGTGCTGATCACCCAAGGGTGTAAATGGCTACGATAAAAGTTCAGTACATCAATTAGATGAATGCTTTGAAAAAACCAAATGCCGATATTGCTCATCAAGAACAGATTGGCGCATAAGCAGAACAGATTGAAAATAATAATAAACACCATAAAGATGTCGTAAATCAGAAATAGTTTGAAGGACAGACTATTCGGATCTAGATGGTGATATTTAGACTTGGTTTTCATAGTGTTCTGCATCGTAGGTTAAAGCTGCGCCAATTTAGGCTTGAGTGGTTTGATATTGCTGTTTCATCTGTTCAATCAGTTGATCTTTTTCAGTCCATAATTCATCGACCCATTGTTGAAAGCGTTCACGATAGGCTGCATCATCTTCATAATTGCCTGCTAATACCCAAGGGGGAATGTTAATTTTACGCAGATTGACCGCAATACGATTGACGTCTCCTAACCAAAAATCACCATAACCGGGTGCGCCATCAGGATAAACAATCGTCATATCAACCAGAGCATCAATTTTGTCACCCAAAATATTTAAGGCTAAAGCTAAGCCGCCTGCTTTGGCTTTGAGGAGATGTTTATACGGTGATTGCTGCTTGGCATGTTTTTCTGGGGTAAAACGTGTGCCTTCTAAGTAGTTGAGTAAGGTAAAAGGCTGACTCAATAATTGTTCACAGGCTTTACGAGATTCTTCCAGATCACGGGTTTTCAGCTCAGGATTTGCCGCAATCTGTTCTTTGGAATGACGTTTCATCATTGGAAAACCTAAAATTTTAAAGGCGGGTCCAATGAACGGAATAAAGATCAGTTCCCATTTGGTAAAGAAACGCGTCAGTGGCATACGGGTTAAGCCAAAATATTGATTGACTGTGGTATCGACCCAACTTTGATGATTACAGGTCATCAGGTAACGCCCTTGCATGCTCAGCTCTAAATCGTCAGCAATGCTAATGTCCCATTTCAAGTGCGGTAACACATGATCAATCAGCCAATTATTGATACTTAACCAACTGTTGGTAATTTGAATATTGGTTTCATCAACTTTACGTGATTTTTTGACTAATTTTGTTAAGCCAAGTGCAAGAACAGGGGGGCCATGGAAAAAGGTACTTCCAGTAATGACCGACCCAACAGTTAGTCCTCGAGATATTTTTTTTAATAGAGGTTGTTTCTTAATTTGCGATGACATATAAAACAGTCCTAAAATAAAGTCACTTAATCTTTTTTTCATCTTTTAATATAAGTGTAGAATTTGAAATAAAAAAGCCTATTCATCCAACTATGAAGAAATTGTGATTAAGTCACCCGCTACACTCACATAAAATATTACAAAATGTAACTAATGATTGTGTTATTTACAAAAAATCAATGGTGTGCCGATTTTTTTTAATTCATCATTCCAGCATACAACAAAACACAAGAAGGAGGCATGCGATGCGTGCACTAGTTATTTCAGCTGTAGTTGGGGCCTTGGCACTTTCGGGTTGTCAAAATATGGAATATGACAAAGCTGCCATCGGTACTGGTATTGGTGCTTTATTGGGTGCAGGAATTGCCTATTCTAATGCCGACAAAGACAAAATGGGTCAAGCAGCAGCGATTGGTGCAGTTGTGGGCGGCGGTGCGGGTTTACTTCTTGATAAGAAAGAAAAACGTCTTCGTCAAGAGTTGGCTGGTACAGGTGTTGATGTAGGCCGTAATCCAGATGGTTCAATTAATCTTGTTATGCCAAGCGTAACATTTGCAACCAATTCGTCTACGATTCAAGCACAGTTCCAATCTGCTTTAAATGACGTTGCTAAAGTTCTTCGTGAAGATGGTACTTCAAGCAAACTGGCTTTGGTTATTCATGGTCATACAGACAATACGGGTAGTGATGCAATTAATAACCCATTGTCTCAAAACCGTGCGAACTCTGTGAAAAACTACTTAGCTTCACAAGGTATTTCAAGTTCACGTATGACTGCACGTGGTTACGGTTCATCTTCTCCAATCGCTGACAACTCAACAGCTGCTGGTCGTGAACAAAACCGTCGTGTAGAGATTTCTGTTTACGAAACTAAATAAGTTTCGTTTACTCATAAAAACCACCTTCGGGTGGTTTTTTTATGAATGTCAAATTTGTATTTTAGGTTATGCAAGCGTGGCTCAGATGACTATAATCTAGCTCGAATCAAAACGAGGAAATACTATGTCGTCGGCAAGTCAACTCAATGACAAGCAACTTGAAGCCATGAAATATACTCAAGGACCCTTGTTAGTACTTGCAGGGGCAGGTTCAGGTAAAACGTCTGTGATTACACGAAAGGTCGCGCATTTGGTTCAGAACTGCGGTATTCCTGCACATCGTATTACAGCCATGACCTTTACCAATAAAGCGGCACGTGAAATGAAAGAACGTGTCGGGAAGTTATTGTCTCGTGAGGAAGCCAAAGGGCTTTCGGTTTCGACTTTCCATACTTTTGGTTTGAATTTACTGCGTTTAGAACTTAAACATACGCCATTAAAAAATAATTTCTCCATTTTAGATGCCGATGATTGTAAGCGCATTTTGATGGACTTAATGCACCGCGATAATTTATCGGGGGCAGAAAGCAAAGAACTGATTGCCAAGGCAATGAAAATGATTTCGGATTGGAAAAATGATTTGATTCCACCCGAACAAGCACATACCACCTGTGAAACAGCAGACGATGTCCAGTTTGCGCATTTGTATCAACTGTATGAGCGTAATTTACGTGCTTATAATGCGGTCGATTTTGACGATTTGATCGTTATGCCAACACGTTTATTACAAGAAAATGCCGAAGTTCGTGACAAATGGCAAAACCGTGTCCGTTATTTACTGGTCGATGAATATCAAGATACCAATACGGCCCAGTATATTTTGGTGAAATTGCTGGTCGGTGTGATGGGGCAATTCACTGCCGTAGGCGATGATGACCAATCCATTTATGCGTGGCGTGGTGCGAAGCCTGAGAATATGGCGTTGTTAAAAGATGACTTTCCGAATTTAAAAGTGGTTAAGCTTGAGCAAAATTATCGTTCAACCAGTCGTATTCTTAAAGCCGCCAATACGGTGATTGGTAATAATCCGCATCTTTTTGATAAAAAACTCTGGTCAGATAAGGGGCATGGCGAGGTGATTCGCGTGATTACCTGTCGTAATGACGATGATGAAGCGGAACGCGTGGTAAAAGATCTCATCACACATAAACTGATGAATGGTAAAAATTGGAAAGATTATGCGATTTTATATCGGGGTAATTTCCAAGCACGGGTTTTAGAAACCCAGCTACGTCAAATGCAAATTCCGTATAAATTGTCAGGCGGTCAGTCGTTCTTTGGTCGTGCTGAAATTAAAGACATTATGAGTTATTTGCGCATTATCATTAATCCAGAAGATGACAGTGCATTCTTACGGATTATTAATACGCCAAAACGTGCGATTGGCCCTGTGACTTTAGAAAAGTTAGGATTATTTGCACAAGAAAATCATTTGTCGTTATTAACCGCCGCGGGTGATCAGCGCTTGACGATGGTGATGCCTAAAAAAGCCACCACTCAACTGGCTGAATTTGCCGATTTTATTGGTAACTTTACCCGTAATTTAACGGAAGATGATGAACCTGTTCCGATCATTCGCCAGATGATGCATGAAGCAGGCTATATCGATTACATCAAAGAGCAAGCCGCAACGCCGGCGCAAGAGAAAACCAAACTAGATAACATTGAAGTGCTGTATAGCAGTATTCAAAGTTTGATTAATCGTGCTGAAGATGTCGATGAAAAAAACATTGAAAGCGTGATTCGCAAGATGGTGTTGCTGGATATGTTGGAGCAACAACAAGAAGAAGAAGATACCGACAAGGTCAATCTGTTGACGCTACATGCCGCGAAAGGGCTTGAATTTCCTTATGTGTATATGATTGGTTTGGAAGAAGAACTGTTACCGCATAAGAATTCGATTGCGGCAGAAACCGTTGAAGAAGAACGCCGTTTAATGTACGTGGGGATTACGCGTGCACGTCAAGGCTTAACCATGACGCTGGCAGAACAGCGTAAAAATGGTGGTCAAATGAAGCAAATGACACCAAGTCGTTTCCTTGATGAGTTACCCCAAGATGATTTGGACTGGCTGGGTCGTAAGAAAAAATTGGCAGGCAATATTGATCCAAAATTGCAAGCACAGCATTATCTCGAAAATTTACGTGCGCTGATCAAGCGTTAATTTACTCTTTAAACCATGCAATTAGGAAAGAACAGATGAAAGTTCAAGTGAAAGTACTCGATACACGTTTAGGTAATGAATGGCCTATGCCAACCTATGCGACTTCGGGTTCGGCAGGTTTAGACTTGCGTGCTTGTGTACATGAAGCGACTGTCATTGAACCGGGTCAAACGGTATTGGTTAAAACAGGTTTAGCCATTTATATTGAAGATACTCACTTTGCAGGTTTGATTTTACCGCGTTCAGGTTTAGGTCATAAACACGGTATTGTTTTAGGTAATTTGGTGGGCTTAATTGATTCAGATTACCAAGGTGAGTTGATGGTATCAGTTTGGAATCGTAGTCAAACAGCATTTACTTTAGAGCCGGGCGAGCGTTTGGCGCAATATGTACTTGTTCCTGTGGTTCATGCTGAATTTGAACAAGTGCAAGAGTTTGCTGCAACGGAACGTGGTGCAGGTGGTTTTGGTCATACGGGTCAAGGCTAAAAATTAGATTTACTTTAAAAATGAATGACCTGATAAATAAATAACCCGATTATTTTTTTATCAGGTTCGATGATTGATGTACTTTGATTTAAAATAAATTTAATAATAAAAATCACTGTAAACAGGGATTTAAAATATTGTCATTCATGATATTAATTGTGTGGTTGTTTATTTGATCGTAAATCATTATTTTGATTTAAAAGGATATTTATTTTTTGGTTTGAAAATAAAAACAAATAATTTATTTTTCAAGTAAATATAGCCTTTTGAAATTTTATAAATATTTTTACCATTGATAAAAAGCATGGAATGCTTTTAAAATGTTGCTCTTCCCATTTTAAATGATTTACTGCTTGTGAATTTTGACCTAAATAAAGCATTCCATATTTTATTTATTTTATGGGCTACAGTAAGTGGAAGAAATAATTATGAATTTTAAAAATAAAAAATTTCCGTCACAAATTTTTCGTGCCTATGATATTCGTGGAAACATCGCTCTTTTGACACCAGAACTTGTGCAAGCGATTGCTTATGGGTTGGTTGCTCAATATCAGGCGGCAGGGCAGACTCAACTTGCAATTGGTTATGATGCACGTTTAACCAGTCCTGCATATGCAGAAATCATCCGGCAGGTGTGTGAAGAAAATCAGATTCAGACAACCATTTTAGGCTGTTGTTCGACACCATTATTATATTTTATTGCCCGTCAATTTGACGGTAATGGGATTATGCTGACCGCAAGTCATAACCCGAAAGGGGATAATGGGATTAAGTGGATTATTCAGCATGAACCACCGAGTCCAGACATGATCCAAGACGTTGCGATTAGTGCGACGCATGTTTTTGATCCAACGCAAAAAATAACCATCAAGCCTGTGCAACATGAAATTGTCATTCAATATTGTATCGAGTATCAACATGCGTTGTTGCAAGATATCCAGTTAAAACGCCCATTTAAAGTGGTGCTCGATGGATTAAATGGTTCAGCTGGGCGCTGTGCGGCTTTGGTGTTAAAAAAAATAGGCTGTGACGTCATTGCAATCCGTTGTAATGCGGATGGTCATTTTCCAGATCATGCACCAGATCCATCTCAAGAAAAGCATCTGGTTGAATTAAGAAAAACGGTGCTTGAGCAACAGGCCGATATTGGGATTGCACTCGATGGCGATGGCGACCGTTTAGTTTTGATTGATGAATGTGGAACCATTATTTCAGCAGATCGCTTAATGTCTTTATTTGCTGAAATATGTTTGAAAACACATCCGGGGCATGAAGTTGTCTTTGATGTGAAATGTTCGACGATGGTGAAAAACACGGTTTGTCGCTTGGGCGGACAGGCAAAAATGATTCGTACGGGAAGTTCTTTTTTACGAACTTACATCGCGCAGTCCAAGGGTCATGCCATTTTTGGCGGAGAATACTCGGGTCATTATGTGTTTAATGACGGCCGTGGTTTTGGTTATGATGATGGCTTATATGCCGGTTTACGTGTGCTTGAGTACTTGAGTCAACACCCTGATTTAAGCTTATCAAAGGCATTAAAAATTTATCCAGAACGCTATTGTACCGAAGATACCTATATTAGTACCCATAGTGAAGTACCTGCTGCTGTATTGCATGATGTTGAGCTTAAAAGTCATGATTTTGGCGCACAATTAAGTAAAATTGATGGTATACGACTTGATTTTGAAGATGGTTTTGGCATTATTCGAGCATCGAATACCGGTGAATATTTTACAGTGCGCTTTGATGCAGACAATCCTGTAAGATTAAACGCTATTCGAGATACATTTGTTTCCATGTTAAGTGACCGATATCCGAAAATCGCACAAGACATTTTAGATGCTCAATAAGGAGAGGCGAATGCCACATCAACACACTGGCATCGGCAAAGCACAAATTTTGACTGAAGCTTTGCCGTACATTCAACGTTTTGCAGGTAAGACGCTGGTAGTGAAATATGGTGGCAACGCAATGACCGATCCAGAGCTTGAAAGCTCTTTTGCCCGTGACATTGTCTTGCTCAAGACTGTGGGTTTAAATCCCATTGTGGTGCATGGTGGTGGTCCACAGGTCGATTCCTTTTTAAAACAACTGGGTCGTGAATCGGATCGTATTGATGGCATGCGCGTAACTGATTCCGCGACCATGGAAGTGGTTGAAATGGTTTTGGGTGGTAGCGTTAATAAATCGATCGTGAACCTGATTAATCAACATGGTGGTCGTGCGATTGGTTTAACCGGTAAAGATGGTAATTTACTTCGTGCACAAAAACTGTTGATGGAAAAAATTGCTGAAGATGGCACGGTACAACAAATTGATCTTGGTTTGGTCGGTGAAGTGGTTGGTGTTAAAACTGATGTTTTAGAAATGTTTACCAATAGCGACTTTATCCCTGTGATTGCACCCCTAGGCGTGGATGATGAGGGAAATACCTATAACATCAATGCAGATTTGGTTGCCGGTAAAGTTGCAGAAGCCCTGGGTGCGGAAAAACTGATTCTATTGACCAATATCACGGGTGTGCTGGATGAGAATAAAAACCTGCTCACTGGCTTAACCACGCAAGAAGTTGATCGCTTGATTGAAACGGGTGTGATTTACGGTGGCATGATTCCTAAAGTGGGATGTGCGCTTGATGCGGTGAAAGGTGGTGTGGTAAGTGCGCACATTGTTGATGGTCGTGTCCCTCATGCAACTTTGCTTGAGATTTTTACCGATCATGGTGTAGGGACTTTAATCACCAATCGTGCCAAGCAATAAATGAATGATTAAAAAGCCTCTTTATGAGGCTTTTTATTTACCTAGAGTATTCTGTCCTGAAATAAAGCTGCATATGTGACGCTGATTATTGAATTAATACATAAAATAGTTATGGGTATTCTAAATTGAGATTTGCAACCCTATCTCGAGTCATGCAAAATAGAAAAATCATATATTTACCGTTTGATTAAGACTATGTGCCAGTTGCTCGGAATGAATTGTGCTACGCCAACAGATGTAACTTTCTCATTTCGTGGTTTTTCTCAACGTGCGGGTATTACCTCAGACCATTGTGATGGTTTTGGTATTGCCTTTTTTGAAGACAAGGCCTGTCGACTTTTTGTCGATAATCAATCGGCAGTTGAATCTCCGATTGCGGAGCTGGTCCGTAATTATCCGATTAAGTCGCGTAATGTAATTGCACATATCCGCAAAGCAACACAAGGCAAAATTAGCCTAGAAAATTCGCATCCATTTAGCCGTGAACTTTGGGGAAGGCAATGGATTTTTGCCCACAATGGCGATTTGCATGGTTTTAATCCCGCTTTATCAGGACGTTTCACGCCCGTTGGCAATACCGACAGTGAACGTGCTTTCTGTTTTTTACTCGATCAATTGGTTAATAAGTTTGGTTATCATGAACCGAAACTTGAGCAAATTTTTGCTTTGTTGGCGGAAGTCTCGCCGAAAATAGCAGAGCACGGTACTTTTAATTTTTGTTTGTCCAATGGTCAGGCCTTATTTACCTATGCAATTACAAAATTGCATTGGTTGGTCCGAGAGTATCCATTTAAACCTGCGCAATTGATTGATCTCGATGTCGAAGTCGATTTTAGTCAAGTCACTACACCTGAGGATAGGGTCGCGGTGATTACCACCGAGCCTTTAACCCAAAATGAAAAATGGACTGCGTTTGAACCTGGAGAGATGATTTTATTTCAGTATGGACAGCCAATTTTGAAGCAGCAAACCCATGTTGAGCGTTTAGAACGTGAAAAATTAAATCCAGCATTAAAACGTATAACCAAAGCAGATCAATATTAGAGCATAAAATTAATCGGTATATATTTGTGGCGATACTGATTTAATCTCTTTATCGCTTTTTTAATGAGTAAAATATTTAAAAAATTATTTTGCTTAAAATATAAGAGCTTTATATTCTTTTATTTTTAAAAGTATATTTAAATTGATTATTTTTTTGTTTATATGATTTAATCAATATTGTTGTTTATTCAATAATAATCCTAGTTTTTATTGGATTATTCAGGGCGATATTGGTTAAAAAATACTTGATCTTTTTGATTGGTATTAATTATAAAAGCAATATATATCATGTGTTTATCGTTTTTTGAGAACTTAATATTTAAAACCAACCATTTTGGTTTATTTTTATTTGTTTAAAATCAATATATTATATATTTATGTGATTAGTCGTATATATTTTATAGGTGGTCGTAATGAAAATGAAATGGGTTCCAGAATATAATACTGGTATCGATGTGATTGACGATCAACACAAACGAATTCTTGATTATATCAATGAGATTGATGATTTTTCTCATCATACGAATCGTGAACGTATTAAACAAATTCTTGATAATATCATTGATTATACGCAATCACATTTTACCTTTGAAGAGTCTTTGCAAGAAGAGGCTGGTTATAAATATCGCGTACCGCATAAACGTGTACATGATTTATTTATTAAAAAAATTGAATCTTATCGTGACCGTTTTGAAATGGGACAGGCGATTGAAGGCGAATTACATGAAGTGCTGTCAAAATGGTTGATTAACCATATTCAGCACGATGATGCCGATTATGTCGGCGCTGTGAAAGAAAATATGATGGGGATCATTAAAGAAAAAGAACAGAAAAAAGGTAAAAACTGGTTTTCTCGTTTCTTTTCATAAAAAGAGAACAGAGCTAACAATAATTAAAAGTGATTATAATTTTGCGCTGCAAATCATTAGCAATAATGGTTTGCTTTTTCTTTTTGATTTTCCCCCATGACAAAGGCAAAATAGCGGAAGACTTTTTTTAGGAACGCATCATGCAGGACAATGCTATGTCACGATGGTTATCGCCGCTGATGGCATTTTGTTTATCTTTTATCATCATTGCCACGTTAGCACCAATTGTCGGAATTCAGGTTGATCGTCAACTTGATTTTTGGTTGTTATGGTTAGGGACAATGCTTATTTTAGCGTTACCTATCTGTTATTTAGAAATTGCCTTAGCCAAGCGTTCAAAAACCACGGCTCTAAATGCATTATCCAGTTTAACGCGTGATGCGGATGCTTCTCAAAAATGGCGTTTAGTCGGTTGGCTGGCCGTTGTTTTTATCCCTTTTTTAGCAGGCGGTATGCTGTCTAACGCCAGTCAATTATTGGGGCATTTTGCCTTCAATGGGATTGCACCAAATTTATTGTTCGTGGGCTTGGCCATTGTTGCATTTGCACTTTCCTTTGCACCTCGAAAGATTATTGTTGGGTTAAGTGTTGTTGCGGTGTTGGCTTCTCTCATCCTCGCCAATATTTTGGGAACTGCATTACCTGCTTGGCATGTGACCGCTGTGGCATTTAGTGAATGGGGCGGAGCTACAGTCTTAGCATTGGTTGCCAGTGGACTTGGAATGGGCTTGTATTGGCAAAGTAGTTTGCCTGCACTTAAACAACAAGATGCTGCCACTCAAACCGCATTACCCATCTGGATTGCGCAATTATTTGCCGTGATTGCATTTGCTTTTTTTGCCGCAAATGCTGCAATTCCAAGTTTTACTTTTGTCGTTGCTGTGGTGAGTGTATCGGCATTATTACTGAATATGGCACGTGAGCAACTCTTACAACGTCAATTAAATATCGCGATTCAATGGCTGGTGATATTGGCTGCGGTATTTATTTGGGCCATTCCTGCAATCAGTCCCATTTTTAATACACTTCTCATGCTTTGGGGCTTGGTCATTTGTTTAATCTATGCTGTTTTTGCAGGATGGATCATGAAAATTAGTCATCTACGTAAGTCGATGAACTTCAGTAATGAGCTATTTTATAACCTGTGGCGTATTGCGGTGCGTGTGGTACTGCCTGTAGCGATTATCTTGGCGATCATCTCGATTATTGGACAATTGCTCTAATGAGTGAGATACAACAAGTTTGGGTGGCATACGCGGCCCAAGATCGGCAATTTCTGATCGCTGTTCCTTTTCAACAGGGCATGACCGCATTAGACGCAATTGAGCAAAGTGGGATACGGGCGCAGACGAATTTACCTGAACCACTTGCATTGGGAATCTTTGGGGTGCGATTGCAAGATCCAGATCAAAGATTACAGGTCGGCGATCGGGTCGAAATTTATCGAGCACTGACCATTAATCCACAGGATATTCGTCGAAAACGTGCTGCAGAAAATCCAGTCGGACGTTATTGCCGCGGAAATCGCTTTAAACAATTGAAGTGATAAGAAAAACCCCTCATTGAGGGGTTTATTTTTATTTTAAAGCGTCTATAGTGGAGGCGCATTTAGAATCGCTTCTTTTGATCCTGGTAAGCCGGGTTGAGATTCTGGGATTGTTTCCAAGCCTTCAATCTTCTGTACCGTACCGGTTTGATCGAAGTAAATTCTTAAGTGTTGACCGTGTGCTGCTGGGATTTTGGCTTTTTTAGCATACGTCCCTGGTATATAGTTGTAGATGTAGTCCCAACGTAAAGGATTCATTGGATCTGATACTGTAGGGCTACCGAGCAAAAAGCGAACTTGTTGGTGGCTCATACCGACTTGGATTTTTGAAGCTTGTGCTTGAGTTAAGGGTGTTCCCTGAGGAATATCAACTTTATAAACGCCCAAGGTCGAACAGCCTGCGAGCAGTGAAGTGACGAACAACGTCAACATGATTTTTTGCATTTTGCTACACTATCCCAAATTAATTATGATGCATTTGATCCACGGATAGATCATACTGCATCTAAACTTTGTTGCATATTCCAACTTTAAATTTGTTGAGAGACCTTTTTACATGCCTATTTCAAATCAAGATTTACGCAAAGCTGGCCTTAAAGTTACGCTTCCACGAATTAAAATATTGGAATTATTAGAAAATTCAAGACAACACCATTTAAGCGCAGAAGACATTTATAAAACTTTACTCGAACAGGGCGAAGATGTCGGTTTAGCAACTGTGTATCGAGTGTTAACACAATTTGAAGCTGCGGGTATTATCCAACGTCATCATTTTGAAAATAACCATTCAGTTTTTGAAATTATGCAAGAAGATCACCATGATCATATTGTTTGTCAAAACTGTAACAAAGTGGTTGAATTCACCAATGATGTGATTGAACATCAACAGCATGAAGTGGCTGAGAAATACGGTTTCACTTTAACGGGTCACTCGTTAAACCTTTATGGTTACTGTGATTCACAAGAATGCCAAGACGCATACCGTAAAAAATAATACTGGGTAAAATCAGTTAAAAAACAGGCTTCATTTGAAGCCTGTTTTTTTTACTTTTAAGCTTGCCCATCGAAGGTGATATTCGAATTTGCATGCATTAAACGCTCAGCGCCTTCTTCAGACAATTTAATTTGTAGACGAAGGTCGTTGGGTGAGTCGGCGTGTTTCAATGCATCTTTATAGGTGATTTGTTTGGCTTTATACAGGTCAAACAAAGCTTGGTCAAAAGTTTGCATGCCAAGTTCACGTGAACGCTTCATTAATTCTTTAATTTCATGTACTTCACCTTTACGAATCAAGTCAGAAATTAATGGTGAATTGATTAAAATTTCAATCGCGGCACGACGTGATTTACCATCAACACTTGGAATCAGTTGCTGGGCCACCATGGCTCTTAAATTAAGCGATAAGTCCATAAACAACTGGTTATGACGGTCTGCATCAAAGAAGTGAATAATACGGTCAATCGCTTGATTGGCATTGTTGGCGTGTAGGGTTGCAAACACCAAATGCCCCGTTTCAGCAAAGGCAATCGCGTAGTCCATGGTTTCACGCGAGCGAATCTCACCAATCAAAATCACATCGGGTGCTTGACGTAAGGTGTTCTTTAAAGCGACTTCAAATGAGTCGGTGTCAATACCCACTTCACGCTGGGTGATGATACAACCTGCATGTTGGTGGATAAATTCAATCGGGTCTTCAATGGTAATGATATGACCTTTAGAATTATGGTTACGATAACCAATAATCGAGGCTAAAGAGGTTGATTTACCCGTACCGGTTGCACCCACGAAAATAATGATGCCACGTTTAGTCATCGCCAATTCTTTTAAAATTGGCGGTAACTTCAGCTCATCCATGGTCGGAATAACAGTTTCGATACGACGTAACACCATACCGGGTTGATCACGTTGTTGAAATGCACTGACACGAAAACGCGCAGTTTTGTCACGGTTACTGATGGCAAAGTTACATTCACGCGTTTCAGCAAATTCCTTGCGCTGTTTCTCGCTCATGATGGAGTTTAAAAGTTGCCCGGTAATTTCACCCGTTAGCTTGGTTTTGGCAATGGGTAAAATTTGACCATTAATTTTCATTGATGGTTCAACATCAGCCGTAATAAACAAGTCTGATGCTTTTTGTTGGATCATCAAATTCAGTAAGTCGTTAAAATCCATAATAAGATCCTAAATCCATTTAAACTTATAAGAATGCTTCTGGTTGTTTCGCCATAGTACGTGCCGTTTGCGGGCTGATAATGCCTTTAGAAACTAAAGTTTTTAGGCTTTGATCCAGTGTGGTCATGCCGTAGTTGGCACCGGTTTGAATGGCAGAATACATTTGAGCGACTTTGTTTTCACGGATCAGGTTTCGAATAGCCGGAATACCAATCATGATTTCATGCGCTGCAACACGACCACCGCCATTTTTTTTCAGTAGTGTTTGAGAAATAACGGCCTGTAATGATTCAGAAAGCATGGCACGAACCATGTCTTTTTCTTCAGCAGGGAATACGTCAATCACACGGTCAATGGTTTTTGCCGCAGACGTGGTATGTAGCGTACCAAAGACTAAGTGACCTGTTTCCGCAGCAGTCAGCGCCAAACGAATGGTTTCAAGGTCACGCATCTCACCGACCAGAATAATATCAGGGTCTTCACGCAGGGCTGAGCGGAGTGCTTCGTTAAAGCCATGCGTGTCACGATGCACTTCACGTTGGTTGACCAAACATTTTTTCGATTCGTGGACAAATTCGATTGGGTCTTCGACGGTTAAAATATGGTCATAACGCTGATCGTTAATATAATCGACCATTGCGGCAAGAGTGGTTGATTTACCCGAACCCGTTGGCCCTGTAACCAAAACAATACCACGTGGGAAATTACAAATATCTTTGAAAATTTGCCCCATGCCCAAGTCTTCAATGGTTAAAACTTTTGATGGAATGGTACGGAATACGGCACCTGCACCGCGGTTTTGGTTGAATGCGTTGACACGGAAACGAGCCACACCCGGTACTTCAAAAGAAAAGTCAGTTTCAAGTTTTTCTTCAAAATCGCGGCGCTGTTTATCATTCATAATGTCGTACACCAATTTGTGTACTTCTTTATGTTCTAAAGCTGGTAAATTGATGCGACGAACTTCACCATCGACACGGATAAGTGGTGGCATACCCGCTGATAAGTGTAAGTCTGATGCCCCGTTTTTAGCAGAAAAGGCCAGCAGTTCAGTAATGTCCATAATTTCCCCGAGATCATTTAAATGTTATTTATTTTGTTAGAATAATAAGGCTTTCCCAGAGCTTAACCAACAGTTAGTTTTAAGGGAAAGTGAAAAAAAGCTGAATGAAATGAGAACCTCGTCAATGAATAGTCTTCAAGCATCACGAAATCAAGTTTTACAGCATATTGCCGATGCCTGTAAACAAGCCCAGCGCGAGCCAGAAACCGTACAGTTATTGGCTGTTTCAAAGACTCACCCAAGTGAGTGCTTACGTGAAATGTACCAAACAGGGCAACGCGCATTTGGTGAAAATTATTTACAAGAGGCTTTGGATAAGATTGAAAAGCTCAATGATTTAGCCATTGAGTGGCATTTTATCGGGCATGTTCAGCGCAATAAAACCAAACATTTGGCTGCAAGTTTTGCATGGGTACATGGCGTGGATCGTTTAATGATTGCTGAGCGTTTATCCAAGCAGCGCGAAGCCAATCAAGTGCCATTGAATATTTGTTTACAAGTTAATATTGATGCTCAAGAAAGCAAAGATGGATGTCAGCCCAATGAAGTGGCGGAGTTGGTGCAAAAGATTAGCCAATTGCCGCATTTAAAACTGCGTGGTTTGATGGTGATTCCAGCACCCAACAACACCCATGCTTTTGCAGATGCAAAGCAACTTTTTGATGCGGTTAAACAGGAACATGTACAGCCTGAAGACTGGGATACTTTAAGTATGGGCATGTCTGGAGATATGGTTGAGGCCATTGCAGCAGGTTCAACTATGGTACGTGTTGGTACGGCACTTTTCGGTGCACGAGATTATTCCAATCAAGCATAAAATAGAGCATCCACAAGGCTGAGTATTTACACAGCCTTGTTTATTTTTGCTTAACCGACCACTTGAATGGTACTTGCGCCTGCACCCAATGGTTTGACCTGAATTTGTACAGGAATGCGTTCATGCATTTCTTGAATATGTGAGATCAGCACAACTTTACGCCCTTGGTTTTGCAGTTGATCTAAGGCATTCATCACCATGTAGAGCGATGAGGCATCTAACGTTCCAAAACCTTCATCGATAAACAACGATTCAATTTTCATGGAACCCGATGCCATATTGGCAATGGCGAGCGATAAGGCAAGCGCAGTCAGGAATGATTCACCGCCTGAAAGGGAAGAGACTGAACGGGTTTCACCATCCATGTCATGATCGACAATGGCTAAGCTTAATGAGTTTTCTAAGCGCTTTAACGTGTAACGCTGAGAAAGCATGACCAATTGTTGATTGGCATGTTCGAGCAGAATATCTAAATTATATTGCTGGGCATAATCCCGGAAGTCTTTGCCTTTAGCGTCCCCAATTAAGCCAGAAATTTTGCCCCAACGATGTTCTTGCTGTTGAATCGCTTGAATCTGATCTGCGAATTGCTTTTGTTTGTCGATATTCCGTTGATGAACTTCCAGTTTGAGTTTGTAACCATCTCGCATGTCTAAGGTCGCTTGCAGATTTTCGACCAAGCGTGTCATTTGAGTCTGTAGTTGTTCAAATTCAATATTGGGCTGTTGCAGGGCATGCTGTTGCAGTTGTTCCTGAATGGTTTTTAGCGCAGATTGCACATCATTTAGGCTGCGTTCGGCAGTTTGAATATTTAAACGAATCTGTTGTTGCTGTTCATTGGGAATTTGACGCAGTTGTTCAATCAAAATTGCATCAAAATCAGCATGCTGATTCAGCCATTGTTGGATTTCAAGTGCAGAGGCGGTTTGTTGTATTTCAAGTTGGGTCAGCTGTATTTTGAGTTGATCACGTTGGCGTTTCTGTTGTTCAAACTGTTGACGCGATTGATCGATGTTTTGCCGCGCTTGGTTGAATTGTATGTGCAGATTTTTGCGTTGTTCATCATATTGAATTAGCCATTCATGTGGTTTTTCAACCTGAATCTGTGACATCTCAAAAATAAGGGTCATGGCCAATTCTTTATTCTTTTGTCCTTGGCGTTCAAAGTCTGATTTTTCTGTTGTAGTGGATTGAATTTGCTCATTTTTAAAGGAAATGTTTTGTTCAATTTGCTTGAGTGCTTGATTTTTTTCATCCAGTTGTTTGTTTAGCGTATCCGCAGTTTGCAGCAGTTGTAAGCGTTGCATCAGTTGCTGTTCAATGTTTGTAGCTGTGCTGGAGGTCTGGGTTTTCCAAGCGTATTTTTGCTCGGCTGAAAGCAGATCAATCAGGTGTTGAATATTTTGTTCAGCGTGTTGAATGGTCGATAAATGTTGCTGAATGTGTTGAATGGTTTGTAATTGCTCACGTTGATTTTTCTGTGCTTGATTGAGTTGCGCTAAAGTGTGATCAAGCTGTTGAATGTCTTGCTGATATTTTTCGGATAACTGAAACAACTGTTGCGCAGTATTTTCATGCATTGGATTGAAATCGAGTGAGATTTTCATGCTATCCAAAGCGGATTTGAGTTGCTGTTCGAGTTGCGTACTTTGCTGTTGTAACTCATTCAAACGCAGTGTATTTTGCGTTAAAGCCGTATGTTGTTGGGTGCAAAGCTGTTGTGCTTTTTGCCAGACATCAAAAGATTGATTCTCAAGTTGAAGCGCCTGTTGCTCTTGCTGTTGTTGTAAGTTTAAAAGTTCTTGCGAAAGGGCAGAATGCTCTTGCTTAAATGGATGTTGTGTACTGCCACAGACCAAACACGCCTCACCTTCGAGCAATTGTTGACGCAGCTTTTCGATACTCTCGGTATGTAACAAGCGTTGTTGCTGCAATACACGTTGTAGGCTTTCACGGTCTTGCTTCTGCGTTAGGTATTTTTGTTCAGTCTGTTGTTGCTGTTGTGTTGCTTGCTCAAGCTTTTGGCTCAACTCATGGTTCGAGCTTTTAAATTTTTCTCGCTCTACACAGACTTGGCTGAATTGTTTGAATTGAGTTTGAATTAAACCAATATGATGTATTTGCTGTAATGCGTGCTCACGATTTTGACGCTGATCGGCAAGTGTGCTGCTGATTTGATCCTCATGACCAAATTGCTGTTGTAGTGCATGAAGTTGTTGCTGTGTTTCATTTAAAGCAGCTGTCGCCGCGGCAATATGGCCAAACTGCTGTTCAACATTCTGATACTGCTGAATAAAACGTTGTAGCTGGGTCAAATGTGCCGAGAGACCCGCGTCCAAACTGACGAAATGTGCAGATTGATGCAGTTGTTCAGTTTGCGTTTGTTGTTGGTTTTTGAGTTTTTCTATCTCAGTATGCAATTGAGTTTGTTGTTGTAATAGCGGTTGTTGCTCTTGGTTGAGCTGTTGCAAGCTCGTTTGTGCCTTTTTAAATTGCTGACCAATAAATTCACGTTCTTGAATACAGGTTCTGACTTTTTCAATGGCGTGATGATGGGTTTGTTCAAAAGCTTGCTGTGTTTTGAATTGCTCATCAATCTGTTGAAACTGTTTTTCTTCAGCCTGAAAAGCATGTTCAATGACAATGAATTGTTGTTCACTGCTTTGAATTTGTGGTTGCAGCGTATTTAATTCAGCGAGCACTTTATGTTGTTGAATCACACTCGGTCGAATAGAGGCAAAGGCTTCAAGCTGTTTCAGTTGTATGCGCTGTGGTGCAAGTTGTTCAAACTGCTGTTGTTGCAGTAAAAGTTGTTGCTGACGAAGGTGTATATCCGTGTCTAACTTTTGCTTGTGTTCAAACCATTGTTGTTGCTGTTCTAAAAGCTTTTTTTCAGTTTCTAATTTTTTATATTCGGTATCGATATTTATAAATTGCTGATTCAGTTCCGCAATTGCATCATCAGATAAAATGTCAATATGACCGAGAACATCTTCGAGTTTTTTGCGTTCTTTTTCAATGTCAGCTGTTTTTCTAAATGCAATTTCACCAATTTTGGCAAAGATGTTGGAGTTGGTTAAATATTCAAGTAAAGCACCACGTTCATTGTCACGTGCTTTTAAAAATGCAGTGACTTCGGACTGAGCCAACAGGACTGCACGGGTAAATTGTTCAAAGCTAAGTTGAGTAATCTGTTGAATATGGGTTTCGACAGCTTTGGTTTTATCGGCAACCACCACGCCATCAGTCAGACAGGTTAAAGAACGTTGCACATTTTGTAATTTACCCGCTGCATTTTCACGCGCACGTTTAATTTCCCAACGTGCCAGATAATGTTTTTGATCCTGCGCGACAAAACAAAGTTCCGCAAAGCCATGTCCTGTACCGCGACGCAGTACGGTTAATGGGGAATTGCTAGGCAGTTCTGAACCATCGACATCGACCAATTTACCATCACTGCCTTTTAGGCGGGGGACTTGATTAAATAGCGCAAGGCACATGGCATCTAAAATCGTCGATTTGCCGGCACCTGTTTTGCCAATAATGGCAATTAAGCCTGCACTGGCTAAAGGTTCACTTTCAAAATCAATAAAATGTTCGCCAGCAATAGAGGCCAGATTTTTTATACGTATTGATAAAATTTTCATGACAGATCCTTAAATGCTGTTTTTATCTTCAAGTGAATGACGCGCTTCTTGAACCAACGTCTGAAAATCTTTGAGTACCGCAGCATCTTGTGCATAGCCTTTGTTTTGCCAAATTTGTTCAAATAATTTTTCTGGCGTTGGCGGTTCAAGCTGAATTTTTGTAGCATGATTTTGCTGGTCATTATTTTTATATTGGCGTGAAATTTTAACCAGACGATAGCGCTCTTTAGGCAACACATCTTCAAATTGTTGTCTTAAATTAGGTCGTGGTGGGGTATCGGTATGATATTCAATATCGATATATTCACGTTGATCAATATTGTCTATTTTGCCACTTGCTAAGGCTTGGAGTTGGGCAAAAACTTCATTCAGCTCACCACGAATACGGTGTAATTGAATACTACGCGGGATGTGTAGCGCTTCGAACTGAAGCTGCGATTCAGCAGGCTTTGTGGGGTCAATGGTGACTTCAACCACTTGGTGTTTATAGTTAATTTCACTAAAAGACAAAGGAATAGGTGAGCCACTATAACGAATATGCGCATGCTGAACTTTTTGTGGTTTATGCAAATGTCCTAGCGCGACATAATTAATCACCTCATCAAACAGTGCGGTTGAAAGTGCTTCTTCATTCCCAATAATAATTGGGCGTTCAGAGTCAGAGGTTTCACCGCCTTGCATATGAGCATGTGACATTAAAATCAGCGCTTGATCATCGGTTTTACGCTTTTTGGCTTCGCTAATGAGTTGCTGATGTAGGTAGCTAATGGCATTTTGACTATTGCTGGTGTGTTCATTAAAACCGGTAATTTCTGCACTGCGTAAAAAGGGCAGGCTTAAGCACCAAGCGACAATGTTTTGATCTACATCATAAATCGGTTGCAGTAAGTGCTCGATATCTAAGCTTTTGTCCTCATTCCAACGAATTACGCCAACAGTTTTGGCATTATATTTTTCCAGTAACGGTTCAACTTGCTCGATGCGATAACCCGAATCATGATTTCCGGCAATCATCAGGGTTTGCATATGCGGTGCAAGCGCGTGAGCATCGGCTAAAAATTGGTACAGTTGCTTTTGGGCAGCAGAGGCAGGATTGATGACATCAAAAATATCACCTGCAATGAGCAAGGCATTCGGTTGTTTTTGTTTAATTTGTTCAAGTAACCAAGTTAAAAACTGTTCATGTTCATACTGACGTGAGTGATTGTAGAAGAACTGACCTAAATGCCAGTCTGAGGTATGAAAAAAATGAACAGCCATGTTTTTTTGAAACCCATGAAAAATTGCCTCTATACTATAGGTAAATAAATGGCTGTAAAGCTAGCTCAATTGTGATTTATAACCTACATTATCAGTTGGAATTTAAAATTTTAAGTGACAAATCAAGCTTCACTTTTATTTTTTTTGATTGAAAAATAGATTTGGGTGTGAGCTATAAAATTAACTGTGCTACAGGGAGTCATAGTACAGATTTAGGTAAGGATGCCTTATGCTGATTGGGATGAGGTGCATATTCAAAATGTAAAATCAGTGTTGTGTATGCTGTAAAAGTGACTTATGCAACTGTGCTGATTGAAATTAAAGTGAGTCAGTCTATGTCAAATAGTCCATTTAAAAATAATCAGTTATATAACGAAGTCGTTTATAAAACTTTAATTGAGTCGACCCTTGCTATTCCGTGGAGTATCGACTGGGAAAGTAAGCAGTTCAATTATATTGGTCCGCAAATTGAGAAATTGTTGGGTTGGCAACAAGCATCTTGGAAAACAGTGCAAGATTGGGTCGATCGTATGCATGAGTCGGACCGTGAAAAAACATTTAATTTTTGTGTTGCACAATCGCTTGCGGGTATTGACCATGAAGCAGATTATCGCGCTTTAAAAGCAGATGGATCCTATATTTGGATTCGAGATGTGGTTCATGTGATCCGTACAGAAAATGGCGAAGTGGATTCTTTAGTAGGATTTATGTTTGATATTTCCGAACGTAAAAAACAAGAAGAGCAATTAGAAATATTACAGCGTCAGTTGGAAGAGTTTTCTTATAAAGATGGTTTGACTGGCATTGCGAATCGCCGTTTATTTGATGAATTTTTTGCACGTGAATGGCAAAGTGCCATGCGGTTGCAAAAGCCGTTGTCAGTCCTCTTAATTGATCTGGATTATTTTAAACAATATAACGATGGACATGGTCATATTAACGGTGATCAGTGTTTGCGTGAGATTGCTCAATTATGGTCGACTTGCTGTAGTCGTCCACGTGATTTGGTTTCACGTTTTGGTGGTGAAGAATTTGCGGTTGTGTTGCCAGAAACCAATGCCGAAGCGGCTATTCAAGTTGCTGAAAACTTAATGCAGGCTTTAAAAAATGCCAAATTAACGCATTGTACATCCACAATTTCAGAATTTGTCACCTGTAGTATGGGTGTGAAAACCATTGTCCCAACGGAGCAGTGCGATCAAATGAAATTCTTAGAGTTGGTCGATCAGAATTTATATAAAGCCAAACAATCTGGGCGCAATTGTTATCAAGCTGACTATGTTGATACTTTAGAGGATTTAAAAGAGTAATTTACTTTTTTGCCCCATAACCACAACAGTCGAGGGATGGTTATGGGGTATTTTAAGGATAAAAATATTGCGATTTAATTTTAAATAATGCTGTGCTGATCTTAAATAATTTTTAAACTCATATAACATTGTATGAGTCTTAGACTAATCTTTGAAATGCACAGGAATCCATTGATAACGCTTACCATCTGCTGAATAAATATGTCCAATCGCAGGGAATGGCAAGTGTGGCGCTGCAATGGTTTGCCCACCTCTTGCGTATTCAGCGAATTGTTTTAAACGTGTTTCAACCGCTTTTTTCGGGTCTATATCATAATCAATTGCTGTTTCAGGTTTGTCGAATTGCACAGTATGTGAGTGCACAATATCGCCAATAAATACGACTGTTTCATCCTTAGTTTTTAGCTCATAGCTAAAATGTCCCGGTGTATGCCCCGCGGTATTAATGACTTTAAAGCCCTGAACTTGATCACCCAATTTGTAGGTTTTGAAGCGTTGTTTGGCTTGATAGGGTGCAAGAGCTTGTTTAATTTTTTCTACAGTTCCTAAGTAGCCTGCTTGCTTTTCTTTCGGGAGTTTGTCGACTTGTTTCGGGTTTAGCCAATAGTTTACTTCATCATTGGATACATAAACTGTTGCATTTGGAAAGTTAGCCACGCCATTTTGACTAATGCCACAGACATGGTCAGGGTGCAAGTGAGTCAATAAAATGGTATCGACTTGTTCTGGTTGATAGCCTGATGCTTTTAAGTTGCTTAACACTGAACCTAAATGTGCGCCAAAACAGCTCGCAGCACCGCTATCCACCAAAACCAGTGAATGACCTGTATTGACTAAAAAGGCATTTATCGAGGTTTGTACACCTTTAGCTTGGTCGGCAGCGTATTTCTTTAAAATTTCATGCACTTCTTTTTCAGGAATGTTTTGAAATAGCTTCGGAGACATGAAATTGGTACCATCGAGCAGGGCGGTGATTTGTACATCACCAGCTTGATATTGGTAATAACCTGAAACCTGTTTTTGTTGTGGAATTGGGGCGGGCGGGGAAATGGCAAAGGCTGATGAAAATGCAGTAGCTATTAAGCTTAGAGCGGTGAGTTTAGATTTCAGTTTTTTCATAGGAATTCTTATAAGTTTGCAGGTGATATGTTTGTTCTAGCATAAGCTTCATATAGTGACTAGATGAACTTTATAAAAAATTAAAATGGTAACTTTTGAATGACAATACTACAAAATGCAATTGACTCAATTCAGCTTGGAATAGAGGATTATGAGTTAATTAAAGAAAATCCTAAAAGATTAATTTCCTGCACAAGAAATCTATTTTCAGGGATTTTGTTACTTTTTAAATATTATCTATACACACTTAACCCAGATTTAATTTATATAGCTTTAAAATCAAAAGAAAAGAAAAAAACATTAGATTTTAAACAGCTCAAGGATAAATTAGATGAAAGTCAGGTTTTGATAGAATGGGGTGAGTTAGAAAAAATTCAAAAAATTAGAAATGATATTGAGCATAAATATAGTGATGAAAATCCTTTGATAATTTTAGGCTTAGTAGCAGCAAGCTTTAATGTAATAAATGATTTTGTTCGAAAATATTTACAACGAGATCCGATAGAACTTTTTGGTGAAGAAGTTTGGTCGATCTTAATAGAAGTAGATAGGGTTTATCAAATTGAAAGGAAACAGTGTATTAATGATCTAGATTCAAATACATACTATAACATTAAGATTTTAGAGCTTATCAAACAGTCTAATTGTTCAGAATGTAGATTTGATCTCATTAAACCTTTAAAGAATAATGCTGATGCCGATCAAATTAGATATAGATGTTTATTTTGCTTTCAAGAAAATGATTATCATGAATTGATCGTCTCCGCTATAGAGCAAGAAGTTGACTATCAACAGAGAAGGGATTCAATGTTTGGAGACTCATTAAACGAATTATTTTGTACATGTCCATCTTGTTGGATGAATGCCTACTCGATAGAAAGTTGTTTTTGTTTTTCATGTGAATATCAGGCAAAACAGATTTGTGATGTGTGTGAATCTAGTCTAACCGGGGATGAAATTAGTTTTCAAAGTAAGTTCTGTAGCTCCTGTCGAAATAGATATGAAAAAGTAATGGCAGAATAGTTTGCTTATTTAGTTCCTTTACTTTTGACTGGGCAAAAGTAACAAAACCCCTTTGTTCACTAGAGGGCACATCCTTGTGCCCCTAGTGAACGGGCGACATCCATGTCGCAGGTCATGTGATTAAGGACTGTAGAATTTATCTAATGAAGAGTCGTTCTCCCTTTGGGAGATGAGAAGCACGGCTTTTCAAGGGATGAGGGGAAACTAATATCCAATAAAAAAGCCCCTAAAAAGTAGAGGCTTTTTTCATCTAAGATCTAAACCTTAAGACACTTTATCACCCGGTTTAGCACCAGACTCAGCTGAAATCACCCAAACACCTTCGCCATTGCCTGCCGCAAGTACCATACCGTTTGAAATACCAAAACGCATTTTACGTGGTGCAAGGTTAGCCACCATCACCACCAATTTGCCTTTAAGGTCTTCAGGTGCATAAAACTCACGAATACCACTGAATACATTACGTGGCTCAGCTTCACCGACATTTAAAGTCAATTGAAGTAATTTGTCAGAGCCTTCAACGTGAGCTGCATCTAAAACTTCAGCAACACGCAGGTCAACCTTCATAAAGTCTTCAATACCAATAATCTCTGCTTCGCCGACTTTAGGTTCAACTTTCGCAGGTGCAGCTTTCTTCTCTTTTTTCTTTTCAACTTTTGCAGGTTCAGCCGCAGCCGCTAAAGAGTCTTTAGACGCATCGACCATAGCCGCAACAGCTTTCGGGTCAACACGCTGCATTAAAGCTTGGAACTGTGCAATTTCATGATTCACTAGAACCGTTTTACCTGAAGCAAAATCAAAGTTTTCAAGTTTTAAGAAGTCTTGCACTTGCGCTGCTAAAGTTGGCAGTACAGGGGACAAGTAAACGGCCAATTGACGGAACAAGTTAATCCCGACAGAACACACATCATGAACTTGTTGTTCTTGACCTTCTTGTTTCGCCAATGCCCACGGTTTTTTCTCATCAATATATTGGTTTGCTTTGTCTGCAAGCGCCATAATTTCACGAATTGCAGCAGAGAATTCACGTGCTTCATACGCTTGTGCAATCGAATCACCAGCATCAATAAAGCTTTGTACCAATTCTGGTTCTGCACACGTTGCACTTAACTTATTATCAAAACTTGTATTAATAAACTTCGCACAACGGCTGGCAATGTTGACCACTTTACCGACTAAGTCTGAATTCACTTTTTGCACAAAATCATCTAAGTTTAAGTCAGAGTCTTCAACTTTATCAGACAGTTTGGAGGCAAAGTAATAACGTAAATATTCAGGATTTAAATGTTCTAAATAGGTTTCAGCTTTAATAAACGTGCCACGTGATTTTGACATTTTTTGACCGTTTACAGTCAAGAAACCATTGACGAACAAGCCTGATGGCGTGCGGTAGTTTGCACCTTCAAGCATTGCAGGCCAGAACAATGCGTGGAAATAAACGATGTCTTTACCAATGAAGTGATAAACCTCATTTTGGGAATCTTTTTTCCAGTAATCGTCAAAGTTAAGTTCAGGGCGTTTGGCTTTAATGTAGTTTTCAAAACTCGACATATAACCAATTGGCGCGTCTACCCAAACATAGAAGTATTTATTGGGTGCATCAGGAATTTCAAAACCAAAATACGGTGCATCACGCGAAATATCCCAATCGTTCAAGCCATTTTCAAACCATTCATCTAGTTTGTTGGCAATTGAAACAGGGAGGCGACCTTCATCACGGGTCCATTTTTGTAGATATTCAGCAAAATTTGGCAATTTAAAGAAGTAATGATCTGACGATTTTTCTACAGGTGTCGCACCACTTAAAGTTGAACGTGGATTTAACAATTCTGTTGCATTATAGGTCGTACCGCAAACTTCACAGGCATCACCGTATTGATCTTCAGCTTTACATTTTGGGCAGGTGCCTTTAATGAAACGATCTGATAAGAACATGCCTTTTTCAGGATCAAAAAGCTGATTTACAGGACGGATTGCAATGTTGCCTGCTTCACGGTTTTTAATATAAATTTCTTCCGAGCGATTTTTATTTTCATCGCTATTGGTCGAATCGTAATGGTCGAAATGCACGCCAAAACCATCAAAATCACGGATATGTTCTTTTTGAACATTGGCAATTTGCGCTTCAGGCGTAATACCGTTCGCTTCGGCACGTAGCATGATTGCCGTGCCGTGAGCATCATCCGCACATACATAAGTCACGTTATGTCCCATTGCACGCATGGCACGAACCCAAATATCAGCTTGGATATAACCGAGTAAGTGACCCATATGGATGGGACCATTGGCGTAAGGAAGGGCATTGGTGACTAAAATATTTCGCACGGATATAACTCTCTCGTTCGTCGTTATGCAAAGTGTTGCAAGGTCAATGATTTTACCTGAGTTAATAGCAAGATGCACAAAGGAATAGGTGAAATGTTTTCAAAAGATGCTTGAGCCAGTAGGAATTGATTTGCTTGATTGAGTATTTATAGCCAATTTGAGTAAGATACTGAAAAAGAAAAATCAATAGGAAATACCTTGTCTAAAAAAAGCATCAAACAGTTCACTGATCTTTCTCATAAAATTTTAGATGGGGTTTTAAAGCTGTTCGGTTATACGTTTATATTGCTGCTGGCTGTGATCATTATGTTATATCTTGCATTTTCGATTTGGCTTGGAAATATAAGAGACGACAAAAATGCAGAAAGATTGCTACAGAGCCAAAATTATGACCATCAGACTTTCCCATATTTGGCTGAACCCGTGTTCTTTTATCAGCGGATGCATGTAGGGGATAGTGGCAATTGGGTTGTGGTTTATCCTTTAGACGCACTGACTAAAAAAGAATTTTTACTTCAATATCGAAATCAAGAAAATCAACCACAAAGCCATCAAATTGAATGTATCAAACCGACCATCAAAAAACGTTGGAAAAGTTGGCATTCGAATATTCATTATGTACAGCCAAATGAATGGTCAAAGGGGCATAATGATCATAAAGTGCATGACTCTTTTATTGTTTATGGTTCGGAGCAACAGATTAAAATAGTAGAGCGGGCTTGTATGGATCGGCAGTTTAAAAAGCTCGTTGGCAAAGATGTGCGACCTCATCATTATTGGGCAATTTCTGAAAAGGAAAAACTGCTGTTTAGTGTGTATGAAATCTATTGAATTGATGCAGCTAAGCATTGAATGGATTGCTAAAGCCTCAAGTCTTGAAGGGCAAAAGCCGTTAAAGCGTATTTTCTTCTATATTCGCTTGGCAATAACAGGGATAATAGTGCCTTAAAGAGATAGCGTATGAGTTACAAGCACATGATCAATGCCGATTTCGAAGATAGTTTTGACGATTTTGAACAACAAGAAGTGACCCGAATTCCGCAACATGAAAAGGGTAAACAACTCGGGCAAAGCATTTTAAAAGATGCCGATCAATATCTACAATCGATGTCTGCTGCTGAACATAAACACCTTATTCAAATGTTAAAAGGACTTGCAACCCATGAGGCTTATTTTGATGTTTTGGCGAATCAGTTAGATCAACCTGTTGACAGTAAAGTTGCCAATGATGCTTTGAATTTAGTGCATATTTGGACGTTGATTAATCAGCATGAAAGCAATGTCGATTTTAATCTTTTAGATGTCATTCAAACTGACTATTTCCAAGCTGAATTACTGCAAGCTTTTGATGCACTTGAGATTGGAGACCATAAAGCCCAACGTCGTTTGGTGATTCAAGAAATCTTTAAACTGTATGAAATGCAATGTTTTGCAGGCTGTATTCCGCTTTTATATGCGCAATTGGAAGGTTTATTGACCGATGTGCTGATTGCCAAAGGTTACTTAAAGCAGAACCATACCAAGTTTATGGATGTCTATAAAATTGTTCCCGGATTAAAGGGGCATGAAATAAAGAGTTTGTGGCATAAGTCGAAAATTGCCTGCGAGTTGAATATTTATTTTGCTGAATTAGAAGCTTATAAAATGGATAGCAGTTCAACCGTGACCATGACCCGTCATAATATTGTACATGGGACAGATGTCGCGCACTTTACGCAGGAACGTAGTTTCGTGTTGTTTATTTGGTTGTTCTCAGTCACGAGCTTTATGAGCACATTGAAGTCTTAGTATTGAAGTCTAAATATATAGGATATGAATTAAATACTAAGCCTAGATTTATAATGGAACCAATATGCTTAAACTCCTCGCAGAAGATTTTATTCAAGTCGATAAAATTGATTTAGTTTTGCCTTTGTACCAAGAGTTAGTGGCCAAGACCAAATTGGAGCAAGGTTGTATCGCTTATGACCTTTATCATGATCTGCGAGATCAAGGACATTTTGTCTTTGTTGAAGAGTGGATTGACCGTGCTGCTTTAGACGCACATGTCCAATCTGAACACTTTCAGCGGCTTGTTCCACAAATTGATCAATACCAACGTAAAGCGGGTGTTTTTACCCATATGCAAAGCTTTGAAGAGCTGCTTAAAAAAGCATAAGCTTAGTTTTCTGTTTCAATCAGTTGTTTGATCTTGATGGCCTTTTCAAAATGATCGAGTTGATGCGTTTTAATCCACCATTCAGCGGCCTGCATCAGAAGTTCAGGATTGTCATTTTTATTGGCGAAAAAAGCATAAAAAGACAGTCCAACATTGCTGCCTTTTTTTGCAATTTTTTCATTGCAGATTTGAATGATTTTTTCACGTAGCTGCTTTTGCATTAGAATGGGCTCACCGACTGAATGCTGAATTGATTCTTTGATTTTACATTTTTAAGATGCAAGAAAGCATAATCTAAGCGATATTCAGTTGAAAACTGGGTTGTTTTAAGTAACGCCAGTCAGTTAATGGTTTTAGAAATAAAGTTCTTAATTATTCATAACGGAGTCTTATATTTTTAAAATCAAATATTTGGAGCTCATTTATTACTTTGGATAAGCCCAAAGTAACCAAAGGCATTTGTCATCCGCAAAACTCGTCAAATACCTTTTATTAATCAATTCATCGCAGAAACCTTACTTTTTTAAAATAGTTTTGCCTCGAACAGTTGCTGATGACGTTTCCGCGTATCGAATAACATTATGAATTTAAATAACTAAGGCTAAAAAGTTTAACACTTGAACAATCATATTCAATCTTTAGCACCGTTGAAATTATCATTTTGGAAAAGTGTTTAAATTAGGGTCATAAATTGCATCATTGTATGACTTCAACTTAAAGTGGGGAGAAATTGCACTCAAACCGAAATCATACAATATCGCTTTATACTTGTTACAGTTTAATTGGGCTTATAGCTCACGCCATACTTTGTTTTTATCATTTAAAGAAACGGTAAAATTAAAATTTGAATCATCACAGACCAATAAACCTTTAGGTGTGTGCATAATTACTTTTAAAACGGTGCCTTCTTCAAAAATTAAAGGATGACAATTTTCTTTTTTTAGCGTGATTGGTTTTAATAATTCAATAATGATTTTTTCCATATCGCTTCCCCAGCAGTGGCCAGAATGTGTTGCAATAATAACATGATTTGCTGCTTGTTTAACCAATTTTACCAACATTGAGATATAGATCAAAAAAATTAGCGTAAGTTTTGGTAAGCAATATGCCGCTTATAGCATGATGTTATTGCATCGCGTGACCCTAAATAATTTTGATTTTTAGCCTTTTTAAGATGCTTAAATTTGAATGTTATTTTTTTAAGATCTTTTTAATTAAAGACGAATAGTATAGTAACAAACGAGCAGAGATCGCCTATTTGGATTTGAAATGTAAATTAAATTTCAGAAAAAGGATAGTCAAATTTATGTTTTTTAAGGTTGTGATGCTTTTTGGGATGCGATCAAGAGCGCTTTTTATCCCCGAAGATGTGGATATGCTGAGCGCTAGAGGCAGCCAACAAGCAGTGAATTAAAAGAGATACATTGTATTGCTTGATATGCTGCTAGATAAAAAATGCGACACGTGAAAAAACATTTCACAAACAGTGAATAAGTTGCTACAAAGATGAAAAGACTAGAATAATAGCCGATATCGCCATTTGTCTTAAAGCCTATAGGGTTTTGAGTGATGGACGAAGTTGCCAATGAAAAATAAAGGAATCTCCAAACCGAATGTTTAAATCTTTTTTTCCGAATCCGAAATGGTTCTTTTTGTCACTGCTGCTGTGGTTTGTCGTTAATATCAGTTTATGGTATTCCGGTGGCAGTGCTTGGGGAACATTTTTAGGCTTTGCATCAGGCTATAGCGATGCTGAATTGCCGATTGGTGTAAGTCGTTTTTGGGCACCTTCATTTTTATGGTTTTATCTGTGGTTTTTGACCGCAACGGTTATTTTTGCTTTGTTCTGGCGGTTTAAATCCAGTAATCCATGGCAAGGCTGGTCAGTCTGGGGATCGGCCTTTATTTTATTTAATATTTGGTTTGCCGTACAAGTCAATGTGGTGGTCAATGCTTGGTACAGTCCATTTTACGACTTGATTCAGAAGATGCTGGGGAGTGGCGGCGGTGATGTCAATTTACTTTATAGTGAAACAATGACGTTTCTGTATGTGGCTATGGTTTATGTCACCATTGCCGTGTTTAACCTATTCTTTGTCAGTCATTATATCTTTCGTTGGCGTACAGCCATGAATGATTATTACACGGCACATTGGGAGCAATTACGGCATATTGAAGGGGCATCGCAGCGTATTCAGGAAGATACCATGCGCTTTGCCAAAACCACTGAAAGTTTAGGGGTTAGTTTGATTCAAGCCGTCATGACTTTAATGGCCTTTTTACCAGTGCTATTACAGTTGTCTTCGCATGTGAAACAATTACCTGTGATTGGTACGATTCCGTATGCTTTGGTTTGGGCAGCCATTAGTTGGGCTGTGCTGGGTACGGTTATATTGATGTTGGTTGGTTATAAGTTACCTGGCTTAGAGTTCAATAACCAAAAAGTGGAAGCTGCATATCGTAAAGAGTTGGTATATGGGGAAGATTATGCCGATCGTGCTGATCCACTCACTTTAAAAGAATTATTTAGTAAAGTCCGTTTTAACTATTTCCGTTTATATTTCCATTATGCCTATTTTAATATGGTGCGTATTTGGTATATGCAATTGGACAATTTGTACGGTTTGTTTGTGCTGTTTCCCAGTATTGCCGCAGGGGCCATTACGCTCGGTCTAATGATGCAAATTCTAAATGTATTTGGTAATGTCCGTCAGTCATTTCAATATTTAATTGAATCTTGGCCGACGATTATTGAATTACTTTCGATTTATAAGCGTTTAAGAGCATTTGAATCGACTTTAGATCGTTGAGTTTTAAGTATAGAAAAGTCCTGAAAACATGAATGCCAGTCCGTTTGTAAATGGACTGGCATTTTTAATTCTAAAAGTTAAGTGTCTAAAATGGTGCAGGAAGTTGTCGCATTTACGCCTTATTTTAAGTCATTAAATGACATTTAAAAGTGGGATATTCTCGCTATAATGAATTGAAAATAAGGATAAGAACAATATGAAAAACTTTCAGCATCTCTTTGTTTTAGTTTGTTTTGCCCTAACTAGTCCTGTTGGCTATGCCAAAGCCATTCAAGGCATGTCTTTTGCTCATCAAGATTGGGAAATCTATTGTAGTAATACAGGGACTTGTCGGGCAGCAGGGTATCAGGATGACCGTATAGAAGATATGCCAGCATCGCTATTAATCATCCGTAAAGCAGGTGAAAAACAGGCTGTTCAGATGAGATTTGCATTATCGGAATATGATCAGGCCCTAGATAAAAAAAACCTTAAAAACATTCACTTTTATGTCAATGCAAAAGACTTGGGTGCTGTCACTGTCGATGGTTCAGAATCGCCGTTATTGGGCGTACTGAATACGGCACAAGTCAATGGGCTATTACAACAAGCGCAGAAAAGTGTGAACATTGTGTTTAAGAATGCCCATTACTCATGGAAAATCTCGGATGCAGGAATGACCGCTTCTTTGTTAAAAATGGATGATTTTCAAAAACGTGTTGGTACAGTCGGCGCTTTAGTCAAAAAGGGCACAGCCAATGAGTCGAACGTTTTGGTTGCACAGCCAAAGCTGATGTTAAGGAAAATTAAAACCGCATCTAAGCCTTATTTAGTCCTGAAACCAGACACAACACCCTACAAAGCCTTATATGCAACTTTGATGGCAGCACAACCTAAATTGCAAGATGGTCATGGTTTTTGTGAAGGTATTTACACCGGCAATGGGGTTCAAGCACAAAAGATAGAGCTTTATAAACTCGGCAATCAAAAAGTTTTAGCAACCACGCTATGTTGGCGCGGTGCATATAACGAAGGTTTTGGCGCATGGGTCATAGATGGCTCTTTAAAGGGCAAAGCCACCTTTGTGACCGAGTCTGCCTCCGATTTTGATGAAGGTGATATCAGTAGCTCACAAAAAGGGCGTGGTATTGGCGATTGTTGGTCGATGAGTGAATGGATTTGGGACGGCAAAACATTCGTTCAGAGCATAGATCGTTGGTCGGGCATGTGTAAGGGGGTGGCGGCTGGTGGTGTTTGGAATTTAGATTTGATTGAAAGCGTGGTGAGGTAAGCGGTTAAAGATTTATTGTTGAGTCATGTCGAGATCTATTCATCATGAAGAGCATAGCGCTGCATCTGTTGATCACAGAAAATGCCAAATGGCTTGATGGATCATTCATCTTTAGCCAATAATGCAAGATTAAAAAGGGTCAATGAAGTGTTATCTGGTTATTATTTTAATTTTAAAACCTTTGGAAGTTGGCAGTTTCTGGTCTATTTTGAGTGAAAAGTAAAAACTAAATTTAGTTAAATTGATAATAAAATCAAAGTTTTGTGTTTGTTATTTTTTGCCTTTTCCTATATTTTCTTTGATACAGCATAATTGGGCATTGATACGTGAATTTCAGAACATTAATCTTGATGGGTGGAGTTGGCATCGCTTTACATGGCTGTACCAGCATGGACAGTCTAAGTTCAGATTCAGTTAAAAATTTTACTTCACCTCAGGAATTAATTGCTCAAAAAAATATTAATCATGCAAATGGTCAAGCAAAGGAATATGTTTATGATTGGGGGGAGAAGCAAAGCAATAATGAAGCCCAATCCTTATATCCAAGAAAATATTTAACCCATTATTGCTCTGCAAAAGGGGGCAAGTTCTCACTTTTGTACAAAAGCAGCATGTCTTTAGTCAAGGACGCATCGGCGAAAAAACGCTTATCTGGCAATAGTCATGTCAAGCAAGGAATTGGCGCGTATAAGTGTGTGCAAAGTAATGGGCAAAGCTGGATCGTTTCAATTGAACCCACGGCTGAACGTAAGTTCACGGATGGCAGCGAAACGCGGGTGGTTAGCTTACAAAGTAAAGTAATGACGGTTCAAGAAAGTCAAAAATTTTATAAAAATATCTCAACCGATACTGTGGTTAAAAAGAGCGCTGTAAATAATCAGACCGTGAAAACTACAACCAGCAAAGCGGCTATTGCGAAAGAAAGCGAAATTAAAAAAGAAGAAAAGCCCGTGGTTGAATCACCGGTTAGACCCGTCGAGAAGGCGCTTGATACCCCTCAACAGCAGCAGCTTAAATCTTTTGTTGCGGCGCGTCGTGATTTGAACAAAGGGCAAAATCAATTGAATGCCTGTAATAATGCACAGCGTGCGTATAATTTTGGCAAATTACCCAATGCTGGCGGTACAAATGTTTATGCGGAGTCAGGGATGTTAGTTGCGCGTTGTTTAACCAGTGTGCCGAGTTATAGCAGTCGTTTTTCTAACTCAAAGGCTCAGGCGAAGAATATTTTGCAGAACTTGGCGAATAATCATAATCATGCTGGGGCGAAGCATATGTTGAAACAGTTAAAATAATTTTATCTGTGGGGAATTCTTGAATAGTGGACTTATTTATAAAATTTAATGTAGTTGCTAGTTAGGTCTCATTTCGTTCGGTCTCATTCCACTGCATTATAGTGGAATGAGCAAAATAGATTTTTCTCTGAAGATTATTTTGACCGGTATTAAAGGGTAATGGTCGCACCTAAGGCTTTAACAAACTGTGCTAACCACGCAGGATGAGCCGGCCAAGCAGGGGCTGTGATTAGATGCCCATCTGTTACCGCTTCAGTCACTGCAATGTCTGCATATTGACCGCCTGCAAGTTTAACTTCCGCAGCACAGGCAGGGTAAGCAGAGCATAAACGGCCTTTCAGTACATCCGCGGCCGCAAGAAGTTGCGCACCATGACATACAGAAGCAATTGGTTTTTGTACTGCATCAAACTCACGCACAATTTCAATGACCCGCTCATTCATACGGAGGTATTCGGGAGCACGGCCACCGGGAATGACCAATCCGACATAGTCCTGAGTATGGACTGCACTGAAATCATAATTAATGGCGAAATTATGCCCACGTTTTTCACTATAGGTTTGTTCACCTTCAAAGTCGTGAATGGCCGTTGCAATGCTGTCACCTGCTTTTTTGTCTGGGCAAACCGCATGTACGCTATAACCTAAGCCTGTGAGGAACTGAAAAGGCACCATGGTTTCGTAGTCTTCGGCATAGTCACCAACGAGCATTAAGATTTGTTTTGACATGTTTTCCCTCTTTCTTTTCTTAGATCTGATTTATATAAGGTTTTGTTTTACCATAGCAGAATAAGATGGCTGTTTTAAGTAGGCTATTGTTTTCTTTAGTCGTAGGATTGATGAGGGGTAAAGTCTTTTTTTGAAAAGGTCATACTCTTCAGATATGTAACTTCACAACAGAGTCCTCCCGATAGTAATTTAATGTTAGGAGTTCGTTTGTTACTTTGGGGAAATCCAAAGTAACCAAAGATTTTTGTCATCCGCAGAACTGGTCAAATACCCTCTCTTATTAAGTTGTTCGCAGAAACTTTATTAAATAATGAAGTCCGGCCTCGAACAACTGCGAATGACGTTGTCATGTGATTTAATAAAGTATTTTATTAGAATATTTTGAATTATGCAGGATTCGCTTTACCCTTAGATTTTCATGATTTGACCTAAAGAGTTGTTAACGCTGTTTCTTCTATCCTATTACTTGTCGTTTCATTCATAGGTTGTGAATTTTCAATAAACTTAATAAATTTAATACTTTCCGATATATCATCCGCTTTTTTAAGACTTAGATTAGCATTTGAAGTGCAACACCATATTCTTTGATACAAGAGCGCATGACGGAATGCGCTTAAAACATTTAAACGGTTTTATCACTTGAAAATAAATAGATGAAATAAAGAAATGAAACCAATAAAAAATATACTTTTTGCTTGCTGTTTCATGGCACTCAGTTCTGCTGCATTTGCTCAAGAAATAAAAGGAATTTCGACCACTTTGGCTGCACCTTTAGATATTTTGGCGTTTAAAAAAGTACAGTTGAGTCCAAATGAGCAGAATCAATTATGCGCACAAGTGAAAGAGCTTTGTCAGCATCGTGATCAATGGCGTAGCTTAAAAACCGTAGATCAGCGTTTATGGCTATTATCCGGTGCAGATATTGCTCAGTTTAGCTCATCTACAACGGGGCTTAAATTATTGAAACAATGGCATGTAAATCTCTCAAGTCAAGAGGACGGCACATCTACTGGGCAATTTGTCTTTCCCAAGCTGTTTCCGATGACACAAAACCGTTATGCCATTGCAGTGATTGATAGTTTTTCTGAAATGTATTTGGGTGGTGGAGCTGGGATCGAACGTGCAAGTTTTTATGAGTTAAAAAATTCAGGAGAGATGAATCAGTTTATAAACAACTATCCATTTAGCTTTAGCCGAATGATTCGCGCTTGTTTTTCCGAACAGGACTATGAAAGTTCACAAGGGCATTGTCATGATGAGGATTCGTTAAGTTTAGATATTCGTCCCATCAAACCCATGTTGTGGCAATTCCGCTACCGTTATGATTTAAGTGTCTCACCAGCATCAGATTCAGGCGAAAAATCATATCAAGGCAGTCGAAACCTGAATATTGATTTAAATAAAGCACCTAAACAACCGAATATTCCTGAAACATGGAATTATGCAGGGCAGGAATAAACTTTGAGAAGTTGGTAAAACAATGTCTTCATTGACCGATTTTTCATTTTATAAAAAGCTTTAAGGAGTATGGTTCATACAATTTACAGAGTCATAACAGGGGAAGTTATAGCTGCTGTGATACAAAGAGACAGATGATTATTTGGAATTTAGTTTATGTCACGTTATGTTGATGCTTCTGCCCAGCGTAGATTTTCTTTTTTAAGTCGCTCTGTGTTGATGGCAGCGGCTTTGTTCGGTACGACACAAATTACGATGGCTGCACCTGCACAAACAGTCGATCAACTCAGTGCTTGTTTGGTGAAAGCCACGACTGCAACGGATAAAACTGCGGTGTTGCAATGGACGTTTGCAGCACTATCGACCCATCCTGACTTAAAAAGTTTTAGTAATGTGACGGATGTACAAAAAGAACAACTCGATAAAAACTTGGCTCAAGTATTACAGCGTATTTTAGTTGAACAATGTTCTGCGCAGACTAAAGCGGTGATTCAGGCGGAAGGCTTGCAAGCAGTTGGCGATAGTTTTCAGGAGTTGGGCAGCATTACAGGTGAAGAAATTATTAAAAACCCTGAAGTAAAGCAGCAATTAAAAGGTGTGGTACGTTATTTGGATTTGAATAAATTGGTGATGACTTTTTTGACACCAGATTTGTTTAATAAACTGGGTGTGATAAGAGGGAAGTGATTGATATTTTAAAGTCGGCCTCTTTGGAGGAGGCCTCTGCTAAATGATAATAAAAATTTTAAATAATAGAAGTGGATACGCCTTGTATAAGCAATAGTGTTCGGTTAAATTTTCATTAATTTTTTAGTTGATTCTTATAAGATATGAAAACAATAGTTATTACCCTTTTTGTTGCATTACTTGCAGGTTGTACTGCGGGTGTCGTAAACCAATCAAAAAAATTAATAGGCCATAAATTGTATCAAGACTCAACAGTTGATCTAACAAGTAATATTCGAATTCAGCAAGGTGAAAACTTTAGTGTGCAGATGTATCCAAATGGGTGCATGACCTCAATGCAACCTAAGTTTTTGATGTCTCCAGAAGTTGAAAGCATTAATGTTTTGGGTGGGCAAACTCATTATAAAACTAAATTGTTAAATATGCCTTTTCCTCCTAAAGATATTCAATTTGCTGAATTTAAATTACCCACAGAGCGTTTTATTGCTTTAAGTGCTTATAAAAGTTATCACACTGGGACCGAGTTGCGTGGTTGTAGTGTAGATGCTATTTATAAGTTTGCATCAAATAAAAATTATGAATTGCTAGATCAGGCTGGCGGTATTCAATGTTCTTTGGAAGTTCAGGAAATTTTACCTAATGGCGAAAGAATTGAGCTTAAACCATTAAAGTATTTGCGTAATGTGAATGAGTGGGCAGGGTGTGATGCTCAGCTTAAAGATTTGTAAGTTTTATTCTTAAAACATCTCGTTTTTTAGTAAATCCTCTCCTTTGGAAGGAGAGGGAATTTCCATTATTAAATTTATGACAGCATATAATTTGTAATGAAAGCTCCTTCTCCCTTTGGGATGAGCGGCACTGTTGCGCAAGGGGATGAGGGTAACTATAAATCACACATAAAAAATGATTTGGAAAGTTGGATGCGTCCGAAGTTTTCGAGTTTGGTGATAGAAAATGCTTTTTTTAGGGTCATGTTTTTATTTCATATATAACAACTAATTTCTGCCTTAAATTATTTAGTTTAAGTTTTCAGTACTTAAGGCGTTTACTGGATTGAATTCTTGATTCTAAATCAAGCATATCTATGAGAGAAAGATTAGAAGTATCGCCTGTAAAACCCAAATTTTTAAGTCGCTTGCTGGATTGAATTCTTGATTCTAAATCAAGCATATCTATGAGAGAAAAATTAG
>NZ_KB849164.1:146506-346780 GCF_000367925.1 Acinetobacter bohemicus ANC 3994
TGAGAGAAAAATTAGAAGTATCGCCTGTAAAACCCAAATTTTTAAGTCGCTTGCTGGATTGAATTCTTGATTCTAAATCAAGCATATCTATGAGAAAAAAATTAGAAGTATCACCTGTAAAACCCAAATTTTTAAGTCGCTTGCTGGATTGAATTCTTGATTCTAAATCAAGCATATCTATAAGAGAAAGATTAGAAGTATCACCTGTAAAACCTAATTTTTTAAGACGTTGACTACTATTAATTTTAGAGGTTAATTCAAAATTATCTAGAGAGGTAGAGTAGCTATAGAGTTTAGTATTTTTCTTACTAGAATTTGATGAGTACGAGGTTGTGTAGGGAATATTTAAATCTTTTACAGTTGAAGGTGTATAAACTTTTTCTTTATTAGAGTTAAGAGTTTTTATACCATATTCACCTGTATATGGATTCACATTGCCACTAGTTGACCAATTATTATAAAAATTCCCATCAGGATTTGATCGGTAATGTGGTTGTACATAAGTACCATCTTTACGATAGTAGCCTTTAACTTTAACATCTGCTAATAAGCTTGAGCTGAAAATAATTAAAGTTAAAAAAGTTACTAATATTTTATTTAAATTCATATAAAAACCCCGCATTAAGCGAGGTTTTTATAACATGGAATCAATTCATTAGCGAATAAATCAACCAATCAACTTCTTCATCAACTCATTTACTTGTGCAGGGTTGGCTTTACCCTTAGACGCTTTCATTACTTGACCGACAAGACCGTTAAATGCCTTCTCTTTACCCGCTTTGAATTCTTCAACCATTTTTTCATTGGCTGCAAGCACGTCTTTAATAATCGCTTCAATTGCACCTGTGTCGGTTTCTTGCTTCAAGCCTTTTTCGCTAATAATGGCATCGGCAGATTTACCTTCATCCCACATAAAGCCAAAGACTTGCTTCGCAATTTTACCGCTGATGGTGTTGTCCACAATACGCGCAATCATGCCACCTAACTGTTCAGCCGAAACAGGGGATTCAGCAAGGTCTAGGCTCGCTTTATTTAAAGCACCTGAGAATTCGCCCATCACCCAGTTTGCAGCCACTTTACCTTGAGCCGCACCGCCAGAAGCCGTCACAACAGCTTCATAAAAGTCTGCCATTTCGCGTGAAAGTGTCAATACATGAGCATCGTATTCAGTCACAGCAAAGTCAGCCACAAAACGCTCACGACGTGTCGCAGGTAATTCAGGCAAAGTCGCACGTGCTGCTTCAATCTGAGCATCAGAAATAATCACAGGCAACAAGTCAGGATCAGGGAAATAGCGGTAATCGTTCGCTTCCTCTTTCGAGCGCATTGAACGGGTTTCCATTTTCACAGGATCAAAAAGACGCGTTTCTTGGTCAATCTTGCCATCCCACTCCAAAATTTCCATTTGACGTTCAATTTCAACATTGATCGCTTGTTCAATGAAACGGAATGAGTTGAGGTTTTTAAGCTCACAACGTGTACCAAATTCATTGCCCGGACGACGCAACGACACGTTACAGTCACAACGGAACGAACCTTCGGCCATGTTGCCGTCAGAAATACCCAACCAACGTACCAAAGTGTGAATCGCTTTAATATAAGCAACCGCTTCTTCAACCGAACGCATGTCCGGTTCAGACACAATTTCAAGTAAAGGTGTACCAGCACGGTTTAAGTCAATGCCTGACATACCTTCAAATTGGTCGTGAATCGATTTACCTGCATCTTCTTCAAGATGCGCACGTGTTACGCCAATGCGTTTTACTGTGCCATCTTCAAGTTGAATGTCGATATGACCTAAGCCGACAATCGGATTATCCATTTGGCTAATTTGGTAGCCTTTAGGCGAATCTGGGTAGAAATAGTTTTTACGTGCAAATACCGACGCTTTGTCGATATAAGCATCAATTCCCAAACCAAAGCGAATGGCAAGATCAACCACTGCTTTGTTCAATACGGGCAACACACCCGGCATCGCCAAATCAACAAGGCTGGCTTGTGTATTTGGGTCTTGACCAAAAGTGGTTGATGAACCTGAGAAAATTTTAGAGTTTGTTGCGAGTTGAGTATGAATCTCAATCCCGATCACCACTTCCCAACCATCAATCAACAGTGATTTAGCTTTCTTTTGAGCTGTTTTTGAGATATTCGTCATTTATGCATTCTCCTCAGCAATTGCCGCACGTTGAGTATGCCAATCGGTCGCTTGTTGATACTGATGAATCACAGACAACAATTGCGATTCAGACCAATAGTTACCAATCAGTTGTAAGCCAACAGGCAATTGATCTTTATCAAAACCAACCGGTGCATTGATTGCAGGAAGACCCGCCAAGTTCACAGCGATGGTGTAGATGTCGCCCAAATACATTTCAACAGGGTCTAAAGAGGCACCAATTTTATATGCCGTGGTTGGCGCAGAAGGAGCGGCAATCACATCAACAGATTCAAAAGCTTTTAAGAAGTCTTGTTGGATCAGACGACGTACTTTTTGTGCTTTGACATAGTAGGCATCGTAATAACCAGCAGACAACGCATAAGTACCAATCAAGATACGACGTTGTACTTCAGGGCCAAAACCTTCTGAACGTGAACGCTTATATAAATCGGTTAGATCAACTGGATTCTCACAACGGTAGCCATAACGTACACCGTCATAACGCTGTAAGTTTGACGATGCTTCAGCAGGGGCAATCAAGTAATACGTCGGAACATAAGCTTCAGTCATGTTGAGATCAATCTCAACCAAGGTTGCGCCCATGTCTTCTAACTTTTTCAATGATTCTTCAACGCGTGCTTTTACATCAGCATCTAAGCCGGCAACATTAAAGTATTGTTTAGGAATACCAATGCGTAAGCCTTTTACCACTGTGCCGTTTAGGTTAGCCACATAATCATCAACGTCTTTTTCCATAGAGGTTGAATCTTTTGCGTCATGACCTGCCATCACGTTCATCAGGTAAGCACAGTCTTCAGCCGAGCGAGCCATTGGGCCGCCTTGGTCTAAAGACGAGGCATACGCGATCATACCGAAACGAGATACACGACCATAAGTCGGTTTAAGCCCTGTAAGACCACAGAATGACGCAGGTTGACGAATTGAACCACCTGTATCTGTACCTGTGGCAAACGGTGCCAGATCAGCCGCAACAGCCGCAGCAGAACCACCTGATGACCCCCCCGGAACATGATCCAGTGCCCATGGATTTTTAGTTGCGCCAAAGTAAGATGACTCCGAGGTCGAGCCCATGGCGAATTCGTCCATGTTCACTTTACCTAAAGTCACCAGACCAGCAACTTTGCCTTTCGCTACAACGGTGGCGTCGTAAGGAGAGATAAAGTTATCCAGCATTTTTGAACCCGCAGTGGTCTTAATGCCTTGGGTACAAAAAATATCTTTATGCGCAATCGGTACACCAGTCAGTACAGTTGCAGTACCTGCTTTGATTGCAGCATCCGCAGCATCTGCTTGAGCCAATGCCTGTTCTGGCGTTACGGTTACAAAACTTTGCACTTGAGCATCAATTTTATTAATGCGTTTTAAATAATGTTCAGTCAGTTCGCGAGATGAGAATTTAGCTTGGCTTAAACCCTCAGTGATTTCACGAATCGATAAGCGATGTAAATCAGTCATGAGAAAAAATTCTTTACCTTAAATTTGATTTAATGGGTTTAACTGAATAAAAATTATTCAATCACGCGAGGAACTAAGTACAAGCCATCCTGTGTTGCAGGTGCAACAGCTTGATATTCTTCACGATGATTCTGTTCAGAAACCACGTCTTCACGTAAGGGTTGTGGGTGATCAAATGGGCTTTTAAGTGGTTCAACACCATCAGTGTCGATACCTTTTAAGGTTTCCATCATGCCTAAAATTTTATTTAGACTTTGAGCATATTCAGTAGATTGCGTCGCATCTAGCGACAATCGAGCAAGATTGGCGATTGCCGAAACTGTTTGTGCATTTAAATCCGCAGAATGCTGTGCATCCGATGTAGACATAACATCACCTGAGTCAGTATTAAAAAAATTCAAAATATCGTGCGTTATAATAAGCGATTGACTTGTTCAAATCATCACATTTAGTTAAAGTTGCCACCTTGCGTCCACATAAAGTTTAATCGAGAACGTCTCCGTGATTCTAAAAAGACTAATTGGCTTGTTTTCGCCCGATCTAGCCATTGATTTAGGTACAGCAAATACACTTATTTATGCACCAGGACGAGGCATTATATTAAATGAACCGACTGTTGTGGCAATTCGTCATAGTGGTTCACAAAAAATTGTTGCCGCGGTCGGTCTGGATGCAAAGCAAATGCTGGGTCGTACGCCTGCGAATATTTCTGCAATTCGTCCGATGAAAGATGGTGTGATTGCCGATTTTGAAGTCACAGAAACCATGCTGCATCAATTTATCAGTAAAGTGCATGAAAAACGTCTATTTCCACCTGCGCCGCGTGTTGTGGTGTGTGTGCCGTGTAAATCGACTTTGGTCGAACGCCGTGCTATCCGTGAAGCGGTTTTTAATGCTGGTGCGCGTGATGTGCGTTTAATTGAAGAACCAATGGCTGCGGCAATTGGTGCAGGTATGCCGGTTGAGCAAGCATGTGGTTCGATGGTGGTTGATGTTGGTGGTGGTACCACTGAAATCGCGATTATTTCATTACAAGGCTGTGTCTACGCTGATTCATTACGTATCGGTGGTGATGTGTTTGATGAGCAAATCATTAACTACGTCCGTAAAGCACACGGTTGTGTGATTGGTGAAACGACGGCTGAAGTGATTAAAAAAGAAGTCGGTATGGCTTTGCTTGATCCTGACTCAAAAGTACTTGAAATTGAAGTACGTGGTCGTAATTTGGCAGAAGGCGTGCCGCGTGCAATTACCGTGACTTCGGTTGAAATTGCTCAAGCGATTTCTGATCCATTACAAAATATTGTTTCTGCGGTGAAGTCGGCACTTGAACAAACTCCTCCTGAATTGTCTTCTGACATTGCCGAGCGTGGCATTGTGTTGACGGGTGGCGGTGCATTATTACGTAATCTAGATAAACTCCTTGCACAAGAAACGGGCTTACCTGTGGTTGTTGCTGAAGATCCATTAACGTGTGTGACTCGTGGTGGTGGTAAAGTCTTAGAATTCTTTGATAATCCAAATCATGACATGCTATTTGTAGGCTAAGTTAAGGACGAGGCGGGTGCAAACAAATCTGTTTTCTAGACAACCGCCATCTTTTCGCTCATTTATCATTGCGGTCATCACATGTTGGGTTGTGCTGTTTTTTAATTGGCACATGCCGCATGTGATTCAACCCGCACGTGATGTCTTGTATGCGGCATATAATCCAATTTATGCCTTAGCAAGTTATCCAGTGTTATCGCGAGAATGGCTCAATCAACAAACCAAGTCCGAGGCGCAGTTACGTCGTGAAAATACCGCGATGCATGCCGAACTTTTACAGGCGCAAGTTCGTCTGCAAAAACTATCTGAACTTTCTGCTGAAAATACCCGTCTAAGAGGCTTACTCGATACGCCACTGATTATTGATGGTCGGATGGAAATTGCAGAAGTGATTGGTACAGATGCAGATCCACTGCGTCATATTATTGTGATTAACCGAGGTGCAAGTAGCCAGCTGAAAGTGGGTCAAACCGTACTGGATGACAAAGGTATTATGGGGCAGATCATTAATGTCTATCCACATAGTAGTCGCGTGATGTTATTGTCGGATAAAGAGCACTCTTTATCTGTACGTTTAGAACATACTGGAATGCGGGCCATTGTTTCGGGTACGGGTGATTTAGGTCATTTGAAAATGGAATATGTTCCAACCAGTGCCAATATTAAAGTGGGTGAAAAAGTCTATAGTTCTGGACTGGGCGCACATTTCCCTGCGGGTTATTTGGTCGGAACGGTGTCTAAGGTGAATCGACATAATTCAGGTGAATTTTCCAAAATTGATGTGATTCCAGCAGCACAGTTGGCCGGTGGGCATCATGTGGCGGTTCTATTTTCCGATTCTTTAGCGATGGAGCAACCTTATGCTAATCGCTAAACTGCGTTCTGAAAAAAATCGTGATCCGTTAATTGCGATTGTACTTTCCGTCATTATTTGTTCAGTACTCATCGTTTATCCGTTGTCTTACGCTGTTTCAGGTGCGCGTCCATTATTCATGCTGTTGGTGGTGCTGTTTTGGGTCATGTGTCAGCCCACATGGTGTGGTATTTGGTTTGCTTTTGGGACAGGAATTTTTACCGATCTTTTGGTTGATGCGCCTTTAGGCATGAATGCCTTCAGTTTTGTTGTGATTACCTTTGTGGCACGATTTTTAACCCGTGAACGCCGTATTTTGACTTTTGGTAATCTGTGGGCAATTAGCTTTTTAGCCGTATTGGCACATTTATTTATCACTTGGATTGCGCAAATTATGGGTGGGTTGCAGTTTTCGATTGCAAGACACTGGCAGCCTTTGTTAAGCAGCATTTTAGTTTTCCCACTGATTTATTTTGTACTGAAAAAATGGCGCATTTAATTCTTGCTTCAAGTTCTCCACGTCGCCGTGAGTTACTGCAACAACTGGGACTAGAGTTTGATATTTTTAGTCCAGAAATTGATGAGTCTGTTTTAGCAGGTGAGGACGTTGCAGCCTATGTTGAACGACTGGCATGTGCAAAAGCTCAAGCAGTTTTAGAGCAATTCCCAGATGCCATTATTCTGGCTGCTGACACCAGTGTTGGGGTGGCTGATCAAATTTTAGGTAAGCCTGAATCTAAGCAACATGCTTTTGAAATGTGGCAATCCATTTCAGGACGTAAACATGATGTATTTTCAGGTGTTTGCGTGCGTACAAGGCGCGAAAAATCAAGTATAGTGGTACGAACGCAGGTTGAGTTTCAAGCATTAAGCCGCAATGATATGGAAGATTATTGGGCGACAGGTGAGCCTTTAGGTAAAGCTGGTGCTTATGCCATTCAGGGGATTGCAGCACGTTATATTCCTCGTATCGAAGGAAGTTATAGTAATGTGGTGGGCTTACCCCTATACGAAACAGTACAGTTATTAAAAGTAGTTAAGGCCCTAAATTAACTGCTGAACAAGAATTTTTATAATGTTTTGAGTCTTATTATGTCTGACGAGCTACTGATTAACGTCACCCCTATGGAATGTCGGGTGGCTTTAATCCAAAATGGTACGGTCAATGAATTATTTGTAGAACGCACGGTTAAACGTGGTTTAGTGGGCAATATTTATAAAGGCAAAGTGGTTCGCGTTTTGCCGGGTATGCAAGCGGCATTTGTCGATATTGGTTTATCTCGCACAGCCTTTTTACATATCAATGATATGATCTGGCCACGTAATCAGCCCACACCCAATGTATTTGAATTGCTGCAACCGGGCCAAGTGCTTACGGTTCAAGTGATGAAAGACATGCTTGGAACCAAAGGCGCTCGCTTAAGTACAGACTTGTCTATTCCTTCACGTTATTTGGTACTCATGCCGTATGGTCATCATATTGGTGTTTCACAACGCATTGAGTCTGAAGAAGAACGTAACCGCTTACGTTCGATGATTGAGCCTATTCAAAGCACACATCAGCTACCGGGCAGTGTGATTGTTCGTACGGCTGCCGAAGGGATTCCAGAATCAGAAATTGCCCAAGATATGGCATATTTGGCCAAGCTTTGGGAATTTATTCAACGTAAACAAAAAAGTATTGTGGTGCCTTCACTTATTTTTGAAGAGTTACCCCTTCCGCAACGCGTGATTCGAGATTTAGCCAACGAAGCAACCTCTAAAATTTCAGTTGATTCACGTGAAATTCATGCCAAGTTACAAGAATTTGTCGCTGAATTTGTACCTAGTATGCAAACCAGACTGATTCACTATCCGGGTGAACGTCCTATTTTCGATTTATATAATGTCGAAGAAGATATCCAGAAGGCTCTACAAACTCGTGTAGCGTTGAAGTCTGGTGGATATTTGATGATTGACCAAACTGAAGCCATGACCACCATTGATGTCAATACGGGTTCATATGTAGGGGGAAGAACACTAGAAGATACGGTGTTTAAAACCAATATGGAGGCAACGCAAGTCATTGCACGTCAACTCCGTTTACGTAATTTGGGCGGCATTATTATTATTGACTTCATTGATATGCAAGAAGCGCAGCATCGTGAAGAGGTGATGAGCCAGTTTGAGCGGATGCTTGAACGTGATCATGCAAAAACCAAGATTACGCAAGTTTCGGAACTGGGTTTGGTTGAAATGACGCGCAAGCGTACCCGTGAATCCTTGGAACATTTACTCTGTGAATCCTGTCCAACCTGTCAGGGCCGTGGTTATGTGAAAACAGCAGAGACAGTGTGTTACGAAATTTTTCGAGAAATTTTAAGATATGCACGTGCTTTTGAATCAAAAAGTGGCTTTACTGTGATTGCTCATCCGTTGGTGATTGACCGATTGTTAACAGCTGAAGCACCCGCAGTGGCCGATTTAGAGCATTTTATCGGGCGTGTGATTAAGTTTCAGGTGGAAAATTTATATACGCAAGAGCAATACGATATCATTCTGAGTTGAAATTGTAACAGAATATCGTTAAACAGTTGTTACATCTGAAATTTTACTTTCGAAGTGTAATTTTTAATACTAGGCATACACAGTAGCCAAAGCCAAATTTCTCCTTTTGGCTTAGCAAAAAAAAGAGGTATGACATGAGTATAAGCCAAGTAATTATTAAACAAAGTTCGAAAGTTTTAGACCATAAACCTGACACTAATAGTGGTTATATTGTGGATGAACAAGGTAAAGAAGTTCAAATTACCACGGCTATGGTTCGTTCCGTCTGCCACCAATTATTAAATCGATGCCGAGCTATTAAAAATTAAGGGGCTAATTTTAAGCCCCTTAATTTATTTAAGATTTATTTTCAAAAATCGCGGTTAACTCACCGCCTGTAACTTTGGGTTTTCTTGACCTATGATTTGTTCAAATCGTTGAATTTCATCTTCTAAGTGGGTCAGTAAGTTTTGTATTTTAGGTAATGCATTGCGGCAACCCGTTAAACCGACTTCCAATTTGTCTAAATAGCTGGTCATCGTGATATTAAGTGCTTGTCCATCTAGCACAATAGATGCAGGGTAGAGCGCATCTAGTTTGGCACCATTCCAATACAGCGGTTCGCGTGGTCCCGGTACATTAGAAATAACAATATTAAAAGCTTGGCGCTTAGGCATCATGCCTGAAACGATATTGAAGCCAGCTGCACCATAAACCAATGCACTATAGTTTAAAATCTGATTTGAGTTCATGCGCTTAAAACGCTGTTTTGCGTTTAGCACACTACGGCGAATAATTTGTAGGCGTTCTAGTGGTGTTTCTTTATTGGTCCCTAAGTTGGCCAAAATCATGGTAATACGATTCGATACCTCAGAATCATCATCACGGATAGATGCCGGAACCATTGCAATCAGTGGTTTTTTCGGTAAAGCCTGTTGAGTAATCAGGTACTCACGTAAAGCCCCTGAGCAAATAGCCAAGACCACATCATTAATGGTGACACCCAGTGCTTTAGCAATTTTGCTTAAGCGTTCCAGTTCAAAGGATTGTGCTGCAAAACGACGAGAAGAACTGACTCGTTGATTTAAAATACTGCTAGGTGCTTGGAAGCTGGATACGTAATCTGGATTACGCCCCATATCCTTCATAATGGTTTGAGATAGCTCACGGAACACGATTGGGGTAGCTTCAAATTGTTGTTTGATTCCGCCCATAATTTTTTTAAATCTGCTTGATGTGGGTTCTTTTAGGCGTTTAGCACGTGGACCTTCAACACACCAAGGCGGCACAATACTTTTCGCGTTTGGATCCTGTGAGAGCGATTTTTCAACGAGGCGCATGCCTGCAATGCCATCCACCATCGCATGGTGAATTTTAAAGTACATGGCAAAGCGATTACCCTCAATGCCTTCAATAATATTACAGGTCCAAAGTGGCTTAGCACGATCAATTAGGGCACTGTGTTCTTGTGAAATATAAGTTAATAATTCACGGATTCGACCGGGGTGTGGAAGTGCAATATGACGGAAATGATGGTCTAAATCGAATTCTTGGTCTTCATCCCAAAACAGACCATTCAGTTTATTATTAAAAGGTGGGACGGGGATTGATTTTGAACTACGAATATCTGCAACAAGATCTTGAATAAAGGTTTTCGGTGCATGATCGGGAATTTGGAATAGAAAGAGTCCACCAACATGCATCGGCTGCTGTCGCTTTTCTAGTGACAGGAAAATAAAATCAATTGGGTGTAAAGGACGCATAGCGTTGGATGCCTCACTGCAATTTTATTGGCTGTTCATGTCTAAACTTTGAACAGGTTTGTTAGAATTATAAAAACCGTCTTTTTAGTATATCGCTTTTCAAATATAAAAAAACTTATTTCTGTATAATGATGAGTATAAGAAAAACCACTGATATACAGTGGTTTTTTTGAAAAAAGCTATTTTTTTAAGTTGCCGGAATGCAATCCGCACTCTTTATGGGTTGCTTCTTCCCACCACCAGCGACCTTCACGTTCATGTTGATTGGGAAGGACTGGACGAGTACAAGGTTCACAGCCAATGGAAATAAAACCACGTTCATGCAGTGGATTATAAGGGATTTCCATCATCCGAATATAGTTCCATACGTCGGCACTTGACCAGTTTGCTAAAGGATTATATTTGATCAATTGCTTATCTGGACCTGAAAAACCAGCATCTGCTTGAATAACAGGAATTTCATTACGTGTGCCCGGACTTTGATCTTTACGTTGACCTGTAATCCAGCCATCTAATGTAGCAAGTTTTTTACGTAGCGGTTTTACTTTACGAATACCACAACATTCTTGATGGCCATCTTCAAAAAAGCTAAAGAAACCTTTTTGTTTGACTAAGCTTTCGATGGCTTCAGATTCAGGAAAGCAAATTTCAATCTCAATATTATAGTGTTTACGCACCGTTTCGATAAATTGATAGGTTTCTGCATGTAAACGCCCCGTATCTAAGCTAAAGACACGAAAAGGTTTACCGAGATGAGAGGCCATATCAATCAAAACCACATCTTCAGCACCTGAAAATGAAATGGCAATTTCACCTTCTTGGCTTAAAGCCAGTTCTAAAATCTCACTTGGAGACTTATCGGTATATTCAGATGCAAGTGCATCGACAAGGTCAATGGTAGGGATAATTGTCATGACAGTTCCTGGCTATAGGCTTGGACACTTAAAAACCTATATTAATTTAATTCACAATGATTTTAATAGCATTGAAATAATCTGCTTAGCAATAAAAAATAAATGCTTATGAATTAAATAGATTTAAAAAACAGCACCTAAGAAATCATTTTTTAAGCTATGATAGCGCAAATTTTTTTCACTGGCCTGAGGAGAACCCATGGAAATCGTATGTCTTGATCTTGAGGGTGTGTTAGTTCCTGAAATTTGGATTAACTTCGCAAAAAAAACCGGTATTAAAGCATTAGAAGCAACGACACGTGATATTCCAGACTACGATGTGTTGATGACGCAACGTTTGAATATCTTAAAAGAGCATGGATTAGGCTTAAATGATATTCAGGATGTGATTGCAGATATGGGACCTTTCCCAGGTGCAAAAGAGTTTGTGAAATGGGTCAGTACTCATTTTCAGCTGATTATTCTTTCAGATACATTTTATGAATTTGCTCATCCATTGATGAAACAGTTGGATTGGCCAACTATTTTTTGTCATAAATTAGAAACTGATGAAAATGGCATGATTGCAGCGTACAAACTTCGCCAACCGGATCAGAAACGTCAAGCGGTGAAAGCCTTGCATGGTTTGAACTTCCGTGTGATTGCTGCGGGTGATTCGTATAATGATACGACCATGCTGGGTGAGGCTGATCATGGTTTCTTATTTGATGCGCCTGAAAATGTGATTGCTGAATTTCCACAATTTCCATCTATTCAGGGTTATGAGGCATTAAAAGAAGCGATTCGTAATGCTTCTGTACGTGATATTCCAGCTTAATTTGATCACTAAGTTGTAATAGAGAAGGGCACCAATGGTGCCCTTTCTTATTTAATTTGAATCTTTTTAATTAATTAGAAACGGTAGCCGATTTTCATACCATAACCAAGAGCCGTATTATCTTCAAAGCTACCAGCAACTCTTCCACCTGTTTGGGCTTGAGCATCACCTAACCAGAAGTATTTAACGCCTGCTTGGATGAAATAATTTTCAGCAGGACTATATTGACCACCTAAGCCAACACTCCAATAACCTTCAACGGGACCTAAAGTTGTTACTGGATTACCAGCACCTGAATCCCAGCCAACAGCAGCTGTACCAGACCATTTAGCGTTAAATTTATGACCTAAACCTACTGTTGCAGACCATTGATCATCAGAATAATCAATCAAATTATTTTTTGATTTTTCTTTAAGAACATTTGGTGTAACTGCAAACTGGCTCCAATGTACCCAACGGATATTCGCAAACGCCAAAGTATTTTTAGCAATACCTGATTGTAAATCTAGATTAACAGATTGTGGTGTAGTTACTTCAGTGGTGCTACTAGGAAATATTAATTTACCTAAGCCGAAGGTCTCAAATGTTTCTACTTCATGTTTAATTTCAGAGCGATAAGTTACTGCTGCTTTTAGCGCAATTGCAGGAATTTGGTAGGCAAAACCTGCCAACCAGCCATAAGCATCATCTTCTTTAAGCGCAATATCATAACCACCGACAGCAGTTGGACCACCATAAGCAGTACCACGTAAAGATACTTTTGCCTTTACAGTTTGATATACAGGACCTGCATAAACATTCCAGTTTTCAGTCGGTTGGTAACCAATTAAAGCTGTAATATTATTGGTTTTAACTTCAACGCCTGTACCTTGTTTACCGTCGCCAAATGCGCCAGCATCAGTTGCGTATTGAGAATCTGCGCCATAAGGTTGATCGTAAAGTAAGCCCAAAGAAATTTGATCTGTTGCTTGAATTTTTATAGCAGCAGCAGGAAAGTAGTAGTCTTCGCCCATATCGCTGACTTTATTGCCAGCATTGTCTTTCCCTTGAACCTCAGGATCTAAAACTGAAAGACCTGCTTCAGCATAGTTTCCCGGTTGTAAAAAGGCTGAAATAGATTGTCCTGAACGATCAAGTCCAGCGGCAAATGTTGCTGTCGTCGGAATTAAACTAAGTAAAATTGCTGAATGAATCGCTGTAAGCTTCATGAATTCTTTTCCTTGAGCCGCTTAATCGTTATTTAAAAGTTACGGGAAAATAACATAAATAAAAAAAGAGTAAATGCTCAGCTCTGATTGGGAAATGAACTGTGTAATTCAAAAAATAAACTTGAATAGAGTAAAAGTACTAATAGTGACTTAGTATGTAAATGATTTATAAGTAAAAAAATAGAGTAATCATTTTAAAAAATGAAAGTAATATAAGGGGTTCTTTTTGATTAAATTTAAAACATATAGAAAGCTAAGTTTAAAAAACAATAGGCATAATGTAAAAAGACCATAGCAAACTATGGTCTTTTTTTAAATATTGAATGGCTTAAATTAGAATTTGTAACCAATTTTTAGACCATATGCAAGTGCATCATTGTCTTCAAAATTTGCTACATAAGAAGCTGTACCAAAGTCAGAAGCAACTTGAGCTTTAGCATCACCTAACCAGAAATATTTAACGCCGCCAGCAATAAAAGTTTGTGGTGTTGGGCTAAACTGAGCACCTAAACCAACATTCCAATAACCTTCAGTTGGACCTAATGTAGAAATAGGGTTGCCTGCACCAGAGTCCCAACCTACTGATACGTTACCAGCCCATTGTTCACTTAGTTTACGACCTACACCGACAGTTGCTGAGATTTGGTCATCTGTGTATGCAACTAAATCAAATCCTTGAGCTTTACCAGGAATGAATTTGGATGCATGACCAAAATCATTTGGACGAATCGCAAAATCTTTCCAGTTAACCCAGCGAATATTTGCGAATGCTACGGTATTTGCCATTACACCTGTTTGGAAATCTAAATTTACAGATTGAGGTGTTGTTATTTCAGTTTGGCCTGGTGTGTATCCAAGTGCAGGATTAATTGTTGCTGCTAACCCACTAGCGCCTAAACTTTCAGTTACTTGTATTTTATGTTCAATTTCAGAGCGATAGGTAACTGATGTTTTTAAAGCAATTTCAGGGATTTGATATGCGAAACCTGCAAGCCAACCAGCAGCACCATCTTCATCAATATTGGCATTATAATCTCCAAATGCTGCTAGGCCACCGTATGCGACACCGCGTAATTGAACATCACCTTTTACTGTTTGATAAACAGGGCCTGCATAGATATTCCAGTTTTCAGTTGGTTGAAAACCAAAAATCATTGATAGGCTCTGTGTTTTTACTTCAACAGATGTTCCTTCTGTGCCATTGTGGAATGCACCTTGATTAGCAAGTGCAGGAGGTAAAGCAGCAGATGTTGTTTTTGTATCTGTTTTATATTCAGCATCAGCACCAAATGGTTGGTCGTAAATCAAACCAAAAGAAAAGTTATCAGTAACTTGTAGTTTTAGTGCAGCGCTAGGAAAGTAATAATCACCAGCCATTTCACCAACACTTGTATTTTCAAGACCGATATTTGCTGCTGGTAATGCAGGATTTGGAGTCCATCCACTTTTTACATTACCTGAAACATTTGGGTCTAAAACAGAAATGCCTGCTTCAAAATAGTTACCTGGCTGTAAAAATGCTGCGATTGATTGACCTGAACGGTCTAAAGCTGCTGCGAATGCACCTGTCATTGGTACGGTTGTAAGGATAATGGCTGTGGTAAGTGTTTTTAATTTCATGCTGTATCTTTCCTTGAGGTACAAATTTTATTACTGAAATTGCTGTTATTTATGTTCAGTATTCATTTTTGGCAACATCGGTTTTTAAACCTGATATGATTTGTTACTCCATGTGACAAAAATAGCACAATAAAAAAAAGAGTAAATGCTCTAGAAAAACAAATAAGGATAAAAATTTATTTATTTAATTTTTTTTGTTTAAAAAGTGTTGGTTTTTTTATTTTAAGTTATTGAAAATTAATTGAATAAATAAAATTTAATGCTGCTTAGTTTTGTTTTTTATTTGGTTATAAAATAATCGTTTATTATGAGGGATAGAATGTTTATTTGCAGTTTTGATCACACTATTTAACAGTAAGTACCTTACTCAGCTAACGATAATCTTTTAATAGATTAGATCATGATGATTGTGGCCTTGCAGAGCCATGCTCCTCATACAGTATCAAACCATAGATATTCTCTTTTTTGCCCATTAATTAAACTGATATAAATCTGCAAATTAGGTGTTGATAGTCTTCGCCAGAAGAGTAAATTTTTTGTACATAGCGGGCTACTTTCTACTCCAAAAGAAGCGAATGCTGTCTGATTTGAATAGATTGAAATTTACTATAAATCGGGTAACACAGTATTCTGTAAATAGTTGGTTAGGTCCTAAAAACCTTGAGCAAAAAGATTTAATAATTTAGAGGGATGAGGAGCCTTATTCCGTAAATTTCATAATTTTTTAATAGTTTTGTCTAGTATCAAAAACTGCATAGCTTTGATGTTATGGCAACTCATGGTAGGATTACGCTTGTTGTTTCAATCCGATGATTTAAACTTTGAATAATGATATTGATATATTTTTCAACATCATCTTTAAAAATCATATATTGCAATGCTAAACCATAACTTAATGAAATTAACTCAGCGGTAATCGTCTCAATCTGATTTTGATCTACAGGTTGTGCTGCTGGAATGAGGCAGATTAAAATTTTGGCTACTTCATCTTTATGTGTCTGCCAAACTTTTTGATATTCTAATGCAAAAGATTTATCACGCGCTGCATATAATTGAAGCTCAATTGATATTTTTAACCATTCAAAGTTATTAAAAAAATCACTTAGCCAAACACGAAGTTTCTCAATCGAATAATCACTATTTAAGTCTTCTTTGGATATTATCGTTTGAAGTTGAAGATTTTCTTTCTCAAATTGCAGTCGCATTAATTCTAATAAAAAATCTTCTTTATTACTAAAATTTGAATAAAAAGCACCTTGAGTGTAGTTGGCATGTTTAGAAATATTTCTAATAGAAACAGCACCATAACCATGAGTGGAAATTAAAGAAAATCCAGACTCAATAAGGGCTAGGCGAGTTTTAAGCTGTTTTTCATCACGTGATAGTTTTGTTGAATTCATGAAAGCGAAATAAATGAGATAACAATTGATATCTTAAATTTTATGAGATAAATTTGCTACTTATTTTTCAAATATCAGTTGTAATCTGAAAAATAAATATTTTAATTTTAGAGATGATTATGAGCCATAGTGCATATAAACGAATAGTTGTCATCAATGGGCATCCTTCAAAAAGCAGCTTCAATGCTGCATTGGCAGATGCATATATAACGTCCGTAGCCAAGTACAACGTTCAGGTCGATTTGATTGAAGTGGGGCAATTGCATTTTGATCCTAATCTTAAAAATGGCTATGAAAAGAGAATGGAACTAGAGCCAGATTTAATCGAAGCTTGGAAAAAAATTGAGCTTGCTGATCATTTGGTCTGGGTTTTTCCTGTGTGGTGGGGCGGGCTGCCAGCAGTGACTAAAGGTTTTATTGATCGTGTATTTTTACCGAGTACTGCCTTTAGCTATTATGAAAACAGTAATCGCATTAAAGGCCATTTAGTCAATAAAACAGCCAGAATAATTACAACATTGGATCAGCCAGGTTGGTTCTATAAGTGGTATTTTGCTGAACCGAGTACTCGGCAGCTGAAAAAAACCACCTTAGAATTTTGTGGGGTAAAAAAGATCAAAACGGTTTATATCGGTTCTGTTCGCGGTTCCAGTGAACTGAAACGTGAAAAATGGTTAAGACAAATGGAAATGTGTGCAAAGCAGGATTGCTATAATGCTCAAAGTTTTTACTTAAATAATAAGCCAGCAGCGAATAAATCAGGAAATTACTGAGCTGTAAAAATGAATGCCTATTTGGAGTGTGTTAGCTTGCAGGGGGTTAGGCTATATGGCGAATGGCCAAATAGGCAATACAGTAAAGACTAAATAAATGATCTATATTTTTAACGCGCAATTGAGATCGTATCGATTTATTTCCATGACTGCGCTAAAAAGCATCTGCTTCACATAAATTTCATGTCGACTCCATTAAACTCATTTAAACAAAATCTAATAATTTTGAAATTAGGATTAGCGATGTTCAAAAGTCTTATGCGCTGGGTAGATAGTTGGTCCATAGCTGTTCAGGCAGAGACCATTTCATCTGAGAAAAAGAAAATTCAATGGCTGCGGATTTTCCCCTTTATTATTCTGCATATTGCTTGTCTTGGCGTATTTTGGGTGGGGGTCTCGTGGTTCGCAGTTGCCTTCATGCTGATTTTTTATTTGATTCGCATGTTCTCAATTACCGCATTTTTCCATCGTTATTTGTCACATAAGACTTTTCAGACTTCAAGGACGGTGCAATTTATTTTTGTGTTGCTTGGCACGATGAGCGCACAGCGTGGACCTTTGTGGTGGGCGGCCCATCATCGTTATCATCATCGATTTACTGATACAGAGCAAGATCCGCATTCATCTACTCATGGATTTTGGTACAGTCATGTAGGGTGGTTTTTAAATGAATATAACTTTGCCACACGCAAAGAAGTGATTAAAGATTGGTTGAAATATCCTGAACTTATTTGGCTTGACCGATTTAGCTTTATCATTGTATTCATGACTGCGGGGGCAATTTATATATTAGGAGAATGGTTGGCTGTTGCCTATCCATTTCTTGCAACATCGGGTTTACAGTTGTTGGTCTGGGGGTTTGTCATTTCAACTGTATTACTGATTCATGCGACTTTGTGTATTAATTCACTTGCCCATCTCTACGGCAGTCGTGACTTTGAAACTCAAGATCAAAGCCGCAATAATTTATTTTTATCCATTATTACGTTAGGTGAGGGTTGGCATAACAATCACCATTTTTATGCAGGCAGTACACGGCAAGGCTTTTATTGGTGGCAAATTGATATCACTTATTACCTTTTAAAAATGATGTCTTGGTTTGGCTTGGTCTGGGGATTCAAGCCAATTCCAGCGCGGGTTTATGAGCTAAGTAAAATAGCGCAATCATCCGTAGCAGCAAAAAAATTAATTAAGACCAATACAAAGAATATTCAAACTGGGGAGTCTTCATGAAAATTGCCATTATTGGTTCGGGTATTTCTGGGTTATATGCGGCATGGAAACTTTCAAAGCAACATCAAGTGACTGTTTTTGAGAAAAATAATTATTTTGGCGGTCATACAGATACGCATGATCTAGAAATAGAGGGGCAGATGCTTGCCGTCGATAGTGGTTTTATCGTATTTAACGACTATAACTACCCACTTTTTAGTCAAATGCTTGCTGAACTTGGGGTCAAAGCTCAAAGCAGTGATATGGGCTTTTCTGTGAATAATCAGGTGACGGGGCTACAATATAATCCATCGAAAAAAATATCATTACTGTGCCGACCGCAGAATTTTTTGAAATCTAATTTTAGAGTAATGTTAGCCGATCTATTTAGATTTTATGCAGCAAATAAAGAAGTGATGGTCGATGATTGCGAGATCACATTAAGTATAGAAGATTATTTAGACCAAAATGGCTATTCAGAGGCCTTCCGCCAAGAGCATTTATATCCGATGTGTGGTGCACTCTGGTCATGCCCAATTGAGCAAGTGGGACAAATTCCTTATAAATTTGTGGTCAGTTTTTTTCAGCACCATCGAATGTTACAGCTCAAAGACCGGCCACAATGGCAAACAGTCAAAGGCGGTTCTGCTCGCTATGTTCAAGCCATTCAGCAACAGTCACCCAACATTGTGTTTAAGCAACTTGCGGTCAACAGCGTATCACGGTTATCCGATCAGGTGATTGTTCAAACAGACGTGGATACACAGCAGTTTGACTGGGTGGTTTTTGCCAACCACGCCGATGATAGTTTAAAACTTTTAGCGGATGCGACAACACTTGAGCAAGATGTACTGGCAAACTTTTCTTATCAAGATAATCGAATGGTGGTACATAGCGACCTGAGTATCATGCCGAAACGCAAGTCTCAATGGGCGAGCTGGCATGTGCATGTCACTGAAGCTGAATCTGATGTTGAAGCCGTATTTCAGCATGCAAAGGTTCACTATGGTTTTAGCTACTGGATGAACAAGCTGCAAAATTTATCCTGTAAAACACAAATTTTTGCCACGCTGAATCCGAATTTTCGCATTAATCCCAAGTTTATTTGGGTCGAACGCCAGTATCGCCATCCCATTTTTAATGCAGCAGCCATTGCGGCGCAAGCGCGTTGGGCAGAAATTAATGGACAAAATCGAACCTCATTTTGTGGGGCTTATTGGGGTTGGGGATTTCATGAGGATGGTGCGCGTAGTGCGGCGAAAGTGGTGGAGCAATTGGCACAGTTCGTAGCCGAGCCTGCTTAGGAGCATGGTATGTTGATGACCTCACTTGCTGTTGCGCCTGCCATGATCAGGCATCGTCGCTATTTGCCGAAGTCACATGAATTTGACGCGCAATTAAGCTACCTATGGTTTGATCCCGATCAGATGGATTCTATTACGCAGCAATCATGGTTGTGGTCATTGAAGCGCTGGAGTGTGCTGCGGCTAGATGCAGATGATTTTTTAATTGCAGAGCATGGTTCAATTCGGGAAAAAATTAAAAAAATACTCCTTAAACAAGTCAATATTATCTTGGCTTCAGATACTCAAATTCGTGTGTTGGCACTACCACGCACCTTGGGTTTTTATTTTAACTCGGTGGTCTTTTATTTTATTTTGGATGCCACTGAGCATCCGATCTTTATTTTGAGTGAAATCACCAATACCCCTTGGAATGAACGTCAGGTTTATATCCACGATTGTCGGGATAAAGCAGTTCAACATTCACATTTTCAAAGCTATTCGTTCGAGTTTGAAAAATCATTTCATGTCTCACCTTTTATGCCGATGGATATGGATTATTGTTGGCGCTTTAATTTTTCAGAACAGCAAACTGTCATCCATATGCAGTTGTTTCAACAGGATGTAGTGCAATTTGATGCCACAATGCGTTTTTCACTGCATCCCATCACAGTTCCTTCACAACACTATCGTTATGCTATTTCCTGTGTCTTTGAACCTTTTAAAATGATGGCGGGTATTTATTGGAACGCTTTTCGTTTATGGACGAAAAAAGTTCCATTTTATCGACATCCCAAGAAAAACAAGGGAAATACAATATTATGAAAACACTCATTTCCAGTGAACAAGATTCGCTACCTTTGGTTTTACGTAGTTTATTTAAGTTGCGTCACGGTCAAATTATATTTCAAGGGGTCTGGAATGGTTTTGTCGGCGACAGTATTGAGTTAAGTGCTGTAGTTCGAGTTCATAATAAAAAACTGATGGAGTTGATTTTTAAAAATGGTGTATTGGGTGCAGCCGAAGGCTATATTCGGGGCTATTGGAGTACGGATCATTTAGTCGAACTGATCCAAATTCTGGCGCGTAATCGAGATGTTTTAGATAAACTTAATCAAAATATCATTTCTCAAGCCAGCCAAATCTTTTTAAAGGCATGGTACAAAACACGTAAAAACTCAATCGATGGTAGTCGAAAAAATATTGCTGATCATTATGACCTGAGTAATGATTTCTTTAAGTTGTTTCTTGATCCATCACTGATGTATTCCAGTGCTGTATTTAAAGAACCGAGTATGAGTTTAGAACAGGCTTCAAATTATAAAAAAGAGCTGATTTGTCAAAAATTACAGCTTAAACCGATGGATCATTTGGTGGAAATTGGCAGTGGCTGGGGCGGGTTTGCAATTTATGCAGCACAACATTATGGCTGCAAAGTTACCACGATTACCATTTCACAAGCGCAATATGATGAAGCCGTGGCGCGTGTAGATGCTGCTGGTTTGGCACATCGTGTCGATGTACAGTTAAAAGATTACCGCTTGCTGGAAGGGAAATTCGACAAACTGGTTTCTATTGAAATGATTGAAGCCGTGGGTGAACCCTACTTACCGACTTATTTTCAGCAATGTCGCAATTTGTTAAAACCGAATGGTTTGGCTCTGATTCAGGCGATTACCATTGAAGATGCGCGTTATAAAAAAGCGTTAAATACTGTGGATTATATTAAGCGTTATATTTTTCCCGGCAGTTTCATTCCGTGTATCAGTGTCTTAACTCAAACGGCATCAGAACAAAAATTACGTTTAAAACACTTGGAAGATATTGGGCAAAGTTATGCCCAAACATTACATCTTTGGCGGAAAAATTTTTTAGCTGCACGTGAACAAGTCCTTGCACTGGGTTTTGACGAAAACTTTATCCGTATGTGGGATTTTTACTTGTGCTATTGCGAAGGTGGTTTTAAGGAAGGCGTGATTAGTGATGTGCATATGTTGTTTGAGGTCAGTGCATATTAAATTTCAACCTTCTATATGAATTTGCCAAGGAGAACGCTAAATGCTGTTGGATTTATTGTTGCTTGACGTCTTCATTATGCTGTGTTGCTGGGTCATTGTGACTTATAACCATCGTGCAGGTTTAGTCGATGTTGCATGGAGTTTCAGTATTGCCTTCAATGTCATATGGGCCGCACTTTTTCTGAATACCGCACCAATGGCCGTGCGTGTCTTTATTGGTCTTGCAAGCAGTATTTGGTTTTTACGCCTGACATGGCATTTATTGCGTCGTTATGGGCATGAAACCGAAGAAGATCGTCGTTATGCCAATATGCGCCGTGCTATGGGGGCATTCCAGCATCTTGGTTTTTTAGCTTTTTTCATGTTTCAAGCGGGTCTTGCGATTCTATTTTTATATCCGATGCTGGCGCTACTGAGTACCACACAGATGCAGTGGAATGACTGGAGCAGTTGGGTACTGATCGCTGCCGCATTGATTATGCTGGTGGCATTTATGGGGGAAAGTCTGGCCGATCATCAACTGTATCGATTTAAACAAAATCCTGCCCATCAGGGTAAAACTATGGATCAAGGCTTATGGAAATATTCACGGCATCCAAATTATTTTTTTGAATGGCTGCATTGGTTTGCCTATCCCATTTTAGGTCTTGCGGCTGGGCTGTATATGTTATGGATTTATCCCGTATTGATGTGGTTGTTTTTGTACTACATCACAGGTATTCCGTTTAGTGAACAACAAGCATTACGTCATCGCGGTCAAAACTACCGAGATTATCAACAACGCACGTCAATGTTTATTCCCTGGCAACCTAAAGAGTAGGACAACCTATGGATTTTATTATTCAACAGTCGCTAAGAATTGTCGAAAGTGGATTGCTTCCAGATCAGGCGATTCGTGCTGCAATACGGGGCTTAAGTAAAAAACGCTTAATACAAGAAGGACGTTATGATCCTGAACAGGGCGCCCAGCGTTATATGGACGTACTGAACATGCTCAAACACAGTGAAATTGCCATCGAAACCGATAAGGCCAATGAACAGCATTATGAGTTACCAACTGAATTTTTTCAGGCTGTGCTGGGCAAACGCTTAAAGTACAGTGCAAGTTTATTTGCCGATGCTCAAACCACGTTAGATGAAGCTGAGGAACTGGCTTTAGCGAGCTATTGTCAACGTGCGCAATTACAAGATGGTCAACATATTCTAGAGATCGGTTGTGGTTGGGGATCTTTAAGTCTATGGATGGCAGAGCACTATCCGAAGGCAAGCATTACCGTGGTCTCTAATTCTGCAACGCAACGTAAATATATTCAACAACAAGCTAAATTACGACAGTTTAACAATTTGAGTGTAATCACTTGTGATGTGAATGTATTGGAACTTGAAAGTGCTACATTTGATCGAGTCGTATCGGTGGAAATGTTTGAACATGTGCGTAATTATCAAAAACTATTTGAAAAAATAAACACTTGGCTGAAGCCTGAAGGATTACTTTGGTGTCATATTTTTTGCCATCGTTTTTTACATTATCCATTTGAAATTAAGAATGAATATGATTGGATGTCAAAATATTTCTTTAGCGGTGGACTCATGCCATCGGCTTCAACTTTCTTACATTTTCAAGATCATTTACAGTTAGAGCAGCATTGGCAGTGGTCAGGGACACAGTATGAACGCACTGCCAATGCTTGGCTGGAAAATATGGATCGGCATGAGCAACGCTTAAAACCCTTATTTGAAAAAACCTATGGCAAGGCTGCCGCAGCGTGGTGGCAACGTTGGAGGATTTTCTTTATGGCCTGTGCTGAATTATTTGGTTTTGAGCAGGGGCAAGAGTGGGTAATTGGTCACTTTTTGTTTAAAAAGAAAGTCCTATAATCTAAATTGAATTTGACCCTTCGTTGGTCAGGTAAGGGATTGAGTCTATGTTGAAGCTATTTAAGGGCAACCGTGCTCATCCCTTGGGTGAAGTCTTTAATCGTTACTATTGGTTGCAAATTGGACTGATTGCGTTATCAATTGTGATTGGTATTTCATGCAGTGCATGGGTGATTAAAGGCACATTGCTGAAAACGGCGCTTGAACAGGAAATGGAGCATTATTGGATGCGTGTTGAGCGTAATCCAAAGGCAGATTTACCCGATACGAAAAATTTGTATGGCTACCGATGGAACGGGGTTAGGCCAAGCAAGTTTCAAAATATGCAGTTAAAATCAGGTATTGACCGTCATTTTATTGATGGCAAAGAGCGCATGACCGTTTATGGAGAACGCAATGGACAGCATGTACTTTTAGTTTTTGGCGAGAGTAACGTCAATAAGCTGGTTTGGTTGTTTGGTTTGGCACCGTTAATGTTTAGCCTATTTATCCTTTATAGTGTGCTGTGGTGGTGGAATCGTCGTGCGCGCCGATACTTTTCTCCAATTACCCGACTGGCCAATGCTTTAGAAAATATCGACTGGGAACATCAAAATAAAGAAGCGTCGCCGTTTCAGGACATCAGCACGGATGCCAACATGGAAGCGGAATATTTAAAACAAGCGCTAGAGAAATATCATCAGGTATTAAGTGAGTTTATTCGTCGTGAACGTGAGTTTAGCGGTGATGTCAGTCATGAGCTTCGCACACCGTTGACGATTTTAAAAGGCAATGTGCAACTTTGCCAAGCACGTTATGGTGATAACAAAGCTTTTACGCGTTTGGGCAATACCATTGAAGATATGCAGTTATTGGTCGATACCTTGTTGGCAATTGCGCGTAATACCACCAATACGCTGACTCCAGAACATAGATCACTATTCAATATTTTACAGGAATTACAAGTCGATTTAGACAGTGTGGGGCAGGCCAAAGGGATACAGATTCATCTTCAACAGCATGGAGATGAACAGACACGTCAACTTTATCCGTCTATGACCAAAATGGTCTTTGGTAATATTTTGCGTAATGCCTTAAATTATTCGCAAGGTTCAGAAATTGATATTATTTTGCAAAAAAATAAAGTGTTAATTGCTGATAATGGCATTGGCATCAATTTACCCAATGATGTGAAAGTACAGGAATTGTCGAGCCGGCAACTTAAATTAGAAACCAAAGGGCATGGTATTGGGCTGCAATTGGTACAAAAACTGTGTCTGCAATTGGGCTGGCGTGTGGAATTGTTTGATCGTCAATATTATTTAACGATCCAGAGCGATATTGATTTAAAGCCTTCAACGGGATTGATTGTGGTGGTGTATCTTGCCTAGTTTAGTTTAGCTGAGCTGGATCGGTTTCAATTGAAATTTTTAAGCCAACCCCAGACACGGTATGGATTAGTTTCTGATTGAAAGGTTTGTCGACCATTTTGCGTAGATTATAAATATGACTACGTAGCGCATCACTTTCAGGCTCGGCATCACCCCATAAGGCCATGATAATTTCTTGTTTAGTCATGACTTTGGGGGAGTTGCGCATTAATAGCTTTAACAGTTTAAACTGAATTGGCGGGAGTTCGATGCTTTGACCCGCACGGCTCAAACTTTGACGAGCACTATCTAAAATAAGGTCATGAATTTGCAATTGGCTCTTTGAAACTTCACCCAGTGATCTTTTAATTAAAGCCCGAACGCGCACCACCAACTCATTAAAGTCGAAAGGTTTGACTAGGTAATCATCGGTGCCTGAAGCAAAACCTTTTAGTTTATCATCTAAGGTATCGCGTGCAGTCAGCATCAGCACAGGCAGGTCTAAGCTTTGTTCTGTCCTTAACCATTCACAGAGATCATAACCTGAGCCGTCCGGCAAATTAATATCCAATAACAGAATATGATAGGGATGCTGTCTTAATAAATTGCGTGCCGCATCTAAATTACGTGCATGATCTATGACAAAACCATGCTCTTCTAAAAACTCAGACAGGGTAGAGGCAAGCTCGTAATGGTCTTCGACGATGAGGATAAAATGTTTGGTCATAACAATAAATTCAGAGATTTAGTTTAAGAGTTGTTGTTTTAATTTAGCATTAAAAGGCTGTGGCCCTAGCCAAATTTTAAAATACTGATTGGCTTGATCATTTTGAATATAACCTAATTTTTTTTGATTCAGGGACAGTGTCAATGTTTTCGATGGATGTGTATATAGCAAAGCGTATAAATCGCCATTTTTGACTGGTTTGTAGAGCTGTGTAATATGATTCAGGGCAGAGTTTTCTTGAAAATTGGCAATATTTTTCTTTAAAAAATGCGTGGCTGCGCGTTTAAATGCCCATTCTGGAATATCTTGAGTATAAGCAAAATTCAGTTGAATACTTTGACTCTCCCAAGTCTTGTTACAAGACTGGGCAAAATAGCTTGCTTGACCGACTTGTTTTTTGCCAATGAAAAGCGGTGCTGTTGCACATGGTTGGAGCGCTGTGTCGAGCGTTAAGGCACTGACCGATAAACTGCTTAGGCAAACAAGGCTTAAGGCGATTTTTTGAATGGTAATAACCATGAGTAAACACCTCCAACATAGGGTAGTGAACGATATAAACCATTTGCTGGATCCCAAAAATCTTGCTGGAAAATAATTTGCTGGGCAGCATTCACTTTAATTTCACTTATTCCGTGTGAAGCCATCTTTTTATGAGTGCCTAAAAATTTGAAATCATAAGCCATATACCAATGCACATACGCTGAATCTTGATGATGGCTTGTGCTTAATAATTTGACCGTGACATTACTGACACGTTCATTCATGCCTTTGAAATGCTCAACCAAATTTTGTCGCGATGAAAACTGAGACAGTGTGTCATTAATAAAAAGTTGCTCTGCATATAGCGCACTCGCTTGCTGGACAAATTCGGGCGTGCCCAAGGTATTAAAGGTCGAGGTAAAGCGTGTACCAATTGCTAAGGCTTGTGCGTCATTTAGCATGATGCCAGTCATATTATTCTTGGCGCTATGATAATCAGCGGAATAACTGGGGATACTTTTACATCCGGATAAACACAGTAATGCCAGCAAAGACGTTGCTATTGTTTTACGGTATTTCATGATCATTATCCATCTTAAAGCTTATATTGATACTTTAGAGCGATGGGTGTGAATGGAATGTGAATATTTAAGCTTTGAAAAGTTAAGTTGCTGCTGAAAAATTAATAGTTTAGCGTACGACCACGTTGCCATTTTGATGCAGAATTTTACGCAAATTTTACGCCTAAGGTCATTTATTCAATAGAGAGTTTACGCCGTTATTTTTCATACTACATCGTGGAATATCCCCGATGTTTAGGATGGAAACGATGGACGCTAAATTCATAGCTCATCAGCAGTTAAAACAGCAAATTAGATGCTTACAATGCAAGACAATTAAAAATATAACGCAGATCAACAGGGTGACCTTATTTCAAGGGGCGTTGCCATGTTAGAACTCATTCTGCTTTTAGTTATGGTCACGCTTTTGGCTGTTCCACTCGGAAAATATCTTGCTGCCATTATGCACAACCGTACGATGAAGATTGATCCACTGTTTAATTGGATTGAAAAACCGATTTATGCAATTTTGGGAACCAATCCTAAACAAGGCATGAATGTTAAAACGTATATCTTAAGTTTTATCTTCAGCTGCATGGTCATTGGTGTGGTCGTCTGGGCACTCTTTATGGTGCAGGCATGGTTGCCGTTCAATCCAAACCATGCACCCAATATGTCATGGGATTTGGCTTTACATAGCATGATTTCATTCTTGACCAATACCAATCAGCAACATTATTCAGGTCAGGCACAGCTTTCCTATTTGTCACAAATGGTTGGAATTGTGGGCTTACAAGTCATTACCCCAATGATGGGCTTGGCAATGGTGGTTGCAACCGTTCGTGCTTTATTTTTTGATCGTTCCAATGAGCAAAGGGCGACAGCATCGCATTCTTCTGACCAAAGCTTTGCTGAAAAAATGAAAAGCATCAATGTCGGAAATTATTGGGCAGATGTGATTCGTCCAACCTTTCGCTTTTTATTACCCATTTGTATGGTTTGGGCATTATTTTTAAATAGCCAAGGTGTACCTGCAACCTTTCAGGGTGGGCCAGACGTTCAGGTTGTTGACCAGACTGCGGAATTAAAAACACAAAAAATTCCATTGGGACCTGTTGCACCGATGGTTGCCATTAAACAGCTCGGCAGTAATGGTGGCGGATGGTATGGCCCAAACAGTGCTGTACCTTTAGAAAATCCAACACCATTTTCCAACTTTATGGAAATGTTGGCGATCTTATTGATTCCGGTGAGCGTTATTTTCATGTTGGGTTTTTTCACCAAACGTCCAAAATTTGCAGCCTTTGTTTTTGGCTCAATGTTGTTGATGTCGGTGATTTCAGCTTCAAGTGCAATCTGGTCAGAAAGTCTTTCGCAAACTGCATCGCAAATTTCTGCGATGGAAGGTAAAGAAATGCGTTTTGGTGAATCCTCTTCTGCGCTATGGGCCGCATTAACCACGCAAGTGAATAATGGTTCAGTCAATATGATGCATGATTCGGCATCGCCATTAACAGGATTGGTTGCGCTGTCCGATATGCTGATTAATGCGATTTGGGGCGGTATCGGTTGCGGCTTGCAGCAATTCATCATCTATTTATTTTTGGCGGTGTTTATCGCAGGTTTAATGACTGGGCGTACTCCTGAACTTTTTGGTCGAAAAATTGAAGCGGGTGAAATCAAACTGCTGGCTGTGGTGATTCTGATCCAACCAATTGTGATTTTAGGATTCACCTCGGTGACTTTATTTTTCCCTGAACTCACAGGCAATAGTAATCCTGCCTATCACGGCATTTCGCAAGTTTTATATGAATATGTTTCCGCATTTGCCAATAATGGTTCAGGTTTTGAAGGTTTAGCAGATAACACGGTGTGGTGGAATGTGACCTGTAGCATAGCCTTATTACTCGGACGTTTCCCAACTTTAATTATTCCGCTGATTATTGCGACACGTTTAGCCGCTAAACGTCAGGCGCCTGAAAGTAATGGTAGCTTAAAAGTCGAAACCCCCACCTTTGCTTTAACCTTAATTGCCATCGTAGTGATGTTGACCTTATTACAATTTATGCCTGTCTTAGTGTTAGGGCCAATCGCGGATCATTTGTTATTGGTTCAAGGCTAAGGAGTGAAATTCATGAACAAGTCAGTACATTCTGAACAAAATACTTCAACGCTTTTTCAAGCTGAAGCATGGAAAAATGCCTTTGTTAAGTTACTCCCACAACATGCTATGCAGAATCCGGTCATGGCAATTGTGTGGCTTGGCACGATTGTGACTTTTATTAGTACCATTTTAGGCAAAGCCAGCCTTATTTTTGGTTTGCTGGTAAGCCTAATTTTATTGATTACCGTGTTGTTTGCCAATTATGCAGAAGCCATTGCAGAAGCCAAAGGGCGTGGTCAGGCATCATCGCTTAGACAGGCGCGTCAAAATTTAACCGCAAGACGGATCGCAAATTTACACGATATTGATGGCATACAAGTTGCTGCGACTGTATTAAAACCGAATGATTTAATTGAGGTTCGTGCCGGTGAACTGATTCCCTCCGATGGTGAAATCGTTCATGGCTTTGCCACCATTAATGAAGCCGCAGTAACAGGTGAGTCTGCACCAGTGCTACGTGAAGCAGGAACAGATCGTTCAGGTGTGATTGGCGGAACCAAAGTTTTAACCGATCGTATTATTGTGCAAGTTACAGCAGAAGTGGGTAATAGCTTTTTAGACCGTATGATTGCTTTGGTGGAAGGTTCAAATCGTCAAAAAACACCCAATGAAATTGCACTGGGTATTTTATTGACCGTCATGACGGTGACTTTTGTCATGGTTGTGGTCAGTTTGCCGATCATTGGGCATTTTCTGAATATTTCCATCAATCCGATTCTGTTGGTGGCTTTATTGGTGTGCTTGATTCCAACCACCATTGGCGGCTTACTGCCTGCAATTGGTATTGCGGGAATGAACCGTGCGTTAAAAGCCAACGTGATTGCAAAATCAGGTAAGGCGGTTGAAGTTGCAGGGGATATTGATGTTTTGCTGTTGGATAAAACAGGAACCATTACCTATGGTGATCGTCAGGCGACGGCATTTTATCCTTTAGCCGGTGTTTCGGACGCGGAACTTCGTCAAGCCGCGGTATTGACCTCACTTGCCGATCCTACACCTGAAGGTAAATCCGTGGTTGCACTGGCGAAAGAACAGGGTGAAAAGGTTCTAGAACCTGAGCAGGCTGAATTTATTCCATTTAATGCCTCAACCCGTATTTCAGGTTTGAATCTGCTCAATGGTCAGCAAATTCGTAAGGGCGCTTTAGATGCGATTTTAAAATTCACCTCACAGGATATTTCCCGCAATAGCGAACTCAAAACCCGTGTTGAACAAGTCGCATCGAAAGGGGCAACACCGCTTGTCGTTGCTTATGGTCAAAACCTATTGGGCGTGATTGAACTGTCGGATGTAATTAAATCTGGCATTAAAGAAAAGTTTGCACGTTTGCGTGAAATGGGCATTAAAACAGTCATGGTGACTGGGGATAATCCGCTGACTGCTGCTGCAATTGCCGCTGAAGCAGGCGTGGATGATTATATTGCCGAAGCCAGACCTGAAGATAAATTGAACTGTATTCGTATTGAACAAAACAAAGGCCATTTGGTTGCGATGGTTGGTGATGGGACCAATGATGCACCAGCACTGGCACAGGCAGATATTGGCTTGGCGATGAACTCAGGTACACAAGCGGCCAAAGAAGCTGGCAATATGGTGGATTTAGATTCTGATCCGACCAAATTATTGGCTGTGGTTGAAATTGGAAAACAACAATTGATTACCCGTGGTGCATTGACCACCTTCTCTTTGGCCAATGATATTTCAAAATATTTTGCAATATTACCGGCACTTTTTGTTGCCGCCATCCCACAAATGAGTGTGTTAAATGTGATGCAATTGGGCAGCTCTGAAAGTGCCATCCTTTCTGCACTGATTTTTAATGCCATCATTATTCCATTACTCATTCCAATCGCGTTACGTGGTGTGAAATTTAAACCATCAACATCGACACAATTATTACGCCGTAACATGCTGATTTATGGTGCAGGTGGTGTGATCTTACCATTCATTGCCATCAAAGCCATTGATCTGGTGATCAGTCAAATCTTGGTTGTATAAGGAGCGGAACATGAATACTGTAAATACAGAACACTTGCTACAACCTTCATATGCCTCATTGCTTCGTGCTTCAATTGGGCTGACCATCGTCGGTTTGGGTTTATGTGGTTTTTTATATAGTGCAACGGCGACAGGACTTGGGCAGCTTTTATTTCCAGCTCAAGCCAATGGTAGCTTGATTGAATTAGATGGAAAGATTTTAGGTTCCAGTTTAGTGGCGCAACCCTTTACTGATCCGAAGTATTTTCAGCCCCGACCTTCGGCAGCCAATTATGACCCTATGGCCATGGCAGGCAGTAATATGGCAAGAACCAATCCTGAATTGACGAAAATCATTGAGCAACGTATCGCGGATATTGAAGCTAGGGACCATATTGATGGTCGTCAAATTCCGAGTGATTTGGTGACGGCTTCAGGCAGTGGGATTGACCCTGAAATTAGTTTGAAATCTGCCATGATTCAGGTGCAACGTGTTGCAGAGGTGAGACATTTGTCTGATCAGCAAGTGATTGAGCTGATTCAGCAATATACCTTAAAGCCAACATTTGGTGTATTGGGGCAAGAGCGTATTAATGTACTTGAGTTAAATTTGGCTTTGGATCAGATAAAAGAATAATTCCTGTATATTTACCAGAAGGGTTAGTCATATTTTTTCACGACGGAGTCCTACCAGATAAAGTTTAATGGTAGGAGCTCGTTTATTACTTTTGTCATGGCAAAAGTAACCAAAACCATTTGTCATCCGCTGAACTCGTCAAAATGCAATAGTGCTCAAATATTTCGCAGAAACATGATGGAATAGATTGCTGTTTGCCTCGAACAGCAGCGGATGACGTTACCGCGTATCCTATTTTTAGTTCGGGTATCAATAATTTATATTTTCGAAAAGCAACATTGTTGATTTAATTATTTTAAAAAGATATTTCTATGGAAAATCGAAAGAATAAAGTAGATGTTTTATTGCAACATGCCAAGCGCTATCAATCGGGGCGTTTAACCATTTTTTTAGGTGCTGCTCCAGGGGTAGGAAAAACCTATGCCATGCTGGTTCGAGCACGTGATTTATTTCAGCAAGGGCAAAATATTGTTATTGCGTATATCGAGACGCATGGTCGTGCGGAAACCGAAAGTTTAATTGAGGGATTACCCTGTATTCCTCGAAAAAAGATGCAATATCAAGGGCATCATCTTGAAGAAATGGATTTAGATGCCGTTTTAGAACAGAAAGCGCAAATTGTTTTGGTCGATGAATTTGCCCATACCAATATGCCCGGCAGTCGGCATGAAAAACGCTGGCAGGATATTAATGAACTGCTTGATGCCGGTATCGATGTTTTTACCACCATGAATATTCAGCATTTGGAAAGTTTAAACGATGTGATTTATCAGATTACAGGGATTCGAGTTAAAGAAACCGTACCAGACCGCGTCTTTGATCGCATTCGGGATATTCGCTTAATTGACTTACCGGTCAATGAGTTGTTAGAGCGTTTAAATCAGGGCAAAGTTTATATTCCCGAGCAAGTTCAACATGCATTACATGGCTTTTTTAATAGTTCAAATTTAACTGCTTTACGTGAACTGGCCATGCAAACGGTTGCCAGTCATGTCGATAGCGATGTCCGTGAGAATTTTGCCTTACAAGGACTGACCCCAATTCCGCTTAAGAATCATTTGCTGATTATGGTTGATGGTTTGGGACAATCTGAAGCTTTGGTACGCGCAGGATGTCGGCTTGCTGAAAACCGTTTAGCCACTTGGACGGTGGTTGCTTTTATTGATCAGCATCAGCAGCAAAAACAGAATCAACAGCTGCATCAAACAGATGCACAAAGCAGGGAAATAGAGCGGACCTTGAATTTATGCCGGCAACTGGGTGGGATGACCGAAATTTTATATGGTCAGCAACATGCCAAAATACTGTCAGAGTTTGCGTTGGAACGGGGTATTTCAACTTTGGTGGTGGCACAGACGCAGGCTAAAAAATATCGCTTCAATTTTAAATCCAATTTAATTGCGCAAATTTTAAAGCATCATCCACATTTTGAGCTGAGTATTGTTCCGATTCCATCGGGACAAAAAATGCTGCACCCTGTAACCCAAATTGGTTTATTTCTAAGTGTTAAAGAATCACTATTGGTTTTATTCACGACAATTATCAGCATTATCATTGCCAGTTTGGGGGAGAGGTATCTGGGTATTGAAGAACTTTCAATCATCTTTATTACCGCCGTGGTCTTTGTTGCATCCAAAACACGCATGACCGCAGCAGCATGTTCCGCAATCATTTTCTTCCTTGCATATAACTTTTTCTTTATTGCACCTCGATACACCTTTCAGATTTCAGCACATCAGGGCGTAATCACCGTTGTGGCATTTTTTGCAGCGGCACTGATCGCCAGTCGTTTGGCATCTCGTTTACGTGAGCAAGTGACTGCGTTAAAAGCCGCCAATAGCTATAACAGCATCATGCAGGATTTAGGGCAGAAGTTATCGACAGCGGTAAATATTGAACAGGTGAATGAAATCGCAACACAGAGTTTAGAAAAAAATCTGCAAGCTGATGTCCTGCTGTATTTTTCCAATCAAGAGCTGATGGGCAATGATCACGCTGACTCAGCGCTTTCAGAGAAAGAGCAAATATCGGCAGCATGGAGCATTTCCAATCAGCAGCCTTCGGGTCGTTTTACCCAAACCTTGACCGAAAATGAATGGTGGTTTTTGCCGCTTTTGGCATCGAAACAATGTTTGGGTGTGGTCGGGTTAAAGTTTCCCAGTGTTATGAACATACTGAGTGTTGAACAAAAGCGTTTAGCTGAAACCATGATTGAATATATCGCGCAGGCCATTTCACGAACGCAACTGAGCAAAGAATTGGAAATCGCCAATGTGACATCTGAAACTGAGAAATTACGTTCGGCATTGTTATCCTCCGTTTCACACGATTTACGTTCACCTTTGGCTTCCATGATTGGAGCCGCGGAGACTTTAACGCATTATCGACATGCGATGGATGAGGCAGATCAAGACAGTTTACTTGAGGCGATTCATTTAGAAGGTGAGCGCTTAGATCGTTATATCCAAAACTTATTGGATATGACCCGTTTAGGGCACGAAGGCTTAAGTTTAAAACGGGACTGGATTGGAGTCGACGAATTGGTTGGGTCAGCCGTGCGCCGTTTAAAGCGATATTTACCGAAAGTTCAGGTACGCATTCGCATGCCTGAAGAGGGGATGAATTTATTTGTACATGCGGCTTTAATTGAACAAGCCATTTTTAATGTATTGGAAAATGCAGCGAAATTTTCACCTGAAGATGAAGCTGTTGAAATTGAAGTTAAAAAAGTCAGTGAGGAGCAGATACAAATCGCGATTAGTGATCAGGGTTTGGGGATACCTGAAGATGAACGCAATCGAATTTTTGATATGTTCTATACCATGCAACGTGGCGATCGTGGACAATACGGCACAGGTTTGGGATTGACCATTGTAAAAGCTATTATTGGGGCACATATGGGACAGATTTCAGCCACTGAAGCAAAAAATCATCGCGGGACCTGTATTCGCATTGTATTGCCGATACAGCAGGGCATAAATGAGAAATAAATGAAAATGAATGATTTAAATGTTCCAAGCAATGCCGTGAATGTATTAATCATTGATGATGAACCACAAATCCGTAAGTTTTTGGATATTGCTTTACGTGCGCAAGGCTATAAAACTTTTTTGGCAGAAACTGGGCAGATGGGACTGGAAATGCTTGCCTTACAAGGTGCCGATTTGGTGATTCTAGATTTAGGTCTACCTGATTTAGATGGGCAAGAGGTTTTAAAAGAGTTGCGGGCGTGGTCACAAGTCCCCGTGATTATACTTTCAGTACGTGCCGATGAGACTGAAAAAGTGGCACTTTTGGATGCAGGGGCGAATGACTATGTAACCAAGCCTTTTAGTGTACAAGAGTTGATGGCACGTATACGGGTTATGTTGAGAAATCAGGTTGCACAGACAACAGAATCCGCTATTTTTGATGATGGGGTATTAAAAATTGATTTTGCCCAGCGGCAGGTGTTTTTATCCAACGCGTTATTATCTTTAACCCGTAAAGAATTTCAACTCTTGATGTTGCTTGCGCAACATCGTGGGCAATTGATTACCCAACCCCAAATTTTAAAAGAATTATGGGGGCCGACACATCAGCAAGATACGCATTATTTACGCATTTTAGTGGCGAAATTACGCGCTAAATTAAATGATGATGCCATTCATCCTCAGTATATTGCGACGGAAACAGGCGTGGGGTTACGGTTTTTAGGTAAAAACGGTTCTGCTGCATCAGTCAAAGAATAACCACGTTCCGTTGTCACGATATTATCTTGAAGCATAGGTGAAATGTGTCAGATGAATAACAAAAGGCAAACCTGACTCGAGCTGATCAGGTTTGCTATGCGCAATGTGCTAATACTTCATTTTTATTTCATTATTTTTATTGAATCAGAATTTATGCTTTATAGGTAGACAATAAAATACTGGTTTCGGTGTTATAAATTCCTGATATATTTCGTATTCTTTCTAATATTTTATCAAAACTTTCTAAGCTATCTGACTCTAATTCTACCAATAAATCCCACTTGCCATTGGTCGTATGTAAAGTCTGTACTGCCGAATCTAGGCGTAATGCTTTAACAACAGCACGGGTTTGGGTGCCTTCCACCATAATATTCATCCAAGCCCGAATGGTATTTTGGTTGGCACTGGGCTTAATACGGATGGTATAGCCCATAATGATGCCATTCATTTCCATATATTCAATCCGTTTTTGAACGGTGGCGCGTGAAACACGAATTTTATTGGCCAAATCGGTAATCGACATTCTGGCATTGTCACGCAGTAAACCTAGAATTTGGCTGTCGGTATCATTCATTTTGATTTTGTCACTTAGCAAATTGATAAAATTTATTTCATTTTAATTAAAATAACAACTTTTTTGATTCAATTTGATTTTTCATACTATATCTATGGACACATACATGACATTCGGAAACTCATCTGGATAGATAAAGACCATGTTGTATGGTGTCACCTGTTTTTTTAATGGATTTGATCAAACGAATTTTACAAGGGAAAATATCTATGTCTTTGTCGTATGAAATGGAAACTAGCCGAGCATGGCAGACTTATCTTGCGCAGATCAATCAGGTTACTCCTTATTTAGAAGAAGATTTAATTCCTTTTGTTAATACATTAAAGCGACCAAAGCGTGCGCTTATCGTAGATGTACCGATTGTGATGGATGACGGTTCTATTCAGCATTTTGAAGGCTACCGTGTTCAACACAATCTATCGCGTGGTCCGGGTAAAGGCGGGATTCGCTATCATCCAGATGTTGAACTGAATGAAGTCATGGCACTGGCTGCTTGGATGACCATCAAGACCGCAGTATTGAATTTACCTTATGGTGGTGCCAAAGGCGGCGTTCGCGTTGACCCACGTAAATTATCTCCTCGTGAATTAGAACGTTTGACGCGTCGCTTTACCAGTGAAATCAGCCCGATTATTGGTCCACAAACCGATATTCCAGCACCGGACGTAGGCACCAATGCTAGCATTATGGGCTGGATGATGGATACCTATTCCAGCATTAAAGGTCATACCGTAACTGGCGTAGTGACAGGTAAGCCTGTGCATTTAGGCGGTTCATTGGGTCGTGTGCGTGCGACAGGTCGTGGCGTGTTTGTGACGGGCTTAGAAGTTGCCAAAAAAATCAATTTGGCAATTGAAGGCAGCCGTGTTGCGATTCAGGGCTTTGGTAATGTCGGCAGTGAAGCGGCTTACTTATTCCATAAAGCCAATGCCAAAGTAGTTTGCGTACAAGACCATACAGGCACGATCTATAGCGAACAAGGCTTAGATGTTAAACAGTTGCAGGATCATGTAGCACAGCATCAAGGTGTCGCGGGCTTCCCAGAAGCAAGCATGATTGATGATCAAGAATTCTGGAATATCGACATGGATATCCTGATTCCTGCTGCTTTGGAAGGTCAAATTACCGCAGAACGTGCGCAAAAGCTCACTGCTAAATTGATCTTGGAAGGTGCAAACGGTCCAACTTATCCAGAAGCTGAAGAGATTTTATTACAACGTCAGATCAGCATTGTACCGGATGTATTGTGCAACGCTGGCGGGGTAACGGTCAGTTACTTCGAATGGGTACAGGACATGGCGAGCTATTTCTGGACGGAAGATGAAATTAATGAGCGTTTGGACAAACTCATGATGTCGGCGGTTGAAGATGTTTGGGGCAAAGCGCAGGAAAAACAATGCAGCTTGCGTACAGCAGCTTACATTTTGGCATGTGAACGCATCTTGAAAGCACGTAAAGAACGCGGAATTTTCCCGGGCTAATTGTCGCTTCACCACTGTTCACCCTTCAGTTTAAGTAAAAATAAAGCCTTATTTATGTAAGGAAGAGGATCTCATGAGCCAAAATTTTCATCCGAATCGCCAAGACTTCAATCAGTATATGGTCCCTGTTTTTGCACCTGCACAATTTATTCCTGTACGAGGCGAAGGTTCTCGTTTGTGGGATCAGGCAGGTAAAGAATATATCGACTTTGCTGGTGGTATTGCCGTTAATGCTTTGGGGCATGCGCATCCTGTAGCCGTTAAAGCTTTGGTCGAACAAGGGCAAAAGCTTTGGCATATTGGCAATGGCTATACCAATGAACCGGTTTTGAATTTGGCAAAACAATTGGTTGAAAGTACTTTTGCCGATAAAGTCTTTTTCTGTAATTCAGGCGCAGAAGCCAATGAAGCGGCATTGAAATTAGCACGTAAGGTGGGCTTGCTTTCAGGTTCTGCCCATAAAAATAAAATTGTCGCTTTTCAAAATGCCTTTCATGGTCGCACATTATTTACCGTGACCGCCGGTGGTCAGCCGAAATATTCACAGGATTTTGCACCGCTGCCAGAAGGTATCCAGCACCTACCATTTAATGATTTGGAAGCTGCACGCGCTGCCATTGATGCCGAGACTTGCGCAGTGATTGTCGAGCCGATTCAGGGCGAAGGTGGTGTGATTACCGCAACACCTGAGTTCTTAAAAGGCTTGCGTGAATTGTGTGATCAACATGGCGCCGTACTGATTTTTGATGAAGTGCAAACGGGTGTGGGCCGTACAGGTTCATTGTATGCCTACATGAACACCGAAGTGACACCCGACATTTTAACCACAGCAAAAGCTTTGGGCGGTGGTTTCCCGATTGGTGCGATGATCGCTACAGACAAATACGCCAATATGTTTGTGGTGGGTGATCACGGTACGACTTATGGCGGTAACCCGCTGGCGTCTGCGGTAGCAAGCGCGGTATTTGAGTTTATCAACACGCCTGAAGTCTTGAATGGTGTGCGTACTCGTGCACAGATTTTTGCCGAAGGCTTAAATGAGTTAAATGCACGCTATGGCCTGTTTGAAGAAATTCGCGGCCAAGGTTTGTTAATCGGCTGTGTACTGAAAGCTGAATATGCTGGCAAGGCCAAAGACATTGTGACCCTTGCGGGTCAGGAAGGCTTGTTGGCTTTGGTGGCTGGCCCGAATGTCGTGCGCTTTACACCGTCATTAATCATTGCTGAAGAGCAGATTAAAGAAGGCTTACAGCGCTTTGACCGTGCTTTAGCGCGTTTCGTTAACGAGAAATAGGCTTCTCGCTATGATGATTGTTAGACATGCAGAGCATAAAGACCTCGACGATATCTATATTTTGGCAGGGAAGTCAGGCATTGGCCTGACCTCTCTTCCGCAAAATAAAGAGATTTTGTCTGCCCGTATTTTACGCACCCAAAATACCTTGCAAGGCCAAGCTGCCCAAAGTGAACAGGGCTATCTTTTTGTCTTGGAAGATACCGAATTACAACGTGTGGTGGGGGTCAGCGCAATAGAGGTTTCTGTCGGTCTGACTGAGCCATTTTATAACTATCACGTCGGCAAGCAGGTGCATGCATCACAAGCACTGAATGTTTATCAGACGCTGAATACGCTGTTTCTAAGTAATGACCATACTGGATGCAGCGAACTATGCACCTTATTTCTTGACCCTGATTTCCGCAAAAATCAGAACGGCAAATTTTTGTCCAAAATCCGCTTCCTATTTATGGCGGCTTTTCAGGACTGCTTTAAAAATACGCTGATTGCTGAAATGCGTGGTTACTCAGATGAAAATGGGCGTTCGCCATTCTGGGATGCGTTGGGCCATCATTTCTTCGATATGGACTTTGCTACCGCAGACTATTTAAGTGGCATTGGGCAAAAAGTCTTTATTGCAGAATTGATGCCGCGTTTTCCGGTGTATATGGACCTGCTTCCTTCCGCTGCGCAGCAAGTGATTGCACAGGTGCATCCACAGACTTTGCCGGCAGCACATGTGCTGGAAACGGAAGGGCTACGCTATCAGGGCTATGTCGATATTTTTGATGCTGGCCCGACGTTGGAAGCTGAAATTAAAGATTTGCGCGCTGTTCAGGACAGCCACGTCTGTAAGGTGAGACTGGTGCCTGAAGTGCAGGAAGGAACCATCCGCTATTTGGTTGCCAATGACTGCTATCAGCATTACCGCGCCATTTTGGTCAGCAATCAGGCGGATCACGCAAGCTTGCCTTTAACCGCTGCACAGGCCGAGGCCTTGGGCGTACAAGCGGGGCAGTGCGTTCGCCTGCTGCCTTTAGATATCATGGAGAAACAATAATGTCACAAGGAAATTTATATATTAACGGAGCATGGTCTCCTGCGCATGGCGCAGTGTGGAACAAACTTGATCCGGTGACTCAACAACCAATTTGGCAAGGCGCTGAAGCAACTGCGGACGAAGTCGCACAGGCTTGTCAGTCTGCACGTGCCGCATTTGTAGCGTGGGCACGTCGTCCTTTAGCAGAACGTCTTGAAATTATCCAACGCTTTGCCACTTTATTGGAACAGAACAAACAGCAGTTAGCGACAGTGATCAGTCGTGAAACCAGCAAACCACTTTGGGAAACGCTCACCGAAGTTCAATCTATGGTTGCCAAAGTGGCGATCTCGGTTCGTGCTTATCATGAACGTACTGGGGAAAGCCTGACTGAAATGGCGGATGGGGCTGCATCATTACGTCATCGCCCGCATGGGGTGTTGGCTGTATTCGGACCGTACAATTTTCCGGGTCATTTACCCAATGGTCATATTGTTCCTGCCTTGATTGCAGGGAACACCGTGGTGTTTAAGCCGAGTGAGTTGACACCGTGGACGGCAGAAGAAACCGTTAAGTTATGGCAAGCCGCAGGTTTACCTGATGGTGTGTTGAACTTGGTTCAAGGTGGTCGCAGCACAGGCGAAGCGCTTGCACAATCAAGCGAAATTGATGGCTTATTGTTCACGGGCAGTGCCAACACGGGCTACCACTTACACCAGCAATTGGCAGGTGCGCCTGAAAAGATTTTGGCGCTCGAAATGGGTGGCAATAACGCACTGATTATCGATGAAATTACCGATATTGATGCTGTAGTGAATTTGACCATTCAATCGGCTTTTGTTTCTGCGGGACAGCGTTGTACTTGCGCACGCCGTTTAATTATTAAAAACGGTACAGAAGGTGATGCTTTCATTCAACGTCTAGTTGAAGTGACGCGTGATTTGGTGGTCGGTCAATGGGATGCACAGCCGCAACCGTTCATGGGCGGTGTGATTTCCTTAAATGCTGCACAACAAATTTTGCAAGCACAGCAGCGTCTGATTGATTTAGGCGCAACGCCATTATTGTCAGTGACGCAGCCAGATGCAAATAGCAGTCTATTAAGCGCTGGAATCCTTGAAGTGACCGGTGTTAGCCATGTGCCTGATGAAGAATACTTTGGGCCACTGAGCTGTATTTACCGCTATGACAACTTTGATGAAGCGCTGAAAATTGCCAACGCAACACGTTTTGGTTTGTCTATTGGCTTAGTTTCTCCAGACCGTGATTTGTTTGAGCGTTTGTTGATTGAAGCACGCGCAGGCATTGTCAACTGGAACAAACCATTAACTGGGGCTTCAAGTGCAGCACCTTTTGGTGGTGTTGGTGCATCGGGCAACCATCGTGCAAGTGCTTTCTATGCGGCAGATTATTGTGCATGGCCAATGGCATCGCTTGAAAGTGATCAGGTGAATTTACCTGAAAAATTATCGCCAGGCATTGTGCTGTAGTTGAAGGATAGGGAGTTTAAAAATGTCAGGCTATGAAATTAATTTTGATGGTTTAGTTGGACCGACTCATCATTATGCGGGATTGTCGTTCGGGAACGAAGCATCGACCAAAAACCGCAATAATGTTTCCAATCCTAAACTTGCTGCCAAGCAAGGCCTTTTAAAAATGAAGGCTTTGTCGGATATGGGCTTGAAGCAAGGCGTATTTGCACCGCAAGAACGTCCACATGTCCCGACTTTACGTAAGTTAGGTTTTCGCGGTGATGATCACAGTGTGATTGAACAGGCGATGCGTACATCTCCTGCATTGTTGTCTGCACTCAGTTCAGCGTCATGTATGTGGACGGCAAATGCGGCAACGGTTTCGCCTTCGGCAGACAGTGCGGATGGACGCGTGCATTTTACTGCAGCCAATTTGAATAACAAATTCCATCGTTCGATTGAACATGAAACCACGTCACGCGTTATGGCCGCGATGTTTAATGATGAGTGTCATTTTGCGCATCATGCTGCATTGCCACCTGTCTCATTGTTTGGCGATGAAGGTGCTGCCAATCATAACCGTTTAGGCGGTGCTTATGATCAATCCAGCGTACAAGTGTTTGTTTATGGACAGCAATTTTTGGGTGGCGGTATTGGCCCGAAACATTATCCTGCACGTCAGTCGCTTGAAGCCAGTGAAGCCGTTGCACGCCTACACCAGCTTAATCCTGCACAAACTGTATTTGTACAGCAGCATCCGGATGTGATTGACCAAGGTGTTTTCCACAATGATGTAATTGCGGTAAGTAACCAACAGGTCTTATTCCATCACCAGCAAGCCTTCTTAAATCAGACTGAAGCTTTGTCTGAAATCCGCCAGAAAATGGCGCATTTAGAACAGGACTTTATTTCGATAGAAGTGCCTGAGCAGCGTGTTTCGGTAAAAGATGCGGTAAATACCTATTTGTTTAACAGTCAGCTGTTGACCCGTCCAGATGGCGGTATGAGCATCGTTGTACCAGAAGAATCACGTCAAAATAAAGCGGTGTGGGACTATCTGAATGACATGATCCAGATGGGTACACCAATTGATGACATTAAAGTCTTCGACTTGCGTGAAAGCATGCGTAATGGCGGTGGTCCAGCGTGTTTGCGCTTGCGTGTCGCGGTGAATGAAGCAGAACTACAAGCGATTAACCCGAATGTGTTGATGAATGAGCATTTGTTCAATCGTTTAAATGTATGGGTAGATCAACATTACCGTGATGCAATGACTCAGCAAGATTTGGCCGACCCGATGTTGTTGATTGAAAGCCGTACGGCGTTGGATGAACTCACCCAAATCCTTGGATTGGGTTCAGTTTACCACTTCCAGCAATAGTTCAGCACACGAGTTGAAAGCGCATGATTGATTTCTTAGGTCTGGTTTTAGCAGCAAAACAACCCGCATTATTGCGGGGGATGCAGGACCATTTTGCATGGGAATGGCTGGCTGAAGGGGTTTTATCTTTGACCCCGAAACAGGCCTATGAAAAAGTTGTGGTGCTTTCAGCGGGTGTACATGGCAATGAAACTGCGCCAATCGAATTATTGGCACGCTTGAGTCAGGATATTTTTACGGGACAGTTGGAACTGAAGGTTCGTTTATTGCTGATTTTAGGTAATCCTGAAGCGATTCGTTCAGGGCAACGCTATATTGAAAATGACATAAACCGCATGTTTTGCGGTGTGCAGCAGCAATTTGTGGTGACGGACGAAGCACAGCGCGTGGTAGAACTGGAGCAAATCGTAACGGATTTCTTCACAAACAGTCATGCACAGGCACAGCGTTACCACTATGACTTGCATACGGCGATTCGCCCGTCATTGCTGCCAACCTTTGCTTTATTTCCGTATCAAACCCATGCCTATGATGCTACGTTGCTTGCCAGTCTGAATGCTGCCGAGCTGGATGCTGTTGTGTATCACAATGCCGTAGGCAAAACTTTTACACATTTCACCAGTTCAATATTTCAGGCCGCAAGTGCCACTTTGGAACTGGGACATGCCAAGCCTTTTGGTCAAAATGATTTATTGGCATTCTCTGCCATCGATCAGGTGCTGCGGACTGTACTGAGTGCGCAAGACCTACCAGTGCGTAACAACAAAGCAATTCAAACATTTCAGGTCGCGGATTCCATCATCAAAACGGAAGATGATTTTCAGCTCAATCTTGCAGATTCCGCACCGAATTTTTCAGTGTTCCAGTCTGGTGCAGTGATTGCCACACAGCAGGGTAAACCTTATGTGGTGGCGCAGCAGCAGGTCTGGATTTTATTTCCCAATCCTCAGGTAAAAAAAGGTCTCAGGGCAGGCCTGCTTTTAACTGAAGTCAATTAATTTGTTTTTAAGTGTCATATTTTAAAATGGTGAAATTATAGTTTTAGGTTGCATAGTTTTGATTAACTTTTTAAATGGAATTAAATATATGGATATTGTTAACAATATAAATTCAATATATTCCGGTGAAGATCATTTTTATATTAATCTTCAACGGGAAGTTTTATATCGTGTTTTATTTAAGCTCATGTTTTTTAATAGATAATAGCTTTATTTTGGCATGCGTGTTGCATCTTGCGACAATTATATCAGGTGACTCTAGATTTTAAGGATATGGAATCTAGCGCCTGAATAATATGCAGAATAAGTGTATTAAAAATATGTGTGGCTGAATATTGGATTGCGAAAAATCAATGATTGATTCCTGTGCAATCCCATATTTACAACCTGATGTGTTGTAAATTGGAGTAATAAACATGATGAATGGCAACAAGAACAATCGATCAAATGAAGCGCTGGAAGGTGATTTGCTGGGCGGGCATCATTATGAGTCGGTTGAAGAGGAAAAATTAGAACGGTCACTGACAAACCGTCATATTCAGATGATTGCCATTGGCGGCGCCATTGGTACGGGTCTATTTATGGGATCGGGCAAGACACTGGCTGTGTCGGGCACCTCGATTATTTTGACTTATTTAATTATTGGCTTTTTCTTCTTCTTCGTCATGCGTGCGATGGGAGAGCTGCTGCTTTCCAATACCAACTATAAGTCTTTTGCTGATTTTGCCACGGCTTATTTAGGGCCTTGGGCAGGCTTTTTCTTAGGCTGGTCATATTGGCTAAGCTGGATTGTGACTGCAATTGCGGATGTGATTGTGATTGGCGGCTATGCCCAATTCTGGTATCCCGATTTACCCGCATGGATACCGGCATTCAGCTCGATTGTTATTTTAACGGTACTCAATTTTGTTGCGGTGAAATTGTTTGGTGAAGTCGAATTCTGGTTTGCCCTGATTAAGATTCTCGCGATTATCTTGCTGCTGATGGTGGGGATTTATTTGGTCACCGTTGGTTTTGTCTCTCCAGATGGTGTTAAGGCTTCTTTGGCACATGTTGTTGATCGGCAATCCATGTTTCCCTATGGCGTCAGTGGTTTCTTAGCGGGCTTCCAGATTGCTGTTTTTGCTTTTGTCGGTATTGAGTTGGTCGGGACAACGGCCGCAGAAACCAAAGATCCGCATACTGCTTTACCACGTGCAATTAACTCTATTCCTTTACGAATTTTATTGTTCTACGTTGGCGCACTGGTCTGTATTATTGCGGTCACGTCTTGGGCACATATCTCACCTGATAAAAGCCCGTTCGTAGAAATGTTTACCTTAATTGGCTTGCCTGCTGCGGCCAGTATTGTCAACTTTGTTGTCGCAACTTCAGCGATGTCTTCGGCAAACAGCGGCGTCTTTGCCACCAGTCGTATGTTATATGGTTTGGCGGTTGAAAAAGATGCACCTAAAAGCTTTGGTCGCTTGTCAAAAAGCAAAGTGCCTGTCATTAGTTTGTTGTTTTCGATGTTGTGTGTGGTGATTGGTACATCCATTTTATTTGTTGTACCGAATGTGATGACGGCCTTTATTATTATTTCGGCCTTTACCTCCATTTTGTGTATTTTCACCTTTGCGATGATTATTTTGTCTTATTTGGCATATCGCAAGAAAGCACCAGAATTACATCAACAATCTGCTTATAAAATGCCGGGTGGGGTATTTATGGCGTGGATTACCTTGGCTTTTCTGATTTTTGTGGTTGCGATTTTGGCATTAGATCATGACACCATGATTTCTTTGGCTTTTTCACCTTTATGGTTCATCGGACTCTTTATTGCTTATCGCTACAAGAGTAAAAAATACGTGCAACGTTCATGGATTTTGACCCATGGCAAACGTATAGAACCTGATGAATTTAACGAGACTAACTAGCGTCTGTTGACATTAGTTGTTTAAAAATAGCGAGCAGTAAAATTCAACTCCCAAACTGAATTGACTGCTCGCTATAACGGGTACAATGCTGACTGATCATGATCACAATAGAAAACCAGTTCAATTGATAATAAAGACTAGAACACTGCATGATGCAAAAGGTACATCTGATTTAGGTGCTAAATTCGATTAAAGACAAAACCGAAATTGTTCGAAACCATTTAAAGTGCTTAGAATCAGCGATATGAAATCAGTCATATTATGATTCAAGATCAACTAACGCATGGTGACGAATTCTTCCGCTGAAGTGGGGTGTATGGCGACCGTATCGTCAAAGTCTTTTTTGGTGGCACCCATTTTCAGTGCAACAGCAAAACCTTGCAGGATTTCATCCATTCCATACCCAATGCCATGAATACCAATAATTTTTTCTTCTTTGCCAGAACAAATCAATTTCATTTTTGACACTTGTCGATGCTGCGTGACTGCCGTATACATAGAGGTAAAAGACGAGCTATAGACTTTAATTTGATCTTGACCAAATTGGGCAATGGCTTGTTCTTCGGTTAAACCAACCGTACCAATAGGTGGATGACTAAACACAACTGTCGGTATATTTTCATAATTGAGATATTCTTCAGATTTGCCATTGAACAAGCGCTCTGAAAGTTTGCGACCCGCAGCGACGGCAACAGGTGTTAATTCTGCTTTGCCGATAATATCTCCTACCGCATAAAGACCAGATTGGGAGGTATTTTGAAATTGATCAACTTGAATGTAACCTGAATCATCCAATTGAATATGGGTACGCTCTAATTTAAGTGCTTTCGTGTTGGGCTCTCTGCCTACAGCCCAAATCAGACAATCAATTATATGTTGCGTGCCATCCTCAAGCTGTAAAAGCAGAGACTGATCTTCAAGTTTGGACACTTTAACCGGAGTCGCTTGCGTGTGAACTTGAATATGATCACTTCGCATACTTTCTAATAAGGTTTCACCTAAAAATTTATCTAGGCTACGTAAAGGCAAATGTTTGCGTATAAAAAGTTGAACATTGGAACCTAAAGAATTTAAAACACCCGCGAGTTCAACCGCGATATAACCTGAGCCAATAATTGCGGTACGTTTTGGTAATTCTTGTAATTCAAAGAAACCATTTGAATCAATGCCGTATTCTGCACCTTCAATATTAGGACGCGAAGGCTGCGTTCCTGTGGCGATTAAAATATGCTCTGCTGTGAAGGTTTCACCGTTAACTTCAATGGTTTTATGATCTACAAACGTTGCAAAGCCATGAATAACATCGACCTGATTTTTACTCAGACCAGATTGATAAGAGGCATGAATTCTTTTGATATAAGCTTGTCTATTTTCGATGAGTTTTTTCCAATCGAAGCTTTTGAGTTCGCTATCAAAGCCATAATCAGAACCATATTTTTGAATGGCATCCGCAATTTGAGCAGAATACCACATGACTTTTTTAGGCACACAGCCGACATTGACACATGTCCCGCCCAGATCACCCGCTTCAATCAAAGCACATTTTTTGCCATAAGATGCAGCACGATTCACCGATGCAATTCCGCCACTCCCTCCACCAATTGCAATATAGTCATAATGTTTAGACATGAAGGACCTCGTTCTATTTTCAAGTTATTTTGTTTGAGATGCACGCTTGCTTGTAAGTGCTTAAAGTAGGAATAACCGAAGTTTAACATTGGCTAAATTTAAGTCATTGCAATGTTTTGTATCTATTTTTGCCAGAAGTTGTTGTTTGTTTGAAGGTAAGTATTGACCAATATCTTGTAGCGAGTGATTTATTTAGCTCACTTTTATGTTAAAAAATTTACAGGTGATGATGTCGATTTTTATCGTGGAAAAGACAGCGTGAAATTTAGATGCTATGAACTGAAGTGATGAACGGTTGTAAAATGAATGAGAACATTGATTTGTTGATGCTCTCATGTATAAATTTAACTTTCTAAAATTTTAATTTAAATATGAATGATCTGCACCTACAGCGAATACCACGCCAATAATAAATATAGAGCAGTAGATAAAGAACCACAAAATTGCGCGTTTAAATGCTTTATCTGAAATAGAGCTATCTGCATATTGCGGCGATTTTCTTGAATTTTGATCTTTGTTCATTGTCAAATCTCTATCAATATTGAAGATAAAATAATTATGTAGCGTTTGGCTTAAGACGTGTAGATACAAAAAAGGATTAAAAAAATATAACAAATTTTGGGGTTTTGACTCATCTGTTATGGTTATCTGTCTATCAATGCAACATCAGGCTTTTTGCCTCAGTCATTTTTTGCTTGATGCAAGCGATCTAATATATGGATTTGCCTTTATATAAAATTAGCGAGTCAAAATACAGGGCTACATAAAATCATTACCAAGAATTTCAATATGCGATGATCCGCTAGAATGATGTTATAAAAATATGCTAGCTTTAGCGTGTACGCATTTCGAGTTAAGAATTTTAATTCTTAATATATTTCATATAAAACAATAGTTTATTTGGTTTTATAGGGTCATTGAGATGTATGGGCAAGGTTTAAAAACCGATACTGATGGTGCTGTGTTGCATCATGATGTCTAATTTAGACCAAGCCATGTATTATTTTAAATAATTGATTCGTTCGGGATATGATCATGGATGGTTTATCTAAATTTTCTTGGCAGGATATCAAGCATAACTTTTATAATACTGGCGAGCTTCCAGAATCTATTGAAAAAAATTCGCCTATTATTCAAGCATGGCAGCAGTCTAAACAAGCAGGCCTGAGCCCATTTTTCAAGGTGACCTCTTTACAGGGCTTTCCTTTAGATGGCTTGTCATTAGAAGATCAAAACTTAGCCACGCTTACAGAGGTGGTTTTAGAAGATATATGGCAGCTATTTGGACAGCAAGATGTCAGTGTCTATTTAATTAATAATCATTCAAAAATTATTGCAGAAAAGCATAATTCTTCCTTGGGCGAAAAATATCATTTTTTACAGCCCGGTCGAATTATTGAACTATCCACTTTTGGCGCAATCGCCCCCACCTGTAGTATCCGTTCCAAACAACCCATGGTGATGGTGGGGCATCAGCATTATCTAAATGAATTTGCAGATTATTCCTGTGCTTCAGTCCCCGTTTTTAATGGCTGTGGTGATGTGTTGGGGGCTTTGAATGTCACCTCGACACGCGGTTTATTGGCAACCAATTGGTTAAGACATTTACTGTATCAAAGCTATGTTTTAGAAAATAAAATTATTTTATCCAAGATAAAAACCAATCAGCGTGTTTTACATTTTCAGCACTCTAAAGATCTGTTACACAATGCTTATGCTGGCCTGATTGTGATGGATGAATTTGGGCAGGTGCTTAAAGTCAACCAAATGGCATTAAAGTTATTAAATTGTACTGTTGAACATTTAGTTCAGCAGAATATTTCGGACTTCTTTGTTGCAGAGCATTTTTTTCAACATCAGAGCGAAGCATCATTTTTTATACAAAGTCATGATCATGCCTTTTTCTATGCTTATTTAGAAAAAGTCGTGCAAAAATCACAATCTATTCATCAACAGATTCAAACTGCGACGGATATCGATAAAGCTTTTAAAGCACTTCAAGCGGATATTCCAGTATTAATCACTGGTGAAACAGGTACGGGCAAAGACTATTTTGCGCAAAACCTACATCAAAAATTGAATTCAAATTTGCCCTTTATCTCGATTAATTGTGGCGCAATTCCAGAAAACTTACTTGAAGCTGAATTATTCGGTTATGAGGGCGGAGCATTTACTGGGGCGAAAAAACAGGGTGAAAAAGGGCTGATTGAATTAGCAGATCAGGGGATTTTATTTTTAGATGAAATTGGTGATTTACCCTTACATTTGCAAGTGAAAATATTAAGAGTGTTGCAAGATCAGCATTTTTACCGTGTCGGTGGGCGTAAGCCGATTAAATCGTCATTTCGTTTGATTTGTGCAACCAACCAAAATTTAAAAAAAATGGTGGAACAACAGTCATTTCGCAGTGATTTGTATTATCGCATCAGAGGTTTTGAGGTTTATTTAGAGCCATTACGCTTACGCGCAGACAAGCAATCTATTCTGCATTCCATTTTAACTAGTTTAGAGGTTTCCGATTGGAGCATTCAGGTTGAACAGCAGTTTAATCAATATGCATGGCCGGGAAATATTCGTGAGCTTATTCATGTGCTTAAATTATCCACTGCATTTAAAGAGGGAACGTGTTTAGAACAACTCTGTTTACCCGAATCGCAGATTTCCTCACCGACATTAATGGAGGATGGCATTTTGCTTCACGCTAATTTAGAAACGGTGACGAAGCGATTAATTCTTCAAGTCTTACAAGAAGAAAAGGGCAATATTGCGCGTACTGCCAAACGGCTTAACATTTCTAGAACGACGGTATATAAATATTTAGATAGTTAATTTTTAATTATTTCATCATCAAAAAAGTGACTGTCTGTTTATTGGACAGTCACTTTTTTATTGTGTCCATTTTATGGACATTGGAGATTTTTTGTTTTTATAAACTATTGATTAATAAGCTTTAAATTATTGGCATGTAAACTGCAATTATTCTATTGCTCATACTCGTTGAAGAAGGACTCTTGATGATTTTTGGCAAATGATCAACGGATTTAAATGCCATTAACACGTTCAAGAAAAGAGATGAGTCATTAAGGATAATTTGAATGAAAGGAAACATATTATGCATTTTAGGAATAAAAATGCGTTACTTCTCATGCTGAGTGGTTTACTCGCACAACATAGCCATGCCATTGATGTGAATGCGGGGGATTATACGGCTTTACCGAGTGGAACCAATGTTGGTGTTTTTTATTATCAACATGGTGAAATGGATGGCTACTATCAAAATGGTGATAAAGCCCGTGCCGAATCCAAATCTGATATTGGCATTGCACGCTTTATTCATTACACCGATATCGCAGGCTTACGAGCGACCCCGCAAGTGGTTATTCCCTTTGGATCGGTGCGTAATACTCAAATTGGGGATGCGCATTTAAACAATGCATCGGGTTTTGCTGACCCCATCATTGCCTCCGCTTTTTGGTTGATCAATCAACCTGAACAGGGCGTTTCTGGTCGCTATCTTGCAGTTACGCCGTTTATTTATTTGCCGCTTGGGCAATACGATAAAAATGATGCCGTGAATCTGGGTGAAAACCGTTTTAAATATGATGTGCAGTTGGCTTGGGTACAACCGCTTTATGGCAAATTGGGCTTTGAGTTTTATCAAGATGCAATTTGGTATGGAGACAATGATGAAGCAGGCAGTGGCAATCAGACGCTGTCTCAAGACACCAGTTATCAAACACAGGTCAATTTACGTTATGACCTGAATGCCAAGCAACGGATTGCCTTAGGTTATGCCGCAAATTATGGTGGCGATCAGTCACTAGATGGCATTCAGCTTGAACAGAATATGGAAAAGCAGCAAGCAAGAGTTGAGTTCCAGCAAATGATTAATTCCAAAACGCAATTGAGCGCACAGTTGGTTTCAGACACTCAAGTCGAAAGCGGATTCAAGAAAGATTTAGGACTGAATTTTCGACTTTTTTACATTTTTTAATTCAAAGCATGGTGTATGACAACACATGAATTGTTTTAGTTTTGCGACTATGAAATTTGAACAATAAATGAATTGTCTAAATAAATTTTAAGAGGTCATGATGTCTATATTAGCAAAAGAGATTTGGGATAAAAAACTGTTCAACGGTGCATGGCAACCAGCTCAAGCAACTTATAACGTAGTGGAAGTGGCTACGGGTCAAGGACTGGGTGAAATTGGTTATGCTTCCGCTCAAGATGTGGTGGAGGCAGCCCAACAAGCAAAAATTGCCCAGCAGCAATGGTGGTCTTTGTCTTATCAAGAACGCCAAGCGGTATTTGAACGCGCAGCCGCTTTACTTACAGAACACCAAGCGGAGGTGATTGCATGGTTAGTGAAAGAAAGTGGTTCTTTACAGCTCAAAGCAGGCTTTGAAGTCAGTATTTCGATTCAAGTGCTTAAACATTGTATCGGTTTACCTGCTGCGGATCAGGGTACAGTACTGCCAACCCAAAATGGCAAACTAAGCATCGCCAAACGCGTACCGCTTGGTGTGGTTGGGGTCATTTCACCATTTAATTTCCCACTCTATTTAGCGTTACGTGCTGTAGCACCAGCTTTGGCACTGGGCAATGCAGTCGTGCTTAAACCTGATGAACGGACAGCGGTGTGTAGTGGTTATGCGATTGCACGTATTTTTGAGCTTGCAGGTCTTCCAAAAGGTCTTCTACATGTCTTACCGGGTGGAGCCGAAGTCGGGGAAGCACTCACTCTAGATAAAAATATTGCCAGTATTCAGTTTACTGGCTCAACAAATGTTGGGCGTATTGTAGGCGCTAATGCTGCAAAAACGTTGAAGAAAGTATCGTTAGAGTTAGGCGGTAAAAACTCGCTGATTATTTTAGATGATGCTGATATTGAATTGGCTGCTGAAAATATTGCATGGGGAGCATTTTTGCATTCAGGTCAGATTTGTATGACTTCAGGCAAAATTCTGATCCATCAAAATATTTATGAACAAGTCAAACAGCGTGTGATTGAAAAAGTGAAAAACTTTGTGGTGGGCAACCCGTCAGAAAGCCATGTCACGATTGGTCCACTGATTAATGCCAAACAAGCGCAGCGTGTAGAACAATTGGTGAATGCTGCAGTTGCCGAAGGCGCAACATTGGAAATTGGCGGACGTGCCGATGGCGTCTTCTTTGAACCGACAGTTCTTGCAGGTGTGACTTCAAACAATTCAATTTTTAGTGAAGAAATTTTTGGTCCTGTTGCGGTGCTCATCCCTTTTAGTACAGATGAACAAGCGATTGAGTTAGCCAATGATGGTGACTATGGGCTTTCAGCAGGTGTGATTAGTTCAAATGTTGGGCGTGCGATGCAGCTTGGTGCGCAGCTTAAAGTGGGTTTACTACACATCAATGACCAAACCGTAAATGATGAAACGGTCAATCCATTTGGTGGTTTCGGTGCATCAGGAAACGGAACGCGTATTGGTGGTCCTGCCAATGCAGATGAGTTTACTCAATGGCAATGGATGACCGTACAGGCTCAAGCGCCACATTATCCTTTTTAATCAGTTGAATCATTTATTACAGGAAGTAATCATATGAACGAAATGAAAGAAATTATTGCCGCAGTGACGGCATGTAAAGGTGCAGACTTTGAATTGCAACCGCTTAAAATCCGCCAGCCTCAAGGCGATGAAGTACTGGTAAAAGTGGTTGCCACAGGCATGTGTCATACCGACTTAATTGTCCGCGATCAATATTATCCTGTGCCATTGCCTGCGGTGCTTGGACATGAGGGGGCGGGTATTATTGAGGCCATTGGTCCGAATGTCACTGACCTTCAAGTGGGCGATCACGTGGTTTTAACCTATGGTTACTGCGGAAAATGTACGCAATGTAATACAGGTAATCCGGCTTATTGTGCAGAGTTTTTTGGGCGCAACTTTAGTGGCGCTGACCTAGAAGGGCATAGTGCAATTTGTACCCATGATCATGCAGTCGTACACGACCACTTTTTTGCTCAGTCCTCTTTTGCAACCCATGCCTTAAGCCGTGAAAATAATACGGTTAAAGTCACCAAAGATGTACCAATCGAGTTACTTGGGCCTTTAGGCTGTGGTATTCAAACGGGTGCTGGTGCATGTATCAATGCACTTAAAGTCACACCAGCAAGTAGCTTTGTAACATGGGGCGCGGGTGCGGTTGGCTTAAGTGCTTTACTCGCTGCAAAAGTGTGTGGTGCTGCAATCATTATCGCCGTCGACATTGTCGAATCTCGTTTAGAACTGGCCAAACAATTGGGGGCAACTCATGTCATCAATAGTAAAACGCAAGATCCTGTCGCTGCGATCAAGGAAATTACGGGTGGCGGGATCAATTTTGCTTTGGAATCAACGGGACGACCTGAAATCTTAAAACAGGGTATTGATGCATTGGGTATTTTAGGCAAAATTGCGGTCGTTGGTGCGCCACCTTTAGGTACGACTGCTCAATTTGATGTGAATGATTTATTACTGGGCGGAAAAACCATTCTGGGTGTAGTTGAAGGCAGTGGTTCACCGAAGAAATTTATTCCTGAGTTGGTCACGCTATACCAACAAGGTAAATTTCCGTTTGATCAGCTGGTGAAGTTCTATGCCTTTGATGACATTAATCAAGCTGCACTAGATAGCCAAACAGGGATTACCCTTAAGCCCATTATCAAGATTGGCTGATTTTTGATGACCTGATCATATTAATGTGATCAGGTCATTTCATTTTAAAAAATGTATAAATAATAAATTCAGGGAACAGAAAAATGGCGGATCAACCTTTTGTGGTAAACACCAATACTATGCCGTGGGAATTTATACCCATTCCCTTTTTAAATGATGCACTGCCTGTCAAAACCTGTTTACAGGACCCAGATACAGGCATGATGATTTGGAAATTACGTTATCCAGCTGGGTTTAGAACAGTGGAGCATTGGCACAATTGTGCGCACGGCATGTATGTCTTAGAGGGGCATTTAGTCACCAGTGAGGGCGAGTTTGGACCGGGAAGTTTTGTCTGGTTTCCAGAAGGATCGGTGATGTTTCATGGTGCACGGAGTGATAATGATGTGTTAATGCTCTTTATTACCAATAAACCCTTTGATATTCACTTTACTGCCGAAGAAGGAATGCCTGTTTAAAAGGTCTATAGGAACGAAACAGAGAGCTTTAGCTGTAATGATCAGCAGTGAAAAATGACTTTTTCTATAAAGCATTTTTAATTTATAGGCGAAATTGATTTAAGTTTAAGTGTTTTTGATAAAAACCAACTAATTAAGTTGGTTTTTTAACAACATTGATGCAGCTGGGGAGAACTTTACTTAACCTTCGCTGCATTTAAAGCTAAACTATGACATTCAGTTGTATGTCCGTACTTGGAGTAAACGTATGTCATGGCTTTCTTCGCTTAAATCTGTTTTTTCGCCCTCGCAGGAAGTGAAGGAAGACGAAATCCAAGCTGTGCTAGAAGGCTATTTATTGCCAGATTCAAACCATGCACTGAAAGACCGAATTAGCCAAGTGAATGTTGAAGGACGAGTATTACAAATTACCATTAATACTTATCCTGCCGAAGCGGATCAACTCCAAAAAATTCATGATGATTTAGCGGATGCATTGGAAAAATGTGGTATCCAAGAACTAAATATGCACGTGATTCAGCAAAAACATGCACATGGAGAAGGTTGCTCCACGCATGATCATGGCAAAGAAGGACATAGTTGTTCCAGTAAACCACAATCTGAAGCAGCAGCTCAAACTGCAAAACTTCCACCTGTGGTGGATGCTTCAGGTAAAACAGCCCAAGCTGAAATGCAAAAACCGCAACATGAAGACCCAAACAATCCACCTATTCAAAAACCAGCGCCACAACAAAGAGATGTGCCTAAGCATCCACGTATTCAAAATGTCATCTTGGTTTCATCGGGTAAAGGTGGCGTAGGTAAATCGACGACAACCGTAAATCTGGCTTTGGCATTACAAAAATTGGGCTTAAAAGTGGGTGTTTTAGATGCCGATATTTATGGGCCAAGTATTCCAACCATGTTGGGAAATGCAGGCCGTACCCCCATGATCGAAGCGGAAAATTTTGTTCCGATTGAAGCTTACGGCATGGCTGTTTTATCGATTGGGCATTTAACTGGGGATAACAATACACCTGTGGCTTGGCGTGGTCCAAAGGCAACAGGCGCATTAATGCAATTGTTTAACCAAACCTTATGGCCAGATCTAGATGTTTTGATGATTGATATGCCACCGGGGACAGGTGATATTCAATTGACACTGGCACAACGTATTCCTGTGACGGGTGCTGTCATTGTGACAACACCGCAAAATGTGGCATTAATGGATGCGATTAAAGGCATTGAACTATTTAATAAAGTTCAAATTCCAGTCATGGGTGTGGTGGAAAATATGTCGACCCATATTTGTTCAAATTGCGGTCATGAAGAGCAAATTTTTGGTACAGGTGGGGGCGATAAATTATCAGAACAGTACCAGATTCCTTTGCTTGGACGCTTACCTTTAAATGTGCAAATCCGTGAAAATGCCGATGCAGGTAAACCGTCTGTGATTGCAGGTGATGATGCAGCGGAAAGCTATCTTGCGATTGCGCAAAAAATTATAGACCAACTTCCTAAAGCGGAAAAACCACAGAACCGAATTTTCTAAAAAACATGGAAATACCATTTCAAACAGCTCAACTTCGGTTGTTATGCTGCTCACTTAAGCATTTTTTAAATCCTCCCCAACCCTCCTTTTTCAAAGGAGGGAGTTTCAAGAATATAAAATGATTTTAAATTCTCGATAGTTCCCTTCTTTTTCAAAGAGGGGTTAGGGGAGATTTTTAAATGAGTAATCATTGAATTCTCCTTAATTGATCAGCATTACAACCTCGGTTGAGCTTTTTATGATGTATATATCTACGTTTGTCGTTTATAAAGCGTGATAAAACAAGGACGACGAGGGACAATTCTAAAATGGTTGTCATAACAGAAATAAAGAGATTCGCTTATCTAAAGTTTACTTGATGATTTGATATAACGACGACGTTTATAATGCTGAATAATGCTCCATCGCCAAAATAATCGGGTCATGACAAATAATATAAGGGCAAAAATAAAAGCTTCCAATACTAAACCTGACAATAGAATTTTTGCCAAACTGAAGTCAATATGTCCGTGACCAAAATGACTAATCCAGTGACTGATTTGGTGTAAAACACCAAGCATCATATCTTGATCAATCATATTGACCTGAAAGACCTTCGCGCCTAACCAAAAACCAAGATATAAAATAGGCACCAGCGTAAACGGATTGGTGAGCCAAGCGAGGCATAAACTAATCGGTAAATTGACTTCAAAAAATAATACGGTCAAAACAATTAAAAGACTATGAAAAGGCAAAGGCAACATGCCCCAAAATGTGCCAATAAAAATGGCTTTTGAAATGGACTTTCTGTTCACATACCACAGTAAAGGATTTAAGGTACGTTGACCAAAAATCTTCATCAGTTTCATATTTGAGACTTTAAGCGGAGAGGGAAGCCATGAGCGAAAGAACTGTTTTGCCATAAAAGTAGGATGCTTAAGTAATGAAATATTGTGCCTGAATCGAGCAGCAAGTGACAGTTTAACTATCGGTTAATGTAGCGCATTGAGGCTTAAAATGGGATGGTTGAAATTTTTATTAACAAATGACTCTCAAGTTATATGGAATATATAGGGTTAACTTTTTAATTATTATATATTTTTATGAACAAATTGAGTGTTTTGGATAAGATACAAAATTTCGTATTTGCTAAGTATAATAAACTGATTTACTCTTCGCGCACTCTATATGAGAGAGGTCGCATATGATTTCATGGCTGTTCATCGGTTTGGTGGTGACTATTTTATTGACACCTGGCCCAACAAATACATTGCTTGCATCTTCTGGTATACAGGTAGGTGTGCGCCAATCATTACGACTTATTCCCGCAGAATCAATGGGTTATTTAATTTCAATTACCACTTGGGGAATGATCATTGGGACGGTTTCAATTCAATTTCCAATTATCCCGACATTTCTCAAGCTATTAAGTGCACTGTATATTATTTTTCTTGCGATTAAACTTTGGAAAACGGCTGATATCGAAGCCAGTTATAATCAACCCACCATTCGTGCACGTGAGTTGTTTTGTGCAACGTTGTTGAATCCTAAAGCATTACTTTTTGCGTCTGCTATTTTCCCCAGTACCGCTTGGCTGACCATGCAGGGTTATTTACTGCATATTGGGCTGTTTTTACTTTTGATTGTACCAATTGCGTTGTTTTGGACTTTTATTGGTTCTATTTTAGCTTCGAATAAAGTGCGTTGGTTAAATCAATCGAACTTGCAAAAAACAGCATCTTTGGTGTTGATTAGTTTCTCTATTCCACTGAGTTATTCTGCCATTTTAAGTCTTTAAAATAGGGCGATGAAAATGCGCATTTGGTAAAAAATGACATCATCGCCTGATCATCATTTCCATTGCAGCCGATTTCAGTTAAAGTACAGCGCAATAATTGATTTAACTATTTTTGGATAGAAAGAATGGCAATTAAGTCTGATCGTTGGATTCGTGAAATGAGCGAAAATCACGGCATGATTGAACCGTATGCAGAAAACCAAGTTCGCTATGATGACGCGGGTGAAAAACTCATTTCTTATGGTGTTTCAAGCTATGGTTATGATGTACGTTGCGCACGTGAATTTAAAGTATTTACCAATGTGCATTCAGTAATTGTCGATCCAAAAAACTTTGATGATAAAAGCTTTATTGATATTGAATCTGACGTGTGTATTATTCCGCCAAATTCATTTGCCTTAGCACGTACGGTCGAATATTTCCGTATTCCACGTAATGTTCTGACGGTATGTTTAGGTAAATCAACCTATGCTCGTTGCGGGATTATTGTGAACGTAACGCCACTTGAGCCTGAGTGGGAAGGTCATGTGACCTTAGAATTTTCAAATACAACCAACTTACCTGCACGTATTTATGCGGGTGAAGGTGTTGCGCAAATGCTATTTTTTGAATCGGATGAAGTATGTGAAACTTCATATAAAGACCGTGGTGGTAAATACCAAGGTCAGACAGGTGTGACTTTACCCAAAGCATAAATAGTATAAAGATTTGAATAAGCGGATCATTTTGGTCCGCTTATTTTTTGTGGGCTTCATTCATCGGAAACTACTTACATTTGCCCAGTTTTTTTTGCAATTGGGTAAATATTCAGCATAATGAAAAGTTGTACAGCCTTGGTTAGAATATTGTTGTCATGACAAATAAATAAAAATTTGACATACCAAGCTTAGGACGAAATGAAAATAATGATGCGGAGCATCTGATAAAAAAGGAAGGTCGTGATGACTCAAAGTTGGAATACAGGATTTAAAAAGTCTTGTTTGGCCAGTGTAATTGCTGTTTTGATGAGCCAATCAGTTTATGCGCTTGAATCTTTGTCAGATGATCACCTTGCAGACACAACGGGTGAGGGTATGGCACTGTTACCTGAAAATTTCAAAATGGTTTTTCAGGGGGCTAATGATTTATCAACCGCCTCAAGTTATGGCGTTTTAACCGATTCTACTGCTTTACTACAAGCATCGAAAAAAGATACCGGTTTTATACGTATTATTCCGACTGGTGAAAATTATTCCAACCTCACATTAACAGCCGCTCAAGCCGCAGCGAAAAGAACCAAAGCCGATATTTTTATTTATGGTTTAGCGTTATCTGCGAGTAATAGTAATTTAAATCAGCGTTTTAGTAATGTTGGTTTTAACTGGGGAAGTTCTATTAATCCTTGGTTATTTCGTGCAGGTACAGCGAATAATATTCAGCAATTTTCGAGTAGTAATGCTGCTGGAGACATTAGTTATTTAGCTTTAGAGGCACCTTTAGCTCAAGTCACTGCCGATGAAAGCGATAATAATATTAAGCTCGGTTTCTGGTTAGATGCATTTTCACGCAGTTGGAGCTCAAGCAATGCCGTTAATCCGATTACAGGCGCACCCGTTGCAAAGCCTGTAGCAAATGATCCTAGCAATGATGTTGATTTAGATAAAAATCAGCGTATAAGATTGCAGTATGTTGCCAATGGGCTAAGTTTGAGTGGTTCACAAGTGCGACTCTTTCAAACCATGCCATCAACAACAGTGCAATATAATCAAACTTTGGGAATGGCCAGTGTTTTACGCTTAAATACCAATGATAACCCTGCAAACCTGAAATTTACTGATGCAGGTTTAGATGCAAAAGCGATTCGCCTAAGTACGGCCACAACCAATGATGGAACATATTCGACACCAGCATTACAACAAAATTCAGAGGCTCCTTTATTTAATGATAAAGAAGGCATGTATTTATATAGTCCGAATATTAATTTAGTTTTAGGAAATATGTATCAACCCTTTGTTTTAGGTTCTGAAGGGAGCAATATTTTTTTAGAAGTCACTCGTATACCAAATGTCCCTAATATCTATAAGAAAATTTATACAAATTATGATGTCCCTTATAGCAGTTTATCTGCGACCAGTGAGTATCAAGGGTCAACCTGTAATGTCTACGTATGCGGATTTAATACGTCTTCACTGACCTCTGGTTCAACTACCATTAACTATCAAGGAAATAATGCGACGCATAGTAGTATTGCTATTGGTAGTGTAACGCGTGATCCCACCACTAATTTGTTAAAAGCCAATACTGGAGCAGATGCTACAGGCGTTGTATTTAGAAGCCCTACAGGAACTGCGGTTAACTTGGGTTCTGTGGCTATAGATGGTGTGTTGATTCAACATCTTAAATTTAAAACTACAGGTTTATAGGAAATTGAAATGTTAAATAAAATAGCTATTTCCATTGCTTTATTATTTACTTGTACGGTTCACGCAGAATTGGTCGGTCTTGATAATGCAGAATTGTTAGATGTGACTGGGCAGGGAGGCGCAGATTTGAGTTGGACATTGTCCTTAAACCATCAATATGCGAATGATATGAGTAAAAAAGATATTTCTAATCTTGCGCTTATTAATGCAGGAAATATCACTGGCGCATATTATCAGTATGATTGTGTAGCCAATGTTTTATGTCGTTTTGCTTTCTCTCCAAATAATCATATTGAAAAAGTGAATGGCGTGGATAATAAGAAATGGTTAGTCTTTAAGCAAATCCAAGGCACAATTCAAATTGATAAATTTTCTTTAGATGGTTCCACCATTATTAATAAAGATGGTAATCCGCAAACAGCGATGAACCTGACCTTTTATGATGATAAACCATTAAAAATACGTAATTTAGGTTTTTCCAGTTTAGCTGTGGAGAGTAATGGTGAAGAGGGTTATTTAAATAAAAATACCTATACCACATATAATAATGGCAATGCAGTACCTAGTTTTGATCAAGGCGCTGAAACAGGATTTATGGGCGTAAATGTGCATGGGAATTTGCATATGTCAGGTAATTTGAAAATCTTTAGTTATAACTGTGCAGGAACAACAACCAGTCGTTGCTAAATAAAATTTTCAAAAAATAAGGATGTTAAAATGAAAAAAATAACAAAATTAAAGTTACTTACCGTATGCATTTTTTTAGCACAACATAGTCATGCATTAGAGCGATTAAATGATTCCTCACTAAGTACTGTTACAGGACAAGATGGCATATCAATTACGCATGAAGTGTCTAAGGTTACTGTTGATCAAGTCAATTGGATAGATTATAGCAATACAGGCAGTATGAAATTAGGGCTGCATAATGTTGAAGTGAAAGGCTTAGATAACAGCACTATTAAAAGCACGCTTGATTTTGATGTAGGGAAAACAGATCGTGGTGCTGGTATCCGAATTCAAGCCAGTATTTCACCCTTTCAGGCCACGATTGAAAAATTGATGTTACTGTGTGGCGCGGCTGACTGTACCACGGCTTCACAAAATTTAGGCTCATTAAGTCTTTCAGCGATTTCGCCTTTACAGCTTTATTTGCAAACATCTGCGGGTTTATTTAATCGTGATGAAATAGCTCATTTAGATTTTCAATTGCAAAATGCCAGTATTGGTTATGGTTTAAATGGGCAATCGTTAACCTTAAAAGATTTCAATTTTAATTTTTCTGCCGATGGTTATTTGTATTTAGACCAGAATGAGGGAATCGCTTTAACCACGAAAAGTAAAGATGGTCAAACCGATCATCTTGTTAATTTGACGCCAGTCACAGACTTGACCGATGTTGATTCAAGTCGGACGGGGGCAAAGAATCCAGGGGTAAATATTGATTTACGTTATGGGTCCGATCCCAGCAATCAGAAAAATATCATTCGGATGGGGGCATCGGGTGCGGTGACCAACGGTAAAGTCTTTTTTAATGCAAATCAGACCGGTCTTGCTGAATTTAACTCGGTTAATCATGCATCAGCAAATCTCACAGAAACTACAAAGACAGCAGCAGGTTATGAATTTGCGGGTGCTGGCGGTCTACATTTTGGGGTTTCTGCCGATTTTACCCGAAAAGGAAATGCTTTATTAGGGGTTAATGATAATCCTACGACTTTAGAAATTGGACATACTGGGCATGGAAGTTATGCAGTTGAGTTCTCGAACTTATCACCTTTAACCATCCGTAATTCGACCGTTGTTTCGGACCTGAATACACGTAATGCATATATTGATTTTGGTGATATTTATATCAATACAGCGCAGGTCAAAAGCTTAAGCTTTATTGTTAATGAGAATGTCAAAAAAGTGCTTGGTGCTGCGAGCACAGATTTAAAATATGACATGGTGCCAGCAGATAAGGGGCAGAATGTCGCTTTAATTGCCATTCGTGGTATGGATTTTCAAGCAATTGCACGTAAAGCCCGTTTTATTTCTGATAACTCGATTGCTGAAATTACAAGTTCATCTGGGGAATGGGGAATTGGCTTACCTATCTTTAATTTAAATGCAAATTTAGCCTTATTTTCTCAGAATTATAGTTATAACAATACGACAAAATCTGGCTTAGGGTATAACTTGGCTATGTCGACAGAAGGCTATGGTATTGATAAAAAAACCAATGCACCAAGTACAACTTCTATTATTATTGTTGATGGCGCTAAAGGTTTACATAATGAAGAAGTGAACTATTATGCGGGTCTCAGAAATATTGATTCATATTTAAAATCAGATGGCGTTATTGGTTTTGAAAATGATGGAATTTATATTAAAGCGAATAATTTATTATTTGCAGCAAAAGCAGAAATCGCAATAGGACAACTGCCTGGTTCTTTATATAACTGTCAGAGTGGTTCTAATCAATGTGGTCAAGTTGTTCCAATCGATAATTTTGCCCGTAAAGATGATGTATTAAGTTCAATCGCTTTTAAACTCGATGGTAAAGGTGAATTATTTATTATTCCAGGTATGAATTCTTCAACCGCAACACCAGATACTAATTTTTTAAGTCTAAAGGCAAATTTTGAATTTAATCCTTTAACGACAGCAGAAAAAAATAATCAAGCTGTATTGGGGAGTTATGTGAGCTTTATTACAGATGATGTGAAAAGCAATCAGTCTGTTGTTTCAACAAGTGTTAATTTAAATAAAATGCAAGGTCATGTTGGTCTTGAATCGGCAATTCAGGTTAAAAAAGATACCGTTGTTTTGGATAATAAAATAAATTTCAACCATCCAACGACAGCATTAACAAAAGCGCAAATCGATGCGGGAAATGTAGGGCGTGTGTTTCGAGCAGAAATGGCCATGTCTCCATCAGGGAGTATGCAAAAAGTAGCTGAGTTTGCAATTACAGGAGGAGCAATGCGCAGTACTTTTGGAATTACACCTAGATAAATCATTATAATACAGGGAAATATAATGAAAAAAACAATAATAGCAAGTATGGCTGTTTCAGCTTTAAGTTTGACGACAATGAGCCATGCGATGACGAGTTTGGATGATCAAGCATTATCAGAAGTGGATGGTCAAGCTTTATTGAATTTGGAATATTTGCAGGGTAGTAATCAGACTGATGCCTTAGGTGTAAGTTACAATCAATCCAATATCGGATTTTATAAATTAGGCTTAAATGCTGAAATGGAGTTGAATGCGAATATTAAAAAGCTTCAGCTTGGTTGTGGTGGTAGCAATGGTGCGGGAAAATGCGATATTGATATCGATAATCTTTCTTTGAGTGGATTGCCTGCAAATTCAAACTATACTTCAGATGAGCGAGCAGCGACTTCAGCAAAAATTACCAATCCCTTTATTCAGTTTGCAATCAAGAATCCAACGTCTGCTGCAAGCCGTGAGGTTTTAGGCTTTAGGGTTAGCGCAGAAAAAATTTCAGGGTTAATGACATTAGGTACTACAAATGATGTAGATGCTCAAGGGAATGGAATTCCGAATGGTATTAACAGTTTTAGTGGTTATATGAAAACTAAAGCGGCTTCAGGCATAGCTGTAACGGCTGAGAGAACGATGAGTTATTCTGATGTTAATCAAACTATCAATGGAATTGTACAGGGGCGATTATTCGGTAGTAGCTCTGGAACAACATGTCAGTCTGGCTTTCTTGATCCATGTTATGATATTTCCTACTCTTCGAATGATTATAATTTAACATTGTCCTCGACTTCAGCTCCTTTTACTATAGGTTCAACTATTGTCTCTGGAACTCGGATGACCGATGTAACGCTTAAAGGGAGTGGAACAGTAGGTCGAATTGATTTCTCAGGTGATTTAACAGCGACAGTTTTAGGTTTTCTTAATCTTGATAAAACGGTTACGGGAAGTATTACAGGGCTAAAAACGGATATTACGGTGAATCAGAGTTTGGGCTTAATTCATGCACTGTATTTAAATAACCCTGCATCTTTATCGTTACAATCACAAAGCATTTTATGGTCGGGTGCAGCGGTTGGGGCGAATAAGGGTTGGTGGTTGGCGATGGAGGATGAGGTTGAGCTTGGTAGCTTAAGCCCGACGACTAAAGTTGCAATTACCAATGAAGTATTAAAACAAACGATTGCAGGAATTAGTAAGGATTTGACAGATAATCCACGTAACTGTGGAAATTTATTAACTGGATGTGTCGGAGGGAGCTCATTGGTAGTAGGAAATGTACCAATGAATTCGACTACATTAGATTTTCCTTTAACGAACTTAACCCTGCAAGGGCAAAATTTCCGACCGAACTGCTATGGCGGTGTGAAGTTCTGCTAAGTCTATTCCGTCCTTAGAATAGAGATAAAAAATCCCGCATAAAGCGGGATTTTTTATATTAAAGAATTATTTGGCAATTTTAGCCAAAAGTTCTTCTTTGCTGATATTTACAGACTCAGCATCAGTACGACCCTTGTATTCAAAAGTGCCTGCATCCAAGCCTTTTTCCCCAAGCACAATACGATGTGGAATACCGGTCAACTCTAGGTCAGAGAATTTAACCCCTGGACGTTCGTTACGATCATCCAGAAGTACATCATAACCAGCAGCTTGTAATTCTGCATACAGGGCTTCAGCAGCTTCTACAGTGCGTGGTGATTTATGGGCATTCATCGGCACAATAGCAATGTCAAAAGGTGCAATCGCCATAGGCCAAATAATGCCTTTGTCATCAAAGTTTTGTTCAATAGCAGAAGCAACCACACGTGTTACCCCAATACCATAACAACCCATAGTCACAACCAGCGGTTTGCCATCTTCACCTAACACTTTACAGTTGAGTGCTTCAGAGTACTTTTGACCCAATTGGAAGATGTGACCCACTTCAATACCACGTTTAATTTGCAGTGTGCCTTGACCATCTGGAGATGGGTCACCTTCAACCACATTACGTAAATCATAAACTTCAGTAAATTGCGCGTCGCGTTCCCAGTTTACGCCGGTCGCATGCTTGTCTGCTTGGTTTGCTCCAGCAACGAAGTCTGAAAGTACCGATGCTGCACGGTCAACGATCACCGTTAAGCCTTTTTCAACTAAACCTTGTGGGCCAATAAAGCCAGTCACTAAACCAAGTGCAGCAATTTGTTCTTCTGTTGCAAAAGTTAAAGGTGAGGCAATTGCAGCATGTTTTTCAGCTTTAATTTCATTTAATTCGTGGTCGCCGCGAAGGAATAAAGCAACCACAGGTACATGACCTTTTTCATCTGCTACGCCTTGAACCAAGAGTGCTTTTACTGAATCTTTCGCATCTGATTTTAGGAACGCAGAGACATCAGCAATGGTTTTTTGATTTGGTGTATCGACCAGTGTTAATTCTTGCGTTGCTGCTGCACGTGTGCCAACCAGAACTGCTTCAGCCATTTCGACGTTAGCTGCGTAATCGGATTCAGTCGAGAAGGCAATATCATCTTCACCACTTGAAGCCAAGACATGGAATTCGTGTGAACCAGAACCACCAATCGAACCTGTATCTGCCTGTACTGGGCGGAAGTTCAAACCTAAACGAGTAAAGATACGGCAATAGGTATCGTACATCACGTCATAGGTTTGTTGTAATGATGCTTGGTCGACATGGAACGAGTAAGCATCTTTCATGATAAATTCGCGTGAACGCATCACACCAAAACGTGGACGAATTTCATCGCGGAATTTGGTTTGAATTTGGTAGAAATTGATTGGAAGTTGTTTGTAACTTTTTAACTCGTTACGCGCAAGATCGGTAATTACTTCTTCATGCGTAGGGCCAAGGACAAAGTCATTGTTATGACGGTCTTTGAAACGTAATAGTTCTGGACCATATTGCACAAAACGACCTGACTCTTCCCAAAGGCTTGACGGTTGAGTCACCGGCATGAAAACTTCAAGTGATCCTGCACGGTTCATTTCTTCGCGTACAATCGCTTCCACTTTATTTAGCACACGTACGCCCATCGGCAACCAAGTGTATAAACCCGAAGCCAATTTACGAATCATTCCCGCACGTAACATGAGCTGATGTGAAATAACTTCAGCATCGTTTGGGGTTTCTCTTAACGTAGCAAACAAAAAGCGACTCGCGCGCATGAAAACTGTCCTAAAAATATAAGCATGAAAGCCAGATTATACGATAAAAAAATGAGGTGAACATTTCATAATGTCGCCTAGCTGCAAATTAACTCGTGAGACACGTTGTGAAATTGAGGCACTATTGATGTTTTTGAGGTTATCTCAGTGAATAGAGAGCATAGGTATAACCGCTAAAGATAGAGTGTTTAGATATCATTACACCACTAATGACAGCATGTGCTATAGGGTATTTTTTTACTATTTTCACTTTAATCTAATGCCAGTGGAATCATCCCTATCAATATGGCACTGCTGGTCATTTAAATAGGGTGTAAACGGATTTGGTTTATGAAAATGATTGCATTAATCTGTTTAAATTATTGATTTATATTTTTAAATATTGGTTAGTGAGTTTGTATTGGGGTTGAGTAATCGAAAATAAATCCATAGTTGAGTTAAGTCGAAATAAGGTGAGGGATTTAATCAGTGATAGGGATGGGGCTATAAACGCAGTAGAGTGTGGTAGTTATATAGCAAGTTCAACTTTTTAGACCCAACTGGTGTCGCTGTAATTTGACCTTGATCCAGCGTAGTATATGAACGATATTTTCTTTATATACCCTAATTGCATCATCACTCAGCATATCCATCCTAGAAGTCATTTATTCAAGTGTTTTTAAACGAGCGATAATATTGTCGTACTCTGCTTGAGTATTGCGATAATTCGTTTGTAATGAATTGATGTTTTTCTTTTTTTCTTCAATATTTTTTTTGTTGTAATCTAAGTTGTTTTTTAAGGCTATCGGCGTGTTTTCGCCTTTGCGCAAATGTTCCATTTGTTGGCGTTTAAAGTAGATTCGATCATTTTGTAGTTGTTTTAACTGATCTTGTTGAAAGGCAAGTTGTTTTTTAATATACATCAATGCATCATTTCGCTTTTTAATAGCAACTTGACTGTTGGTATAGGCTTTTTTAAGTTTTAAGTCTGCTGTTTTTTGTTGTGCTTGTGCAGCACGTAATGGTGCTTTTTTTACATCTGCCTCACTATTGTAAGCACGGTTACGCTGAATCACTTGCATGTTTTGATCTAAGGCTTCATAACCATGGCGAATATGGTTTGGTGTTACATTTGTACTGATATTGGCTACGCCTTTAGTATCATAGTAACGATACCATGTTGGTTTAAGTGGAGTTTGAGCGCAAATAGCTGTAGATTGGAAAATCATTAAAAATAGAAAAATGAATTTTCTAGTCATTTTTTTTTGCGCAATGAAAGCGAGTTTTTGTTTAAACTGACTTTGCACTGTATCCCCCAATGTAATGTTGACTAAATTACTTATTTTGAAGTAATAAAATGGTATATTAGACTCAAAATTGAGAATAAAAAACCATTCTGAATCAAAAAAAAATCGTTGGTCGATAGAAAGTGTGAAGCCGTTGTGGTAAAAGCAAAAAAATGAGTCTTTGTTTGGAAAATGGTCGTTGAAAATGCAAGTAAAGATATGTTAAAAATGTTTATAACTTGTAATAGAACTTTCTACTCAAATTGTTTGTACACTCAAAAAATGTGAAGGGTCATTAAATGGACGATAAATTCCAAAATCTAAAAGTTATGGTGATTGATGATTCAAAAACCATTCGTCGTACAGCAGAAACATTATTGCAACGTGAAGGTTTTGAAGTGGTAACTGCAGTAGATGGTTTTGAAGCCTTAGCAAAAATTGCAGAAGCAAATCCTGATATTGTCTTTGTCGATATTATGATGCCTCGTTTGGATGGTTATCAAACTTGCGCATTAATCAAAAATTCTCAGAATTATCAAAATATTCCAGTCATCATGCTATCGAGTAAAGATGGTTTGTTTGATCAGGCAAAAGGTCGTGTTGTGGGGTCGGATGAATATTTAACCAAACCCTTTAGTAAAGATGAATTATTAAACGCAATTCGAAATCACGTAACAGCATAAGTTAATTTTTATTGGGGACAAGCATGTCACGTATCCTTATAGTTGATGATTCACCAACAGAAACATTCCGTTTTAAAGAAATTTTAACCAAAAATGGGTTTGAGGTTATAGAAGCGGCAAATGGTGCTGATGGTGTCACAATGGCACAAGCGGAGTTGCCAGATCTTGTGTTAATGGATGTGGTGATGCCAGGGGTAAATGGTTTTCAAGCAACGCGTCAAATTGCACGTGGAGACACGACAAAACACATTCCAATCGTGATTGTCAGTACCAAAGACCAAGCAACAGACCGAGTTTGGGGGAAACGTCAAGGGGCGAGTGATTATTTAACCAAGCCTGTAGACGAAAAACAATTAATTGATGTGATTAAACACCACCTCAATGCAGGATAAGCTCTATGGCAGCTAACGGATTTATCGAATTACTTCGGCTTGCTAAACGTGGTAACAAAAACTACGTTACAACTGAAAATGAAGTAAACCGATGGTCAGGCATTGCTTTTGAGATGATGGGGCAATATTTCGTTGCCCCTTTAGGTGAAGTAACTGAGGTGATTTATCCACCTAAATATACGCCAGTTCCCAATACTCAATCATGGGTGATGGGCTTGGCGAATATTCGGGGACGTTTACTTTCAGTAGCTGATTTAGCTCAATATATTTCTGGGCATAGAAGTCAGTTTTCACCTACTCAGAAAGTATTGTGTATTAGTCATAATGACCATTATGTCGGTTTAGTTGTAGATCAAGTTTTAGGGATTCAGCACTTTAATAAGAAAAGTTTTTTTTCTAAAAATAGTGAGTTAGACAGCAATTTAAAAGAATATTGTCAGGGATATTTTTATCAACATAATCAACACTGGCATGTTTTCTTATTTAGTCGTTTATTGCAAAATCCAAAATACATGAATGCATCTATAAAATTTATAAATTAATAGTCGCGCGCTGAAGAATGATGGCGAAAGTCGGGGAGAAGCTGGATGGGCTTTAAACTTAAAAAGAAAAATACAGGTGAAGGCAGCAGTCGTAAGATTGGTGATGTTTTATTCGCTAAGATTCAATCACAGACAGATCAATTATCACGTGTATTTGGTGACAGTGAAAAGTCCAAACCATTAATTTTGGGTGCAGCTTTTTGTCTTGTCTTAGCACTATTCCTATTATTGTACTTATTCTATAGTGTGCCGCGTAATAATGAGTTAACACGTAGTGTTGGTGATTTACGTCTATTATCACAAATGATTTCACGTCAAGCGACTGAAGCAACAGCATCAGGTACGAAAGAATCGATTGATAAATTAAAAAAATCTCAAGAAGCATTCACCAAAAATCTTGAAACTGTGAAAGATATTCATGCTCGTACTCAGCCACTCGCTGACGTAGAGACGCAATGGAAAAAAGTATCAGAAGAAATTGATTTAATTTCTGCGCAACAAAAAATGATTAACCAACTTTACGATACGAATATTGCGATTGGTGAAACCATTCCAGGTATTCAGGCTGAATATAACTTGATGGTTGACCAAATGGCCCGTCAAAATATGCCAAGTAATCAGGTTGTTATTGCGAAAAATCAGGTGTTTATTGCAGAACGTATTCTTCGTTCTATCAGTTCGGTATTGACCGGTAGTGAAAACTCTCGTGAATCAGCAGATGACTTTAGTGCCGATACAGAAACATTTGGTTCGTACCTGAATGCACAGCTCAATGGTAGTGCTGAATTAGGTGTAGAGCGTATTACTGATCCAGCTTTACTTGAATCATTAACAGGTATTAAGGCCGAATATGATGATGTATTAAAATCAGCATCTGCAACGATTCTTAAAAACTCAGCACAAATTGTTAAAGTACGTCAGGCTTCTTCTGCAATTTTTGCACAATCAGATGAATTGTTAACAAACCTGTATAAATTATCGGTTGGTTCGAGCTTAACCATTGCGATTCCGGGTCTGTTTTTACTTTTATGTTTAGGCGGTTTCTTATTCTGCGTATTCAAATTACTTGGTTTACGTGGTGAGTCAGATAAACAGCGTGTAGCACGTTTACAAGAAGAGTATGACCGTAACCAGAATGCGATTTTACGTTTACTCGATGAGATCGCCGATCTTGCAGATGGTGACTTACGTTCATATGCAACCGTATCTGAAGATTTTACCGGTGCGATTGCCGACTCGATTAACTTCGCGATTGACCAATTACGTGACCTCGTTTCACGTATTACCGATACCTCTCAAGAAGTTGCGCAATATACTGCAAATACGCAGGGTATTACTAACCAGTTAGCTGAAGCATCTGAACACCAAGCGCAAGAAATTGCGGGTGCATCTGCCGCAATTAATGAAATGGCAATGTCTATTGACCAAGTATCTTCGAATGCAACAGAGTCTGCGGTGGTTGCGGAACGTTCGGTAAAAATTGCTGCCAATGGTGCTGATGTCGTAAACCGTTCAATTGAAGGGATGGATACGATTCGTGAACAGATTCAAGAAACCTCAAAACGTATTAAACGTTTGGGTGAGTCTTCACAAGAAATTGGTAACATTGTTGCCTTGATTAACGATATTGCCGACCAAACGAACATCTTGGCATTGAATGCAGCAATTCAGGCATCGATGGCAGGTGAAGCAGGTCGTGGTTTCGCCGTGGTAGCGGATGAGGTACAGCGTCTAGCTGAACGTTCAGCGTCAGCAACCAAGCAGATTGAAGGTCTGGTAAAAACCATTCAAACAGATACAAACGAAGCTGTAATTTCGATGGAACAAACTACATCTGAGGTTGTTCGTGGTGCGAACTTATCTAAAGATGCGGGCGTGGCATTGGATGAAATTCAAAACGTATCGAGTAACTTGGCGAAATTGATTGCTAACATTTCTGATGCTGCAAAACTACAGTCTGCTTCCGCAGGTCATATTGCAACCACGATGAATGTTGTACAAGAAATTACATCACAAACGACAACAGCAACATTCGATACAGCACGTTCAGTATCTGAATTGGCAAATATGGCCGAATCGCTACGTGAATCTGTAACTGACTTTAAATTACCTGACTAAGGTAAGGCTAAAGCTATGGGGTAATGTGCCTTACTTTCGGGTAAGGCACATCAATAAATCACAGATAAAGCATCGACAAGATGAACTTAGCTTCAAAGTTAGGTCTCGTGTGATGGTGATAATTAAGTTTGAGCGCCCTTCTTGGTGGCAGATAAACGTAAGAAGCCTAAGCTATGAAAGAAATATTAAAAAATTTAGTTGAAACGACTACGCTTCCTGAAGATAGTTATCTTGATCAAGATGCAGAAATTTTAGAAATTTTTGTTGAAGAAATAGAAGAGATCTTTGTTGAATTAAGTACTTTATTTACCACATGGTTTGAAAATCCAAGTGATCAAGAAACGTTGAGCACAATCCGCCGCCATTTCCACACGCTAAAAGGGTCTGGGCGAATGGTGGGAGCGAAATCTGCTGGCGAGTTGGCTTGGACTGTTGAAGATATTTTAAATCGAGCTATGTCGGGTACAATTCCTTTAGATGATAAAGTTCAATACTTTGCTCAAACGGTATTCAAGATTTATCAATATAAGTTATATCCTATTTTTAAGACCGTTCAGCTTGCTGATATTGATTTACGCCCTTTGGTTTTATTGGGTCAGCAAATACAACAAAAATTAAGTCTGGAGCCTGCATTAGAAGAATTACTTGAGCTGGCTACAAATTTGACCACAGAAGATGGTATTACTGGTTTAGAATTTATAGATGAACGATCAAGTGCTGTTGATACTCAAGCAGAAGGTATTGCAACAGAACATACTGAAACAGAAGATAATAACTATATAGAAGAAACGATTGCGATCTTTATTGAAGAAGCTGAAGATCATTTAGCGACGATAGATCAGTTCTTGAAAAATGAAGAAGATCATACTCAAGATTATAATGGGCTTATTCGTGCCTTGCATACTTTACGTGGTAGTTCATCAATGGCTCAAATTGAGCAAATTTTTGAAGCCAGCACTAAAGTAGAAAATTTATTCAAGACCCTATTGCAAGACGATATCGTATCTACATCGAATCAAACGGCACTGTTAATTCAGTATGCTGAGTTTGTACGTGATTATTTGCATATTTTAAGACAGGGTCAAACGCAAAAACTTGATGCCATTTATGAAACTTTTAATAATGCATGGAATAATTATGGTTTTGCTTCAACTGAAATAGATGAAGGCGTTAATCCTCAAGGCTTGGTTTCTAAGCTGATTGCATTGAATATTGATTTGTTATTGGATGCTGAATTCGAGTTTGAGAAGCGTGCAAAAGTTGAATATCCAGAATATATACAGGCTTTAACTGAACAAGCGCAACAATTATTAGATCATACGGATAATCGTGCTGCGATTGGAATTCACCAATTTACCCATGAATTAAAGTTAAGTTATGAAACATTGGTGTTAAAGCCAGAGCTTTTAAATCTTGATTATGCCTATGAATTGTTTGCACAAGCGCATCAAGAATTTATCCATTTGTTTGATACGTTGGCTGCTGGACAACGTGTTATTTTGTCGGCCGATGTTCAGAAAGTCTTAAATGATCTTTCTGCTTTCGTTCAGCAAGATTTCGAGCAGTTTGATGAGGTGGCAGCACCTGTTGCAACCAGTACGCTATTGGCTGTTGTTGACCTTGCGCAGATTTCACAAAAAATCCGTTCTGCTCGTGCTGAAATGCATGCAGCCGATGCGAATCATGATTTTGATACGGATTTGTTGGAAATTTTCTTAGAGGAAGCCGAAGAATTACTGGTCGGTATTGACCAAGATTTGAATACTTGGGCGAAGGATCAGACCAATACAGCCTCTTTAAATAATTTGATGCGTTATTTGCATACCTTAAAAGGTGGTGCAAATATGATTCAAGCGACTCATATTGGTTTGATTTCACATGAGTTAGAGTCAATTTATGAGCGTGTGATTCGTAAACAAATTGAGGTAACACCACAACTCGTTAGTATTGTTCGTTTAGTACAAGATGATGTTACGGACCGAATTCAAATTATTCGTGAAAATAATATTGACTATGCGGGTCGTGAATCGATTGAAATTTTACGTAATATTCAACAGATTGCGCAAGGTAAGTCTGTAGGCGTAGCTACGATTGAAACGGTTGCAGTTGAAGCTAATACATCAGAAGTAGAAGTTGAAACATTTGCAGTAGAACTTGAGACAGAACAAGAGCCTGTTGTCGCAGATGTAGAGCATTTTGAAAGTCCAGAAGAGAGTATTCGCTTAATTGCAGAAGAAACCTTCTTAGAAGAAGCTGAAGAAATTCTTGAGTCTACAGATGAGTTCTTAACAAAATGGTTTGAGCAACGAAGCGATCGTAGCTTACTTCTTCAATTGCAACGTGCAGCTCACAGCCTTAAAGGTGGTGCGCGTATGGTTGAAAATGAACCTGTCGCGGCAATTTCATATCAATTAGAAACCACGTTCGAACAGTTTGCAGTCCATCACTTTAACTCGAATGCTTACGATTTATTATTACAAACGACATTTTCATGGTTGAAGCAAGCCATCTTTGAGCGTGATTATAGTAATTTTGACAGTTTAAGATTAAGTTTAGAGTCTATTGAGTTGGTGAATGTCACCGCTCAATTACCAAATCGCGTGACTCAGGCAAATAGCCTGTCAACGCCTAAAATCTTTGAATTTATTCAAGGTGATGGTACTGAGCCACCTGCTATGTTGGGTGAGTGGGGCTCAAGTTCTCAACAAGACAATAGTAATGAAATGATCCGTATTTCTGCCGATTTGGTGGAAAAAATGATCGACTTGTCTGGTGAGAATGCAATTAACCGTTCGCGTATTGAAATGGACTTGGGGCAAATCGGTAATACTTTAAATGAGATGGAATTGGCGATGAAGCGTTTAGCTGACCAATTACGTCGAATGGAAGGTGAGTTAGAATCACAAATTATTGCCAAACATGGTTCAGAAAATTCACGTTATGCTGATTTTGACCCATTAGAGATGGATCAATATTCATCTTTAAATCAGTTATCAAAATCTTTGGCGGAATCTGCATCTGACTTGGTCGATTTCAAAAGAACCTTGGCGGATAAAATTCGTGATGCTGAAGGCTTACTTTTACAACAATCACGTATTCAGGCTGAGATTCAAGAAAGTTTGATGCGTACTCGACTGGTGCCATTTTCACGTTTATTGCCTCGTTTACAACGTATTGTGCGTCAGACTTCATCGACCCTCAATCGTCCGACTGAATTGATTGTCAACAATACTGAAGGTGAGTTGGATCGTACTATTCTTGAGCGTTTGGTCACTCCATTTGAACATATGCTGCGTAATGCGATTGACCATGGTATTGAAGATACTGAACAGCGTCAGCAAGCTAAAAAAACAGCAGTGGGTCAAATTGAACTCAATATTAGCCGTCAAGGTACTGATGTATTGGTATCGTTTAGTGATGATGGTAAGGGTATTGATGAAGCTAAGATTCAAGAAAAAGCGCTTAACTTAGGTTTGATTAAGGCTGATCAATTCCTTGATAAGCAAGAAATTCTTCAGTTGATTTTCCATCCTGGATTTAGTACAGCGAAAGAAGTGACCCAAATTTCTGGTCGTGGTGTTGGCTTGGATGTGGTTCAAAGTGAAATTAAAGCGCTTGGTGGTCATGTTTCTGTTGACTCAAATCTGGGTGAAGGAACAACGTTTACCATTCGAGTGCCAACCACTGTATCTGTTAGTGATGCCTTGATGGTGAAAGCAGGCGATCAACAATTTGCAATTTCACTTGCCCAGATTGACCGTATTGTGCGAATTGCACCTTCAACACTGGAAGCGTATTTCAATAGTAAAGATGACTTCTTTAAAATTGATAACACCAATTATAAATTGCGTTATTTATCTGAATTCGTTTCAAATCAACCACTACCACGCTTGAGCAATATTGCACATTCTTTACCAGTATTATTAATTAAGGGTAATAATGGTCAAACCATTGCATTGTTGGTCGATCAATTGATTGGTTCGCGTGCACAAATTGTCGTGAAACCAATTGGTCAGCAATTCTCCAGTGTCGGTGTGGTTGCCGGAGCAACGATTTTAGGTAATGGTCAAGTCTGTTTGATTTTAGAAGGTCAAAACATTGCTCGACAAATTCAAGCAACACAGCGCATTAAACATATTTCTGATTCACGAGATTTGTCACGACACAATAATGCACGTCGTTTAATTATGATTGTCGATGACTCAGTGACTGTACGTAAGGTGACATCACGTTTACTTGAACGCCAAGGTTATGATGTGGTGACTGCTAAAGATGGTGTTGATGCGATAGAACAACTTGAAAATGTGAAACCTGATTTAATGTTACTTGATATTGAAATGCCACGTATGGATGGTTTTGAAGTCACGAATTTGGTCCGTCATCATGAAGTGCATCAAGACTTACCAATTATTATGATTACATCAAGAACGGGTGAGAAGCATCGTGAGCGTGCATTCAGTCTTGGGGTGACACATTATATGGGTAAACCATTCCAAGAGGCCGAATTGCTAAGCAATGTTGAAAATTTGTTAGAAGCCAGTCAGGGAGCAACTAAATGAGCCAAAAGAGTGTTTCAAACTCTGCTGTTGATCAAATGACGCAACAAGAGTTACATCACCTTATTACTGTATCGACTGGTTTTATTGATGCTTATATTATTGACTGTCATGGTAAAGAGGCAATGTTGTTACCACAAAACATTGTCTTGTCGGCACTCGATAGCGCCACTGATGTGCCATTTGTAGAATGGCATGAGCTTAAATTGCCTGTTTATGCGGTGAATAATCCTGAACATAAAGCTGGCGTTGCACTGGTTATTGAAGGCGATGATGTGAGTCAGCGTTTTGCATTGATGTGTAACGAGATGCCAAAAACCATTCGTTTACGTATTTCTGAAGTCGTTGATGAAGAACATGTTTTAAATGATGCCACGGTATTCCAATATGTGCGTATGGCTGATCAAGTTTTTCACATACCTAATCTAGCCCAAATTCAATCCTCTTTAGGTTTTAATTGAATTCAGCATCTCAAGCGCGAGACCGAAAAAAAGGAACTGTTTACAGTTCCTTTTTTTTATTTTTGGGATTTTTAGTTCGCCAATAAACCTTCTAATATTTGTTCATAAATTTCAGCAAGAGGTTCTAAATCAGCCACATTTACATGTTCATCAATTTGATGAATGCTGGCATTTAAAACACCAAGTTCAAGTACTTGCGCGCCTGTAGGTGCAATAAAGCGACCATCTGACGTACCACCACTGGTAGAAAGTTCTGTTTCAATTCCTGTGACATTGCGAATGGCATTCTGAGCAGCATTGACCAGTTCACCGACTGGGGTAAGGAACGGTAAGCCAGATAATGTCCATTCAATATCATAATTCACATTGTGGCGGTCAAGAATTTCTAAAGTACGTGCTTTAAGTTGTTCTGCGGTCACTTCAGTGGAATAGCGGAAGTTAAACAGGGTATGCATGGTTCCTGGCACAACATTGGTTGCACCTGTACCAGAGTGAATATTTGAGATTTGGAAAGAGGTTGCTGGAAAATATTCATTGCCATTGTCCCAAACGGTATCGCATAGTTCAGCTAGGGCTTTAGATGCAGTATGGATGGGATTGATGGCAAGGTGAGGATAAGCAACATGCCCCTGTTTACCCTTCACTGTAAGCCTAGCATTGAGTGAGCCACGACGACCATTTTTAACAATATCACCCAATTGATTGGTACTTGATGGTTCACCAACCAGACACCACGTCATTTTCTCATTGCGTGCTTCTAAGGCTTCAATCACTTTCACTGTACCGTTAATTGAAGGGCCTTCTTCATCGGAGGTAATTAAAAAAGCAATAGAGCCTTTATGATTTGGATGTTTCGCAACGAAGCGTTCAGATGCAACCACCATGGCTGCAAGTGCAGTTTTCATATCTGCACTACCACGACCGTAAAGCTTACCATCGCGAATTTCTGGTACAAATGGATCGGAGTTCCAGTCGTCTAAACTGCCCGTTGGAACAACATCGGTATGTCCTGCAAAACATAAAACTGGAGCTTGGGTTCCTTTACGTGCCCATAAATTATCGACATCTTCAAAACGCATTGATTCAATATTGAAACCAATTTTTTCTAAACGGTCTGCCATAATGTTTTGGCAACTATGATCGACTGGCGTCACAGAAGGTTGACGTAATAACTGTAAACTAAGCTCTAGAGTTTCTGAGTGGTTCATACCGGTTAAATCAATCGAAAATGTGCCGAGTATAATAGGGGAATCATGTGGATAAGGTAAGGGGCGTTTTTAAATATAAAAAAACCTTATCTAGACATAAGGTTTTTTTGAGATCGATCACATTACATTTTGTCTTGCGTTTTTTCAGCCGTATTGGTGACTGCATCGCCAGCTTTTGAAACATCTTTACCAAAACCTTTAAACGTATTACAACCGGTTAAAACAAAAGCCATAATGAGGGACGCAGCAAGAATTTTTTTCATCATCATCTCCAAGTATGAATCATTATTTTGATGTGGTTTTAGGTTAATTAATGCTCAATGTAAACAATATGAGTTTTTGATGGTAGAAAAGTAACCAATTGTTATACGTTAGAGGGATTTTAAAGTCATTGCGACAACGTAATTTACTTTTAAAATGTTAATTAGCTTAAATATATGTTTTACCATGTTATTTTTTAAAACATTGAGAAAGTAACGGTGCATTTCTAAACATATAGATATGAGATTGATCTTGTTGTTGATACAAACCATTGATCCACCAATGTGCAGTTTCACTACTTATATCAGCTTGCGGACAAATCCATTCTTGACGTTGTAAGCGATAAAATGCGGAGTCTTGAGCAGGAATCATACTTCCCCAACAGCCTAAGCGACGTTGTGAATTGACCCAAGTTGGAATAGGGTTTTGTGAATGCTCGATAGGAAGATAAAGCTGACCTTTTAAGACCACAAAGCGTTGTTCAATTTGATATTCAAGCGCATCTTTAAATTGAAATTGTTTTTGGCTAAAGTGATTTAATTTTCGCAGCAATGTGTCACTACGATTTAAACCGTACCAATAAGCTAAAGAAAAATCCCGTTCCGCCAAATAATATTTTAAAGCCACTTCCCAGTGTTCAATTTGATTGCTTTCTGTATTGCGCAATAGAAAGTCGAGTTCACCTAAAGTTTTAGGCCCCGCAATTTTTTGAATACTATGACCCAGCAATTCATAGGGATGATAGCTATGATCGAGTAACCAAAACCAGATAAACATTTCAAAACGTAGACCTAAACGGGTACTTTTCAGTTGTTGTAAAAAGACTTCTAGTTCTTGAGGATGTTGATCTAAGTGAAGCAATCTAGCGTGGTAGTGTTGAAAATGCGTTGTCCATGTTTCAGTGTTATGCAATGCAAAGGCATGCTTGAGTTCCAGTTCAGGAGGAATGGAACTTAAAGTATTTGGACTGCATAGGCAAAATGCCAACTGCCTAACCAATAGATTTTTGAATTGAAGCCAAGGTTCATGAAGATCAGAAGCTTGATTTAAAGCAAACATAGAAACACCCAGCGCTAAATTAAAAAGTGCAGAATTACAACGGATCACAGATAAAAACACTTTATACTACCGCAATTAGTTGTATAGGGCAGTGCTATGAAAATGTTGTTTTGGCGGAGTTTAGTGATGATTTTTGTCATTCTAGGCTTTATCGGAGCGCTTTTACCGGGTATGCCAACAACAGTATTTCTTATTTTAGCAGCTTGGGCCGCGTCAAAAGGCTGGCCACAAATGGATGAATGGTTACTCAATCATCCTAAGTATGGTCAAACCTTAAGAGCATGGCGTGAAAGCGGGACTGTGCCGCGCAAAGCGAAATGGTTTGCCAGTATCATGATGTTGATCAGCGCTATGCTGATGTTATTGACCAACGCGCCTGTGTTGGTCAAAGTATTTACAGACTTGATTATGTTAAGCGTCGCAATTTGGTTGTGGCTACGTCCTGAACCTTCGACTGGACAGATCAAAAAACCACAGATCAAAAAAACCACAGATTAAAGAGCCTGAGTAATACACATCATGTCATATTCTTTAGCACACGCAGATATCTGGATTGATTTAGCAGAGCAAACCTTAACTTTACCTAAACATAATAAATTTTATCTGATTTCTTCAGGTCAAAATGGCATAGGTGAACAAGAAAATACAGGCAAGACACCTAGAGGTTGGCACAAGATTGCACTTAAATTTGGTCAGACAGCACCTCAAAATGCAGTCTTTATTGCCAGACAAGAAACGGGTGAAGTTTATGATGAAGCCCTAGCCGCACAATTTCCTGAACGGGATTGGATTTTATCTCGTATTCTTTGGTTAAGTGGTTTAGAAGATAATTTTAATCAAGGTGAGGGGTGTGATACTTTTAAACGCTATATTTATATACACGGTACACCAGACACTGAACCGATGGGCATTCCCATGTCGCATGGCTGTATTCGTATGCGTAATCAGGATGTGATCGAATTATTTGATCTGATTGCTGAAGATGCTTTGGTTTTTATTTCCGAACATAAATTAAATTTAACGGACTTGGAAAGCAGTACAAATAGATAAAACAACATCTAAGAATAAAATCATTTACTGTTTATTCAAAAACATGAATATTTTTTGAGTGAAAATTGTACGATGAATTGAGGTGTTTTTTAGTAAAATCCTAAATAAGTTGCAGAAATTGTTTGTTTTTATAGCGAATCACCTATTTTTTAATCACTCAAACATAAAAAACTCAAAACAGGCAGAAAAGCGTTTGACAGGCTGCATAGATTCTCTATAATGCACCACACAAACGATGAAGTCGTAAAGGGCGCTTAGCTCAGTTGGTAGAGCGTCTGCCTTACAAGCAGAATGTCGGCGGTTCGATCCCGTCAGCGCCCACCAAGTCTTTACGTTAAATGTTTTAAGTGCAGCGGTAGTTCAGTTGGTTAGAATATCGGCCTGTCACGCCGAGGGTCGCGGGTTCGAGTCCCGTCCGCTGCGCCACTTAATTCAGATAGCAAGTTGTTTGTACTTTAATAGCGATATTATGTAAGTGCAGCGGTAGTTCAGTTGGTTAGAATATCGGCCTGTCACGCCGAGGGTCGCGGGTTCGAGTCCCGTCCGCTGCGCCATTTACATGATAGACCTTTTAAGGGCGCTTAGCTCAGTTGGTAGAGCGTCTGCCTTACAAGCAGAATGTCGGCGGTTCGATCCCGTCAGCGCCCACCAGATTTTTTGTGATGCAGCGGTAGTTCAGTTGGTTAGAATATCGGCCTGTCACGCCGAGGGTCGCGGGTTCGAGTCCCGTCCGCTGCGCCATCTTAAAATCGAAAATGTTAGACCCTTTAAGGGCGCTTAGCTCAGTTGGTAGAGCGTCTGCCTTACAAGCAGAATGTCGGCGGTTCGATCCCGTCAGCGCCCACCATATCTTCGGATATAAAACTTAGTGATAAGTTTACAATGCAGCGGTAGTTCAGTTGGTTAGAATATCGGCCTGTCACGCCGAGGGTCGCGGGTTCGAGTCCCGTCCGCTGCGCCATTTTTTAGATTCCTTGTTCTAGATCATGGTTACATTCAGCAAGATTTCTTTCTTGCATCATAAAAATAGCCACGCTATTTTTATTCCTCAAGGGCGCTTAGCTCAGTTGGTAGAGCGTCTGCCTTACAAGCAGAATGTCGGCGGTTCGATCCCGTCAGCGCCCACCATATATTCTCCTTGCTCAAATTCTGTTTTTTTCATAGAATCTCAAGCCTATAATAATTTTAAATATTGAAAAACTATGAGAAATCAATATCAACGCAAAGCTGCGTCGAAAAATCAGAATAAAAGTTATAATGCGCAAGATATTTATAAACAATTCATTGAAACGATCGTTGCTCAAGGCTCTGTAAGTGCTCTATTTGACGATGGATGGGCTTTATGTGCAACACCAACAGGTCAGCGTGCTTTCGCAGTGTGGCAGCAGAAAAGCTTAGCCAAGTTATTGATTAAAGATAACTGGCAAAATTATCAAATTCAGGAAATTTCACTCAAAGATTTTGTTGAGAAAGTGATTCCTTTTTTACGTCAAGAAAAAACCTGTATCTCGATGGATTTAACCCCTGAAGGGCAAAATGTATTGGTTGCACCTGAAAAATTACTCATAGACCTGAAAAAATATCTGTATCAGATCTATGTGCAAAAACCCGAGTTATTTAAGGACACGAAACTTCCTTTGCCGCGCAATATCCGTTTAAATTAATTTTAGTATTCTTGTAATATCCAACCACTGATAAAAGCAAAATATTCTCTTAGCCATGCGTTATAGCGCGTGTTTAAGGGAGTTTCTGCGCTGCTCATGATGACATTTTGATAGCCCAGTTTTTTGGCAATCGCGGCTGCTCGTAAGGTATGGAAGTCACTGGTTACAATGGCAATTGGCGCAGAGAGAGGAATGTTCTGATACTTTAAAATGGTCTTTGAGTTAAGCAGGTTTAACTCCGTACTGGTGCTTTTATCTTCCAAATAAATGCGTTGTAGCGGAATGTTATACTGTTGATATAAATATTTGGCCATAATTTCAGCTTCAGTCTGTTTTTCAGTATAACCAATGCCACCCGTGACAATAAGAATGGCTTTTGTCTGTTGTTGTGCCAGTTCAGCACCCTGATCTAAACGTTTCGCTAAAGTCGGAGAGGGTTGACCATTTTGGATGCCACTACCTAAAATAATAATCGCTTGTACTGTTTGCTCAGTATTTTGCTGTTGGGTATGCTGGTGAATATAAGCGAAAAATACAGCCACACTGATAAGCCAAAGTAAAAAACCACCCCATGCCCATTGGTAGAGCACTTTAAGTTGTACTTTTTGCGCTAAAAAGTGCTGTATGGAACGATAAAAAATGGCATGAATCAGCAATACAAAACCCAGCAATAGCGGTAATACAGTACCCAGATGGATTTTATTGTGCAAAATTAACCATAAACCGTCACAGAACAAAAGGCAGCCTAAGATCAAACTAAAGATTCTTTTTATTTTTTCAGACATAAAGACTGTTTTAGTGCAGATGAGATGTTTTGCAGTCTAACTGAAGTTCGATATTTTTCTAGTGTTGTTTGAAAAAACCGAGCACTGAGGCTCGGTTTTGATCTGATTTAATGGTCTTTTTTTGAATTAATAGACATCACGACGGTAACGACCTTCTTGACGAAGCTGATCAAGCATTGCTTCACCTAGAATAGCAATCAGGGCTTGATCTACATCGCTTGCCATGCCATGAATACTACCGCACACATAAATCGCAGCACCATTATTGATCCATGCTTGAAGTTCTTGTGCTTGTTCACGAAGTTTGTGATGTACATATACTTTGGCTTCTTGATCACGAGAAAAAGCCAAATCAAGGCGTTGTAGCATGCCTGTGGTTTGCCATGCTTCAATGGTACTTTGATAGAAGAAGTCGTGCTCACGTTGGCGTTCACCAAAGATTAACCAGTTTTGTGTGTAGTCTTGACGTGTACGTGCATGCAATAAGCTCATTAAGCCCGCTAGACCTGTACCGTTACCAATACAAATAATCGGGCGGTTATCATCAATCAGATGGAATGAGTCATTGGTGCGAATACGCAGTGCAATTTCACTCTTTAATGCTGCATGTTGAGTCAACCATCCAGAGCCTAAACCCAGTTGACCTTGATCATCTGATTGTTGGCGAACCACCAAACGCAAGACCTGCTGCGATGGAATACTAGCAATAGAATATTCACGCGAAGGTAAAGTCTGTAATTGCTCAAGCAAGTGTTCTAAATTGGCAAAAGGTTCAACTTCGGTGGTTAAATCTTTATCCCATAATGCTTGTTCAATCTTGATATTTAGTGATTCAACTGGGCTATGCGCAGTAATCTGGTATTTTTGCATAAAGTGGGCAATACGCTCAGCACTATTACCAGGTTGAATTTCGGCAATATCACCTGCTTGCCAATGTACTTCATGCGTTGGTTTGAGTTCAATATTAAATGCTGCTGCACCTAGGCTGTCAGGATTGAGTACATCACGTTGAGTTAATGTCCATGAGTCGAATGTTTTTTCAATATTCATGGCTTGTAATTCAAGTTGAGTCACTTTTGCTAAAGCCATATTCCATGCTTGGATCTGTTGATGGTTGGCATTATTCACTTCAATGGTAGTAAATAATTGCTTCGCACCATTTTGTTTTAACCAATTATCAATAGCGTGCCCGAAACTACAGAAGGTTTCAGGATATTCTTCAGAACCTAAGGCTAAAACAGCATAGTTGAGATGGCTTAAATCAACGTGCATTGGGAGTATTTTTTTCACAAAGCTTGATGCTAAATCCGGTGCTTCACCCGTACCGTAGGTACTGACGACAAACAGGACTTGTTCAGTATTTTTTAAATCATCTAAGCTTAGATGTTGTAATGCTTTGACGGTTACAGGCTGACGAGCCTCTTGTAAGCTGGTTGCAGTCCGCCATGCCAGTTGTTCTGACGTACCCGTTTGTGTTGCATAAGCAATGAGCCAAGGTTTTGCATTCGGATCGATAGTGACTGCGGTTGCAGCAAGACGTGCTTGTTGGGTCAGTTTCTTTTGTTTACGACGTTTGAGATAAAGCATCCAACCTGTCACAAAGAACAATGGCATGACTAACGCCGCAAGCATGGCTAAGAATTGGTATACAGGTCCAAAGAAACTACCGCGATGCACAGGCAACATGCTGCTCATGATTTTTTCATTTAATTTTTGATCTTCATAGAGATCCATTTTTTCAATAGTTGAAGTTTGATAATTAAATGTGGCTTTGTTACGTGCACGTTCATGTTGCGGAACGACATCAACAAAGTTTAACTCGATTTTGCCATCGGGTTTTTTCGGTAAATTGACCGTCAGGGTGGAATAGTCACGGCCGACTTGTGCATTAAAGCCAGTCCAAGTTTGGGTTAAAGCGAGATTAATTTGCGCTGCTGAGAGTGCTTTTTTTGCCTCTTTATGCTTTGAATTGGCTTCACCACCAGCCGCTTCATTTTTATTGCGCTGTTCACCTGCATTTTGACGGTTGCCTTTGCCTTCTTGCATTTCTGCTTGAGGAGACTCAACGCCCAATACTTTATACATGCCATTACGCCACCAGTCATAAGACCAATACAGTCCAGTACAGGCAAGTATTAAGTAAAAAATCACCACCCATGTACCCACAACAGCATGTAAATCCCAAAGAAAATTCCGTCCTTTGAGCTGCGGTTTAATCATGAACCATTGTTTTAAAGAGTGTTTTTTAGGCCAACGTAGATATAGTCCACTCAAAACAAAGAGAATGAGAATAAGGGTAGATGCGCCCGTAATTTGTTTTCCGACAGGGCCAACCGTTAAATTACGGTGCAATTGTTGGACAAATTGGAAGAAATCTCGGCCTTTAATTTCAGGCAAAACTGCGGCAGTGTAGGGGTTAATCATCATGTTATAACCCTTACGTGCACCTTCTTTGACAATATTAATGCTAGAAGAGGCCGTCGGATCTTTGGTAATGGTAATGCTATTAATTTTGATTTTTGGGTCGGTATTCTGGAAATGCTGATACAGTTCCGCAGGTGTTAATTTATCTCGATTTTCAGCTTGTACGGTATAACTATCTGGATTCAGCCATTTTTGAATAGGTTGTTCATATGAGTAAATGGCACCTGTGACGCCCATAATAGAGAGGATCAATCCGGCGGTAATTCCGAGGAACCAGTGGATCTGAAAAAAGATTTTTTTTAACATAGCTGGAAAATGAGGTAGGCGGTGAACAGTATTAGCGCGAATTATAACTGAACTTTAAGTAGATGTTATGGATTTTGAAATTAATATACATTCTCATTCTCAGTTGTGCTTGTGGTATTAAAAAAACCCCCAATATTTTGGAGGTTTTTTATTTAAAAATTTTGCATTACAGCAGGTCTTAAACTTGTTTGGCTTCGCCAACCGTTTCAGTTAAATGCTTACGAATGGTATTGAATGAAAAGTTTCTTGAATCCATACGTTTTGGCAGAATATAAGCACCTTGTTGACCTTTCACTTTGAAGTTAATCAACAAAAAGTCTGGTGTGTTATACCATTCATAAATATCTTTCCAGCCAATCGCACCAACACCTTCTTGTGCACCCATTTTTTGGCGCATAATTAGACCATGCGGTTGCACGCCTAAACGAATCCCTTTGATTTCCTGAACTGGAAATTCATTCATTTTACGTTTAACGTACCATTCCAAACCGAATTTACGAATCAAGAAGTAAGCAACTACACCGACCAATGCGACCCAACAAAAAATAGTCGAATAGTTTTTTAATAAGATAATACCGACAATGGATAATACAGCGACGACAGCCATGATAATCCATGATTTAGTGCTGATTTTGTTGGTACTACGCCAAATAGCAAGTTGAGCTTGACGTTGTTCAGCCTCTGAAATTTCATAGTTCACAGGTTGAAGGGTATAAGCGTATAAATTTTTCGCGGTCATAATGAAAATAACAAATTTAGAACTGTAAAAAGTTTAGCATTATTTATGGCAATTCAGTGAGTATATTGTTCCAAAATCATCCTATTTATAATGAGGCTAATTCGGTGGCTTTATCATCACGGTCATGACTCAAACTTTGCTTCAAACGGCTGAGTTGATTCAGAATGCTCAACATTAAAGATAATTGTTGTAACACAATCAGCGCTTTTTGATCATCTTTATTATTTGAGCTTAAGCGTTGCCGAATCGTATCCAACATATTTTGTGCATTAAGATCAGGAGCTTCATCTTTGAGTAAAGATCCTTGGATATTTTCTACAGCAAGATCTAAAAGCGTTAATACTTCTTGATCTTCTATTTTTTCACGATGTGCGCCTAAAGCCGCAATATAACTTAAGAGGGTATGATTCAAACACAAAAATTCAAAAGCTAAGCTTTTTTGAGTGGGATCAAAATCGGGTTCTGTGGCTAAGGTTGAAATGAGTGATGCAACTTCTGCATCATTATTATGTGCAGCACGACGTATCACACGATATTTCAAACCATTATTACGGCCATATTTGTATTGCTCTGCAACTTCCGCTAAATAGTTGCATTGTGCGGTGAGAGAGCGATTGATGGTGCGTGATAGACGGCGGAATTTCCAGTCGGGGAAAATAAAACTGACCCCAAACCATGCCAATGCACAACCAATTAATGTATCAATCATACGGGGTAGGGCTGCTGCAAAACCTACACCGTCAAGATTAAAGTTAATCATTGCAAGAATAGTAATAAAAGCAGTGGCTTGTGCATATTGTTTACTCCGTAATTCAAAGAATAGCACGCCACTTAAAATGAGCAGTAATAATTGCCCCTCAATGGAAGGGATAAAATACAAAATGGCATAACCTAAGATAATTCCCACTAAAGTGCCGACAATACGTAAACGTAAGCGCCGCTTGGTGGCATTAAAATTGGGTTGGCTGACAAAAAGAGCGGTCAGTAAAACCCAGTAACCATATTCAATATTGCTCACTTGGACAAAAATATAACCAATCAGTAAGACAATAGAGACACGTATGGCATGCCGAAACAGAACGGATTCGGGGGTTAAGTGCTGTTTGATTCGGCTAACAATGTCATCCCAGCCTTTTAAGTCATCATCTTTGAGTTGGTTTTCAATATGTTTGGCTCTATCAAATATCATATGACGTTCAGTTTCTACATTCCGCAGTTGAGCATCAATCGCCTTTAAATTTTGATAGAGTGAAAATAGTGCATTGACCCAGACTTGATCATATTGTTGTTCTGTACGTAACTTTTCTAAAGATAGTTTTAAATTGGCAAAAGTATGTTTAAAGCGTTTATTGTGCTGATAGGTTTCACGATGCAAAATGCTGTGGCTTAAATCTTTACAGGCTTTAGCTTGAATAAATAAAATCCGTTGGAAGCGAAATAAAATATCACTGTGTTCAAAAATTTTGACCAGTTTTTGGTAATCAATATGCGCTGAGTCAGCGCGTTCGTGAATATCTTGGGCAACAAAATAATATTGTAAGCTACGACGGGTATCTTTTTGTCCGCGGTCACCTTTTAAACGGGTCAGTAGTGCGGTTTTCATTTCGTTAAAAATACCGACTAATTTGCCATTTTCTAAGGACAGTTCAATCATACTTTGCTGATAACTGTTGGGGGTCATATCCACATCAAACAGGTTGGATTTTGCAAAGAGAAAATCACCTAAAGATGAATAACATTGCGATAACTTGTCTTGTACTTGGCGAACGGGAAATAATAAAAAGCTAATGGTTGAAATCACGCCATACCATGCTGCACCAATCACTAAAAGTAAGGGCTGAATATACCAATGATCAAATAGTCCAACACCTAGCATTGAGTACACGGAAATGACTAAACAGCCATAGGAAATGGTGGCATAACGACGACCCAGTGAGCCAAGTAAGATCCAGCCAATGCAGGAAACAATCAAGCCTAAAGCAAATATAATTGGGTAAGGAAATAAGAAATAAACCGATGCGGCAGTAATAAAAAAACCAATATAAGTATAAATCAGGTTCATGATGCGGACCGAAAAACGGTCATCAATATCACTTAGACCAGCAGCAACCACCCCTAAAGTCAATGGAATAGTGGCGATCTGGTATCCCATAAAATAAGGAACAAAGGCAGTCCCTGCAAATGCAATGACCATACGCAGGTTATACATAAAGGTGGTGTTATAGGTCGCTTGTTTAATACGCGTGAGCCAAGATTTCAAATTATGTCCTTACCACAAAGTGATCTATGCATCATGAAGTAAAATTATGTGATTTTTCACTCTCAATTCTTAGAAATAATACTATGTACAGTGTAAGCTTGTCTTCAAAGCTATCATTTAAAAATTAAATATCCATATGTCTGTACAACAGTCTACTCAACAATATTCCACGGCATGGATTATGCTGCTAGCATTATTGACATCCTTAGGTCCACTTTCGATAGATATGTACTTACCCGCGTTGCCTCAAATGGCACAGGATTTTGGCGTAAGTACACAAATGGTTGCTAATACCTTACCTGCATATTTTTTAGGTTTAGCATTGGGACAGTTGGTTTATGGGCCACTGAGCGATCGAATTGGACGTAAAACACCGCTCTATTTTGGGTTAATCCTTTATATTGTGGCAAGCATGTTATGTATTTTTGCGACCAATGAATGGAGCTTAATTGCGGCACGTATTTTACAGGCGGTTGGTGGTTGTGTTGGGGTAGTGATTGCTCGCGCTGCGATTCGTGACCGTTTAGATATGCATGCTTCTGCACAAGCTTTTGCCAGTATGATGATTGTGATGGGGATTGCCCCAATTATTGCACCCAGTTTAGGGGCAATGGTGCTCAAGTTTTTTTCTTGGCATGCCGTCTTTGTGTTTTTGACTTTGATGGGTGTGATCTGTCTATTGTGTATACATTTTTTCTTTAAAGAAAGTTTAGCACCTGAACGTCGTTTAAAGTTAAATATCAACCAAATCCTAAATTTATATGCAGTGATTTTAAAAGATCCGAGTTTTCGCTGGCCCATGTTGGCAGGCTGTTTTTCTGGTGGTATTTTATTTTGCTATATCAGTTCATCAGCTTCAGTACTTATGGATGACTATGGCTTAAATCAACAACAATTTGCTTATGCTTTTGGTCTAAATGCTTTTGGTATTATGTTGTTATCGACACTGAATAAGAAACTTGCCTATAAGTTTTCAGTCCTGAGTCGTTTAAAAATGGGCGGTATGCTACAGCTTGTCGGTGCATCCATCTTATTTGTTGCGGGTTTATTCAGTCATAGCCCGTTGTGGATTGTTTTTATTGGCATGTTTTTGGCGGTTTCTGGTATCGGTTTTACTGGACCGAATGCCATGGCTTTGGCCATGTCTGAGCAAGGTGCACGAGCAGGAACAGCCAGTGCTATTATGGGCAGTATTCAATTTGCCTGTGGTTTACTCGGTGGAGTGATTCTGAACTTTTTGGTTTGGAATGCACTTTTGAATATGGGGATTTTGATGTTAATTTTTGTTGTCATCACATTGGTTGCGATTATGAAATTAACACCACCTGTACAGCATCAAAGCACTCATCGCTAATATGTAAATAAATTAAAAAGAGACCTTCATGATAGGTCTCTTTTTTAGCTGAAATGAATTATTGATCTAAGAAAACAGTAAATTCTTCAACTGCAATACGCGGGGTAATAAAAGTATTCACAATATCATCCGTATCGGCATAGCCTAAAGCAATGGTACATACCAATTCTTCCTCTTCAGGTGCCCCCAGTACATCCAGTACGATTGGATGGAAATGATTCCACGCTGCTTGAGGGCAGGTATCCAGACCACGTGCTTTTGCTGCAATCATGACATTTTGAATCATCATGGCAATATCCATTTTCGAGCCAATGCCCATGGCTTTGTTGACGGTAAAATACAAGGCAACGGGTGCATCGAACAATTGGTAATTGCGCAGTTGTTGGCGCGCCATTTTTTCTTTTTCACCTTTTTGGATATTTAATAAACCATATAATCCCCAACCATTTTCACGGCGGCGGTCAATGAATGGTGAAATCCAATTTTCTGGGTAATAAGCAAAGGTTTCTTGATATTGGCTTGCAAGTTCAGGCTGTGTAAACAGTTCGATTTGTGCTTTACAAACACGATCCACCATTTCATCACGTTTTTTTCCAGTCACCACATAGACTTTCCAAGGTTGTGTGTTGGTTCCTGATGGGGCGCGACTGGCTACGGTCAAAATATCTTTGATGATTTGAGCATCAACCGTTTTATTGAGAAAGGCGCGAACGGAATGGCGTGAGGTAATGGCATCATCTACATGGTGAACTTGTTGCAAATTCATGAAAACTCCTTTTTAAATGCATTTTTTAACTCAATTTTATTATATACATTAGTCGAATATTTGTACGTAAAGCTTTCTGTAAATAATAGCTAAGTTTAAGAATATATTCATTATTTTGAAATAAATCTTTAACAATAAGAGAGTTTTTTAATCGTTGTTTGACAAAATCGATTTTAATAAAGCATAGAACTTGATAGATTGATGGTTACATATGGTTTACATATGTTGCACTTTTACAATATTTTAAGCTTTTTAACTGTACTAATAGCAGAAAATGCAATGATTTTTGAAGCTTTTTACAATAATGAATCTATATTTTTCATTCATTTGTTGAGTTTTTCAGGGTTGTTTATGCACGGATGCGAGATATTTAAATTGGAGATTAGAATGAGTCGCTTACTCAACAGTAAATTTATGGCTAAAAGCCTAGCATTAGCAGTGACAGCTGTAATGGTAAGCACAGCACATGCTGGTAAAGCTGAGCAAGAACAAATTCAACAACTGCGTAAAGAAGTTGATGCATTAAAATCTTTAATTCAACAGCAACATCAAGTTCAACAACAGCAACAAACTCAAATTGAACAAGTAAAAGCACAGCCTGTACAAATTGCAGCAGTCGCAGTGAAAGCTGAATCGCCACTTACAGGTTTTAAATCTAAAGCAGGCGCGAATGTAAACTTATATGGTTTTGTCCGTGGCGATGCCAACTACATTATTGAAGGTGCGGATGACGACTTTAATGCAGTACATAAAGTAAATGGGTCAGGAACTACAGATCCTAAACTGGTAAATGATAAATTACGTGCGACGGCTAAAACCACGCGTATTGGTTTAGATTTTAATACACCTGTTGGCGATGCAAAAGTTGGTGGTAAAGTCGAAGTTGACTTTGCAAGTTCGACTGAAAATTTACGTATCCGTCATGCTTATTTAACTTATAACGATTGGTTATTTGGTCAAACAACCTCGAATTTCTTGTCGAATCATGCACCTGAAATGATTGATTTTAGTACTAACCTTGGTGGTGGTACAGCACGTGTTCCACAAGTTCGTTATGGCTTTAAACTTGCTCCTGCGACTCAATTATTTGTTTCGGCAGAAAAAGCAGATAGCTCAGGTACAGGCGTTAAATATAGTTTACCGAATTTGACTGCAAAATTAACCCAAGGGTTTGCCGAAGGTAAAGGTTCTGTTTCTGCACGTGCATTGGTTGAAAATTATAAATCGACTGTTGCTGATGATAATGAAACAGGTTGGGGTGTTGCAGCAGGTGTTAATTATCAAGTCTCTGCGCCATTGAAAGTATCAGCTGATATTTCTCATGTTGTTGGTAATAGCAACTATTTATACGGCAGTAATTCAGCTTATGTCGTGAATGCGAATAACAGTATTGAACAAAATGAATTTAATGCTGTGCAAGTGGGTGCGACATACAAATTCTCGCCTAACTTCCGTTCGACTTTAGCGTATGGCGCAATTTTTGCTGATGATGATACTGATTATGCTAAATCTACATCGAGTGTAAATGCGAATGAAAAAGTTCAACAAGCATGGATTAACTTTATCTATACGCCTGTTGCGCCAATTGACTTAGGTGTTGAATACATCAATGGTAAGCGTGATACATTTGCTGGACAGTCATATAAAGATAACCGTGTAGGTTTAATGGCTAAATATAGCTTCTAATTTAAAAAGTTTAGACAGAGCAAAAGAGGCGATTAATTCGCCTCTTTTTTATTAAAAAATATTCAAATTTGAAAGTAATATAAAAAATGATAATTTACACCAAAAGATAAAATTGTAAAAAACTAAAGACATTAATAGCTAAATCTGCATAATGTATCCTCTTTTTGAACATTACTTACCGTAATACCACTATTATTGTGAGTGATGTATGTTTATTTTCGCATACCCTGCGTGAATCAGCATGACCAGGACTAGAAGCTTTAAATGAGATAACCTCTCATGAGTCAGTCGGTTAGTTGGCATTCAAATGAAATGATCCTTTTATTTGCGCGCTAGAACATAGTAACTCGTATTGTCTTTTTTTATGATTTTCCATCATGGTGGAAAAAATCATCTCGCTGTCCTGTAGTTTCATCAAAAATGAATTTTTGTTCTTATACCTTTTTGTTGTATAGCTTTCACTGTGGTTTGGTATTGACCAAATGATCCTTGAAATTGTTTTTCTTTCAGGTGCTAATAAGGTTATAGAACAAAAAGAATCCACTTATTTTATGGACAATAATGATGGAATTTACTTTTAATGCCTTTTATACGCTCATTGCAGCGGTAATCGTTCTTTTATTAGGACGTTTTCTTGTCAATAAAATTGATTTTTTAAAGCGCTATAATATCCCAGAGCCAGTTGCAGGTGGTTTAGTTGCAGCGATTGTTTCGCTGTTAGTTCACAATTTTTGGGGTTTTAGTATCTCTACAAGCAGTGAACTACAAACCAGCTTTATGCTGATTTTCTTTGCTTCTATTGGTTTAAGTGCAAACTTTGCCAAGTTAAGAGAGGGTGGCTTTGGACTGGTCATTTTCCTCGTCTGCGTTGCTTCATTTATTGTAGTACAAAATTTTGTTGGTATTGGTTTAGCGACTTTATTAGGTATTGATCCTTTAATTGGCCTGATTGCTGGTTCAATTACGCTCACTGGTGGTCATGGTACAGCGGGTGCTTGGGGGGAGATTTTAGAAGTACAGCATGGTATTCAGGGTGCATTAGCCTTGGGTATGGCAAGTGCGACTTTTGGTTTAATCATTGGTGGTATCATTGGTGGTCCTTTAGCTAAAATGTTGATTAATCGTCATCAACTAGCTATTTCTCGTACCAATAAACAAATTGCAGATCGCGATTCAACCCTCAATGCGGATACAGATTCAGATGAGTTTACGCAATTTGAATATCCACATCAGGTGCGTTTAATTACTGCTGATAATGCGATCACCACTTTGGGTATGTTCGCGGCGTGTTTAGCATTTGCTGAATTTATGACTGGCTTTAGTAAAGGCACTTGGTTTGAGTTGCCAACTTTTGTATGGACCTTGGCTGGTGGTGTCATTCTACGAAATGTCCTTGAAGGGGTATTTAAAGTTGGAATTTTTGACCGCGCAATTGACGTATTTGGTAATGCATCGTTATCACTTTATTTGGCAATGGCATTACTTTCATTGAAGTTATGGCAATTGGCCGATTTGGCTGGTCCATTGGTGATTATTTTAGGTGCGCAAACGCTGACAATGGCGCTTTATGCGGCATTTGTGACTTTCCGCGTGATGGGCAAAAATTATGATGCTGCTGTGCTTTCAGCAGGACATTGTGGCTTTGGTATGGGTGCAACACCGACTGCCGTAGCCAATATGCAGGCCATTACCAATATGTATGGTCCATCGCATAAAGCCTTCTTGATTGTTCCATTATGTGGTGCATTCTTTGTCGATTTAATTAATGCGACAGTGATTCAGCTTATTCTTAAGTTTTTTGTATAAGTCTTCATCTTGCTAAGAAAAGCCTGTTTTCAGGCTTTTCTTTTTTGCTCATTCTCTGCTTGGACAATGCTGCTATTGCACAAAGCTAATTCAATAAGTGCTGTGTTTTCGAATATTTGGGCATTAATGGTATTGGATAAAATTTGAAAAAATGTACCGCAAGGCCGCGCAATGAAAGACAGGCGAATTTAAACAAAGTCAGGAAAATAGTGCGATAATGAAGAAGGGAAATGGGCAAATTCATTCGGGTTGGTCTTAGATAGACTAATCTTTTTGGATGACAGTTTAACGAAATACTACAGTGTGAAAAAGAGATCGTTTTACACTATGCAACTTTTAAAAGCTAAGCTTATTTATCATTAGGTGATTCATGATCAAGATTAAATATGGTTTTATTGCTTTCGCTGCATGCAGTGTTGTGGGCTGCCAAACTATGCCGCAGTCCAAGGTTACTGTTGGCTCTACAGGTCTATCTGAATCACCAAGTGTTGAGGCTCAAGTCCGTGCAGATCGGATCAATTTTAAAAAAATAAAGCAGCAACAAAGTCGTCCCATCGTTGCTTTGGTACTCGGCAGTGGTGGTGCACGCGGTTATGCACATATCGGTGTGATTAAAGTCTTGGAACAACAAGGTATTCGTCCTGACTTTATTGTGGGTACGAGTGCAGGAAGTATTGTCGGTTCAATTTATGCAAGCGGTAAAACAGCCGATGAATTGCGTGACATTGCGCTGAATATGAAAGCCAATGATGTACGTGATATCAAACTGGACATGAAAGGTTTTTTTGATGGCAAAAAAGTTGAAAATTATGTCAATCAACAAGTGAATAATACGCCTTTAGAATTGCTTAAAACACCGATGTATGTGGTGGCGACAGAATTAAAAGAAGGCAAAAAAGTGGTATTTAATTATGGTAACACTGGGCAAGCTGTACGTGCGTCAGTGTCTATACCGAGTATGTTTGTTCCCACAAAGATTGGTGAAGATGAATATGTCGATGGCGGTTTAGTCAGTCCTGTACCTGTCGATGTTGCTCGTGATTTAGGTGCAGATATTATTATTGCAGTCGATATTTTAGCTCAACCGATGCATACCGAAACCAGTAATGTTTGGGGAATGTTTAATCAAAATATTAATATTATGCAGAACCACTTAGCCAGAGAAGAGCTTAAACATGCAAATATCGTGATTCAGCCTGACTTAAGAGAGAAGGGGCATATTTTTGATGTCAAAGGTCGTGAAATGACCATACAAGCGGGCATTGATGCAGCACAAAATCAATTACAGCAAATTTCAATGGTATTTAATCAAAAACAGACCCCACAAGGGCAGAAGCTTCAGCAATTTAGTGTACATGATTAAGCAAGCTGATGACTGCAATGATGCAGGTAGAGTCAGCAAATTTAAAATTAGATTTTTAGTGAGGCCGATGGTGGGGTTTTTTGCTCACAAAGCAACCTTATTTGAGTGGGTTATATTGTAAAAGTAAACTAATGAGTTGATATTTTTCATGAAAATAAATTAAGTGGCTAAATGTCTTATTCTATATCATTTTTAGATTAATACTTTTTGTTCAATTATTTAAGTTTACCCACTACCAGAAAGTCAATAAACTTTATCTCAATAAATTTGATACAAAAATGTGTATTTATAAGGGTGGTTCAATGAATAAAAGTAATCCGAAGAGAGAAAAAATTACAATAGGTCATAAAGTCAAAATGGCCTCTATGGAGCATCTAGTTTTTACCGTGATTTCGGAAAATACAGATGGTACATATGGGATTGAAATACAGTTAGATCAGCAGAATGTGCTGAATTACGGAAATATTTCTCAAGAGATGTTACGTAAAGTATAAAGTATCTGCTTCATCTTATTTATTCAGTTTTATCTTAGTCATTCAATATATTATACCGTAGGTGCAAATGGATTTGCATGCATGCTTGATCCTTAAGAGGGGGAGCATAATGATGATGAACGGAGAAAGTTTTCAATTTATCGGTGGGTGTTTTTTGTAATAATTTTTTTTGAGCATTTATTCTATAAGTTGGTGATATATAAAAAATTAATAATATACAGTGGTTTGAGTTGATTTTTTGAGTCTTTCTTGGAATGCTGCTTTTTTAACTATAAATAATAATGATGATTTTATTGTCAATTGGGACATTCAATTTCTTTGAAAAACGATATAATAATAGTTACATATACTATTGTCTGTTAAAGAGTCTAGAGAACGCGATGTCCCCATTAGATCAAATTGCTCCAGCATTAGATGACCAAGCTGAATTGACCATGTCAGTATTAATGACCCCTGATATGGCAAATTTTTCAGGTAATGTTCATGGTGGAACAATTTTAAAATTGTTGGATCAAGTCGCTTATGCATGTGCTAGCCGTTATTCAGGCAGCTATGTAGTGACTTTGTCGGTCGATAAAGTAAATTTTAAAGAACCGATTCATGTCGGTGAGTTGGTTACTTTTCTTGCTAGCGTAAACCATGTTGGTCGGACTTCAATGGAAATCGGGATTCGTGTGGAAGCGCAGAACATTCAAAAGCGTACTGTACGTCACACCAATAGTTGCTATTTCACCATGGTTGCTGTCGATAAAAGTGGCAAGCCACAACAAATTCCTGCATTAAATTTAGACAATGATTGGAAGCGTTGCCGTTTTGAGGCTGCCGAACATCGTAAAGTAGCACGTCTACAAGAAAGTCATCATCCATCATGTAGTATTTATAAGAAAACTTCATAATGCGTAGCATTATCGATTGAATAAACAGACTGCTGCTAAGCGGTCTTTTTTTTGATTCAAAAAATGAGATTTACGCTATACAGGCACAAGAAATCAGCATAATATAAAACGATACGTATCGTTTTGTTTGGGTGGTGTAATGACTGAAGCGGAAAAAACTTCACGCCGTAAGCAGTGTATTTTAAATGCAGTGTCTGAGGCATTAGAGGAATATGATTATAGTCATTTAACTGTAGAAGACATTGCGGCACGTGCAGGGGTGGGTAAATCCACGATCTATCGCTGGTGGAAGCATAAATCCGATTTAGTCTTAGATGCGTTTAAAGAACAAACTGCACCTGTATTTGAATTAGATTTTCAACAAAGTTTGGCATTTAATTTTAACCAGCAACTTTTAAAGTTATCACAAGCATTAAACCACCCTGTGGGTCGAGCCTTATTGGTGGTGATGGCGGAACATCGTGAAGCGGCGGGTGAATTCTTTAAACAGTATTTATTACCACGCCGTGAGCAAATGCGTAAGTTGATTCAAGTTGCAATTGAACGGCATGAAATTATTGCGGAATATCCTTTTGAGCTCATGCTCGATACGCTTTATGGCCCAATCCATTATCAAATTATTTTCTTTAATCGAATACCAGATCAAATCTATATTGAACATCTAGTTAGTTTAGTCATGCAACCCATTCTTGTTCAAAACTCGCCATAGCTATGCAGTAAGTTGGTCATTATGATTACGACAGCCACTGAGCGTTTATGGAATCGCTCTTTTATCTTGTGCCTTTTTAATAATTTGTTTTTATTTACTTATTATTATGCGCTACTGACTATTTTGCCAATTTATATCATGAAAAATTTAGGTGGAACGGTAAAAGAAGCGGGTTTGGCATTAACCTTATTTTTGGTTTCTTCGATTGCGGTTCGTCCATTTTCTGGCCTGATTGTTGAAAAATTAGGAAAAAAAATAGCGTTCCGTGGTTCAGCATTTTTATTTGTACTTTTTGCTTTCAGCTATTTATTTGCCGATGGTTTGTGGGCTTTATTGGTGATTCGTTTTATTCATGGTATTTGGTTTAGTGTTTTAACTACGGTTACAGTGCCGATTGCCAATGATTTTATTCCTGATCATCGTAAAGGTGAAGGCATGGGATATTTCGTGATGTCGACCAATCTTGCCGTGGTGTTTGGGCCATTGCTGGCATTAACGATTATTCAATTTACTGATTTTAAAAACCTATTTTTAATTTTAGCCAGTGTGGTTTGTCTTGGCTTTATATTCTGCCTGATGGTTCCTGTAGCAAAAAATCAGATGGATTCAAGCGATGATGATAAAAGAGCAGGAAAGCGTCTAGGTTTTCATGACATTATTGAAATGCGTGTAGTGCCTATAGGTTTTGTTGCTTTGCTCACTGCATTTGCTTACTCCAGCATTATGAGTTTTATTACCGCATATAGTGAAACTCAACAGCTGCTTGCCTATACCAGCCTATTTTTTATTGTCTTTGCCATTTCGATGATTATTGTACGTCCTTGGGTGGGTAAAATTTATGACCGTAAAGGTGCAAGTGCGGTGATTTACCCATCCTTTATTTTCTTTGCGATTGGTTTGGTCATTGTCAGCTTTATCTCCAATCAATGGATGCTTTGGCTCTCTGCTATATTTATTGGTATTGGCTATGGTTCATTATTTCCATGTTTTCAAACGGTGGCTATTCAGTCGGTGCCTAAACAGCGTATGGGGCATGCAATTTCGACCTTCTTTACCTTATTTGATTTAGGCATGGCGATGGGTTCAGTGATCCTTGGTTTGATCATTGCCTACTATGGTTATCAAATGACTTATCTATTTTGTGTGGTCATTACTGTGGCAACATTATTTGTCTATAAATACACCGTTTCAGCAGCACTTAAACAACTCAAATAAAGAGGTACGGCCATGGAATTACGTCATTTACGCTATTTCGTTGCAGTGGCAGAAGAGCTGAATTTTACTAAAGCTGCACAACGTATGTGCACGGTACAACCTTCTTTAAGCCAGCAAATTAAAGACCTTGAACAAGAAGTGGGTGTGCAATTGCTGATTCGATCGAATCGCAAAGTCGAACTGACTGAAGAAGGTAAAGCATTTTTAAAAGAAGCCTTGTTAAGTTTAGAGCATGCTGAAAAAGCCATTCAAGATGCACGGAAAATTGCCAATTTAAACAAAGACCAACTGAATATTGGTTTTGTTCCCGTGGCTGAAATGAAAATTTTCCCTTATATCATGCCGAATATTCGGGCGCATTTTCCTGAAATTAAAATTAATTTTCATAGTTTGACGGATGCAAATCAATTTAAAGCGTTAAAAAAAGGTGATATTGATATCGCTTTTACGCGCTATGTGGATGAGTCGAGTGAACTTGAGCATGTACAAATTTTCAGTGAGCCCTTGGCTTTAATTGTTCCCAAAGACTCGGCCATTGCCGCACAGCGTCATGTGAGTATTAAGAGCTTTAATCAGCAAGATTTTATTATTAGTGATGAAGTTGCATCACCACAACTGTATAAAATTATTACGGATTTCTTTAAGCAGTCCAAACTAAATGTAAATGTGGTGCAACAATCGACCAATATTTTATTGAATGTAAACCTAGTGGGCATGGGAGTCGGTTGGAGCTTGGTGCCCGCTTATGTGATTCCACTTTTGGGTGATAAAATTGTGGTAAAAAATACCATTGAGCCGTTGCCGATGATTGACCTGCATGCCAGTTATCGTAAAGGGCAAAAAAATGAAGTCATTGAACTGATTTTAAAAATATTAAAAGAGCAGTTTTATATGGGCTTCTTTTAAAAAGTTAAGCATTAATAATATCCTAAATGTTGCACGATGCTTTAAAAAAGCAAAAGCATCGTGAGCGATTGCACACATCACATAACAATAATGCACAAACTGTTTTAGCTCTTTATAGTTAAAATCGAAAACAACAATATAGGTATGATAAGAATGATGAAGCTATATAACAATGCACAATCACGTGGCATGACCCTTTTTCCTTTGCTCAAGGAGCTGGGAATTGCAGAGCAAATTGATCAAATTCAGATTGCTTATGAAGATATGCATAAAGCAGATTATTTGAACATTAATCCTATGGGGAAAGTCCCTTGTTTGGTCGATCAAGGTATCGTAATTTCTGAAACGGCTGCAATATTTACCTATCTGGCCGATAAATATATTGAAAAGGGTTTGGCACCTGCATTGGATGATCCAAAGCGCGGGGCATATTTGAAATGGATGTTTTTTTGTCATGGTCCTTTGACTGAATATATGGATTTGCGCAGCCTTGAAGTATCGGATGAACGAATTGAACAGAAAAAACGAGGCTTAGCATTTGGTGATCAAGAAACCTTATTTGCCTTTTTAAAACAGGGGATGCAGCAGGCGAACCCTTATTTGCTTGGGGAAAAAATTTCAGCAGCAGATTTATATTTGGGTTACTGGCTGGTTTTTGCAATTGCCTTCAAAATCTTACCTTATTTGGATGAGTTCAAACCTTTTCTTGAATTGATTCAGCAGCGTGATTCGATGAAAGATGTGATTTGGTTTCAGAAATTAAATGGCTAATCTTTTTTATGTAGCTAATTTAATCATCAAGGAGAAATAAAAAGACCACGCTTTAGCGTGGTCAGATCTGTAAATATGATTCAGTTGATGGATTATTTTACATGTAGCTTTTTGAACAGTTGTTGGCTGACCTGATCTAAAGTTTGTGGAATCGCAAGCGCGGCCACAAAGCGGTCAGGACGTAAAATAACAACAGATTCAGATGTTTTACCAAACCATGTACGAATGTCTGTACCAATATCGCCTAAAGTAATCACGCCTTCAAACTTTCTACGGTTCTCATTGCCAAATTGAACTTCAGGAATAATTTGAATGAATTTAACCCCTAAATTTTTCCATACTTGCATATTGGCATCGTTAATTCCCCATTGTGGGTCGACGCCCCAAGCGATAATGGCAAAGTCATTGCCAATGATGTCATCCAGTAAAACTTTTTCACCTGACTCCAGTTTTACATGCGGTTGGATGAACATTTTACCAATCGGCGATTCTTTTTTACCATCTGCCAGCAATGCACCATCGTTATATTTAGGCATAGGTTTAAAACGCATTTCAAGCAAATATTGCTTAATCGGTTTGATGTAATTTAATGCATAAGCAATACCATCACGGACAAAACCTTGCCACTTTTTAGGTGGCGCAAGCACATGACCTGCCATCACAGAAAGATCAATCATCGCTTTGGCATGGTCTTTACGTTCAACTTGGTACGAATCCAATAGATCAGGAGTTGCTTTACCTTGTACCACCAGCGCAACTTTCCACGCTAAGTTAAAGGCATCTCGCATACCACTGTTATAACCTTGACCTTGCCATACTGGCATAATGTGTGCAGCATCACCGGCCAGTAAAATACGGTCGACACGGAACTTATCGGCAATACGTGCATTGTGTGTATAGACACGTTGACGAATCACTTCAATGTTTTCAGCATTGGGTAAAACTTTAGACAATAATTTTGCAATATTTTCGGGTTTGCTCAGTTCTTCTTGTGTTTCACCGGGCATGACCATAAATTCGAAACGACGAATACCGTGTGGTAAAGCCGCAGATACATATGGACGTACTGGGTCACAGCACAGGTAAATGTGTGGTGTTGCTAAAGGATCATTTTCAATATCAATCACGATCCATTGGTTTGGTGCAGTTTTACCATCAAAAGCAATATTTAAGCTACGACGCACAATCGAGTTACCACCATCACAGGCAATTAAATATTGTGCATGAATGGTTTCTTGTTTTTGATTTTTGTCTTGAAGCTTTAACGTGACACCATTTGCATCTTGGCTAAATTCATTGAGCTGACGTGAAAATAAGACCTTTGTTGTTTCGTATTGTTTTAGACCTTGCAGTAAAACATTGTCGACTTGAGGCTGAATAAAAGCATTACGACGTGAGAAACCAAATTCACGGGTAAGCGGCTGAATATCTGCGAAACAGCGACCTTTGGGGGTTAAGAAACGCATCGCATGGTTTGGTGTTGTATGCGGCAAGACCTGATCGACTAAACCGAGAGATTGAATGGTACGCAAAGATTCATCATCAATCCCAATCGCACGTGGGTAGTCAATTAAACTATCCAACTGCTCAATAATAGTGACTTGTACACCTTGCTTACTTAAATAATTCGCAATTGTTAAACCAACAGGACCTGCGCCCAATATAGCCACTTCAGTGGTGTAATTCGTTTTGTTTGTGCTCACAGCGAATATCCATTCAATTCACGATAATGCTATTAACGATGAATTTAAGGGGCCAAACAAGCTATGCCATAGTAGATATGTTGATTGAAAAGAAAACACGCCAAACACCATGTTATATATTAAGATATTGAAAAATATAAAATAATAACAGATTCAACCATACGATTTTTTAAATGAGTGATCATTTTTTTCTATGACTCATAACGACCTTCTTACAGATGAAAAGGCTTTGAAAATTTATAAATGAATTTGAATACGTTGCCATCTGGCAAGGAAGAAATTAAAGTGGAACCATTCAGCAGACCCAGAGCGTAATTTGCGCTGATGACGACCTGAATTGATTTCCACTTTAGTTAAAAGCGAGTAAGTTTTGAAACTGATTTCTCCAACGCAAGCTGTACCGACGCATATTATTTCTGGATTTTTAGGCGCTGGAAAAACCACTTTGCTGAAGCATTTGCTTAGCCAAAAGCCAGAAAATGAAGTTTGGGCCGTGTTGATGAATGAGTTTGGGCAAATTGGTGTCGATCAGCAGATGTTACCGCAAACCCAAGGCTATGAAGTTAAAGAACTCTTGGGCGGTTGTCTGTGTTGTAGTAGCCAATTACCCATGCAAATTGCTTTATCGCGACTATTGTCAGAAACCAAACCAAACCGATTGTTTATTGAACCGACGGGTTTGGGGCATCCAGCACAATTGTTGGAACAACTGACTGAACCGCATTGGCAGCAAAGTATTGCGATGCGTGCTTTAGTGACCGTGGTGGATGGTTCACGCTTACATGATCGCCAATCGACTGAGCAAAATTTGTATGCCGACCAATTAAAAGCTGCACAAATCATTGTAGTTTCTCATGCCGATCGTATGGATTTTGCAGATCAGCAAGCTTTAGAGATCTTACAGACAGAATATCAGGCGTATGCACAAACTTGGCTTAGGAGTGGGCAAGCGGATATTGACCTTGAGCAGATTGATCAGCCTTATGTTGGGACTGAACGTAAGATTCAACCTTTATTGAAAATTCAAAAAACACTGCTTGCAGGACAAACTTTGCCTGAAATTAAACAGTTGCCTTATCATTATGTTGAAACGACACAAGGGTATAGTGTGGCGGGCTGGAAATTACCCAAGCGTTGGCTTTTCGATTTTTATCCATTATTAGATTTACTGTGTGAGCAACAAAATTGGCTACGCATTAAAGGTATTTTTAATACCAATCAGGGTTGGAAAACCTTTAATTTTAATCCGCAGCAATTTAATTATCAGTCTTCAGAAGAGGGGATTGATAACCGTATTGAAATTATTGTGCAAGATCAGCGCGATTGGCAACACTTTGAAGATCAATTATTTCAATGTCAGTTGAATGCAGATAATACGGATAAAACAACTCAGCAAATTTAGTCTAAATCTTATATGCTAAGCGCCAAATTTGAGGACTTTTTTATGGCGCTTAAAGCAACGATTTATAAGGCTGATTTGAATATTGCCAATATGGATGATCATCAATATGCTGATTATCAGCTGACGATGGCTTTGCATCCGTCAGAAACGATTGAGCGCTTGATGGTACGTATTTTGGCATATGCTCGTTTTGCTGATGAAGCTTTAGAATTTACCAAAGATTTATTTGAAACCAATGAACCTGCTTTGTGGGAAAAAGACTTAACCGGTCAATTGATCAAATGGATTGAAGTCGGTAGTCCAGATGAAGATAAAGTTAAAAAAGCCAGCGCACGTTGTAAACAAGTTGCCGTGGTGACGTATGGTTCAGCTGTCGATGAATGGTATAAGCGTAACAGTAAATTAAAAACCATGAGTAATGTGCAAGTGTGGAAGTTATCGACTGCCACAACGGATGCTTTGCCACAATTATGCGAACGCACCATGCAGTTACAATTAAATGTGATGGATGGCGAATGGACGTTGATTGGTGATCAGGCCCAAGTGTTGGTTGAATGGGAACAATTACAGTAAATCATTTCAGGATGCAGGTTTAGGCTTGCATCCGCATAGTAAAATTGCGTATACCTTAAAAAGAATAATTTAAAACGGGTAGATCAATGGGTCCTGATTTATATCATTTGCTGATTGCCCTTGTGATTGGTGCAATTATTGGTGCAGAGCGTGAGTATAGAAGTAAATCTGCGGGCTTAAGAACCATGATTATGGTTAGTTTAAGCTCGTGTTTGTTTACGATTCTGTCATTAAAAATTGGTGTGGAAAACCCTGATCGCTTAGCCGCCAATATATTAACGGGGCTGGGTTTTTTGGGTGCAGGCGTGATTTTTAAAGATGAAAATCGTATTTCAGGCATTACCACGGCAACCACCATTTGGATGACGGCTGCACTGGGCATGGCTGTAGGGGCCGGTTACGTGCTGTTGAGTTTGTTGGGGACACTAATTGTTCTGATCGTATTAATTTTTTTAATTTATCTGCAAGAGCGGATTGAGTCACTTAACCAAGCACGAATCTATCGGATTGTTTGCGACTACCAACAAAAAACTTTAGATAACTACGAAGATTTATTTAAAACCTATGAAATGAAGGTTGTCCGTAGCGCACAACATAAAACAGAACATAAAATTAGAGGGCGCTGGATTTTAATTGGTTCAGCCGAAAATCATAAAAAATTGACCGCTTATTTACTCAATGATGCGAATATTCAAGAGCTCAGTTTTTAAATGTTGAAACATTCAAATTGCAAGGAATTCAATAATCCAGTTTATACTAGGGATTGAAAACATAGCTGTAGGTTGGGTAAATGACAATGTCGAATGAATTAGAAATTATTGATTTGAAAGTGGGTGAAGGCAAAGAAGCAGTCAAAGGCGCGCTGATTACCACGCATTACACAGGTTGGTTAGAAGATGGCACCAAGTTTGACTCATCTGTTGACCGTGGTAATTACTTTGAAACAGTGATTGGAACGGGCCGTGTGATTAAAGGCTGGGATCAAGGCATTATGGGGATGAAAGTGGGTGGTAAACGTAAATTACTTGTTCCTGCACATTTGGCTTATGGTGAACGTAAAATGGGTAAAGTAATTCCTGCCAATTCAAACCTGATTTTTGAAATTGAATTATTTGACGTAAAAACACGTGATTAAGCACATTGCATGCTTTGATTAAAAAATATTCTACAAGAGACAAGGATGAATCTTGTAGATAATAAAAAAGTTAGTTGAGTTTTATTTTTTTATCGTTACATTAAAGTATAGCTAAGCGTAATTTAAGGAAGATTCGCTTTTTGTTTAAAATAAAATATTTAATAGATTTCTTTAAGTTTTTTCTTTTGGCATGTTTATGCTTATTCATGTGGCAAAGATACGCATGTGCACAATATGAGGCTGCACCTGAATCGTATTATTTACATCAAAAATTAATTAATCAGGTCGATTTTACCGACAAAACCACCAGTCCGCTGAATGGGCTGTGGCAGTATTATCCTGAACAATTGATTATTAAACCCAGTTCAGTGTTAAAATCAGAAACAGTACAGTTACCGATTTCTTTCAAAGCACTGACTGGAACCAATCAAACCTACGGCACATTTATTGGGCATTTTAAAATGCCGAAACAATATTTGGGGCGCCGGATCGCAATTTTTATTCCGAATCAATATGGTGCTTATCGTATGTACCTAAATGGAGACTTTCTACTCCGTTTAGGTGAGGTCGGTCGGGATGCAAAAAGCCATCAAACAGAAAATGCACCTAGAATTGCTTTTTTTGTCGTGGATAAAGAATATTTCACCATCACTATGCAAGCCTCAAATTTTAATCATCTGCATGGTGGTTTAGAAAATCCCATGCGAATTGGCCTTTCTAAAACCATCAGTCGGCAATACCAACAGCTGATGATGAGTATTGGCCTAGTCTGTGGTGCAGTATTGGGGATTGGAATATTTACCTTAATGTTTTCAATTTTTCAAGGTGTCATTGGGCGCAGTAACATTAAAGTATTTGTGTTTGGTATTTTTATCCTGTTTTTAGCCTTACATAATTTATTTTCAGCGCCGTATGCTTACACTGCATTTACAGACATTAGTTGGCTGTGGGGGGCACGATTAGAATATCTGTTTACTTATTTTGCCGTGGTCTTTTTTCTAAGTTATATGTTTTTACTCAATCAGCGTTATTTACATCCGATTGTGTATTTTTCCGCTATGGTTTTGTTGGCGATTGATATTGTGGTCACGGTGTTAACCTTACCAGAGGTATTCCAGCGTTTCGCATTTTATAGTTTCATGTTTAGCTTTGTGGTCATTTCAAATTTTGCTTATGGTTTTTATTTAATACTAAAACATAAAGAACCGTATTCTAGGGTCAATTTATGGGCGGTTATTTTGTTGTGTGTCACCTTTTTACATGACTTTTTATTGACGCTTAATTTAATTGATTCTTTTAATCTTTCGTTTATTTCCACCAGTTTCTATGCGCTGTTGATTATGTTCCAGCAGGCAAAAAATTACGCACATCATACATCTTATATTCAGCAATTGAATGATAATTTAGTGGAGCTGAACAGTTCTTTAGATCACAAAGTACAACAACGTACCTCACAATTGCATCAGTTAAATGAAAAGTTAGCACAGCAAATTCAAATTGATGCATTAACAGGGGCATTTAACCGCCGTGCTTTAAATATTGAAATTCAGCGTTTATTTACGCTGACTCAAAATCACACTAACAGTACCTTGACCTTTGCCATGTTGGATGTAGATTATTTTAAAAATTATAATGATTACTATGGGCATTTAAAGGGCGATGCCATTTTGAAAGATTTGGTCAAGGTGATCCAACAGGCTTTACCCGAATCTGCCTATGTTGCACGTTATGGGGGTGAGGAGTTTGCGATTATTTTGCATGATGTGCCACATGCAGTGGTATTAAATGTTTTGCAGCAGGTGCTCAATGCGGTTCGAAAAAAGCATTTTGAACATTTAAATCGACCTGACCAAAAGCAATATGTCACTTTAAGTATGGGCATTGCGTGGATAGATCGGGAGCATCAATATGCGAATATTCATGAATTAATGAAAGCCGCGGATGTGCAACTGTATGCTGCGAAGCATGCTGGGCGAGATCAATATCAAGTGCATAATGCGATAAATAGTGCTATATATGCTAAACAAATTTGAAGATGACTTTCGCGCTGCGGATGATTAAAAATACACAAATGAAGATTGGAAAATCACTTATAAAATAAGCTATTGTTGTTTTAACATGTTTGTTTCTTAGAAAAATAGTCCTTTAATATTGATTCCAGTTTGGCTTGATAAAAATGATGTTGCAATAACGATATACCATACATCATGCAAGGGAAAGCTCAACATATTATTGATGGACGATGAGTGTTGTTCAGAGCATAAATAATTTTTGAGTACCATGAAATGAAGACTCGCTTGCTTTCCACTTTGCTTTCAATCTCACTTTCTGCTGTTTTATGGCAGCTTCCTCATTTGGCTTGGAGTGAAACCTTAGCGCATAATCCGACACTGACCGTCATTGGCTATCATGAAATTACCAATCGTAAAAATGCACTGATTCCTGAATATGCCGTAAGCACGACACACTTTAAACAACATATCGTGTGGCTCAAAAATAATGGTTTTCACTTTATTAGTGTCGATCAGCTGATTCAAGCGAATCAAGGTCAATCCCCGTTACCCGCGAAACCGGTTTTATTGACCGTAGATGATGGTTATGCATCTTTTTATCAAAATGCCTATCCGATTATTAAAGCCAATAGCATTCCTGTTGTATTGGCGGTTGTCGGTTCATGGTTAGAACCGAAAGAAGGGCAAAATATCGATTTTTCAGGCAAACAGATTCAGCGTAATGAAATGTTGTCTTGGTCAGAATTGAAAGAGATGCAGGACAGTGGTTTGGTCGAAATCGCCAATCATAGTTATAACTTACACCGTGGGATTTTGGGCAATCCACAAGGCAATCTTGAGTCTGCGGCAGTCACCCGTTTATATCATCCTCAAACCGCACGTTATGAAGATGATCAGCACTATCAACAACGGATTTTTGATGATTTAAAACGAAATAACCAGTTATTGACAGCGCATGGTTTGAAAGCGCCACGGGTCATGGTGTGGCCTTATGGTCACTATAATATGCAAACCGTCAATATTGCTAAACAACTAGGTATGCCGATTACCATCAGTTTGAATGATGGTGCAGATTCGGCGAAAAGTTCCTTGGGGCAACTGAACCGTATTTTGGTTGAAGGTGATATGAGCATCACCGATTTGGCGCAGGAAATTAAAGATCGTCAGCAGAATTTAGGCGATAATAATCGCCCACAAAAAATTATGCATATCGATTTAGACTATATTTACGATCAAGATCCTGTTCAACAAGAACGTAACCTTGATCATTTACTGGATCGTATTGTAGAGGTGGATGGAAATACCGTGTATTTACAAGCGTTTTCCGACCCCGATGCCAATGGTTCTGCGGATATGGTGTATTTCCCGAATCGTTATTTACCCATGCGTGCAGATTTATTTAACCGAGTTGCATGGCAAATTCAGAGCCGTACCCAAGTCAGCCGCATCTATGCTTGGATGCCATTGTTGGCATGGGAATTACCAAAAAATAATCCTGCTGCACAAGATCGGGTCGAAACTCAAGCTACACAGGATTCTAAACATTTAGATATGGGCTATCATCGCCTCAGTCCATTTTCAGCTGATGCACGAAAAACCATAACCGGTATTTATACCGATTTAGCCAAATCTGTGCCATTTAACGGCATTTTATTTCACGATGACGCAACGTTGTCGGATTATGAAGATGCCAGTCCTGAAGCGATGCGGGCTTATGCTTCCATTGGCTTACCGAATGATTTAGCTAAAATTCGCAGTAATGATGCCGACTTACAAAAATGGACAGCCTATAAAACCAAGTACCTTGATGACTTTGCGATGCAACTTGCCAGTGATGTACGTCAGTACCAGCCCTTTTTGCTGACGGCACGAAATTTATATGCACAAGTTGCATTGGAACCTTATGCAGAAAATTGGTATTCCCAGTCATTAGAACAGTCTTTAAAGCGTTATGATTTTACCGCCATTATGGCAATGCCTTATATGGAACAAGCACCGAATCATGATCAGTTTTATCGGGATATTGTGAAGTATGTGAAGCGGTTCCCGAACGGTATGAAGAAAACGGTATTTGAATTACAAACGGTCAATTGGCGCAACAATCAAAAAATTCCATCAGAGGAAATGGTGACCACGATTCAGTCTTTATATAGACAAGGGGTAATGCATGTGGCTTATTATCCAGATGATCCTATTCAAGATCATCCAGATACCGAAGAGTTACGTCAAGTCTTTGAACTGAAGTCGGAAGATCTTGTTCCTTAAAAGCAATTTTATCGGTTAATGCTGCTGCATTTTGGCATTCTGTAAGACTGCCTTTAACCCAAAATTGTCAATGATCCCGAGTCTAGATCAAACTCGGGATTTTTTAGACTTTGCTACGGACTTGAAATGAATAGAGGGCTAAACCGAGGCAGAGTAAAAACAGTCCCAAAATTAAATCTGGACTTAATTGCTCCTGATTTAGCCAGTTACCCCAAACCGTAGCCAGCACGGGTGTCATGATGGTAATGAGCATCAGTGTGGTCGGACTGACTTTATTGAGTAAATCATAATAAAAAATCATCGCCAGCACGGAGGAAAATAAAGCGCTATAGATGAGTGCAATACTGCTCTGTAATGATGGCAATTGAGCTGGCATCTCCGACCAGAAAAACGGTAACAAACTACTATAACCGACCCATGATACGAGGGTTGCACCTGTCATTTGGCTGATTGGGTGGATGCTGGTATTGACAGATCGAACTGCAAAAGCAGAAAGGACATAAAGCAGCATCGCAATCAGTTCTAAACCCACGCCTAAATAGTTGAGTGTGAAGCTTTGAGAACCGAATCCGAGTGCGAAAAATAGCCCGAATATGCCCAGCATTAAACCCATCCATTGATAGGCACTAAAGGTTGTACTTTTAAAAATATAGATGGCCATTAAGCCTGACACCAATGGAGCAATCCCATAGATCATTGAAATAATGGCTGAAGGAACTTTGGATGCGCCCATATAACAAAAAGCCATGGAGGTAAATAAGCCTATAGCACCTGCGGCATAGCTGAGTAACGCTTGCGGATGAATCGGTATTTTGACTTTAAAGTAAAGCTGACAGACGAAGGCGATAGGAATAGCCAAGCTAAATCGAATAAATAAACCCCACGCCCAATGAACTTCATTCACTGTCCAGACGGCTGCAAGTGGTGTCAGTGACCAAATTAGCACAACAGTAATAAATTGACCGGTTGTAGCGAGGCGTGAGTTTCGATTTAAAGACGCTGCAACCGGATCGCACAGTGGCGAGGATAAGTCTTTTGAATTAAATGGATTACTCATGGGTTATGTCCTTATTTTTTGGCAATAAAAAAGGCCGCTATTGAGGCGACCTGGAATGATTTTATGGTGTAGTGATTATTCTAAAAAATGATCACGGTATTGCTTCCAAGGCACCTCGCGTAAAAAGTCCACACGTCGTGAATAGGCCTTGTTGACTGGAATGTCCAAAGCGAAACAACTCACAAGCGGGTCTTGAGGGTATGGAATAGGGAACATGTAGAAAGAATCTATGAATGAACACTTTTTATAGCATAATATTTTAAAAATTGTATAAATTTTATTCAAATTGTTTTATATACTATAAAAATAACAATTATTTACTCGTGAGAGTGACGCTATGCTGAAAATACTCATATGGTTGTGTTTTTTCATTGTGTTGATTGGACTTTGGAAAGTATGGTTTAAAATTCATATACATCGACATTTTCAGCAAAACCGAAATAAGCAGCAAGAATCTTTCAATAAACCGATTGCCACTTCGATTGGCGAGATCCCCCTTTTTGCCGAAGCACGTATAGAAGAAGTTGAAGAATATGAACAGCAGCTTTTTGATGATGTCTGCCAAATCTTTTTTGAACAAAGACTGACTGAACGAAATTTGAGTCAAGCAATGTCGGTTCAAGAAGATGTACTAAAAAAAATGCCTGCAAAAACGCAGACCCAAATTCGTCAACTTGATTTAAATGAATGGTCTATTTATTGGACTTTTTACGATCAGTCTTTGGAATACTATGTGGGGCGCTATGGGGTATTTTATACCCATGTTGACCGTTTTGGTTGTGAGCATAAATTTGAAATAAAAAATGCTCACAGCTGTGTTTAAAGAGGGGGATGAATTTGAGCATTGCCAATTTTACCATGAACATAATGCTGTATTTTTAGCTGGACTGCATATGTAACTGTTTTAAAATTCTAAGCTTGACCTGATCAAGATAAAAAACATCATCATTCAGACGGTACATTAAAATGGCGCCTTCATAATCGGCCACGCTTTGTTTGGCTAAAATTTGGGCTTCATGATTGTTCAGTTGGATTTTAAAGAATTGATAAAATGCCATTTCCCAGTCTTTAAAAATACTGCGAATTTTTTCTAAAATATCGCCAGACTGATACAGCGCTTCGATAGAAAGAATTCCCACTAAACAGCCTTTAACGCCATAACTAAAAAATTGTACGGCACGCTCATGTAGCTGTTCAAAATGCTCAACGACGCAAAGCGTTTTATATTCACCAAGCTTAAATAAATGCGTATTTAAATATTGCTGGGTAAGTTCGAGCACATCCAGCAATAAAGCTTCTTTACTGGCATAGTAATAGTAAAAAGAAGCTTTGGTCAGTCCACAGGCTTTGGCGAGCATGCCCATACTGGTCGCTGCATATCCATGCGTCTTAAACTGTAAGGCACATCTGTTGAGAATTTGCTCTCGGCTAAGTTTCTGTGGACGCATTTATTTAAAGTCTCTATCCATTTTTTGTGGCAATAAAGTCATGAAAGGCTTGTAAAATTTCATCCCAGATTTTTTCTGCGCCTTTACGGAAATAACCCATATGTCCAATTTCTTTTAAGCCATAGTCTGAAGCTGAAATATTAATAAATTGCATCGCTGCTTGGCGGTAATGTTGCATAAAAGCATGGCGTGAATTGGGTAAAGCCCAATCATCATCCAGTGCAGATACTGCATAAATAGGGGTTTTCACCTGTGCATATTGTGCAATTAAGGCATGTTGTTCGGGGTCAGCAAAGAAATAGGTTGGGTTTTTACACCATTTTCGCCATTGCTGATAGACCCCGATGGGTAGATCTGCCCCCATATTCAGTTTGCTCCACGGTAAATAGCCTGTGACTGCAACCATCGGCGGGAAGATAATATTCCAAATGACCTGAACCTTCATTTTTTCTTTAAAAGGCATATAACCATGCCAACCTGCGCCCGTGCCAAAGCAATACATTGCCGTCACTTTGGCATGGTTTGGTGCTAAACCTAGGGCTTGTCCACCGTAAGAATGCCCAATCATAAAGAGCGGAATGGGATCTTGTGCCAGAAAATCAATAGCCGCAGCAAGGTCTAAAGTGCCCCAATCAAGGTAGGACATTTTAAAGCCTTTGAGTCGCTTCGGGGCAGATTGCGCGACACCACGATAATCAAAGGTCAGCACTTGATAGCCAAACTGCGTGGCATATTCAGCAAAGCGACGATAAAAGGCTTGTGGAACACCTGTGGCGCTAGCCAGCACGATATTGGCTTTTATACCATGCTCTGGTGTGTAAAGTGTACCAATCAGAGGGTAACCATCGCTTGCGCTAAAGGGTTGTGTGGCAACGCTAAAATGCGGTTTTTGTGGGTTCTGATTGAAATGCGGCATAACGAACTCATTTTCTATATAGGTTTGGGTTTAAATTATTGACCTTTAAATTGTGGTGCACGTCGTTGCAGCATGGCCATCACACCTTCTTGTACATCTTGCGTGGTTAACAAGGGGGTGAGGTGCTGTTGTAAATGAGAAAATGCCATTTCAGTCCCGTGTTCAGCAGCTTCTTTGGCAGAGGCAAGTGTGGCTTGCACTGCAAGCGGTGCAGCTTGAGCAATGCGTTCAGCCAGTTCAATGGCACGATTGAGCGGTGATTCAGTAGTAATTTCATTGATCAGATTTAAATTGAGCGCCGTTGCTGCATCAAAGGCATCGCCTGTAAGTAAGTAGCGCATGGCTTTCGACCAACCCGCGGCTTGTACAAAACGGGCGGTTGCTCCGCCAAAAGGTAAAATGCCACGTTGTACTTCCATTTGGGCAAATTGGGTATTGTCCTGCGCGATGGCAATATCAGCATTTAACATCAGTTCTATGCCTGCGGTATAGCAAAAGCCTTGTACCGCAACAATCACTGGTTTTTTACGCGCGCGTCCACTGGTTCCCCACGGGTTGATCTGATGCTCATCATAATTAAAGATACCGCTACTGAGCTTGGGCTGTAATTCGACCAAATCTAAGCCTGCGGTAAAGTGCTCACCATGGGCAAAAATGACGGCACAGCGTAACTCAGCATGATCTTCATATTCTGTTAAGGCGAGGGATAAGTCATGAATAAGATGACTATCAAAGGCATTTCTTTTCGCTGCACGGTCTAAACCAATCATAAAAAGATGTCCGCGAATTTCACGACTGACTTTACCTTGTTGTTCTGACATTTTTATTCTTCCAAGTTGATCATTTTTTATATTTTTAAACGATCGTTAGAAAACTGTCAAATCTGTTCAGTCAAATTTTTGACAGAGCTTTGTAACTACACATTGTGATAGAAGAAGGGAATCGCGATGCACAGCGAGTTAACAGACCAATCGGCATAATTTGTCTTGCGTTCAGCATTATTTTTTTCATAATAGCGGCACTATTTATACATTTGTTTATTGCTATGTCACCTTTAGAAATTATTGCAGTCATTATTAGTGTTATTGGTGTGACATTAACCGTTAAACGAAATATGTGGTGTTGGTGGTTTAACTTCGCGGCATTTGTTTTATATGCTTATTTATTTTATGAATTTAAGTTGTATGGTGAAACCATCTTGCAGTTCTTTTTTATAGTGGTGAATTTTTATGGTTTCTATCATTGGTTCAAAGGTAAACAGCAAGATCATGAAATTCGCATTGAACCGATTGCTCAAAAAACAGTCATCTTTCAAATGTTGTTGGCAGCGTTAGGTGGTTTGATTTTCGGTTTAACTTTAAAACATTTTACCGATGCTGCCGTACCGATGCTCGACTCACAATTGGCTGCTTTTAGTTTGCTGGCAACCTATTGGACCAGTCGTAAACATATTGCGACTTGGGTGCTTTGGATTGTTGTCGATATTGTTTATGTGGGTATGTTTATTTATAAAGATTTATTCCTAACTGCGGGCTTATATGCCGCTTTTGTTGGTTTGGCAGCTTTTGGCTGGTGGCAGTGGGAACAGGTGAAAAAGAAACATGCACACAGCCATTTTAAGGGGGTATAACCTATTTTAGGCTACACTTGGATGAATAAATATGCTGATTGATTTTGTTCAACATCAATTCACACAATTTGATGAAATGGCAGCACGCATTCAGGCTGCTCCTGAAAAATATATCAATTTTGATTCGGTCTCCGATTTTTATAAAGCCAAATGGTTGAATGATTTTCCAAAAGGCACCACATGGTCGGCCACAGGTCTTGATGATGGTGCTGAACAATTTTATGCAATCATTGAGTATAGAACGCATTTTCTGAGCATTTCCTGTACCGAGCAAATTGAAATACGCTGTGGCATTCATCGGGAATAGTTTTGTATACTTGGTCAATGACAGCATGACTAAAATTCAATTAAATAAACCGCGCTAAAATATGCGAGATCAGCGCTGATTTAATGGTCAAGATGTTTAAATAATTAAAAAATAAAGGATAGCAATATGGCACATCGTTTTACCGTCAATGCCACCATTCATGGTGTTTCTTTGGATGACTTTCGTCGCTTAGCAGCAGACCCAGAGATGCATGAAGCAGTTTGTAAACGTATTCCGGGGGAAAAATTAGAAATTTTAGAATCTAAAATTGTGGGTGATATTTACACTTTAAAGCGTGCTTATAACTTGGATGTCAATATTCCAGATATTGCTAAAAAACTGCTAAAAGATGCATTTCGTTTAAAACGTACAGATATTACCAATTTAGGTGCTTTAACTTCGACCGTTGAATTGGGTGCAAATTTACCTTTAGAGGCACAAGGTGAGCGCTCTGTTACGGGTAATGCACAGCAAGTTGATATTCAATTAGATTGGACCATTAAAATTAAAGTGCCACTGATTGGCGGTTTTCTAGAAAAACATGCAGAAGGTGAAATTCGTAAATTTAGTGATTTGGAACTCCAAATTGTAGAAGATGAATTAAAGAAAATTTTAACGGTTTAATTTGAAAAAATAAGCGATTTAAGCTCATTATTGATCTTGTTTAATCCACAGAGTCGCCCTTGTTTTTGCCAAATAAGGGCGATTTTGTTTGTAAAATATATATTGCTACAAGGTTTTTCTGAAAATAGAAAATAATGCCAAGTTTTGCTTAAAAGAATTTTTCTTATTTAAAAAGTTATGTTGAGCATGATTTAAATGTGTTGTTATGCATCATGGCAGTAAAGAATGAGACGAGACATGGTACTCAAATTTAATACATCACATGTTTCTGTCGTGGTTTAAAGTCGAATAAAATAAGGCAAGATTGAGAGCAGTATACCTATAGATGCCAACATTGCTGTATTTTCAATGAAGTAGGGAAAGATCATAAGCACCAAGCCACAGACCAAAGGCACCGTCACTTTTTGTTTTTTGCCATAGATAAAATAGCCCAAACCTATAGAACTAAAAAGAACGCCGAGCAAAAGTTGAGTGGTATTCATATTTATTATGCTTATGTGGAATTAGGCTTATTATAAAGTAGAAGATTAAATTTAGCTTAAATGACCACGATTTTAGGGGTAGATATAAAATCAATAACTGTTGATTAATCCTGAGTTAGATCACTTCAACGCGCTATAACAACGATATTTTTAACATTGAAGCAACATTAGTCTTATTAAAATTTAAAATGGTTAAATTGAAATATAGGAAAGAAAATATGAGTGTCATTTTACCTGTAGCACAGCGTGGAGACGTCATTTTAACTTTGAAGGCTGCTTCTGTTGCAGAATCGGAATTTAACAGTGCATGGTTAAATGAACTAGCCGCAGCCATGCAAGCCACCATGCTTGAACGTAATGGTGTTGGGATTGCAGCTCCGCAAATATATGTATCTAAACGGGTCATTATTGTGGCTTCACGTCCAAACCCTCGCTATCCCGATGCACCTGAAATGGATGCAGTGGTGATGGTTAATCCTGAAATTTTAGAGTTTTCTCAGGCAACGTCCTTGGGTGAAGAAGGCTGTCTAAGCGTGCCAAATGAACGTGGTCAGGTACAGCGTGCGCAAAGTATTAAGGTGCTGTATCACACTTTGACTGGTGAGGTAATGGAAAGCACTTTTGAAGGTTTTCCTGCGCGGATCGTGCAACATGAAGTTGATCATTTGAATGGGGTGTTGTTTGTGGAAAAAATGGATCTTTCATTAATAGAATCCCTCCCAACCTCCTTTTAAAAAAGGGAGGAGTTGTCATGTGAGTAAATATCTACGTGAGACTCTCTTCTTTAGCAAAGTAGGATCGGGGGGATTAATTTCTGGCTTATAATTTAAAAAAATAATAAGAGCTTATAAATTATGCAACCTTATAACAAGAAATTAAAACTTCCATCGCGTGATTTGCGTAACAATATGACCGATGCTGAACAAATGTTATGGCAAAGATTACGCCGTAAGCAAATTTTAGGATTACAGTTTTATCGGCAGAAACCAATTCTAAATTTCATTGTTGATTTTTATTGTCCTTCTGTAAATTTAGTCATTGAGTGCGATGGCAGTCAGCACTATACATACGAAGGTTTGGAGGCAGATCGAGTGCGGGATGAGGCATTGGCTCAGTTGGGGTTGAGAGTGTTAAGGTTTGATAATGGACAGGTGGTGAGGCATTTAAATAATGTAATTGATGAAATAGTAAGTCATTGTGAATAAATAAATTATGAATATAATTTGTATAAAATAAAAGCGTTCTAGGGGGATTCATGTTTACGAAAATTATTAAATTAGAGAATGTAAAACAATGGCAACATACTGGTAGTAAAGGCGGTTCAGAAAATGATTTTGGTAAGTTAAATTTAATTTACGGAAGGAATGGAGCTGGAAAATCGACACTAACAAAAATTCTAGATTTAATTAATAAAAGAGATATAGCAAAGATCAAGAAATTAGCTCCCTTGGAGACGGAAAAAGAACCATTGTTTAATTTTATGATTAAAGGTAACAGTATTACTTTGGCTACCTTAGATCAAGCCCCTGAATTTCATATTTTCAATCAAGATTTTGTAGATGAAAACTTATATTCTTCAAATGGGGTGGAAAGCTCTCAGTTAGTAAACTATTATGATTTTTGTTTAGGAAAAGTATCAGTTGATAAACAAAAACAGATTGATAAGTTAAAAAGTGAAATAACTAATTTAACAAATTCAATGCAACCATTGGAAGCAAAGCTAAAGTCACAATTCAATAAAACAATTGAGCAAATAAAAAGGATTCCTAGAAATGATAATGTGGATACAGAAATTGCTAAATTGAATGAAAAATTGATCGATCAAAAGTCAGTTAATCTGTATCGTCAAAGAAAAAAGCTTTCTCTTTTAAGTTTAGTTAATCCTACATTTGATAAAAGTATTTTTGAGACTAGTTTAGATAAGATTTCAAAAGAAGCCCAAGAAAAAGTAACTCAGCATATAAAAGTACACTTTGCAAAAGATGACGAAGATTGGATTAAAGATGGTTTAGAGCTAGTAACAGATACAAATAATTGCCCGTTTTGTGCTCAAAGTTTAAATGACTCACCAATTTTTAGTTTTTACAGTGAGTTTATAACGGATTCCTATAAACAAGCTTGTGATGATTTTGAATTAAAAAATACTCAAATTTTGAATCAAAAGCTTATGAAATAGGTATACGTCTTGATGATTTAGTTGAAATAATCGCCTCTAATATTGATTTGATTCAAATATGGTCTGATCGGATCGAAAAATTAGATCTGATCATCGAATTAAAGGATTTAAATAATGCATACAAACTTTTCTTTCATGAAGTTAGCGAGTTAATAACGAAGAAAGAAAAAGACATTTTAGCATTTGTTAATTTTAATAAGTTTGATGAACTTTTAAAATCAGTCTATGAAAAAGCTAACTTTACTAATTATAACGATAAAATTTCAGTTTTTAATCAAAGAGTTGATGCGTATTTAATTACTTTATCTAAAGATGAAAGCCAAGTTATTAATCAAAAAATAGCAGAACTTAAATTATCAAAGTTACGCTTTTCAAACGAGGTAATTTTTGACTTAGATTGCTTTAGTCAAGATAAGAAAACTAAAGAAGCTAAAACAAAATCTATGAATGAATTGCGAGATTTAATCCTAGAAGAACAACAGATTCTTATTGAAAAGCATAAAGACGGAATCAATGAATTATTAAAGAAATTTAATTCAATGATTAGGCTTAGTAAGTTCGAGAAAGATAATAAAGGACACAGAGGTGCAAGCCGTATATCTTACGGTATTACATTTTTGGATCAAGAATTATCAATTTTGAATCATAATGAGATAATCTTCGATAGAGTTTTAAGTTCTGGAGATAAATCAACCTTAGCCCTAGCTTTTTTTCTATCTAAGTTTAAGGATGAGAATTTTGAGCCATCAATAATATTCTTTGATGATCCAATGAGTTCATTAGATGAGCATAGAAGAAAGGCTACGATTCAAGAAATTCAGTACTTGGTGGAAAGAGAGTTTCAAGCCTTTGTTTTAAGTCATGATCCATTTTTTCTTTCAGATATAAGCAAATTAAGTGCTATTTCCAAATGGGCGAAGTGTTATGAAGTTGAAACTAAATTAATAGACTTTGATCCTTTAGATCCAAATAGTAATAAAGTCTGTAATAGTAAATTAATTGTGCGCCAAAATTTTGATTCTTATGTTTTACATTCTTATTATCAGGAATATTACAAGCTTTGGGATTTTGTTCATGCTGGAAAAGAGGAACAAAAAACTGAAATAGCAAGATCTTTACGGCCAATTCTTGAAGCATATTTAAGATTTCTATTTCCAAAGACTTTTACTGAGGATCTCTGGTTAGGAAATATGATTACAATGATCAGAGAAGAAAAAAATGTAAAAAGTCCTTTATTTGATAAAAATCAAAGGTTGGCTGAAATTCAGTCAATTAATGAGTTTTCGAAAATTTATCATCATGCTGATGGCTTTGATACTTGTATTCAAGGTATAGATTTTTCGACTTTACATGGTTATGCAAAAGATACCTTGAGGTTTATAACAGGAATTAATTAACAATCCCTCCCAACCTCCCTTTTAAAAAGGGAGGAGTTGTCACGTAATTCGTTGGATACGCGAAAGTCCCCCTTTAGAAAAGGGGGATTTAGGGGGATTCAAAAATTTTGCAATAAAAAAGAGGGGTTAGGGGAGATTAAAAGGCTTCTAAATTAAGAAACCGAATCATCCAAATTCGGTGCTAACCAACGTTTACCTTCATCCAATGTCCAACCTTTACGCTGAACATAATCCTCTAACTGGTCGCCAGAAATTTTGCCCACGTTAAAATATTCCGACTGTGGATTGCTGTAGTAAAAACCACTCACCGATGAAGGCGGCCACATCGCAAAACTTGTGGTTAATTGGGTGCCAATCTTATCGGTAGAACCCAACCAGTCGAACAACACCGCTTTTTCAGAGTGTTCAGGACAAGCAGGGTAACCCGGTGCAGGTCGAATCCCGACATATTTTTCTTTAATCAATTCTTCATTCGACAGTTGTTCAGAAGCCTGATAACCCCAGAACTCTTTACGAATACGCTCATGTAAATGCTCCGCAAACGCTTCGGCAAAACGATCACCTAAAGACTGGGCAAGAATTGCAGAATAGTCATCACCTTTTTCTTTGAATTCATGCGCCATTTCTTCGGCACCAAAAATAGAAACGGTGAAACCACCCAAGTAGTCCTGATTCTGATCAGAACTGCTAATAAAATCGGCCAAGGATAAGTTGGGTTTACCTGTAACTTTGTCCGACTGCTGACGAATATGTTCAAACTGATGAGTTGCCGTTTGATTTTCATCATAAATAGAAACTGTGTCTGCACCCGTGCGTTTAGCCGAAGCAATATTAAAGACAGCACGTGCATCAAAACGCTTATTCTCTACAATATCTTTCAACATCAGTTGGGCTTGTTCATACAAATCTGTTGCCGCTTCACCGACAATTTCATCGGTCAAGATAGCCGGGAACTTGCCAGCCAAACTCCAAGAAATAAAGAATGGTGTCCAGTCAAAATAGGGCACTAAGGTTTCAAGTGGATAATTCTTCAGGACTTGGCTGCCGATAAAATTCGGTTTAGGCGGAACATAGTTGTCCCAATCAATGCTTAAACCATTTTTAATCGACTCTGCATAAGACAATTTCGCAGCTTTAGGCTGTTTGTTGGCAATACGTTCACGGACTTTTTCATATTCAGCGCGATGCTCTGCAACAAAAGCAGGTTTCATTTCTTTCGATAGCAATGTTGTGGCAACACCGACTGCACGTGAAGCATCGGCAACATAAATCACCGCATCATTAGAATATTGCGGATCAATTTTTACCGCAGTATGCGCTTTAGACGTTGTTGCACCACCAATCAACAGCGGGATGTTAAAGCCTTTACGTTGCATCTCTTTGGCAACAAACACCATTTCATCCAACGATGGCGTGATCAAACCCGACAAGCCAATGATGTCACATTTTTCATCAATCGCTGTTTGTAAGATTTTTTCCGCAGGCACCATTACGCCAAGGTCAACAATGTCATAGCCATTACAACCCAGTACAACACCTACAATGTTTTTACCAATGTCATGCACGTCACCTTTTACGGTCGCCATCAGGATTTTACCTTTTGATTGGCTACCTGATTTTTCAGCTTCGATGTAGGGGTTCAACCATGCCACGGCTTGCTTCATCACACGGGCCGATTTCACCACTTGTGGTAAAAACATTTTACCCGAACCAAATAAGTCACCGACCACGTTCATGCCATCCATAAGCGGGCCTTCAATCACATCCAATGGACGTTTAGATTTCAGACGCGCTTCTTCGGTATCTTCATCAATAAATGCAGTAATACCTTTAACCAGCGCATGTTCAAGGCGTTTTTCTACCGGTTGATCACGCCATTCTAAGTTTTCAACTTGTTTTTGCGCAGCACTCTGACCACGGTATTGTTCTGCAACTTCAAGGAGTTTTTCAGTCGCATCTTGACCGCTTTCACCTTGGTTTTGGTTCAGTACAACATCTTCAACGGCATCTTTGAGTTCCTTTGGAATATCATCGTAAATGGCCATTTGGCCTGCATTTACAATGCCCATGGTCATGCCTTGTTTGATGGCATAATACAAGAACACCGAGTGAATCGCCTCACGTACTGGTTCATTGCCACGGAATGAGAACGATACATTGGAAACACCGCCTGAAATCATGGCATGAGGAAGATTTTGTTTAATCCAGCCTGTCGCTTCAATGAAATCAACCGCGTAGTTATTGTGTTCTTCAATACCCGTTGCCACAGCAAACACGTTCGGGTCAAAAATGATGTCTTCAGCAGGGAAGCCCACATCATTCACCAATACATCATACGAGCGTTTACAGATTTCACGCTTACGTGCGGCAGTATCCGCTTGTCCGGCTTCATCAAAGGCCATGACAATAATCGCAGCACCATATTGACGGCATAAACGTGCTTTATGTACAAACTCGTCATAACCTTCTTTTAAGGAAATCGAGTTAACAATCGGCTTGCCTTGTACACATTTTAAACCTGCTTCAATAATTTCCCATTTTGATGAGTCAATCATGATCGGTACTTTGGAAATTTCAGGCTCAGACGCAACTAAATTCAGGAAATGCACCATCGCACCTTGCGAATCGAGCATGCCTTCATCCATGTTAATGTCGATAACTTGTGCGCCTGCAACCACTTGCTGTAGTGCAACATCGAGTGCTTCAGCAAAATTTTCTTCACGAATTAAACGTAAGAATTTTTTTGACCCTGTGACGTTGGTTCGTTCACCGACATTTACAAAGAGTGAATCGTCATAAATATTAAAAGGCTCTAAACCACTTAAACGGCACGCTGGCTTAATTTCAGGGATTTGACGTGGTTTAATATCTTTAACTGCATTGTAAATGGCACGAATATGGTCAGGTGTCGTACCACAGCAGCCGCCGGTAATATTAATCAAACCACTTTCCGCAAATTCTTTTAAAAATGCTGCGGTTTCTTCTGGTGTTTCGTCATAACCACCAAAGGCATTGGGTAAGCCTGCATTCGGATGGGCTGAAACGAAAGTATCTGCAATATCCGCGACAGTTTTCACATGCGGGCGCATGGCATCTGCACCTAGCGCGCAGTTAAAACCAATGGAAAGTAAATCGCCATGGCGTACCGAGTTCCAGAAGGCTTCAGCAGTTTGACCGGTTAAGGTACGACCTGAAGCATCGGTAATGGTGCCTGAAATCATCAGGGGTAATTCACGACCAATTTGATTGAACACTTCTTTCACTGCAAAAATTGCAGCTTTACAGTTCAGTGTATCGAAAACAGTTTCAATCAGAATGATGTCAGAGCCGCCCTCAATTAAGGCATGTGCGGCTTGAATATAGTTATCGACCAATTCATCAAAGGTAATATTACGAAAAGCAGGGTCATTTACATTCGGTGAAATGGAACAGGTACGTGAAGTTGGGCCAAGGACACCGGCTACAAAACGAGGTTTATCAGGCGTTGAATATTTTTTACAAGCGGCTTTGGCAATCCGCGCTGCTTCAAAGTTAATCTCATGAACCAAATCCTCCATGTGGTAATCCGACATGGAAACGCGCGTACCATTGAAACTGTTGGTTTCAATAATGTCCGCACCGGCATCCAGATAGTCTTCGTGAATCCCTTGAATGATCTGCGGTTGCGTCAGCACCAAAAGGTCATTATTGCCTTTGAGGTCAGATGCCCAGTCAGCAAAACGCTCACCCCGATAATCTGCTTCTTCGAGTTTGTGGCGCTGAATCATGGTGCCCATAGCACCATCAATAATCAGGATGCGTTGGGTGAGAAGCTCTTTTAGGGTGGCAAGCGTGGACATAAATAACCCCAATCCGATGGAATACAAAATGGGCATGATTTTAGCAGAATTACACTACAGTTGAGGAATATTCAGCCGACTTAGTGAGACACAGTTTTTAAATAAGGTTATTTGTGCTGAATTTTTCATCGAATTGAAATATGGCTCGGCTATGATCTGAGTCTAGATAAGAAAAAATTGAGTGCTGAACGGAATTAGAAAGATTTTTTATGCAGTTATCCAAATATTTTGAAATATTGAGGCACAAACTATTTTGAGCTTCAACGATTGCAAAATGATGGATTTAAAAGAATTTAGCTCCCTAAAATGCAGCGGGAGTGATTTAAATTAGCTCAATTGTTAAAATTTGGCTTTATATGGCAGCTGTTTGTCATATAATTGTCACAATTAAATTGAACAATAAGGGGATTTTATTATCCCCTTGAACCGTCTGCATGAATTCTAATATTCCTCCCGTCCAAGATCAGGTGCAATCCGTGCCACAGAAATCGACGAATGTGCATGTTGCCACACCGAAGTTTTTTATGCCGGTGTTTTTAACGGTTATTATTTCTACTTTGGTGTACATCGGCTTTCAACTTGCAGCTGATTTGTCACATGTTCCAACTTTAAGCTTATATTCCGTTATTCTTTTAGCCACTGCGCTTTTAATTGCCTTAGGCTTTGAATTTGTTAATGGTTTTCATGACACTGCCAATGCGGTCGCTACAGTCATTTATACCAATGCTTTATCTGCACCTGTTGCTGTGATGTGGGCAGGCTTTTGTAATTTTCTTGGTGTAATGGTTGCAAGTGGTGCTGTTGCTTACGGCATCATTGCTTTATTGCCTGTCGAGTTGATTATGAATGTCAGCTCTGGGGCCGGTTTTGCCATGGTTTTCGCCATGCTAATCGCCGCTATTCTTTGGAACTTAGGGACTTGGTTCTTGGGTATTCCAGCGTCAAGTTCACATACTTTAATCGGTTCGATTTTAGGTGTGGGAATTATGAACTACATCTTGCATGCCGGTAGTGGTGCCAGCGGTGTAGATATGGACCAAGTGATGAAAGTCGGCAAAGCCTTGCTGTTTTCACCTTTAATTGGTTTTGCTTTTGCTGCGGTCGTATTCTTGTTAGTGAAAAAAGTTTTCAAAAAACAAGTCGAACTTTTTCAACCGCCTGAAGGTAATAAGCCACCACCACCTTTAATTCGTGCCATCTTAATTTTTACCTGTACAGGCGTTAGTTTTGCACATGGTTCAAACGATGGTCAAAAAGGTATGGGCTTAATTATGCTCATTCTGATTGGTGTTGTACCGCTCGCGTATTCGTTGAATAAGAACTTAGATACGCAACATATTCAGTCATTTGATCAATTATCAAATCAAACTGCGGCTGTTATGTACGCCAATCACAGCAATATTTCGGATACTCACGCACGTGAAGTGTTGACGTCATACATTCAAACCAAAGAAATGAATAAAGACGTTATTCCTGCTTTGGCAAGCTTAACGGATCATTTGGGTGATCGTGTAGCTAAGTATGGTGATTTAAAAGATATTCCTGAAGCAGATACGTCGATTATTCGCAATGACATGTATTTAAGTAGCACAGCATTTAAGCGTTTAGATAAAAATAAACAGTTACCTGCAATGTCGGAAGCACAAAGCAAAGTGGTTAAAGAGTACCGCTCTAACCTAGACTCATTCTTACAATACATTCCGACTTGGGTGAAAGTTGCAGTTGCACTGGCACTTGGTTTAGGCACAATGGTGGGCTGGAAGCGTATTGTAGTGACAGTGGGTGAGCGTATTGGTAAAAACCATATGACTTATGGTCAGGGCATGTCGGCTGAACTTGTGGCAATGACCACCATTGCAGCGGCAGATGGTTTTGGTATGCCAGTTTCAACCACACACGTTTTGAACAGTGCGGTTGCAGGTACAATGGTTGCCAATAAATCAGGCTTAAACTTCGCAACGGTGAAAACCATTCTTTCTGCATGGGTATTCACTTTACCAGCCACGATTTGTTTATCTGGTGGTTTGTATTGGTTGTTCTTACAGTTTGTTTAAACAAGCTATGTGAAATAAAAAACGCTGCAATTGCAGCGTTTTTTATTGGTTTTTTGATGTGCTCTGACTTTTACAGACGCTGAGAAGAGAGTAGATAAACTGCCTATGCTGAATAGTCATCTTGTATTAAAGCCAAAACAGAGTTTTAGCTTTAATTGGCTAAAGATAAAAATTACTTCTTAAACAATCCGTATATTTTCTTCATCGGTAATTTATCATTGGCAAAGCCATAGATTGCTGCAAAAGGCAGAGCGGTACGTGCTAAATAAGCCACACGCCATAAACCACCATGGTTTGCACCTTTCATCATTAATTCTAAAGGATGAGCCAATGGTGTTTCTGGATTTGCAACAGAGTCAGGATTGCGTAAGTCATGAATCCATAATGCCGCCATAAGCGCATTGGTGGTTTCTGGACTAAATGATTCCACATCAAATAGACTGGCACCATTAAATGCGGCTTTTAATAACGGATTTTTAGTCACTGAATGGGTTGTGGTTGAAGGTGCAATATTGATACTGACACGTTGCCCAGAATGACGAGCCAAAGTTGCACGCCACTGTTGAATGCGTTTTGCCAAAGCATAGTTGGGACCTTGTTCCACCACCAAACAATCTGCAATACCATATTCCTTGCCATTATCCGAAGAAATTAAGGTTTGTAGATTTTCTTTGAAAAAATGCTGACCTGAAACAGTGGAAATACTTTTGCTAATAATTTGCTGGGTTTTAGAACGTTGTTGGAATTTCTCGTGTGAAGCCTCTACCACTTCTTTAGGAACGGCATAAACATCGGTTGGAGTACACATAAACATTAAACTGGTGTCAGCTTTTCGCTCACTCACGTATTGCATAATACTGTCCATTGCCATAGAGACACGAACATGTTTTTCACCGTCTAAATAAGCAATTGCAGCGAGATCAAGCTGATGTTCACTTTGGGTTAGCCAGTGTGCAATTTCTGGCGTTTGAGTCAGTAAATCGGCTCCTAATTTTTTTTTCAGCGTGGCAGTTGGGGTATTCTCGGCTAATTTTTCTGCGCAGGGTGCATATAGCGTCGCATTACCTTGTTGAATCGTCTTTAAAATTCTGTCCCAAACACGGCTATTGGGTAAATCGACAGCCACGATATTGGCTTTCCATTTAGATAACCAGGTGAGGGGGCCTGCTTCAGAGCCTGCACCAAATAAAACCATGGTGCGGTCAGAAAGATTGAACCATTCAGGATGAGCCTGTGCTGCACGTAAAGCATCGGCATGGCTGAGTTCAATAATTCCTGTATCTTGCCATGTTTGAATTTGATCCAGTAAAGCCTGACCTTGCAATTTTTGTCCTTTATAAGGCACATACCATTCAGGTGCAGCATCACTTTCACCTCTAAGCTGAACGGTATGCAAATCTGCTGTATCGACATCATTCATGATGTCTTTGAGTAAATAGCGTTGACCATTGCGATAAAAATCAAAGCTATGATGGGCCTTGTGTAAGCCTTGTTTTGCGATAGTAATCGGATTGTTGGTGCTACGAATACCATGTTCAACCAAAGCCTTAAAATAGATAGGATAATTTTTACGCCAATTTTTTTCTGTGAGTGCATCCATTGATGATTTATTGTCAACAATAGAAAGGGCTTCAGCAATAATTTCTTTACCTGTCTGAGACGTGCTGGCTTTATTGCTGGCAGAATTGATCGGGAATTGAAGACCATCTAATGAAGTAGACATGCAAAATATCTCGTTTTTTTGATTGTTAATATACAGATGTCTACATTATCTATGCCAAATTGATTTATGGGTTAGCATTTAATGACAAAATTGTGTAAATCTTTTTTAAAAGGATTTTTTTTACAATGATTTTAGCGTATTGAGAAAGAAGGGCAGCAGCGCTTTAAGTTTCAAATCCGCCATCTTCAAAGTCGATGTATTTGGCAAGACTTTCAGCGCTTTTTTAAGCATGCTGTGATTAAATTCAATGACATAATCAAAATTTTATTCTTATCCTAAAAAGGACGCTGAATTTCAACGTCCTTGAATGTTGATAAATGAAGCATAAATTTTAGAAAGGAAGTTGCATCAACTTATTTAAAAAGTGCGGAATAACACGTGGTTCTATAATGATCGTCATGATCACACCGTAAGCTGCGCCCCATAAATGGGCACTATGGTTGATGTTCGAATTGCCACGTTTCCCAGACCAAATACTATAGCCGATATATAAAATGGCAAAAATAATTGCAGGCACTGGAATAAAGAACACAAAAATCAGTTTCCACGGCTCAAATAAAATATAAGCAAACAAGACTGCTGAAACTGCACCAGAAGCGCCTAAGCTGGCCCAGCGATGGTCATTTTTATGTTTTAAATAACTTGGAATAATCGCGACAATTAAACCGCCTAAATAGAACAAAACAAAGCCAAGATCAAAAAAATACTGTCGATAAAAACTTTCAATTACACTGCCAAAAAAGAACAGCGTAATCATATTGAAGATCAGATGCGCGCCATCAGCATGTACAAAACCATGGGTGACAAAGCGATCATATTGTCCACGTTGCATTGCAGGCGGCCAAAAAATAAGACGGCTCATGACCTTCTGATTTGAAAATGCAATTAATGAAACAACCACTGTAATGAGGATCAAGCTAACAGTATGGTTAAAAGGTAAATCTAGCATAAAGTGAAGGTTCAGCTTTTAGATATTTGCTTTAATAATGCCATTAAATGAAGGGTTAAGATGAACTTTTATAATAATTCCGACAATTTTAGTTGATTTTTTTTTATTACCCCGCATCTTCAGTTAAAATAGCCACTTCAGCTTGAGGAAATATTATTATGTCGACTGAGAACATCAGCGCTGCAGTTGCAGAAGAAATTCCAAATTTATTGATTACGCCAACAGCACAAGAGTATTTGTTTGATTTACTTGAAAAACAAAATACACCAGGTATTGCTGTACGTGTTTTTGTGGAAAATCCTGGTACGCCACGTGCTGAATGTTGTATGGCATATAGTGCGCCTGAAGAAATTATTCCTACAGACTATAAGCAAGATTATCCAAATTTTGCGGCTTATATTGATGCGCCATCTATCCCGTATTTGTTAGATGCTGTGATTGATTACAATAAAGATCGTTTTGGTGGGCAATTGACGTTCCGTGCGCCGAATTCAAAAGTGCCACGTGTAGGTGCGGATGCCTCAATTGAAGAGCGTATTAGCTATGTATTACAAGCCGAAATTAATCCCGGTCTTGCTGGACATGGCGGTAACTGTGCTTTAGTTGAAATAATTGAAGACGAAGAACATGGTTTAACGGCTGTATTGAAGTTTGGTGGTGGTTGTCAAGGCTGTTCAGCAATTGATGTCACACTAAAACAAGGTGTTGAAACGACATTGAAACAGCATATTCCTGAATTATCTCGTGTAGTTGACCAAACGGATCATACTCAGGCAGAGGGTGCTTATTTTAAATAATTTTTGAAATAAGTTTAGGAAAACCTCCAATTATGGATAATGCTGATCAGCTAAGGAGTTTTGTAATAAACTCCTTAGCTTTTTAGTTCTTCACAACGGAGTCTTATATTTTTTAGATCAAATACTTAGAGCTCATCTATTACTTTGGATAAGCCCAAAGTAATCAAAGGCATTTGTCATCCGCAAAACTCGCCAAATACTTTTTATTGATTAATAAATCGCAGAAACTGTACTTTTCTAAAGTAGTCTTGCCTCGAACAGTTGCGGATGACGTTTCCGCGTATCGAATAACATCATGAATTTAAAATAAAAAATCCAGTCAATTTCTTAACTGAATGGCATTACTAATTATGGCATTTTTTATGCAGAAAATAAGCATAATTTTTTGAGCAGAACTCAGTTTTAGATTGTGCAGAGAACATATCGGTCAAACTTAAATTGATGATGAAAATCGCTAATCTTGTTTAAAACCTAGCCATAAACACAAAACTTAATGATAATAATTATCAATATTGATTGCAATGTGATTACTTTTTGTTACACTGTGCAACGAAAATTGCAATACTTATCCACTATTTGCCACTTGGGGACCTTGAATGACCAAGCGTATTATTCGATCTGCATTATCTCTCTCAATTTTGTCTACTATCGCTTCATTTACCTATGCAAATGAAGAAAAAATATCGCCTGTTTCTGAGCCCGTTAAATTAGAAACTATTGTGGTATCCGCTAGTGGTTTTGAGCAGGATGTGAAACAGGCAGCAGCATCCATTTCAGTATTGACTCAAGAACAAATTAATAAAAAAGCATACCGTGATGTTACAGATGCTTTAAAGGATGTCCCAGGGGTTGTGGTGACAGGTGGCGGTAGTTCAAGTGATATTAGTCTACGCGGTATGGGAAGCGCCTATACCGTGATTATGGTAGACGGTAAAAAGGTCAATACTCGCTCTGTGCGTCCAAACAGTGATAACTCTGGTATTGAACAAGGTTGGTTACCCGGAATTGAATCGATTGAACGCATTGAAGTGATTCGCGGTCCAATGTCTGGACTATATGGTTCAGATGCGATGGGCGGCGTGATTAATATCATCACTAAAAAAATAGCTTCAACTTGGTCGGGTTCTATAAAACTGGACACTACCATTCAGGAAAATAGTGATTCAGGCAATATCTATCAAGCAAATGCCTATATTTCTGGTCCGTTGATTGAAAATCTATTAGGTTTAAAAGCCAATGGACTTTTTTCACAGCGTCAGGAAGATGAGATTACAGGTGGTTATAAAAAACAGAAAATGCGTGCAGGTGGAGCAACATTGAGCCTGACGCCTAATGACCAGCATACTATTGATCTAGAATATCAGCGTTCTATTCAAAACCGTGATGGAACGGTTGGAAAAACGATTGCAAATGTGCCCAATAAAAATGGTGTTTATCCAACCAACTCATTTACTGATTATTATCGAACAGAATACAGTTTAACCCACCGCGGTGAAGTGGGTGCAGTCAAAACCCATTCCTATATTCAACGAGAGGAAAATGAAAATCCTTCTCGAAACATGGAAGCAACGAATACCACTTTCAATACGATTAATCAGATTAAATTGGGTCGGCATGATTTAAGTTTTGGTGGTATGTACTTAAAAGAAGAGTTAGAGGATCAGGGCAATCAGCTCAAAGTCAATGGTAAGATTTTATCTAACTTAGACCGTTATAGCTGGGCATTGTTTGCAGAAGATAACTGGCAACTGCTAGATTCATTTATCCTCACTAGTTCTTTGCGTTTGGATAAAGATGAAAAATTTGGTGATCACTTGAGTCCAAAAGTCTATGGTGTATGGACTTTGGATGATGAGTGGATTATTAAAGGTGGTGTATCGACTGGTTATAAAACACCTGCTTTAAGAGCGACCGTTGCTGAATGGGGGCAGATCACTGGTGGTGGACAAAGTAATGGTGTTATTGTTGGGAATCCTGATTTAAAACCAGAAAAAAGTATTAACTATGAAGTGTCTTTCAACTGGGATAACAATGATAATTTAAATGCAGGCTTAACTTTATTTAACAGTGAATTCAAAGATAAAATCACTGAAATTCGTAACTGTGATAAACCTTCAGGTTCTGGTGCATGTCCATGGTTAGGCGAAAACTTTGACTTCGTTAGCTTAAGAGAAAATGTAGATAAGGCCAATATGCGCGGTGCTGAGGTGACTTTGGGTTGGCAGTTGCTTGCCAATGTAAATTTAAATACTAATTATACTTTTACGGATACTGAACAAAAAAGTGGGATCAATAAAGGTAAACCATTAAATGAAATGCCAAAACACATGTTTAATACTACAGTGGATTGGGAGTTGAATGATCAGTTTGATGTATGGAGTCGTTTAAACTATCGTAGTAAAACTTCCGACTACTTAAGTCGTACCACGATGGCTAAAGGAAAGCCAGCTTATACGATGGTGGATGTTGGTGTAAATTATAAGCCTGTACAAAATATTCAAGTTATGGCAGGAGTTTATAATCTGCTAGATAAAGAAATTGACACTGAAACATATGATTATGTCTTAGATGGACGTCGTTATAATCTTGGGCTGATCTATACATTTTAATCTACGAATTATAAAAAAAGCCGCATTAGCGGCTTTTTTTATGCCTGAATATTTAAAATTTTCTGCGCTGTTTCAGCATAATAAAATTTCTCTAAATACGCTCTGGCACGCTCACGTAAATATTCAGAGGAAACTAAATTTTGCATTACAGGTGCCAATAAATGCTGTAATTCCTGTTGAATAAGCGCTTCATCAATATTTAAATCACGCAGCAATAGGTCAAAACTACGTTCTTGATTACGGACATACCAAGCATAAACACCATCATGAACTTGTTGTTTTAAATATTCTGTTTGGCGGATATGATCCCAAATTTCATGCCCTAAACTGACAGTATTGGGAAGGTCTTGAATTTCAATATAGTTCTTCAAGACGGTTAAAGGCATATCTTTAATTTTATGCCAAAGATTGGCCTGAAAATGATACAGCTTGTCATCATCAAAATGTTGATTGAGAACATGCTCACTCATTTGGCTCAGTTTCAAAATATTTTTTTGTAAATAATGTCCGATGGTGTCATTTAAGTTGGAATCTGTGACCGTTTCTAAAACAGATTTGCCCATTTTCATAAAACTGGACATACCCGGCATGCGTTTAGCCATGACAGAATTATCTAAATAATCTTGAATAGAGTGCTGAATTAATTGGGTAATCATGGCTGAAAAGGCAGGGCTATTCACCACAGTTTTAATTAAACGCTGACGATGAGCACTTTTACTTGCCACATATTGGGCAATTTTATCGACAGTAATTACAGGGATTACATCTGCAATTAGCGTGTTTTCATTGGCAGGATGAATTAAAGCAAAACGAAGATGTTCAGCAATTTGCTCAATCAGAACAGGGCTCGCAGGTGTGGCTAAAATTTGCTTTTGTAATAGGGCATTGATGTGTTCAAATGACCAAATATCCTGCAAAGTTTGCTTTCTAAACCAATGATAAAAATTTAGAAATTCGCTTTGAATGGTGGCAGCATGCGAAAACTCTTGCGCTAAAAAGTCAAGATGAGCATCTATTAATTGCTCAATCATCGGTTGTTTCTGCATACTGTTTCTGCAAGCTAATTTAAAGGGATGAGTTTATCAGCAAGTGGGTTCTTTAGCTTTTGGGTTTTTGCTAGAAAAGGTAAATAGTGTAAAGCCACTTGTTGTTCTGCTTCTAAAATCGGCATATGCCCGACATTGTTTAAAATCACAGGCGTTTCTGCACGCTTCAATAATGACTGTAATTCACTTGCTGCTTCAACATTAATAATTTTATCTTGCTTGCCCCAAAGAATCAGTGTCGGGGCTTCAATGGTGCGTGTCAGACGGGCAAATGATTCCGGGGTGTAAATACGATTCAGTGTCACGATTTGATCAATCATTTTACGGGTTTGTGAGGATTGTGAAATCAGCATTTTTTCTTGTGCTTTTTTAAAGTAAAGCGGTAATTCGGGTGGTGTTTGCATGACTTGGCTGAGCACATCTTCTAAATCACCCGGTTTAGAAACAATCAAATTTTTTAAAAAATAGGGATCTTTGGTGTAGGCTGTATTGGCTTGTTTATAAATGCCTGCACTGTTGAGTAAAAATAAACTTTGCGTATCGAAGGGATACTGTGAGGCATAGACGGTTGCAATCGATCCGCCCAATGAATGTCCTGCAATATTTAGTTTAGTTTCGACGTTAATTGCTTCAACAAAGCGACGTAAGCGTTCTGTCACATTCGGCACAGAGAGATCAAAATTGTCTGCAACTTTGGTTTCGCCATTGCTTGGCAGGTCTGGAATAATCACATGGTAATAAGGCGTTAAAAAATGTGCCACACCATTCCAATTGTCACGATTTCCTGCCAAGCCATGAATGAGTAATACAGCAGGTTTATTGCTGGAACCGCCTTCGCTATAGCTCCAAGTAATATCATCAATTTTTATACTTTTACTGTGTAAGCCTGCTGCATTACGTTCTTTGGCGAAATAACTCTGTAAAGAAAGCGGTACATCGCTCACTGTATTGCTTGCTGCATATGAAAAATGAGGCACACTGACTGCAAGTGCTAAACACATCGCGGTTAAGATGCGAGATAAAATCGAGTGTGGCGCTATCATTGATCATTATCCTTAATGTGTTCATGACGATAATATTTATAGAGGACATGATAAAAATAATCTAAATTTAGACTGCATTTTATTTTTCTAGAAATGTCTATAGCTTATTGTAAGTATTATTAAGAAAATGTCACTGTATTGTTTGTTGAATTAGGTAGCTCGAAAGCTGAGAAATGTGAACTAGATTCATTTTTCATGTGAAATAAAAGATCTGATAAGGTCCTTATAAACTAAACAGTCATTCTTTTTGCAAGTGACTTTCATTTTTACAGAGATTAAAATGCTGTAACTTCAAAACATTCTGGTGGGAAAGAAATGCTAACAGCTCAAGAAGCTTTAGAACGTCTTAAAATTGGTAACCAACGTTTTGTATCTGGCGAAACGACCCATCATAAACAACTGAGCCATCAGGACCGTGCAGAAATGGCGGAAGACCAAAACCCGTTTGCTATCGTTTTAGGCTGCTCTGACTCGCGTGTTCCTGCTGAAATGGTCTTTGATCAGGGACTGGGCGATTTATTTGTGATTCGTGTCGCAGGCAATGTGGTTGCACCTTCTCAGGTTGGTAGTGTTGAATTTGCTGCTGAACGTTATGATTGCGCAGTGGTCGTCGTTTTAGGTCACAGTCATTGTGGAGCTATTCAAGCCACGATTGATACATTGATGAATCCTGCCAGTCCACCATCACAAAACTTAATGTCAATTGTAAATCGCGTGCGCCCATCGGTTGAAACGTTGTTGCAGACAGAATTGAAGGATGATTTGGCTAAACTATGCAAACATGCGGTACGCTCAAATGTTTTTGCATCGGTGAATCAGTTGCGTCATGGTTCTGCTGTACTGGAAAACCTGATTGCTAAAGGTAAGTTAAAAGTGGTTGGGGCAGAATATTCTTTAGAAACAGGTGAAGTTTTGTTCTTTGATTTTTAAAATCAAATAAATTTCAATGATTCATAAAAGGCGCTTATAAAGCGCCTTTTATATAGGGATAAGCATTGTTCAGTAAAATGCTTTGTGCTTTTGCATTCGGGTGAACCAGATCGGATTGCATCAGGTTTTTATTGCCTGCAACGCCTGTTAAAAAGAAGGGCATCAATTTCACTTTGTATTGTTGGCTGACAATACTGTAATTTTTTTCAAAAGCTTGACTATAAGCCGTGCCGTAATTGGGTGGGATTTTCATGCCCAAAACAACCACCGTCGCTTTGGCTTGCTGACTTTGTTGAATTAAATTGGCAAGGTTCTTTTGAATTAAAAGTGGCGATTGACCACGTAAACCATCATTCCCACCCAATTCAATCACGACAATTTGTGGTTTATAAGTTTGTAATAATTTCGGCAAACGTGCTACAGCACCACTGCTGGTTTCACCACTCACACTGGCATTGACCACTTTATGTTTTTTCGGATACTGTTGGTCTAAACGCTTTTGTAATAAATAGACCCAACCTTGTTCTGCTTGCATGCCATATGCTGCGCTAATACTGTCCCCCACAATCATAATGGTTTTAGCAGAAACCACGGCTGGAATAAGACACAGGCTGAACATCGCCAAGTAAGAAATTCCACGAATTTTTAAATTGCGATTTTGCATATAGAGATATTATGACCCAAGTTACTCACGATCATTGCATCATGCCACAAGTGATTATTTCTGCACAGCAACTGACACAAAAGATCAAAATTGCACAAAAAGAACTACGCATTTTTGAAAATTTAAATTTTGAAATTTATGCGGGTGAGCAAGTGGCAATTACGGGGCGTTCGGGTTCGGGAAAATCGACCTTGCTTGGAATTGTAGCCACGCTAGATCAAGCCAGTGCAGGAAAATTAACAGTTTGTGGAGAATCGATTGCTGAATTAAACGAAGAACAACGTGCTTTGGTGCGTTTAAAACATATTGGATTTGTTTTTCAATCTTTTCAACTGCTACCGCATTTAACGGCAGTTGAAAATGTGATGTTGCCACTGCGCTTACAACAGAATTTTAATTTTGCAGCAGCTGAAAAAAAAGCCTTAGCGTTGCTGAAAAAAGTAGGTTTAGAACGACAAGCGACACAAACGCCCAAAGTCCTTTCCGGTGGTGAGCAGCAACGAGTTGCGATTGCGCGAGCTTTAATTAGTGATCCGCAAATTATTTTTGCCGATGAACCGACAGGTAATTTAGACACACAAACAGCCGAAGAGATTGAGCAATTATTATTTCAGCTGAATCGTGAATTGGGGACAACCTTGGTTTTGGTGACACATGATCCAAAACTGGCTGAACAATGCCAGCGTCATTTTGAATTGTTAGATGGCCATTTAATTGAACATCGTAACGGTGAGGACTGAAATGAACCCTCTATTTCAACCGTTACTCAAACAAAGTTTTAAAAGTAGCGGTGTTTACTTACTGATTATTGCTCTGGTTTTGGCAATTAGTGCGACCACAGCACTAAAATTTAGCAATGAACAAATTCAAAATGCCGTGGCACTACAAGCCGCAGAAATGTTAGCAGCGGATTTGGTTCTGAGCGACAATCAGCCACTAGAAAAAAAATGGCAAGACCAAGCAAACCAATTCGCGTTACAACAATCTAAAGTCACCACATTTAGTTCAATGGCACATACCCATGAGCAATTTGTGATGGTGAATGTCAAAGCTATTGATGATGCCTTTCCTTTACGTGGAGACATTCGGGTTGTGCCAACAGCAGACAAAATTCAAGCAGGGCAAGTTTGGCTCAGCGCTCGTGCTCTGGATTTATTGCATGTCAAAGTTGGTGATACGGTCAATATTGCCGATGCAACCTTTAAAGTCACGGCTCAAATTGAACATGATTCCAATCAAGAATTGGGCTTTTCAGGTTTTTCTCCTACGGTAATTATTTCCCAAGCTGATGTTGCTCGAACCCATGCCATTCAAGTTGGCAGTCGGGTTGAATATCGTTTATTGATGGCGGGTACGGCAGGGCAAACCAAGCAATTTGAACAAAATTTCAAATTGCAGCAAGCTGCTCAAACGCCAAGCGAAAATGAACAACCCAGCCTTAGGTTACGCAATGCCAGCGAGGGCAATACTCGTTTAATGAAGCCGATAGCCAATTTAGATACCTTCTTACAACTGACCAATATTTTGACTATTTTGTTGTGTGGTATTGCGATTGCTTTAACCAGTCAGCGCTATGTACAACAAAATCAGGACTATATTGCGCTCATGCGTTGTATTGGCGCAACGAAGGCTCAGATTCTTAACGCATATTTAGCTTTATTGAGCGTGGTTTTAATGGTTGCAATGGCGATTGGCAGTTTAGCGGGAGTTTCACTCGGCTATGGCTTGTTACAACTGATGCTACAGTTGATTCCGCATCTGCAAATTCAATTTTCTGTGTTGGATTTGTTGCTTGGACCACTACCTATCGCAATGCTGACCAGCGCCGTAGTGTTGCTTGGATTTATTGTGCCAAGTTTATGGCAACTGCTGAATACACCGCCTATTCGGGTCATTCGTCAGCAAGAAAAATCTGTGCAGTCGATGCTGTGGATGCTACTGATGGGCACGGCAAGTTTGGTGTCGTTTAGTATTGTACTGACTGAAAATATTGTACTCACTGCTTGGGTGATTGGTGCGATTATTTTACTGTGTACGGTACTGTATATGCTGATTTGGGGTGGGCTGAAATTAATCAAAAGCTTAAAAATATCCATTTCAGCTTATGTGCGTGCGCCTTATCAAACTGCTTTTCAAATTACTGCTTTGGCACTGGGTTTAAGTTTAATTACCGTCTTGGCGGTGTTACGAACCGATTTGTTGGAGCGTTGGCAGCAACAATTACCTGAAGGCACACCCAATCAATTTGTTTACGGTTTACCGCCGTTTGATATGCCTGTATTCAAAGCGAAGCTTGAACAACAGGGGTGGCAGAGTACACCATTATATCCCAATATCCGTGGGCGATTGGTGGCGAAAAATGATCAGCCCTTTGCAGAGCAATTGCTGAAAAACAATAATTCTTTACGCCGTGAATTAAATTTAACTCAAACCACAGAATATCCGACTGACAATAAAATAGTGCAGGGCAGCGCAGCACTGAAACAAGTCGGTGATGTATCTGTAGAAGTCAAAACTGCGGAAGAACTGGGGATTCAAATCGGTGATCGGCTGACCTTTAGCTTGCCAGAAGGGTTAGTTCACGCCAAAGTCATTAACTTGCGTAGTGTGGAATGGGAAAGCTTTAGTCCTAATTTTTTCTTTATTTTTGCACCCAAAACCATGGATGAAAATGCAGGCAGTTATTTAGGCAGTTTTTATGTGCCAGAACAGGATAAAAAGCAATTGGTTCCTGTGATTCAGCAATTTTCCAATACGGTTTTTATTGATGTCAGCTTGATCTTGGATGAAGTTAAACGCTTAGTAAATGTCTTGGTGCAAATTATTACCATTTTGGCGTTGTTGGTGAGTGTGTCAGGTATTTTAGTGCTTATTGCCTGCTTGAATTTATTGATGGATGAACGCAAACGTGAAGTGGCTTTGCTACGTTCATTTGGTAGTTCTAAACAAAAGTTAAAACAAATGATGAGTTTGGAGATTGGTTTTATTGGATTTGTGGCCGGTGTAGTTTCTTGTCTGTTTGCAGAAGTGATTAGTGCCATTGCGAGTTATAAAATGAATTTGGCAATTCAGGCACATGGGGAAATTTGGCTAATTTTACCGATTCTGATGACCTTACTGTGTGCCTTGATTGGACGTTATCGCTTAAGTTATCTCTGTGATATTCCACCTTTACAAAGTTTGCGAGAGATCAATCAATGATCTCTCTCATCTGAAGTAGGTGATTTATTTATGTTAAAAATGAAGTTGTGCGCGCATAGCGCTAAGAATTTGGCGCCAAATCGGTTCAAGGATTTGAACTTGTTGCATGCAGTAATCATAAAATAAATAACAGGTCACTGCGCCCACAACTAAGCCCAGATAAATGCCTAAATTCGGTTTATGTATCCGTTGTCCCATGTACCAAATAATCGCCAATATAGCGCCCATCAGCATGCCGCCAATATGGGCCGCATTATTAATCCCCGGCATGGTAAAGCCAATCAACAAGTTAATGCCCATCACCATGACCAAAGTTTTTTTATCTAAAATAAAGCGTTGCTTGGGTAAAATCGGAAATAAGGATAAAACAGTCAATGCGCCACCAATCCCCATTACCGCACCAGAAGCACCCGCACTGACGGTTGGAAAAAGTTCAGGGTTTTGGCTTTGAAGCAGCTCAAAAGTGTTTTGAGTGTCGATCAAGCCACTGAGCAAGCTGCCCATAAGACCTGCAAAAATATACATACCTAAATAATAAAACCGACCAAAAAGCTGCTCAGCGACACTGCCAAAAATATAGAGTGCCCACATGTTTAGCATGAGATGAATGAAGCCAAAATGAAAAAACATGCTGGTAAACAGGCGAGTGGGTTCCTCTAAAAAGGTTAAAGGTGCATAATCAGCGCCCCAATGAATAGCATCGACAAGACTGGGACTGCTAATATTTACCCCTGTGAGCACTTGCCAGAGAAATAAACTGACATTAATGGCAATAAAAAGTGCAGTCAGCCACCAAAGGTGAACCTCGGGTTTACTTCGAATTGAGGGAGGTGAAAGTTCAGCCATGCTATTCTTTTATAATCTTTGCTATATTCAGCTTCAAGCTTAGCATGAAAAAATAGATATTTTGGAGTAACTCACTGACATGAAAGCTTTTATTGTTCGTAGTTTGTTAATACTTGTCAGTTTGGTACTTTTAGTACAACTTTGGATTTTTACAAGTCTGGTCTGGTGGCGAACTCATCCGGTTGAAACCACCATGATGATGCGGATAGATTATTGGTCTGAACCTTCTAAGCCAATCAAACATGAATGGCGTGATTATGATCAAATCAGTGACTATTTGAAACATGCGGTAGTTGCAGCAGAAGATGGTAAGTTTTTACAACACAACGGTTTTGATTGGGCCGGTATGCAATTCGCCTTAGAGCGTAATAAAGATAAAGGTAAAGTCGTTGCCGGTGGTTCAACGATTTCACAGCAATTGGCAAAAAATCTATTTTTATATAATAAGCGTTCATTTTTGCGTAAAGGTCAGGAAGCGGTTGCCACATGGATGATGGAGCGGGTTTGGTCAAAAGAACGAATTTTAGAAGTATATTTAAACTCAGTTGAGTTTGGCGAAAATATTTATGGTGTGGAAGCCGCAACACAGCATTATTTTGGTAAAAGTTCGAAAAATTTATCGCGTGAACAGGCGGCTTTCTTAGCTGCGATTTTACCGAATCCAAAATATTATCAAGACCATCGTGACGATCGAAAATTAAAGTATCGTAAACGGATGATTCAAAAATATATGCGTTATAGCCATATTCCTTAATTCTTTACTGTAAAAAAGCCCAAAGTATTGTAATGCCAGTTAGTTAAGAGATTGATTGGCATTTTTTAAAATTCATGATGTTATTCGATACACGTAAACGTCATCCGCAACTGTTCGAGGCAAGACTACTTTGAAAAGTAAGGTTTCTGCGATGAATTGATCAATAAAAGGTATTTGACGAGTTTTGCGGATGACAAATGCTTTTGGTTCTTTTGGCAAAAAAAAGAACAAACGAGCTCCAAAAATTTGATTTAAAGCGATAAGACTCCGTCGTGAATAACTAAAAAGTTAAGGCGTTCATTGTAAAATCCCTTAACTGATCAGCATTATAAATTATTGGGCTTTTTTTTATGAAATTGTCACAATTTTGAAGCATACTTAGATAGATATGAATTACTTTAGAACAAGCATAGGTTAGGTATGAATACTGCAGCAGACCCATCTCCTACACAAATAGAATATACATATAATGATCGCTATATTAACCGTGAACTTTCTATTCTAGATTTTCATCTTCGTGTATTAGAACAGGCGGTTGATCCTCTGCATCCTTTGCTTGATCGCATGAATTTCTTGCTTATTTTTTCCCGTAATCTGGATGAATTTTTTGAAATCCGTTTTGCCGGTTTGATGGAGCAACTTGATTTAGGCAATGAAAGTCGTAGCCCTGATGGTTTAACCCCAAAACAAGTGCTGGATAGTATTTCTAAAACAGCACACGCAGCAATTGAACGCCAATACCGTATTTTAAATGAAACAATTTTGCCGAAACTGCGTGAAGAAGACATCTGTTTTTTACGTCGTGGTGAGCTTACACCTGCTCAGTCTGCTTGGATTAAGAAGTATTTCCAAGAACAAGTTGCTCCTGTTCTGACTCCAATTAGCCTTGATCCAGCCCATCCATTTCCACGTTTGGTGAATAAAAGTTTAAACTTTATTGTGACTTTGGAAGGGAAAGATGCCTTTGGTCGTCAAATTGATTTAGCCGTTGTTCCAGCACCGCGTTCATTACCTCGCGTGGTACGTTTACCCGATGAATTGACCGATGGCAAAGAGCATCATGTTATGTTGTCTGCCATCATTCATGAACATGTGTCTGATTTGTTCCCCGGTATGACGGCGACTGGTTGCTATCAATTTCGTGTAACGCGTAATGCAGATTTGGCATTAAATGAAGATGTTGAAGACTTAGCTAAAGCATTGAAAGGTGAATTGAACTCACGCCGTTTTGGTCGTGCGGTACGTTTAGAAGTGACCCACAATTGCCCTGAACATATTTATGAGTATTTACTCGATGAATTTGATCTTGAAAAAGAGCAACTTTATAAAGTAGATGGTCCAGTTAATCTTGCACGATTACTCTCGAATTTTAAACGTCCACATTTACGTTATGATTCACATACGCCAATTATTCCAAAAGTTCTAAAAAAATCTGAAAATATTTTTTCTGCTATGCAGAAACAAGACATTCTGTTACATCATCCCTTTGAATCATTTGCACCCGTGATTAATTTATTGCGTGAAGCTGCACGTGATCCGCAAGTGCTTGCGATTAAGCAAACTTTGTATCGTAGTGGTCCAGATTCTGAAATTGTGCAAGTGCTGGCGGAAGCTGCGCGCAATGGTAAAGAAGTCACCGCAGTCATTGAGTTGCGTGCCCGTTTCGATGAAGAGTCGAATATTGAAGTGGCAAATGTACTGCAAGAAGCGGGTGCTGTGGTGGTCTATGGCATTGTGGGTTATAAAACCCATGCCAAAATGATTTTGGTGGTACGCCGTGAAAATAACAAGCTTGTGCGTTATGTGCATCTAGGTACAGGTAACTATCATGCAGGCAATGCGCGTATTTATACCGACTATGGGTTGCTCACCACAGATAAAGAGCTGTGTGAAGATGTACACCGTATTTTTCAAGAATTGACAGGTATGGGGAAAATGGCGAAGTTGAAAAAACTTCTACATGCGCCATTTACCTTACATGCGCAACTTGTGAATTATATTGATGAAGAAATTGCCAATGCCAAAGCGGGTAAGCCTGCACAAATCATTGTCAAAGTGAATGCTTTAACTGAAATGCAGCTGATTAACAAGTTGTATGAAGCATCTCAAGCAGGGGTACAGATTGATTTAATTATTCGTTCTATTTGCTGCTTGCGTCCGGGTTTGCCAGGGCTTTCAGAAAATATTCGAGTGCGTTCAATTGTCGGACGTTTTTTAGAGCATACTCGTGTTTATTACTTTGGTAATAATGGCAATGCTCGAATTTACTGCTCAAGTGCCGATTGGATGGATCGTAATTTATTTAATCGTGTTGAGGCGTGTTTCCCCATTGAAGATCCAGCGCTGAAAAAACGTATTTATCAGCAAGGTTTATTCACTTATTTACAAGATAATCAACAAGCATGGTTATTGCAAGGTGATGGAACGTGGGTGCGTGCCCAAGTTGCGGCAGGTCAAGCGCCACATAATGCGCAAAGAATTTTATTAGGCTTGATTAAATAATTTCCTCAAAAATCCATAAAACAAAGGAGTCTTCGGACTCTTTTGTTTTATCTCGATGTTGGTTGTGAGCTGAAAAAGGATGAGGATTATTTTATAAATAGGTAATTTTTTGATAAATATTTCTAATATGACCTTCGATTTTATATAAGGGCACAGTAATCTGTTGTGCAATTTGCTGTGGACTAAGCCCATCTGAGATTAAATTTAAAATGTCATGTTCAATCGCTGTTAGCTGTATGGGTTGGTTTATTTTAGTTGTTGATAGGGTTTTATGAAAGCGAAGTTGATGCGACAAAATATACTGTGCTAAAGCGTCATGGATGGGTGCTCCACCACGCAGAATAGTTTTAATGTGATTGAAAATTTCTGCTTCAGTGTGCTCATAAAAAATATAGCCTTGTATACCGGCTTGAATTGCTGCAAACAGTAAAGGCGTCTCTTGCTGGGCTAAGACCACAATAATATGTGCATCTGGATGAACTTTTTTTATTTTTCTTATAAATGAAATTTTTTCTGACTGATCAAGACGTAAATCAATCAAGATTAAATTGGGTAAATGTTGTTGTAATAATTGTTCAGCTTCAATGAGGTCATGGCTATGAATCATTAATTCTGTAGGATAACCTAACCGAATGAGTATACTCTCTGATAGATGATTAAAAGTTGGTTGGTCCTTTATCATCATAATAGGAACAGGTAACGTTAGTTCACCCACTAGGCATTTCTCACAATGGTTTTCTATTTTATTGAGTCACTTTGCTATAAAGCGAATTAAAGTGCTATCCCAAGAAATTGGTAATTTATAAGATTTTAGGTAAACTTAAGTGTTTGTTGAATAATACATATTTAAAAAATGTATATTTATTGTGTTCTTATTTTAAGCTATTTTTGTTTGCAGTAGAGTAGTTTTGGGCAATTAGGAAATCCCTATTTATAGGGATATAAAAAACAGATTGAACCTTCTACTATGACAGCACTTCTTATTAGTCTGGCTAATAGTAGTACTTCAACTCATCGGGAATCTAATAAATTATTGCTCTATGGAGTCATAATTTATTTTTACCTTGAATGGCTTATCTGTATAGATAAGCTATTTTTTTATCTAAAAAAAAACACGAATAACGTTTTGAGTTTACATCCCGTGGATTTATTACTGTTAGGTGAACATGGAGGATAAAAAATTGAACATAAAAAAAGGAGCCATCGCTCCTTTTAATATATAGATGGTTTTTTAGTGAAGATTTTTGGTGATTTTTTGAAAGATTTGCAACAGTACATCAAATTCACTTTGCAATGGAGTGCTTTTACGCGTGACCAATGCAAGGGTACGACTTGGTGCTGCCTCAATCGCTTTGACCACTAATTCTGGATTTGCTTTAATCATATTGGTATGAATGGCAATTTCAGGCAGTAGGGTAAAGCCTAAGTCTGAAGAAACCATTTCTACTAATGTTGGCAATGAACTTGCTTTTAAGCGATGATCATTTTTACGTTCGCCAATTGGACAAGCACTCAAAGTATGATTTCGTAGACAATGACCTTCTTCAAGTAAGACTAAACGCGATAGGTCTAAGTCATCTAAAGAGTTTGCATTATTCGCATTTTGGTCTGATTTATTACAGACCAAATAAAGGTTTTCTTTTGCGATTTCAGCAACTTTTAAGCCACGTGTATCAAAAGGTAGAGCCAAAACAATCATATCAAGATTGCCATGTTCTAGTTTTTCGACAATTTTTTCACTTTGTGCTTCGTGCAAATGCAATTGAATTTTAGGAAGTTGTTTATGTACTTCATCTAAAAGTTTCGACAAAATAAAAGGTGCAATGGTTGGGATGATCCCCAAATGTAGATCACCAGTTAAAGGCTCGCTCATCTCACGACTTAAACGCATCAAGTCTTGTGCATCTGCCAATAGAACACGGGCTCGGGCAACAACCTGCTCGCCTAGCGGAGTTAAACGTACATTTTGGCGGTCGCGTTCAACGAGTACTCCACCTAACAAGCGCTCTAACTCCATGATCCCGCCTGACAAAGTCGATTGGGTCACAAATGAACGACGCGCAGCTTCAGTAAAATGCAGCGTTTCAGACAGTGTAACGAGATATGACAGCTGTCTTAAAGATGGTAATGCAGCCATAGTGTCCTAATGTTTTGATTTAAAGTGATCAGCAAATAATCCGCTAAGATATGGAATAAAATGCGGAGGCATATCATGCCCCATTCCATCAATTAATTCAAACTTAGCATCTGTAATTGCCTTTGCAACTGCTTTGCCATGACTCGGTGGAAGTAAACGATCCCGAGAGCCATGTACCACGAGGGTAGGTTGCTGAATTTGCTTACCCAATTGTAGCAAAGAACCCGTACATAATATTGCTAAAAATTGTTGAAGTACACCCGCTGGATAATAACTTCGCTGATATAACTTGCGTGCGGTCTGAATAATTTCAATTTGGTTGATATATCCGGGTGAACCAATAATATTAAATACTTTTACACTATGATTCACAATACCATCTTCGTCGGTAGATTCAGGTTTGCCAATCAGGCTTAAAAGTTGTTTTGGAAAGGGTGGTGGCAGTAACGGTTGATTGTTACTGGTAAACATCAGCCCTAGGTTGCTGACTTTTTGAGGGTGTTTTGCTGCCAGAATTTGCGCAATCATCCCGCCCATCGAAGCTCCGAGCACCGAGACGTTATCAAGTTCTAAATGATCAATTAATAATGCCGCATCTTCTGCCATATCATATAAATTATACGGTGCGCCTTGGTTTTCTAAACCTAAAGCAAAGCGGCCCATAAGTTTGAATGTATTTAGTCGTGGCCCTGAATGACGAATTTTTGAAGACAATCCAATATCTCGATTGTCAAAACGAATGACTCGATAACCTTGGTCGATGAGTGATTTACAGAAAAAATCAGGCCAGAATAACAGTTGCGCACCTAAACCCATAATCAGCATGATTGCAGGATGTTCGGGTTGTCCACCTATTTCGACATGCAGCTCAATACCATTGCTTAAAGTGACTTTGGTTTCATGCATAAAAGAAGTATAGGGAGAGCCCGTGAATGTAAGTGCACTATTCATTGTTATTTTCCTAAAAAGGACATTTTTTTGAAAAAATATCCTTTGTATTAAAACCTTAAACTGCTACAGGAATCAAGTCAGGTACTAATTTAGTTAGGCTTAAACGTTGTTTGGCTGCGGTTGCACCCAAGAGCACAAAACCACGTAAGGTATTTTGACTATCTAGCGCTTTTGCAATCATGCCATCTTCGAGTTCTTCTGTTTCCCACGTGACATCGACGTCAATCGGTGCTGGAAGTACAGTCAGTGGCGCGGTAGGTGTTTTAACGGCAACAGGCATTGCAGGATAGTGAACATGCGTGTTGTCACCATTTAAGGTTTTCGCTAAAGCACGGGCTTGTTGCATGATTGGCATCACATAAGGGAGCAGTAAACCATTGACTTCTGCACAGTCACCAATCGCATAAATATCGGCTTGATTGGTTTCTAAAAGGCCATTGGTCAAGATTCCACGGCTACAAGCAATATTGGTTGCTTTGGCTAACTCTACGTTGGGTTGCAAACCAATCGCAGAAAGTACAATGTCTGCAATGACAGACTGACCATTAGCTAGGGTAATTTGATAGTCGCCATTTTCAACTTTAATGACTTTTTCAACCGTTGTACCCAATACAAAGTGAATACCAATTTCTTCTAATTTTTCTTGGAACGAAGCCGCCACATATTCAGGAATAAGACGTCCTAAAGGTCTTGACGCTAAATCAATCACTGTCACTTGATGCTCGGTGTTTTGTAAGTCATTGGCAAATTCACAGCCAATTAGACCTGCACCTAAAATCACGACACGTTTGTCTTGACGTATAGCCAAATTTTTACGGAAAGTTTTGTAGTCATTCAAATTGTTAACCACATGAATGTCATCACTACCATCGCCAGCAATGGCTAAGCGAACTGGATTTGCGCCAACAGCGAGAACCAGTTTCGAATAGGGCTGAGTACTTTGTTGTCCGTCTTTTTCTAAAATCAGTTGATGTTGTTCGGACTGAATTTCTTTGACCCAAGTATGCGCTTCAATACGCATCTTCAGTTGAGCACTCATTTTAATGGCATCACCCAAAGCAATTTGTTCTGGCGCTTTGTTACCCACCAAAGCATTTGACAGCGTGGGTTTGGCATAGTTTACCGCATCATCTGCACAAATCATGACCAGCTCATGCTCGGGATTTAGCTTACGAAACTCACGTGCTGCGGTATAACCGGCCATACCTGAACCAATGATGACGATAGGGTGCATAGTTTTCTCCAAACGGTTTTCTAAAAGATGTAAAAAAAGACCATGCGTTATGGTCTTTTGTATCAATGATTAGATTTCAATCATTTCAAAATCAACTTTTGATACACCACAGTCTGGGCATGTCCAATCATCTGGGATATCTTCCCATTTCGTGCCTGCGACAATACCATCTTGTGGCCAACCTTCAGCTTCGTTATAAATCCATCCACAAACGATGCATTGATACTTTTTCATTTGACTCTCCAAAGCACTGACTTTTTAAAAAGTTAAGTCAGTAAAAATCCATATACAGCTTGACTCTAGTGATATGACTTTCAATGTACATATTCAAGCAAATTTTTACGCAGTTCTAGCGTTAATGTAAAGCAAATATCTGAGTTTAGTGAGTGAATTTGAAAGCAGAATTGCAGATGAGGACAAAACTTGTCATAAAAATGCTGAAATATCATTTTTGTTTAACAATATGAACTAAATATAAGTCTTTAAATAGCGGTGAATAAAAGGTGTATGCAAAGATTTAGATAACTTTTTTAAGTTTAAAAGTCAGTCTCTAGACTAAGGTCGAGGAGAAAAAGAATACCGGATTTGTTATTTTATAATTGGGTAAATTTATACCTATTATTTATTTAAAAAATGAACATAATAAAATCATATGCTTATGTGCTAGTTTTATGTTTGGCTGTATTTTTCGGGTGGTTGTTTACTGGTCATTCAGTGCATAAAGCGCTAAAATTGACATATTCTCTTTTAAATTACTTTTCTCCCCATGAGCAATCTGTCTACTACTTTGTGGTCTAAAATTCGTACTGTCCAAAATTTCCCTAAACCGGGGATTTGTTTCTTTGATTTGACACCATTATTTATGAGTAATATTGAGCTATTAACAGATGCGTTAATTGCCAGTATTCCTGCTGAAAAGTTGCAAGAAGTCGATAGTTTTGTTGCTGTTGAAGCCCGTGGTTTTGTTCTTGCGAGCTTGTTGGCACAGCGTTTAGGCAAAGGTCTATTACTGGTTCGTAAAGCGGGTAAGTTACCGCCACCAGTAGTTGGAGTAGGCTACAGCTTAGAATATGGTATGGATCGTTTAGAAATGTCTGCTGAAATTGAGCCGCAAAAAATTATTATTGTGGATGATGTTTTGGCAACAGGCGGTACTTTAAAAGCAGTGAAACAATTGGTGGATAAATGTAACCATGAACTTTTGGGTGCCAGTATTTTCCTAGATTTACCTGACCTACATGCTGATTTGGGGCTGACTGTTTGGTCTGTGTTAGATGATAAAACTCAGCCACAACAAGCTGTTGCATAATCGATCATAAATGATACAAAGCCTTGGTTAATCCAAGGCTTTTTACTTCAAAAAATGTATGTGTAGATGTTGAATTAAATCATTTAAGTTTTCAGGGCTGGCTAAACGGTGATGTCCACCTTCAACAGCTTGAACAAGCATATAAGGTTCGAGTTGCTCTTTCACTGCATACATATCCAGCACTTCATCACCTAGCTCTAAATAAGCAATTTGAGCAATCTCATGTTCAAGATCATCTTCGGCAATCGGTGGATAGTCTTCACGAAAATTTGGGTTGAGACTTGGGTTGGCAATAATTGCTGGAATTTTGTGTAAGGCTGACATTTTGAGTGCCCAATAAGCACCTAAGCTGTGCCCCACTAATATTTCAGGCTTAATTTTGGTAATAATGTCGTGATAAAAATTGGCGACAGTTTGAAAAGTAAGATTGCGATAATCGATATCAATGCAATACTTATGGTTGGCATCAATGGCATGGAATTTGGTTGATTCACGAGAAGAATCTAGTCCATGCAAAAATAAGATTTTTGAAGTACATGTACTCATTATTTTATCGTTCACTCTGTCTTTATTTACAAAGATAGAAAGAGTTGAATAGTTTCCTTTTCAACTATTTTGCCTCAATCATTGTAAGGGACTCTGGTAAACAAAGAAGTTAGCTTTTGGTCTAAGAAAAAATTTGAAAAAACGAGTATCAAGAAATTTACAAAATAAATTATCCATTAAAAATATGAAATTAATCCCCTTGTTCTTTGTATATGTTTTTTGCATAAATAAAATATGATGAGTATTCAAAAACAAATAATGATGGATACTGCATGTAAAAAGGGTTTTGAACGGGTCAAACAATTGGCCGGAGGTTAAAAAGATGAATGAAAGGAAGTTGTTTTGAGTAAATCAATAGTTTTGTTTGGCAATAAGTCATACGAAATTTTTACTGAATCTGCTATGCTATGCAACTTCCGTTTTTTACACATATACGAGGCAGAGATGACGCAACCTAACGCTCAATCGACTTCTGAACAACAAATTTCCGAAAACGATTTAATTGCACAGCGTCATGCCAAGTTAAAGCATATTGAAAAACATGCTAAGGAAAAGGGCACTAGTCCTTGGCCGAATACCTTTAAGCGTGAACATTACGCTCAAGATTTACAAGATCAATTCGCTGATCAGTCTAAAGAAGAAATTGAAGCTGGTGAAAAAGTTTATGTAAAAGTTGCAGGTCGTGTGATGTTGAACCGTGGTTCATTCATCGTGATCCAAGACATGACTGGTCGTATTCAACTTTATGTTGCACGTAAAGAGTTAGATCCACAAGTACTTGAAACTATTAAAGGTTTAGACCTTGGCGATATTATCGCAGTTGAAGGTTATATTGGCCGTTCTGGTAAAGGCGATCTTTATGTTCATATTGAACACTTCGAACTTTTAACCAAATCACTGCGTCCACTTCCAGATAAATTCCATGGTTTAAACGATACCGAAATGAAGTATCGTAAACGCTATCTTGATTTGATGGTGAACGACGAGACACGTAAAACGTTTGAAATTCGTGCTAAAGTCGTTGCGGGTATGCGTGCATTTTTAACTGAACAACGTTTCATGGAAGTTGAAACGCCAATGATGCATGTGATTCCGGGTGGTGCATCTGCGCGTCCGTTTGAAACACACCATAATGCACTTGATATGCCATTGTATTTACGTATTGCCCCTGAGCTTTACTTAAAACGTCTAGTGGTTGGTGGTTTTGAACGCGTATTTGAAATTAACCGAAACTTCCGTAACGAAGGTGTTTCGACGCGCCATAACCCTGAATTCACCATGATCGAATTCTATCAAGCGTATGCAGATTACAAAGACTTGATGGCTTTGACTGAAAATATGCTGGAAAAATTAGCGCTCGATATTTTGGGTTCGACCGATGTGCCTTATCAAGGTGAAGTGTTTAGCTTTAAAGGGCCATTCAAGAAAATTTCGATGTTTGATGCCATTCTTGAACATAATCCAAACCTCACGCCAGAGAATGTGGCTGACCGTGAATTTTTGGCTAAATTTATTCAAGAAGAATTGAAAGAAAAAGTAAAACCGAGTTTTGGTTTAGGTCGACTTCAAACCATCGTATTTGAAGAAACTGTGGAAACTAAACTTCGCCAACCAACATTCATTACCGAATATCCAGCGGAAACTTCACCATTGGCGCGCCGTAATGATCATAATGCACACATTACCGATCGTTTTGAGTTCTTTATTGGTGGTCGTGAATTGGCAAATGGTTTCTCAGAATTAAATGATCCAATTGACCAAGCAGAACGTTTCCAAGCGCAAGTTGAAGAGAAAGATGCAGGTGATGATGAAGCGATGCATTACGATGCTGACTTCATTGAAGCACTTGAATATGGTCTTCCTCCAACAGCGGGTCAGGGGATTGGTATTGACCGTTTGGTGATGTTATTTGCTGATGCAGCAAGTATCCGTGATGTGATTTTATTCCCTCACATGCGTCATAAAAACTAAGTCTTAAAATGAGAGTGAATACCAGTCAGTTGAGACTTGACTGGTATTTTCCTCGACTATTTAAAGTAGCCTAAGAGTTACAAATACTGTTCAATGTTTATATAAGAAAAATATCTTGGGATATCAGCAATCATATTCTGTTTGAGTATTTCTCAATATTTTTGTTGGATTAAGCTCCAAAGAGTAGAGTAGTCAGTAGATTAAAAATATAACGATTTGCTTTTGCTATATTTTACCTTGATGCAATAATGCATGACTCCATCTTATCTTAAATAATTCTTATCTTTGCTACTGTTAAAAACCTTGAAAGGTTAGCCCCAACGTAGCAAGCCCATATCGACGATCCAGACGCGATGCAGTCACTCCATTATACAAAAATGGTATATTTCCGACAAAATTGTGTTGGTAAAATTCCCCTTTCATAAAGGTCGATATTTTGGGGGTAACATCGTAGCTGAGTTTAAGACCAAGACTATGATTGTTGTTAACTGGTGTATTACCAAAATTACGAACGCGGTCATCAATGTTGTCTCGCCATAAATGCTGATACTGGTAGGCAATCTGACTTTCAAATTGACGATATCTCCAGTTCCATGAACCACCTAAGCTGGTAAAATAAGCGTTATAGTTCAGGTCATTTTGAATCTCAATGCCATAATCACTGGCATTACCTGAAATATTCAGTTGGTTGATCAATAGATTATCGATAGAACAGGGTTTGTTTAATTTTCCTGAATATTGATTACTGGAATTAATATTGATATCCATCAAACAACCTTTATATTTTGCTTGAATATCTAAGCTATCTACTTTGACTTGGCTGTAACCGACTCCAGCAAATAAATTAATTTGATTCATGGGATCAAGTTTTCGAGAAAAAACACCATTCAGTTGAAATTGTAAGTCTTGTGGTTGATTGACCTGAAGCTGTTCAATCCTTTGTTGATTAACGATGGTTGCTGTAGATTTATTTAGCTCATTGGCCTGATTTCCCCATAGCGTTGCAGCAATGAAAAAACGATCTTTTTTGTTTAAGTTTAACTCAGGGAAATAGCGAATCCCCAGTGAGCTAGAGTGAATGGTATTGGTGTCTTGAGCATAATCAATTTCTCTGTACCAATATGATCCATCAACAATCCACTGTGGATGAAACTGGTATTCCATAGCAAAATGTGCACCCATGTAGTCACCAGCGTTGCTATTCTGTACGCCTTCACTTTGTCTTATATCCAGAAAGTCGATGCGGTCATTCACTGCATTTAGTTCTGTTGTAAATTTTAAAGATGATTTGGTTTCTTTTGCTAAGCTCTGTGCCTGTAAAAAAAGATCTTCAGGTGCAGCATATAAACCAGTTGGGCATATACATGCCATATATATAATTAAATTATGATATTTCATATAATCCAAAGACAAATATTTAAATGCTGAAGATAAAAATGCCAGCTTGAAGGCTGGCATTTAATGGATTAATTCAGTTTAAAGTGAGCTGTTAAGGTTGAGCCTTGGAATTGAGCACTATCAATACTTATGGTGCCATTTTGTAGTTCAAGAGCTGGATCCACTGTATAGGTGATTGGTAATACATAAGCAGATGCCTCTACTAAATCATTCACTGCAAGTTTCTTCATGTATTCAGTATAATACGTCTTTAAGGCATCATTGCTACTGATGATACTAGAGAGGGGAATAATTCCATTGCTGACATTAATCGGAATATCTTTCTGGGTAGTAATATTTAATTTGCTTACGCCTTGAAGAGATGTGGAAATATTAATAACTGTATTCACTGGAACTTTAGCACTGAGTATTGTGCCATCTGTTTTAAAGGTCACTTGAATATTACTAATAATGACATCTAGGTTTTCTCTTGCTGCGCCACGGCTACCATTAATTTTAAAACCTAATTTAATCGTATCGGTTAATTCAGACTTGGTATTGTTCAGTTTAAAGTTGACTGCCAAGGCAGTATCTAGGTTTGCATAACTTAACGCTAATGGTGCAGTAGGGCTGGAAGTCTTAAGCGTTGCCAATGAATAACCTGCTAAAGTAAAATCAGCATAAATTGGCGTTTTTAAGCTCTCTTTAATTGCCTGTGCTGGACTGTTAGGGTCTTGTAACGCTACGTTTAAAGCTCCTTGTAAAGTCGCGCCATCTCCACCTGATTGTGCAATCTTATTGATCTCTGTTGATACGGTGGTAATATTACCTTTGATATTATCTTTAATATTAGAATCTATTGGTGTGCTAGGATCATTGATGGTCGTCCCAGCCGTGGTTACAGCAGCAGTAAGAATTTCAGTTAAAGCAGTTGTTTGAAGATCACCATTACTATTAAATAGGTTTTTCCCTTGTGTCTTTAACGCATTTCCGATAGTAGAAAAAGCAATTTGTGTCGCCTGTTCTTGCGTCAATGCAACAGAGCCATCACTTTTGTTGATTGCTTGGAAGTTATCTTCAATTTGAGTTGCAAGTTGTTGTAGCGTGAAAATTACCGCCATTTCTTTTGCGCTGCCATGCTTGACAGGGTTGTATGAATTAATATTTGCTGCTGTTACAGTGGTCAGACCGAGATTATTTAAAACAACCTGAAGGTCGCCAGAGCCAAGATAATATTCAAGTGATGTAAGTGGGCTCGCAACTAAATCATTATTTGAAATATTTTGTAAATCTGTTTTTTTGATTTTGAGTGTGCCAGTAAATGGAAGTCCTGTTCCTATATCTGTACCCCCAGTGATGGTAATTGCGGAGTTATTACAGTCGGCAGTGGTCTTAAAAGAGAATTGACCTTGTGCATCTGTTGTAGTTGTCAGGCCATTACAGTCATCAAATTTTACAGTAGCATTGGCTAAATAGAAATCGACAGCAGTCCCCGAAATTGATTTTGGTGCAAAGGGTGCTGCTGAACTATTATTGCTACCATCGCTACCAGCACATGCAGTAAGTAAGGTTGTTATCGTTGTTGCAAGAAAAGTATATTTTATATATTTGTTAAGTAACATATTTTAAACCCCGGATGAATTATAATCAGTTCTCGTTATTTATAACAAATTAAGGATTTAAAAAGAAGAACAAAATAAAGTTTATTTTATATACAAGTATTTTGTAAACATTAAAATAAAAATGTTTAGTTTTAAAATGGCTTATACATGGTAATTATTATAATTGTACAAACAAAAAAATACGCAACGATTGGGGTGATCATTGCGTATAACAACGAAGCTGTTTTCACAGTTTCGGTTAAGGAGAATGTTAAAACTCTATAGAGCTTTAAACACTAAAAACATAATAAAATGAATGAGCAGTCATTTCATGATGTTTTCAGTTACGTTGTGTTAATTAAAGTTAATAACTATTGGTGAGTGTGATTTGTTTATCGTTTTCTGGGCATAAAAAAGCCTTTCTACATAAAGAAAGGCTTTTTTATGATTAAACGTGTTTAGAAGTGAAACATGCCTAAACCTGATTTAATTTCATCGAGTGTCTGTTGGGTAATATCGCGACATTTATCTGTGCCAGTTTTTAAAATATCCATGATGTAATCAGGATCTTTAGCCAGCTCGAGACGACGTTCACGAATCGGGGTAATGAGTTCTTTTAGTACGCCTTCAAGACGTTTCTTCACAGTGCCGTCACCTAAACCACCACGACGATAATGTGCTTTTAGCTCTTCAACTTCTTCTTTATTTGTGTCAAAAGCATCTAGATAAGTAAATACAATATTGCCTTCAACTTGACCCGGATCTTCAATTCTTAAATGATTTGGATCGGTATACATGGCATTGACTGCTTTTTTAATGTCTTTGTCAGATGCATCTAGCACAATGGTATTGCCTAATGATTTAGACATTTTTGCTTTGCCATCAAAACCGGGTAAACGACTCATGTTTGAAAGCAGAGCTTTACATTCTGGTAGCACATCATGAGCAATTTGACGATTTAAACGACGTATAATTTCATTGGTCTGTTCAATCATTGGAATTTGGTCATCACCAACCGGAACGACTGATGCTTTAAATGCAGTAATATCAGCTGCTTGTGCAACTGGATAGCATAAGAAGCCAGCCGGAATATCGCGTTCAAAACCACGGAGTTGAATCTCTGCTTTAATGGTTGGGTTACGTTCTAAACGCGACACCGTCACAAAGTTGAGGTACAACATGGTCAATTCATTTAATGCAGGCAAGCATGATTGAACGCAAATGGTTGTTTTGGTTGGATCAATACCGACGGCAAGATAATCTGTTGCCACTTCAATAATATTGCGGCGTACTTTTTCAAAGTTATCTGCGTTATCTGTTAAGGCTTGAGCATCAGCAAGGAGGAGATGTTGATGGTGAGAATCTTGTAACCCTACACGCGAACGTAAAGAACCTACAAAATGACCTAAATGAAGTTGTCCCGTTGGGCGGTCGCCAGTCAAAATAACAGGACGATTGTCTTGATTACTCATTATCTCTTTATTCCAAAGTTGTTAACACAACATGTATCTGCTGATGAATTGCCATATTGTACGGCATAATGTTTTTTAATGTCAGACACTATAAAAACAGAAGCTTGAAAAAATAAAAAGAATTTAATGAAGTTGATACAGTTTTCTTATATTTATATTTAAAATACCCTCTAGACCCCCTTAAGGATAAAAAGAATGGCGAGTAGCTTATTAATATTATTAGACGATATTGCCACCGTATTAGATGACGTTGCTGTAATGAGTAAAATGGCGGCAAAAAAAACGGCTGGGGTATTGGGGGATGATTTAGCGCTGAATGCACAACAAGTCAGTGGTGTCCGTTCTGAACGTGAATTACCTGTAGTTTGGAGTGTTGCAAAAGGTTCATTCATTAATAAGTTAATTCTTGTACCTTTAGCCTTGCTGATTAGTGTCGTTGCACCGTGGCTCATTAATCCTTTATTGATGATTGGTGGTTTATTTTTGTGTTATGAAGGCGTAGAAAAAGTTCTGCATAGCTTGCATCATAAAAAAGCCCAAACTCAAGAAGCTGCACAAGCAGAACTGATCGAAATAGAAACAGATTTAGTCACTTTTGAAAAAGATAAAGTTAAAGGGGCTGTTCGTACCGACTTTATTTTATCTGCTGAAATTGTGGTGATTTCATTGGGTACGGTTGCCACAGCTGCATTTGGTACTAAAGTTCTCGTACTTTCAGTGATTGCGATTTTAATGACTGTGGGTGTTTATGGTTTTGTTGCCATGATTGTGAAAATTGATGATTTAGGCTTATATTTAACCGAACAGGCATCTAGCCTTAAGCAAAGTATTGGCCGCGGATTGTTAGCATTTGCACCAAAATTAATGAAAACCCTGACCTTTGTGGGAACCATTGCGATGTTCTTGGTCGGTGGCGGGATTATTAATCATGCTGTGCCTTTGATTCATCATTGGAGCGAAGATTCAGTCGATTATATGGAGCATATTCCTACGGTTGGCAATATTATTGGTGCAGTTACACCCACCTTAATTAGTTTTGTTATTGGTTTTGTTGCGGGATTATTGGTTCTCGTAATGGTGAATTTCATTAAAAAGTTTTGGCCTAAATCTAAACAAACATGAGCATAAATGCGCGGTAAAATCAGATAAATACAAGCTAAAGGAATATCACTATGCGCTGGAAAGGACGTCGTGTAAGTAGCAATGTTGAAGACCGCCGTGGTGGTGGCGGTGTTAAGGCGGGTGGTATTAGTATTTTAGGTCTTGTGGTTGCCTTTGTGGCATGGAAGTTTTTTGGTGTTGACCCGCAACAAGCCTATCAAGCCACGAAGCAAGTTACATCACAAGCACAACCCGCTGAAACCAAAGGTTTGGATCATCCAACTCCAGAACAGCAAGAAGCCATGGATTTTATCGGGACAGTTTTAGCGGATACCGAAGATACGTGGACGCAAGTCTTTCAACAGCAATTAAATAGTCAGTATGTTGCCCCTAAATTGGTGATGTTTAGTGGTGTGGTGAATTCAGGCTGTGGTACAGCGCAATCTGCAATGGGGCCATTTTATTGTCCTGCCGATCGTAAAGTTTATATTGATACGACTTTCTTTAAAGACATGCGTCAGCAAATGGGTATTTCAGGTGAGCAAAATTCGACCGAGTTATCTCGCCAAGATCAAGCGGGAGATTTTGCCCAAGCTTATGTGGTTGCGCATGAAGTCGGACACCATTTACAAACGCTGTTAGGTATTTCTGATCAAGTACAAAAAGCACGTGCCCAATCCAGTGAAGTACAGGGCAATCAACTTTCTGTGCGTCAGGAATTGCAAGCAGACTGCTTTGCAGGAATTTGGGCACATCATAATCAACAACGCACCCAATTTTTAGAGCAAGGGGATATTGAAGAGGCGATGGATGCAGCGCATAAAATTGGTGATGATTACTTGCAAAAACGCGCTACAGGGCAGGTTGTGCCTGATAGTTTTACTCATGGTAGTAGTGAGCAACGCATGAAATGGTTTCAAACAGGTTTGAAATCAGGAAAGATCAACGATTGTGATACTTTTAATCAAACGATTTAAGAAAATAAAAGAGGGTTTAAAACCCTCTTTTTATTTTAAATTTTCAGCGACTTAAAAACTGTTTAAAGTTGCGAATAATCCTAATCGAGACATAAAGTGCAGCCAAGGCAAAGAGGCTGATACTAAAAACAATATATTTTAAACTTGAAATATCGGCTTGATAAAATTGCTGAATTTGTTGTTTAGAATAGGACCATTGTTGCTGCTTTTGCGTCAGACTATCTTGGTAATTAACGTGTTCAATATAATGCTGCTGACCAATTTTGATTAAGTTAATCTGCTTGATTTGGCGAGTATGTGACTGGTTATAGGCATCTGTACAAATATCTTTTAAATAATGTTCGCAGTTTACTTTCGCAACATAGCCATTATGCGCAAGCAAAATATAAATTGCTTGATCGGGCCGTTTATTATTCGAAACTAAAACCAGCTGTTCTTGAGGGGTCGATTTGAGTGAAATGTGTTGTGCTTGCTGGAAAGTTTGATCTGCATTTAAAATTTCTTTGCTTTTTGAGTAGATACTGAAAAATAAAGCGATTGTAATGAGAAAAATCACAACTGCAAAAAAAAGTCGAAATAGCGTTTTAACTGTTTGATGCATGAATAAATTCAACTTAATGTAGAGCTGGAAGAAAGCGTTGATACATTTAACACTTCGATATTGAGCTATGTTAATTCATTACTGAAAAGATGTAAAAAACTTAACGATAGCTAAAAATAATTTAGCAGCTTAAAACTGATTGTTGGCTATAATTTTTTTTAAAAAGCCTTTTGCATGAATTGTACTCTGATTGTTTTTATATTGAATGTTGTTCTAGACTAGAAGCATTGGTAAGTAAAATCAGTTGCTCTCAAGGTCGAATGAGATGATTTAAGGACAAGATATGCCGCAATATTGCAGTACTTCCAGTGATGAATTAGCACGTCAAATATTACAAGTAGTTGCCTTAATTCCTTATGGAAAAGTGGCGTCCTACGGGCAAATTGCAAAGCTCGCGGGCTTGCCTAAACATGCACGTTTAGTTGGTTATGTTTTAAAACATTTGGATCAAGCGACCGAAATTCCTTGGCATAGAGTGATTAATTCACAAGGAAAAATTAGCCTAAGTAAATTGGATCATTGTGGGGATAATATTCAACGCTTAAAATTATTAGAAGAGGGCGTAATGGTCATTGCAGATAAGATTAATTTAAAACAATATCAATGGATGAATGAGTTATAAAATAACGATTGAATTGGATAAAGTTAGAGATTTTCCCATCTTTAGAAAAAAGATGGGAAAGGGAAAAGCATTATGGTTGACGAACAATCAGGACAGGAATATGAGATTCGCCTAGTAAGCTCTGTGCGACGCTGCCAAGGAATAGCTTTTTAAAACCTGTACGACCATGTGAACCAATGATAATCAGGTCAGCATGCAGTTCTTCCGCCGCTCGAATGATTTCACGATGAATCACTTGTCCTTCAAGCAGTTTGGTTTCTACTTCAATGCCTTGTTCATTAAATTTTGCTTTAGCGGCAGCAAGTGATTCTTCAATTGATGTACGAGCGCGTTCTATTAAATCATTTGTTTGACTCGCAGAAATATATTCTGCTGCAATATATGGGTCGAGTACTAAAGCCTGAACCACTGTAATTTTACTGCCAAATGCTTTAGCAAATTCAACTGCTTTTTCAACGGCTGCATGTGATGTTTCTGAACCGTCAACTGGCACTAAAATATTATGATAAGCCATGTGAATTTCTCCTTATAATCGTTACTAAAACAGATGCGTTATAGAACTGTAAATTGTTGTTTGTTAAAGCAGCTTACATTTTGATACTAACTACATTTTTTCTAAAATAAAACCTAGTAATTTCATGGGGATAATTAACCGCCCTAAAGTGTTATTTCTAATTTAATCTAACATGTATTGCTTTGAAATATTAAGGCTTTAAAACTAAAGTCTGATGAAATTGTAAGCAGATTTTTTATTTGAAAGTATATGAAATATGCCTTTGGAAAATGTCATATCATAAGTGTAGTAACTTACTAATAATGAAATAGAAATGACTGAACAAAATCAATTAAATTGGCAACGGGATAATTTTGAAAGTATTGAAGAAGCTTAGCAGGGTGATCTTTGGGATCGTATAAGCGCTTAGGTATTCAACTTACAAACTATGTGGATCGTTTGCAGTGCGGTGCTGTATTGGCTTTGGATGCACGTTGGGGTGAAGGGAAAACGTGGTTTGTTCGGCATTGGCAAAAGTATCATTAAAACTTCTATTTAGAGTTGAATGAATTAGTTAGTTTTAAGGGGCTAGAAAATAAATTAGATTGAGATGGTTTTATGTTGGAAACACGTGAAAGATTAATAAATGATTGGAAAAATTTTGGCATTAATGTGTTTGAAGAATCAATATGGAGTTCTTCAGTCCAGTCAGATTGTTTGCCTAAAGTCAGAGAATTTTTGTCATCAAATGGTTTTAAATATGTAGATATTAGTATTGTAAGGCCTCCTGATAATAGTTCTGAAAGAATGAAATTTAGAACTCATTATGATGAAAATAATCAATGTTTTAGCACAAATTATGGCATTTCTATTCCTGCTCTAAGTAATAACCTCAAATTGACTGTTGGTTTAGAGCAAGCAATTGAAAATCAAGAATGCCAAGATAAAACACTTCGGATTATTAATACTCTTAGATTAATATTTGGTGTGCCAGTTGCACGTGAATTAATGTTGGTTACACATTTTAATAGTGAAAATTTTGAAAATGCTGGAGTAAGTTCTGAATTAGGATATGCATCGCCTTTTGATATTCAAAGTTTAAACTTTTATGATGAAATTGAATTTTCAAAATTAAGAAATGTGCCAATTGATGCCTTAATATTATTGGATAAAGCTTTCCAACAAAAATTTCCGAAGGAACGTTTTGTATTGATGTGGGTCTCATTTGAAGCAATTATTAATTCTATTTATGTGTCGGACAGCAATGGTGGTAAAAGGGTTAAATATTTTAAGGAAGAATTAAAATCTAACATAGTAAATGATGAGGTTTATCGTTTGTTTAAACTAAGATGCACTGTTTTTAAAGAAAGTAAATTTGAACATAAGCAATTTGATGAAGAAAATTGGTCATTATATGCAGCGCTACAATTAGCGATTATGGAAGATTGCCCTCAAAGAGCTGCATTTTTAAGGGGTTATGAGAAAACAATTATTGAAAGATCATAGATTTTCAAAATATTGAATTAATTTTCCCACATCCTCCGTCTGTAACTGTTCCCGCATTTTTAAAAACTGCTTTTCATCTAAGTCATACAGCTTAAGTGAAAGCAGTTTTTCTATATCTTCCTCAGGAAAGCGGTATTTAATGATTTTTGCGGGTACGTCACCCACTACGGCATAAGGGGGCACATCTTTAGTCACCACAGCACCTGTCGCAACCACAGCACCTTCGCCCAGTGTTACCCCTTGCATAATCATCGCTCGGCTACCAATCCAGCAACCATCAGCAATAATCGTATCGCCAGCAGGGACAAAACTACGTGTATCGAATGGAAAGGCTGAAATCCAGTCGGTACGATGCAATTGGTTACCGCCCATCATAATCACGCATTCAGCGCCAAAACAGACAAAGTTGCCGATATGTAGCTGATCTATTGGTTTTTCAACGGTAGTAGGTTTGTCATGCAGATAACGCACTACACAGCGTTCAAAACCTTGATCCCAGTAAGCACTGTAATAGCTGTAATTCCCTTTAATATGAATATTGGGATTCTTTACGGTTTTTGAAATAAATTCGAATTCACACCAATGTTTTACAGGGGAATTAATCAGTTGCTCAGACATGGGAATACAGCATTGGGAGGTGAGAGAATTATAACAAATAAAAGTCTTTCTTTGAAAAAGCGGGGGATATTCCATCGCTCTTCTACAGTTTAATTTAAGTAAGCTTTGGATACACGAGTGTGGCAGGGATGCCACACGTTACCCATCATAAGAAGGACGTTATGTATGGGTAATAAAGGCTTTTGCTTACTTTTGGCCTGTCAAAAGTAAGATGTTGCCTACGCGAATATCTTGAGGCTTTATTGAAAAATTGAGGCTGTGGAAGCTTCTATCTTTAAATAAAATTTTTTAAAAACAATAAATTGTCATCTAATGGGATATGAACACGTGTAAGACTGTATTACAAAAATTACATCTATCTGATTTTTATATTAAAAGTAAGGAGGCGGTGATGTTTTTTTATTTTTGGAGTCAGCAGTACTGCTCCATAAGTAAAGGTTTTTTAAAGTCCAAAAACAAAAACCCCCTCAAAAGAGGGGATCTGGAAAGCGATGAATCTTTAAAAAATTAAAGATATTCAACTTTCACAATTTCGTATTCCACTTCACCTTGAGGTGTCGTAATTTTTGCTTCATCGCCTTCGCTTTTACCTAAAAGACCACGAGCAATCGGTGAGTTCACAGAGATCTTATTGATCTTAAAGTCTGCTTCGTCATCACCTACAATTTTATAGGTTTTCTTTTCTTCAGTGTCCAGATTTTCAATCGTTACGGTCACACCAAAAACAACACGGCCATTTTGTTCAAGTGATTTAACATCAATTTCTTGAACTGCACCAAGTTTGCCTTCAATATCTTGAATACGACCTTCACAGAAGCCTTGTTGCTCGCGAGCAGCATGGTATTCTGCATTTTCTTTCAAATCCCCATGTTCACGCGCTTCAGCAATTGCAGCAATAATGCGTGGACGATCAACCGATTTAAGTTGAAGTAATTCTTTCTCTAAGGCAATTTTGCCTTCAGGTGTCATAGGATAACGTTTCATTGTTGTCCCTCACAGTTGTTATGTATTAAAAAATACAGATTAAAAATAAAAAAATCCCGCCACCGATAAGGTGACGGGACCTATCGGATAATGAATTAACCTGCTGTTAAATCTTGCAAGCGATATACATCCATCGGTAATTTAATTGCTAAAGCTTGGCATACTGCTTCTGCACCATTCAAAGTAGTCGTGTTATACACTTTACCTTGAAGTGCTGAACGGCGGATCGAGAATGAATCTTCTTGAGCCTGTTTACCTTCAGTCGTGTTAATAACAAGGTGAATTTCGCCATTTTTAATGCGATCCACAATATGAGGACGACCTTCAGTAACTTTGTTCACGCGTTCACACTCAAGACCAGCTTCGCTGATTACGTTAAATGTACCATCAGTCGCAAGAATCTTGAAGCCTAAATCGATTAGTTGTTTTGCAATTGCAACTGCACGTGGTTTATCTGATTCACGTACAGAGATAAATGCATGCTTGATTTCACCTTCAGTTGGTAGACCTGGTAAACGTTCATTGGCACCAAGTACCGCTTTATAGAACGCTTCGCCAAAAGTTTTACCAACACCCATTACTTCACCTGTAGATTTCATTTCAGGGCCAAGAATAGGGTCAACACCAGGGAATTTCGCGAATGGGAACACGGCTTCTTTTACTGCAAAGTGTGTTGGGATAATTTCTTTAGTAAATCCTTGAGATACTAAAGATTGACCCGCCATACAACGTGCAGCAACTTTTGCCAATGATTCGCCAATGCATTTAGAAACAAACGGTACAGTACGTGATGCACGTGGGTTCACTTCAAGAATATAAACGTCATTGCCTTTAACTGCAAACTGAACGTTCATTAAACCAATTACGCCAAGCTCTTTTGCCATCGCCACAGTTTGGCGGCGCATTTCATCCTGTACTTCATTTGATAATGAATAAGGAGGAATAGAACATGCAGAGTCACCAGAGTGAATACCCGCTTGTTCAATGTGCTGCATAATACCGCCAATCACAACGTCTTTACCGTCAGATACGCAGTCTACGTCAACTTCAATTGCGTCATCTAAGAAACGGTCAAGCAGTACAGGAGCTTCGTTAGATGCCTGAACTGCATCACGTAAGTAACGTTTAAGCTCGTCATCGTTGTATACGATTTCCATCGCACGACCACCAAGTACATACGAAGGACGTACAACAAGTGGATAACCCACTTTAGATGCTTCAGCCATACCTTCTTCAGCAGATTTTACAATGCTGTTGTTTGGTTGACGAAGTTGTAAACGTTGAATCATTTGTTGGAAACGTTCACGGTCTTCTGCACGGTCAATCGCGTCAGGTGATGTACCGATAATTGGCGCACCTGCTTCTTCTAAAGCGCGAGCCAGTTTTAACGGAGTCTGACCACCGTACTGTACGATAATGCCTTTAGGCTTCTCAATACGCACGATTTCAAGTACATCTTCTAAAGTAATCGGTTCGAAGTACAAACGATCTGATGTGTCATAGTCAGTAGAAACCGTTTCAGGGTTACAGTTGACCATAATCGTTTCATAACCGTCTTCACGCATTGCAAGGGCAGCGTGTACACAGCAGTAATCGAACTCGATCCCTTGACCAATACGGTTAGGACCACCACCAATGACCATGATCTTGTCTTTGGTCGATGGATTTGCTTCACATTCTTCATCGTAAGTTGAATACATGTACGCTGTGTCAGATTCGAACTCAGCAGCACAAGTATCGACACGTTTGTAAACTGGGTAAACGCCCAAGTTCCAACGTTGTTTACGGAATTGTTTTTGTGAAATGCCCATCAAGTGTGCAATACGAAGGTCAGATAAACCTTTGCGTTTGAACGAACGGATGTTGTCGGCATTTAAATCACCAAAGCCAAGTGTTTTTACTTGTTCTTCAGTTTTAATGATGTCTTCAATTTGAATGAGGAACCATTTGTCGATATTGGTTGCAGCAAAAACTTCGTCTAAGCTAAAGCCATGACGGAAGGCATCAGCCACATACCAAATACGCTCAGGACCCGGAACTTTAAGTTCGTGTAGGATCTTTTCGCGCGCGCCTTCAGCACCAACAGCAATTTGTTCGTCAAAACCACACACGCCAACTTCAAGACCACGAAGTGCTTTTTGCATAGATTCTTGGAAGTTACGACCAATGGCCATGACTTCACCTACAGATTTCATCTGTGTGGTTAGAATTGCTTCAGCTTGTGGGAATTTTTCGAAGTTAAAACGAGGAATTTTAGTGACAACGTAGTCAATTGACGGTTCGAATGACGCAGGTGTTGCACCACCAGTGATGTCATTTTTCAATTCATCAAGAGTGTAACCCACAGCCAATTTCGCAGCGATACGTGCAATTGGGAAACCTGTTGCTTTTGATGCAAGCGCAGATGAACGTGATACACGTGGATTCATCTCGATCACAACCATACGACCGTCTTTCGGGTTAATACCGAATTGAACGTTCGAACCACCTGTTTCAACACCAATTTCACGCAGAACAGCAATCGATGCATTACGCATGATTTGGTATTCTTTGTCGGTTAGTGTTTGTGCAGGTGCAACAGTGATTGAGTCACCTGTATGCACACCCATTGGGTCGAAGTTTTCAATCGCACATACGATAATACAGTTGTCGTTTTTGTCACGAACAACTTCCATTTCGTATTCTTTCCAACCAATCAATGATTCATCGATTAACAGTTGGTGAGTTGGCGATAGGTCGAAACCACGTTCACAGATTTCAATGAATTCGTCGCGGTTGTAAGCAATACCACCGCCTGAACCACCCATGGTGAATGATGGACGAATAATCGAAGGGAAGCCCAATTTTGCTTGGATTTCGAATGCTTCTTCCATAGTGCTTGCAACAGCAGCACGTGGACATTCAAGACCAATACGACGCATCGCGTCATCAAACAATTTACGGTCTTCTGCCATTTCAATGGCATCTTTACTCGCACCAATCAATTCAACATTGTATTTCGCTAAAATACCGTGCTCATCCAGTGCAAGCGCACAGTTCAATGCTGTTTGACCACCCATTGTCGGTAGGACTGCATCTGGACGTTCTTTTTCAATAATTTGTGCAACAGTTTGCCAAGTAATCGGTTCGATATACGTGGCATCTGCCATGCTTGGGTCGGTCATAATAGTGGCTGGGTTAGAGTTCACTAAAATAACGCGATAACCTTCTTCACGAAGTGCTTTACATGCTTGTGCACCTGAGTAATCGAACTCACATGCTTGACCGATCACAATCGGACCTGCACCAATAATTAAGATGCTTTTAATGTCTGTACGTTTAGCCATGATCGCTTCCTTAATTACTTCTTAGATGCTTCGATAAGTTCGATGAAATGATCGAATAATGGTGCACAGTCATGTGGACCAGGGCTTGCTTCAGGGTGACCTTGGAAGCTAAACGCTGGTTTGTCAGTGCGATGCATACCTTGAAGGGTTTGATCGAACAATGATTTGTGCGTCGCTTTTAGGTTTGCAGGTAAGGTATCAATATCAACTGCAAAGCCATGGTTCTGAGAAGTAATCATCACTGTACCATCTTCAAGATTTTGTACAGGATGGTTGGCACCGTGGTGGCCGTGAGGCATTTTCACCGTTTTAGCACCAGAAGCAAGGGCTAGAATTTGGTGACCAAGGCAAATACCAAATACAGGTAAATCTGTGGTTTCAACAATGGTTTTTACAGCTTCAATTGCATAATCACATGCAGCTGGATCGCCAGGGCCATTCGATAAGAACACACCGTCTGGATTTAATGCGAGAACTTTTTCTGCAGGCGTTTGAGCTGGAACTACAGTCAGTTTGCATCCACGATCCGTCAGCATACGTAAGATGTTGGTTTTGACACCGTAATCATATGCCACAACATGGAATTTAAGTTCAGGTTGAGAGAAGCCTTGACCGAGTGTCCAAGAACCTTCCGTCCATTCAAAACCTTCTGGATCGCAGCATTCTTTAGCAAGATCTAAACCATCCAAGCCACCGAAAGCACGTGCTTTTTCTAAAGCTTCTTCTTCTGTGATATTTTCACCGGCAAGGATACAACCGTTTTGCGCACCTTTCGCACGTAAAATTCGTGTCAATTTACGTGTGTCAATATCAGCAATCGCAACAACATTATGTTGTTCTAGGTATTCACCTAAAGATTGATTAGCACGGAAATTGCTATGCAATAAAGGGAGGTCGCGGATAATTAAACCGTTTGCCCATACTTTATGAATTCGACCTGACTCAGCGTCTTCTTCGTTGCAACCTGTATTACCAATATGCGGGTAAGTCAGAGTTACAAGTTGTTGTGCATAACTTGGGTCAGTCAAAATTTCTTGATAGCCAGTCATGGCAGTATTAAAAACGACTTCACCAGTCGTACTACCCGATGCACCGATAGACGTACCTTTAAAGATCGTTCCATCTGCGAGGGCTAAAATGGCGGGAGTGCTCAAACCAAAGCTCCTGAAATTTAGGCTGTAAAAAAGCGAGAAGACGAAAAAAAAGGAAGGCTATTTTTTTAACCAACCCTCCTATGTCTGCTCGCTTGAACTTAACAGCGCATTATACGGACGAAGTGTCTTGAAGTCCATTTAAATTACACTGAATATGCAATATAAATGCCTTGTATTTTGCGTGGGAGTCTGTTTTTAGATCGTGTATATAAAATGTAAGCAAATAAGAATTGTCTGACAAATCAAAACTTAAATTTTATCAAATAGCGCTAGGCTATAGTCCTTGTCTAATAACTACAGGAACAAAATCATGACTATAGAGCAAAAACAGGTTAAAGCTAAAACAGTATTAAAAGAGGTAGTTGCTGAAAGCGCTGAAAAGCTGGAACAAGTCTCTAAAGAAGCACAACAGAAAGTAACAGAAGTGGTTGCAGTAGTTACTGAAAGTGCTGAGAAATTGGAACAGGCCTCTAAAGAAGCTCAGCACAAAGTAACAGAAGTGGTTGCTGAATCGGCTGAAAATATTAAGGTCGAAGCTCAGGAGTTACAGAGCAATGTACAAGACCAAATCCAAAGTTTGAAACAAGATCTTATTCAGCGTATTGAACTCATTAAAAAGCAATTAAATTTTTCACCAAAAGATTTAGGCGAATTAAAAGAGTTTGTGAAATCTGAATTAAATGCTGTTATTAACGATTTATCAAAATTGGGTAAAGAGTTAAAAGAAGATGTCAGCCAAATTTCAGTTAAGCATAAAGGTCAGTTAACTGAAACATTGAAACGTTCGAAAGAAAATACGTTAGAAGCATGGAAAAAAGTGGCTCCGCAGAAAGTTGAAGCGACTAAACCAGAGAGCGATACAGCGCTTAAAAGTTAATTACGGTATGTAAATGTAAAAAATAAAAAAGTGAACCATGCATTTCGCATTGTTCACTTTTTTATGATCTGGTGTTTTTCTTTCAAAAGAGATGAATTTTTTCCCCAAGGGAAGAGGGAAGATGTTTGATTCAAGGCGAGTAAATCACAGGCAATAAAAAAGTGAGGTGCTATGCCTCACTTTTTTATTTATCGAATATTAATGCGCTAGCTTAGAACTGATGTAGCCAATCACGTTTATTATGAAAGTCTGCATTTGGGCTGCTATGCTGCATCGCATAGTATTGATTACCTTGCGAAGTTTTAAGCACAGCACTTAAGCTTAAGAATAAATTCGCCCATTGTAATTTGTGCTTTAACATAAACTCGGTGAGATCCAGACTCACACTTAAACCGTAATGTGTGCGTTTGAGCTGATTGAGTTCAATATCATTTGCTGTTTGAGGAGGCATATCTTCAGGGTAACGATATTCCTCAAACTGATAAACCTGCCAAGCTTGTGAAGGCGAGAGGTTAATCTCACGATAGAAATCTTCACCGTGAACGCCAATAAAAATTTCATAACAGGTTTGTTCCCATAAGAAATCTTGGCGCGGGTTTCCATTCACCAATTCAGGCCATTGCATGAGTTGATTGGGATCACGTAACCAATAGCCCACATTTAAAGTATATGGACCTTGTTGTTCAATCGCTCCCACAAGGGAAATAGATTGAAAGCGACGATCAAAAGCGCTAAGTTCGTAACTGGCCATAAAGCTTAGTTAGACAAATTTGCGTGGCGTACAAGGTTTGAAAGTTTTGGATTTTGTTTGGCTGCTTTTTTATAAAGCAATGCAATTTTACCAATGGTTTGTACAACTTCAGCACCAGTTACTTGAGCAATTTCGCTAATCGCAGCAGTACGAGCTTCACGATCTTCACCCGCAATTTTAACTTTGATGAGTTCGTGATCATTTAAAGCGCGGTTTGTTTCTTCAATGACACTTTCAGTCAAACCTTGACCACCAAGCATAACCACAGGGTTAAGCGCATGTCCGATTTGACGCAAACGTTTGCGTTCATGAATTGATAAAGCCGCCATAAAGATAACCTAATTTTAAAAACGGCTTAGTATAACAAATGCCAAGTTTAAACGCTTTATATTCTGTTGAAATAATCGATTTCAATTATTGAAAAAAACATCACCAAAGATCGGTTTTAGATACAGATGTATACTGCAAGGCATGTATTTTTCACGTACAATCATGAATTAGCAGTTTTTTATTATTTAGAGAGTTATGGCGACACGCATTACCAACCCAAAGTTATCGAAAAGTAGTCGAGATTGGATGAGAGAGCATTTAGACGATCCTTTTGTGAAAAAAGCACAAAAGGAAGGTTATCGTGCGCGTGCTGCTTATAAGCTGCTTGAAATGCAAGAAAAATACAAAATTATTAAACCAGGCATGACGGTTGTTGACCTTGGTGCTGCACCGGGAAGTTGGTCGCAAATTGCCGGAAAGCTGGTGGGTGATAAGGGTTTACTTATTGCTTCTGATATCTTGGAAATGGATGCATTACCTGATGTAACTTTTTTGCAAGGTGACTTCCGCGAGGAAGAAGTGTTCGAAAAATTGTTAAATATTTTAAATGGACGGACTGTAGACGTTGTAATTTCAGATATGGCCCCCAATACATCAGGTAATAAGGCTGTAGATCAACCTCGTCAAATTTACTTGTGTGAGCTTGCTTTAGATTTTGCCAACAAGGTTTTAGGACCTAAAGGTCAATTTGTAGTGAAGGTTTTCCAAGGAATTGGATTTGATGAATTCCGTAAACAAGTTGTAGATAGCTTTGATGTACTAAAAACAGCAAAACCTGCTGCTTCGCGTGCCCGTTCGAAAGAAGTATTTTTGATCGGACAGGGGCGTAAGAAGGCTTCTAAATAAAGTTTACTTGCCAAGACGTTAAAAATTGTGCATTTTGTACTTTTTTAAAATATTGCAAAAGCTGGTCTTTAGCTTAAATTAAGGTCACCCATTTTGGGCATGATCAAATTAGATTGATATGGGAATAAAGCTTTGAGCGATCTCTTCAAGAATGCCGTATTGTGGCTGGTTATACTCGGTGTACTGATCCTTATTTTCAGTAACATCAGTGACCGCAATCAACCGACTGCACTGAATTATTCAGAGTTTGTTTCAGCTGTGAATGCTGGTCAAATTAAGCAAGTCACAATTGATGGTGAAAGAATTCGTGGTGAAAAAACAAACGGTTCAGAGTTTGAAAGTATTCGCCCTGCGATTCAAGATCCAGACCTTATGCCAAGCCTCATTAAAAACAATGTTGTCGTAGAAGGTACTGCACCTGCACGTCAAGGTTTGTTGATGCAGCTTCTTATCGCTAGCTTCCCTGTACTTTTAATCATTTTGTTATTCATGTTCTTTATGCGCAACATGGGTGGCGGTGCAGGTGGTAAAAGCGGCCCAATGAGTTTTGGTAAATCAAAAGCAAAAATGCTGTCTGAAGACCAAATTAAAGTAACATTTACTGATGTTGCTGGCTGTGATGAAGCTAAACAAGAAGTTGTTGAAATTGTAGACTTCTTGAAAGATCCAACCAAATTTAAACGCCTAGGTGCAAGTATTCCACGTGGTGTTTTAATGGTTGGTCCTCCGGGTACAGGTAAAACTTTAATTGCCAAAGCCATTGCTGGTGAAGCAAAAGTTCCATTTTTTAGTATTTCTGGTTCTGACTTTGTTGAAATGTTTGTGGGTGTGGGTGCGTCCCGTGTCCGTGATATGTTTGAACAAGCAAAACGTCATGCACCATGTATCATCTTTATTGATGAGATCGATGCTGTCGGTCGCCATCGTGGTTCGGGTACAGGTGGTGGTCATGATGAACGTGAGCAAACACTGAACCAAATGCTGGTGGAAATGGACGGTTTTGAAGGTAATGAAGGTATTATCGTCATTGCTGCAACAAACCGTGCAGATGTACTGGATAAAGCTTTACTTCGTCCGGGTCGTTTTGACCGTCAAGTGATGGTTGGTCTTCCTGATATTAAAGGTCGTGAACAAATTTTAAATGTTCACATGAAGAAATTACCTTCAGTAACAGGTGTGGATGTAAAAGTTCTTGCACGTGGTACACCTGGTTTTTCTGGTGCGCAATTGGCAAATCTTGTAAACGAAGCGGCATTATTTGCAGCACGTCGTAACAAGAATACGGTTGATATGCACGATTTTGAAGATGCAAAAGATAAGTTGTACATGGGTCCTGAACGTAAATCGATGGTGATTCGTGATGAAGAACGTCGTGCTACGGCTTACCATGAAGCAGGTCATGCGATTGTGGCTGAAAGTTTACCGGGTACAGATCCTGTGCATAAAGTCACCATTATGCCGCGTGGTTGGGCATTGGGTGTGACTTGGCAGTTACCTGAATTTGACCAAACTAGCCATTATAAAGACAAAATGTTGAATGAACTTTCAATTTTGTTTGGTGGTCGTATCGCTGAAGAAGTATTCATTAATCAAATGTCTACAGGCGCATCGAACGATTTTGAACGTGCAACAAAAATGGCGCGTGCAATGGTGACCAAGTACGGTATGTCTGACAAAATGGGTGTGATGGTGTATGAAGAAGATGCACAGCAATCATTCATGGGCAGCATCGGTAGCCGCAGTATTTCTGAAACTACACAGTTAGAAGTGGATCGTGAAATTCGCCGTATTTTGGATGAACAGTACAAAGTGGCACGTGATATCTTGGAAAGTAAGAAAGATATTGCTCATGCGATGGTGAAAGCGTTAATGGAATGGGAAACCATTGATCGTGACCAAATCCGTGACATCATGGAAGGTCGTGAACCACAACCACCTAAGGTGTATATTGCTGAAAACCCAGTGATTGATGTAACACCAAAGGATGGTCCAGCAACACCGCCACCATTACCTGTAAATTAATCAAAAGCTTTATATAAAAAAGAGTCTCACTAGAGGCTCTTTTTTTATGCTTAAAAATTGAATCTTTGAAAACATTTTCAGCAAGAATAAAAGTAACTCTTGCTACACTGTCGCTTAGAAATTTTAGGAGAGTTGTTATGCGGTTGATGCCATTACCCGAACGAGTATTGCAATGTGGAACATTGAGTTTAGATTTATCTCAACCGCATGTGATGGGGATTCTGAATGTTACTCCCGACTCTTTTAGTGATGGTGGGACGCATAATACTCAAGAACAAGCTATAGCATATGCGCTGCAAATGATGGCTGATGGTGCGACAGTGATTGATGTAGGGGGGGAATCGACACGACCGGGTGCATCTGTGGTTGAGGTTGAAGAAGAAATTCGTCGTGTCGTACCTGTAGTAGAAGCGCTATCCAAGCATAATGTTGTTATCTCAATTGATACTTCACAACCTGAAGTCATCAAGGCTGCGGTAAAAGCAGGCGCGCATATTTGGAATGATGTTCGTGCTTTAACACGTCCACACGCTTTAGTCACCGCAGCTGAGCTGAATATACCCATTATTATTATGCATATGCGTGGTGAACCAACTACGATGAACAACTTGAATCAATATCATGATGTAACGACAGATGTGATGGCGGAATTACAACAACGTGTTAATGATGCTCTTAAAGTCGGGGTGAAGCCTGAAAATATGGTGATTGATCCCGGTTTTGGTTTTGCAAAAAATGCACAGCAAAACTTAAAACTGCTACAAGAGTTTTATAAATTAAACCAAATGGGCTATCCGATTCTATCGGCATTATCTCGTAAGCGTTTTATTGGGGAAGCATTGGGTGGAGCAGATGCTCAAAGCCGTGCTGTAGGTTCGGTAGCAGCTCATTTGATGAGTATTCAACAAGGTGCTTGTATGGTGCGTGCACATGATGTCAAGGCAATGACAGATGCAATTAAAGTCTGGAAAGCGATGCAGTCAGCTTAAGTTTAGGCAAGCCAGTTTGATTGGTTCAACTGGCTTGTCTTATTGATTGCTTAGCGCAAAATTACATAAAGGCAGTATGATAAAAATAAAAGTTGTTTATAGTGCAGAAATCTATTGATTTGTTTTTGATAATAACAACTTAGGATAAGTAATAATGTTTAAACTTAAATTTTTGACCGTCACGGTAAGTACATTCATATTGGCTGCTTGTGGACAAATGCCATCTCAGCAAATGAGAATGGGTGAAGTTACGGCATTGTCGATGCCAGCGCCAGCGTTGAAGACGGCTGCATATGAACACGCTCAGCTGTTGGTGGAAAATACCGAAAATTACCAAAAAATAGAGACAAACCCTGTACATAGTGTTGCCCAGCAGCCCATTTCTACATTTAGTGTTGATGTTGATACGGGAAGTTATAGCAATGTGCGCCGTTTTCTACTGCAAAATGGTCAGCTTCCTCCGGTGGATGCTGTGCGCATTGAAGAAATGGTGAATTATTTTAACTATGATTATCCGAATCCGACTGCTCAAACTAAGCACCCATTTTCGGTCAATACTGAAACGGTGGATTCACCTTGGCAACCGAATGCCAAAATTATCAGAATTGGGATTAAGGCCAAAGATTTGCAGGCACAGCAATTACCACCCGCAAATTTAGTTTTTCTGATCGATGTTTCTGGAAGTATGGATGCAGAGAATAAATTACCTTTGGTGAAGAAGACACTGCGACTACTCACGGAGCAGCTACGCCCACAAGATCAAGTCACCATTATTACCTATGCCAGTGGTGAGGATCTGGTCTTGGCTCCAACTTCTGGAGCGGAAAAGGATAAAATTATCAAAGTGATTAATCGCTTAAATGCTGGAGGTGCCACTTCGGGCGAACGGGCGATTCAATTGGCTTATGAGCAGGCGCAGAAGTCTTATATTAAAGCAGGGATTAACCGTATTTTAATTGCGACTGATGGTGACTTTAATGTTGGTGTTACCGATTTTAATGCATTAAAAGGGATGATTGCTGAAAAGCGTAAATCAGGCATTTCATTTACCACTTTGGGTTTTGGTAGTGGTAATTATGATGAGCAGCTGATGGAGCAGCTTGCAGATGCAGGTGATGGTAATTATAGCTATATTGATAATGAGCGTGAGGCTAAAAAAGTGTTGCAACGTCAGTTGTCCTCTACTTTAGCAACGGTTGCGCAAGATGTGAAAATACAAGTTGAATTTAACCCAGCGACGGTTAAAGAATATCGTCTGATTGGTTATGAAAATCGTTTATTAAAAAATGAAGATTTTAATAATGATCAAGTCGATGCAGGGGATATTGGTGCAGGGCATACAGTTACTGCACTCTATGAAATTATTCCTGTCGGGCAAAAAGGTTGGTTAAACTCATCGCGCTATCAAGCCACATCTACAGCTTCAGCCGCACTTAAACATGAGTATGCTGATGTAAATTTACGTTATAAATTGCCTAACCAAGCGCAAAGTATCTTGCTAAATTCCCCTGTACAGGTTGCCAGTAAGCCGCTGGCACAGGCCAGTACAGATACCCGTTTTGCCATTGCGGTTGCCGCGTATGGACAACAACTGCGAGGAGGCCAGTACAATGCAAATATGCAATGGGATGAAATTTTACGCTTAGCAAAAAGTGCTGAAAAACCGGATACCTTTGGCTTACGTGAAGAATTTATTGATCTATTGAAAATCGCAAAAAGTTTAAGTTCAGAACAGAAAAAATCCTAGACGCTGAGTTGTTTGAAGTGATGTAAACGAGCAGATGGAAATCTGCTCATTTTTTCATTTGGTAAAATGTAAAGTTTGTGTTATACAAGCTCGCTTTAATGCGTGTCTTTTTTGAGTTTTATATGTTTGAAGATTTACTTCTCCCCATGTTTGATGATGAATATTATCCAGATATTCTTGTCGCTGAAGTTAAACAGATCATTAAGCAGTTTGCGAAGAAAATAGCAAAAACCGATCTATCTGAAGTCGAAATTTACCGTTTTGCTGCTGAAACCGTTGTATTTATTAATAAGATGAAGCCACAGTTTGATGATCTTGATTCATCATTAGATGACACGGCAGCAGATTATATTGCTGAAGCGATGATGATGGTGGCACAAGATAATGGCTACATGAATATTGAAATGGAAGAATTAGTATCGAATAGAGAGTGGTAATTCACTCTTTGTTTTTTTAAAGTTTATCTAAATCCGACAATAAATCTGAAAGATGACAGCTTTCTTTGAGATGTACGTCTGAAATCTCATCCACGACTAAATGATATTGTGTATTTTTTTCATAAGCGCTAGCTTTAAGAGTAAGCCAAAAATGAGCGTCTTGTTTGAGTTGTTTTCGAATGGTTTCTTGATCTTGCGTATGGTTGAAATCAAGTAAATATTGAGTTTGGGTTAAATTACAGCGCTGTAAAATCAGTTGATCTTTATCTTGTATGATTGTTCCAGAAAATAAATCATAAATAACATCTATCTTGTTTGTTACGACTAATTCTTCAGCATGGCTAAAAGGTGAAGTAATCAGTAAAAAGCAGCCGATATAGAACAGATGCTGTAATCCGTTGAAATTCATGTTTTATATTTCTTGTTCTGAGCTTGCAGGTATTTTAATAATTCAGACGTAAAAAAACCAGCAGAAGCTGGGATTTTTATTGCACCATTTTAAGAAGTATTAAAATGGTGCCCGAGGCCAGACTCGAACTGGCACGCTTTGTGGGCGGGGGATTTTAAATCCCCTGTGTCTACCGATTTCACCACTCGGGCATGAGCGCAATAATAGAGGACGAATGAAAACTTGGCAAGTATCTTTGCGTCTATTTGCTTTCTTTTCAAGCAATTCATGTGCTTATCTAGCAAAATTTTTTATTTTCAATCAAAAAACAATCAATTGTCATGATTCTTTCATCGATTTGAGATCATAAAGCAATAATCCTTTTTTATATTAAAAGAATAAAAAATAAGGAAAAATATGATGTCTTTGAAAATATCACGCCGTGAACTTCTGCAAAAATCATTAGCCAGTTTTGGGGCTTTATCTTTACCGATTTCACTGACGGCTTGTGGTGGGGATTCTGATGATGGAATGCAATCTAATAGTGTGAAAGCAGATTTTTTACATGGTGTTGCCAGTGGCGACCCTTTAAAAGATAAAGTCATCTTATGGACGCGTCTTACACCGAATGATGTATCTCTACGTTTAGAGGTTATTTGGGAAATTGCCTTAGATCAAAAATTTAGCCAATTGGTTAATTTTGGCAAAGTACAGACGGCACAAGCCCAAGATTTTACCGTAAAAGTTGATGCCAATAAATTAAGATCAAATCAGCGCTATTACTACCGATTCCGTTATGGCAATGTTATTTCACCTATAGGGCAAACCAAAACATTGCCTGAAACGAGCAATACGGTGAGTTTTGCGGTCTGTTCTTGTTCTAACTATCCAGCCGGTTACTTTCATGTTTATCAGGAAATAGCCAAACAGGATGTCGATGTGGTGATTCATCTGGGAGACTATATTTATGAATATGGTAAAGATGGATATGCCACGGAAGATGCTGCTAAATTGGGGCGGGAGTTGGCTTTAGATAATAATAAAGAAATGATTACGTTAGACGATTATCGTAAGCGTTATGCCTTATATCGCAAGGATATAGATTTACAGACTGTACATCAGCGTCATCCCTTTATTGTAATTTGGGATGATCATGAACTAGCGAATGATACATGGAAAGATGGCGCGGAAAACCATACAGAAGAAGTAGGAAGTAATAAAAATGAAGGTAAATTTATAGAGCGTAAAATTGCAGCGCTGCAAGCTTATTTTGAATGGATGCCTATACGTCCTGTTTCAGACAATGATCATTTAAATATTTATCGTCAATTTAATTTTGGCACCTTGGTGCAGTTGACCATGTTAGACACGCGCGTTTTAGCGCGTGATCGACAGTTAGATTATGCTGACTACATGACAGCGCAGGGCATGAATTTTCAGCGTTTTCAAGAAGATTTAAATCATCCAATGCGGACGTTAATGGGGAGTACGCAATTACAATGGCTACAGGCTCAATTAGAGCAATCTACAGCGACTTGGAATGTACTCGGTCAACAAGTACTGATGAGTAAGATGCTGATTCCTGCGGAACTTTTGCTGCCATTAAGCCAGATGGATGTAGTGGCCTTAAACCAAAAAATTCCAGAATTAGTCACGTTGAAAATGCGCGCTTTACAGGGTGATCCAAGCCTAACAGAAATAGAAAAAGCACGTTTAACTTTAGTGGCACCCTATAATTTAGATGCTTGGGATGGTTACGCTGCGGAACGTGAAGCACTCTATGCGACCTTGAGAAAAGTTGATAAAAAGGTCGTGGTTTTAGCTGGTGATACACACAATGCATGGGCATCGGATTTATATAATCAAAGTGGCGCGCATGTGGGGTTAGAGCTGGCGACCAGTTCAGTGTCTTCACCGGGTTTGGAAAAATATTTAAATATTCCCTTGGCACAATTACAGCAGTTTGAATTGGCTTTTAGAACTTTAATTGATGAACTCAATTATTGTAATTTGAACCAACGTGGCTATTTAACTGTGCATTTTACTGCGCAGCAGATGCAAGCGAATTGGGTGTTTGTGAATACAATTAAAGACCGACAGTATACTGTCGATCATGATCGTTCTTATCAAGTTTTGGTCGACAGCATGCTCAATGATATAAAAGCCGAACCAAAAATTGCTTAACTTGCGGTGTTCAAAAGCTGGGTAGGGAAACTCAGTTTTGGGCGCTACATTAAACTATCTAAATAGGTTTCGACATCAACATGTTTATGGGTTTTACACAGTTCGTTTTCATAACGAATCAGTTGAATGTGAAGATCAATAAAATGTTGTTCTTGTTGTTGAAGTACATTGCGCGTTGCTGAATTTTTAGCACTGAATAAACGTTTGAGTTTAATTTTTAAAATTTGTTTATATGACCAAAAGCAAATTCGACGTGTTTCTTGTAGATAAAAATATTGCTCATTTTGAGTGTCTGCACGGAACATATTTTCTTTATAAAAGCGTACAAAACCAAAACTTAAGGCAAGAAAAAAAAGAATAATTTGTAAAAAAATACTTTCAATATAGGCGATGTTAATGGCTTGGAGCAGAATAAGTCCTGCTAATTTAATCGGGGTATGACGAAGCTGTTGATATAAAGAGGTTGAACTATGTTTGATTTGTTTAATCACCAATGGGGTATACAGCATAAACAATAACATGATGGCTAAAACAGCAATGCCATAGGAACGAAAGTGATCAAATTGTGGCAATTGAACCGAAATGAAATGGCCTAAACTCATTGAAAGAGAAATAAAAATCATTGCTGCAAGCAGCCAAGGAATTAGTTCTTTAAGTTCGTCTAAAATGCCTTTGGTTTTGATCATACTATAAAACAAAAAATTTCTTTTAAAGGCGGTTGGGTGTTGTTCCCGCATTTGTTTTAAAAAAAGCGCAGTTTGTTTGTTGCTGATCATAAGAATCAAGGGCACATAAAAATGAATTGTAATATAAATGATTTAATGCCATTTGGCAGAAAAAAGTGGCGCTATCATTTATGAATCAGCAATAAAACGCTGTTATTTTTATTTTCAGTAAAATGCAAAGTTAAATTTTCGGGATTTCTGAGGATTAATCTACCATATTGTTTTATTTGAAAATCGTTAATTGGGGCCATCATTTAGATAAATTGGTTTTGCCGGTAATCAAGTTGTTTTAACAATTATTTTAGCGGTGCTATGCGTGAAGAATAGGCTGAACTAGATTTTATTCCTGTATTAAATGATGATTTATGCGAAAATAGTGCTTTATTATTTTGTCCAAGGACAGTTCATGACTGATCAATCTCCTGAATCTTTAAGCGATATCGAAATTTTAGACATTTTACAGTCCATGAAAAACGATGAGCTGAATACTGAAGCGAAAGAGATTATCTTGAATGGTGGTAAAGCAGGTCGTCAAGAAGCACATAAGCAAGCAATTGTTGCTTTGCATAATGCTTTTGAAAAAAACTTTGTTGAAGCAGTTACTTTGGCATTGGGGTTAAATGCAGGACAAGCGAAAAAGATTAAATATAAAAAAGATCGTATCCGTATTTTGAAAGTACGTGGCATTGATTATATGGCGATTGATGGTGCTGAAACTGCTCAGGTTTTATCACAAATTGCACAAGCCATTGTTCGTGAAGATGCTATTGTAACCAATGGTCTGCACAATATTTTCCCATTTTGGAAAGAAGGCTGGCCAATGGTTCAGTTTGATAATGCCTACAATATTTTAGAAGATGATATTCGAATTCATTATGCTTTAGTGATTGAAAGCTTGATTGAGAATTTTAAATAATTTTTATTGAAGTAAAAAAAGCACCTAATAGAAGGTGCTTTTTATGTCATCTCACTTTTTTAGGAAAAGCAGATCCTTAAATTTGAGTGACGATTTACTCTGCTTCTTCTTGAGTTTCATTTTCTGTGGGTTTTTCAAGTAAGCGGGTGACCAGTAATTGGTCAATCTTGAAATGGTCGACATCGACCACTTCAAACTTATAACCATCAAAATTCACGGCATCGGCAGGGCGTGGAATTTTGCGCAGCTTATACATCATAAAACCAGCAATGGTCTCATAATTTTCGTCATCTGGCATTTCATTAATTTCAAGCGCATGTTTGATATCTTCAATGGGCGTGCTGCCATCAATCAGCCATGAATTGTTATCACGTTTAATAATTTGCTGATCGGCTTCAATCGGAGTCACCCAATCGCCCATGACGGTAATCATAATGTCGGAGAGGGTAATTACACCCACAACCAAGGCATATTCGTTAATAACGACCGCAAATTTTTCTTTGGTTGAGCGGAAGCGATCTAGTAATTCAGATAAGGTTAATGTATCTGGAATAGTCAGTACGTTACGAATGGTATTTTCGTTCAATTGCAATAAAGATTGATTGTTGAGAATACGCACCAAAATATCTTTGGCATCAATATAGCCAATCACATCATCAATATTTTCACTACACACTAAAAACTTAGAATATGGATATTCTGCAAGTTTTTGGCGAATGCTGGCTTCAGATTCTTTTAAGGTAAAAAACACCACATTTTCACGCGTGGTCATACTTGAGGGTACATTCCGTTCTTCAAGTTCAAATACATTTTCAATAAAATGATGTTCTTGCTTTTGTAGCACACCCGCTTGGGCACCCGCATCCATGACGGCTGAAATATCTGCGAAGGTAATATTGTCGTCACGAATGGTATTCACTTTAAACAAGCGGAACAATAAATTCGCGATGGCATTAATAATCCAAGCCAATGGTTTACAGACTTTAATAAAGATTTGAATTGGATTAATGACAGAGACCGCAATTTTTTCTGGTGCGATCATGGCCAAGCGTTTCGGCATTAAATCTGCAAAAAGAATAAAAAGTGAGGTCACTAAGGTAAAGGAGAGCGCAAAACCAATCGTTTCCGTCCAAGGCCCTTGATAAATACGATCAATAAGCGTGACGAAATAGGGACGGAAGGCAGCCTCACCTAAAATACCACCCAGAATGGCAACGGCATTTAAGCCAATTTGTGAAGCAGCAAAGAAGTCAGCAGATTGTGCTTGTAAGTCTAAAACTTTCTGTGCGCGTTCATCGCCAGATTCAGCAAGAATTTTAAGTTTGACCTTGCGTGCACCAGCAAGGGCAATTTCAGTTAAAGAGAGGAAACCGGCTCCTGCAATCAGTATTACGATGATGAGGATATTCTGGAAAAGGCTCACGAATCCACCTGTAGATCATCATTATTATGGAATATTTTTAACACAAAAGAATGGGAGGTAGTAAAGAGATTACTACCTCGATAGGCACAGTATAAGCTTAAAAAAGAAGAATTTAAGAATTTTTCTGTTTAATAGTGAGAAAATTGTGAGTTATTCATAAGAAATTCACGATTTTCTTCTTCAATCATTTGACGAGCAACGTACAGAATAAGCTGACGTAACCAGCGGTGTGCAGGATGATGATGCAAGAGCGGACACCAAGCCATTTTTAATTCAAATTCAGGAATATAGAATGGTGGATCTTTAATCAGCAAATTTGAATTGTTTGATTGGAGATGTGCAATACGGCTAGGTAAGGTTGCAATCAAATCGACATTCGAGGCCAAAAGAGCAGGCATTTGATAGTGACGAGTAAAGACGGAAATCTTACGTTTTTGACCAATACGCTCTAGTGCTTGATCAATCCAACCGAGTCCAGCTTGTTTTTCAGGATTGACCCCGAAACCAACGCCCATACCGGTTTTAGACACCCAAATATGTTGCGCATCTAGGTAGCTTTTCAGATTTAAATTGGATGCCGCAGGGTGTTTATTGTTCAATAAACAAGAAAAGCTGTCACGCCAAACCAAGACTTGGTGAAAACTTTGTGGAATTTCATTAAAGCGGTTAATGGCTAAATCAACTTTACCTTGCTCCATGTCACGGTATGACACGTCACTTGGGGTTAAAAAGTCAAGCACGACATTGGGTGCTTCAGAGCGTAAGGCTTTGACTAGACGAGGAACCAGTGTCGCTTCAGCATAGTCCGAGGTCATAATGCGGAAAACACGGTTCGAGGTATAAGGACGAAATTCGGTACGTGGTTCCAAGATCATGGATAAATCAGACAAGGCATCACGGATACGAGGTTGAAGTTCGAGTGCACGTTCTGTTGGGGTCATTCCTTCAGAAGAGCGAATAAGGAGGGGATCATTAAATAAATTACGTAAACGACGTAAAATATTACTCATGGCGGGTTGGGTAACACCCAATTGTTCTGCTGCGCGGGTTACATTTTTTTCACGTAAAAGTACATCGAGGTAAATTAATAGATTGAGGTCGACACGCTCCAAATTCATATAAAAAATACCGATAATCAAGCCATGAAATTATATTGATTATGCCATAAGCAGCAAGGCTTGTGTAGGAAATATGATGAAAAAAAAGACGTTATAAAATAGAATCATATATGGTTCTATTATGGTGCATCATGTTCTTTTTTGTTGCAAATTCTGTGACATGAGAAACTCATTTTTAAGCCAGCTCCATATAATTTTTGGTCTAAGGTAACTCCAGATCTTGTATTTTATCGATTGAAGGATGGGTATTGTAATTGCGATAAGACAAACTGTGTTGCGCTTTTATTCGAGGTGGCTAAATGCAATTTATTTTAACGTGATTACCGTTTTGAAGCATTAAGTCTAGATAGCGGCCGTTTTTAAAACCGTTAAATATAGCCATTGAAAATGCTGAAGGCTTGGCTATTTATAGGGGTAATTATAAGCAGTGCTTATTTTAAATATGCTGATCATAAAACAGATAAAAACCGAATTATTTTATAAAATCAGGCTTATTCAAAAGTTTAAGACTTAGGTCTAATGAAGAAAAAATAGGGGCTGAATATATTTTTACTGTGAAAAATAAAAAATGACAACTTATTTAAATGAATAATAACAATGGTTTAAATATAGACATCATAATTATAATACGACTTTGATCTACATATTTTTTAAATAAATATTGAAAATCAACATAGAATATTGGATTAATTATTTGACTCGATCTAAGCTGTACCCATAACAACGAAGCGCTCTAAATCTGAACAATTGTATACCGAGCAGATTTAGTTCTTCGATTGATGAAATCCTAATATTATTACAGGAAAATATCATGTCTACATATCAAACAGCAGTAGATGCAATCCGTGAATTAAAAGCAAAATTCGGTAGCACTTGGCGCGATATCAGCCCAGAAGATGCTGCACGTATGCAAATGCAAAACCAATTCAAAACTGGTTTAGATATTGCTAAATATACAGCTGCGATTATGCGTCGTGATATGGCGGCTTATGATGCTGATTCTAGCCAATACACTCAGTCTTTAGGCTGCTGGCATGGTTTCATCGCACAACAAAAAATGATTGCGAACAAAAAATACTTCGGTACAACTGACCGTCGTTACATCTACCTTTCTGGTTGGATGGTTGCTGCACTTCGTTCAGAATTCGGTCCACTTCCTGACCAATCTATGCACGAAAAAACTTCAGTACCTGCTTTGATCGAAGAAATCTACACTTTCCTTCGTCAAGCTGATGCGAAAGAATTAAACGATTTGTTCCGTGCGCTTAAAAAAGCAAACGAAGCTGGTGATACTGCTAAAGCTGCTGAAATCACTGCTCAAATCGACGGTTTCCAAACTCACGTTGTGCCAATTATTGCGGACATCGATGCTGGTTTCGGTAACGAAGAAGCGACTTACTTACTTGCTCGTAAAATGATCGAAGCTGGTGCTTGTGCGCTTCAAATTGAAAACCAAGTATCTGATGCTAAACAGTGTGGTCACCAAGCTGGTAAAGTAACTGTTCCACATGAAGACTTCATCTCTAAAATCCATGCATTACGTTATGCATTCTTAGAAATGGGTCTTGATGACGGTATCATCGTTGCGCGTACTGACTCTGAAGGCGCTGACTTGACTCAAAAAATCCCAGTGGTTAAAGAGCCAGGTGACATCGCTTCTCAATACATCGGTTTCCTAGACACAGTTGAAATTGACATTGCTGATGCTCAAGAAGACGAAATCTTGATCAAACGTGATGGTAAATTACACCGTCCTAAGCGTTTACCTTCTGGTCTTTACCAGTTCCGTGCTGACACTCAAATTGACCGTGTTGTACTTGACTGTGTATCTAGCCTTCAAAACGGTGCTGACTTACTTTGGATCGAAACTGCGACGCCAAACGTTGAAGAAATCGCTCACATGGTTAACCGTGTACGTGAAACAGTTCCAAATGCGAAGCTTGTTTACAACAACAGCCCATCATTCAACTGGACTTTAAACTTCCGTCAACAGTCTTATGACCGTTTTGTTGCTGAAGGTAAAGATGTTTCTGCTTACGACCGTGCTAAATTAATGAGCGCTGAGTATGACGAAACTGAATTAGCTGCTGATGCTGACGAAAAAGTTCGTACATTCCAAGCTGACGCTTCTCGTGAAGCGGGTGTGTTCCATCACTTGATCACACTTCCGACTTACCACACAGCTGCTCTTTCTACTCATGAGCTTGCACAAGGTTACTTCGGCGATCAAGGTATGCTTGCTTATGTTGCTGGCGTACAACGTAAAGAAATCCGCGGTACGATTGCATGTGTTAAACACCAAGCAATGGCTGGTTCTGACATCGGTGATGATCACAAAGAAATCTTCTCTGGTGACAACGCTCTTAAAGCGCATGATGATGCTAAAAACACAATGAACCAATTCGGTGGTTAATCCTCCCAATTGATTCAGAAAAAACCCTGCGTAAGCAGGGTTTTTTTATGGCTGTTAATTGAAGTAAGCACAAGCTATAAAGATTAAGGAAGCTATAAGATTTACATTTATATGATGAACTGCCATGGTTAAGAGATTAAAATCAGCAGCCATGTAATAAAAATAATGCTTAAAGCCACAAATTGCGCAGCACTGCCCATATCTTTGGCATTTTTTGATAGTGCATGTTTTTCTAAAGAAATACGATCGACAACTGCTTCAATCGCAGAATTAAATAATTCCACAATCAGTGCAAGTAAACAGACAGCAATCATTAATGCTTGTTCTACACGGGACACATCAAGCAAAAAACTACAGGGAATGAGGACGACATTTAAAAATGTAATTTGTCGAAAAGCGGCTTCATTGAAAAATGCAGCTTTAAAACCAGACAGGGAGTATGAGGTGGCATTGATAATGCGTTTTAAGCCTGTTGAGCCTTTGAAGGGGGAATAATGGTTCATAACTCAAATTTTTCATCAGTTTTAGACAAAATAGAGCAAATTTATTAAATAGAGATTAATTTCAAAAAGGTTTCTTTAAAAAGTGCTAGTTTCAAGCGAGTGTTAACCGTGTGATGATAAATACGGGAAATTATCATAGGATAATTTTGATTCTATATAGGCATCTTCATTGTTTCTCCTTATTTGTAGTGAAAAATTATTTTTCTGTTAAATTTTATTGTGTTTTGACTTTTAGTCACTGAATATCAACATAAATTTGCTAAATTAAAAAACAGTTTTGAATGTTTAGCAATCTCACCTTTTTATACTGCGATCAATTCATATGCTGTCGAAATTTTTTATTCAACGACCAATCTTTGCTGGCGTATTGGCTATTATTGTCATGGCTTTTGGGCTTTTCGCAGTGTTGAATTTACCCGTAGAACGTTACCCCGATATTGCACCACCACGCATTACCGTAAGTGCAACGTATACGGGTGCGTCGGCTGAAACGGTGGAAGAAAGTGTTACCCAAGTTTTAGAACAGCAAATTAAAGGCATTGATGATTTACTGTATTTTAGTTCCAGTAGTGATTCATCGGGTCGTAGTCGAATTAGTATCAGTTTTGAAAATGGAACCGATCCAGATACCGCTCAAGTGCAAGTACAAAATGCAATTAACGGTGTGCTGAATCGTTTACCTGAAGATGTACAGCGTCAAGGGGTTAATGTTTACAAGTCCTTAGGCGATACCCATATGGTGATTGGCTTGTACGATGCTTCGGGAAAAAGTGACAATATTGAGTTGTCCGATTATATGATGACGCATTTGGAGCAAGATTTAGCCCGTATTGAAGGCATTGGTGAGGTGGATGTTTTTGGCTCACAATATGCCATGCGCATTTGGTTAAACCCCTTAAAATTAAAACAATATAACTTAATGCCCAGTGACATTCGTGCCGCAGTCGAAGCGCAGAATACCCAAGTGGCGGCTGGGGCAATTGGTGATTTACCTGTTTTAAAAGATCAATATTTAAATGCCAAAGTGACTTCAGGTTCGCGCTTAAAAAGCGTCAAAGAATTTGAAAATATCATTGTTAAATCGACCAGAGACGGCAGTTTTATCTATTTAAAAGATGTCGCACGCATTGAGTTAGGTGCAGAAAACTATCAGTCATTTAACACCATTAATGGTTTTCCCTCTGCGGGAATGGGCATTTCTTTAGCCTCAGGTGCCAATGCTTTAGCGACTTCGGCTTTAATTAAGGCCGAAGTCGATCATCTGACAACACAATTGCCTGACGGCTATCAGTTGGTTTATCCACGGGATAATACGCCATTTGTCCAAGAATCGATTAAGGAAGTGGTCAAAACACTGTTTGAAGCGATTTTGTTGGTGATCGTGGTGATGTTCATTTTTTTACAAAATTGGCGCGCGACACTTATTCCAACTATTACTGTGCCCGTGGTGATTTTGGGGACAATGGCGGTGTTGTCTGTGCTGGGCATGAGTATCAATACTTTAACTTTGTTTGCCTTGGTTTTGGCGATAGGGCTTTTGGTTGATGATGCGATTGTGGTGGTTGAAAATGTTGAACGCTTGATGCACGAGAAGAATTTAACAGCAAAACAAGCATCCATTGAGTCTATGCAAGAAATTAGCGGCGCATTGATTGGGATTACCTTGGTGCTGACGGCGGTATTTATTCCGATGGCATTTTTTAGTGGCTCGACGGGCGTGATTTATCGCCAATTTTCAATAACTTTAGTGGCTGCAATGGCTCTATCCTTGGCTGTGGCACTGATTTTAACCCCCGCTTTATGCGCACTGATTTTAAAACCCAATCCACAACCTGCCAAATGGGCACAGTGGTTTAATCAAAAATTAGAGGCTTTAAAGCAGCATTATTTAAAATTATCCAAGCTGACGATTCAGTACAAAGCCATTTCCCTCATTGTTTTTGTGGCATTGATGACTGTTTTTGCATTGTTCTATCGTGCTTTACCCACCAGTTTTATTCCCAGTGAAGATCAGGGCATTTTAAATGTACAGTTTAAACTGCTCGATGGTGCACCGATGTCAAAAAGTCGAGACATTGGTGAACAGATTCGACAATATTTCTTAGAACATGAAAAAGAGAATGTCAATCTGGTGATGATTCGCTATGGTCGTAATTTTTCCGGCACAGGGCAAAATTTGGGTCAGGGCTTTATTGCATTAAAACATTGGGATGAGCGTTCTGGACAAGAAAACTCAGCACAAGCCATCCGTGAGCGTGCCTTAAAATATTTTAAAACTAATCCGAATGCACAAATTAGTGTAAGTTTGCCATCTTCGGTCAGTGGTTTAGGTCAAACTGATGGACTGGATTTCTGGATTCGCGATGTGAATGGTCAAGGTCGCCAGTATCTAGAGCGTGAATTTAAGCAATTACAAGAACAAGCAAAACAATATAGGACTTTTGAAAACCTCGATAAGCGCTCCAACCCAGATAAAGCTGAACTCAAGGTCAATGTTGATCAGAAACTTGCCATGGCAAATGGGTTATCACAAGCTGCCATTAATAGCACATTGTCCAGTGCATGGGGTGGCAGTTATATCAATGATTTTATTGACCGTGGTCGGATTAAACGGGTCATGATGCAAGGTGATGCTGAATTCCGTTCAAAGCCCGAAGATTTGCACTATTGGTCTGTACGTAATGATCTGAATCAAATGATTTCTTTTAGTCATTTTGCCAATGTGACTTGGAGCGGTGGACCTGAAGTGGTCAATCGCTATATGGGGTATACAGCATTGCAAATGGAAGCAGATACCGCTAAAAATGTCAGTTCAGGCGCTGCCATGCAAGACGTCTCTCGGCTGGTGGAACAGCAATCTGGTATTGATGTGGCATGGAGCGGTTTATCTTTTGAAGAGCAAAAATCAAGTAACCAATCACTGCTGTTATATCTGGTGTCAATTGGCTTTATTTTTCTATGCTTAGCTGCACTTTATGAAAGTTGGTCTATTCCGAGTGCAGTCATGAGTGCGATTCCGCTCGGGATTGGCGGCAATATCTTATTTAGTTATTTTGTCGGATTTCCCAATGATATTTATTTCCAAATTGCTTTGCTGACCACCATTGGCTTGTCCTGTAAAAATGCCATTTTAATTGTTGAGTTTGCGTCCTTAGCGCAACAACAAGGCAAAAATGCGATTGAAGCTGCACTGGAAGGTGCGAGCCTACGCTTACGTCCCATTCTGATGACCTCATTGGCCTTTGGTGCAGGCGTGATTCCATTGGTCTTTGCTTTTGGTGCGGGTGCTGCCAGTCGTCAAGAAATTGGCGTGAGTGTGTTAGGTGGGGTTATTTTTGCAACCATTTTGGTGCTGATTTTTATTCCATTTATGTATGTGTTGATACGCACGCTGTTTAAACCCAAAACCAGTGCCAATTCATCTTAAATTGGCAGTAAATGAGTAAAACAATAACATCAGTAAGATTGCATTCGGTGTTTGCCTGAAAATAAGTAGCAAGCTCAAGCTATTTAGGAGCTAGATATTGACCCGTTGCTAACTGAAGTTGCGCTATAAATTTATCATATCAATACAAATTTTGATGCCAAGATGTGGTGTAATCGTAATGATTTAGAGCAATGATTTTCTTGGAATTTAGGCTATGTCAGAGCAACCACAAAAAAAACTCAGCCAACAAGAAGTGGTGCGATTAGAACGAGATTTGGCCAAGTTTGCCAATATGATGGATTCGGTGGTGCGTATTCCATTTACCAAACAAGGGGTCGGGGCAGATGCCGCGTTAAGTACCATTCCTGTGGCGGGTGATATTGCTGGGTTTGCATTGACGTGTTATGCCATTTATAAAGCCAAACAAATTGGCGTGCCGCAGAGCAAATTAAATTCTGTCATGAAATTGGCGATGATGGATGCAGTCATTGGTTTTATTCCTGTGATTGGCACTATTTTTGATATTTTTATTCGCCCAAGTCGCAGGGCTTTAACTGTTGTGCATGAGCATATTCGAGCTGAATATCAGATTCAGAGTGATTCACATGTGCTGCATCCCTTTTTGCATGAAAGATTAGAGCGTAAACAGCAGATGTCGGCGTTTTGGCGTAATCCTGTAATCGCATGGATTTGGCTGCATATTCCCGACCTTTTAGGGGCGATTGTTTTAGTCTTGATGTTGATTGCGATGTGGTTTGGACTGAGCTGGCTATGGGATTGGTTTCAAGCTCTAAGTGTTTAGCTTGTTTTGTGGATAAAAAATAGACAACCTGCATAAGTCAAAAAATGTTCAATATTCTATTTTTAAAATCAGCACTGCCTCATTTGAGTGCTTCAATTTTTATGCCTTTGCGTAGGCATTAGCTTTACTTTTGAAAGGTCAAAATGAGGATCTCAAAATATATTTTGAGTCCGCAAGAAAAACCTTTTGTTTCCCATACACGACATCCTGAGCCAGTTTTAAGCACTGCTTTAAAATGCAGCGCAAGGATGGGAAACGTGTGGCATCCATGCCACACCCATCAATCTAACACCTGCCAAAATTTATTTTTAATTTTGGTTTTACGAACTACTCGTATTGATTAAATAATAACTTATGAAAGAAGCCTATTAATGGATTATATTGCTGCAAATTTGCCTGCGCTTGATTTTGATGCGACACGAAATTTTTATGCCATGTTGGGCTTTCAGTGTCTTTATCAATCAGATGTATGGATGATGCTAAAGAAAGAGAATTTAAAGCTCGAGTTTTTCCATCACCCCGAATTAGACCCGAAAAACTCTTGGCATAGCGCATGTATCCGTGTGCAGGAGTTATCGATTTTGGATCAAGCTTGGCGTAATTTAGATTGGTCAGCATTTCCCAATGCATGCATCACCGAAATGCAGCAGTTGGCGGAAATAGAACTTTTTTGTGTGATTGATATTAATGGCAGTTTATTGCGTTGCATTCAGCAGCATTAAAAAAAGCCTCCATGTCGGAGGCTTTTTGATATCCATTACATAAAAAAGATTATGGACAATTCAATTGTTGTAATGCAGCTACACGTTGTTCAATCGTTGGGTGAGTTTGGAACAAAGCCGCTAAACTAAAGCCTTGTTCTTTACCTTCCGTAATTGCAAAGGCTTTCATTTCTTTTGGCATTTGATCAGGCAATTCTGATTCAGCCTGTAAGCGTAATAATGCAGAAATCATCGCTTGTTTACCGGCTAAACGTGCACCGGCTTCATCGGCACGATATTCACGGTAACGCGAGAACCACATCACAATAGAAGAGGCCAGAATACCAAACACAATATCCAATACGATGGTAATACCAAAGTAAGCTAATCCAGGTGCTTCGCCATCTTCACGGCCAAAGACATTACGGTCAATAAAGTCACCCACAACACGAGCAAAGAACATCACAAAGGCATTGACTACGCCTTGTACAAGCGCAAGAGTCACCATATCGCCATTGGCAACGTGACCAATTTCATGCGCAAGGACAGCACGCAGTTCATCTTTGTTCATGCGTTCGAGTAAACCCGTTGAAACGGCAACTAAAGCATCGTTCTTGTTCCAACCTGTGGCGAAAGCATTTGATTGATAAGAAGGGAAAATACCCACTTCTGGCATATTGATACCAGAACGTTGAGCCAATTGCGCAACTTCTTGTAATAACCATGCTTCCGCTTGGTTACGAGGTGCATTCGGGTCAATCAGTTCAGTACCCGTGGTTTTTTTCGCCATCCATTTAGACATGAATAGAGAAATGAGTGAACCAACCATACCAAAGACAAAACAGATAACCAGTAGGTTGCCCAGATTTAAGCCACCCGCGCCATGGTAACTACCGACACCGAAGAGTGACAAAATAATGCCAGCTACCACCAGTACCGCGAGGTTGGTAAGCAAGAACAAACCAATCCGCATCATTGAGAGAATCCTCTTATAATAAAAAAGTAATCTGATTTATGAATCAAAAACCATCTTTTTCAATATGAGGTGTAAGCCTTAAAAATTCAAGGAAAAAATGAGTAATTCTGTACAATGATGGTATTTATCAGCTCAGTTTTTTAATCGGTAATTGATATTTTAGCAGAAGCTGTGGCATGTGCCGTGGCATATGAGCGCATTGGCGCATCGGTATAACTGCCATCAGATGCCATAATAATTTGACGTTGTTCACTGTAACGAGAGGGTGCTGGTTCATCTGGAGTCGATTGCGCAATAATTTTAGCATTATCTGGACGACTATCACGATTTGAGCTTAAACCGACGCCATTTGAGTATAAGTTACTAAAACGACTGCTAACCCGTCTGACATAATCTTGGGTTTCTTTAAAGGGTGGAATGCCGCCGTATTTAGCGACATTACCTTCACCGGCATTGTAGCTGGCTAAAACCAATGAGGTATTGCCATTAAAACGTTTGGTCAACCAGGCTAAATATTTTGCACCCGCCATAATGTTTTGTTGTGGGTCGAAAGCATTGGATACATTAAAACGTCGTGCTGTGGCCGGCATCAGTTGCATCAGTCCTTGCGCACCGACAGGGGAGCGAGCATTGACATTAAATCCAGATTCAGTATGCATGACGGCTTTAATTAAGCCTTCAGAAATACCATGTTGTGATGCTGCTTGCTTAATAATATGGTCAAAAGCATTTTTATTGCGACTGTAGCTGGGTAAAACTGAAGCTTCAGAACTGCCCCAGTTCGTATAACTATGCATATTACTGTCAGGATAATAGGTCTTTTTTTCAACTTTTAAATGACTATATCGACTTTGTTTATTGGTCAGTAAGGTCGTGCCATTGGACTCTTTAAGTTGATAGATGGTTTGACCCGCGTAACTGGTCGCTGTAACAAAACTAACTGTTACACACCCCAAAATATAAAATCCAATATTTACAATGTTATTTTTCATTTTTTAATGTAGAAAAAATCTGCCTCAAACAGTTAAATGGCAGTTTAACAAAAAAAAACAGGATAGAAAGTATTTCTAAATTTATTTCTCATTGAGTTTGTAAAAAGCAAGTGCTAATTGTAGAGATAGTAATCAAAAAATATTTAATTTTTTTTTAATCAGGATAGCTTGACACAATTAAAGCATTGATTTTTATTGAAATTTAAATTGATCAAAAAGTGATCAATTTAAATAGAAGCCTTAAATAATAGGTCAGAGACCGTGTCAAGCCTTTTGAAATCCACAAAGTTATCCACAGGTTTTGTGGACAACTGTGGAAAAGTACAAACAGTAAGCATTGTGGGTAAAATTTGAACTCAAACGGTCAAAATAGCATGGGGTTAATGACGTCAAAATGACAGCAATAATCAATTTTCAGAAAATAAATTCTTTTGGTGCGATATGCAGCCGAATCGGATAAAATCGCGCGGTATTTTTATTTATGGTTTATCTCGTCTATGTACTCGCCAGTTGAGTCCGAACAAGGATTTAATTTCAAACCAGAACTGCCTACAAGTTCGGCATATTACCGTTTGTTGAAAAAGATTCGCCGTCAAGTCGGTCATGCCATTCGTGATTTTAAAATGATCGAAGAAGGTGACAAGGTAATGGTATGTATTTCTGGTGGTAAAGACAGTTATACCTTGCTGGACATCATGTTGCAGTTTAAACGTATTGCACCGATCAACTTTGATGTTGTCGCGGTGAATCTTGACCAAAAGCAACCTGGCTTTCCTGAAGATGTGTTACCACGTTATTTAGAAGAAAATAACATTCCATATTATATTTTGGAAAAAGACACCTACAGCATTACCAAAAAGTTAACCCCTGAAGGTAAAACCTATTGTGCGGTGTGTTCACGCTTACGCCGTGGTTCTTTATATGGTTTTGCGCAGGAAATTGGGGCAACTAAAGTCGCTTTAGGTCATCATCGTGATGACATTATGGCAACCTTCTTCTTGAATCTATTTCATGGCGGTAGCTTAAAAGCCATGCCACCGAAACTTTTGTCATCGGACAAGAAGAATATCTTGATTCGTCCACTGGCTTATGTGGAAGAAAAAGACATCATCAAGTATGCAGAAATGCGCCAGTTCCCGATTATTCCATGTAATTTATGTGGTTCGCAGGAAAATTTACAGCGTGCGATGATCAACACGATGTTGCGTGAATGGGATGCACAATATCCGAAGCGTTTACATAGCATTTTTGGTGCGATGCAGAACGTATCACCTTCACAATTGGCCGATCGTGAGTTATTTGATTTTGAAGCTTTAGATGAGCAACGTGAGATTGATTTCACAGGAAGTTGTTCAACTGAAGATGAAGCACAAAATAAACGCATCAATATGGTCAATTTAGGTTTTGCCGCAGAATAATGGTGACTTTAAACACCAATTTTAGGATTGGTGTTTATTTTATATATCTGATTTATTTAATAAATGTATTAAAAGTATTAAAATTGAACGTCCAGTGCAAAAAACTTTAAGCAGAAAACAATTTTACATGCTATAACAGGCGTCAAGCACAATAGCTTCACAAAGATGTTGTCTGGATAGGCGACACAAATGAACAAATAAATTGAGGAAACATCATGCCTGCCTTTTTAACTGATGATTGGTTTTCAACAGTAGAGACTTTAACTGCTCAAGCTGGTAACTTAAACTTGCCACCTGCGCTTGCAAATTTAGCAATCAACTTAGTGGTTGCAGATTCAGAAGGCAATACTGAATTGTCTTTGGATGGTGGTGCAATCAAAAAAGGTCTATCTTCAAATGCGAAAACCACATTGAATATGGATGGTGAAACACTTCGTAAAGTGTTCCTAGAGTTTGATATGGCTGCAGCAATGCAAGCATTCATGACAGGTAAAATTAAAGTTCAAGGCGATATGTCGCAATTAATGGCTTTACAAACTGCGAAGCCAAGCCAAGAACAAAAAGATTTATTTAAAAAAGTGCTTGAGCAAACAGCTTAAGTCTTTTGAATAAAAAAAGCTTAGCAATTTAGCTAAGCTTTTTTTTGTCTACAGTACACAGCTTAGATATTGACTAACTGTGGTGTCGATTTAATGTGTTCTAAATAGGCACGGATACGAGTCACATATTGAACTGCTTGTCGATAACGACCATTACTGGTTTTGTTGTTATCTAAATAGCTGTACAAATTCACCCAATTGTTGGGGTTTTTACCTTGTGCTTTGATTCGATTTTGAATCTGGTTGACAGCACCGGGTCCCATATTATAAGCCACAAGTGCATACCAATTACGATCGGGGTAGGGCACATCCTGATATCGATCTAACATCTGGTCGTAATATTTCGCGCCACCTTCAATACTTTGTGCTGGGTCAGTTCGGTTACTCACACCCATTGCTTTTGCTGTACTGTTGGTGAGCATCATTAAACCACGGACGCCTGTAGGCGAAACTGAGTTTGGTTTCAGATACGATTCCTGATAGCCAATAGCCGCTAATAAATGCCAATCTAAATCATATTTTTCGGCCGTATTCTTAAAGCTGGCTTTATAAATAGGCATACGCTGATTTAAATCACGCTGAATGCTATCCCATGATTCTTCTTTCACGACATTCTGATTATAGAATGAAGCCAGTTGACGAATCGAGCCAGATTGTTTGCCCTGACAGACAAAACCACTCGCGGTTTGGGCCAGTGGATCATCAGCATGTTTGAAAACCCAATTTAGGTTGGTATCTAAACCATTTTGTTGCAAGCTATTTAAATCACCACAAGTTGCTGAAAATGAAGCTAAATGCTTTTTCTCGATTGAGCTTACATCAGCAGTGGTCATCGCAAAATTTGCTTTACCTTGCGAGATCCATTTAAGTGCTGTGGCATTGTCAGGTACAGTTTTAAACACTAAATTAACGTTTAAACTATTGGCGTAGTTACGTGCTAGGTCATAACCAAAACCATGTAGATGTGAACCATCTTTAAATACCGTAGTCGAATTTTCGACTGAAACGACGGTGAGTTGCTTGTCGTTTACGACAGAATCGTATTGGTACGACTTACTTGCATTAATGCTGTGAAATGGAATTAACAGTGTACTAAATGCAAGAATTTTTAATGAGAGAGAGGTTTTTAAAGAGTTAAGGCTAAGCCTCACTCCAGAAGTTGAACTACTGTGCATGTTGTCTCCGCTACAAGTAATTTATGCCCTAAAAAGTAAAGACAAACATGCCTCAGACTTTTTCAAGTTTGATAAATTCAATAAGGGTTGGGCAGTCATGACGTCATTCAAAAATGACATTGGATTAAAAGAAGAATAATGTAGAATTTCTACATAGAGTAAAAAATAAGCAATTTAAAAACATGAGCGCATAATAAGGCTGAAAAATAAACTTGTCAAATTTTGTACTAATTTTTTTTAAAATATGTAATATAAATAACTAATTTAATTGAATAATTAATTTTATAAACTTTGACTCTGTTTAAAAGTTAGATAAAATAGCGCATTATTGTCAATAAATTGTAAGCATAACACCAAAAAATACTATGAAATCTAACTTAATTACACGTGCTGGACATGACAAATTGGTCGCAGAATTACAACATTTGTGGCATGAAGAACGACCAGAAATTACCAGAAAAGTGAACTGGGCTGCGAGTCTGGGCGACCGTAGTGAAAATGCTGATTACCAATATAATAAGCAGATTTTACGTAAGATAGACCGCCGCGTTCGTTACTTAGGTAAGCGTTTAGAAGAGTTTAAAATTATTGATTTTTCTCCTGAGCAAGAGGGAAAAGTATATTTTGGTGCTTGGGTCGAGATTGAGAATGACCAAGGTGAAAAAATCATAGTGCGTATTGTTGGGGTAGATGAGATTTATGATCATCATCCGCAACATATTTCAATTGATTCACCTATGGCACAAGCTTTACTTGGAAAGCAAGCCGATGATGAGGTTGAAGTGGTGACACCATTAGGCAAGAAACTGTGGTATATCAATGAAATTCATTATGAAAAGCCTGAAAAATAGTCAAAATAATGGATTTTGATTTTATTTTAAGCAGTCAGTCAGAAAAAAGTATAAAAGTGTTTGCTAAGATTGGATTTTATTTATATGATAGCCGCCATTGGAAGCGTGGCAGAGCGGTTTAATGCACCGGTCTTGAAAACCGACGAGGGTGTGAGTCCTCCGTGAGTTCGAATCTCACCGCTTCCGCCAAATATTGAAAAAGACCCTTGATCATCAAGGGTCTTTTTTTTCACTTCGATTTTTTCCCACATAGTAGTTCACAGAAGGGTTTGGATTAAATTCGACACTTTATTATCGCTAAGTCCATTTCACTGAATTTGTTCTTTCATTTATAAAATATTGCTGTAGTCATCACTTATTCATGGCAAGGATTTGGCACAGGCGTAGCTGCTTCTGCCTGCTTTAGAAAGGGTGAGATCTGACTGTCATTAAACTTGGCGTGTTTCATCGAAATCCCCTTGGTTTTTTTAAGATAATGGATTGTTATTTTTGACTATGATTATTTTAGGGGGATTCTGAATGACCATATTCATGCAATAGCTGTCATGCTATTTACAGTTTAGAATCCACCCAGTTCTCAGAATTCGAGAAATTTGTTACGAATAAAGAACATCAGTACTTTTAGTGCATTTATTGACAAGATTAATTTTATCTTTTTCAGAAGGCCCATGACAGACCGATTATATTTCACCTGATTTATGTTTATAGTGATCTAGATACAAATGATAATCTCTATGCTTTATGCTGTTCTATATATTGTCTTTCTTACGGATAAGATAAAGAATAAGTCTCCTTTAAAATTAGTTTAGTTATATAGAACAAATCTAAAGACTTAATTAGCTTGGAAGATAAAGCCTTACTTAAAATAGTCCTTTGAATATTTAACCAGTTCTCGAAACACAAGCAAAGTATGGCGCTTAAGCATTTTTTAAATTTTTGTCTAGTAATGCTATATTAAATATCAAGTTAAAATTGAACATTTAATTTTTAGTGTTTGGGACAAAATAATTGAATAATATAAATAGTTTGTTATATATTAATAAGCATTAAAAAAATAAAACCAACAAAAATATTTTTTTACATCAATCGGGTTTGTTATGATCAGTAATTAATAGGTCATTATTTATTTTAAATATATAACAGCATATGAAAAAGCTTTTAATTCATAGTTCAAGTTTAGATCAGCCTACGCTATCTACATCTACGCATTTGTCACAGAATGCTGAATCGACTTTGGAGTCCACACTTCAGGTTATGAACGAGCTTGTGCACTGGATGGTAAAATCTGGCATTGGCTATGCGGAGTTTTCTGCTGCTTTGCGTTCATTGTTTTATAATGAAGCGATTAAAGAACTTGAATATTTAAATCAGAAAAAAACAGATTCATCGGTAAGTTTGTTGTCAGGATTAAACAGACGCGATGTCAGTGCTTTACGTGCAGAAAATGGCGGTGATCATCAGATTATTCCTGCTGCTTATGTGGATATTTTATCAAGCAGTGTTCCTGCGCGTGTTGTTGCTTTATGGATACATCAAGATTTAAACAATATTCTGCCGATTTCGGGAGAAGAAAACAGTTTTGAATATTTAGTAAAACAAATATCCACAGAAAAGCATCCACGTTCAATTTTACTGGAATTAAAACGTATTGGTGTAATTGTGGAAGATGGTGAAAATGTCATATTGCAAACCAACAGTTTTACACCTTCACCTGAAATGGATGAAATTAAACAATTATTTACTGCAAATATTGTGAGCCATTTAGCAGCGGGAATTCATAATATTATTGAAAAAGATAATAGTTTTTTAGAGCAAGCACTTTTTGCCAATGAATTAACCTCAGCATCGGTCGAGCAGTTGAAACAGACCAGCATGAAATTATGGAATGAAATGTCAAAACAGGTTTTGGCTGAAGCGCTGGAATACTGCAAACAGGATGAAGGTCGTAAAGATGCTGTATTTAATTTTAGATTAGGAGTATTTCAGCATGATGCGCAGGAAAAAAAATAATCGTCTTATGACTGGCTGCGCGTTTGTTGGATTTAGATAAAAAGATGTTTAACTTAAGAATAATAACAATATTATTTCCCATAAAAAGATTATTTGATAAAATGTCTAAAATGAACATTTATTAATTTTAGCTTATTTCTTTAATACTTAGTGATGAGAATTTACCATTTAGGTGAGATCAATGTGTGATAGCCGTTCCTATGCTTTTATTTTTTGCATATTGTTTTTAACTGGATGTGGGGAAAATTTTACAGTTGGTGGAGTCAGTTTAGGTGGTTCTGGTACAGGTCTAGGAGTTCCTGATAGCGGTCCGAAAGATGGTATTGAAGATCAATATAGCATGGAATTTTATTTGAAAAATTCGATGACTAAACTACAAGAATTTCCAGCAGATCCTGACTGTTCAGGTGTGAGTCGTACGATTCAGTTGGAAAATTTGGAAACAGGTAAATTGGCACCTGATGGTACTGATATTACGTTAGCAGAGACCTCTGCATCAAAACCAAATAATGCGGCGGTACAGATTATTGTCCGAAATTTAACGGACAAACCTATTTTAGAGCATATTCCTTCATGTACCGCACCGATAAAACTGCTAGATCAAGATGGAAATATTGTAAACCAAGGACAGAATTTTAATTGTTCAAATGGTGAAAGCCTTCAAGCTTATGCAGCTGGAGAATGCCGAGTTTTTCGTTATGAGTTTAGCTTGCCGCAAAAGGTTTCTGCTTGGACTTTAAATTACAATACTCGATATACAGGTACTGATAATATTGAGATCAATCAATGTCCATCATTATCATTTAATATGGATGTTGATACGAAGAAAGATGATGGCATGTTTACTGGAGGTATTGGCCTCATCATTTCAGGTATGCCTGTTGAAAGCCTGCCTTGCGAATTGATTGAACCGCCATTAATTAACCCCTGATATTAGATAGCGCATGATTCATACAAGACCTTTTTAAGAGGTCTTTTTTTTGCCTGAAATTAAAGAAACATGGTGGGTCATGAAGGAATAAGTTTTTTAAACGCAAGGTTTGAAATATATAGTTACATATATAAATGTGCAATTTGAACATTTATTTAAGATAAATGTTCAAATTGCACATTTATTTAGACATAATAAAAAACAATAAGTCACGCTCTTTATTTTTAAAGAGAAATACATCACTAAAAGGTATTGGAATGAATAAAATTTATAAAATTGTTTGGAATGCTTCTCTTGGGGCGTGGGTTGCGGTTTCTGAAATTGCAAAAGGTAAGACAAAAGCAAACAGTGGTACTGTTGGTGATATTGTAATTGATCAAAAAAATGAAATAACAATAAAAAAATCATTTAATTACAAGGTTTTGTCTGTAGCGGTCTTTACCATACTTACACCATCCTTTGCATTTTCTGCTGTAGGAAATAATTCAATAGATACACGTCTTTGTGCGGCAACAGCTGCTGCATATAGTAGTGGAGATATTGCAGTTGGATGTGGAAGTGATTCGAGTGGAACAAATTCTATTGCGATTGGCGGAAACGCGACGACTAAAGTGAATACTGGCAGTACCCAAGGTGGTCAGAGTATTGCAATTGGTTATGATGCTCAAACTAAGGGGGATCAATCTGTTGGTTTAGGTGCAAATGTTAGAGCCTCTGGTAATTCATCTATTGCCATTGGTGGAGATGATTTAAATAAAGTCGCGGGGACAAATAATAATACCGCTGCTGCTGTGACGTATAAAAACTTAACAGGTGATAATTTAATTCGTACCTATGATGCTGCTACAGGTCCTAATAGCCAATATTATGGAACTACTACAGGGGATGGTGCTGTTGCAATTGGTGTTCAAGCTTCTGCATTAGGTAATCTAGCAACATCATTCGGTACACGTACTCAGGCTAATGGTGTAGCTTCAACAGCATTAGGAGTTGGTGCAACGTCAGATAAAGACGGTAGTGTGGCTTTAGGCGCTGGCAGTAAAACGGACGGTTCTGCAACAAAAGTACAAAGTGCGACGGTAAATGGTCTTGGTTTTACTGGATTTGTAGGCACAAGTGGCTTTGCTGGAACAGCATCTGACGCTGGTCGCCAAGTATCTGTTGGTAATATTGGCAATGAACGCCAAATTAAAAATGTTGCGCCAGGTGCAATTTCGGCAATTTCGACAGATGCAATTAATGGCAGTCAAATTTATGCTGTAACCAATACTTTAATTGGTCAAATACAAACGACTAAATCTGCCTCGCCTGTAGTTTATACGGATACCACAGGGAATAAACTGACTAAAGCAAATGATGGAAAATGGTATCTTTCAACTGCTGTCGACGCTGGTGGCAATGCTATTGGTTCACCTACAGAAGTTGTGGCGGCAAACGTTGCTACAAGATTACAAGATGCGAATGGTTCAACAACAACACCAATTAAGCTAACAAATGTGGCTGATGGTACGGTTGCAGCTAACTCAAAAGATGCTGTAAATGGTGGACAGTTAAAATCCGTTATTGATGCGCAAACAGCAACAGATAATGCCGCAGTGAAATACGACAATGCTGCGACTAAGGATAAAGTCACTTTAGGTGGCGGAGCAACAGGTACCACCATTACCAATATTAAAGATGGTGCACTAAATGCCAGCTCAACAGATGCAGTGAATGGTCGCCAACTCTATGCAACCAACCAAAACGTTGCACAAAACACAACAAGTATCAGCACACTTACCACCACAGTGAGCAACCAAGGTACACAAATCACAACAAATACCGCAGACATTAGTGCCTTAAAAGGTGGTTTCACCCTACAAAGCAATGGTACGAATGCTGGTGCAATCAAAGCGGGCGATACAGTTGATATCGGTGTTGCAGACCCAGTCGATACTAACCTGACTGCAACGAAGATAGGTAAAAACATTGCATTTGCCTTAAACAAAGACCTGAACCTGACTAGTGTTATGACAGGCAATACCGTCATTAACAATGCAGGTATTACTGCTGATAAAGTTAGCGTAGGCAATGTTGTTATCGACAAGTCGACCAATAAAATCAGTGGAATCGAAGCAGGCACCAACAGCAAAGATGCAGTGAACAAAGGTCAGTTAGATACTTTGGCAGCACAACAAGCGGCAACAGATAGTGCGGCAGTGAAGTATGACAATGCAGCGACTAAGGATAAAGTGAGCTTAGGCGGAGCAATAGGCACAACCATCACTAATGTCAAAGCAGGTTCCTTAAATGCAACCTCAACAGATGCAGTCAATGGTAGCCAACTTTATGCAACCAACCAAAACGTTGCACAAAATGCTTCGGATATTACGACTTTAAAAGGTGGTTTTACCCTACAAACCAATGGTGCGAATGCAGGTGCAATCAAAGCAGGCGATACCGTTGATATCGGTGTTGCAGACCTTGCAGATACAAACCTCACTGCGACCAAGACAGGCAAAGACATCGCATTTGCTTTAAGCAAAGACTTGAGCTTGACCAGTGTGACCACAGGCAATACTGTTATTAACAATGCAGGACTCACAGCGGACAAAGTCACGGTAGGCAATGTTATTATCGATAAAACGACCAATAAAATCACAGGCATCGAGGCAGGCACGAACAGCAAAGATGCGGTGAACAAAGGTCAATTAGACACATTGGCAGCACAACAAGCAGTAACAGACAGTGCAGCAGTGAAGTACGACAATGCAGCAACAAAAGACAAAGTCGCTTTAGGCGGTGGAGCAGCAGGTACCACGATCACCAATGTGAAAGATGGTGCACTAAATGCCAGCTCAAGCGATGCAATTAATGGCAGTCAGCTTTATGCAGTATCGAACAACATTAAAAATGCAATTGGCGGTAGTACGACTATAAATGCAGCAACTGGTGCTATTACCACGACCAATATTGGTGGAACAGGTGAAAACACGATTGATGGTGCAATCAACAGTGTTAGCAATACAGCGAAAGCAGCGAAGACCGAAGTAAAAGAAGGCGACAATATTAAAGTCACTTCAG
>NZ_KB849164.1:349060-349848 GCF_000367925.1 Acinetobacter bohemicus ANC 3994
ATCACTAATGTCAAAGCAGGTTCCTTAAATGCAACCTCAACAGATGCAGTCAATGGTAGCCAACTTTATGCAACCAACCAAAACGTTGCACAAAACACCACAAGCATCAATGCACTAAACACCACGGTGAGCAACCACGGGACACAAATCAGCATCAATACCGCAGACATTAGCACCTTAAAAGGCGGCTTTACCCTACAAACGAATGGTGCGAATGCAGGTGCAGTCAAAGCAGGCGATACGGTTGATATTGGTGTTGCAGACCCTACAGATACAAACCTTACCGCGACCAAGACAGGCAGAAACATTGCATTTGCTTTAAGCAAAGACTTGAGTCTGACCAGTGTGACCACAGGCAATACGGTTATTAACAATGCAGGACTTACAGCGGACAAAGTCACGGTAGGCAACGTTGTTATTGACAAAACGACCAATAAAATCACAGGCATCGAAGCAGGTACGAACACTAAAGATGCGGTGAACAAAGGTCAATTAGACACATTGGCAGCACAACACGCAGTAACAGACAGTGCGGCAGTGAAATACGACAATGCAGCAACAAAAGACAAAGTTACTTTAGGTGGAGGAGCAGCAGGTACCACGATCACCAATGTGAAAGCAGGTGCAGTCAATGCAAGCTCAAGCGATGCAATTAATGGCAGTCAGCTTTATACAGTATCGAACAGCATTAAAAATGCAATTGGTGGTAGTACGACTATAAATGCAGTGACTGGCGCTATTACTACGACCAACATTGGTGGAACAGGTGCAAACACGATTGATGGTGC
>NZ_KB849164.1:350348-1144652 GCF_000367925.1 Acinetobacter bohemicus ANC 3994
ACTTCAGTGGTTGGAGCAGATGGTCAAAGCATTTATACCGTAGCAACAGCACAAGATGTAAGTTTCGATAAAGTAACCGTTGGCGGTGTTGTACTAAACAAAGCCAATAATGACATTACGGGATTAAGCAATAAGAACTTATCGGCAGCAGACTTTGCTACACAAGGTCGTGCAGCGACAGAAGAACAATTGAAACTTGTGAGTGATGCACAAGCAGCAACAGATAGTGCAGCAGTGAAGTACGACAGTGCAGTAACGAAAGACAAAGTCACCTTTGGTGGAACGACAACAAGCAGTACAAAAGATGCAACCACAGGCAAGATTACTACGACAGGTGGTACAAGCCTAAGCAATGTAGCTAGCGCAGGTGATTACACCAATATTGCTAATGCAAGCAAAGGTGTTAACGCAGGTGACTTAAACAATGCGGTCATTGATGCAAAAACAGCAGTGACCAACATAGGCATCAAGTTCGGTAATGGTACAAGCTCTAACCAATACAAGTTGGGTGATATCATTAATGTTAAAGCCTCAACAGATGGCAGCATTACCAGTACCACGACAACAGACGGAGTACAACTAGGGTTAGGCAATACCGTTAAAGTTGGTAGTGGTGCTACACAGATCACTGTTGATGGCAGCACAGGAAAAATTGGTGGATTAAGCAATAAGACATGGAATGCAGCCAGCATCACCAGTGGACAAGCTGCGACAGAAGACCAATTAAAGCTTGTAAGTGATGCACAAACTGCAACAGATAGTGCAGCAGTGAAGTACGACAATGCAGCGACAAAAGATAAAGTTACTTTAGGTGGCGGAGCAGCAGGTACCACGATCACCAATGTGAAAGATGGCGCACTGAATGCCAGCTCAAGCGATGCAATTAATGGCAGTCAGCTTTATACGGTATCGAACAGCATTAAAAATGCAATTGGTGGTAGTACGACTATAAATGCAGTGACAGGCGCTATTACTACGACCAACATTGGTGGAACAGGTGCAAACACGATTGATGGTGCGATCAACAGTGTTAGCAATACAGCGAAAGCAGCGAAGACCGAAGTAAAAGAAGGCGACAATATTAAAGTCACTTCAGTGGTTGGAGCCGATGGTCAAAGCGTTTATACCGTAGCAACAGCGCAAGATGTAAGTTTCGATAAAGTAACCGTTGGTGGTGTTGTACTGAACAAAGCCAATAATGATATTACGGGATTAAGTAACAAAGATTTGAAAGCTGCTGATTTTGCAACGAAAGGTAGAGCTGCAACTGAAGAACAATTGAAGCAAGTGATTTCTAGCAACATCACCGAAGTTGTCGATGCTAGTGGCAATAAAGTCAATATTATTGATCAAGTTGTAAACACTAAACTGGATAATACCAATCAAGATTCATTGTTCTTAACTTATAACAAGCAAGGACAGGAAACTACGGATCGTTTGACGATTGGTCAAACTGTTCAGAAGATGAATACAGAAGGTACGAAATTCTTCCATACCAATGCGGACACGTCTAAAGGTGATTTAGGCACAACCAATGATTCAAGTGCAAGTGGTCTAAATTCTACTGCAATAGGTGTCAATGCTATTGTCGCTGCGGGTGCGGATAGCTCAGTTGCTCTAGGTCATAATGCTAAGGTTCAAGGTATACAATCAATCGCAATTGGTAATGGTGCTGAGGCATTAGGTACACAATCAATCAGTATTGGTACGGGGAATAAAGTTAAAGGCAATCATTCTGGTGCAATTGGCGATCCAAGCATTGTTAATGGTAGTAACAGTTATTCTGTAGGTAACAATAACCAAGTGCTTACAGACGATACTTTTGTACTTGGAAATAATGTGACTAAGACAGTTGCTGGTTCTGTTGTATTAGGTACGGGTTCTGCTGCCACAACGGGTGCAGGTGTTACAGGTTATGCGTTGTCTACTGCAACAAATGTAGATAAGACTGCAATCAATAAAACAATGTCAACGACTGGTGCTGTTGCAGTTGGTGATGCAGCAAGCGGTATTTATCGTCAGATTACGGGTGTTGCAGCAGGTACTCAAGATGCTGATGCCGTAAACGTTGCACAATTGAAAGCAGTTGGTAATCAAGTTGTTACGACCCAGAATTCACTTGTAAATAGTTTGGGTGGTAATGCGACTGTCAATAAGAATGGAACCATTACTGGGCCTACCTATAATGTTGCGAAAAGTACTCAAACGAATGTTGGTGATGCGTTAGATGCATTAGACAAAGCCATTGAATCTACAGCTGTAACTTCTAAAACAACAGTGACTAAAGGTCAAAATATTGTTGTGAACAAGAGTAAAAACGTTGATGGTTCAGATAATTATGAAATAGCAACTGCGAAAGATTTAACAGTTGATTCTGTTAAAGCTGGCAACACTGTTCTCAATAATGCTGGTATTACGATTGGTAATAATACTGTTGTGTTAAATAACACAGGGTTAATTATTGCAGGTGGTCCAAGTGTCACAACTCAAGGTATTAATGCGGGCAATAAGCAAATTACCAATGTTGCTGCTGGTACAAATACAACTGATGCTGTGAATAAAGGACAATTAGATTCAGCAATTAATAGTGTGGCGAGTGATGTCACTCAGCTTTCTAATAATGCGGTGAAATATGACACTGCATCTAAAGATAAAATCACATTAGGTGGTTCGAATGGAACCACGATTACTAATCTTAAAGATGGTGCTGTTGTTCAAGGTTCGAAAGATGCTGTGAATGGTGGTCAATTGTGGACTGTTCAACAACAGGTGAGCCAAAACACCAATGATATTCAAGGTATTCAAACCAACATTAGTAATATCAACAATGGTAAGTCTGGTTTAGTGCAGCAACAAACACAAGGCGGCGATATTACTGTTGGTAAAGATGCGGGTGGTACAACACTCAATGTATCTGGTACTCAGGGTGAACGTGTTGTAACAGGCGTGAAAGATGGGGCAATTAATGCAACATCGAAAGATGCTGTAAATGGCTCTCAACTTAATGTAACAAACAATAAAGTGGCTGAATTCTTAGGTGGCGGAGCTGGTTATAACAACATCACTAATAGTTTTACCAACCCAACGTATAAGGTTGATGGCAAAGACTACAATAATGTAGGTGGTGCAGTGGATGCTTTAAACAAAGCAGATCAAGCCTTAGGAAATCGTATTACCAATCTCGGTGATCGTTTAGAACAAGCCTTTACTGAAACCAACCAACGTATTGATGGTATTGAGAAAAAAGCGAATGCAGGTATTGCAGCAGCGATGGCGTTGGAAGCAGCACCATTTGTTGCGGGTAAATTCACGTATGCAGCAGGTGCTTCTTATCATGGCGGTGAAAATGCGATTGGTGTGACTTTACGTAAAACAGCTGACAACGGACGCTGGTCAATAACAGGCGGTGTTGCAGCAGCATCACAGGGTGATCCAAGTGTTCGTATCGGTATCAGTGGCGTAATTGACTAAGGTGTGAGAAGTGGAGAAAAACGTACACAGTTTTTCTCCATACTGCAAAAATTCAAGAGTAATCAATATGAAAAAAGTTATTACAATCGCACTTTCAGCAGCGCTTTTTGGTCTTGCGTTGCCGGTTTATGCAGCAACACCTGTCGCAGTTGAGCAGGAAGATGCTGTCTATTTCCCTGCGATCGAAAAAAGTTATCTTAAACAAGTTAATCGCTATGAATACAGCAATGCTGCCCGGTTAGAAAAAGGGTTAAGTAAGGATCAGATTCGTCACTTACTTGGTAATCCTCAGTTTAGTGAAGGTCTATTTGCAGTTAAAATTTGGAATTATGTTTTAGATATTCGCGTTCCGAATAGCCAAGACTATAAGCGCTGTCAATTACGTATCGATTTCAATAAAAATCTTGCTGAGCGCCTATCTTGGAAAGGTGAAGAATGTGAGGACATGATGCAGCGTAATATTTATGGGCAGCAATCCTCTGAAGTTCAACCAATCACATCAGCGGTGAGCTCGGCAAATATTTTGTTTGCATTTGACCGTTATGATGCCGATGCGATACAGCAAGGTAGGCAAGCAGCGGCAGTAATTGCTCAGCAAATTAAAGGTTCTGATTCTAATCATGCTGTTATTGTTTCAGGCTTTACTGACCGCATTGGTAATACGGGCTATAACCAGAAATTATCAGCGCAACGTGCAAATACAGTGGTGGATTTGTTGGTGCAGCAAGGCATTAATGCTAACCGCATTCAGCTCAATGCCAATGGCTCAACCGAACAATATCAATATTGTGAAGGCAAATATTCTCGTGCGCTGGTGGAGTGTTTGCTACCAAACCGCCGCGTCAATGTAAGTTGGTAATGATTCTTTCTTCTCAACAAACGTGAGTGATGAGATAGATATTCGATAAGAGGGAAAGGATTTTTTTCCTCTTATTGCCCGATTTAAGGATCAAGAGCATGACTGAGTTCGCACAAGTTTTAATCAATATCGAGCGCATTGATTATCAAAATATTAATTTTTTTTATTATCTAAATAGAATCATAGAAAGTGAAGATAGATACTGTATTCTTAAGATCATGAGTAAGTTTATTGAATATACGAATTCTTATTATTATGATAAATATAATTTTTTTATACGTAACTTTCCCGAAGAAATGATAAATATTGTTTATCAAAAACAATCTATTGAAAAATTAAAGAAAATTTATCGAGATTATGAAGGTCATCATATTGAAAAAGATGAATTATGTGAAGAATTAAGTGATTGGATATTAGCTGTACCCGCTCAGGCCTGAGCTGACAATGACTCAACTTTTTCTATCCAGTAAACTTTCAAATAACGCATGTCTACAGAATATTTTTTCTTGATGGGCACATTGAGTATTATAAAATTCAGCCACTTGTCTAAATGAGTCGCGTCTTTAGATAAAAGGAATACGGTGCTCTTTGTTAGCTGTTCTACGTTATTGATTCAAAAGTTATAGCAAAAGCTATTCTTACTTTTGCTGAACATGATCAATGTTAGCTGAATCTGTAATTTTCATTCACTGGCTTTGGTCGGTGTTTCAGCCAAAGATTTTTCAGCATAAAATTCAATCAATCCAATGAGGCCGTGCTGATTTTAAACAACCGAATATTGAACATTTTTAAATTTATGGGTCAGCATAATATCGGTGCTGTATGCACAGTGCTCCCGCCAAACTCAAAACTTCGGTTCATTGATCGAGGTTTTTATCGTTAGGGCTTTTTTTTCTTCACAGTACACGTGCATAGTCAGATTGGCCCCTAAGCGTTATTATAGCGCTCTTCATGTTATTGGAATGTGCTATGAAAATCGTCGCAGATGAAAATCTGGCTTTTACTGAATATTTCTTTGCAGATTTTGGAGAAATTCAACAAGCGGCAGGGCGTACTTTAACCCAAGCAGATGTACAGGATGCAGACGCTTTGTTGGTGCGTTCTGTGACGAAAGTAAATGCGCAGCTGATGGAAAATACCGCAATTAAATTTGTCGGCAGTGCCACGATTGGTACAGATCATTTAGATATTGCAAGCTTAGAAAAACATCACATCGCATGGTCAAATGCGGCAGGCTGTAACGCTCAAGCAGTCGCTGAATATGTCATTACGGCATTGTTATATTTACAGCCCGATTTAATTGAAAAAAATGAAAAATTTACCTTAGGGATTGTTGGCTTAGGAAATGTCGGTTCGCGTTTAGCATGTATGGCCAAGTTGTTGGGTTGGAATGTGATTGGTTGTGATCCCTTTGTGGATAGGGAAACGGTCCAGCAAGTTGAATTGGAAGCATTGTTAAAAACGGCAGATGCCATTTCGCTTCATGTTCCCTTAACCCAAACAGGGGAGCATCCGACGTTTCATTTGATCAATACCGATGCTTTGGCACACATGAAACCTGAAGCGATACTGATCAATTCAGCACGTGGCCCAGTGGTGGAAGAGTCGGCTTTGATTGCTGATCTTCAAAGCACCAAACGCCAAGTGGTGCTAGACGTATTTGAGCATGAACCTGAAATTTCAGCAGAATTACTCAATTTAATTTCTTTGGTCACTCCTCATATTGCGGGCTATAGCTTGGAAGGTAAGGCGCGCGGTACGCAAATGATTTACGATGCTTTCTGCACAACCTTTAACTTTAGCACAAATAAGCAATTTGAAACACAATTACCTGTATGTGATCAATATTTCCAAAATCAGGATTTAAAGCAAGCGCTGAAACAACATCTGAGTCAAATTTATGATATTGCGCGAGATGACTCAAATTTACGTGCCTGTTTAAAAGCGGGCAAAGTCGATCAACAGGCTTTTGATTATTTACGTAAAACCTATCCATTACGTCGTGAATGGGCAGCACACGGAGGCCCTAAAGCATGAGTATGGAAAGTTCTGAAATGGTAGACACTGAAATAGTCAATTATCGGCCCACCTGTGATATTAAAGCTTTAAAAGCACGTGCCAAAATGTATACACAAATTCGTCAATTTTTTGCCGAACGTGAGGTACTGGAAGTAGAAACGCCAATATTGTCTCAAGCGGGTGTCACCGATGTGCATTTAGCGTCAGTTCAGGCACAGCGTCATTTGGGTGGAAAGCAACACACTCATTATTTACAGACTTCACCTGAGTTTGCCATGAAGCGTTTATTGGCCAGTGGTAGTGGGCCGATTTACCAAATTTGCAAAGTCTTCCGTGATGATGAACATGGACGTAAACATAACAGTGAATTCACCATGTTGGAGTGGTATCGTCCAAATTTAAGCTTAAAAGAGTTAATGTTTGAAGTCACTGATTTACTCAATGTGACTTTGGCACATCGTTTTGGCGAAGTGCGTCCAACCATTTTAAGTTATAAACATGCATTTATGGATCGTTTGGATCTCAATCCATTACAAGCCAGCTTAAAACAGTTAAAGGATTGCTGTAACCGTGTCGGTTTAAATCTGGATTTGGGTGATGATCGTTTGGGTTATATCGACTTGTTGTTTTCACATATGGTTGAACCGAGTTTAGGCTTTGATACCCCCGTATTTTTGACCGATTTTCCGGCTGAAATGGCATCTCTTGCCAAAGTCAGAATCGATGAAGATGGCGAGCACGTTGCAGCACGTTTTGAGCTATATATTGAAGGCTTAGAATTGGCAAATGCCTATGATGAACTAATTGATGCTGCGGTATTACGTTCTCGCTTTGAAGCGGATAATTTGGAGCGTGAAAAACTCGGTTTACATGTGATGCCGATTGATGAATATTTACTGGCAGCATTGCCGAATATGACTGAATGTTCTGGCATCGCTTTAGGAATTGATCGTTTATTGATGATTGCAACGCAGCAGATGAAGTTAGAGAAAGTGATTACTTTCCCTGCTGATGTTTCTTGAAATATCGCTAAAAAATATTATAAATCAATCCATTGCGAAACAATGTTTCTCACCCTTTAAAAAAGGGAGGGGAAAGTTCTTCATTTTTAAAGATGAATCGAACTGCTATGCAATGGAGGGATTAAAAAAGCTTCTCATAAGAGATAATGCCGGTCAGTTAAGTATTTTTAAATCCTCCCCAACCCTCCTTTTTCAAAGGAGGGAGTTTCAAGAATATAAAATGATTTTAAATTCTCGATAGTTCCGCTCTTTTTCAAAAATGAAAAGCATTGCTTCGCAAGAGGGGGGATTTTTAAATGAGTAATCATTGAATTACTCTTAACTGATCAGCATTACTCAGAAGAGAAGCTTTTTTCTAAGCTAGACAATTAAAACAGTTTGCTGTGCTTTTAACGCTTCAATTGCTTTGATCCGACGCTGAATAAGCATTTCACCAATATCGGGGCCTTGAATATCGGGTGGCAGATCTTGCGCCTTAATGCCACGAACAACTTCCATCGCATCCAGTACATATTGCGCCTGTGGATATTCACGATTTTCTAAACCGAGACGACCCCGTGAATCACATTCACAAGCTTGAACATAGGCTTCAACACGTTCAGGACGACGTAATACATCTAAACGTTGTAATAAGCGCCATAAAGTGCCCGGTTTAAGGGTTAATGCTTGATGGCATTTTAAATGTTCCTTACAGACCGCAATTGCAAGCTGTTTGGTATGGGTTGGCACTTTAAGTCGATCACAAACCTCAGTGACAGGTATTATGCCTCGTTCTTCATGCATGATATGACGCGGCAATTCATCGACTGGAGTAAGTGCTTTACCTAAATCATGCATTAAAACAGCAAAGCGTACTTCCAATGAATAATTGGCTTTACAGGCTTGTTGTAAAGACATCATGGTATGAATACCACAATCAATTTCTGGATGATATTCAGGGCGTTGTGGAACGCCATAGAGAGCATCTAATTCTGGAAATAAGACTTTTAAAGCACCACAAGCACGCAAAGTTTCAAAATACTCATCAGCATGATCTTCCATCAAGGCGCGGGCAGTTTCTTTCCAAACACGTTCAGGTGTTAAAGCTTCTAATTCGCCTGATTCTGCCAATTGCTGCATCAGTGCTAAGGTTTCAGCGGCAATGCTAAATCCAAATGATTTATAACGTGCTGCAAAACGTGCAATACGCAGAACACGTAAAGGATCTTCTACGAAAGCATCGGACACGTGGCGGAGCACCCGATCAGCCAAATCTTGTTGACCCTTATAGGGATCATAAATATTGCCATCGTCATCCATGGCCATGGCATTAATGGTCAAGTCACGACGGATCAGATCCTCTTCAAGTGTGACACTGACATCAGTATGAAATTCAAAACCATGATAACCATGACCAGATTTGCGCTCAGTACGGGCTAATGCATATTCTTCTTTTGTTTTGGGATGTAGGAAAACAGGAAAATCTTTGCCTACAGGTTGATAGCCAAGCGCGATAAGTTGTTCAGGTGTAGCACCGACAACGACATAATCTTTTTCGTGATAGGGGTGACCGAGTAAGTGATCACGTACTGCACCGCCTACTAAATAAACTCGCATGAAAAAACCTCTATTCTTCAAGCAATCATGCTACAGAATAGAGGTTTTCTCAAGTAAAGAACCTTAGCTTTTTGCTAAAGTTGAATACTAGCCTTCTTGTGACTGTTGAATTTCAGCAACTGTCAACGCTGTCATATTGACCACGCGACGTGTTGTTGCAGTCGGTGTCAAGATATGTACAGGTTTTGCAGCACCCAACAAAATTGGGCCAATCGTTACATTGTTACCTGAAGTTGCTTTTAACAAGTTAAATGAAATGTTTGCAGCATCAAGGTTTGGCATAATCAGTAAATTTGCAGAACCTTTGAAACGTGAGTTCGGGAATGCAAAATGACGAATATTTTCATCAAGTGCAGCATCACCGTGCATTTCACCTTCAACTTCTAGTTCAGGTGCAATTTCACTTAAAATTTCAAATACTTTACGCATTTTTTGTGCACTTGCATCGGTTTGGTCAGAACCAAAACTTGAATGCGATAATAACGCAATGCGTGGAGTCACACCAAAACGACGCACTTCTTCAGCCGCCAAAATGGTCATTTCAGCCAACTGTTCAGCCGTTGGGTTGGTATTGACATAAGTATCGGCAATGAACAAGTTACGATCTTGAAGCATTAACGCATTGAGGGTAAAGAATGTGCTACGACCTTCTTTTAAGCCAATTACGTTTTTCACGAAATCTAAGTGAATGTCATAGCTTGAATATGTACCACAAAGCATACCGTCTGCATGACCATGTTTCACTAACATTGCAGCAATTAGGGTCGAGCGACGACGTGCTTCACGATGTGCATATTCAGGCGTTACACCTTTGCGTTGCATGATTTGATAGTAATCATCGGCAAAAAATTCGTAATCTGGATTTTTCTCTTGATCCACAATTTGAATGTTAACGCCGTGTTCAAGACGCAAGCCCAATTTTTTGATGTTTGCTTCAATAACAGCAGTACGACCAACAAGAATAGGGAATGCTAAACCTTCATCGACCGCAATTTGAACTGCACGAAGCACACGAAGATCTTCACCTTCCGCATAAGCAATACGCTTCGGTGCTGTTTTTGCTTGGGCAAAGATCGGTTTCATCATAAATGCAGAGTTATAAACAAACTCAGACAATTTTTGACGATATGCAGAGAAGTCTTCAATCGGACGAGTCGCGACACCAGAATCCATTGCAGCTTGAGCAATAGCAGGGGCAATTTCAAGAATTAAACGTTGATCAAGTGGGCGTGGGATTAAATACTCACGACCAAAAGATGCAGATTTTTCACCATAAGATGCTGCATCTGCTTCAATGTGTGCCATACGTGCAATCGCATGTACGCAAGCAATTTTCATTTCTTCATTAATGGTGGTTGCGCCAACGTCTAAAGCACCACGGAAGATATAAGGGAAACAAAGTGCATTATTCACTTGGTTTGGATAATCCGAACGTCCTGTCGCCATGATCACATCAGGGCGTACTTCATGTGCATGTTCAGGTAAAATTTCTGGATCTGGGTTTGCTAAGGCGAAAATGATCGGATTTTCAGCCATCACTTTAACCATTTCTTTGGTTAAAATGCCTGCCGCAGAAAGTCCGAGGAACATATCTGCACCGGCAATCACATCTGCCAATTGAGTGCCTTCAATGTCTTGAACATAGCGTTTTTTAGATTCATCAAGGTTGTCACGTTTAGTTGTTAACAAACCACGTGAATCGGCAACGGTAATGTTTTCCTTGCTCGCACCTAAAGCACAAAGCAAATCTAAACATGACAATGCAGCAGCACCTGCACCTGAAGCGACAATTTTAATTTCTTCAATTTTTTTGCCAGTCAATTGTAAAGCATTGAGTAATGCTGAACCGACAATAATTGATGTGCCATGCTGATCATCATGGAACACAGGAATATTCATGCGTTCGCGAAGTTTTTTCTCAATATAGAAACACTCTGGTGCCTTGATATCTTCAAGGTTAATACCACCAAAAGTCGGTTCTAATGCAGCCACGATATCGACAATTTTGTCTGGATCGTTTTCAGCAATTTCGAGGTCAAATACATCGACACCCGCGAATTTTTTAAACAGTACACCTTTACCTTCCATCACAGGTTTAGACGCTAATGGGCCAATGTTGCCTAGGCCTAAAACCGCTGTACCATTTGTAATCACTGCAACCAAGTTGCCACGTGCGGTATAAAGTGCTGCTGTTGATGGGTCGCGTTCAATCTCTAAACATGGCGCTGCGACACCTGGAGAATAAGCAAGCGCTAAGTCATGTTGGTTGACCAGCTGTTTACTTGGAGTAACACTGATTTTCCCTGGTGTTGGGTGTTCGTGGTAGTACAAAGCTTGCTGTTTTAATGATTGATCGTCCATCTGTATCTCTATTGTTGCTTGAGTTGCCCAGCCCGAGCGGGTGGTGGTTTTTTGCTTACTTTAGTCGAATATAACATTTGTTACGACCTTAGCACAGTCGCGAATATACCTTTTTCAAGTAAACTTATACTTAGGTCGGTAGACTTATATTAAGCAGATATAAGTCTACACTTGAGAAGGTATAAGCCTGTGTTGTTCTAAGAAGATAGTTGCTTCACTTTCGGGTAAAGGCTTTGAAAATAAGAAGCCTTGCGCAATGTCACATTTGAGATCTTGTAAGTACTCAAGTTGTTGCTTGGTTTCAATCCCCTCAGCAACCACCATCATGCCCATAGCTTTACCCATGGCAATCATGGCACTGACAATCGCTTCTTGTTTATTTTCACCAATTTTAGAAATAAAGCTTCGATCTATTTTTAATATATCAATTGGAAAATCAGCAAGATAGGATAGTGATGAGTAGCCAGTTCCAAAATCATCAAGCGAGATGTTGATTTTACGTTCTTTGATTTCATCGAGTAGATTTTTAACCGTAATTGAGTTCTCAAGCAGCGATGATTCGGTAATTTCAAGCTCTAGACTTGACCCTGATATTTGGTAAGTTTGAATGGCATAATCAAGGTCTTCAAGCAACTGCCCACGTTGTAATTGTTGGGCAACCACATTGACAGATACACATATATTATTAAAACCTAAATCATTCCAGTGTCTAATTTGTTTAGCGGTTTGTTGTATAACAATTCGACCAATATCTGAGATTAAACTGGTTCGTTCTGCAAGAGGAATGAACGAATTGGGTGGAATAATTCCTTTGGTTGGATGGTTCCACCGGACGAGGGCTTCAAAGCCATAAATATTTTGGTCACTAAAATTAATTTTGGGTTGATAGTAAACAACCAATTCATTGTTATTAATCGCAAGTCTTAAATCGCGTTCTAAATAAATACCTTGTTCAAGCAAGGCTGTATTTTTGTTTGAATAGTAACGAATGGTATTGCCACCTAAGTTTTTCGCTTCGGTTAATCCTTGTTCGGCACAATTATTTAAATAGTCGAGTTGGCGACCATTTTCAGGGTAGAACGCAATGCCCATAGAGAGGGTGATAATATGCTCTTGATCAAAAATATTGAAGGGCAGTGAAAAAGCTTTACTGATCCTTTCACAATGTTGTTGAATCGATGGTCGAATATGTGAAATTTCATAGACAATTGCAAAGTCATCACCATTTAAATGAGCCACAAATAAGGCTTCTGCGTTGGTGAGTCGCAGTCTTTGAGCAACTTGGCGTAATAACTCATCGCCACCACTATTGGATAAGAATTCATTCAAAGGTCTAAAACGATCGATATTGAGACGAATCACGGCAAGCTGCTGAATGGAATCTTTTTGGCTCACCAAATATTGGTGTAATTGATAATTATAATAAAAACGATTCGGTAGGTCGGTGAGCGGGTCGTAATTTTCTAAATAGGAGAGACGCTGTTCTTGTAGTTTACGTTCAGTTAAGTCAGAAACAATACCAATATAGTGCGTTACACGATTTTGCTCATCGGTGATGGCATTAATGTGCATCCAAACCGTGAGTTCTTTACCTGAGAGAAATTTCTCATTCATTTCTCCATCATATTCACCAGTTGTAAGTAATTGATTGATGATTAAATAATGATCATCTCTTTGTTGGGATTTATAGTTTGCAGTAATATCAAATAAATGTTTGCCAATGATTTTTTCTTGTGAAAAACCGGTCAATTTTTCATAAAATGGATTGACGTCAATATAAGCCAGTTGTTCATCGAGTATAAAAATACCTTCCGAAGCCTGTTTTAGCACGCTGGCGGCAAGTTTTAAACGTTCCTGATCGGTGCGTTCTTGCTGAATATCACGACGAATACCGACCATACGTAAAGCTTTTTGATTGATGGGGTCACGGCTAATGACTCTGCCAATATCATGTACCCATTTCCATTTTCCAACACTATTTTGAATTCGATACGTGGCTTCATACAGATCTGATCGACCGCGTAAATGTTGTTTCATCGAAGATTTGAAATGTTCGACATCGTCGGAATGAATAATATTTTGTAGCTGGTGCTGATGCTGTTTTAAAGGCTTTAATGTTTTTTGTTGTTTGGAGTTGGTGATTAAAATTTCCCGATCTTTAATATTCCAATCCCAAGGTCGAAGCCCTGCAATTTCATGTGCCAACACCAGATTTTGTTGCTGATTTTCTAAATCGCTGTTCATTTTAGCCAGATCGAAAGTACGTTCTTTGACTTTTTGTTCAAGCAGCTGATTGTTTAATTGTAATTGCAGTTCAATCTCTTTTGATTTGTTAATTTCGGTTTTTAATTGCTGGCATAACTCATCTGTCCATAGGACTTGTTGCTCTGCATTTTTAACCAAGCGGTTATTTTTGCAATACAGCGCTGAAATACGTTGATGAATACGAGAGCTTGTATTTGCACAAAGTAAAATGACAATCAGGGCAAAATTGATTGTTAAATGGAATAAATAATTTGAGGTGTCAGCAGAAATAAATTGTGAAGCAAGATAAGGTAAAATTGCCGGAATAAAGGCTAAGCAAAAATAATTGAGTCGTTGGGTTAAAAACGTTAACGCAAATGCTTGGCTCACAATCAGCAGTAAAGCCGATAACATCAAGCCATGAATTGAGTTGAAATCATGGTTATATTGCGGCAGATAGTAATAAATGAGAGCAATACCAGCCCCGATACAGCTTCCTATCGCTAAAAATTGAAATTGAAGCCAACGATGTGCATGTTTTAATGAGAAATTACGGGGCTTAAAATAGATACTGGTCATCAGTAAGCTGAAGCAATAAAACAGCGCCGTACTGATAAACCAAAGATTTAAATAGAAGGATGGTTTCGCAAAATAAAATTGATAAATACAATAAATATACAGGGATACAATCACAATACTGACGAGAAAAAATCGGCTAAGACGAATCGTATTGGTAATTTGTGCAGCACTGACATGCTGGTTGATATATTCGTCCTGAATATTTGACATAAAAGCAAAAACCTTATTTTTGTTTTGCGATAAATTAACCCATCAAAATTTACTAGCGTTTAAAAAAAAGCAAAACTTTTTTTAAGTCTATATTTATCATTAGAATCAAGAGTAATAATGTTATTTAAAAAAATCAATCGAATTGCGACTATTTACCTAGAATAAGGTGAACTAAACAGTTAGGTTATAATTTAAAATAGATAAAGCAACAATCGGCGCAGTTTCAGTGCGTAAGACACGATTGCCAATACACCAATTGATGAATCCTACTTTATTTGATAATTCAATTTCACTTTCACTTAAACCACCTTCGGGGCCAATCAGCAGTGCAATATTTGGCGTTGCATTTTCAAGGACATTGATTTGGTCTTTATTTGGCGCAAGTACCAGTTTGGTGGTGGGTAATTCAGTTGCAAGCCAGTCGGCTAATGCAAGTGGGGCTAAAATTTCTGGAACGCGATTCATGCCACATTGTTCACATGCTGCAATTGCAACACCTTGCCAATGGTCTATTTTTTTCTGGTCACGATCATATTTTAAACGCATTTCGCAGCGTTCAGACGTTAAAAGTTGAATTTGTGAAACACCCAATTCAACTGCTTTTTGAATGGCATAATCCATACGGTCGCCTTTGCTCATGACTTGTCCGAGCAAGGTGCTAAAAGCAGGCGTGCGATCATCTGGATTAAAGCTATCGACAGAAACACTTGCTGATTTTTTGGAAATATCAACAAGCGTCACTTCATATTCGCCACCTTGTCCATTAAACAAAGTGGCACTTTCACCGACTTTTGCACGTAATACTTTCACCCAATGGTGAAAAACGGTTTCCGTTAACTCTACATGCGTATTAACAGCCAAATCAGCTTCAATAAAAAAACGCGGCATGTGGTATTACTCTCAAAAATCGGGGAAAAGAAAAATTATGCTAAACCTAAGTCAAGCACAAGTTGACGATTAGGTTCAGTCTGGTTCATGGTGTAGAAGTGCAGACTTGGTGCACCACCTGCAATCAGGCGTTCACACAGTTTCACCACGACTTCATGACCAAAGGCTTTAATGCTTGCGCTATCATCACCATAAGTGGCCAATTGCTTACGAATCCAACGTGGGATTTCAGCACCCGTACCATCTGCAAAGCGAATCAGATTGCTAGCATTGGTAATCGGCATAATGCCGGGCGCTACAGGAAGATCAACGCCTTCTTTTTGTAAGCGATCGACAAAGTAGAAATACGCATCTGGATTAAAGAAGAATTGAGTCAATGCTGAATTGGCGCCTGCACGAGCTTTGGTAATAAAGTTTTGAATGTCTTGATCAAAGCTTTCGGCTTGTGGATGCATTTCAGGATAGGCTGCCACTTCAATATGAAAGTGATCACCTGAATGTTCACGAATGAATGCCACTAAATCAGAGGCATAGGGTAATTCACCCAAGCCCACTTGACCTGAAGGTAAGTCGCCACGTAGTGCAACGATACGGTCAATGCCTTGTGATTTATACAAATCGAGCAATTCGGCAATACGTGCTTTGTCATCACCAATACAAGACAGGTGAGGGGCAACGGGTGTGCCTTTACCATTGAAGTCGTTGATTGCAGCGAGTGTACGTTCACGTGTTGAACCACCAGCACCATAAGTTACAGAAAAGAACTCAGGATTCAGCAGTTGTAATTCTTGATGAACGACACGAAGTTTTTCTGCACCCACATCAGTTTTAGTCGGAAAAAATTCAAACGAAACCGGAATACGTTTGGTCATTTTTCAAATCCTTTTTTTAATACTATTTTAATTGCTTTGACCTCTCCTAAATCCTCTCCTAAAAGGAGAGGACTAACCCTCCATTTAATACTAAAAAGGATTTCCCTCTCCTGAGCGTGCTTTAAGCATTGCTTTAAAGTTCAGCGCAAGTGAGGGCTAGGGAGAGGTATTTATAAAAACTTAGTATTTATATGAGTCAGATTTGAATGGCCCTTCAACAGCAACGCCCAAGTAATCTGCTTGTACTTGAGTTAACTGAGTCAATACGCCGCCAAAACCAGCAACCATTGCTGCCGCAACTTCTTCATCTAATTTCTTAGGAAGTAGTTCTACGCGAATCGCCGCTTGTTTTTGATCTTCAGCAAGATCCGCAAATTTTTCAGCGAACAAGTGCATTTGACCCAATACTTGGTTGGCAAAAGAACCATCCATGATACGTGATGGGTGACCTGTTGCATTACCAAGGTTTACTAAACGACCTTCTGAAAGAAGGATTAAGTAATCGTTATCATTTTCTGTACGATACACTTGGTGTACTTGAGGTTTAACTTCAACCCACTTGTAGCCACGTAAATAGTTGGTGTCAATTTCAGTGTCAAAGTGACCGATGTTACAAACAACAGCGCCTGCTTTTAAAGTATCAAGCATTGCAGCATCACATACGTGGTAGTTACCCGTAGTTGTTACGATCAAATCAGTATTTTGAAGAAGATCAGCATTTACATCTTCTTTCTTACCCGTTTGAACGCCATTTTTGTATGGAGAAACAACTTCGTAACCATCCATACATGCTTGCATTGCACAGATTGGATCAACTTCAGTAACACGTACAATCATGCCTTCTTGACGAAGCGATTGCGCAGAACCTTTACCTACGTCACCGTAACCAATCACAAGCGCACGACGACCAGATAAAAGCATATCTGTACCACGTTTGATGGCATCATTTAATGAGTGACGGCAACCGTATTTGTTGTCATTTTTAGATTTTGTGACTGAATCATTGACGTTGATTGCAGGAACTTTGAGTGAACCGTCTTTCCACATTTCAAGAAGACGTTGAACGCCTGTCGTAGTTTCTTCAGTAATACCGTGGATTTTAGCAATCAGTTCAGGATATTTTTCATGAACAACAGCAGTCAAATCACCGCCATCATCTAAAATCATGTTGGCATCCCAAGGTTTGCCGTTCACATTAATTTGTTGTTCAAGGCACCACATGTATTCTTCTTCAGTTTCACCTTTCCAAGCAAATACTGGAACACCAGATGCAGCAATTGCAGCAGCAGCATGGTCTTGAGTCGAGAAGATGTTGCAAGATGTCCAACGAACTTCTGCGCCCAATTCAACTAGGGTTTCAATCAGAACCGCAGTTTGAATGGTCATATGAATACAACCCAAAATTTTTGCGCCAGCAAGTGGTTTTACAGCAGCGTAACGATGACGTAAACCCATCAATGCTGGCATTTCTGCTTCAGCAAGTTTAATTTCTTTACGGCCGTAATCAGCAAGTGAAATATCAGCAACTTTGTAATCTGTAAATGAAGCAGTAACCGCGTTCATCTGGATCTCCTAGTTATTAAATAACAATAAAAATAGATTGGATCGTTATGTTCGCGGATGCCGTTGTTGATCAAACCCGTATTTCACAGAAGCTTTGACCGAATTGTCGAGCCTAGCGATTTCACATTACTGTTTTTGAAAATCAGCCTGTGAAAAAGTCGCAGCACCCCTCGACGAGTCGCATATTGTACTTGGAAATGGTTGTAGTTCCAATGTCGTTTTGCTTATTATCAACACAATCATTTTTTTTGAATTGTGTTATGGCTTTGAACATCCCTGAATCCCTAATGAACCTTGAAGCAAATGGCGGTATCTATGCGGTATGGATGATGCTGCAACATTTAGGTATAGATGCTGATATTGAGCAGCTGATCGAGGTCTGTGCTTACGATGCAGAACACGGCACAACCACCATTGGTTTGGCGGTAGGTTTAAAAAAATTTGGCTTTAATGTTCAATTTTATACCGATAAAGACCCCGATATTCAGGAACAAGAAAAACTGAGCTATACAGAAGCAGAACAACTAAAACTCCCTGTTTTACCGGCCATCAATTACCAGCAAATTCAACAGGCATTTGAGCAACATAAATTTGTTATTGTCTATTACGATACTTTAGAAGATGTTGGAAACCACTCACTGGTTTATTCTATAGACGAGCAGGAAATCTGTTTCTTTGATAGTTTTGATGCTATGCCTGCATCTGTTTTTGAACAACAGCATCAAGCAGAGGGCATCTGCCGACAAGTGATTCTGATTGATGATTCAAACGCTCGCATGGATACAGAAAAATAAACATTAAAGAAGAAGCTTAAAATGAAAAAGATAATTGGAATATGCATGCTCATTTCCATGCAAATTGGTGCCAATGACAGTACGGGCTATGTTTCTACGGGCGGTGTGCAGTATCTGAAAAATAACAATATTCAAATGTACAGTGAAGACCTATTCATTAGCAAAAATCAGATTAAAGTTGATTATCAATTTAAAAATTTAACCCATAAAGACATCTCTGAAACGGTACTTTTTCCGCTTCCGCCAATAGAGAATTTTTTTGAATCAGATTTTGCGGATACGGAAAAATTGCTAAAGAGCTTTAAGGTGCAGGTGAATGGCAAAAATATTCAGCCAGAAATGCATGTGAGAACATTTATTCAAAAAGATGAGCATTCAAAGCCAATCGATGCAACCGAGCTATTTAAGCAATGTGGATTTACGCAAACTGAAATGCTAAATCCATGGAATCGGAAAACCTATGAATATGAAGTGTTTGAGAATAAATTAAGACACTGTTCAAATGCACAGTTAAAAAATCTTTTGCCAAAGAGCGAAAGTGAAGCAATTGTGTGGTCTTCTCAGGTGATTTACAGTTGGCAGCAAAGCTTTAAAGCCAATTCGCTGACACGTGTACAACACCAATATGCGCCATTAGTGGGTGGTTCAGTGTCTTTGTATCCCGCAGAAGATGAAAAAACTTATTGCATGGATGGTAATTTCAAAGCGGGTTTAAGGAAAGCGAAGTCGCAGCATGCACCTTATTCGGCTTTGGGCTATATTTTAAAAACGGGCGCCAATTGGGCTAAACCGATTGAGCACTTTAAGCTGACTATTGAGCGTGATCCAAACGAGTTGGTCTCTTTTTGCTGGGCTGGAAAGGTGACAAAAATTAGCCCAACACGTTTTCAAATGCTTGAAAATAATTTTCTGCCGAAGCAGGATTTAGAGATTATTTTTGTTCATAAATTTTAAGGAATGCAGAGCAAGAAGCCCATCATTTGATAGGCTTCTTGGTTTAATTTATTCGGCAGCCTTGGCTTTTTCAGACCATTCATCTGCTTTTGCTTCATCTATGTCTACACCTAAACCATGCTCATAGATGCAGACTAAATCACGCATCGCTTGGACTTCACCCAGTTCGGCTGCTTGCTTGACCAATTCAACCGATTTTGCCACATCCTTTTCAACCACATCACCACGACGGTAAAAATTCGATAACTCTAAAATTGCCGCAGGGTGTTTATGTTTACTGGCTTGTTCTAACCAGCGATATGCATGTTCAAAATAGGTTTTTGCCTCTTCAGGATCTTCTTCTAACATATCTTTTGCATAGAAAGTATAACCTTCACCTAACCAGTACATCGCTTCAACATGACCCAGTTGTGCGGCTTTAAGCGCCCATTCTTCAGCCAGTGCGACATGCTCTTCATTTTCACTTTGCATATAAATTTCAGCAAGTTCGAATTGTGCATCACGATTACCGGCCATGGCACGATTAAACAGTTCGGTAGAAATAGGGAGATCAGACATAACAAATCCAAAGGACATAATGTGTATAGCGTAAAGGGTTGGCACAAAAAAACCAATCCGTAGATTGGCTTTTTCAAACTGTTATTTAATTTTCAACGTTTAGATGAGATAGGTTATGCAGCTTAAAATGGCAATCACAATACACGCCATCACCAACTGTTTTGCTTTATGCGCAAAATAGCTTAAACATAAACCGACAAATAAAGCAGAGAAGGTCAGTGCAGCAACCCAATAGCTGATCATATTGCTTAAGTTGCCATGAGTAATACAAATCACCAGTGCAATGATCAATAAGACCCAACCTACAAGCGTTGCAAGTTTAGTTTTTGATGCTGTTAATTCACGACCAAAGATTTGCTTTTGATGTTTTGACATGCAACTTGCTAAAGCAAAAAATGCCACAGTACAGATTGACCAAATCAGGATGAAAAAAATCATGCTTCAGGCTCCTGAGTAACTTTGGCTTTTTTAACGGGTAGACCTTTGTGATTTTTCACTTTCTGATAAGAGTAGAAGAACAGGATTGCAAGTAGCCACATGGCTAAATCAAATGAAGCAATCATCCATTGCCCATTGGTAATACTGTTCCATAAGGCTTGACCACCTGTCATAAAGTTAATGACCGGTAATAGGGCAAATGCAAGCGTTGCAAAAGCAAGTAATTCTAACCATGCTTGACGGTGTGGACGAAGTGCAGCATAAATTAAACTGAGTAGCCAGATGATAAAGAAGCTACGAATTTCCCAGTCTGAACGCATATCCATTTGCGTAGGAATAAAACGGTTGGCATAAAAATATGCAGCACAGGCAATGGGTAAACCAATAATCGCTGTAATATTGGTGACTTCGACGATACGATAACCAAAGGATTTATAGCCTTGTTTTTGTTGCTGCGGTGCACGTTTGACACACCATAGTATTAGACCTGTTGCCACCATCAATGTGCCAACGATACCTGAACAGAACAATAACCAACGTAGGGCTAAATCGACACCACGGGCTTCATGAAGCACGGTCACGACATTGTAAATAGCCATCGGTACAGATGGATTTTTTAGACGTGAACTGTCATCTGTGATGTTTTGACCTGTTACCGCATTAAATTCTAAGCTGTCATAAACATTGCGATGGGCAACACTTTCCCCCAATAGGGCACGTAATTCAATTGTGGCTTGATTGGTATTTGGTGCAATGATGCTGATTGAACCTACAGGATTGTCTTTCCATTTTTGTTGTGCAGTTGCCAAAATAGGCGTTATGTCTGTTAACGGTGCTGGTTGAGCTTCAGGTTTTTGATGCTGTTGACGTTTTTCACCACGTTGTTCGGTATTTTCACCACGAGCTTGTGAATTGTTTTGACGTTTAGTATTACGCCCCTCGGCACGTTCGTTTCTATTTTCTTTATTTTCGACCAGTGCACGACTTTGCTCTTGTAGGAACTGTCCTCGGTTTTCATAAATTTGGTTAATTCCCCAAGGCATGAGTGTAAATAGCAGCAGTAATAAGCCACTAAAAGTAATCATGATATGAAAGGGTAGGGCAAGTACAGCAGTGGCATTGTGTGCATCTAACCAAGAGCGTTGTCCTTTACCTGTACGGAAGGTAAAGAAGTCTTTAAAGATTTTTTTATGGGTAATTACGCCACTAATAATGGCAACCAGCATGAGTAGGGTTGCAATTCCAACCAGCCAACGTGTCCATAGTCGCGGTAAGCCATACAATTCAAAATGGAAACGATAAAGGAAACTACCACCACGGGTGTCTCGTGCTTCAAGCACTTCACCTGTTGCACTATCTAACGTGATTCGTTCACCGCCACGCCGTGCGCGAGGATCTTCCCCAATTTTACGAACAGTAAGGATCGTTGTATTTTGCCTTGCATTCGGAAGTTGAATATTCCAACTTCCAGCATTCGGATGGTTTTTTTGGAGATAATTGAGCGCCACTTGCGTTTGTTGAATTTGACTGTTTTGAGGCACAGATTGGTGTAATTCAGGTTTCATCCAAACAGTAATTTCATTTTGGAAAAAGCTTAAAGTGCCAGTCAAAAATATTGCATACAATAACCAGCCAAGAATTAAACTTGCCCAAGTATGTAACCATGACATGGACTGGCGTGGGCCTTCCGGTTTTGCATCTATACGCATATTAGTTTCCTAAAAACTTATAAATAACAAATAAGAAGATACTTGGAAGAATAATACCTAAACTGGCCTTTAGTGTTTTATTGACGATAAAAACCCAGATAAATGCACATGCCCAAAGTGTAAAAGCAACGAGAGTCGCACTCATTGCAGCACTACCACGAGATTCTGCAAAAGATTGTGCAATAACCACAGCACTTAAACTTGCCAGAACATAACCGCCTAACAGCGCTAGGATAAAACGATAGAAAATCATAAAGCGGTAAGCGAGTAATAACGATTTTTGCTGCGTTTTTTTAGCTGCTGAAGTGGCGAGGTGATTTGTTGCCAAAGCATCAAGTTGGGAACTATTCATCATTTTAAATTCAATTGTGACTAGGCGTGATTATTTATAATGAAAATGATAACAATTATTATTAATGTTTAAAATGATTGATTTAAAAAAATGCAGATTAAATGACATTCCTTTTAGGGCTGTTTATTTTAGAGGGGATGATGTGGCAAGAAATGGCAAATTGGATTGCTGATTGATTTTTGCAGTTGTGAAACAAGAACAGCGACCGAAGTCGCTGTTTTTAGTCCAACAGAGCTTAAGCTTCTTGTTGGATACCTGCCACCAACCAATCTTGGTTAGAACTTGCAGGTTTGGTGAAATGCCAAATTTCTGCAAAAGATTGCGGTAAGCTGTTTAAGTCTTCGCTTACAGTACCTGTGAAACGCACACTCACCACATATTGACCATTTTCATTTGCAGAATCTGTCACCATTGCATTGAGGTTCGAGAATTCAGCCACGTCTTGGTCTTGGTTTGCCATAATGTCGTTATACATCGACTGATACAGATCAGGTGTTAAATAACGTTGAATTTCAGCAATATTGCTTGCTGTATTCATCGACTGAATATGGTTAAAACGCTGACGAGCAACACGTAAGAAAGCAGCAGGTTCAGTGCCATCTGGTAATTGATTGCCATTGCTGGTCGAAGCACTACCAAAAGGCGCTTGCGTCGCTGCACCCGCAGAACCACCTACAGATTGACCAAAAATATTGCTATTGTCATTTGAAGTACGTGGTACTGCTTGTTGACCAAACGGCGCTGTATTGCCAGCATTGTTTGGTGCGTATGGGTTATTAGTGGCTAGTTTTTTTTTTGCTCCGAATTTACGGAACAAGAAGAATGCGCCTGCTGCCGCTAGAAGCATCCAGATCCAACCCGGAATACCACCTTTTTCTTCCTCTTGCTGTGCAGTCACATCAGCACTGCTCGCAGCAGGTTTATCATCGGCCATTGCATTGGCTGCAACTGCACCAATTGCAGCACCAGCAACACCAGCAGCAACCATTTTACCTACGCCAGAACCCGATTTTTGTTGAGTAGGTGCAGTTGTTGGTTGTGGGGCAGGAGTAGCTTGACGGGGTTGTTGGTAAGATTGGCTTGGAGCAGCAGAACGACTCATGCCATGGCTTTTACCGCCACCTGCACGTTTCGCTTCAGCCATTGGTGCAACCACCAAAGCGGCCATTAAAATACCTGCCATCAAACTACGCTGTCGAACTTCCATCATTTTTTCCTAAATAAAAATAAATTATAGCTACATAGTTATGCAGTCATTTACACCAGATTTCAATATTAAATCGGTGTTTTTTTTAACATAATCTTTCAACTGTTTAAGCTTAAGCCAATTCTTCGGTCAAGTTCATGGCTTCGGTTAATGCTTCATGTAAACGTGCCACTGAAATGATTTGCACGTTTGGAATGGGTTTTTGAGGAGCATTGCCTCTGGGTAAAATAATATATTTGAAACCATGTTTAATGGCTTCTTTTAAGCGTTCTTGACCATTTGGCACAGGACGAATTTCACCAGAGAGTCCAACTTCACCAAAGACAGCCAGTTGTTGCGGTAAGGCTTTGCCGCGTAAACTTGAGGCACAGGCAAGTAACACCGCAAGGTCAGAACCGGTCTCGGTAATTTTTAAACCACCGACGACATTGACATAAACATCTTGGCCTGATGTCTGTACGCCACCATGACGGTGCATGACGGCAAGCAGCATATTGAGTCGGTTTTGTTCTAAACCTAAAGCCACACGGCGCGGTTGTCCATGTGCATCATCCACCAAAGCTTGCACTTCTACCAACAGTGGACGTGTGCCTTCACGGCTAATCATGACAATCGAACCGGGAATGGCTTCATCATAGCGACTTAAGAAAATGGCAGATGGATTAGCAACTTCTCGTAAGCCTTTATCGGTCATGCCAAACACGCCTAACTCATTGACTGCACCAAAACGGTTTTTGACTGCACGAATCATTCGATAACGTGAATCAGATTGACCTTCAAAATAAAGCACACAATCGACCATATGTTCTAGAACGCGTGGCCCAGCCAATGCACCTTCTTTGGTCACATGCCCCACCAGAAACAATGAAGTGCCACTATTTTTAGCAAAACGGGTCAACAGTGCGGCAGATTCACGAATTTGTGAAACGCCACCGGGCGCAGATTGCAGTGTCTCGGTATATAGCGTTTGAATCGAATCAAGAATGGCCACCGCAGGGCGGACTTGCGCTAAAACTTCACAAATTCGTTCCACACAGGTTTCCGCCATGACTTGAAGATGGTCTGTCAGTAACTCTAAACGATGGGCACGTAAAGCCACTTGTGAAAGTGATTCCTCACCCGTGACATAAAGCGCTGAACTTTGTGCCGATGCCATGTGTGTGGCAGTTTGTAACAAAATGGTTGATTTACCAATGCCGGGATCACCACCAATCAACACAACAGAACCCGTCACTAAGCCGCCACCTAAAACACGGTCAAATTCAGCAATTCCTGTCGCTAAGCGGGTTTCATGTGAAACGGAAATTTTATTTAAGGTGGTAATGTTGGCGACTTGCCCTGCATAACCACCGCCCATTTTGGGTTGCGCGCGATGAGTGACGGCGGGTTCTACACGGACTTCCGTTAAGCTATTCCATTCGCCACATTCCGAACATTGACCTGACCATTTTGGATGATCAGCACCGCATTGCTCACAACGGTAAATACTTTTTGCTTTAGCCATATTTTGTTTTTTAAATGCTGAAAATAAATAATCTGATGACAGCATACAGATGAATTTTACTGAATTGAATGCTTGCTAGAATTTGAGTCCATAAAAAAGCCACCTTGGAGGTGGCTTGCTGAACTTTTACAATTAATACAATTCGCCTGACTTACGTTTTGCAATAAAATCTTTGGATTCTTTCGCAATGACAGTAGAAAGCAATAACAGTGCAATTAAGTTTGGAACGGCCATTAAGCCATTGAAGGTGTCGGCAAAGAGCCAAACCAAGTCTAGCGTGGCGACAGTGCCAATAAATACCGTGGCAATATAAATAAGACGATAGATGAGGACGTACTTTTCTCCGAAAATATAAGTACAACATTTTTCACCGTAATAACACCAACCTAAAATAGTGGAATAGGCAAAGAAAATAATACCGAGCGTTACCACCCAACCGCCGACACCGGGCAATAATCGATCAAAGACATGCGTCGTGAGTACAGCACCTGTTTCAGTTCCGAAGGTATTGCCTGCCATGATGAAACCCATCACCAAGACAATACCGGTAATGCTACAAACAATGATGGTGTCAATAAAAGTTCCTGTCATTGAAACCAAACCCTGACGTGCGGGATGATCTGTTTTTGCCGCTGCTGCTGCAATAGGTGCAGAACCCATACCTGCTTCGTTAGAGAAGACACCACGTGCAACCCCGTAACGAATCACAGCACCAATTGCACCACCTGCAACCGCTTCACCGGTAAATGCATCTTTAAAGATCAGTTCCAGTGCAGGTATCACCAGCTCAAGGTTATTGAGAATAATGACCAAACCACCGGCAACATAGCCCACAGCCATGACAGGGACAATCACGGTGGCTGCTTTGGCAATCGATTTAATTCCGCCTAAAATCACCAAGGCAGAGAAAACGGTAATGACGATGCCTGTGATCCACGTTTCAATACCCATGCTGTTTTGCACGGCAAGCGCAACAGTATTGGACTGTACTGAACTGCCAATACCAAAAGAAGCCACGGTGCCAAAAAATGCAAAAATCAGCGCCAGCCATTTCCATTTTAAGCCATGTTCGATGTAATACATTGGGCCACCGGACATCAGACCATTTTCATTTTTAACGCGATACTTGACGGCCAGTACGCCTTCACCATATTTGGTTGCCATACCAAATAAAGCGGTCATCCACATCCAAAAGACGGCACCGGGACCCCCTAGAACGCACGCTGTTGCCACACCCGCAATGTTACCTGTACCAATAGTGGCGGAGAGTGCGGTCATGAGCGAGGCAAAATGTGAAATATCTCCTGCATGTGATTGAGCTTGAGGGTGCTTACCAAAAACCTGTTTAAAGGCCAGTGGCAGCATACGAAATTGCCAGAACATGAGGCGGAATGTGAGAAATACACCAGTACCGACAATCAGTACCAACATGTACGGACCCCAGACCCATCCGCTGAGTGTTTCCATTATCGATTGTAAGTTTTGCATCATAGTTTCTTCTTATCGTCTTGAGTTTTGTAAATGGCTTATTTAGATTTATCAATGCTTAAGCAAGTGGTATGCCATATTTGTGACCTTCCTGATCATTTGTTATAACACGACTGAGATACTTATTTCTTAGGGTTGAAAAGGTTTTAATTTTTGTTACTCGGTGCTGGATTTTTTATGAACGCATTTTATTTTATTGTTAGTTATTTTTTAGCTAAAGTTCAGCACTTTTACAAGCATTTAAAATGAATTATTTATGTTTATTTTTAAATCAATTATTCATCAATTTTATATATAAGAAAAATAAATTAATGTTCGTGCTGAATTAAAAAATATAGATAGTTCAAAGTTTTTTGTTGTTTTCTGTGTTTTTTACGTTAATTTGGTGCGATAGACATCGAAGATGAATTAAATAATGTCACATCAAAATACAAGTTCGACTGCTGAAAAGGCTGAACTGCAACGGAGTTTGTCTAATCGACATTTGCAATTGATTGCAATAGGTGGGGCAATTGGTACGGGATTATTCATGGGCTCGGGTAAAACCATTAGCCTAGCGGGTCCTTCAATTTTAATTATTTATATGATTATTGGTTTTATGGTGTTTTTTGTCATGCGTGCGCTTGGCGAATTATTGCTGTCTAACTTGAAATACAAATCCTTTATTGATTCTAGTGCCGATTTAATTGGACCGTGGGCAGGCTATTTTGTCGGCTGGACCTATTGGTTATGTTGGATCACAATCGGTATTGCGGATCTTTCTGCGATTATTTATTACTTACAATTTTTTAATAATGGAATGCCCTTTAGCCCATCAGAAGGGGTCATGATCAGTGTTGCCGCGATTGTTTTCATCATGGGTTTAAACCTCGTGACTGTAAAACTGTTCGGTGAACTTGAATTCTGGTTTGCTTTAATCAAGATTATTGCCATTGTGGTGCTGATTGGTGTCGGTTTATGGATGATCTTCACTGGTTTTACCTCAACAGCAGGTGAGGTGGCATCGTTTACCCATTTATGGTCGCATGGCGGTATGTTCCCAACAGGCGTAACAGGTTTCCTTGCGGGCTTCCAAATTGCAATTTTTGCTTTTGTGGGTGTAGAGCTGATTGGTACAACAGCAGCTGAAACGAAAGATCCTGAACGTAATTTGCCAAAAGCGGTCAATTCTATTCCTATTCGTATCATCATTTTCTATGTGCTGGCACTGGTGATCGTCATGTCTGTGACGCCGTGGAATAAAATTGATCCAAGCATTAGCCCATTTGTAAACTTGTTTAGCCAAGCCGGTATTGCAGCAGCAGCCATCATTATGAATTTGGTGGTGTTATCGTCAGTGATGTCATCCATGAACAGTGGTGTATTCTCAACCAGTCGGATGTTGTTTGGTTTATCTCGTGAAGAGCAAGGGCCTAAAGCATTTGGACATTTAAATAAACGTGCTGTTCCAGCCAATGCTTTGTATTTCTCTGCGGTATGTTTGTTGTTAGGTGCTGCACTTCAGTACTTTGTACCAAATACCGTTGAAGCCTTTACTTTGGCAACCACGCTTTCAACTATCTTGTTCATTTGTGTATGGTTGATGATTATCTGGAGTTATATTGTTTACTATAAAACGCGTCCAGAACTTCATGCGAAATCAACCTTTAAATTACCGGGTGGCTTGTTTACCTGTTGGGTGGTGATTGTCTTCTTTATTGGCATGATTTATGTGTTGTCATTAGAAGCCGATACCATGAAAGCCCTGATGGTGAGTCCAATTTGGTTCATTATCCTGATTGTTGGTTACTTTGGTTTCTATAAACCGAAACATAAATAAGCCCTTTGTTTGTGAAAAACGCCAGTTTCAAACTGGCGTTTTTTTTTAACACACGATAATCTCTAGCGTTTAGCACTTTGGTCACGGCTGTGATCGAGTTATACTTCTTTGAAAACATAGGATAGGTGGTCAGATGCGTCTTGTCATTTGCTACATCAGTTTATTGGCGACAGGTTTTGCCTTAGTCGGTTGTGGTCAATCTGGAGCTTTACAGTTACCCAATGATCAGAATTACGACAAGCGTTCCAAGTATTTGTTATATCCCAATGTCGATTCCAAAAAGCAGTCGGAACAGAAACAGCTTGCAACACCGAATACTGACTCTAATCAACCTGCTACACCTTAACGCTTTCATAGAAAGGATACATTCATGAGTTTTACCCGCATTCATGGGGTTCTGCACGCAGAGCAATGTTCGTTGCAACAACTTGCACAGCAATTTGGCACGCCACTTTATGTTTATTCAAAAGCCACTTTTGAAAAGCATTATCTCGATATGGATCGTGCATTTAGCTTTATCGATCATCAAATTTGTTTTGCGGTCAAGTCGAACTCTAATATTGCGGTATTGAATGTACTGGCGAAGCTGGGTGCAGGTTTTGATATTGTGACTGGTGGTGAGCTTGCCCGTGTGCTAAAAGCAGGCGGTGAAGCTTCTAAAATTGTATTCTCTGGTTTAGGTAAATCAGAAGCAGATATTAAAAAAGCTTTAGAAGTGGGTATTGCTTGCTTCAATGTTGAATCGTATGCAGAGCTGGATCGCATTCAAAAAGTTGCGGCTGAACTGGGGCAAAAGGCACCTGTTTCTTTACGTGTCAACCCAGATGTCGATGCGAAAACACATCCATACATTTCGACGGGCTTAAAAGAAAATAAATTTGGTATTCCCTCGGACAGCGTATTTGAAACCTATCAATACGCAGCTTCATTATCGAATTTAGATGTGATTGGCATTGACTGTCATATTGGTTCGCAACTGACTGAAACTCAGCCTTTTGTCGATGCACTTGATCGTGTGATCATGATGATTGATCAATTGAAAGAACTGGGGATCAATCTTAAACACATCGACATCGGTGGTGGTTTAGGCGTGACCTATAAAGATGAAGTACCGCCAACCGTTACTGAATATGCCAATGCACTGAAACCTGCTTTAGAAAAATTGGGCTTAAAAGTGTATATGGAACCGGGGCGCAGTATTTCTGCCAATGCAGGTGTATTGCTGACCAAAGTTGATTTACTCAAACCGACCAATCATCGTAATTTTGCCATTATTGATGCGGCAATGAATGACTTGATTCGTCCAGCATTATATGAAGCGTGGATGGATATTCAAGAAGTGACACCACGTACCGATGTTGAAGCAAAAGAATGGGATGTGGTGGGTGCAATTTGTGAAACGGGCGATTTTTTAGGTAAAGAACGCCAGTTAGCAATTCAAGAAAATGATGTCCTTGCAGTCTTGGGTGCAGGGGCATACGGTTTTGTGATGAGTTCAAATTACAACAGCCGTGGTCGTGCGGCTGAAGTAATGGTCGATGGTGATCAAGCGCATTTAATTCGTGAACGTGAAACCATAGAATCATTATGGGATAAAGAACGCTTATTGCCTTAAGGAGTCATTCAAGATGTTTTTAGAATTTACTAAAATGCATGGCCTAGGCAATGACTTTATGGTGGTTGATCTGATCAGCCAGCGTGCTTACCTAGATACCATGACCATTCAGCGTTTAGCCGACCGTCATTTCGGCATTGGCTTTGACCAACTGCTGATTGTTGAACCACCCGATTTACCCAATGTCGATTTTAAATATCGTATTTTTAATGCAGATGGTTCTGAAGTTGAACAGTGCGGCAATGGCGTTCGCTGTTTTACACGCTTTGTGCATGAGCGTAAATTGACCACTAAAACCAAAATTAAAGTACAAACCAAAGCGGGTATTGTTGAACCTGAACTGGGTCAAAATGGCTGGGTTCGCGTCAATATGGGCTATCCAAAATTCTTACCGAACCAAATTCCATTCCTTGCGGATGAGCCTGAAAACCTATATAGCTTAGCTTTAGCCAATGATGAAAGTATTATCATTGATGTGGTAAACATGGGTAATCCGCATGCCGTGACCATCGTTCCTGATGTGTTAACTGCTGATGTTGCAGGCATGGGACCACAAGTGGAATCACATGAACGTTTCCCGCAACGCGTCAATGCAGGTTTTATGCAAATTATGGATGAAACACATGCGCGCTTACGTGTATTTGAACGTGGTGTGGGTGAAACTTTAGCCTGTGGTACGGGGGCTTGCGCCGCTGCAATTTCTGGGATGCGCCGTGGTTTACTTGCCAATGCTGTGGAAATTGAATTGGCTGGTGGCAAGCTACAAATTGAATGGCGTGAAGGCGATGTGGTTTGGATGACGGGTCCAACCGCAAATGTCTATGAAGGTCGTATCGATTTGAGTTATTACCAAGCATAAGAATGTATGGTTTGATTAAAAAGCACTGTCATCATGATGGTGCTTTTTATTATAAATAGACTATGCTGTAGCTCTACGCTCATTTTTTTCAAAGGCTGAGGCTGAATGAAACATCTTGTTTTTTTATCTGGCGCTTCTGGAAATACTGCATTTTGGGATCCGTTAATTGCTCAGTTACCTGCAGAATATACCAAGCAAGTGATTGCTTATCCTGAATTTGATCATGCACCTGTGCATCCTGATGTGTACGATTTTGCAAGCCTCGGCAATTATGTATTAGCACAGATTCAGCAAGAATGTATTATTATTGCTCAGTCTATGGGCGGCATTTTTGCCGTGCAAGCGGCATTGAAAAAGTCTAAATTAGTTCAAGGCTTGGTGCTCATTGCAACTTCGGGCGGTATTGATTTAAGTTCTTTTAATGTTCAGGACTGGCGTAGTGCTTATCAAGCCTCTTTTTTGAATCATCCCAATTGGTTTGTTACTGCGCAAGCCGATTATTTGGTTCAGCTTCCAGAAATACAAGCGCCAGTTTTGCTACTTTGGGGAGATAGTGATCCAATTAGTCCTGTCGAGGTGGGACAATATCTCAATCAGCAATTCAAAAATGCATCGCTGCATATTATTCATGGTGGCGATCATTTTTTTGCTGAACAGTATGCATCGGAAACAGCTCAGTTGGTTTCTGAATATTTAAAGCGCCTTGCAGCGATAAGTTTGGAAGAGTTAAATGTCATTTGAAACTGACTCTGCAACCTTGCTGGTGATGTGGCTCAAAGAAAGAGAAATTCAAAATCAATCTAAACATACACTGCAAGCGTACGAGCGTGATGTTTCCGATTTTTTAAATTTTTGTGCTGTTAAAAAGCTTAGTTTAATGAATGTGGAATCTACAGATTTACGTGAGTTTTTAGCGCAAAAAGTAGAACAGCAACAACTCAGCTCCAGTAGTTTACAACGCTTATTATCTTCAATTCGGCAGTTTATGAAATGGGCAGAGCAGGGGCAGTATTTAGCTTTTAATCCAGCCGATGATTTTCAGTTAAAACGCCAGCCCAGACCTTTGCCGGGTATGGTCGATATTGAAACGATTAACCAAATTTTAGATCAGCTTAAACCTGAAAGTGAAGTACAGCAGCAAATGTGGCTGCGTGATAAAGCGATTTTAGAATTGTTGTATTCCAGTGGTTTACGCTTGGCAGAAGTACAAGGCTTGCGTATTAAAGATATTGATTTTAATCGACTTCTTTTACGTATTATCGGTAAAGGCAATAAAACACGTATTGTACCGTTTGGTTCAAAAGCCAAAGATGCAGTCATGCAATGGTTACAAGTTTATCCGCTTTGGAATGGTGATTTTGTTCCTGAAGCCAATGTATTTATTACTCAAAAAGGTAATCCGCTCGGTGCACGGCAAATTGAAAATCGGGTGAAATTTCAAGCGCAACGGGCAGGGGTAAATATTGATTTGCATCCACATCTATTACGGCACTGTTTTGCCAGTCATATGTTGTCGAATAGTGGTGATTTGCGTGCGGTGCAGGAAATGTTAGGGCATAGTAATTTAACCACCACACAAATTTATACCCATGTCGATTTTGAGCAATTGGCGAAAGTGTATGATCAGGCACATCCACGAGCACAAAAGTCTTAAGCTTATCCAAGAATATTTGGGGATTAGCTTTTAATTTTCTTCAGGATATTTCAGCCGTATTTTTTGAAAATACTGTTGCAAAGTGGCGATGTTGGCTTGTGGATCTATCAAGGCGATATAGGTATCAGGACGAATGAAATAAACCGCATTTTCGAGTAAACCGACCTTTTTGCAGTTTGCATCCCAAACACATTCGGATAAAGGCAAATGGTGCTGATGGCACCATGTTTGCAGCTCTGGCTGTGCTGTGCCATAGATATGAATTTGCCAAAGCATCTGTTTAAGCGACTCAAAATTGTTGCTTCGCGCTTGTTGAATCCAAGGCAAACGATCGCCGGCATGAATTTTACCACTTTTGCCTTGGCTGAGTGGGCTTTGCCGATAATGGATGCCAAGCTGTGAAATGATACGGAAAATAAAGTGACTCAGTGGCGCATTGTTATAAATTTTAGGCAATAGGTAGGGCGCAATTTGGGTTCTAATTTTAGCGGCTAAAGCACCTTCAGCGGTGATAATGCTAAAAATTCGATCGGTGCTTTTGACCAGTTTTTCGGCAAACGCTCGCCGTTCAATTTGATAGCTCTCTAACAGTTGTTCCGAGGCTTGATTTTTGATGACTGCGGCTAATTTCCAAGCCAGATTGATGGCATCACCAATGCCTGTATTCATTCCTTGAGCACCTGCTGGACTATGCAAATGTGCAGCATCACCCACCAGAAAAACATTACCGATGCGATAGTCTGAAACAATACGGTGATGTACTCGATAGGTCGAAAACCAATTGACCTTTTGGATGGTCAGACCTAGGTCTTGAATGGCGGTATGTGCGACATCATCAAAACTTAAGTTTTGCCCAGATTGAATACGATCCTCACGAATTAGCCCAATTAGGCGTGCTTGCCCGAGTTGCCCATAAGAAAACAATAAAACAAAATCTTCTCGATCTAAAGAAACATGCACACCACCATCGACGGATGCTCCTTGTACGTTGACATCCGCAACATAGAAAAGTTTTGAATATGTCCCACCAGAGAATTTCAGTCCTAATAGATGTCGTATTGGCGACTTTCCACCATCACAGGCAGCCAGAAAACGGGCAGAATAGTGTTCTACACCCTGTGGAGTACGAATTTCTGCACAAACATGCTCTGCATGGTGGGTGAAACTAAGCAGTTCGCTGGAGCGTTCCACATGCACGCCAAATTTTTCTAAATGTCGCATCAGCAGTCGTTCATGTTGATCTTGTGGATAGATCAAAATAAAAGGATAGGGTGTGAGTGTTTTACCTTGTTCGATCAATTTTAAAACACCGCGCTTTTTTCCCAACGCCCATAAGTTGAGTTGTACATTCGGATAACCGGCTTGGATGACTTCCTCTGCCAAATCCAGCTGTTGATATAATTCGAGCGTGCGTGCATGAATCCCCAGCGCCCGTGAACTCTGACTGGGTTCTGTATTTTTATCAATAATTCGGACAGCAATGCCTTGTTTACTGAGCCAAAGTGCAAGGACTAAACCCGTCGGCCCTGCACCAACAATCAGAACATTATTTTTCATATGATTTCCTAGAAATGACTTCTGAAAAGTGACTATTGAAAATAATTCTTGAAAGTGAGTAGGTGAAAGTTGTTCAATATTTGCTGTGAAAGGGCGCTTTATTTGGTTGTTAGATTTTTGAAGGATTTTTTAGCATAATCCTTTCACATGGGCAGATTTGCAGCAAAATTGTAGGTTTTTTTATTTTTTGTCGCCGTTAAAATAAACTTCAGGGCTGTGAACTGTTATAAAACATCTAGCTTAGTTTGTATGTTTTTTATTGCGATTCATAAAATTGGAACAATACCTGCATATTCTTTAGCATGAAAATAGAGAATATGCCTGAGCTTCAGTTTAGTAAAAAAGTCGGTCCATTATAGGATGGTCGTATTTTATTTTTGTAGAATAAAAATAATATAGTGAATTGAAAATGATGAATGCGTAGATGGAGGGTCACTGAAATGAAAAATATTGAACAAAAATATGCACAATTAACCGAAGCACAAAAAGAAATTTTTGCCGGTTATGGTTTAAGACAGGTCAAACATTTTGTGGAAATTAGTTTGCCGAATATCGAACCCGCTTTACCGGAAAATACGCATGTGCAAGGCATTAATGCCGAAGGTAAGGTTCAAGCGGTTAATTCTGAGACTAAAGAAACTTATCTTTGGATTTCAGACCTACAATGGCAAGAACGTCCGATTACGATGGTTAATGTTGATTTAAAAGAAGACTTTTTGGAAATCTGGAAAATATTTAATCTTCAAGCGTATGAGCTGATTGATTTAAGTCATATTCATCGTGATTTTTTAGAAAACCAGCTGGTTTAAATTGAGCTGCATTTATTTGATAAAGCACATGTTCTTGTAGTGGGCTACCTTGATCTAATGCAGGATGATTAAAATAATATTGAAATTGCATTCCTAGACGTTGCATTACGGCTTGGGATTTACTGTTTTGTTGTGTGGTGAATGCGACGACTGCATTTAAATGAAGTGAATTAAAAGCAAAATCTAAGCAAGCAATCGCGGCTTCGGTTGCAAAACCCTTGCCCCAAAATTTTTGCTCAAGTCGCCAGCCAATTTCGATACAGGGTGAAAATGTAAATTGATCGGGTTGCCGATGTAAACCAATGAAACCGATAAACTCACCCGTTTGTTTTAATTCTACTGCCCAGAACCCCCAACCTTGAATGTCGATTAAGGTTTGAAACTTTTGTGCTAAGGCATCACTTTGTAGTTGCGTTAAGCCATGTGGAAAATAGCGCATTACTTCTGGATTGGAATTTAGCGCATAAAACGGCTTGAGATCGGAATCTTTCCATGACCTCAAAATTAAACGCGCTGTCTCAAGCTGTCGATTCAAAATACTGTCCTAAAGATCATCCAGTGGAAGCTGAAAACTTTGTTTAATAATTTGACTGGGTAAATCCGTTTTCACACTGGTAATGCCATTTTTCTTGGTTAAATGTGCAGACTGAAATTTACGATAGCTTTCTAAATCTGGAACCACCACTTTCAGCATGGCATCAGATTCACCTAAAATAATATAACACTCCATCACTTGAGGCAGTTCTTTCATTGCCTCGATAAAGCAATCAATCGTTTCAGCATCCTGCCCAACCAGCCAAATACGTGAAAATAAAATCAGTTGTAAACCAATTTTTTGCGGATCGACAATGGTGGTATAGCTTTGAATAACACCTGATTCTTCCAGTAATTTTACTCGTCGTAAACAAGAGGACGCTGATAGTCCAATTTCACGAGCCAAATCATTATTTTGCATACGGCCATTGATTTGTAATTCACGAATGATATTTTTATCTATACGATCAAGTTTTATTGAAATAGATTTAGATAATGGTTTCATAAATTAGAATATAATTCGAAAAATAATTTTAATTATAGAATATTTTGAAACCCTATTTCGTACTATTTATTCGATACTTATTTCCACTTTCAAAATATAGAAAGGGAAGAAGGAAATGTCTGTATTTTTACTTTTTGCGCTAACGGTAATTCCGCTTATTTTTACCCCAGGACCAGATATGTTGTTTATCTTGTCACAAGTGATGGGTAAAGATGCAAAAGCTGGCATGATGGCAACTGTTGGGGTCTGTTTGGGGTATTTAGTCCATTCTGTTTTGGTGGCTTTAGGTATTGCTGCGATTATCGTGTCTTTTCCCATTTTGTTTGAAACCATTCGCTGGTTGGGGATCGCTTACCTTTTATTTTTAGCTTTTAGTTTAATTAAATCGGTTTTTAACACGCAGAAACTAGCGATTGAAAAGAAAAATACAGCCAACCCGATTCAAAAAGGCTTCTTTACTGCTTTATTAAATCCAAAAGGCATGTTGATTTACTTTGCAATTTTACCGCAATTTATCGACAAAACAGGCAATACCGTCAGTCAGGGCTTAATCCTTTCTTTTATCTTTATTGGCTTATGTTTTGTGGTGTACTGTAGTTTGAGTGTGATTTTTGCCAAAATTAGCCAAAATACACAGATTGATGAACGTAAACAAAAATGGATTGATGGTGGTTCAGGCGGCTTATTAATGCTTGCTGCAACTTGGCTTATTATTCAATAACCGAACTAAAAAAGCATGTCTAAATGGCATGCTTTTTATATGCAGCACTTTATGCCGTGTTAGATTTACAAATTAAACGTCATTTGTTACCTGTTTAACTTAAAGAAGTGACCCGTTTTACGATAAATACAGCAAAGTAATGCGATCAATCTGTCTTAAATGACAGGACATAACTTATACATTTGTGCAAGAAGGGTAAGTGACTTAAACCCAAAAACAATCCCAAACACGTATTAAATCAGAACCTTTGATGAGCTTAATCAAATAAAAAAATAATAAAAATCAATGCTTAAAAAATAACTAAATAATGAGAGAATTCATTTGAATAAAAACATTTGAAAAAAACATGAACGCCTAGTTCAAGGAATTTTACGCATTTTTACGGCTGTTTCGATAATTGTGACTTGACCGAAATGCCATACACATTGCAAGATAGGGCACCTAAAAATTTTAACTGAAGAGTTATTATAACTTTTCTCAATATTTACTTTTGCTAAAACAGCCGAGGATTACATGAAGGCTCTTGTTGCTGTAAAACGTGTGGTTGATGCCAACGTTAAAGTTCGCGTTAAACCGGACAATAGTGGGGTAGACCTTACTAACGTTAAGATGTCGATCAACCCATTCTGTGAAATCGCAGTGGAAGAAGCAGTTCGTTTAAAAGAAAAAGGAACAGTTTCGGAAATCGTTGTGGTTTCTATCGGTCCTAAAGAAGCTCAGGAACAAATCCGTTCTTCTATGGCACTGGGTGCTGACCGCGGTATCTTAGTAGAAACGACTGATGAGATTGGTGCACTTGAAGTGGCTAAAATCTTAAAAGGCATTGTAGAACAAGAAAAACCAGAACTGATCCTTCTTGGTAAGCAAGCGATTGATGATGACTCTAATCAAGTCGGTCAGATGTTGGGTGCTTTACTTGGCGCTGGTCAAGGTACATTTGCTTCTGTAGTGAATGTTACTGGCGACAAAGTTCAAGTAACACGTGAAGTAGACGGTGGTTTACAAACTGTTGAATTGAATCTTCCTGCAATTATCACCACTGACTTACGTTTGAATGAGCCACGTTATGCGGCGCTTCCAAACATCATGAAAGCGCGTAAAAAACCGCTTGATGTTAAGTCTCCTGCGGATTATGGCGTTTCAGCTACAACTAAACTTAAAACAGTTAAAGTTGAGCCACCAGCAGAGCGTAAAGCTGGCGTACAAGTGAAATCTGTTGATGAGCTTGTTGAAAAACTTAAAAACGAAGCGAAAGTGATCTAATACAGAAGGATAAAATCATGAGTATTTTAGTTATCGCTGAGCACGACAATAAGACACTTAACGGTGCAACTTTAAACGTTGTTGCTGCAGCTCAAAAAATCGGTGGTGATATCACTGTATTGGTTGCGGGTTCTGGCGCTCAGGCTGTTGCTGACCAAGCGGCTCAAGTTGCGGGTGTAAGCAAAGTACTACTTGCTGACAACGCGGCTTATGCACACCAATTGGCTGAAAACGTAGCTGCTTTAGTTGCTGAGTTAGGCAAAGGTTATTCACATATCCTTGCGACTTCTACAACCACAGGTAAAAACGTACTTCCACGCGCGGCTGCACTTTTAGACGTAAGCATGATCTCTGACATCATTGCTGTTGAAAGCCCTAAAACTTTCAAACGTCCAATCTATGCAGGTAATGCAATTGCAACTGTAGAATCTTCTGAAGCTATCGTTGTTGCAACTGTACGTGGTACTGCATTTGATCCTGTCGCTACAACAGGCGGTTCTGCTGCTGTTGAAGCTGTTGCTAATGTTCAAGATGCTGGCATCTCTAAGTTCATTTCTGAAGAGATTGTGAAGTCTGAACGTCCTGAATTAACAGCTGCGCGTATTGTTGTTTCTGGTGGTCGTGGTGTGGGTTCAGGTGAAAACTATCACACTGTACTTGATCCATTGGCGGACAAACTGGGTGCGGCTCAAGGTGCATCACGTGCTGCGGTTGACGCTGGCTTCGTTCCTAACGACATGCAAGTCGGTCAAACGGGTAAAATCGTTGCGCCTGACCTGTATATCGCTGTGGGTATTTCTGGTGCGATTCAGCATTTAGCTGGTATGAAAGATTCTAAAGTGATCGTTGCGATCAATAAAGATGAAGAAGCGCCAATTAATGCAGTAGCAGATTACTGGTTAGTGGGTGACTTGAACACTGTAGTTCCAGAATTGGTTTCTAAAATCTAATTTCTGAACTTGTGTTTAAATAAAAAACGCTCCGAAAGGAGCGTTTTTTTGTGTTAAAAAATAACAACAAATAAACGGAGGATTGTAGATGAATTATCGTTTTAAAACCTATTTTCTAATGTTAGCTCATTATAATCAGTGGGCAAACCAAAAGTTATTTTCTATTTTAACCACGCTAACAGAAGAACAATTAAATCAAGATTGCGGAGCCTATTTCAAATCCCTTATGCAAACGGCAAATCATCTACTGGTAGGTGATTTACTTTGGTTTGAACGTATTAAGGGCGGAGTGGCCTCCAATTACGCCTTAGATGAGATCCTTTACCCTCAGATCAGTGCGTTGACCCCTGCGAGGTTTGAGCATGATCAGCGTTTAATTGGCTTTCTTAATGAATATGATGATGCTGCATTCAACAGGCTTATCACCTATATTCGTCGTGGTCAGACTTATACTGAACCGTTAATCGAGATATTAGCGCATCTATTTAATCATCAAACTCATCATCGAGGACAGATGCATAGCATGGTTTTTCAACTTACCGGTAAATCACTCGAGTTGGATTTAATTTTTTTCCAAAGAGAAAATGCCCATTTCTATAAATGATGGTTTTTAATTTACGCTGACTTTTTCTATTAGAAATAGCGTTATTTTAGATTAAAAAATAAGCGTTTATTCTGTTCGTCAAAAAGTAGAAAATTAGATTTTTAACTTATTAATTCTAATAAAGTTTTTATTGTAAAAAAATGCTATTTTTCAGATTACGAAACTCCCTGTTAGTGAGCCTTTTATGCTATAATTTACGGCTGTATTTAGACTTTAGCTCAGCTTATTTTGGGTTAATTTTTGCAAGATTGATTATATAAAACGAGCGGTTCAATACTGTACTGTTTGTAATAAGGAGTATGCATGAGCGTATCGGAAATTAGACCGATTGCCATTGAGGATGAACTTAAAAGCTCATATCTCGATTATGCCATGAGTGTTATTGTATCTCGTGCATTACCAGACGTGAGAGATGGTTTAAAGCCTGTTCATCGTCGTGTGCTGTTCGCTATGCACGAATTGGGCAATGACTACAACAAAGCTTATAAAAAATCTGCGCGTGTAGTCGGTGACGTGATCGGTAAATATCACCCACATGGTGATTCTGCTGTTTATGAAACCATTGTACGTATGGCTCAAGATTTTAGCTTGCGTTATCAATTGGTCGATGGTCAAGGTAACTTTGGTTCTGTCGATGGCGATAGTGCTGCGGCAATGCGTTATACCGAAGTGCGTATGCGTAAATTGACCCATGAAATGTTGGCTGATTTAGAAAAAGATACAGTCGAATGGGAAGATAACTACGACGGTTCTGAGCGTATACCGCAAGTCATGCCGACCCGTATTCCAAATTTATTGATCAATGGTGTCACTGGTATTGCTGTTGGTATGGCGACCAATATGGCGCCGCACAACATGACCGAAGTGGTCAATGCTTGCTTGGCTTATGCAGATAACCCGAACATTAGCATTGAAGGGTTAATGCAGCATATCTCAGGGCCTGACTTCCCTACAGGCGGTATCATTTACGGTAAATCAGGTATTGTAGATGCCTACCGTACAGGTAAAGGCCGTTTGCATATTCGTGGTAAGTATCACTTCGAAGAAGATCCGAAGAATGGTCGTATCACCATTGTCTTTACTGAAATTCCTTATCAAGTCAATAAAGCAAGAACCATTGAACGTATTGCTGAATTGGTGAAAGAGAAAAAACTTGAAGGGATCTCAGAGCTGCGTGATGAGTCTGATAAAGACGGCATGCGTATTGCAATTGACTTGAAGCGTGGCGAAAACGCTGAAGTGATTGTGAATAACCTGTTCCAAAATACTCAGCTTGAAAATTCGTTCAGCATCAACATGGTTTGCCTAGACAATGGTCAGCCGAAGTTGATGAATTTAAAAGATATCATTGCTGCATTTATTCGTCATCGTCAAGAAGTCGTGACCCGTCGTACCATGTTTGAGTTACGCAAAGCGCGTGAACGTGGTCATATCTTGGAAGGCTTAACCGTTGCTTTAGCCAATATTGATGCGATTATTGAAACCATTAAAACCTCTGCCAATCCAGCTGAAGCGCGTGAGCGTTTACAAGTCGGCGAGTGGGCTGCGGGTGGCGTGGTTGCATTGCTGGAAAAAGCAGGTTCAGTTTCTGTACGTCCAGAGATTATTGATGGTGAAGACCTGTCTAAACCGTATGGTTTTGATGGTGGCATTTACCGTCTTTCACCTGCGCAAGTGGGTGCAATTTTAGAATTACGTTTACACCGTTTAACGGGTCTTGAACAAGACAAGTTACATGCGGAATATTCTGAAATTTTGGGTCAAATTGCTGAACTCACTGCCATTTTAAATGACTTTAATTTATTGATGGCTGTGATTCGTGAAGAACTCGCATTGATTTTGCAACAATATGGCGATGCACGTAAAACCGCGATTGTTGAATCACGAATTGATTTCTCACGTGAAGATTTAATTCCTGAAGAACAAATGGTGCTTACCGTTTCTAAAACAGGTTATGCGAAAACTCAGCCATTGTCTGACTACGCTGCACAGCGTCGTGGCGGTCGTGGTAAGTCTGCAACTTCAATGAAAGAAGATGATTACATTCAACATCTGATTGTGACATCGAACCATGCGACGGTTCTATGCTTTACCAATGTGGGTAAAGTGTATCGTTTGAAAGTTTATGAAGTGCCACAAGCATCACGCGGTGCAAAAGGTCGCCCAATGGTGAACCTGTTGCCACTAGATGCCAATGAGACCATTACAGCGATTCTTCCTGTGATTGATGCACCGAAGAAATTTAAAGATCGTTTGGTTGCGTTCCAAGCATTTGTCAAAGCCAATAAAGCTAAACTTCAAGAAAATGAAGTGATTAATGGTCATTTTGTTGAACTTGAAGCGGCTTTAGCTGAACTTGAAGATGGTGCAGATGACTTGTCTGATGCATTACGTGTTCAATTGAAACAGTTAGGTGTGGAACTTTCTACAACTGATCTGGATGATGACATCATTGCTGATTTTGCGCAGCAAGCTGAAAGCGTCCGTAAAAACTTCTATGTCTTTATGGCGACTGAGTTCGGTACGATTAAACGCGTTGAACTTGAACAGTTTAGTAATGTTCGTTCAAATGGTTTACGTGCGATTGAGTTAAATGAAGAAGATACCTTAATTGGTGTGGCGATTACCGACGGCGAACAGCAAATTATGTTGTTCTCCAATGAAGGTAAAGCGATTCGTTTTGCTGAAACTGATGTGCGTTCAATGGGTCGTTCTGCCAAAGGTGTACGCGGTATGCGTGTCACGATTGGTGCAGCACAAGTTGAAGATGCAGAAGATACCGATGTAGAGTCTGATGATGAAGATGGTTCGGATTCAGTTCTAGTCAGCCGTATTGTATCGTTGGTCGTAGTACCTGAAACAGGTGAAGTACTGTGTGCTTCTGCACATGGTTACGGTAAACGTACTCCAGTCGGCGACTTCCCAACCAAAAAACGTGGTGGTAAGGGTGTGATTGCACTTAAGACTTCAGAACGTAATGGCGAGCTTGTTGGTGCAGTTGCGATTGATGCATCTAAAGAGTTGATGCTGATTTCTGATGGCGGTACTTTAGTGCGTACTCGTGCTTCTGAAGTTGCACAAACCGGTCGTAATGCGCAAGGTGTTCGCTTGATCCGTTTAGGTCAAGAAGAAGTACTTGTGGGCGTTGTTGCTGTCGAAGCTGTTGAAGAAGAAGAGTTTGTAGAAGCTGTTGAAGGTGAAGAAGTCGTGACTTCTGGAGCTTTGATTGATTCTGAAATTTTGATTGACGACGAAATGATTGCTGATGAAACTGGCAATGAATCAGATTTAAATGAGTCTGAAGAAGAGTAAGTTTTGACGGTGATAAAAAGGACGCTTAGGCGTCCTTTTTTATGCTCTAGATAAAAAATGAATTAGAGTATTTTATGATTCATTATGCATTTAATACCCGTTTAAAATTATCATCATTACTACAATGTGCTAAACAATCTTTAAGAATTCCAACTGCACGATAAATGTGTTCAGGTTTATCTAAAAATACTTGTCCATTTGCTTGTACTTCAAGTCCCGCACGAAATAATTCAAGTTTTCGTTGATCATCAATTGGAACTGCAAACTGAATCGTTGGACGTTTACGATTTACATCGTATCTAAATAACCAACGATTATTTTTGTTTTGAAAAAGAATAGAATAATAACTTTCAGTATCTCTAGCTGTTAATTCTGCGTCAGGGAATAATTCACTAACAATACGGTAAAGATCCTGTTCATCTTTCGTCGTCACAATTTTTTCATTGTCTGGGTGAATAATATCAACAGGTTGATGGTCTATTATTGGTTGTTCAATTTTAGTTGGTTGAGGTTCTATAGGTTGTGCAGTAATAATCGTAGGTGAAGATAGTCCTTTAACCACAGTATCGCTAATAGCTTGTTCAACTGCTTGTTTTACAAAGGGCTGTATCGTTTCTAGAAATTTCGTGTTTAATTGACGTTGAATATTGGCCTGTTGTGCAACATAACGAACAAAATCTAAATCAACTTCATTAATACTTTTCTTTATTACTGTTTTAAACTGCTGGATATATTGATTTTCTTCAGCAAAAAAACGTAATTTTTCGACATGAAAATTATCGTGTTTAAATTCGGCTAACTGTACCAGTTCTTCAGCTTTATGTTTCATAAAGTCTACAGTAAGAAATGGTTTTTCATCCATTACATTGGTATTGATTAAATCGGTAAAGAAACGCCATTCTTTACCATTGGTAATTGCTCCGATTGTAACGCCAAGACTGCTATTAAAATAACGGGATAATTGTGGGGCATGGTTGGTCAGATTTGCATTATAAGGTTTGGCTTCAATGAACATAACAGGTTGCCCATTGCAATATAAAGCATAATCAACTCTTTCTGTGGCTTTGACTCCGGGAAAGTCAGCAGCAAATTCTGCTAATACTTTTGTTGGGTCATAAGGGTTAAAACCTAGAATGTCTAAGAGCGGTAAAATTAAAGCTTGTTTTGTTGTTTCCTCAGTGGAGCAGTGTTCCCCAACACGTTTAACGTGTTCAATATGGCTTTGAAGTTTATTGATAAAATTATTCATATATTTCCTATTCTGAGTTGTTGTTGATTATGATTTGATCAGTATTCACTTATTTTCTTTATTTTTCAATTATTAAAATGATAAGTTGGGTTGTTTGAAAAATCTACTTATTTTAACCCTCAGTAAAAATTTTACTAAGTTCAGCGCGTAAAAAAAGGAAGCCGAAGCTTCCTTTTTTAATTTCATGAATTACGCAGCATCCTGCATTTTAATCTCATGATTTTTTTGCATTACAATTGCATAATTCTTTTGTTTTTCAGTATCGAATTGACCTTCCCATTTACTAATTACAAGAACAGCCAAAGAGTTACCAATGACATTCAATGCAGTACGTGCCATATCTAAAATACGGTCAATACCTGCAATAAATGCAAGACCTTCAAGCGGAATACCCACACTACCCAATGTTGCTAACAACACCACAAAAGACACGCCCGGAACACCAGCAATACCTTTAGAGGTAATCATTAAAGTTAACACTAAAATAATCTGTTGAGTCAGGCTTAAATCAATACCATAAAGCTGAGCAATAAAAATAGCTGCAATACTTTGATAAAGCGTAGAACCATCTAGGTTAAATGAATAACCAATTGGAATCACAAAACTGGTAATGGATTTTGGTGCGCCATAGGCTTCCATTTTTTCCATAATACGAGGTAAAACAGTTTCCGAACTCGCAGTTGAATACGCCAGAATCAGTTCATCTTTTAGAATTTTAATAATTGCCCAAATGCTGAAACCACAGAATTTAGCAACTGCACCCAAAATAATAAAGGTGAAGAAGAAAATAGCGCCATACACTAAAAGCGCCAACTTCACTAATGGAAGTAAAGAGCTAAAGCCAAAGTTTGCAACTGTTGCCGCAATCAGACCAAATACACCGAAAGGTGCAAAAAGCATGATCATATGCGTCACTTTGAACATGGTTTCAGAAACGGCCTGTAATACATTAATTAAAGGCTGTTTGGTTTCTTTAGCTAACGATCCTAAACCAACACCAAAGATCACTGAGAAGAAGATGATCGGCAACATGTGCCCATCAGTCAGTGCTCCAAAAATATTAGAAGGAATTAAAGATAAAATGGTATTAACCAGACCGTGAGCATGGCTACTCACTTCCTGTGTTGTTGCTTGGTATTTAGAGATATCGGTTTGCGTTAAACTCGACATATCAATGCCAGCACCCGGCTGGAATACATTAGCAGCAACAAGACCCACAATAATGGCAACGGTGGTAATAACTTCAAAATAAACAATGGTTTTGAAGCCAAGTTTACCTAAATTTTGACCGTGACTTGTATTCGCAATACCTAAAATCAGCATTGAAACGACAAGTGGAATAACGATCATCTTAATCAAATTAATAAAAATGGCACCCAATGGGCTAAGTACATTATTAATTAAAACTTCACGATATTCGGGAGAGTAGTGTAAAAAAGAGCCTACAAGCACACCTAAGATGAGTGCAATTACGATTTGCCATGCAAGGCTAATCTTAATTTTCTTCATGTTAATCCCTTAAAATCAGATATTTAGTGAAAAAAAGCTGTAATAACGCTGTCGATATCATCACGACATGTTAATGGGAGCGCGGGAGCGAATAATAAATATATTCTGGGAGTTCGGAAAAAGGGCTATTCTGCATTGATAAATGCCTACAATCTAACTTTTTCTATCGAATACTTGTTCGATTGATCAATTTTTTTACAGTTTTAGCTGAATATACGATCTGTCTGTTAAGTTTTATTTATTAATATTATGATGTGCCTTATCAAAGCATGATTTTTTATTGTTTTGCGTCAATCGAAAATACCCCAAAACCAATAATATAGCCCCAACAGTTGCCAAATAAATCATTTTTGGAATGATCAGATTCGTAGGTACACCCATCTGATTTAGTTGAATAAACATTTGAATGCCTTGGGTAGACGGCAGTGCGTTGCCTAGGTATTGCATCCATTTGGGCATGGCTGCATGTGGCCATGCTGTGCCTGACAGTAAAAATAGCGGAATGGAAGTAAATACAATGACGTGTCCTGCGCGTTCTGGCAGATCAAAAAATGAAGCAATCACCATCGTCAGTCCAATCACGCAACTGATAAAGATCGGCACTGCCAAAAGCATGCCCCAAAAATTGCCACCATGTGGATAATCATAAAGCCAGAAGGTAAAACCAAATAAATAAAAACAGCCTAAGCAGCCAATGGTTAAAAGGGCACAGAATAATCCGAAAAATTCCGTTTTTTTAGGCTGCCAATTGGATTGCCTATAACCTGCAATCAGCATACTTAAACCTAAAACAATGGTTTGATGAATAATTAACGGGGCAATTGCAGGAAAAACATAACTGCCATAACCAGATAGCGTATTAAATAAAGGGACTTGATGGATCGAAAGTGCAGGGCTGAAATGTGAAATATGGCCAAATTTTTCGGCCTGTTCAGCAATCGCTTGTTCAATCGAGCTGGCTATACCTAAGCCAATTTGTTTGGTTTTGAGAAAGTAAGCAGCACTTAAATATAAACCAATACCACCGACTTCACCACGATGAACGCTATTGGATAAATTATCGGGCAACAATAAAATCCCGTCAGCTTGCAGGGTTTTGACCATCATTTGCGCTTCAGCAAAGTTTCCTGTGACGGCTTTAATTTTTACATTTGGGCTTTTTGAAACTTCAGTAATAATGGTGGACGTCAGTAGGCTGTGTTCTTCATCCACAATCACAATAGGCAAAGACTCTGCATGTTGGGCTTTATAGGCTGTGGGGTAGAAAAAGCTATATAAAAATACTGATAAAACCAAAGTGGTAAAGATTGAGCTATTACGGCCAATATCTTTAAAGCTTTTGAAGTAAAAATGAAGGAATTCTTTCATGCTATTTTTCATGAGTGAACTCCTTTTAAATATTTTTTCAGGAACAAATACGCTGTCGCAAAATAAAACAAACAATACGCTGCCAAAATTGCCAGTGGTAAGAGTGAAGTTGAAACAGGGCTGCCGATCACCCATTGTTCAGTTTGCAATTTTGCATATGGGGTATAAGGAATAATATTGGCCCAAAATTGGGTAAACAGTGGGGCATTGTTTAAAGGTAAAGTGACTCCCGCAAAACTTAACGATGAGCCACCATAAACGGCAATAAAACCGAAGGATTTGGCTAAATCACGGGTTGCTAAAACGACAGTGCTACTAATTAAGGCATAAGCACTGTAAAAGAAAAATTGACCAAGTAGAATCATCCATAACTGACCTGCGACAAACCAACCCCGAATTTCAATAAGCCAGAACATCCAAGCCCATGTCCATACAGTAAAAATCACAACATAGACTAAAACTTTAGACAATAAGGCACTGAAAATACTGTGCTGATTTAACCATTGCCCCGTGGTGTTAAATTTCAGCTCTTGTCCCACTGCAAAGGCCACGCAACAACACAATAATAAATGCAGAATTGCAGGAATCATGAAGGGTTCTAAGTAAAACTCATAACTTAAACTGGGATTGTATAGCGGCGATATTTTCACATTCGGGGTTGGAATATCCAAATAAGGAAGACTATTGGCTAAATAGTTTTGCCGAGTGAAATCAATAGTCGCTTCTAGGGTGCTGAGTAACATCGCCGATGAAATCGCATTGCCCACACTAAAATAACTTTGGTTAAAAGCAATGCTGATTTCGGCATCTTGAGCTTGAACCAACCGTTGTTCCGCACCCGCAGGAATAGAAATATAGCCCCAAATTTTAGTTTGATTCAGCAGCTTTTCCACTTCATCTGGGCTTTGTGAAATTAGTGCAATTTCTAAAGTTGAATTATGACTGACATATTTTTCAATATTTCGACTTAGTTCGCTTTGGTCTTGGTCAATAATGGCAATAGGCAAATGCTCAGGTTTGCCCTGATAAAACATGCTGCTGAACAACACAATAATGAGTAAAGGGGTAAGTGTGACTAAACACAAGTCCCATTTATGTGTCAGTAAATAGCGCAGTTCGCGCAGCATGCCCGACCACATTATTGCGGCTCTTTGATTTTAAACAGCACGCTCATACCGACTTTTAAATCTGTAATTGGCTGCACAGGGGCCAAATGAATTTTAAAGCTACGAATATCGTAACCGCCAGTTTGGCGCGTGGTTTTAATAGTGGCAAATTCACCTTCAGCATCAATCGTTTTAATTTTAAAAGTTGCCGTTTGGTTCAGCGCAGGAATAAAACCATCCATGCTTTTGGCTTTATAAATTTGTGCATATAGGTCTTCACGTACATTTACGCTGACCCATAAATCATCATCCTGAATAATGCTGACCACAGGCACACCCATAGCTACCAGTTCAGAGACTTTGCCGTAGGTTTTGGAGACTGTACCGTCGATAGGCGAGCGCAGTTTGGTTTCAGCTGCTAAAGCATTGGCTTCAGCGACAGCGGCCTGAGCAATTTGAACTTGCGCATCGGCGGAAGATAGTTGTTGTGGTGTGCTGCCACGTTTGGCACGTGCATATTGTTGGTACGCAGCTTCAGTGAGTTGACTTGCAGATAAGGCCGCGGCCTGCATTTCATCGCGTCGTTGGCGGGAAATCACCCCTTCTTTAAATAAGTTTGCACCACGTTGATAGGTGGTTTTAGCCAATGCTTCCTGTGCTTTTAAACTTTGCCAATTGGCATATAAGCTATCGATATTTTCTTGTTGCGAGCCTCGTTCAGCCGTCGATTGCAGTGCCAAAGCCGATTGTAAAGCGGCTAAGGCTTGCTGTTTTTTTGCATCTACTTCAGGGCTAAATAAACGAACCAATTCCTGATCTTTGCTGACCTTTTGTCCATCATGTACATAAATTTCTTCAATACGACTGGGAACTTTGGTACTGACATGAATGGTGTCGGCTTCAACTCGCCCTTGTAATTCAATTTCTTTGGGTTGGTAGCTTTTCCATAGACCAAATGCAATGAAGCCTAAAAGTAAAATAAGCACCATTAAACCGATTGCTTTTATGGAGGCTGATTTTTTTGGTTCGCTGTTTGTATCTACTGCTGCTTGGGTTTGAGTATCCTGCTGATTTGGTGCTTCCGGTTCTGCATCTGTTTGTTGTTCAACAGGTATTTCTTGCGTGTCTTGAGTTGATGTCGCTGTAGAGTTTCCTTGCGATGAGGTGTTTTCTACATCTTGATCAGGCTTGCTTTGATCTTGAGTCATTTTGTTCCCCATCAAAAATTAACGAAGGTAGTAAGTTTGAGTTTGATTGACATAGCTTTGAAATTGGTCAATAGAGCCATGACTTTGCAATAAAGTTGCCAGTGACATGACATATTTATAGGCATTCAGTGCCATTTCACTTTTTAAACCAGTCAGAGTATTTTGTGCATCAATCACTTGTGTGGCTGTGCCCATATCTTCTTTAAAAGACAGGGTTTGAATACGCAAATTTTCTTGCGCTGCTTGCATATTTTGTTGTAAAAGTTGATGACTTTGTTGTGCCGTCGTCACTTCGCTATAGGACGTGTAAATAATATTTTCAATTTCCTGTTTAGTGCGTTCTGTCAGTAATTCAGAGGCATAGCGTTGTAATTCCGCGGCCTGAATATTTTTGTTTTTATCGACTCCTGAAAATAAATTATAGCGAGCGACCACACCGACAATCCAGTTTTGTTTATCATCTAGACTGTATTCACCAAAGGCAAAAAGATTAGGTTTTTTTGCCGCACTTTGCACTTTTACATTGGCATTGGCCAGTTGTGTATCCATCTGCATTTTACGAATGAGGGAAGATTGATCTTGATAGGTTTTGAGTAAACCATTTAAAGATTGGCTTTGCGCAGAATTGACAAATAATGGGGTGCTCAGCTCAGTAATTTGGCTGCTTTGTAAAAGATTATTCAGTTGAAATAAGCTCGATTTGAGATTGGCTTCAGTATTTTGCTCCAGACGTTGCGCATTATTTTTTGCTACTTCAAATTGCATGCGTTGGCCTTTGCTAATAAAGCCCTGATTTTCCAGTTTGAGTGCATTGCTATAGTGCGTTTGCATGGCATTCAAATTGGAATGGCTTGAATTCAATAATTGCTTTTGCAGTTGCACATTAAAATAGGCTTGAATCAGTTCAAAACGTTGTACATCTTGTTGTTGTTTACTGCTCAGTTGACTACGTTCGGCTTTAATATTCGCCACTTCTTTGGCACTCGAGGTTAAACCACCAGTATAAAGCGGCATCAGTATCGACACCGTTGGACGAACGACTTGATCTTCTAAAATTACATTTGCAGAATCGGGAAATAAACCGACACCACTATGAATGGTTTGATTGATGCCTTCTTTTAACGGGTCCGAAATATTAGGCGGCAGGTTTTGTTGATTGATGCGGTCATTAATGCCCTGAGAAAGTGTTTGTTCCAAATTGTTTTTAAATGAATCTAGAGGAATATCCACTTCATTATGAAAAGCATAAGCCCTGACATTTAAATCGACACGCGGTAGACCTAAACCTTTGACGGCTTCTGCTTCTAATTTGGCAGCTTGTTGTAAGGCTTGATTGGCTTGGGTGCTATATGAATCCGCTAAGACAGATTTTTCAGCTTGTGCATAGCTGATGCTTTGAGCAAGACTGATTGAACTTACAAATATGGAAGATGAAAAAATTAAAATTTGTACAAGCGGCTTTTTAATCAAGATATCTCGTTTAAAACCTGAAAAGGGCGGTGAACGCTGTAACATCGAATAGACTCTCCACATCGTAATTTTAATTATAAAGCATCATTTCATGATGTGTTTTGATATCGGTGACTGTCTTGTACGAGATGAGCCAAGCGTGAAAAACATAAATTTATCGATTATATTGTAGTTAATCTCATACATTTAAATAAATATAAGATGGATTTACAAGTTAAACAGCCGAATAAATTTCCAGATGAATGTACGCTCAATCAAGCCATCGATCTTTTTTATCAGAAGAATGGTTTTGGGCCAATTGTTGGCGATCGTGAGCCTTTAACCGTAGGCGTGTATACCGGTTGTTTAATTGTCCCTATGCCAAACATCGGTGTACGCCATAAGTATTTAAAATATCATGATATTCATCATATTTTAACAGGTTATACCGTGGGGCGTATTGGCGAAGGGGAAGTCAGTGCATGGGAGCTTGGAACGGGGTCAATGTTTAGCCATCCCATATTGGGCATTATGAATTTGATTGCACTGTCTACCGGATTTTTTTTAGCGCCTAGACGTATGGTGCATGCGTATAAGTTGGGTTTGAAAAGTTCAAACAACTATGACTTAAAAACCCGAGTATGGTTAGATTCAAAGGCTGATGAGGTCACCATACGAGAGTTAACACAGTTTAAACTGGCACATAAACCCCAAATTTTTTTGTATTGGCTGCGTTGGATTGAATTTTCTGGGTATTTAACTTTAGCAATTTTAATTCATGCAATTGTGGTTATTCCTGCCTTAATTTTACGCATCGTGAGTTATTTACTCGCTGGTGAGCCATTCATTGACATTATTAAACCTGTCAAACGGTCAGATCTTTATTGAAAATTTGACTTCAAATGTCCGACAGCATTGAAATATTTTCAGGATAATTTACTGCAAGCACAGGTTATATGTGGTTAAATGCCATCATTTTATTGTGTTTCACTTTGAAAGGAAAAATCATGCGCGCGTACAATTTCTGTGCTGGTCCTGCTGCATTACCTACTGCCGTTTTAGAAAAAGCTCAAGCTGAAATGCTCGATTGGCATGGCAAAGGTCTTTCGATCATGGAAATGAGTCATCGTAGTAGTGACTATGTTGCTGTTGCAGAAAAAGCAGAAGCTGATTTGCGCAAATTGATGAACATTCCAGAGAACTATAAAGTATTGTTCTTACAAGGCGGTGCTTCACTTCAATTCTCTGCCATTCCTTTAAACTTGTTGGGTAAAAATAATAAGGCAGATTATATCCATACCGGTATTTGGTCTGAAAAAGCGCTCAAAGAAGCACAACGCTATGGCGACATCAATGTCGTGGAAGCGGGCACCACCATTAACGGTAAATTAGCAATTACTGATCAAAGTCAGTGGAATTTATCTGATGATGCTGCTTATGTACATTATGCAGAGAATGAAACGATTGGTGGTCTGCAATTTGCAAGTGTACCTGACGTGAATGCGCCGTTAGTTTCAGATTTATCTTCAAGCATTCTTTCAGCGCCGATTGATGTATCTAAATTTGGTTTAATTTATGCGGGTGCTCAAAAGAATATTGGGCCTGCTGGTTTAACTTTGGTCATTATTCGTGAAGACTTACTTGATCAAGCGAAACCTGAAATTCCAAGTATTTTGAAATATTCTGCCCAAGCGAAGAATGATTCAATGGTCAATACACCATCGACTTATGCTTGGTACTTATCAGGCTTAGTGTTTGAGTGGTTACTAGAAAATGGCGGTGTGGATGCCATGCATAAAGTCAACCTTGCAAAAGCAAACTTACTTTATGGCTATATCGATGCAAGCGATTTCTATGCCAACCCAATTGCTGTTCCAAACCGTTCAATTATGAATGTGCCGTTTACTTTGGCAAATGCTGATTTAGAGAAATTGTTCTTGAAAGAAGCAGAAGCAAACCATTTGCTTAACTTGGCAGGTCACCGTTCAGTCGGTGGTATGCGTGCCAGTATTTATAATGCGGTGCCTTTAGAAGGCGTGCAAGCATTGGTTAACTTTATGGATGATTTTGCAAAACGCAATGGTTAATCCCTGACACTAAAAAGCCCATCAAATGATGGGCTTTTTGCTATTTATTGAAATGAGTTTGGTGAAAATCAGTCTAGTAAAATAAGGTCAGAGAATAAAGTGGTGTAAAAGATAGGCAGACATAAACATGCCCAATACAAAAAACAGACATGAAATTGAGTCTAACTGGAAACGTGTGCTGATTTGATGCTCAACGTGTTGTATATTTTCTTCTTGTAAGATTTTCATGGGAAATTCTATTCCGATTTATTTATCGTTAATTCCTATTGCTCGTTTGTATTTTTAGCATAAAAAATTGATTAAATAAAGTACTAGATTAAAACCTTTAAGTGTTATCCAGTCTTGTGAATAAATTGAAGCTTTAATGCTCACCCCAATAAGTGAAATGGATATAAAAAGCAGCTAAATATGCGTGTTGATTATCATAATTGAGCTGCTTTTATAGATTATTGTTTTTTAGCGTGAATATTGACTTGAATCCATAAGTTACCACGAATGAATTGACCAATCTGAAAGTCTTTGTGCGCTGCATTTTTGCTTGCAATACGAATCAGCGTTGCTTCTTGATCTTCATCATGAATCAGGGCAACGTCATAAAGCGTATATTCTTGCTCCATAAAGCGCATTGCAGTTTTACCGACAATATTGCCTTGGAACCAAGCTTCATCTTCTTGACCCATTTTTTCGCCATAAAGATAAGCCACCATTTTTGAAAAATCGACGGTTACGGGTTCTTTATCATCGTCCGATTTAGGTTCCCAAGCGTCAATTTGTTCTTGCAAATTGGCTGGGGCAATCCCGTTATTGGCAGCTAAAATATCATTTAAAGCACGGTGGTGTTTAATCGAAGCAGGATCATCAACCACCAATTGTTCATGGTTTGAAACAGCTTCCAGTTCATACGCCCAAGCATTGAATTGCGCAAGATAGTTTTGATCTTTTTCATATTGCTCATGATTGACGCTATATAAGCTATCAAAAGCATAGACAACAGTATTTGCACCTAAATTAAGCTGTAAGACGGCCTGTGTATTTGATTTACAGGTAATAATACGCTCAATCGTGGCATTCACTTTATAGGGGCTTTCAAAACTTGGAAATGCCGTTTTGACACATTGAGGTTTGTTGTTTTCAACTGCAATCACTTGCGTGATTTTTACCGCAGCTTTGTTTGGTCCTTGAATTAACCATGTAGCTTCATCCATGTCCGATTCTTCTTTACACAAACCCATCGGCATAACAGGTGCATCTAGTGCTAAGCCAAGCCACTTAGGCACATCTGTACATGGATTATCTGTGAGTAAATTCCAATGTTCGACATGGCTGCCAAAGTTCTGATCTTCAATGGTGATAATTTCTGGTCTATTTTGATTTTTCATATTCACAATTGATGTTGGGTTGTATTTGTATATTAAATCGAGGGTTATTTTAAAATTTCAAGTCACCCAGACTAAATTTAACCATCAAAGTAAGTGAAATAGAGCAAATACCTTGAATTAAGCTCACTTAGGCAGCAATCGTTTGGCGCTAAAAAATGTTATTTTGCTAAATTGAGCTAAAAGAGCCGAATGGATTAAGTGGATTTATCCATCATCTTGTCATATGGAATTTGTTAAACTAAGTGTTCGTCTTATTCTTGTTATGGATGCTTTGTGCTGCCATTTAAACTTTGGGTCGATGCCGATGCATTGCCTAAAATTCTACGTGAAGTCATTCTTCGTGCTTCAGATCGTTATCAATTAGAAGTCACTTTTGTGGCCAACCAAAATGTCGGGATTACACCTTCGGTACGGATTAACTCCATTCAAGTGATGAGTGGGGCGGATGCCGCAGATAAAGAAATTATCGAACGCATGAAAGAGCATGATATTGTGATGACACAAGACATTCCTTTGGCGGCACAGGTGATTGAAAAGGGCGGAATTGCGATTCATCCACGCGGTGAGGTTTATACCACAGCCAATGTAAAAGCCCGTCTGCATTTACGTGATTTTATGGATTCTTTACGCGGGGCAGGTGTAAACACGGGTGGCCCACCACCGATTTCTGAACGTGATAAACGTGAATTTTCCAGCTCACTCGATCAAACGATCCAAAAACAAAAACGTAAAACTGCACTTTAAGCCGAGCCCATTATGCCTTCTCAAGCCAATATCGTGTCAACTTATGCCTTGTTGGTGTTTATTTGGGCCACAACGCCATTGGCAATAGTGTGGAGCGTCGCTGATCTACATTTATTCTGGGCTTTGGTGCTGCGGTTTTTTATCGCTTTACCGCTGGCTATTATGTTGCTGCTGATACTGAAAGTTAAATTTCCAACGGATCAAATCTCTTGGCATAGCTATTTGGCGGGTTCATTTAGCTTAATGGGGTCTCAAATTTTTACCTATATTGCGACCAGTTATTTAAGTTCTGGGATTATTGCGTTGATGTTTGGTCTAGCCCCGATTATGGCTGGTCTGATTGGATATTTTGGCTTTAAACAGCGTTTAAGTCGTTTACAGTGGTTGGGTATGGTGATTGCTGTGGCTGGATTGACGATCATTTGCTTTGGCGGTGAAAATCAACATATAAATCCGATTGGGATCGGTTTAATGTTGATGAGCGTATTTACCTATGCGTTATCCATTTTCTGGGTCAAAAAAGTCAATGCAAATATTGAGCCTGTGGCACAAGCAACGGGTTCAATTCTGGTTTCGACCATTGCAGCTATCTGTATTGTGCCCTTTATTTGGCAATATGCACCAACACATATTCCAGCTACAAAGTCTTTATTGGCGCTGATTTATACAGTGGTCATGGCATCACTGATTGCGATGTTCTGTTATTTTAAATTGGTACAAAATATTCAAGCGACGACGTTATCGTTAACCACCGTCATGACCCCGATGATTGCTTTATTGATTGGTGCTGTTCTGAATCATGAATCATTGTCTGCAATGGTTTTTGTGGGGGCATTCATTTTGCTCTTTGGTTTGTTTATTTACTTCTATCGCGACCTTAAGGCGAGTCGAACACTCGCCCAGAAGATTAAATCTAACCCTTAAATCTTTTAATCTTTATTTTTGCTTATAGAGATACATTCGGCAAGCTTGACGCGATCCTGTGGATGTAAGGTGATGAAATAGGCTCCTGTACGGGATTTACCATTTTCTTCTGTACGGCTATAGACCACTTGCGCAGTTGCAGCAATATGAAAGAAATTTTCCGGATGGCTTAAGGTTACGTGAATGTAAGTTCCTTCTTGAATGAGACGATCATTAAAAAAGCTGAATCCTGTTTCTGAAAAATTAACATCTTCTGGTACTGGTAACATGGATTGTACAATTGTGTCGTATAAGGAACCGGTAATAAGGTTTAATTTTTGGTTGAATAAGGATAAGATTCGAGCAATTTGTTGATCTCTTTCAGTTAATTGTTCTAATTCGTAGTTTAAGGCATGATCAAATTGATCTAATTCTGCGAGTAGTAGAAAATAACGTGGCAGCACAAAGTTAGGATCATAAGGGTCATTTAATGCGACATCATCAGAAATAATCTGATAATTAATTCGCAAGGCAGCATCTATACGTGACATCACACGTCGTTCCATGTTGCCACTTTGATGCTGTAAATTTTCCATAATTATTCCTCGGACTAGATGGTATGTTTAAACCAATCTCGCTGTATATAGGGTTGAGATATACCCGCGCACGGCGTAGTAACCACTTTATTTCTTTTATTGCGTTGGTTTCTATGATCGGTCTCACCTTAGGTGTGGCTGTACTCATTACAGTCTTATCTGTTATGAATGGTTTCGACCGAGAGTTGAAAAACCGTGTCTTAGGAATGATACCTCAAGCTACTGTTTCTTCAACGCAAATTTTAACAAATTGGCCAGAACTTGCAAAAAAAATTGAGCAACACGAGCATGTCAAAGGCGTAGCGCCATTTACCCAGTTACAAGGCATGCTGACCGCACAAGGGCAAGTGGCTGGAATTATGGTTTCAGGCATTGAACCTGAATATGAAAAGAAAGTTTCAATTATCCAAGATCATATGGTTGAAGGCAGTATAGACCGTTTGAAAAAAGGTGAGTTTGGCATTGTTTTAGGTAAACAAATGACCGATTCGCTTGGTTTAGGACTGAATGACAATATTACTTTAGTACTTCCTGAGGCAACACCGTCACCAGCAGGTGTGGTGCCACGTTTTAAACGCTTTAAAATTGTCGGTATTTTTAGTATTGGTGCAGAAGTGGATTCAATGATGGGCTATATCGCCTTGAATGATGCATCTACATTGTTACGTTTACCTGACGGTGCACAAGGTGTCCGTTTAAAACTGGATGATATTTTCCTTGCACCCCAAGTTGCCGATGACATTGTGAAAGACTTACCTTCGAACTTTTATGCATCGAATTGGACTTTTACCCATGGTAATTTGTTTAGTGCCATTCAGATGGAAAAAGCCATGGTGAGCTTGCTGCTATTTTTAATTGTTTTGGTTGCGGCATTTAATATTGTGTCATCGTTGGTCATGGTGGTGACGGATAAAAAATCAGACATTGCGATCTTACGTACACTGGGTGCTTCACCTTCAACTATTACCCGAATTTTTATGGTGCAAGGCACAATCATTGGTGTGATTGGTACAGTCTCAGGTGCTATTTTGGGGATTATTTTTGCCTCAAGCATTAGTGGTTTTATTGGTTGGATCAATACCGCCTTTGGTTTGAACTTATTTGATGCCTATTTCATTAACTACTTACCGTCTTATTTGCGTTGGCAAGATGTGGTGGTGATTGTTTGCTTATCCTTACTTTTAAGCTTCCTTGCGACAATTTATCCAGCATTCCGTGCTGCCAAAACTCAACCCGCAGAGGCTTTACGTTATGAGTAATATTGTCCTCGAAGCCAAAAACATTTCCAAAAGTTTTACTGACGGTAAAACCACAGTAGAAGTGATTAAGAACTTGTCCTTGCAAGTCAAAGCAGGGGAGTTTGTTTCGATTGTGGGTTCAAGTGGTTCAGGTAAAAGTACCTTGTTGCATGTGTTGGGCGGCTTAGATTGTCCAACAGAAGGACAAGTCTTTTTAAATGACAAGCGCTTTGATATTTTGGGTGAAGCTGAACGTGGTTATTTGCGTAATCAGCATTTGGGTTTTGTCTATCAATTCCACCATCTTTTGCCTGAATTCAGCGCTTTAGAAAATGTTGCGATGCCATTGATGCTGCGTGCAGGCACCAACTACAAACAATCTAAAGAACAAGCTGAATACTTGTTGAATCGCGTAGGGCTGTCACATCGCATGACGCATAAGCCCGGTGAGTTATCTGGTGGTGAACGTCAGCGTGTGGCTTTAGCACGTGCTTTGGTAACTAAACCTGAGCTAATGTTGGCCGATGAACCGACGGGGAATTTGGATCGTAAAACGGCAGTAAAAATTTTTGAACTGCTCAGTGAGTTACGTCGTGAGTTCAATATGGCCATGCTAATTGTGACGCATGATGAACAATTGGCCCAAGCGGGCGATTCTATTTTGCATATGCAAGATGGGGTTTGGATTGACGATTAGACACTGATCGATAAATTAAAAAAATGATTGAAGCTCACTGCGGTGGGCTTTAATATTGCGCAAAATTAAAAAACTATAAAAATAATGATGCAATTAATCTGTTTAGGCTGGGTCATTGGAATTGCCACGATGGGAAAAACCTTCCCAATGTTACAGTCGTTGCTTATTCCGAGTATTGTTCTTTTTATCATCGTAGTGTTGTTGAAATGGACAGTGTTAAAACATGACCATTCATTGTATTTCAAATGTTTACAGCTCTGTATCGGCTTTAGTCTTGGCATGACGCTAGGCTATAGTTATGCCTATATGCAACTAACTGATCGTTTAGCGTTTCGGGAACAGCAGACAGAACAGGTTGAAGTGATTGTCTATGTCAAAAATTTGAATGAATGGGGCGATCAATCGATACAACAAAAAATTCAGGTGTTGAATCGGCATGCCGAAGTTGTGCAATGGCAAGCATTTCTAAAAAATGAAATAGATTTAAAGCAGCAAACGTCACTTGAGCTGGGTCAATACTATCGCTTACAGGGCAACACACGACCTGCACATAGCTATGCAACAAAAGGTTCTTTTGATCAAGAGCAATGGTATATTCAGCAAAATATCATGTCAGGGTTTAAAGTTTCGGCCGTACAAAAACTGTCTGAGCAAGATATTTATAGCTTGGGTTATGGCCGTTATGTAAGGCAACAACATTCAGTTTTGAATCAAGTGCGACTTTGGGTGGAGCAACAACGTCTGGCACTGCGTCATTTTATTGCTCAACAACCAGTCCGCAATAAAGGGCTACTTTTGGCTTTATTGACTGGTGATCAAAGTCTACTTCAACCAGAAACTGAACAATTGTTCCAACGTTTTGGGATGAGTCATTTATTGGCAATATCTGGGCCGCATGTTCTGATTTTTGCTTTACTGCTATGTTGGAGTTTGCATCAACTGATTTGTCGTTATTGTCCGCAAATTTATTTGAAATGCCCCAAGCAATATCTGTTGATTTTACCTTTTTGCCTATGTGTATTGTTGTACTGTGCTTTTGTCGGTTTTGAAATTCCTGCACTCAGGACATTATTGACCTGCTTACTGATGAGTGCATTTGTACTCTTAAAGCAAAAGATTCAACCCTTAAGTATTTTGCTGTTTAGTGCTTCAATTTTACTCATTTTTGATCCTTTTAGTATTTTATCGGCTGCTTTCTGGTTGTCTTATGGCGCGTGTTTTGTGTTGCTGCGGATTTATCAAACGGTGCAGCAGCAAAATCATCTGGAGGAAATAAAGACTTGGACTCAGGCAATCAAAATCCAACTGAAAATTTTAATTGAATCGCAGTGGAAAATATCTTTGGCTTTGCTGCCACTGATGTTGGTGTTCTTTAAACAGATTGCATGGGTGACACCATTGAGTAATCTGTTTGCCATTCCATGGATTGGTTTGCTGATTGTGCCCTTAGATATTATTGCGGCATTCGGCTATTTCATTTTTGAACCTTTGGGTGGGTTATTTTTTCAAATTAATGATCTGTGTATTTCTGGATTACTCCTTTTTATCCAATGGTTAGATTGGATTTTTTCACCTACATTACAACCGATTGCGATGAATACGTGGACATTATTCAGCCTGTGTTTGGGCTTGGTAATTCTATTTTTGCCGCGTGGTGTGGTGCCAAAATTGTGGGTTATTTTGTGTTTTATACCTTTGATTGCGGTTGATGCTGATCAAAATGATTTTGAATTGACGGTGTTAGATGTGGGGCAAGGACAAGCCATTTTTATCCGTGATCAAGAACAGACTTTAATGATAGATATGGGTGGAAATTATGATGAAAGTAAATTTAGTGTGGGTAAGCAGATTATTTTGCCATTTTTATCCGTAAATGGTGTGTCGCAATTGAATCAACTGATTTTGACGCATTTAGATCAAGATCATCGTGGTGGATATGAGTCGATCAAGCATGATTTCCCCATCAAAAAGGTATATTCCAATGAACAGCTGGATGTCGAAAATTTGAGTCAGTTTGATTATTGCCATCAGGGGCAGCAGTGGCATTGGAGCGATCGCGTTAATATTAGCGTGCTATCACCGAAACCTGAGCACTTGGCACGGGCTAAATTTGAAAAAAATGAAAGGTCTTGTGTGGTTTATTTACAGGTGAAAAATGTTCAACCGTATCAAAATTTTTTGTTGATGGGGGATGCAGGCTGGGAAACGGAATATCACATTTTACAGGCTTATCCCGATTTAAAAGTCGACGTTTTAGTTTTGGGGCATCATGGTAGTCGACACAGTTCAGCCTATCATTTTTTAAAGCAATTGAAGCCAAAATTAACAGTTGCTTCAGCGGGTTGGAATAACCGCTATGGACATCCAAGTGTGATGGTTGAATCTCGTTTAAAAGACTTAAACATCCCACTATTAACCACCATAGAACATGGCAGTATTCGTTTTTTTAAGCAGAAAAATATCATGTCTATCGCATTTGAACGAGACAGCCAGCGCTGGTTAAAGCACTAAATAATTTTAGTCTGAGCATCTTGGCGACGGACGTCTTCAACCAATTTAAGCGCTTCATCTGTATTTAAATGATAGAGATGATCTAAAGCTGGATTAGCTTTAAAGCGTTTATAACTCCAGTGATAATGTTCTGGATAACGACGAATTAAATCTTCGATGGCTGCTAAAATAACAGCCGTACCCTGATTGGGATTGCCTTGATAAATGCGATCATCTATTGGCTCAATGTGCATATCGAAACCATGATCATCATTACGCATCGCATATAAAAATAAAGTTTTGGCTTTGGTTTTTTGAATCAGTTTGGCACTTAAATTACTGGTCGCGAGCGGTATGCCAAAATAAGGAATCATTTCCCCACCAAAATTAGGCGTGTGATCTGGCAAAATAACCGTCGTACCGCCTTGTTTTAATGCTTTAAAAATTTGTCTGACCCCCGATTCATCGGTAGGAACGAGGTTTGCCTGTTCACGACTTCGGGCTTCACGTACAAATTGATTGGCGGATTCATTTTTGACAGGTTTATAGAGAATGGTCATTTGGGTGAATTGAGCCAGATAGGCATTCATAATTTCCCATGTACCAAAGTGCGGCACAATCAGTACCAAACCTTCAGGCGCTGTTAGCGCATCTTTGAGTAACTGCTCTCCAGTAATGGAATGAATACGAGCAATATTTTTATTGTTATCTGCACCCCAAATGCTAAAAAATTCGAAATATGAGGTCAGTTCATTACGAATCGCCTGCGGAATAATCTTTTCATGTTGTTCCGCTGTTAATTCGGGTAATGCAATTTGCAGATTAAGACGGATCGTATCTGAGGTTTTTGACATTTTAAGTAAATTCACTAGACCTGCTAAACTTCGAGCAATAAATCTAGAAATTTGAATGGGTTGTCTGCTTAAAAATTTAAGTAAGCGATACGTCGTATTCGTTGAAGTATGGTCAGTCATTGCCTGTCGTCAATGTAAAAAAAGAGTCAAAAAGAAAAATATTATAGGTGAAAACAGATTGTTTAGGCAGATTTCTATGATTCAGTGTATATAATGAGTTCAATTTAACTCATCATTGGATTATTTTCCATGTCCGATTGGCCGCCAAAACCAGAAAATGACATTCAGAATACACAACATAATACGCAAAATATAACTGGCAAAGAATGGCATATTTTAGAGAAAGCCGTTTTAGCTTCGGTAGAAGAACAGCGCCGTGCGCGTCGTTGGGGAATCTTTTTTAAATGTCTCACTTTTGCTTATATCCTTTTTGTTTTAGTGTTAATGGGGAAAAGTTGTAGCACATCAACCACAGATCCTACCGCAACCACAAGTTCGCATATTGCGGTGGTTGATATTATTGGCACAATTGCTGCAGACAAACAAAGTGTAAATAGTGCGGATACGGTAAAAGCATTAAAGAAAGCTTTTGAAAGTAAACAAAGCCAAGCGGTGGTTTTAAATATTAACTCACCAGGTGGTTCACCAGTGCAGTCTGATGAAATTTGGCAAGAAATTCAATATTTGAAAAAGGCCCATACTGGTAAAAAGTTGTATGCCGTGATTGGTGATACAGGCGCTTCAGGGGCGTATTACATTGCATCTGCTGCGGATGAAATTATTGTTAATCCATCCAGTCTTGTTGGGTCGATTGGTGTCATTATGCCGAACTACGGTGTGACGGGCTTAATGCAAAAGTTAGGCGTTGAAGACCGTACCATGACTTCTGGTGAGAACAAGGCATTACTTTCAATGACCCAGCCTGTAGATGGCGCACAAAAAGCACATGTACAAGGTGTACTGGATAATGTGCATGATCACTTTATCAATGCAGTTAAACAAGGTCGCGGTAATAAGTTGAAATCACAAGATCCAGCAATCTTCTCAGGTTTGTTCTGGACAGGTGATCAAGCCGTAAAATTGGGTATTGCAGATCGTACCGGTAGTTTAAATACGCTGAAACGTGAACTCAAAATTGATAAAGCTGTGAACTACACTATTGAATACAGTCCTTTTGATTCGGTACTTGGACGTATCGGAAGTTCGATTGGTCAGGGTTTTGCGAGTTCACTTTCGCAGCAAGTTCAATCTGAACAAACGACAAAATTACAATGAAACCACTGATTCATTTTGCGCACGCCAATGGCGTGCCATCTCAGGTTTATCAAAAGCTATTTGATTTACTTAAAGATGAATATGAGGTTATTTATGTGCCATTGCTTGGAACAGATAAGCGTTACCCCATTGATAATCATTGGGAGAGCTTAACCAACCAAGTGATTGACAGTATTGTCCGTCAAGCGAAGGGTAGACCTGTCATTGGTTTAGGTCACTCTTTGGGTTCAGTGCTGACCTTTCAGGCAGCTTTAAAGCGTCCTGAGCTATTTTCACAAGTGATTATGCTTGATCCACCTTTAATTATGGGGAAAGACGGTTTTGCATTGCATGTTGCGAAACTGTTGAAACTCAAAGCGGTGGATCGAATGTCACCTGCGGCACTGTCATTGCGTCGTCGTGATCATTGGGATAGTCGTGAGCAAGCAGCTGAATTGCTTCGTCCGAAAGGTTTTTATAAAGACTTTGATGCCGACTGTTTTCAAGCCTATATCGATTATGCTTTAACCGAAGATAAAGTTCGCGGTGGTGTTGAACTCACTATTCCAAAAATGGATGAAGTGAAGGTTTTTAGAACCAATCCATCACTGTGGTGGTTGCCTCGGAAAAAAATTCATCTGCCAATACATCTGGTGGTTGCAGAGCAAAGTCCATTTTTACCGCGCCGTTTTCCACAGATGGTGAAAAAGAAATTCGGCGTGCCTTTTAGCATTACCGCAGGTGGACATATGTTCCCACTGGAGCATCCAGTTGAAGTGGTTAAATTGGTCAAAGAGCTGATTCAGCAACAAGCTCAATAATGGCTATATCCATATTAAGCTTAATAAAAAACGCATCCGAGGATGCGTTTTTTAAATCTTTAAATTTATTAGAACTTGGCAAATTGCACAGGTTCATACAGGACTTGACCACGATACAACACAGCCTGTTCAGTATGCTGAATTGCACCTGTACAAATCCATTCCACCACTTGCGGGTAAATGACATGTTCAAGCACATGGACTCGGCTCGCCAATGAACTGGCATTATCATGCACATTCACTTTCAGCACGCCTTGCGCTAAAGCCTGACCTGCATCTAGTTCTGCCGTTACATAGTGAACGGTACAACCGTGAAAGACATCGCCTGTGTTTAGTACGCGCTGATGGGTATGCATACCTTTATAATGAGGCAATAGAGAAGGGTGGATATTGACCATTTTCCCTTCCCATGCTTGCACAAACTTGACACTTAAAATACGCATAAAGCCAGCAAGAACCACTAAATCAACATCCCAATCGAGCAATTGTTGATGCATCACATCATCAAATGCTTCACGGTTGGGATATTGTTTATGTTCAATTACCGCAGTGGCAATACCTGCCTTTTGAGCACGTTCTAGAGCATATGCTTCAGGCTTATTGGAAATAACCCCAACAATTTGCCCTGATAGATTGGCATCAATCAAAGCTTGTAAGTTACTTCCACTGCCTGAAACAAGGACCGCAATTTTGATCATGTTATGCAAAGATTACGCGAATCTTTTCATCAGCACCGGCAACAGATTCAGCATTGTCGACAATGTGACCCATATTCCATGCTTTTTCGTCAAGGCTGGTCAATAATTCAACTGTTTTATCAGCATCTGCTGCATCAACAGCAATTACCATGCCTACGCCACAGTTAAATGTGCGATACATTTCGTGCTGTTCAACACCACCTTCACGTTGAAGAAGTTTGAACAGTTCTGGCCATTCCCAAGAAGACTCATTAACAATCGCTTGAGCGCCATTTGGAAGTACACGAGGTAAGTTACCCGGTAAACCACCACCTGTGATGTGCGCCATGGCATGCACGTCAACTTCTTTGCAAAGTTGCAATAATGATTTAACGTAAATACGTGTTGGTTCCATTGCCACATCGGCAAGTGGGCGACCATCTACGATTTGGTTTAAATCAACGTTTTTAACGTCTAAAATTTTACGCAGTAAAGAGTAACCGTTTGAGTGAGCACCGCTTGACGCGACACCAATCAATACATCACCAGATTTTACTTTGCTGCCATCAATAATTTTGCTTTGCTCAACTACGCCTACACAGAAACCTGCAAGGTCATAATCTTCACCTTCATACATACCTGGCATTTCAGCAGTTTCACCGCCAACTAATGCACAGCCTGCAAGTTCACAACCAGCGCCAATACCTGTTACTACATTGGCAGCAACATCGACATTTAAGTGACCAGTCGCATAGTAGTCAAGGAAGAATAATGGTTCAGCACCACAGACAAGAAGGTCGTTTACGCACATTGCAACCAAGTCTTGACCAATAGTGTCATGACGGTTCAAATTGAGTGCTAAACGTAATTTTGTACCAACACCATCTGTGCCAGATACGAGAACAGGTTCTTCATAACCTTTAGGGATTTTACAAAGAGCGCCGAAGCCGCCTAATCCGCCCATCACTTCAGGACGTGCAGTGCGCTTAGCGACTGATTTGATTCGGTCGACTAGTGCGTCTCCCGCTTCAATGTCGACACCCGCATCTTTATAGCTTAAACCAGTGTTTGGGGAAGTTGAGTTGCTCATATTGAAGTCTCCGCATTCGCGCCGCGATTATACCCGAATATACGAAACTCTTATGTTATTTATGCGCCAAAATGCTATCTTTATTCAAATATTTTACTTTCTATAACGAATAAACCAAAAAAAGGCTCGAATCTATGGTTGATCGCACCTTACGTCGTATTTTTATACTCTCAGGGATTGCACTCATCCTTTGGGTTTTGTATTTGCTTAAGCCTGTGGTATTGCCTTTTATAGCAGCATTTTTAGTTGCTTATTTATTTAGTCCGTTGGTGGATAAGCTTCATCGAATAGGTTTGCCGCGCTGGCTATCTATTGGCATTGTTTTTATCGGGATTGGTGTGATTGTCACGTTGGCAATTTGGTATGTCGTTCCACTGGTTTGGCAACAGCTGATTTATGCACGAGACAGTATTCCCGCCGGTATTCATTGGTTGAATTACACCTTTTTACCGTGGGTGTCGCAGACCTTTAATGTCGAAGCAATGGAAATTGATACTGAACAGATATCCAAGGTTGTCATGGAATATATTCAGACCAATTATAGTGCCGACAGCATTCAGAGTGTGGTGTTGCGTGTTGCACAATCGGGCTTGAACTTTATTCAAATTGGCGGTGTCGTTGTTTTAATTCCGATTATTGCCTTTTATTTCCTGCTAGATTGGGATCGGATGCTTGAAAGTTTACGTCGCCTGATTCCTCGTCATTATGAAAAAACCACATTAGGTATTGTGGGCGAATGTCATAATGTATTGGGTGCATTTGTGAAGGGACAATTTTTGGTCATGTTCCTGTTAGGTGTGGTTTATGCTGTCGGTTTACAACTGATTGGTTTAGAAGTTGGCTTGATTATAGGCATGGTTGCAGGCTTGGCCAGCATTATTCCTTATCTAGGCTTTGGCGTGGGTATTATTGCCGCAGTGATTGCAACGCTTTTCCAGTTCGGAATTGATTGGACACATTTGGCACTGGTGATTATTGTCTTTATGATTGGACAAGCCATTGAAGGTTATATCCTTCAACCTTTCCTATTGGGCGATAAAATTGGTTTATCACCTGTTGCTGTTGTTTTTGCCGTGTTAGCAGGGGCGCAACTTGCAGGTTTCCTTGGTATGTTGATTGCTTTGCCTGTTGCAGCTGTGATTGTGGTTTTACTTAGACATGCACGTGAGTGTTATGAAAAAAGCCGATTGTATGACTTATCCGCTGTGGTGATACAGGGTTCTTCATCAGGTGCAATGAGTCTGCAAACTGGGCAAATAGAAGTAGATGTTGAAATTCAATCTGAAGCACTAGAAAGTCAGCAAGGTGCTGAAAAATCGAGTAAGATTGAACCATTAGACAATAAAGAATCCTAAGGTCAAAACACAGATATGCGTCAGTTGCAGTTAGATATAGAGCCTCAACTCGATGCCCGAATCAGTGATTTTTCGGGTCCAAGTTGGGGGCATGTTATTGATGCAGTTCGACAACTTCATGCTGGTTTAATGAATCGTTTTTATGTGTATGGTGGTGCAGGTTCGGGTAAGAGCCACTTACTTTCTGCCATTTGTGACTCTTATTTAGATGTTGGCAAATCTGCAATTCAAGTTTCATTACTTGAATTACTCGATGCACCGACTGAAGCGATCACATCATTAGACCGCTATGACCTTGTGGCATTGGATGACATTGAAGCGATTAGTGGCGTTCCACATTGGCAAAAAGCAGTTTTTCATTTAATTAATTATAATAATGAGGGTGGCGGGCAGTTGGTTTTCTCTTCCCGTATTGCACCGATTGAATTAAGACTGGAACTTCCAGATTTACAATCACGTTTAACCCAAGCTGTCAGTGTAAAAGTGCCAACCGGCAGTTTATATGCAGATCGCTATGCGCTCGTGACATCGGTATTAACACGTCGTGGAATTCATATTGATCAACAAGTGATAGACTATTTGCTCATGCAAGGACCGCATCAAACGTCTGTTTTATTACAAACCTTAGAGCAATTGATTCAGTTGTTAAAAGGCGAAAAAATTAAAATTAGTCATGCTAATTTAAGACAAATCTATGCCTTAATTGATGAATATCGGTAAACAATAAAAAATCTTGAGAAATTATTAAAGCTGTGACAAAGTACAGCAAAATAGTTCGATGTTGCAGGGAATTTGCAGCTAAAGAATAAAAATATATAAAAGAACACAAGGAGAAAGATATGCTCAAACGGAGCATAGGCATAGGCATGTTATGCGTTGCAGGACATGCTTATAGCGGCGAAATTAAAGTTACTACAATTGAGGATGTTTCTAAAGATGACACGGAGTGTTCTCTTCGTGAAGCCATTGAATATGTCAATAAAGACTTCGTGGATAGTGGTTATCAGGGGTGTGTGGGGCGTATAAAAGACACGGACTCAACCATATTATTAGAGAGTAAATTAACCTATAAATTAAACACACATATTAAAATTTCAGTACCGCTCAATTTAAGGACACTTTATAACGAGACAACAGGTTTTGATAAGCCTGCTGCTGGTATTAATAATGCCATGATAAAAATGTTGGGTAAGGACAATATTTTCGTTATCGATGATACAAAAAAAGAAGTCTTCGCGATAAAAATGACTGAATTGACACTTCAAGGATGTAATCAGTCTGTATGTGCCGACCAAGGTGGCTTGATTTATAATAATGAATTTCTGACTTTAGAATATGTAAAATTATCGGGTGGTAGCGCAAGACAAGGTGGTGCGATTTATAACGTTGCTGTGCCTGTGGGGCAAGATGCTAAAGAACGCAGTCTTGTGAATATTAAGTATAGTTTATTTGAAAAAAATACAGCAGTTGAAGGGGCTATTCTTTATAGTCAGGTTCCGCAATTTAGAATATCAAACTCAGTTTTTCGTGAAAATGAGACGACATTAGCGAAGGGTGCAAATATATATTCTGCTGCATCTTTAGATGATGCTGCAATTGCTGCTTTCCCATTAATGACTTCTGGTGTTATTAATAGTACTTTTTATAAAAATAAAGGTTTTATCATTAATGTCCGTGATGGCATTGGTTTAAATAATTTAACTGTTATTGGTAACTCGGCAGGCTTGCAATTTAATGCGCCGTTAAAAAAAGCATATCTTGCTAACAGTATTATCTTGGGTAATCCATATCCAATCACAGAAGATAACAATTGTGATTTTAAGGCTGGGGATAATAGTTTTATCCAAAATAATCTTGTTACAGATAGCTGTAACTCTGGTGATAGCAACTATCCAAATGATATTTGGCAAGGGACGGAGCTTATTGCTGGCAATGATTTAGAAGGTAAATGTAAGACTTTAACTGAAGATCCAAATGCGCTGTTGTGTCCTTATATTCAACCTGATAGTGCTTTTTTAGGATATTTCCGACCACGAATCGTGATGAGTTATAAAACCTTATTTGACAGCTTAATTGTTAACAAAGGTAAATTACAGCTTGATTCAACTGCAAAAATCGTGACTTGTGAAACGTCTGATCAACGTGACAATATACGAGATGATGATCAGCATACTTGTGACCGTGGGGCAATCGAAATTATTGTGCCGAATACGAGCCTAGTGGGTCAGGATTTAATTCTTGGTGGTATTGCCAAAATCAATATTGCCGACAAACTCGGAGATAGTGATTTAATTCCGAAAGAAGAATGTGAAGCACTAAAAGATAAATTAGATGAAAAAGCATTAGGTGAGTCATGGCAGGCTGGCTGTATGCAAGTGATACAGGTCAAGACCCCATCAAAAGGTAAACTCACCATTGATGAAGCAGGAAATTTAGTCTATACCCCACAAGGTTCGTGGGCGGGTGCAGATATTTTTAAAATTCGCTTAGTGACGTCAACCACGCGTTTTCATAAAACTAATCCATACCTTGAAATTAATGTACAAATTGTACAGCAACCCCAAAATGATATGGAAAGCAGCAAAGTGAGTACATCAGGTGGGTCATTTGGATTTTTCAGTCTATTTACAATATTAGGTCTTGTTGGACTGCGCCGATATAAAAATAAGCAAGGATGACCGATGAAAAATTATAAAAAAGGATTTCTCTGTACCATGATATTGTCTGCAATGTCATTAATGGCAGCAGAAGACAGCACAATTTATGTCAATACTTTTGTCGATGAAAATGGTGAAAATTTAAATAATTGCTCATTGAGAGAGGCTATACAAACAGCCAAAGATAATAAATCACATGGCGGGTGTAATGCAGGTAATACGAGCAATGGTCAAAAGGATATCATTCAGCTTGAAGCGGGTGAATATATTTTAACAAGTGAGCTAAAGCCAGAATCGGACGTTTTTATTTATGGTAAATCCCCGGCAGATTATGCAACTAAAAATGTTTTGACACATAGTTATCCAGCCGTTAAAGCGTTGCAAACCAGTATTAATGCAAATAATGCTTCGCGTATTTTTAATACCTCAGCTACCAAGGCAAATATTAATCTGGCTAATTTGATCTTAAAAAATGGTTATTCTGAAAAATTTGGTGGTGCACTCTTTGTTGGTGCTTCATTAAATATGGTGAATAGTGCAATTTTAAATTCTGAATCCACGCAAGAAGGCGGAGCAATTTATTTTGTTGCGCATAATGAAGGCAAAGAAATTAATTTATCTCAAGTACTTATTCAGGGAAATAAAGCCAAACAAGGTAGTGTTTTGGCTATGGACTGTGAGGCTAATCTAAAAGATACACAAGCTCTTATTAATATTAGTAACAGCAGTATTGTGAAAAATCGATCAGCAAGCAGTCTCAGTATGATTGAGCTGTGTGGTAATCCAAATCTAAAACTTATTGCAAACACAATTGCAAAGAACCAAGTTGACAGTGCAAAGGGCAGTATTATTCGGGCGGTAGGTGATAATCATCGCCTGAATTTGAATTATGAATTCACTGCAGAAAGCAATACGATTGTGGATAATGATGCTTATAGTACTTTTTATTATGATGATAATGGTGCAATTGACTTAAGGTTTAACCTTTTAGCGTTTAATAAGGGGAAATCTTGTCGTTATGCCTTGAATAATGGTGATTTAACAGACACAAAACGGAAGATTGCTGCGAGTCAAAATGCCTTTAGCTCAGAGGGTGTGTGTGATTTACCGACCGCTTCAAATGCTGGAACGAATGATTCTAATAGCAATTTAAATTTAGGTGCTACGAATATATTCACTGTCTTGTCACCTTATCAAGAAGCATCAGAATATAATCTATTTCTACCTTTGTACTATCCAAAAAACAATCAAAATGAATTTGATTTAGTTAATGTAAATAAGGAGGGGTGTAGTAAAACGGATCAACGCGGTATAAAGCGAATTACTGATGGTACGCTGCTGCTGAATCCAACCATGAAAAATACTTGTGACATTGGTTCGGTTGAACTGATGCGTTTAACTGCGGCAGATATTACCAACTTATTTAATGATTCATATACAGAACGAATTGCTGACTATAAAAACGTAATTGATAAAATCAAAGCTAATATTAAAGACCCGAATCGTAAGGATCGCTTAATTCAAGATACAGAAGACTTAAAAACAGTTGAAGATTTATTAAAATATACCACTGAAAATCAACAATATCGGGCGATTTATGTCGATCCATTTGCATTGGCATTACCGAATGATGAAGAAGTGCCAAATAGTAATGGTGCGATGCAGCCGAAAGCATTAAATGTTGACAATTATAATATTATCGTGCAAGAACGCGGTGAGTTGGTTGAAAAAAATGGTGGAAGTGAATTTGTGGGGAACCCAGATCCAAACTTTAAGTGTGTTTGGAATAGTGATTTGAAGCGAATTATGCTTTATCGCACAGATGGTAAGTTGGCAGATTTAACAGGCTCTTCTTATTGTTCCTATACGATTCAATCTATACAAGATACAGGTTTAGAATCGACAGGTGTTTTAAAAGCACAGTTTAAGAATATTGCACCAATTGCCAAGTCAGATGAATACTCAATTACCCCAAGTTCAAACTCAATCCTGAGTATTAATCCATTGGAAAATGACAGCGATGATGGCGATGGACCTACGGCAAAGTTAAATGCTCCTTATAAAGGTGCATTTTATAAAAATGTAGCTGGTGTAGAGTTGCCGATTCGAATTGAAACCATTCCTGCGGGTTTAATTGTGACTGCTGACCATACTGGCCCATGTCCTGGTAATGACATCCGTTTTACCTGTTATGGTGGTCAGTTGCATATGCAAGCAAAGAATAATTTTAGCCCATTTGACTATGAGCTGAAGTACAATATTTATGATGCAGAAGGTTTAATTTCAAAGGAAGCAACAATTTATTTGAAGAATACCGCAAAAAATACCAGTTCTACCGCTTCTGGTGGAGGAGGTGGCAGTATTGGCATTTATAGTATTTTAGGTTTAATAGGGCTTGGCTTATATAGAGCGCGAAGAAAAAAACAGTAAAGTTAAAATGCCTCATTTAATGAGGCATTTTTTATGAGAATCTAAGTAATAATCAATCAAAATTTTAAAAATATATCAGTCTTTATGTTCAATCAATATTGGGTGCAAAGTGGCGTTTTTTCTTTGGGTTTCTACTGGAAATATGACTTTTAAAACCTAATTAATTGCTGATTAAAGGTGAAATTCGAGCCAATATTTTTATCACCAAGTCGGATGCTTGAGCAAAGTTAAATCTAAAGATAATGACCATCGTTTGATCGTCATTATCTAGATTTAATGGCTGATAGATTGGGGTTGCAAATATTTATTAATGTATTCATCGCGAATAGCAGGTCTTTCTTCATGCGTGGCTTTTTGCATGCGTCGACCTAAGTCTTTACGCTCTTGGCTACTCATTTTTTGCCAAGTTTCACGCATTTTTTGCTTTTCTTGTTCGGGAAGTTGGGTAAACCAATCCATACGCTGATGCAAAGCTGAGCCCTGTGCTTCAGGTAATTCCTTTAATGATTGATAACGTTGAATAAGTGCCCGTTGTTCAGCATCTGATAGCGTTTCCCATGTTTCTGTGACTTGAGTGTCCGCATCTTTAGAAAAAATCCAAAAACGCTCAAAACCTGCAAAACTGGTTTGTAAAAATCCGAGTGCACAAAAAGCAAATGCTAATCTTTTAGCTGCCATGTGGAACTTTATCCTCGCCTAAAACCATCAACATTTCCAAATCTTCAACCATTTGTGGGGAAAGTTTTGGAGTAACAACCACTTGATTTTGCGGTTTTTCGGCCATGTCAATTGAGTTTGGGAATACCACGAACCCTGTAATTGCAGCGGCAAGTGCAAAACCTGACATTTTCCAAAGTCCGTAACGAGAGGCTGCACGGTCTTGAATTGTTTCAATGACCTGATTCATCACCACGGGTTTGTCTTTATGATGTTGTGCCAGTGCATCGAGTTTGGAAGTAACTTGTTTTAAGAAATCATCTTGTTTCATTCGGATGACCCTCCACCATATGGATTTAAATGTGCTAAAGAAGCCCTAAGCCCTTGAATAGCACGGTGATAATGTGTTTTTACACTACCTTCACTGCATTCCATAATTTGCGCAGTGGTGTGTGTATCAAAACCTTCCCAAGCACGAAGCATGAACGCTTGTTGCTGTCGAACAGGAAGCTTGGCAATCGCTTCTTGTATTTCTTCAGCAGTTACGGCTTGATCCAGAAAATCAAATGGACTAGGCATGTTTTCGTCAACGATATCATTGAGTTCTATATCGTCATCATCTAAGCTCACCTTTTTGAAAAAAGAAAAAGGTTGCGCTCGACGGACTTCTTTTCTGCGCCAGTCTTGTAGTTTATGGTTCAAAATGGTGTAAAACAGGGGATACCATTCATCAGTCGATTTTTCAGCATATGCTTTATGTAAGGAAATGAATGCTTCTTGCACTAAATCCATTGCGATGCCTTGTTGACCTTGAGTAGCACTTTCCATCATCACTAAAGCACGTCCAGTCACATCCTGCATAAAAATTTTCAGGCGTTGTTCAGCCGTACTCTTAAGAGTACTTAAGTTTTCCGACTGAGACTGTTTTGGTGCTGAATCCATAGAGATGGAAAATCCTGTCATTGGATACCCACCATTATTTCCATATTCATACATATATAACGTTGGAAATAATGGTTTGGTTGACAAAAAACTTATTATTTTTCTAGCGTAATCTATTTTTAAACATCAATGAACGCTGTTTAAAATAAAGTAACGAAAGAACAGGCTTATAAACGTTGACGAACCATCTCAAAGAAACAAATAGAGCCTGCAACTGCAACATTCAATGATTCTTGTCCACCGGGCTGTGGAATAGAAACCGCTTCTGCATGTTTTAACGCATAGGCAGATACACCTTGACCTTCATTGCCTAGAATCCAAACACACTGTTTTCGCAAATTTTTTGAGTAAAGGCTTTCAGATTGGTGCGAACTGGTGACATAAACTGGTATGGTGAATTTTTCTAAAAGGTCTTCTAACGCAATATTTTCATAAGTTTGCAGAGAAAAATGTGCACCCATCCCTGCACGAAGGACGCGTGGTGACCAAATCGATGCCGAACCTTTGGTGCATACCACTTGTTCAATGCCTGCCGCCGCAGCAGAACGTAGCAATGTTCCCACATTACCCGGATCTTGGATATTGTCTAGAATGAGGGTGTCTTCTTTAAAATTCAAAGCTTCAGGTGAGCTTGGTAAGTCGACAATTGCTAAACACGCTAAAGATGTACCTAAAGTACTTAAATCTTTATATAAAGATTCACTGATAACAAAGACATAACCATCATAGAGTTCATTGATTTTCTCTAAATCAGGATGGCTCATTGCCACTTCAGTGGTGAAAATAGAATGAATTTTACGATTTTTTGCTAACCATGCAAGGGTTAGATGTGTGCCTTCAAGTACGGTTTGACGCTGTTTCTTACGAAAGGAATTTTGTTCAATCAATCCACGGAGGTGTTTGATTTTTGGATTGTCTTTTGATTCAAGAAAAAAAGCTGGCATGGGAGAGTTATCCATGGAAGTAAGTGAAATACACTTACTTCCATTTTTTAAATTAATGGTGGTAGCTGGTTGCTAATTCAACTTCGTTTTTAGAACCAATGATCACAGGCACACGTTGATGCATTTCAGTCGGTTGAATCTCAAGAATACGAACACGACCAGTAGTAGATGCACCACCAGCTTGTTCCATCAACATACTCATTGGGTTGGCTTCGTACATTAAACGCAGACGACCTGCTTTTTGCGGATCTTTGGTGTCGTATGGATATAAGAAAATACCACTGCGGCAAAGAATACGGTGAATGTCGCCAACCATACATGCAACCCAACGCATATTGAAATCTTTGCCACGCACTGCTGTTTTGCCATCTTGAAGTTCAGCAATATAGCGTTTTACAGGTTCTTCCCAATGACGTTGATTAGAGGCATTGATGGCATATTCTTGCGTGTCGGCAGCGACTTGAACATTTTCAGAAGTGAGTAAGAATTCTTGAGTTTCTGGATCAAAAGTAAAGAATACAACGCCAGCGCCTACCGTCAGTGCCATCATGGTAGATGGACCATACAATACATAGCCAGCAGCGACTTGTTCTGTCCCAGCTTGCATAAAGTCTTCAGCTTGGGTCACTGCATTTTTTGCAGGAAGGATAGAAAAAATGGTGCCTACACACATATTGATGTCGATGTTGCTTGAACCATCCAGTGGATCGAACAACACAAGGAATTTACCATTTTCTTGCGCAGGCGTGAATTCATCAAGCTCTTCAGAAGCTAAGCCACCGACTTGTGGATGAACTTTTAACGCATCAATTAAATAATCATTTGAGATGACATCAAGTTTCTTTTGAGTTTCACCTTGTACATTTTCATGTTCTGCACTACCCAATACACCTGCTAAGGCACCTTTTTGCAATGCTTGATCAATTGTTTTACAAGTATTTGCAATTGTTTCAATTACTTGAGAAAGTTCTGGTGTTAAGTTCCCTGTTTTTTGTTCTAAGAATTGGGAAAGGGTGAGGTATGACATGCTAGGAAAGCTCCAACTAGAAAATGATAAAAAACTATCAAAAGAATATGGGGATTCATTTTAGATGAGAACGAGACAAAAGAACAATTAAACTCGACTATTTGTCGTGATTTTACCCTTGTAAGTTTTGTGGAAAATGCTATGTTGATGTAAGCAGAGACTATTTAAAAACAGGGATAGGAGCACGATTATGACAACACAAAAGTTTGATGCGACTCCAACGCCAAATGAAGCGATGAATTTAGACGATATTTCTGCCGAGAAAGTAAAAGAAGCATGGAAAGATTACGAAGCTAAGCCTGAATATAAAGAATTCAATAAGCATGATCTGATCGAATCTATGCAAAGCTCGCATGAAGAACCGGATACATCTGAAAAAGTTTAAATGCTAATCTAAGTAATTAAGTAATAAAAAAGCGCTCAATTTGAGCGCTTTTTTATTAAAAGTCATTATTTTAATAAAGGTGGAACGGCTTCGTAGTTAAGTTCTACGCGGCGATTTTCTTTCCAAGCATTTTCATCATGCCCTGCATTAATCGGCATTTCTTTACCATAGCTTACGGCTTCTAATTGTGTTGCTGCAACACCATTGGTGATTAAGAAGCTTTCGACCGCTTTGGCACGACGTTCACCCAAAGCCATGTTGTATTCGCGTGTACCACGTTCATCGGTATGACCTGTTAAAGCCACTTTCGAATTTGCATTCGCGACCAGAAATTGTGCATGGGCTTGAAGCGTTTGGTAATCGTCATTGGAAAGATCACTGCTGTCATAGTCAAAATGCACCACACGTTTTGCTAAGAATGCTTTGTTTGCGGCAGTTACACCTTTTGAAGAAGCACCCGCTAAGTTTTGAGCATTGAGTGCCGCATCTTCACTTAAACCTTCGGTACTTACTGTACCCGCACTGTTCGGGTTTTGACCTGCTTGAATTTCAGCAGCAGGTTTACGGCTTGCACAACCTGTCATAACTAAGGTTGTTGCAAGCACAGGAAGGACCAATAATTTTACTAATTTCATTTTCATCTCCATGATCATCATTGCTTTAAATTAAATTGTTATTTAGGTGCCCAAGCTGGCTCACGAACTTCACCTTGTTCACTGGGTAAATTCATGCGGAAACGACCATCCAGTGACATGATGGATAATAACCCACGATTACCTTCACGCGTTGCATACACCACCATTTGCCCATTTGGAGAGAAACTTGGTGATTCATCCAAACTGGTTGGGGTCAGAATGTTGGTAATCCCTGTATTGATGTCTTGAATGGCAACTTTGTAATTGCTACCACTTGGACGATGGACCAGAGCGATTTTTTTACCATCGGCACTTAAAGTACCCCGTGCATTAAATGCGCCACGGAAAGTGAGGCGTTTACTTGAATCATCAGCAAAATTATAGCGATAAATTTGTGCTGAACCACCGCGATCCGAGGTAAAAATAAAGGATTTACCATCTGGGGCATAGCGTGCTTCAGTATCAATTGCACTATCATTGGTCATACGCTGTAAGGCACGCGTTGTTAAGTTCATTTGATAAATTTCAGGATTGCCATGCAAGGATGCGGTAAACAACATGCTTTGACCATCTGGGGAGAAGCTAGGTGCACCATTTAAACCACGGAAGCTTGCGAGTTTTTCACGTTGTCCTGTCGCTAAATCTTGTACATAAATTGCAGGACGCTTGGTTTCAAAAGAAACATAGGCAATTTTCTTTGCGTCTGGTGTCCATGCAGGTGACAGAATGGGATCACGTGAAGTCAGAATTGTTTTGGGTTGTTCGCCATCGGTATCGGCAATTTGTAAAGTATAACGTTGTTCAGGTGTGGCTGGGTTACGTAATACATAAGCAATACGACCACTAAAGTCACCTGCAATGCCTGTCAGTGCTTGATAAATGGCATCACTAATCATGTGTCCAGCTTGGCGAATACGTGAAGCTGGAACTGTAAGTAACTCGTTGAGTAGATATTGTTGTTTTTCTACATCATAGAGTTGATAGTGAACTTCAAAGCTGCCATTTTCAGTTGTTTTGACTGTACCTGTGACTAAATAGGGAACACCCGCAGTTTTCCATGCCTCTGCATTTGGAGCATTCATACTTGCAGTTGCAGGTAAATTTTTTGAAGCACTTGAAAATTTGCCAGAGCGGTTGAGGTCACTTTCGACAATCGGATAAATATTTTGGTCATTATTGAAGGGAATAATGGCAATTTTAGGTGCTGCTTCTGGTGCTTTAGCAATTTCTAAATGCAGTTGGGCATAAGATTGGGTGGCTAAAACTGGGCTTAATGCTGTCAAAATGGTGAGGCAAAGTAGATGTTTACGCGTCATTTCCGTCATCCGCTACGTACTCTAAAAGATGTGAATTATTGTGAATTCGGTTGTGTCACATAATGGCATGATTTTAAATTATTAAAAGTACATCATTATGTCAAAACTGTTATAAGACTGTGAAAGATGAATGAAATATCATCATCTTTGCTGAGCTTAAATTCAATGTTAAATAGCCACATCAAATTGAATTGATATGGCTGTTTTTTTATTTCGCTGTAAAGCTAGAGGTAAATGTTCTGGCTTCACGTCGGGCATCTGGATCCGACGGCATTGGATAAGGTGCCGCCGCACGTACAGCAGCCTCTACACTGGCTTTCATATCTGGATCACTTGAGTTCACAATGACAGATTGAACTGCACCACTGTCGCTTAAAGTCACACGCGCAGTGGCTTTCTGGCCTGATGAACCGTTTGGAATATCCCAAGCGCGTTTAACTTTATTTTCAAAATCACGCTTTGCAGTGGAAGCAATTTTCTTCGCTTCTGCTTTTTTCGTGGCAGCTTCTTCTGCGGCTTGTTTTGCAGCCGATGCTTTAGCTTCTTCAGCCGCATCCGCTCGGGCTTTTTCAGCAGCGTCAGCTTTGGCTTTGTTCGCAGCATCGGCTTTGGCTTTATTAGCAGCGTCAGCTTTGGCTTTATTAGCAGCGTCAGCTTTGGCTTTATTAGCAGCATCAGCTTTGGCTTTATTAGCAGCATCAGCTTTGGCTTTATTAGCAGCATCAGCTTTGGCTTTATTTGCTGCATCTACTTTAGCTTTTTCAGCAGCATCCGCTTTAGCTTTATTAGCAGCATCGGCTTTGGCTTTATTAGCAGCATCAGCCTTGGCTTTATTAGCAGCGTCAGCTTTGGCTTTATTTGCAGCGTCAGCTTTGGCTTTGTTCGCGGCATCAGCTTTGGCTTTGTTCGCGGCATCAGCTTTGGCTTTGTTCGCGGCATCAGCTTTGGCTTTATTCAAAGCATCAGCTCTAGCTTTTTCAGCAGCATCGGCTTTGGCTTTATTAGCAGCATCCTCTTTAGCTTTAATTGCAGCATCAGCTTTAGCTTTATTAGCAGCGTCGGCTTTGGCTTTGTTTGCGGCATCGGCTTTAGCTTTTTCAGCAGCGTCGGCTTTGGCTTTATTCGCAGCATCGGCTTTGGCTTTATTCGCAGCATCGGCTTTGGCTTTATTCGCAGCATCAGCCTTGGCTTTATTTGCAGCATCAGCTTTAGCTTTTTCAGCTGCGTCAGCTTTAGCTTTATTTGCAGCATCCGCTTTAGCATCAGCGTCAGCTTTGGCTTTTTTAGCAGCTTCAATCTTGGCTTTATTTACAGCATCAGTTTTAGCTTTTTCAGCAGCTTGTTGCTCTGCTTGACGCAATGCTTCTGCTTTGGCTTCTTGTAGGGCTTTATTTGTATCAGGTTTTGGGGTTATAGGTGAGGGTGGTGCAACTGGAATAATCGGCGCGGGTTCAACACTTGGTTCCGCTGTTTGTTGCACTTGTTCTGCAACTTTTTCATGTGCTGTTTCTGCTGAATCTGTTTGTTCTAAAGGCACAGGTTCAGGTGGGATTAAATCTTCTGGCGTGATTAAAACCATTTTAATTTGTTTAGGGGGTTCGACAGGTTTACTCATACCTAAAAAAAGTAAGCCAGTGATAGCCACCACATGGACCGCAACGGTAAATCCAAGCGCAATGGTTTTTTCTTTAGCTGGTGGCTTTTTGAAATCTTTCATACTTTATTCTAAAGGCTGAGTGAGTAAGCTAACTTGTGTTAAACCGGCATCTTGAAGACTAGACATTAAAGCCATGACATCTCCATAGGGACGAGTGTTATGACCGTTAATGACGACATTCAGTTCTTTATTATCATTTTTGGCTTGTGTTTGTGCTTCAACGAGAACATCAGTTAACTGCGTAAGATCAACTGGACCCGTTTTTTGGCTTTTATATTCCACATAATAAAGACCATCTTTATCCAAAGTGACGATGGTCGGTGCATCTTTAGATTCAATCGGATTACCATTGGCTTGGGGTAAATCCACTTTAATCCCACTGGTGATCATGGGTGCAGTGACCATAAAAATAACTAAAAGTACCAGCATTACGTCAATATAAGGAACGACGTTCATCTCACTTTTTAGGGGTTTTTTGACACGCTCAAAGCGTCCAGAACGTTGAATCGCCATTAGTCATTTTCCTGTGTAGAACTCACAGTTTGACGTTGTAATAGCGCCACCATTTCTTCAGCAAATAATGCACGGTCTGAATAGACGGTTTCACCTTTTGCTGTGTAATGGTTAAATGCCAATACCGCAGGAATGGCAGCAAATAAACCAATAGCGGTTGCAATAAGTGCCTCAGCAATACCCGGAGCAACTGTTGCAAGTGTGACTTGGTCAACATCTGCCAGACCAATAAAGGCATTCATAATGCCCCAAACCGTACCGAATAAACCGATATAGGGTGCAACAGAACCAATACTGGCCAATGCGCCTAAGCCTTTTTCCAGTAAACCTTGGTCACGACTTAAACCGACACGTAAAATACGTTCAGTACCTTCAATAGTTTGCTGGGTGGTTGCTTGAAATTTTTTGAGTTTAAAAAATTCACCAATGCCTTGGTAGAAAATATCTTCTAAACCAGTACGTTTAGAATTGAGTTGTGCGTTGTTGTAGAGCGTATTGAGTTCAGCCCCAGACCAGAAGATTTTTTGAAAATGTTCATCATCGGCCTGGGCTTTTTTATAACTCATATGTAACTTGGCAATCAGATACCAACTGTATAAAGATGCCAGTAGCAGTACCAACATAACCAGTTGAACGACAGGGCTTGCTTGTAAAATAAGATCTGATACGTGTAAAGAAGATTCTAATTGAGTTGCCATAGTTACATTGTGCCAATAAATTTTTAGTCTTGTCCTAACTCTTTTAGAATTAGTTGACGGATTTCCTCGGGAAGCCGTGTTGGACGCATGCCGTCTACACTGATACATGCCAATTCGACTTCACCAGATGCCAGCATGATTTCACCACGATAAATATTTTGTTGCAATACAAAAGATGTTGCTTTACATGAAACAACACTTGCTGTAACCGTAATCAGGTCATCCATGAGGATTGGGCGTGAATATTTCACATTTATTTTGTGTACCACAAAGTGATAATCTTTTTGGTGCCAGTAATGTTCAACACCTGCCGCACGTAACCATTCAGTACGGGTACGTTCCATAAAGCGAATATGATTTGCATGATAGACAATGCCACCTGCGTCAGTATCTTCAATGTATACACGAATTTGAAATTCGAATTTATTCGCCATGATCTTGTTCCATTTGGGGTTCGGTTTTATATTTTAAAGCCGTACTTTTAGGGAGATTTTCATCTTTTAAAATGATGCTACTTTCGCTAAGAGTCAAGCTGTGTAATGCATTGCAGTTTAGCAGTTTGATTTTTTCCTCCAATGGCACAAGGTTTCAAATACAATTTGAAGCTATATAAAATTGTTGCTGAACTAAGATACACTCTTGCTGTTCTGGGGGAGAACATGCAATGAATCGATATATAAAGTGGTTGGTCGCACTGGCAATAGGCTATGCGCTTTGGTCGTATTGGGCGGCACCTCATTCTGGTATTCAGGATTCGACTGATTACCAAGTGGTTGATGGTGTGCATCATAGTGATCAGTTTATGATGACCAATTTGGCACCGTATGCAGGTGAGTTTCGAGTTTTGTCCAAAGAAAACTATAACTTGGGGCGTGAAGCTGAACTCAGTCCAGTCGATTTTGCTTTAGGCTGGGATCGAATGGCAGATCCTGCGGTTTATAAGCAGTTGTCAATTCGACAGAGTAACCGTTGGTATTATTGGCGGTATGAAAATGCACCGCCTATTCCTGTCAATGAAATATCAAGTCAGAGTGCCAATACGCATTTAATTCCTGCAACCAAAGCAATCGCCAAACAACTGGCTCAAATTGATCAAGATAATTTGATTTATTTAAAAGGGCAGTTGGTTGAAGTGAAGGCGCAAGACGGATGGACATGGCGTAGTTCCCTTAGCCGTGAAGATACTGGAAATGGTGCATGTGAGTTGATGTTGGTGGAAGAGGTTAGGGTAATTTCTAAGTCTTAGATCTTTTATTTGTTGAATTAAGCAAGAATATGATTTTGTGGAGAGCATAAGCTAATTGAACTTGGTTTCAGGCACTCTTTCTAATGGTGTATGTGATTAATTTTCTATATGGTTTGGTCTATTTACTTTTGACGGGACAAAAGTAACAAAATTCCGCTGTTGGATTGAGGGTATATCCTGAGCAAGCTTTAAGCACTGCTTTAAAGCGTAGCGCAAGTGAATCCAACGGGCGACATCCATGTCACCTGTCATGTGATTTTTTAAAGTGATGAATTTTTAAAAATAAAATATAAATTTATAATCAAATATTTGGAAAGAAGAAATTAGACAGTTTAAGCATGAAAGTTATTTGAGTATTTTGAAGAGGAATTCGGAAGAATTATGGAGGGAGAATAAATCTCTAATGTCAGTCAGTTAAGGGTTTTAGAAATAAAATCCTTAGTTTTTAGTTGTTCATGACGGAGTCTTATATTTTTTAAATCAAATACTTAGAGTTAATTTATTGCTTTGGATAAGCCCAAATGAGAAACTCAAAATATATTTTGAGTTCGCAAGAAAGGCATCTTGCGGCGCAGTGCGCCTCACCGCAAAACTCGCCAAATCCCTTTTATTGATTAATAAATCGCAGAAACCTTACTTTTCCAATCTTGCGGTGTATACACCTCATGCCTCGAACAGTTGCGGATGACGTTTCCGTGTATCGAATAACATCATGAATTTAAGATATAAAATGCCAGTCAATTTCTTAACTGACTGGCATTAGAGAATAAATTTCCCTTTTCTCATTTATCCTTTTGGCTCAGGTGGTGTCATCCCAAACTGTAAATACGCCATATTAGTGGCAATACGACCGCGTGCTGTACGCATTGCATAACCTTGCTGAATCAAATAGGGTTCAATCACATCTTCTAAGGTCCCTGAATCTTCTGCCATCGCCGCAGCCAAAGCTTCAACACCAGCAGGGCCACCATCAAAACGTTCTAACAACATGCTTAAATAACGACGGTCTAAAGTATCTAAACCATCTTTATCAACATTCAGCATATCCAATGCACGTTGCGCCATATCTTGGTTGACTTCGCCAGTCCCTTTGACTTGAGCATAGTCTCGCACACGACGCAGTAAACGATTGGCAATACGGGGTGTACCGCGTGCGCGACGGGCAATTTCTTTCGCGCCATCGGCAGTCATGGGAACATCCATCAAGCTGGCTGAACGTGACACAATGTGGGTGAGGTCAGCAACCGAATAAAACTCTAAACGCTGCACAATACCAAAACGATCACGTAGTGGAGAGGTCAGTAAGCCTGCACGAGTTGTTGCCGCAACCAAAGTAAACGGCGGTAAATCCAGTTTAATAGAGCGTGCGCCCGGTCCTTCACCAATCATAATATCGAGTTGGTAGTCTTCCATTGCAGGGTAGAGAATTTCTTCAATCACAGGTGAAAGACGGTGAATTTCATCAATAAATAAAACATCACCTTCTTCAAGGTTGGTCAGCATGGCGGCCAAGTCACCGGCACGTTCTAGCACTGGACCTGAAGTAGACTTTAAGTTACCACCCATTTCACGTGCGATAATATTGGCCAGTGTGGTTTTACCTAAACCGGGTGGGCCAAAAATTAAAGTATGGTCAAGTGCTTCACCACGACCACGTGCTGCGCCAATAAAGATTTCCATTTGCTCACGCACCACAGGTTGACCCACATAGTCATCGAGTGAAGTGGGGCGAATGGCACGATCAAAATGATCTTCAGGTTTTTCAGAACCACTGATTAAACGGTCTTGCATAATGATTTAGATTTACCTTTGGGGGCATCAATTGAGTCTGTGATGATTCATACAGTCTCAGATAAATATTTGAGTTTAGATGTCATTGTGCCGGCATAACTTTACTTTTGACAGATGAGCAGTATACCGCGCAAGGTAACAAAACCCTTTTGTTAAATAGAGGATACATCTTATATCCTCTGTTTAACTGGCGACATCCATATCGCCATTCGTGTATCGAATTTCGTGTAGTGTTAGATTTAAATTTTTTTATCGATTCATCGACTTTAACGCAGCACGAATAATATCACTGGCTTCAGTGAAATCTGCTTTTACTGCATTAATCAGTTTTTGTGCTTCGGCAGGTTTATAACCCAGCGATTGTAACGCAGCTTCTGCTTCGGCAACCGGTGAATTTGAATTGAACTGAATTTGAGTTGTGGTCGAGTTTACAGCGGTTGAACCTGATGCCAGTGTTTTAAAGCGATCACGCAGTTCAATCATCAAACGTTCAGCGGTTTTTCTACCCACACCCGGAACTTTAATCAGTGTATTGATATCTTCATTTTCAACGGTATGAATGAGCAGGTCGATACTTAAAGTGGACAGAATGCCTAAAGCCATTTTAGGGCCAACGCCATTTACTTTGAGGAGGGTACGGAAAATGGTTTTTTCTTGTGCATCTAAAAAACCATAAAGTAATTGCGCATCTTCACGTACGGTTAAATGCGTCCATAACGTGACTTTTTGCCCCTTTTGTAATTGGCAAAAGGTCGAAAGTGGAGTGTCCACTTCATAGCCAACGCCATTTACATTTAATAATACCGTTGGTGCTTCCAAAGCAAACACTTCACCAATGAGACATCCAATCATTTTGATTTTTTCACTTATCTATCGTTCGTTGCATAGTAGTGAGCATTTGCCATAAAGGCAAAATGCTCGGTCATTTTTTTGCTGAAATGATCAGCAAAAGTATTCAATGAAGCTGCATTATTTTAAATGCTTAAATTAAACCCGCTTTATTGCCTTGAAGTTCTTGTGACAGGTTATAGGCCTGATGATCGGAAAACTTCGAGATAATATCCAGTACCTGCATGATATTTTCATAATGGTTACTTTCAAAAGTCACACCTGCGCGCTGTAGCATCGACATTAAGCGTTGTTCTTTGAAACTTAAGGTTTTATGTGGCGTCGTCAGGGGAATAAAGGCATCCAAAATGTTTTGCAGACTTTGATGGGCAATAATCTCTAACCCTGCTTTTTGTGGATGTTCAAAAATTTTGTCGCGGGCTAAGTTCTTTGCCCGTTCAATTCCACGTTCAATATCTTCAGAACAATATTGCAATAAGCTGCCTTTGAGTTGACCGGATAAAATTTCAAAGTGATGTTTAGCAAAGGCTGTGGTGACTTCATCGACTAGACGTTTCATTACACGACCCCGTAAAGCGGCAATTTTCTGCTGCCATGTTGTGGTGGGTAGAGAAAGTTCAGAGGGTTTGCCATAGTCGGCAATCAAATCAAGGAAAATAGGCTCTACTTCTTCATAAGACAGCATATTTAAAATAATGCCATCTTCAAGGTCAATCAGGGCATAACAGATGTCATCTGCGGCTTCCAAAAGGTAAGTTAAAGGATGACGGCAATAGTGGTATTCGCCCAGTTGAATTAAACCGAGTTGTTCTGCAATCTGTTTGAGGATTTCTTTTTCTGATTGATAACAGCCAAATTTTGCCCGCTGACTGGCAGGACGATCGCCTTGAGATGCAATGGTTTTAGATAACCAAGGGTACTTTAAGTAAGCGCCTAGTGTTGCGTAAGTCAGGCGCATACCACCATCATTGGGATGATAATCAATTTTAGTCAGTAGACGTAAACCTTGTGCATTGCCTTCAAATTGGCGTACATCGGCTTGTTCTTCCGCAGTGAGTTTTTCTAGAAAGTTACCGTGTGAAGCATCGTCGAACCATTCACGAATGGCGTATTCACCAGCATGCCCAAAAGGTGGATTACCAATATCATGCGCAAGGCATGCGGCTTGAATAATCGCGCCAACATCGGCAGGGGAAATCCATACAGGTAGTTGATCTTTGATTTTTTCAGCTGCCAACATGCCCAAAGAGCGACCAATACAGGACACTTCAAGCGAGTGCGTTAAACGCGTATGAATGCCATCGTGTTGTGTCAGTGGATGAACTTGAGTTTTGCGATTCAGTTGTCGAAAACTTTGTGAAAAAATAATGCGGTCATAATCTTTATGAAATGGGCTACGTGCCTGTTCTGTACTTTGTTTTTTGCTACCAATACGAACTGTTGAAAGCAGTTCAAGCCAACGCATTTGAGTCATTTATCATTATTCAGTTATCGCTTATCAGCATCATGCCAAAAAACTAAAAAAAGCACTAGAGCAGGGCGACATGATTTGTCTTATATCTTGTCGTGTTTTTGAAGATGCTTTTAATTCGCATTTATTTGGGTTTTTATGAAAGCGTGGCAATGTTAACGGTCATTGATCCTGCATTATTTCTGGATAAGGTTCTTGTAATCAACATTATTTTATTGAATGCATAGATGAAAGGTGATGTATTCAATTTTATGTCATGGCAGTACAGTATTTTAATCTTAAGTCAGTGGAAATGATGGCCAAAACAGTCGGGTATTGACTAGAAATATGGGCTTCACAATAGCCCGAAGTATGTTAAATAATATTTAGAAACAAGATATCTATGCATCAGATATCAGGAAAATTCAAAATTTTTGGCTGAAAATTAAAGTATTCTTAAGAGATCTTGCTTGAATAGATGGCACATTCGTGAATTTCTATCTAGCTGATTTGGTCAATACGAAGTAGAATATGCGCTCTCTCTAAGTCACATTGGCGGTATGGTCCAAAAGACCTGCCCGTGGAGCCAAAATCAGCATGTTTATCGTGGCCGGTGCGCAAGCACACTCTTCTTTTAAGAAAACTCAACTCTTAAACCGCCTCGCGTCATTGAGTTCTGTTCAATCAATTGAAAGTCAATGGATTTATCTGTTTGATCAAGCGCTCAACGAGCAGCAGCATCAATCTGCATTACAACTATTAAATGATGGTGCTTCTTTTGAAGTTCGCCAAGCCGAAAGTGATGAAATTCAAATTCTTGTCACGCCGCGTTTAGGTACGATCTCTCCGTGGTCGTCTAAAGCAACGGATATTTTTGCCAACTGTAATACACCTGTACACCGCCTTGAACGCGGTGTTTTGTTTACTTTAAAAGGTGTTTCTGAAATATCTGCTGAAGTGAAACTTGCGTTACATGACCGCATGACCGAAAGCGTGTTCAATCAAATTGAAGATGCTGCTGCATTATTTTCGGAAACTGAGCCAAAACCGCTCAATTCAATCGATATTTTAGGTCAAGGCAAAGATGCATTGGTGAAAGCCAATTCTGAATTTGGTTTTGCACTGTCTGATGAAGAAGTTGATTATTTAACTGCTGCATTTACCAAAATGGGTCGTAACCCCCATGACATCGAACTGATGATGTTTGCACAAGCGAACTCAGAGCATTGTCGTCATAAAATCTTTGGTTCTGAATGGACCATTGATGGTGAAAAACAACCTTTATCATTGTTCCAAATGATTAAGAACACCTATAAAGAATCGCCTACAGATGTTTTGTCAGCCTATAAAGACAATGCTTCTGTTATCGTCGGTTATGACACGCAACGTTTTTATCCAAAACCAGATGAAAATGGTCATTACGTTTATAAATATAAGAGCCAAGCGGCTCACATTTTGATGAAAGTGGAAACCCATAACCATCCTACAGCGATTGCACCATTTGCCGGTGCAGCGACGGGTTCGGGTGGTGAAATCCGTGATGAAGGCGCAACAGGTCGTGGCGGTAAACCTAAAGCAGGTTTAACGGCATTTACCACGTCTAACCTAAATATTCCGGGCTTCGAACAACCGTGGGAAGATAATTACGGTAAACCATCTCGCATGGCATCTCCGTTGCAAATTATGATTGAAGGCCCACTGGGTGGCGCTGCATTCAACAATGAGTTTGGTCGTCCTGCGTTAAATGGTTACTTCCGTACCTTTGAACAAAATGTAAATGGTGATGTTAAAGGTTTCCATAAGCCGATTATGATCGCTGGTGGTTACGGTAACATTCGTCCTGACCATGTTGAAAAAGATGCAATCCAACCGGGTGACTTGCTCATTGTGTTGGGTGGCCCTGCAATGCTGATTGGTTTAGGCGGCGGTGCAGCATCTTCAGTAGACAGTGGTAAATTGGGTGAAAACCTTGACTTTGCTTCGGTACAACGTGAAAACCCAGAAATGGAACGTCGTTGCCAAGAAGTGATTGATACATGCTGGCGCTTTGAAGATGCCAACCCAATCGTTTCTGTACATGATGTGGGTGCGGGTGGTGTTTCCAATGCCATGCCTGAGCTGGTGAATGATCACGAACTTGGTGCAGTGTTAAATCTTCGTAAGATTCCTTCATTAGAGCCGGGTATGTCTCCAATGGAAATCTGGTCAAACGAAGCGCAAGAACGTTATGTATTGGCGATTCGTCCAAGTTCTTTGGCATTATTTGAATCGATTTGTGCACGTGAGCGCTGTCCGTTTGCTGTGTTGGGTGAAGCAACTGAAGCGCGTCACTTAACGGTTGAAGATCCATTGTTTGATAACAAAGCTGTGGATATGCCAATGCAAGTCATGCTGGGTGGTACACCACGCATGAGCCGTTCATACGAGACAATTGAACGTCAAGGCGATGACTTTGATGCATCAAAAGTTGATTTGAAAGAAGCGATTTACCGTGTTCTTAAAAATCCAACAGTAGCGTCTAAATCGTTCCTGATTACCATTGGTGACCGTTCAATTACCGGTATGGTTGCACGTGACCAAATGGTGGGTCGCTGGCAAGTTCCTGTAGCGGATGCTGCGGTAACAACTACAAGTTTAGTGGGCTTCACAGGTGAAGCAATGGCGATGGGTGAACGTCCTCCTGTTGCATTGTTAAATCCTGCTGCATCTGCACGTTTGGCTGTGGCTGAAGCAATCTCCAACATCATGTGTGCCAACATCGAACAGATCAGCGACATTAAATTGTCTGCGAACTGGATGGCTGCTGCTGGTCAAACAGGTGAAGATCAAGCTTTGTTTGAAGGTGTTAAAGCCATTGGGATGGAAATGTGTCCGGCACTTGGCATTGCAATTCCAGTCGGTAAAGACTCATTGTCTATGCGTACCACGTGGAATGATGAAGGTGTTGATAAGTCAGTCACTTCACCAATGACGGGTGTGATTACCGCATTTGCACCCGTAGGTGATGTACGTAAAACACTGACACCTGAATTGAAAAATGAAGATTCAGTATTGGTTCGTATTGACTTGTCTAAAGGTCAATTCCGCCTTGGTGGTTCGATCCTTGCTCAAGTGTATAAAGCGATTGGTTCAATCACACCGGATGTGGATAGCTTCGATGAATTCAAAGCATTCTTTGCATTGGTTCAAGACTGGAACAACCGTGGCTTAATCAAGGCTTACCATGACATCGGTGATGGTGGCTTGCTTGCGACTGTTGCAGAAATGATGTTTGCATCACGCTTGGGTGTAGCACTACAAGATCAATCTACAGACAGTTTATTTGCTGAAGAAATTGGTGCAGTGCTTCAAATCAGTGCGGCGGATTGGGAATCACTTCAAGCAGAAGTTGCCGCATCGATATTGAAAGATGCAATTGCAGTGGTCGGTACAGTCAATACAACGGATACTTTAACGATCAATGGTTTGAACTTAGACCGTGCTGATTTACAACAAGCATGGACTGAAGTATCGCATCAAATCCAGCGTTTACGTGACAATGTTGAAACAGCAGATCAAGAATATAGTTTGATTGCCAACAAAGAGCACAAAGGTATCATTGCATTACCAACATTTGACTTAAATGAACCTGTTGAAGCGCCGTATATCAATTCACGTCGTCCAAGTATGGCAATTTTACGTGAACAAGGTGTCAACGGTCATATCGAAATGGCAGCGGCATTCGACAAAGTGGGCTTCAATACTGTTGATGTTCACATGAGTGATTTGATTGCGGGTCGTGTTGATCTTGATGATTTTGAAGGTCTGGCAACGTGTGGCGGTTTCTCTTACGGTGACGTTATGGGTGCAGGGGGCGGTTGGGCGAAGTCTGTTCTATTCAACCCTAAACTTCGTGACCAATTTGAGAAATTCTTTAACCGTGATGGAACCTTCTCTTTAGGTGTGTGTAATGGTTGTCAAATGCTATCGCAATTGGCTCCACTTATTCCGGGTGCTGAAAACTGGCCACGTTTCCACCGTAACACTTCAGAAATGTTTGAAGCGCGTGTGGCGAATATCCGCATTGAAAAATCAAACTCTGTCTTGTTAGAGGGTATGGAAGGTTCGATTTTACCAATCGCAATTGCGCATGGTGAAGGTCGTGTTGTTGCAAGTAGCGAGAACATTGCTGCTTTAAATGCAGGCAATCAAGTCAGCCTACGTTATGTCGATAGCTTTGGTAACGCAACACAGCACTATCCATTGAACCCGAATGGTTCGCCAGAAGCGATTACAGGTGTAACCTCTGCTGACGGTCGTGCAACCATTATGATGCCGCACCCTGAACGTAACTTCCGTGCAATTCAGCATTCTTGGAAACCTGAAGAATGGACTGAAGATGGTGCATGGTTACGTATGTTCCGTAATGCACGTAAGTTTATTGGTTAATCTGAAGTAAATTTTTAAAGCCACCTTCGGGTGGCTTTTTTATTTGGCTGTATTTTTTTCTTTAAATTTTTTAACTCTCCTGCTGGACTTGGTTTGGATTTTGCTTTTATATTGGAGTGAAATACATTTTGTATGTTTTATGCGCAATGATGATGCAATATAGATTAAAGATGGTGAACCCAATATAAGTTCAGGATTGAATCTCGAAGTGAGGTGACACAATGCTAAAAACGATGACATATACGAGCGTTGATAAAACAGCGCTGCGTAAGAAAGGCTGGAAGCTGTTTGTGGTGGTTGTGAGTTTGCAATTGATATTTCTGATTTTAGGTTATGCCTTACAGATGTGATAGAAAAACCACCGGAAGGTGGTTTTTCTAAAAACCATCTTCTCTGGGAGATAACCACGTACTATATTTTTCTTTTAATTGCTGTTTGAAAGATTCATCCTGAATAATAAAATCTATACCTCCATCGTATGGTGAAACTATTATTTTTTTCTCAAAAGAAATGAGGAATGCTTTAACCTCATCATTTGCAATTTTTAATAATAAATCATCATGAAAATTTGGTTCCCATGTGGTTTTGAAATGTAGGGGTAAGTAGTTAAGATCGTTATCCTCACCATCATCAAAAATGATAGGGTCACTTTTATGTAAGTTTAGTATAGGTGATGTGATAAAACTATATGGAAGAGTTTTTCGCATATCGTACTTTGAATCATTTTCATTTCCATATAAATAATTCCCTGTAACAATAAAAATAGATGTTTGCGGATGGAAACAATCAGTAATGATTTGATTGTGTCGTTTCAGTAAGAGTTCATATTCTTCTTTAGTTTCAGCATATCGCTTTGAATCAGGTAAGCTATGAATGCGAAACCATTGCTCTGGAAAGTAATGTGGTAACAAGTGGGGAATAGGTATTTTTTTTGGAAAAGAGTTATTCCATAGTTGTTCAAAGGTTTGGGTCATCTTTAATTTTTGTTTATTCATAATTAATTTAATATAGCTTAGTATCAGATAAATTTTCCACTTATTAAATCCAATGCTTAAACTTATCTACTACGTTCCCGAATCCCATCTTGAATCCACTAAACTTGCCATCTTTGAAGCAGGAGCAGGCGGTATAGGCAACTATGAGCATTGTGCTTGGCAAGTGTTAGGTACAGGGCAATTTAAACCTGTAAAAGGTGCGAATCCGTTTATTGGTGAGTTAGATATTTTAGAACAAGTTCCTGAATGGCGTGTCGAAACGATTGTTCCTGAAGATAAAGCATCTGCCGTTGCAAAAGCTCTGAAAGCAAGTCATCCGTATGAAGAGCCTGCTTTTGAGTTTATTCAAATGGTCGATGTTCTTTAATGGTGAATCTAAAATATATTTGATACACGTTAACGTCATTCGCAACTGTTTGAGGCAGGACTTAATTTATTAGATAAAGTTTCTGCGATTAAATTGATAAAAGGCGGAATAGAACGAGTTTTGCGAATGACAATGGTTTTGCCTACTTTTCCCGAAAGAAAAGTAGGTCGAACCGAAGGTTAATCCTGAAATTAAAACTTTAATGAAAAGATTCCATTGAGAAAATCAATATTAAACCTTCTGAATAAATAAATTACGGTCAAAACGGTATTGCGGGAAGAAGACTCCATCTTCGGCACGTTCACCCGCAGCAATCACCATCACAGGATACTGCTGGTTATTCAAGTTTAAAATTTTGCATACTAACGGTTCGTCAAAACCTTCCATCATACAACTGTCAAAACCATAAGCACATAAAGCCAGTACAAGGTTTTCACAGGCCAAAGCTGTGGTTTTACTGGCCCAAAGTTTTGCATCTGCTGGATTGAATGCCGTTACAGGCAGTTGCTTGTCAAACTGACGTGCAACTTTGAAAGCCACTTTCTTAAAGTTACCAAGCGCATTGAAATAACCCGTTTTATAGTTATAGGGAATAAAACGATAATACTTTTGTACAGTTGCAGGCGCTTCGGGGAAAGGAAACTCAGTAATGTTCATTTTCGCCATTTCATCTAAACGGTCGGTACGTGCTACACAAACAATTAATTCCGAAGCTGTTTTTGCAGCCAATTGATTCAAACACGCTTTGACCAATTGCTTTTTCTTCGCTGCCGATTGCACTACATAAAATGTCCACGGTTGTAAGTTAGAGGAGTTGGGTGCCAGTAAAGCCAAGTCTAAGCATTCATCTAATACTTCCGCAGGAATGGCTTTGTCGGTAAATTTACGTACCGAACGACGACTTGTAACGACCTTTTTAAAGTTTTCGACATCAATATCCTGTGGTGCAGGTTCGTAATAGCGTTTTTTTTCAGCGTTATTTTGAGACATAATGTTCGCCTAATATGAATGTATTGAGGAAAATGGAATCATTGAAAGTATAAAACCACTTAGCAATCTAAATCACTAAGTGGTTTTTAATTTTTAAGTGCTTAAATTTAGTTAAATTGAGCAAAGTCAGGCTTACGCTTTTGCATAAATGCAGCCACGGCTTCAGCCATTTCTGGTGAAGAAACGCGCTTCATAAAGATCACTGCTTCATCATCTACACAGTCTAAAATTTCTTGTAAATTATGTTTCATTAAAGCTTTAGTTTGCTTAATAGAAGCCAATGGAAGTGCTGCTAAAGTTTGTGCTTGTTTTAATGCATGCGCATAAACATCATCTTCAATGCTATTCACCAAACCTGCATTTAAGGCTTTTTCACTGTTAAATTTTTGTGCAGTAAATAGAAGCTCAGCAGCTTTGTGGTAACCCGCTTGTTGAATGAGTAGTTTGCTTGAAGCACCTTCAGGAGACAGACCTAGACTTACAAATGGAATTTGGAATAGGGCTGTATTGTCGCTATAGACTAAATCGGCATGCAGTAGAATCGTTACACCAATGCCAATCGCAACACCACGAACAGCACAAATCAGCGGTTTAGAGAATTTCGCAGCAGATTTTAACACCACAAATGGAGGCGCATCACCTGCTTTACCTGCCAGTGGCGTTTGAATAAACTGCATGAAGTCCTGCATGTCATTACCAGCACTGAAGTCAGCATCAGCACCACGTAAAATCACCACGCGAACTTCTTTATCTTGATCGGCTTCATCTAAGGCTTTGGCAATCCATAAATAAAGTTCGCCATATAAGGCATTTTTTGCTTTTGGTCGATTAATGGCTAAAGTCAGTACGCCATTTTCTAAATTCGCATCCAAATGTTCATGAGGTTGTTGAATACAACTAAGTGTCATCGTACTATCCTTGCTTTAAAACTTAATTTAATTTTATGGCGTTTATTATGTCGTAAATTGATTTAAGTGGCACAACTCATGAGTCATAAAAAATTTGATCCCTTATGAATTATACCTTTGATTATCTCGTTTTTATTGGTCGTTTTCAGCCTTTTCATTTGGCACATATGCAAACCATTAAAATTGCCTTGCAGCAAAGTCAGCAGGTGCTTTTGGCACTGGGTTCAGCGCAAAATGAACGTAATATTAAAAATCCGTTCAGTGCAAATGAACGTGAACAAATGATTTTATCTAACTTTTCAGCAGCGGATCAACAGCGAATTAAGTTTGTGTATGTTGTTGATGTTTATGATGATAAAAAATGGCAAAAATTGGTGACATCGCTTGTTGAAGGCGCTGTTAATCTTGAAGATAAAGTGGGTTTAATTGGTCATTTTAAGGATGAATCTTCCTATTATCTCCAACTTTTTCCAGAATGGGAGATGGTTGAACTGGATAGTCTAAAAGATGCCATTTCAGCGACTCCACTGCGTGAAGCCTATTATCGTGGGGAAATAGTCGAATCTGCTTTTCCACTCGGAACCAGTGAGTTTTTACACAAATTTCAGCAGACAGCGACTTACCAACAATTGCAGCACAAATACCTGACACAAGATAAAAGCAATCTTGAATAAGCTAAGCTTTCCTTATTTCAAAAGGAGAGTTGAAAATATGGCTTCGATCTAAAATTTGCATAACTCAATTAAAAATTGGGTTATTGATCAAATTTTTGGTTCATATAGGTTGGTGCTTTTTCTAAAATATCGTGAGTGAGTTGTTGTAAAGGTTTGGATTGTTGCTTCCAATGATGCCAATACAACTGAATATCCGTTCGTGCCTCTGGTAAAATTTCAACCCATTCGCCTGTAAGTAGGCGTTGTCCAATTTGATAATCAGGTACCATCCCAAAACCTAATCCATAAGCAATCGCTTCAACAAAGGCCGTTGAAGAAGGAATGTAATGGTGCGGATAGCTGTCGATGTTCAAACCATAATGCGCCAAGATAATGTCGGTATGAATATGATCTTTATCATTATAAATGACGGCAGGTGCCATTTTTAAGGCATTCCGATGTAAGCCTTGAGCGAACCAGTGTCTTGTAAACTCAGGGGTTGCAACCATTCGATAGCTCATTGAGCCTAATCGGGTAGCTAAGCAGCCTTTCATGGGGTGTTGTTCAGTCGAAATACAAGCACTGACCAGACCCGCTTCTAACAAATGATGGGTATGCGCCTGATCATCTACTTTTAAATGCACCACAATTTTTTCGCGTAATAGTGTTTCTCGAATAGCCCTGAACAGCCAAGTCGCCAAAGAATCATCATTTGTTGCAATATTCAGTTGATAAAAAGGCGACTCATCAGTTTGCCCAGTCAAGTCTTGCAGCAGGTTTTGTTCGAGTCGTCGTGTATGTTGTAAATAATGCAATAAAGACTGACCCGCTTGCGTCACGCGGCATGGACGTTCACGCACAATGAGCAAATGTCCTAAGGTCTTTTCAAGACTTTGAACGCGTAAAGTTACCGCAGATGCTGTAATACATAAGCGTTCCGCTGCTAAATCAAAGCTCCCAATTTCTGCGACGGCCAGAAAAGCATCACATTGTTTACTGTTTAGCATAACTTTTGCTTCGTTCTTTTCATTTGTAGTAATCACTATAAACTAAAAATAATTTAGTTAAATTGATATTTTCTTAATTATATTTAGTTTTAGGTAAAAGCATCGATAATGCATTTCAGCCAAAAGAGCATGGAAAAAGTTGATGCTACATAGCTATCTACAAGGTTTTGCAATAGGTTTAAGTCTTATTGTTGCTATTGGAGCGCAAAATGCATTTGTACTAAAACAAGGCTTAAAGAAACAAGCCGTGTTCTGGGTTTGCTTTGTCTGTGCGCTTTCCGATTCTATTTTAGTGGTGCTGGGTATCACGGGTTTTGCTACCGTGATACAGCTTTATCCTGAGCTTGTTGGTTTTGCCAAATGGGCTGGAGCTGTATTTTTATTGTGGTATGGATTACAACATGCGATACAAGCTTTTAAGTCGAATCAGTCATTGCATGCTAGTTCGCAGAATGAAATTCAATTGAGTAAAATTATTATTGTGTGTCTGGCTTTAACTTGGTTAAACCCACATGTGTATTTAGATACGGTGGTTTTAATTGGTTCTATTTCGACTCAATTTGAGCAAACCAAACTATATTTTGCTTTGGGCGTAATCACTGCTTCTTGGTTCTTCTTTTTTAGTCTGGGTTATGGTGCTCGAGTGTTAATTCCCGTCTTTGCAAATCCTAAAGCATGGAAAGTGTTAGATGGTGTTATTGCACTGATTATGTGGAGCATCGCAATTTCTTTAATAATGACTACCTAAATGATGAGTAGCTAAAGGTAAAAGCCCAAAACGAGTTTGGGCTTTTAGCTGTGACATTTAAACAGCTTGTAAAGCTTTTAAATCTTGCAAGACTTGTTCTGCATGACCCGCTGCTTTGACTTTACGGTATTCTTTAACCAGTTTGCCATTATGGAAAATGAAGGTTGAGCGCTCAATGCCCATCACTTTTTTACCGTACATATTTTTTTCTTTAATCACATCAAAGTGCTTACACAACACTTCTTCTTTGTCACTAATCAGATTAATGCTCAGTGATTGTTTTTCAGTGAAGTTTTGATGTGCTTTTACCGAATCCCGTGAAATACCGATAATCGTGGTATTTAACGCTTCAAATTGATCTTTCAAAGCAGAAAAATCGACTGCTTGCGTCGTACAACCCGGTGTTGAATCTTTTGGATAAAAATACACAATCAGCCATTCTGATGGAAGGGTCGATAAGTTCACTTCGCCAGTGGTTGTTGGGAAATTTTGGTTTGGCAATTGAATATTTTCAGTCATGCTTTAATCCTTGATTAAAATGAATTGCTTTCTAATTCGAGTGCTAAAAAGGCATAATTTTCATGATATAGAATATCACCTTTGCGTACAGCAATTGGTGCTGTAAATAGAGGTCCATCAATCACGGTGCTGTGAAATTCACCGCCTTCACCGCAAGGATCAATCCCTCGATTTTCTAATTCTTGAATATAATCCAGAGTTAAAACTTTTCCTAAATCATCAACTTTCATGCCCAAGTCAAAATTAACAGTCACAATCATGGTCTTAAAACCAAGCTGAATGAATTCTTCAATCACTTCCCGATGTGGACGTTCCCAAAGTGGCATACAGAGTTTCAGCCCCGCTTGTTGAGTAATACGATCATGCCAACAACCATGTTCAGGCATATCTAAATCACCTGTGACTAAAACCTCTGCACCTTGCTGTTTGGCATGTGCTAATAATTTTAAAAATTCAGTTTCATAGTCATTCCAGCTTGAAGACGCGGTAATGATAGGTAAACCTAAGGCATTGGCTTGTGCTTGAATGATATCCATGCTCATGGCATGTGAACGAGAACGCAGTCCTTGTTCTTCAAGCATCACAATTAAGCCAATGGCTTTACCGACCTGCATCGCATGATACAAGGCGAGGGTGCTGTCTTTACCACCGCTATAAGATACGATGAATTTTTGTTCGGTGGCGTTGGTTTTCCATTGCTGTTGCATACATTATCCATAGCTAAAAAAGCCTGCAATTATATAATGCTGATCAGTTAAGAGGTTTTACAATTAACTTCTTAGCTTTTTAGTTATTCACGACGGAGTCTTATATTTTTAAATCAAATACTTGGAGTTCATCTATTACTTTGGATAAGCCCAAATGAGAATCCTCAAAATATATTTTGAGTTCGCGAGAAAGGCATCTTGCGGCGCAGTGCGCCTCACCGCAAAACTCGTCAAATCCCTTTTATTGATTAATAAATCGCAGAAACTGTACTTTTCCAAAGTGGTTTTGCCTCGAACAGTTGCGGGTGACGTTTCCGTGTATCGAATAACATTATGAATTTAAAAAAAATGCCAATCAGTTTCTTAACTGACTGGCATTACTGCAATTGCAGGCTTTCTGTGGTATCTAAATCAACTTATTTTTTAGCTTGAGCAGCCTGTGCCGCTTTCATTGCTTCTTCAGTTAAGCTTTTAAGCTTGCTGGTCAATTGTGGGCCAAAACACGTTTGTAGATCTTTATTTTGCTTTTGAACAAAAGCTAAGGTCGCAGGGCTTTTCTTTTGATTAATGGTACTTTGGATTTCCCATTTTTGCGCATTGGTTAATTTACCGTCAGCTTCAACCGCACAAGTACAGTATTTACTGACTTCTGCCGCTGATAATTTTTTACTTTTACCGGTTTCATCTTTACAAACATTAATTAAAGCCGATTTTACATTGGTGCTTTTATATGCTTCCTGAAGTTTGTTTGCTTCAGCAGCATGAGAAGCAGTTGCCATCATTGCAACAGCAGAAACGAATGTAGAAAGAATAATGTTTGATTTCAAATTTTTCATAAACTGTACCTTGTTAAGACGGTATATAACGTGTTGGATCTGTGATACCTGCATCAACAAAACCTTGCTTACGTAAGCGGCAACTATCACACTTGCCACAAGCACGCCCTAGGTCGTCTGCTTGGTAGCATGACACTGTTTGACTATAGTCTACGCCATGTTCTATACCTAAGCGAATGATATTTGCTTTGGATAAATGTAACAAAGGTGTTTCAAATTTAAGAGGTTTTCCTTCCACGCCAACTTTAGTTGCAAGGCGTGCCATGGTTGCAAAAGCATCAATAAATTCAGGACGACAGTCTGGATAACCTGAATAATCAACGGCATTGATGCCAATGACAATGGCTTCTGCACCAAAAACTTCCGCGGCTGCGAGCGCGTAGGAAAGAAAAATGGTGTTACGTGCTGGAACATAAGTTACAGGAATACCCACTTGTTCCTGTTCAGGGACATCAATGCTTAAGTCTGTTAAAGCAGAGCCGCCTAAGTTACCTAAATCAATATTTATGACACGATGTTCTACACCAGCGCGTTGGGTTAATGCACGCGCAGCATCAAGTTCAGTGGTTGAACGTTGACCATACATAAAACTGATGGCAATACATTCATAACGTGCTTGCGCCCAAGCCAAACAAGTTGTTGAGTCTAAGCCGCCAGATAACAAAACTATGGCACGAGGGCGCATATGAAAATCTCCAAATAGATGTATTTAAGAACAGAATAAATTAACGACCAGTTTCATCATTCCAAAGCAATTTGTGTAATTGCAATTGGAAGCGAACAGGGAGATGGTCTTCTAAAATCCATTGTGCTAAATCACGCGCAAGTTGCGGTAAACGAACATTACCTTTCTCAACAGCAAAGGCAGGAGAGAACCAAACAGTACTCACTTTATCCACCAATTGATATTGTTCAACTTGCTGTTTTGACCATTCATAATCTTCACGATTACAAATCACAAATTTGATTTGATCATGCTGAGTTAAATGATCCAAATTACTGAGTAAATTTCTTTTTTCTTCACCAGAGGTTGGTGTTTTTAAATCAAGTACTTTAGAAACACGCGGATCAACTTTAGAGACATCTAAAGCACCACTGGTTTCAAGAGACACTTCGCAGCCCAAATCGGCAAGGCGTGTCATTAAAGGAAGAGCATTGGGTTGAGCAAGCGGTTCACCGCCAGTCACACAAATATAAGGGGTTTTAAAATCGAGCGTTGTTTGAATAATCTGCTCTAAAGATTGACGCTCACCACCTTCAAAAGAATAGGTAGTATCACAATAAGTACAACGTAAAGGACAACCCGTTAAACGAATAAAAACCGTCGGTAAGCCCGCAGCATTCGCTTCACCTTGTAATGAATAGAAAATCTCCGTGATACGTAAACCCGCAGACGGATCAGAAACAGGAATAGTAGAAGATCGAAGAGTATTCATAACAAGAAATTACCACACTAAACAAATGAGAGAGTACAAAAAACAAAAATCTCTACGCTCATGTCTGACCGTAGAGATGAGGAGCAATCGCTCCGCACGAAAATGAATAAAAAATTATTCGTCGCGTAATAAATCGTTCAAGCTTGTTTTAGAACGTGTTTGCGCATCTACTTTTTTCACGATGATTGCAGCATAAAGGCTGTAAGTACCGCATTTAGAAGGCAAGCTACCCGCAACAACAACAGAACCCGCAGGTACGCGACCATAATGAACTTCGCCAGTTGCGCGGTCATAAATTTTAGTTGATTGACCAATGAACACGCCCATTGAAATCACTGAACCTTCTTCAACGATTACGCCTTCAACGATTTCAGAACGTGCACCAATGAAGCAGTTGTCTTCAATAATTGTTGGGTTTGCTTGTAATGGCTCAAGAACACCACCAATACCTACGCCACCCGATAAATGTACATTTTTACCGATTTGAGCACATGAACCGACAGTTGCCCATGTATCAACCATTGTACCTTCATCAACGTAGGCACCAATGTTCACATAAGATGGCATCAATACCACATTTTTAGCTTGGAAGCTGCCTTTACGAGCAACAGCAGGCGGTACTACACGTACGCCAGCAGCTTGAAATTGTGCTTCAGTCCAGCCTTTAAATTTAGTGTCTACTTTGTCATAGAAACGAAGATCACCAGACTCGATTGGTTTGTTGTCGTTCAATTTGAAAGATAACAAAACTGCTTTTTTAAGCCATTGATGAACAACCCATTCACCATCGATTTTTTCAGCTACACGAAATGTGCCGTTATCTAGGCCAGCAATAGCTTCTTCTACAGCGTTACGAATTTCTACAGCGCAATTTGCTGCTGTGAAATTTGCACGATCTTCAAAAGCTTGTTCAATGATTGTTGAAAGCTGAGACATGATCTTCCATTTCCAAAAAAATTTTCAAGATTTTACACTATATTGAGACAAGAATAGATGAAAAAGTCGCTTTAGATCGGAATTAATTATTAAAGCTGAGCTGAGGGGTATAAAAAATAAAAAGCTGAGTATTTAGTAAGCAAATAATGGGCAAGAAAAGTTAATAATCAAAAATAAATTGTATCAAAAAATAACAAAAAATCAGCAAAATTAGAATAAAAGTTAAGCGATTTTTATTTTATAGTCCAAGTACAGAAAACATGCTTAATGATGAAAATAACGTTTTGAGGAGATATACAATGAAGACTTTACGCACTCTTCTTGCCGCAACTGTATTGACGGCTATTGCAGGAACAGCGATGGCTGATGAGACAGTCGTAAAAGATGGTTATGCATTTGATCGCAATCAACTTGTGCCAACAGGTGTTCGTGCTGAAGTGGGTACAACGGGTTATGGTGGTGCTTTACTTTGGACTGCAAATCCTTATGTCGGTTTAGCATTAGGTTATAACGGTGGTGATATTTCTTGGTCTGATGATTTATCTGTAGATGGCGTAAAATATGACGTTGATATGGATAATAAACTTGCATACTTAAATGCAGAAATTCGCCCTTGGGGTGCTAGTTCAAATCGCTGGGCACAAGGTGTGTATATGGCTGCAGGTGTAGGTTATTTAGACAGTGAGTATGAATTAAACTCTAGAGCTGGTAGTGGTCAGATTGAAATTAATAACACCCCGACAAGCTTTAGTTCAGTCAATGGTAAAGTGTCGTACGATAATGATATTGCACCCTATCTTGGTTTAGGTTTTGCACCTAAAATCAATAAAAATTGGGGCGTATTTGGTGAAGTGGGTGCTTACTACACAGGAAACCCAACAGCTAAATTGACAGGTGTCGGTGGCACTGTTGCAGATCAGGCATTATTAGCTGATCATGAGCGTAATATTGAAAATGATGATGAATACCAATGGTTGCCAGTGGGTAAAGTGGGTGTAAGCTTCCACTGGTAATTTAAAATTTCATGCGTTAAAAAAACGAGCTTCGGCTCGTTTTTTTATTTTAAAGATCAGATATTTTACGTTAAAAACGATAACCCATTTTTATGCCATAAGCTAAGGCATGGTTATTGTTCACCGAAGATAGCGGTTTAAATAAACTGCCCGAACCATTTGAGTCTTGTTGAACTTTGGCTTTGTTTAACCTGAAGTATTTAATTCCGCCAGCAATAAATAAATTCGAGTGAATCTGATAAAAACTTCCGAGTCCTAAACTATAAAGACCATTTGAAGGGCTCAGGGTTGAAGCTGGATTATCAATACCGCTATCACGGCCTATATCTATTGTAGATGTCCATTTGTCGCTGAATACATGGGCCATACCTAGCGTTGTTGCCCACTGATCGTTTTGATAATCCACTAACATGACCGGGTTATTACTACTTGAACTGATCAATGGTGAAGCAATTTTAAAATTTTGCCAATTGACCCAACGTAACGAAGCATAAATTAAATTATGCGCTGTTATACCGGATTGAAACTCAAGGTTGACGGATTGAGGTGTTTCAATCGTGGTGTTTTGATTTGAGCTTAAATTAAGCAGAGGTATTGTTGGCGTGGTGGTCGTTTGTTCATTAAAGGGGTGTTTATGTCGAATTTTAGCGCGATACGTTAAGGATGTTTTGAGTACATATTCTGGAATCTGATAGCTCATTCCTGCGAGCCAGCCATGAGCAGAATTTTTTTGAATGTCTCCATGATAGTCGATCAATAAACCCGATGATTGTCCCGAAATTTTTACCTGTGTGCTTAAGGTTTGATGGCTTAAACCTGCATAAAAATTCAAAAAAGGATTGGGTTGATAACCTAAAAGAGAGCTTAGATTTTTTGTGTCTAATTTAAATTGAGTTGCATTGATTAAATTAGCGGGACTGCTTGGAATAGGGTCAAAAGTGTAATCGACATTTGTCCCAAAGGGTTGGTCGTAAATGAAACCTAAAGACCAATTGGGGTGTAGTTGCAATTTTAAGCTGGTGTTAAACAGAACATAGCGACGGACAAAATTTGGCGTAGCAACCTCTGTTAATGTCGAGAGGTCTTCAGCTTCTGGTCGGTAAATGTTTCCTGAAACATTGGCATCGACAATTGCGGTTGAAAATTCTAAGTAATTGTTGGGTTCTAAAAATGAAGCAATACTTTGGTTAGACGTTTCAAGGGCTGCGGAAAATACTTGTGTTGGCAGAAAAATGCACACACTTATACAAAGTGCCGTAGCTTTCATGGAGAACCCCGAATGAAAGAATAAGTTTGCTTAGATCGTGGATGTATCAAATTAAATGACACGCGCTGTAATTCAGTTTTTATTCAGTGTTCATACTTTATGCTGTTTTGTTTGGTTCGAGCAAGCAGAGTTTTAACATTGTTTATACTAGCGGCTATTGTTATTTGATAATCACAACCAAGTAATCAAATCAAAATATAAGCTAGAGCAATAGCGTTTTCATAATTTTACTTGCGCTTGCCATATCGAGTGGCTATAGCGAGAAGTAGATGGGTTGGGTAATTGAATTCTACTTACTCGCCATTTTTTGCACAGCCAATGTCAACAGACTTTAATCTTAGTAGATTTTATTTGTAGCCAATTTTAAATGCTGCTAAGAAGCGATTGGGTTGATGAGCATCAAAAACCACCTGATCGAGAGGACTGGTTTGTGGGGCTTTTATAAAGGCATTACTTTTTAGCGTTGGGAACTGTGTTACTTGCATTTTTCCTTCATCAATTAAGGCTTGTGCCGCTTGTGTATAGAGGTCTGGACGATAAACTTGCTTAGCCGTTTCTAAATACCATTGATCTGTTTGGCTCGTGCTGATTTGACCCCAACGACGCATTTGGGTTAACCACCATACTGCATCTGAATAATAAGGAATGCCATACTGTCCTTTGAAGAAAGTATGAAATGATTTTGCTGGACGAACATCGCCTGGTTCGTATTCAAATACGCCTGTCATGCTATTGGCAATAATGTCTTTATCAACACGGATATAATTATCTTGAGCAATAATTTCGGTGGCTTCTTTACGGTTTGTATCGTTGTTTTCATCTAACCAATGCGAAGCTCGGATTAAAGCTTTAACTAATTTAAGCGTCGTGGTTGGGTTTTGTTGTGCAAATTTTTGGGTTAAACCAAATACTTTATCCGCACCATTTTCCCAAATGGCATCTGAAGTAATTACCGATACACCAAAGCCTTTTTTAACTGCTTTTTGATTCCAAGGTTCACCTACGCTATAACCTGAAGTTACACCTTCGACCATCGTTGAGATCATCTCTGGTGGGGGAATAACGGTTAAATCTACATCAGAGCCAATGTTACCACTGGTATTATTGTGTGCCGGATCATATGTTCCTGGATGAATTCCACCCGCGGCAAGCCAATAGCGCAGCATATAATTATGTGTGCCTGTAGGAAAGGTCATGCCTAATTTAAACACTTTTTGTTGCTGTTTATATTGAGCAATGACAGGTCTTAAACTGTTGGCACTGATCGGATGTTTAGGCAGATTATGTTCCATCGGAACATTTTTTTTCATTTCATTCCAAACACTATTTGAAACAGTAATCGCAGCACCATTATAGGACAGCGTGAAAGGAGTAATGATTGGGGTTTTATTTGATGATGGATCAATGAATGATGCTAAAGGCATCGCAGCGAGCATATGGGCTGCATCTAGTTCATCTTTTTGTACACGTTCGTAAAGCACGCCCCAACTGGGTTGCGCTTCGAGTGTGACATTCAGGCCTTCATCTTTAAAAAAACCTTTTTCGACAGCGATGGCTAAAGGTGCCATATCGGTCAATTTCACAAAGCCAATTGTGAGGGTCGTTTTTTCAATCGCTAAAGGGCTTGCGGCAGTTTCTTGATCAGGTTCTTTTTGACAACTGGCCAGTAAAAAACTGAGTCCCACTAAATAGAGTATAAGAAAAACTTTGTTTAATAATATTTTTTTCATTAATTTACCGAATTTTATCGTGGATTGAACGCCCTCAAACAGCAAGATAGATGCCAAATGTTCGCTAAATATAGAGAAATTGAATGTCGAGTTCCTGATGGAATAGAAATAGAAAATGTTACTGGGAAAAGTGTATTTAATGGATTTGAGTGTGTTTGCACTCTAAAAGAGTTTAACTTTAGGATTATTTGATGATCTAAGTCTGTCCGGTTATGGAATAGACCTCGAACTTAATTTGGGCATTTTTAAACAAGATGCACATTTTACGTACGCCAAATATTTTTATGCGCGAAAATTGAGCGCTAAGTTGTTTATAAATAAGCTGCTTTGGGATTTTGCTTACATATTTTTTTTGCACAGCACATATCAACAGCCCCTATATTTTATAGCGTTAAAATGATGCATCATTTTAATCAATACGCCGTTCAAGAAAAATAGTGAATTAAAAAAGGGATATTTTTATATCCCTTATGTTTAAACATAATGTGAGTGTTAATCTTCTGGGTAAGCCACTTTTTTCAGGGCTTTAATATCCGCTTCTGGTGAGCAGAGTGAAATAAACTCATAACCATAACCGCGAAGTAAATGACCTTTACGGACTGCAATCCAAGTGGTATTCACACCAAAAATATCTGTTGGGATTTGTTTTAAACGGTAATCACGTTCTGCATCGTAAGCGACATTGTTCACAATACCAACCCCCATGTTCAGTTCGACATAGGTTTTAATCACATCTGCATCCAATGCTGACATCACGATATCTACATCAATGCCCGCATCTTCGAAGGCTTTGTCAATTTTTGAACGGCCTGTGAAACCGCCATGGTAAGTGATAATCGGATAGTGAGCTAAATCTTCTAAAGTAATATCTGTTTTATTGGCGAGTGCATGGTTTTGTGGAACGATAATGCTGTGTTGCCACTGATAGTAAGGCACACTTGCAAGGTTATCTTCCGTGGTTAAAGATTCAGTTGCAATGCCAATGTCAGCTTCGCCTTGAAGCAACATTTCAGTAATTTCAACTGGGCTGGCTTGTTGTAAAATTAAATGAACTTTTGGAAATTCTTTTTTAAATTGGTTCACAATATGTGGTAACACATAGCGTGCTTGAGTATGTGTGGTGGCAATGGTCAGGGTGCCTTCATCAACACGGTTAAAGTCATCTGCAAGGCGTTTAATATTGTCTGCATCAACCAACATCCGTTCAACAATCCCCAGTAAAGACTGACCCGGTTCAGTTAAACCCAAGAGACGTTTACCTTTACGAATAAACAGCTGTACACCGAGTTCATCTTCTAAATCTTTAATATGTTTACTCACACCCGATTGTGAGGTGTAAAGTGCTGCTGAAGCTTCCGTTAAATTAAAATTTTGTCTAACAGTTTCTCGAATAATTCTTAATTGTTGGAAATTCATAATGCTGTATACCTTAAAAATAGAATGGGGCTTTTTTGCCCCATCGATGTGCAATTAAGCAACGTCATTGGCAAATAAATGTAATGCCGTTGGGCTTAACCACACCGTTTGATTCGGTTTAAATTGATGTAATTTTACTTCATCTGAATGAAGCGAAATTTCAATTAAATTACCTTGGCGATCTTGCAGTTCGGCAAGCACTTTACCCGCAATCCAGATTTCACGTAAAAAAGTGGCTTGGATGGCATTTTCTTGTGGAGTCGCATGAATGTGCAGTTCATTTGGACGGGCAAAGGCAATAATTTCACCTTGTGGCGCATCTTTTACTTGTGGCAACTGAAGACGATCTTCACCAATGTGAATAATGCCTTGTTGGTTTTGACCTTCAAAACGATTGGCTTGACCCAGAAAGTCGAAGACGAAAGGTGTTGCCGGCTTTTCATAGACTTCACGTGGTGAACCAATTTGCTCTACATTGCCTTTATTCATCACAATAATTTGGTCCGCAACTTCTAAAGCTTCTTCTTGATCGTGTGTGACAAAAATTGAAGTAATATGTAATTCGTCATGCAAAGTCCGTAACCAGCGACGCAGCTCTTTACGGACTTTAGCATCTAATGCACCAAAAGGTTCATCCAGTAATAGCACACGTGGTTCAACCGCGAGTGCTCGCGCCAAAGCAATACGTTGACGTTGTCCCCCAGATAACTGTGCAGGGAAACGGTCAGCCAAAAAGCCCAATTGAACCAGATCAAGTAAACGCGTGACACGTTTTTTAATTTCGGCCTCAGAAGGACGAGTAGAGCGTGGACGGACACGTAAACCAAAAGCAATGTTTTCGAACACAGTCATGTGGCGGAAAAGTGCGTAATGTTGGAAGACAAAACCGACTTGACGTTCACGTACATGCACATCAGTAGCATCTTCGCCTTCAAGGATCACTTGACCGCCATCTGCTGATTCTAAACCGGCAATAATGCGCAGTAGCGTAGTTTTACCACAACCTGAAGGGCCAAGTAATGCAACCAATTGACCCTCTGGAAAATCCAGTGAAATGTTATTCAGTGCATGGAATGCACCAAAGTGTTTTTCAATATTTTTAACTTGAATACTCATGATGTCATTCCTTAAGAAACTGTTGCATCTTCATTACGTTTACTTTGATTTTCTTGGCGAATCTCAACCCATGCTTTTAAAATGAGGGTCACAATCGCGAGCAGAGCCAACAGCGATGACACGGCAAATGCAGCACTAAAGGTATATTCGTTATAAAGGATTTCAACGTGTAAAGGTAGCGTATTGGTTTCGCCACGAATATGTCCGGAAACTACCGATACCGCACCGAATTCACCCATTGCACGTGCATTACACAGAATTACGCCGTAGATTAAACCCCATTTAATGTTCGGTAAGGTCACTTTCCAGAAGGTTTGCCAGCCTGAAGCACCCAGTACAATTGCAGCTTCTTCTTCCTCTGTGCCTTGTGCTTCCATTAAAGGAATCAGTTCACGAGCCACAAATGGCACAGTAATGAAAATGGTGGCAAGCACAATGGCAGGTGTGGCATACAGGATTTTAATATCGTGATCCATCAGCCAACCGCCGATCCAACCTTGAGAACCGAAAATCAATACCACCATCAAACCTGCGACAACGGGCGACACAGAAAACGGCATATCAATAATGGTGGTTAAAATAGATTTACCACGGAAGTTAAATTTTGCCACCGACCAAGCCGCGGCAACACCAAAGATCACATTGATGGGCACAGCAATTGCCGCCGTAATTAAGGTCAGTTTTACCGCAGACAAAGTATCTGGATGAACCAAAGCTTGGAAGTAAACGCCAACACCTTGTTTAAAGGCTTCAACGAACACCAAAATCAAAGGTAAGATCAGGCAGCTCATAAAGAAAATCAGTGCAATGGTGATGAGCGTATAACGTACCCAAGTCGGTTCACGGGTCGCATCACGAGATTGCAGTTTTTCTGCTAAGGCATTGCTATTGGTCATTAAGCTCATGGCGTAGTTCTCCCTGTACGACGGCTTGCCCATGCTTGTAGCAAGTTAATCAGGAACAAAATAGCAAATGAAAGAACCAACATGACCACGGCAATGGTGGTTGCACCGGCGTAATCATATTCTTCTAAACGAGAAATAATCATCAAGGGTGCGATTTCAGTTTCAAAGGGTTGATTACCCGCAATAAAAATAACCGAACCATATTCACCGACACCGCGAGCAAAGGCCAAAGCAAAACCAGTCAGTAATGCAGGAAATAAAATCGGCATAATGATTTTGGTCACAATTTGCAAACGGTTAGCACCCAATGCTGACGCAGCTTCTTCAAGTTCAGTTTCTAAATCGCTCAAAACAGGTTGTACAGTACGCACCACAAACGGTAGACCAATAAAAATCAATGCCAATGTAATACCAATAGGCGTATAAGCCACTTGAATGCCTAATGGTTCTAAGTACTGACCAATCCAACCTGTCGGTGCATATAAAGATGTGAGCGCAATACCTGCCACTGCTGTGGGTAGAGCAAAAGGTAAATCGACCAATGCATCAACAATACGTTTACCGGGGAAGGTATAACGCACTAAGCACCATGCCAGTAATAAGCCAAACACCACATTGATTAAGGCTGCAATAAGTGCAGCACTAAAACTTAACTGCAAAGATTTCAGGATGCGTTCTGAACTGAGAATTTCCCATAGACCATCCCATCCAATTCCCAATGATTTAATAAACACGGCGGACAATGGAATAAGAACAATTAATGATAAATACGCTAGGGTAAAGCCTAAGGAAAGACCAAATCCTGGCAGCACTCGGGATCGCTGCGACATGACTACTCCTTAAAAGAGCGAAAGCTGACCAATAAAGTCAGCGAAAATAAATGTTTAATTGGCGCAAGCATAATTTGCAGACTTTAAATTGCAAATTTAAAAAAGTACTTGCTATCATCAGTAAAATTGATGTGCTGCAATACATTTTCTGAAATTAAGTAATCATAAATTTCAGGAAATGGACCAAAGCCAGAAGCAACATTAATATGTCCCACTTGACCTAAATTAATCGGATTGAGTTGCCATGCTTTGGCTAAGCATTTTGCATCTGCAAAATTTAACCAAGGATCATTTTCACTAATGAGTAATGTAGTTGGGACGGCAATTTTGAGTTGATGAAAATAGCGTTGATAATCTTGTTGGCTATCACGTGAAAAACCAGCTTCACCAAAACGTGCAGGATTAGCAGGAGCCACCAAAATCAAATTTTTAATTTTTTGATTTAATTCTGGATGCTGAGCCAGTGCTGCAACTGTGGTGAGACAGCCAAAACTATGTGCAACAATTTGAATCTCATTTTGGATTGGGCGTACTGTATTTACAAATGCGCTAATCCAGTCTTGCAAGATGGGTTGATTCCAATCTTGCTGCTGTACACGTGAGCAAGACATGAGTTGTCGTTGTAACCAAGATTGCCAGTGGGCATATTCGCTGCCTCCAACGCCTGGCACAATAACGGTATGAATCATGTCTTTGCTCCAATGAATACTGCTGAATCAATAATGGCTTATTGCGTATTGTTTGCTTTTACAATTTGATCGAAAACGCCACCAGTTTCGAAGTGTTTCTTCTGAACTTTGTTCCAGCCACCAAATTCTTTATCAATGGTCACCAGTTTTAATGGCTTAAATGTAGTGCTGTATTTTTTCAACACGGCTGCATTACGTGGACGGTAATAATTTTTGGCTGCAATGTCCTGACCCAGCGGTGAATACAAGAAATTCAAATAAGCTTTTGCCACATTGGCATTGCCATCTTTCTGAACATTTTTTTCAACAATCGCCACCGGTGGCTCAGCTAAAATAGATAAAGATGGGGTAATAATTTGGAATTTACCCGGTTGTTCGCGAACAGCTAAGTAAGCTTCGTTTTCCCAAGCCAGCAATACATCGCCAATACCGCGTTCAGCAAATGTTGTGGTTGAACCACGAGCACCTGAGTCCAGAACTTTAGTTTGTTTATAAATTTGACGTACAAATTCATGGGCTTTTGCATCATTACCGCCCGGTTGGTGTTTAGCCCAAGCCCATGCTGCTAAATAGTTCCAACGTGCACCGCCGGAAGTTTTTGGGTTTGGGGTCACAATTTCGACACCCGGTTTCACTAAATCGCCCCAATCTTTAATCTTTTTAGGGTTGTCTTTACGAACCAAAAAGACAATAGTTGATGTATATGGGGTTGAATTTTGTGGGAATTTCTTTTGCCAATCTTTAGGCAGTAAATTGGTTTTTTCTGCAATCGCATCAATGTCTGCTGCTAAAGCCAGTGTGACCACGTCTGCATCTAAACCATCAATTACCGCACGCGCTTGTTTACCTGAACCACCGTGTGACTGTTTGAAATTAAGCTCTTGTCCAGTCGATTTTTTCCAATATGTACCGAACTCTTTATTGAAGTTTTCATAAAGTTCACGGGTTGGATCATAGGACACGTTTAAGAAGTCTTTGGCTACAACATTCAATGATGAAACAGAAAGAAGTGCCGCAACAATCCCAAGTTTTAATTTTGAAAAGCGCATGTGTTTTCCTCAATAATTTTTAGATGTTTAGAACATGGGCTGAGAATAGCGCTATCTTTTATGCGTAAAAAATAATAAAAAATGAATTTTATATGAATAAAAGAGATATTAAACGCATTCAGCTGTTCTTAAACTAGGTCATCATTCACAGGATGTTTTGAAATGCTCAGTTTTAAGAATGCGCAGCAAATAAGCGAGGTCACATTATTGGACCGTGCTTTCCATTATGGTGATGGTTGTTTTAGTACAGCACGCGTTCGGCATGGCAAAATTGAACTTGAAAATTTGCATATGGCACGCTTAGCTTTTAGTTGTGAACGTCTGCTGTTACAAGCCGATTTAAAGTTGATTCAAAAAAGTTTAGTTTTACTGCAACAGCAATATTTAGCCGTGAATGGCACACTTAAAATTGTGATTAGTCGTGGTGATGGTCAGCGTGGCTATAGTTTGCCTGATCATCCTGCCGATGTATGGGTGTTTTTTTATCCCAAAGCAGTGGATGATTTTCAAGTTGAAAAAATTAAATCGGGTTTATTGCAGCAAGTTCTCGGTTTAACCATGCCCAGTTTGGTTGGTTTAAAAAGTCTGAACCGTTTGGAACAAGTTTTATTAAAACATGAGGCAGATCAGAAAGGCTGGACTGAAGCACTGGTCACCGATGTACAAGGTTCGGTGGTTGAAGGCGTCAGTAGTAATTGCTTCATTCGTTTAAACAATACATGGATTACTCCAGAACTTCGTTATAATGGTGTGCATGGTGTGATGCGTGCCGAGATTTTATCTCGTATGCAGCAACAGGGGATTGCTTGCGAACAGCGCTTTATTGATCTGGAAGAAATTTCAAAATTTGAAAGTCTGTTTTTCTGTAATGCCTTAAGCCCAATGAAAGTCGTGACTGAATTTCAGCAGCGACCTTTGAATGTTCAAGCCTGTATTGAACTCTTTAATATCCTTCAATTGAATCAGATTCGTTAATATGTCCAGCACAAAGCAAAAATCAAAAAAGAAAGCAGCAATATTTCCTTTGAAAGGCTTGGTTATTTTCATTGTCGGGCTTATTGCGCTGGCTTCCGTTATCTTATGGTCAAGTTTATTTAAGTCCTATCCGATTGAAGGCAAAAAACAGATGCTCGCGATTGGAGCTGGTGACACTTATTCTGGTTTTATTGATCGTTTAGCCAAAGAAGATAAAATTAGTTTTCCCATTATTCTTAAGCTTTATCAAAAAATTATGATTCATGACACCTTAAAAGCAGGTGTTTATGAGGTTCATGAAGGCATGTCGGTGCGTCAAGTCATGGACATGCTGTCGAATTCTGAAAATGCACAAATGAATCGTATTTTGGTGATTGAAGGCACGACATTTAAACAGTTAATTGAAAGCTTAAAAAAAGATGATTTAGTCACGAAAGAAGTTTTGAATCTTCCTCAAGATCAAATGCTGAAAGCGTTAAATATTCCGTTTAATCATCCTGAAGGATTGTTTGCACCAGATACCTATTTCTTTGCCAAAGGTGAAACAGATAAAAAGATTTTGACTGATTTATATCATCGTCAAATGAAAGCTTTGGATGCCGCATGGGCAAATCGTGCAGCTGATTTACCGTACAAAGATAAATATGAAGCCTTAATTATGGCTTCAATTATTGAAAAAGAAACCAGTCTTGATCGTGAGCTAGAGCAAGTTTCTGGCGTATTTGTGCGACGTTTAAAAATGGGCATGCGTCTACAAACGGACCCTACGGTAATTTATGGTATGGGGGATCGTTATAATGGCAATATCACCCGTACAGATTTACGTACACCTACCGCCTATAATACCTATACCATTAATGGCTTACCACCAACCCCAATTGCGTTGCCAAGTCAAAAAGCAATTGAAGCAGCCATGCATCCAGATGGTTCAAATAATATTTATTTTGTTGCAACGGGCAATGGCGGGCATACATTTACCGCAAGTTTAGATGAGCATAATCGTGCAGTGCAGGATTACTTATCTGTATTAAAATCGAAGAAGGAGTGATGGATGTTTATTAGTTTTGAAGGCACTGAAGGTGTCGGGAAAACCACACTCATTCGTAAAATTTATGAATATTTAGTGCAGCAAGGGCAAGAGGTGGTATTGACGCGTGAGCCGGGTGGTACACCGATGGCAGAACAAATTCGTTCGCTGTTGTTATCCGTCAATCATGATGAAAATATGTCGAATGATACTGAGCTGCTTTTAATGTATGCCGCACGTGCGCAGCATTTGCAACAAGTGATTGTACCGGCTTTGCTGGTAGGGAAAACCGTGTTATGTGACCGTTTTACCGATGCCAGTTTTGCCTATCAATGTGCAGGTCGAGGCTTAAGCCGAGAAAAACTGAATGTGTTGAATCAAAACTTTGTTTCACATATGCCCAGCGTTACTTTCTGGCTTGATGCACCGATTGAACTGGGCATGTCTCGTGCACGGGAACGTGGTGCGTTAGATCGTTTTGAACAAGAGAAAGTCGCTTTTTTTGAAAAAGTCAGAGCAGGTTATCAGGAACTATTTGAACAGTCTCCTGAACGCATGAAACGCCTAGATGCCACGCAAAATCCTGAACAAGTCTTTGAACAGGCTGTGGCTTATCTGAAGTAGCTTGTTTTAGATTAAAAAAAGATCAAAAAATCAGTGCTTAAGGTAAATTATTCTTTTATATTCAGAGTCATCATGGATGAAGATGAACGTAAATGAAAAGTACCAAGGCAGAGATTATTTCTTTTTTACAGGCCGAATTTCCACAAAGTCTTGAAAAATGCGAGATAGAAACCGTAACTGAAAAGGGGGCATCCATTATTTACCATGTGGGTGCTGCTGATTTACGACCGGGCGGAACAGTGTCAGGACCGACGATGATGACCGCTGCCGATTATGCGCTTTATATTGCGATATTGGGCGAAATTGGCATTGTCGCTTTGGCGGTAACCACCAATTTATCCACTAATTTTTTAAGAAAACCGTCAGCAGAACAGAATATTCGTGCGGTTTGTAAATTAATGAAAGTCGGTAAGGCACTGATTGTGGGTGATGTATGGTTATATTCTCTGGATTCAGATGAGCCGATTGCGCATGTGGTGGGAACTTATTCCATACCGCCGCAGCGATAAAGACTTTCTATATTGATTTAAAAAAAGCCGAACAAAAATGTTCGGCTTTTTTATGGGTTTTACCAGTACTTAAATTTAACTTTCTGCATTGACCAAGGGGGTTTCTGTTTGAAAGTTTGGTGGCAGTAATATGGTTTTACGTAGTTCGGGAGCAAGTTCAGGATAGTCTAAGGTAAAATGTAGACCACGTGACTCTTTGCGTTCCATGGCGCAGCGTACAATCATCTCAGACACCAGAACTAAATTACGTAGTTCAATCAAGTTCTTACTTACTTGATAGTCATGATAATACTCATTAATTTCTTGTTTAAGCATTTCAATACGATGCAAAGCACGTTCTAAGCGCTTAGTAGTACGAACAATGCCGACATAGTTCCACATGGTCTGACGTAGTTCATCCCAGTTTTGCAAAATAACCACGTCTTCATCGGGATTAGTGACTTGCGAATCGTCCCAAGCAGGCACATTTGGAGAGACATAGTCGGTATTAAACTGGCTTTCAATATGTTTAGCCGCACTCATACCATATACAAAACACTCTAAAAGTGAGTTGCTTGCCATTCGGTTAGCACCGTGTAAACCTGTATAAGAGGTTTCACCAATGGCATATAGTCCTTCGATGTCGGTCTGACTGTTTTTGTCGACCACAACACCGCCACAGGTATAGTGAGCGGCAGGAACGACAGGAATCATCTCTTTGGTAATATCAATGCCCAATTCTAATAAACGAGCATAAAGTGTAGGGAAGTGTTCTGTGACAAATTCAGCAGATTTATGCGTGATGTCGAGCCAGACATGACGAATGCCTAAACGTTTAATTTCATAGTCAATCGCGCGTGCCACAATATCGCGTGGAGCAAGTTCAGCGCGTTCGTCAAAACGCAGCATGAAACGCTCACCATCTGGAAGGCGTAAATAGGCCCCTTCACCGCGCATGGCTTCAGTAATGAGAAATGAACGTGCTTGAGGATGATAAAGGCACGTTGGATGAAACTGATTAAATTCCATATTGGCAACACGGCATCCAGCTCGATATGCCATAGCAATACCATCACCTGTTGCGATATCAGGATTAGAGGTATAAAGATAGGCTTTCATTGCCCCGCCACAAGCCAAAGCAATTGAAGGCGCTAAGAAAGTGTGTATTTTTTCAGTTTTCTCATCTAGAACATATAGGCCCAATGCACGATTCTTTACATCTTCTAAGCCCAGTTTTTGTGAGGTAATCAGATCAATCGCAATGTAGTTTTCAAAAATGGTAATATTTTTCTTTTCTTCAGCGCGTTGTACTAAGGTGGTTGAAATAGCACGACCCGTTGCATCTGCTGCATGAATAATTCGGCGCTGTGAATGTCCACCTTCACGGGTTAAATGCAATTGTTCTTGTTCATCTAAGGTGAATTGCACGCCATGCTTTAACAGGAAATCAACCGAAGGTTTTCCGCCTTCTACCGTTTGTTTGACGGCTTCCAGTTCACAGAGCTGCGCACCTGCGATCATGGTGTCATCAATGTGCTGTTCAATGGAATCGGTTTCATCTAGAACCGCCGCCACACCGCCTTGCGCGTAAAATGTACTTGCATCTGTTAAAGCCGATTTTGCCAAAACTGCAATATTGAAATGATCCGGAAGTGACAAAGCCAGACTTAAACCTGCGCCGCCACTTCCCACAATGATCACATCAAAATGATGCGTTAAGTTTAAATTAGACATGTCCATCAGCTAATTTGAAAAAAAGTTTGCTAATGACAACGCTTTTTTGATCAAAAAACAAGAGCTAATATGCTAATGTATGATGAGAAAAAGCAATAAGCCAACACAATTTTAAGCAATCTTTAAGCTGTTGTTTATACAAATATAATCAAACATATTATTACTTAAGATAGACAATTTTTATGCTAAAAACGGTTTACAGATATTTATAACGCAATGGAGCGAATGCTTTACATGAAAAATCGCTATGTACAAAAAGGAATATATGCTGCTGTTTTTACGATGGTAGCGGTGCAAACACAAGCAGCATCTTCAGTCGACTTTTCTAATTTGGTTGAACAAGTTAGTCCTGCTGTGGTCAGCGTAAATGTTGTTAAAAAAATGACACAGGAGGAATTATTACAGCAACAAGTTCCTGAAATTCTGCGTCGTTTCTTTGGTAATCAAGTGATTATTCCTCAGCAACAAGCACCACAAGAAAAAACAGCGTATGGCAGTGCATTCTTTATCAGTAAAGATGGTTACCTATTGACCAATCATCATGTGGTGGAAGATGCCTCGAAAGTCACCATTCGGTTGAATGATCGCCGTGAAATTGATGCGATAGTGGTGGGCAGTGATGAACGTACAGATGTTGCGCTGCTTAAAGTAAAGGGTTCAAATTTTCCTGAATTACGTACCGGCAATGTGGATCGACTTCGAGTCGGAGAGCCTGTACTTGCCATTGGTTCGCCATTTGGTTTTGATTATTCAGCTTCTGCCGGCATTGTCAGTGCCAAAATGCGTAACATGATGGGGGAAACCTCCGTACCGTTTATTCAAACCGATGTGGCTTTGAATCCGGGAAATTCAGGTGGTCCATTGTTTAACCAAAATGGTGAAGTGGTTGGGGTCAACTCACGAATTTTTAGTGGGACCGGTGGCTATATGGGCTTGTCTTTTTCCATTCCGATTGATGTGGCAATGGATGTCGCAGATCAATTGAAAAAGAACGGTAAGGTAACGCGTTCATATTTAGGCGTGATGCTGCAAGATATCGATCGTAACCTCGCTGAATCTTATAATTTACCAAAACCAGAAGGTTCACTGGTTACACAAGTGACGCCAAACTCACCCGCAGCCAAAGCTGGCTTTAAGTCAGGTGATGTGATCTTAAAATTTAATGGTTCAGCCATTTCAAGAACCTCTGATTTATTGAATTATTTAAACCGAACTTTGCCGAATCAAGTCATTCAGTTACAAGTTTTACGTGATGATAAGGTACGTAATATTTCAGCGACCTTAACGACGGCTCCAGATGACACCCCTGCAAAAGTAGAGCAAACAGCGCAACAAAAAGGGCCTGTTTTAGGGGTCACGATTCGTAATTTAACAGCCAATGAGCAATCACAGCTGGATGTTAAGGGCGGGATTCTGGTGCAAGAAGTGAAGTTAGGGGGAATTGCTGCGCAATCACGCATGATCGCAGGGGATATCATTACTCAAATTAATAATAAAGCCATTCTCAATAGTGATGATTTTATTCAGTCTGTTTCTGAATTGAAGAAAGGTTCAATTGCACGTGTTTCGATTATTCGTCAAAATCAACACGCAATGTTGGGTATGCGTATTGAATAACAGCAATTTTAATAAATATCTCAATATTCTAAAAATCTCCCCTCTTGCGAAGCAATGCTTCTCATCTTTATTAAAGAGGGGGAATATCACGGATCAGATAAGTATTTGAATTTTTGTCACTCCTCCCTTTTTCAAAGGGAGGTTGGGAGGGATTTTAGCTGATAAAAGGTGATAATTTAATTTTAAAAATTGGTATAGCATCAATTGATCCAGCTTAAAACCACTCTGAAAATGAGTGGTTTTTTTATATTTTGCAATTTTACTCAATCTAAAAATTACGTAGACTGTTTAGCTTGAACGAAATTTTCCAAAGCGTAAGGGTTGTAAAAAATAAATGAGTACAGTTTTTGATTTAGAAATGACCGTTCAAGCAGAGCATATTGACCGTTTGGGGCATGTCAATAATGTGGTCTATATGCAATGGATGCAGCAAGTTGCCACAGCACATATTGATTCCTTAGGTTTGGGGCTGAAGGAATATCTTGAATTGAAGCATGCAATGGTGGCTGTGGAGCATCATGTGCAATATCGTAAAGCTGCGTTCGAAGGCGAAAAAATTATTTTAAGAACATGGTTGAATGAGATCAATGCACTGTATTTATTCCGCCAATATGTGTTCTATCGTCCGCAAGATCAGGCTGTTTTATTTTCAGGCAATACCAAATGGGCTTGTGTCGAAATTGCAACAGGTCGACCAAAAAGAATGTCGCCGACTTTTACCCAAGCTTATCAACCGCTGGCTGTGGATATTAATCCCTTAGATTTTACCTCTATTAATTTGAATAATCAGTAGCGAACTGGATTTGAGTGAAACTCAAAAGTTCTGATTCCATTGATGTTCAGCAATCCATACTTTTATCGGAGTAATTTGTGGGGCACTTTTGTAGAAGAATGGGACTATTTTTAAAAGCTCTATGTATTTTTGACTATCTACTGCTTATACTGTGCACCATCTTCGGAATATCCTTTTTTGCACGTCATAAATACTGTGTTCATTTATAAGTATGTGATTGTGTGTTTTGATTTAGAGTAGTTTATGTCAGTTGCTAAAAAGTCAGTTAATATCAATAATATACGAAATTTTTCGATTATTGCGCATATCGATCATGGTAAGTCGACGCTTGCCGATCGATTTATTCAAACCTGTGGTGGTCTGCAAGCTCGTGAAATGCAAGCTCAAGTTCTTGATTCTATGGATATTGAACGTGAGCGTGGTATTACCATTAAAGCCGCTTCAGTGACGCTTTATTATACCCATCCAAATGGTGAAGAGTATCAACTTAACTTTATTGATACTCCAGGACACGTTGACTTCTCTTATGAAGTGTCACGTTCATTGGCTGCGTGTGAAGGTGCATTACTTGTTGTAGATGCTGCACAGGGTGTAGAAGCGCAATCGGTTGCTAACTGCTATACCGCAATTGAACAAGGGCTGGAAGTTCTTCCTGTCTTGAACAAAATTGACTTACCTCAAGCTGAACCTGAGCGTGTTATTCACGAAATTGAAGAAATTATCGGCATTGAAGCAACAGATGCACCAACCTGTTCGGCAAAAACAGGTTTAGGGGTTGAAGGCGTTTTAGAAACATTGGTTAATGTGATTCCACCACCTGTGGGTGATCGTGAAGCAGCATTACAAGCCTTAATTGTAGACTCTTGGTTCGACAACTACTTAGGGGTTGTGTCTTTGGTTCGCGTCAAAGAAGGTCGTATCCGTAAGGGCGACAAGATGCTGGTGAAATCGACAGGTCAAACCCATATTGTGACTTCTGTGGGGATCTTTAACCCGAAACATACTGAAACAGGGATGTTGGAAGCGGGTGAAGTTGGCTTTGTGATTGCTGGGATTAAAGACATTTTTGGTGCACCTGTAGGTGATACTTTAACGTTGGCAACCACGCCAGACGTTGCGATTTTACCTGGGTTTAAAAAAGTTAAACCGCAGGTTTATGCAGGTCTTTTCCCGATTGATGCCAGTGATTTTGAACCATTCCGTGAAGCATTACATAAACTACAAATTAATGACTCTGCTTTATTCTTTGAACCAGAAAGCTCTGATGCTTTAGGTTTTGGTTTCCGTTGTGGCTTCTTAGGCATGCTGCATATGGAAATCGTACAAGAGCGTTTAGAACGAGAATATGATTTAGATCTCATTACCTCTGCGCCGACTGTAATTTACGAATCATTAATGAAAAATGGTGAAACTGTTTATATCGACAGCCCATCAAAAATGCCAGATGGCTCGATGGTTGAAGATTTACGTGAACCGATTGCAGAATGTCATATTTTAGTACCACAAGAGTACTTAGGAAATGTCATGACGTTATGTATTGAGCGTCGTGGTATCCAAAAAGAGATGAAATTCTTGGGCAATCAAGTGTCTTTGACCTTTGAAGTTCCTATGGCTGAAGTTGTGATGGACTTTTTTGACCGTCTGAAATCATGTTCGCGTGGTTTTGCATCTTTAGATTATAGCTTTGTACGTTTTGAAAGTTCGTCATTGGTCAAAGTTGATATTCTGATCAATGGTGAAAAAGTAGATGCTTTGGCCATGATTTGTCATCGTAATGATGCGCGTCACCGTGGTATTGCACTGGTGGAAAAAATGAAAGAGTTGATTCCACGTCAAATGTTTGATGTCGCTATTCAGGCTGCGATTGGCGCACAAATTATTGCGCGTTCTACAGTGAAAGCAATGCGTAAAAACGTATTGGCGAAGTGTTATGGTGGTGACGTTTCACGTAAGAAGAAACTGTTGTCTAAGCAAAAAGAAGGTAAGAAACGCATGAAGCAAGTGGGTAGTGTTGAAATCCCACAAGAAGCGTTCTTGGCTGTATTGAAAGTCGAAAGATAATAAGGTTGAGGATATAAACCCATGGATTTTGATTTTAATTTAATCCTTGTACCAGCGACATTAATTTTCTTTTTGGTGTGGTTGTTGGATAAGTTTGTTTTTAAGCAAAGACAAACTCTAGGCAAGGGTAATGAAAACTTCATTATCACATGGGCGTATGACTTTTGGCCGGTGTTGGCTGTCGTCCTGATCTTACGTTCATTTTTATATGAACCGTTTAACATCCCATCCGATTCTATGGTACCGACCTTAGAAACAGGGGATTTTATTTTGGTAAATAAATACCAATATGGTGTACGTTTACCGATCGTGAATAAAAAAGTGATGGATGTCAGTGAGCCAGAGCGTGGAGATGTCATCGTCTTTCGTTATCCACCGCAACCGACCATTAGTTATATTAAGCGTGTAGTGGGTTTACCAGGTGATCATATTGTTTATGATCACGGTCAATTGACCATTAATGGTCAGAAAGTTGCTAAAGTTCCTGTTGAGTTTAGCCGCGAAAAAGATATTTTAGATACACCAACATCGATTTATCATAAAGAAACATTGGGTAAGCATACCTTTACAATGCGTGAGCTTGAAGGGGTGAATGTTGCACGCCAAGCACCATTTATCAATTATGTTGAAAATGGTAAATACTCGGCTGAAAATGGTTTATATTGGGAAGTCAAAGTTCCAAAAGGTCATTACTTTGCGATGGGGGATAATCGCGATCAAAGTGCTGACAGTCGTTTTTGGGGCTTTGTACCAGAGGAAAACTTAACAGGTCGTGCATTCTATATTTGGATGCATAAAGAGCCTGGGTTTAAATTACCGTCATTTGGTCGTAACGGTAAAATTGATTGAGCATGATTGGAAAAATAACAAATGCGTAAAAATCAACAAGGTGCATCATATATTGGGATTTTAGTTGCAATTATTGGTTTTGCTTTTTTAGCAAAAATTGTGATTGCCGTTTGGGCACCCTATTGGGATGATCGAGTGATAGATGGTCAGATTGCAGAGTTGCTGCAAAATAGTCCAAAAAATATTTCACCTTCTGAATTTGAATCCAAGATAGAACAGCGTTTCGATATGAATGGGATACGCGATATCAAGTTTAAAGATATTGCGCAAGTCATGAATACCGATGGGCTGCAAGTGAAAAAAGATTATGAGATAAGAAAGCCTTTCTTACTCAATATAGATTTAGTGTTAAAGTTCGAGAAAAGTTTTGATCAAAGGTCAGTCCAAACTAAGTGATATGCACTTAGTCAGCCGTATCGGTTATCAGTTCAAACAACCTGAATTATTGCAGCTTGCACTGACACATCGATCGGTTAGTCATAAATCTAACTATGAACGTCTAGAATTTTTGGGCGATTCCTTGTTAGGCATGATCATTGCCCATTATTTGTATCAAGCCTACCCTCATGAAAATGAAGGACGTTTAACGCGTATGCGTGCCACATTGGTTCGCCAAGAAGCATTAGGTAAAATTGCAAACGATTTGAAACTTGGCCCATGTTTGATTTTAAGCACAGGTGAGTTGAAATCGGGTGGACATCATCGAGAATCTATTCTTGCTGATACTGTAGAAGCGATTATTGGTGCAATTTATGTCGATTGTAATGATTTAAAAGTCCTACAAGCGATTGTACTAAAATGGTATGTGCCATATTTAGACCATATTGAGCCTACAGACCAACTCAAAGATCCTAAATCACGCTTACAAGAATATTTACAAGCACGTAAAAAGCCACTTCCAGTTTACGATGTGGTGGATATTCAAGGTGATGCTCCCAATCAGCATTTCAAAGTGGAATGTATTATTGATGGCTTACCTGTATTGTATGGTGAAGGATCCAGTCGTCGCTTTGCTGAACAAGCAGTAGCGGCAGATATTTTAAAACAATTGGAGCAGTAGCTTAAATGACTACACATTCTGATCACAACGATGCTGATCACGAGCCGCAAAGCAACGGCAATGACCTAATTAATGATTTCTTTAGTTCACAAGGCACAACAATTCCTACAGATTTTAAAAGTGGGTTTGTTGCGATTGTTGGACGACCAAACGTTGGTAAATCAACGTTAATGAATCATATTTTGGGTCAGAAACTTTCGATTACTTCACGTAAACCACAAACCACACGTCATAAAATTGTGGGGATTGATACACGTGAAAAATCTCAGGCTGTATTTGTTGATACACCAGGGATGCATAAAAAAGAAGTCCGTGCCATCAATAAAATGATGAACCGTGCAGCAAGTTCGGCATTGCGTGATGTCAACTTGGTATTGTTTGTTCTTGATGCTGATAAATGGACTCAAAATGATGAGCTCGTTTTGGAAAAACTGAAGAATGCTGAAATGCCAGTGATTCTGGTCATCAATAAAATTGATACACTTGAAAATAAAAACCATGCATTACCATTGATTCAAGAGCGCGCAAAATTAATGAATTTTGCCGAAATTGTTCCTGTTTCTGCACTTCGTGGCGCGAATTTAGATCATTTGCGTGACACGATTGAACGTTACTTGCCATTCCAGCCACCTTTATATGCGCTAGATCAAATTACTGACCGTTCAGAGCGTTTCCTTGCTTCTGAAGTGATTCGTGAAAAAATCATGCGTCAATTGGGTGAGGAATTGCCATATGATTTAACCGTGCAAATTGAGTCATTCAAGACTGAAGAAGCCACGATTAATGAAAAAACAGGTCGTCCAAAAGCAGCATGTACTTATATCGATGCGACTATTTTTGTCGATCGCCAAGGTCAAAAGGCCATTGTGATTGGTGAGAAAGGCGCGAAGCTGAAAAAAATTGGTATGGATGCACGTGCTGATATGGAAAAAATGTTTGAACAAAAGATCATGCTAACACTTTGGGTGAAAGTGAAAGGCGGTTGGTCTGATGACGAACGTGCATTGAAAAGTTTAGGTTATAGCGACATCTAAATTTTATTCGGTAATTTTTTATAGGAAGAGTAATGATGAAAGTATTGGCAGTGATAGCATGTGTTTTATTCCTGCAAGGCTGTATTCATAAACTTGTTACTGTTCCTGTAAAAATTGCTTATAAAACCACGAAGGGCGTAGTGAAAGGCACTGCTGCTGTCGTCGGTGCAGTCATTCCAGATGGTGATGACGAAGATACCGATACAGATTCTAAAAACAAAAAAGATTAGATTTTATTATTCATGCGCAATGAAATATTGCATGGCTACTTAATCCATCACCGTAAATATCGGGAACGAAGCCATATTGTGCATTTGTTTACGCAAGAGCACGGGCGTATCGATGGTATTTTAAGGCAAACTCCACCGCCACAATATCAACCAATTTGTTTGCAGGCATCGGGTAAATCAGAACTTAAAAATTTTAGCAAACTTGAAATTGTCAATCAGCCGGTTTTTTTCTTTGGTGATGCGTTCTTTTCTGGATTTTATTTGAATGAAGTGATTCTTCGTTTATGTCCAGCCGAAGTGGAAATGCCACAGACCTTTGTGCTTTATCATCAAACTTTACAACAATTACAATTGTTGGCACAGCAGGAAAATCCCAATCTTTTTCTTAGACAAATTTTACGTCAATTTGAACATGCGCTTTTAGAAGAGCTGGGTTATGCACTCGACTTTACGATTGATGCTCAGCAACATGATATTCAAGCAGCACAACATTATTTATTTCAGCTCAATGATGGTTTTATTCCGACAGCGCAGCAATCACGTGCAACCTTAACAGGAGAACAAATTCTCTCAATGCGTGATTATGAAAAGGGTAGGGATTTTAACCGAGAGCAGTTACAATTGTTGGCTCAACTGTATCGGCAGATGATCAGCTCTCTTTTGGGCGATCGACCGCTTAAAAGCCGGCAATTGTGGATTCAAAATACTCAATCCCAATCTTAATCTCAATTTTAATCATCGTTAGGTAACTGTTATGGCTGCATTGCTTGGTGTAAATATTGACCATGTGGCGACATTGCGACAAGCGCGTGGAACCACTTATCCAGACCCAGTGAATGCTGCGTTGATGTGTGAACAAGCAGGCGCAGAAGGGATTACCTTACATTTACGTGAAGATCGTCGTCATATTCAAGATGATGATGTCCGTCGTATGCGTCCATTATTGAAAACACATATGAATTTGGAAATGGCAGTGACCGCTGAAATGGTGGAATTTGCTAAAGAAATTAAGCCGCAGCATGTTTGCTTGGTTCCCGAAAAACGCCAAGAAGTCACCACCGAAGGTGGTTTAGATGTCTTGGGGCACTTTGAAGAAGTCAAAGCAGCGACACAAGCCTTAACGGCAATTGGTTGTGATGTCTCTTTGTTTATTGATGCTGATATTGCACAAATTGATGCAGCGATTGCCTGCGGCGCACCAACCATTGAATTGCATACTGGTGCTTATGCCGATGCCACAACAGCCGAAGCACAGCAACATGAACTTGAGCGTATCGTTCAAGGGGCAGAATATGCAGCAGCCAAAGGTTTGGTGGTGAATGCAGGCCATGGTTTAAACCTTGAAAATGTCACGCCAATTGCACAAATTGCGCAAATTCATGAACTCAATATTGGGCATTCTATTATTGCCGATGCTGTATTTGTGGGTTTGGCTCAAGCCGTTCAACAAATGAAAGCTGTTATTAAAGCAGCAAGATAAGTTTTTAGAATTATGTCGTTAATAAATTATGATGATCTCATGAAGCCCGTTTTGGGCTTTTTAGGATGTGAAACACCTCAAGCATGGCTCGATGAAGCACTGAATAACTTAGAGTTACTCATGCAAGATCATGCCAATTGTGAAAAGAAAGCAGCAGGTACTGCCATGAACCTGATGTTTCGCTATACATTTTTCACAGATTTACAGGTTAAACTGGCACAGCTCGTACGTGAAGAAATGTTGCACTATGAACAAGTGCTTGAATTGATGACTAAGCGTGGGCAGGAATGGCAATCGATTAGTGCAGGTCGTTATGCGGGTGGGTTGCGTAAAGAAGTCCGTACTTATGAGCCAGAAGCTTTAATTGACATTATGATTATTGGTGCTTTTGTAGAAGCACGTTCATGTGAGCGTTTCTATGCGCTCGCACCGCTGGTAGATCAAGACTTAGGTAAATACTACCGCTATCTTCTTAAGTCTGAATCTCGTCACTTTGAGGATTATTTGGCATTGGCGTTGGATGTTGCTCAAACGTCAAAGTTAAAAAATCCTAAAGAAGATATTCAGCAGCGTATTGCGCACTTTCGTGAAGTTGAAAAAAATCTGATTTTAAGTCCAGATGATTTATTCCGCTTTCATAGTGGTGTGCCGAGTCAAGCGGCTTAATCTATGGTTATTCAAAGAATCCTCTATTTGCATAGGGGATTTTTTATGACCTGTATTTTGAATATTTAAGAATAAAAATGCCAACCTAAATGGATTAGATTGGCATTGCTAGATCAGTTTAGTTTTGAATTTGCTGTAAATTAAGCTTCGATGGTTTGTACGGTAATTTTTTTCGCAGGATCGGCTTTACGACGTACCGCTGGAACAGGCTCGCCATAATATTGACGATCAGCAAAGTAACTTGAACGCACCATAGGTGCAGCCCAGATATTTTTGAAGCCGAGTTTTTGACCGTGTGCGGTATAGCGTTCAAATTCTTCAGGGGTTACAAAACGGTCAAGCGGTGCATGCTGTTTAGATGGTTGTAAATACTGACCGATGGTGATGTAGTCCACATCATGTGCGCGAAGGTCATCAAGCAGTGCCAGTACTTCTTCTTCAGTTTCACCTAGGCCAACCATCAAGCCACATTTTGTCGGAACATCAGGGCAGTATTCTTTAAACATTTTCAGTAAGTTAAGCGAATGCTGGTAATCTGAACCTGGACGCATTGCTTTATACAAACGTGGTACAGTTTCAATATTGTGGTTGAATACGTCTGGCGGACATTCAGTCATAATACGCAGCGCAATATCCATACGACCACGGAAATCTGGTACTAAAATTTCTAATAAAGTTGTTGGACTGAGGGCACGTGCTTCTTGAATACAATCGACAAAATGTTGCGCACCGCCATCGAGTAAATCATCGCGGTCAACCGAGGTAATAACTGCATATTTCAATTTAAGATTGGCGATGGTTTCGGCCATATGGCGCGGTTCATCAGGGTCTAGCTTGTTTGGGCGACCATGTGCAACGTCACAGAATGGGCAACGACGGGTACAGATATCACCCATGATCATAAAGGTTGCTGTACCACCACCGAAACATTCAGGTAAGTTCGGACAAGCCGCTTCTTCACAAACGGTATGTAATTTTTGTGCACGTAAAGTGGTTTTAATGCGTTGAACTTCATCTGGAGCCGCCATTTTGACGCGAATCCAATCCGGTTTACGTGGCGTTTCAACCGTAGGTATAACTTTTACAGGTATACGAGCGACCTTTTCTGCGCCACGAAGCTTAACACCCTGTTCAGGTTTACGGTTTTCAGACATAGTCAACTTTTCCACTGTTTTAGACGGGGGAGATGCTAAAAAAAGCTCTTTTATTATAGCGAAGTTGAGTCTAAATAGGGTGAAAACGGTATTCATTTAATAAATGTGGTTATCATGCAATATATGCTAGGTAAATACACCAAATGAGTTGTGTTTAAGTCATAATATACAGAAGATTGGCGACAGAATTGATTAAAGGAGCGTTGAATGCCACGTAAAAAAGAGGTCGTTAGCGGAACTTTCGTTAAATACGATGCGGTAGTTCTCGGTTCAGGCCCTGCTGGTGAAGGCGCGGCAATGAAACTTGCTAAATCAGGCAAGCGTGTTGCAATTATTGATATGCGTGAGCAGTTAGGTGGTAACTGTACGCACGTGGGTACCATTCCAAGTAAAGCATTGCGTCAAACAGTATCAAGCATTATCCGTTACCAACGTGATCCGATGTTCCAAAAAGTGGGCGACTGGAAACAGTTCACCATGAAGCAAGTATTACGTAATGCACATAAAGTGATTCAACAACAGGTTGATACACACTCACGTTTTTATGACCGAAATAAAATTAATATTTATCATGGCCGTGCATACATCCAAGATAAAAATACCGTACTGATTTTTAGTGATGATGGGATTAAAGAAACCATTATTTTTAAACAGTTGGTGATTGCGACGGGTTCACGCCCATATCGTCCTTCTGTACTTGATTTTAATCATCCACGTGTATTTGATTCGGACAAAATTTTGGACTTGGATTTTCCAATTCAAAAAATCATCATTTATGGTGCAGGTGTTATTGGTTGTGAATATGCATCAATCTTTATTGGACTCGACCATAAAGTCGATTTAATCAATACTCAGCCTAAGCTGTTAAGTTATCTTGATGATGAAATTTCAGATGCCTTGTCTTACCGTTTACGTGAACAAGGGGTGTTGATTCGTCACAATGAACAAATTGATCACCTTGAAACATTTGATGATCACGTGGTCATGCATTTACAAAGTGGTAAAAAAATTAAAGCCGATGCCATTTTATGGTGTAACGGCCGTTCGGGTAATACCGATGGTTTGGGGCTGGAAAATGTTGGCATTACGCCAAACAGCCGTGGTCAAATCATGGTGAATGATCAGTACCAAACGGAAGTGGAAAATATTTACGCTGCGGGTGACGTGATTGGTTGGCCATCCCTTGCTTCTGCTGCATATGACCAAGGTCGTTGCGCAGGTGCAAATATGAGTGGTGAAGAAGGGGTTAAACCTGTAACGGATATTCCGACGGGTATTTATACCATTCCAGAAATTTCTTCTATTGGTAAAACTGAACAGCAATTGACTGAAGAAAAGATTCCTTATGAAGTCGGTCAAGCATCTTTCCGTCATTTGGCACGTGCACAAATTACCGGTGATACTGTCGGTGAATTGAAAATTTTATTCCACCGTGACACTTTAGAAATTTTAGGTGTGCATTGTTTTGGGAATAATGCTTCAGAGATTATTCACATTGGTCAGGCGGTGATGAATAGTGGTAACAACACGATTAAGTATTTTGTTGAAACCACGTTCAACTATCCAACCATGGCGGAAGCGTACCGTGTTGCAACTTTAAATGGTATGAACCGTTTGTTCTAAGTCTGATTTAGGTCTTAAATTGAAACCCGTAAGTGAATGCTTGCGGGTTTTTTAGTGTCAGCTTGTATAAAAGATCAAGTTTGACATAGCCATTCAATAAACATCACTGCTTCGTCAGACAAATTCTTTCTAGGATCGATAATTGCATAATATTGAAAATGGGGTTTGGCGGTAATGTCAAACAGTTGAACCAGCGTCCCTTGATTAATTTGCTTTTTTACCAAAGATTCTCTTGCTAATGCGACACCCCAGCTGTTTTGAGCGGCATGGTAGAGTAGTGATAAATCTTCAAAACGATGGCCTTGAGTTGGCTCTTTCCAGTCCAGATGGGCTTGAGTAAACCAAGATGACCAAGGTTCCAAATAACTCCTCAGAAAATCACAGTTTTCCAAATCTCGAGGCTGGCGAATATTTTTGCTTTTGACATAGTAGGGCGAAGCCACTGGAAAGATGGTATCCCTGCTAATCTGGCGGCTTTGCATGCCCAGATATACACCGCTGCCATATCGAATATCGAAATCAACCTTGCTGATTTCATAGTCGAGCTGTGATTTTGCAATTTCAATCGCAATCTCAATATCCGGATGTTGATCCAGAAAATCTTTTAATCGTGGCAGCAAATAGATGTTTGCAAAGGTGGGTGGTGAAGAAATAGTAATGGTTTTTTTGTATCGATTATGAGAATTAATTTTGTTCAGATTGTCTAAAGAAAGCAGGGCTTCTTTAACTGCCAAATAATAGGAAGCACCTGTAGCACTTAAATTCAGCTTGCGTGTGGTACGTTCAAATAAAATGGTATTGAGGAGTTTTTCTAGCGTTTGAATTCTGTGCGAAATGGTGCTTCTGGTGACATTGAGTTCATCGGCAGCTTTGGAAAAAGAGGAATGCCTGACTACAGCTTCAAAAGCATAAATAAGATGCAGAGGAGGTATTCTTGCAGACATAGATTGTCCAATCTGATTCAACAATGTGTGTAGTAAATATCACAGATTGTCAAAAATAAAAAGACTATGATGAAAATCAATCAGGCATTTGATGTTTGATCACGCCAGCGAAAGGCATGGAATTTATGTCAAACAGTCAGCATTCAGAAAGGAAGCACACAATGACGAATCTATTTCATATTCTTCAATTACATCCCAATGATAATATTGCAATTGCAAAAATCCATTTAGCCCCACAGTCTATCGTTTCCGAACAGACGGTCACATTGGAAGAAATTCCGGCCGCGCATAAAGTTGCCTTAGAAAATATTTTTCAGGGCGATGCCATTTTGCGTTATGGCCAAATAATTGGCTTTGCGACTCAAGACATTAGAGCGGGAGAGCATGTGCATGTACATAATCTGGCGATGGCCGATTTTGACCGTGATTATGCTTTTGGCGAAAATGTAATTCCAGTGATCGCAGCATCTCAGTCGCGTACTTTTTTAGGCATAAAACGTGCAGATGGCCGTGTGGCGACACGAAATTATGTCGGCGTCATCAGTACGGTGAACTGTTCAGCCACGGTGGTTAAAAAAGTTGCTCAATATTTTGACCGTCCTGAAATGATGGAAAAATATCCAAATGTAGATGGGGTCGTAGCACTTTCTCATAGCTTTGGCTGCTGTATTGACCATCATGGCGAAGGGCTTAAGCAGTTACGTCGCACCATTGCAGGCTACATGGAGCATCCTAATTTTGCTGCAGTTATTATTGTCGGGTTAGGGTGTGAAGCCAACCAATTGAAACCATTGCTACAATCTAAAAATGCTGAATATGCCAGCAAGATTCAATCACTGGTGATGCAGGAAGAAGGCGGTACGCAAAAAACAATTGATAAAGCCATTGCACTGGTAGAAGAAATTTTGCCTGAGGCAAACCAGATTGCTCGTGAGCCACTGCCGTTGTCGCATTTGTGTGTAGCTTTACAGTGTGGCGGTTCTGATGGTTATTCAGGTATCACTGCCAACCCTGCGTTGGGTGTGGCAGTAGATCATTTGGTCGCTCATGGGGGAACTGCAATTTTGTCTGAAACACCCGAGATTTACGGAGCGGAACATTTGCTGACCCGTCGGGCAGTCAATACTGAGGTTGGACATAAACTGGTCGATTTGATTCATTCTTGGGAAGCCTATGCCGACCGTGAAAAAGGCAGTATCGATAACAACCCTACACCGGGTAATAAGGCAGGTGGATTAACCACGATTTTGGAAAAATCTTTGGGTGCGGTAGCCAAAAGTGGTTCAACGCCATTAAAAGGCGTATACCGTTATGCCGAAACAATTGATACCCACGGTCTAGTGTTTATGGATGCACCGGGTTATGACCCGATGGGTGCGACGGGTCAAATTGCAGGGGGAGCAAATCTGGTGGCTTTTACCACAGGGCGTGGTTCATGTTTTGGGGCTAAACCATCACCTTCGATCAAGATTGCGACCAATACGGCCATGTATGACCGCATGCTAGATGATATGGATATTAATTGTGGAAATATCATGGAAGGCACGTCCAGCGTAGCGGAAAAAGGGCAGGAAATATTTGAAATGTTTATCCGCGTTGCATCGGGTGAGCAAAGTAAGAGTGAAGCACTGGGGATTGGCGGTGAAGAATTTGTACCATGGATGATTGGTGCGCAGATGTAAAACTAGAAATGATCAATAAGAATTATGGTTTTGATCTGCACGACAGTCATATTGATCGATCTGCTGAAAAGCAAATAGAGATAGATCAGATTGTTTGAAATATATTCGGATCATTATTTCTAGATGAAAGCCATAACTCTTCAGAATGGAAATTTGAGGGAGTTTTAAGCAATGGAAATAAAAAAATTTATAGATAAAGTTCCGGGTGGAATGATGTTGATCCCACTTTTATTAGGCGCAACAATTCATACCTTTGCTCCAGATACCGCAGAGTATTTCGGCTCATTCACTAAAGGGATTATTACCGGAGCAGTACCCATTTTAGGTGTTTGGACGTTTTGTTTAGGCGCTTCTATCAATGTCCGTGCAACGGGTACTGTAGTCAGAAAAGCAGGTGCAGTGATTGGTGCAAAATTACTGGTCGCATGGATGTTGGCACTGATATTGGGTTCCTTAATGCAACCCAATCAAATGTTGAGTATGCCTCTGTTTGCGGGCTTTTCAATTCTTGCCATTGTTGTTGCATTTGATATGACCAATGCTGGTCTTTATTCTTCACTGACTTCTCAGTATGGAACAAAAGAAGAAGCGGCTGCGGGTGCACTAATCGGAATTGAATCTGGGCCTTTGTTTACCATGCTAATTCTAGGTTCCGCTGGAGTAGCTTCTTTTCATCCTGCTGCACTGGTCGGCGTAGTATTACCATTTCTATTCGGCTTTCTCCTAGGAAATCTGGATGAAAAAATGAGGGATTTCTTTGCTCCAGCCGCGAAAGTCATGATTCCATTTTTTGGTTTTGCCTTAGGGAACAGTATTAATTTCAGTTTAATTTTAGAAACAGGATTACCGGGCATTATTCTTGGCGTGGCTGTAGTACTGGTTTCAGCTCTTTTCCTTATTCCGGCAGATATTTTTCTGGCCAAAGGGAATGGAACTGCGGGAATAGCCGCCTCAAGTACCGCAGGTTCTGCAGCGGCAACCCCGATGTTGATTGCTCAGGTGGCTCCACAATTTGAAGCGGTAGCACCGGCAGCAACGATATTAATTGCCACTTGCGTCGTCATTTCAGCCATTATGGTGCCTATCTTAACGTCCATATGGGCGAAAAAGTTTGCTCATAAAGTTGATCATTTTAGGGCTAAAAAAGTCCTTCAGGTGGACTGCCCTGAAGTTAGCGAAACATAGGTTTCTTATGGATTGATAAGGTGATCTAGAAGATATCTTTGAAGCGTTAATTGCAGTTGATAGCATAGATAAAATTTTATCGAGTTAGGGTATTAAATGCGATGAAGTGTTTGTTATAAGTCTGATTTAAGTCTTAAGTTGAAAACCCGTAAGTGAATGCTTGCGGGTTTTTTTATGATTCTTAGATTGGCTTTGCTTATAATTAGATCAGGGCATCTTGAGGTTAGGTTGTTTTTTCCACGATGCCCATTCTGTAATGAAAAGGCTTAGAAAGGTCGTCCACCAGCCAAACTAATGCGTTTGAGTAACCGACGCTGATCTGATGGGAACGGTTGTCGTGAATGAAGTGTGACTTGGTTATCCCAAAATACGATATCACCTTCCTCCCATTGATGTTCATAACGGAACTCCAGTTTGAGTAAGTGTTCACGTAGTTTTTGAATTAAAGCATTGCCTGCCTGATCTTCATAATTGACTAATTCTACTTCTGAGCGTGTATTGAGCCAAAGTGCTTTACGCCCAGATTCAGGGTGAGTGCGCACTAAGGGATGTGGATAAGCATGTCCAATAATCGGTTGATCTTTAAAACGGTAATATGGTGTGTCGCCATAACCCCCCGTACCTTTATTGTTTTGTGAGCGGGCAAAAGGGTTGTAGGTAATCAGTTGTAATTGATCAATATGTTTTTGAGTGTCCTTGTCTAAAGCGTCATAAGCTTTTCACCTGCTTGAGCTTTACGCGCATCTAAGCCGAAAACTACTGCACCTAATGCTTGATTGTGGAGAGGAATAATGCTGATTTCTTCTGGATTTTGAAGTTGTTCTGCTTGATGCCAGCGAGGAGCATCATGAATGGCTTGTGATAGTTGGGTCAGGCTGGTCATTTTTTTCTCAAGTTATTTTACTGTGAAAAAAATTTAATCAAAAATGACGCAAACATAAAATCAAAAGAATTGCTAAGCTTATGAAATAATAAATAAAATATCTAAATAAATGATTTTAAGACTTTTAGGGCGTGTCCTCATTTGAAGAATGGATGTTAAAGACTTAAAATAATATTCCAAATTAGTTGTATTTCAATATTATTCAATGGCACGTACTCTTTTAACAGATAATATTTGGCAGCAAATCCAAGATACAATGCGATTACACGGTTGCTACTGTTCAAAGAATAGTAGAAATATCATGGAAGCTATCTTATGGAAACTACGTACAGGTGCGACATGGCGTGATATTCCTCAAGAATTTTGTCCTTGGCAAACTGCTTATAATCGTTTTAATCGTTGGGCAAGTAAGGGGTTGTGGAATAAATTTTTTTTAGATTACGTGGCGTCTTGGATCAAGAATGGGTATTCATTGACGGAAGCTACATACGCGTGCATCAGCATGCAAGTGGAGCTCGGAATGGTTTCGAAAGAGCAATTGGACAATCACGTGGTGGGCGAACAACAAAAATACATCTTGCAACCGACGCGAATGGATTACCGATTGATTTTAAAATCACTGGGGGTCAAGTCCACGATAGCCAAGTTGCAGAGCAATTGATAGAGACTGTAGAAAAAGCAGATTATTTAATTGCAGATAAGGGATATGATGCTGAGACCATCAGAATATTGATTAAAAATAAAAATATGATTCCAATTATTCCAATGAGATCAAATAGTAAAAGATTAAATAAAGAATTTGATAAATATCTATATCGATTAAGGCATTTAGTTGAGAATGCGTTTGCGAGGTTAAAACATTTTCGAGCGATTGCAACCCGATTTGATAAGCTTGCACGAAATTATCAGTCTATGATTTACATTGCTTGCATGTTTATTTGGTGTAAAGCCAAATGAGGACACGCCCTAATATAAATAGCAAAATAAAGTCATTTTTTTGCTGTTTTAGCTGCTGATTTTGACGCATTAATGTGGGCAAAAAGCTTGATTGAAATAGACAAAGAGTTGCGGCGTTTTGAACCACAACAGAATGGCAAGGCTAAGTAATCCAATAATTGCTAGCGCAATGATGCTTTTTAAACCAAATAGAGAATCAGTCATGAATCACGGCCTCTTCATTAACAAAGAAATGTACCAGTACACCCAGTAAACTCAACGCGATTGAAAACATCCAAATAGCATTATAGTTGCCAGTCATATCGTGATTGACACCACCTAGCCAGCCACCAAAAAATGAACCGATTTGATGAGTGAAAAAGACCAGACCACTGAGCATAGAGAGGTATTTCACGCCAAACATATTGGCAACAATGCCATTGGTCAGCGGTACGGTAGACAACCACAATAAACCCATGATGACACCAAAAGCGTAAACTGTCCAAGCGCTCAAAGGCAACAGTAGAAAAGCAATAATGGCAATGCCACGTAGACCATATAACCACATGAGTAGATGTGGCTTGGAATATTTTCCACCGAGCCAACCCGCACTATATGTCCCGACAATATTAAACAAACCGACCAAGGCCAGAAAAATAGTACCTGTAGTTGCATTAAAACCATGATCGATCAAATAACCGGGTAAATGTATGCCAATGAAGACCACTTGGAAACCACAAACAAAAAAGCCCAAGGCTAAGAACCAAAACGGCTGATGATTTTTGACAATAACCAAGATCTGTTTAAAGCTTAAACTGGCTTTATTGATTTGAGCCGAGCTATGCGGAGCGACATACATCGGTGCTTTTAACATCCATGCCAATGGGATAATTAAAGCAATTAAAATTGAACTGACCACTAATGCTGCTGACCAACCAATGTTTTGTAAGAGCAGTAAGGTAGACGGCAACATAATAAATTGCCCAAAAGAGCCTGCTGCACTGGCAATCCCCATGGCAAGGCTACGTTTATCAGGGTGGGCTGCACGTCCAACGGCTGAGAGTAAAACAGGAAATGAGGTTGCCGATAGTGCTAACCCTAGAATTAAACCGACACTTAGATTTAACATTAAGCCTGTTGAGCTGAAAGCCATCAGCAATAAGCCTAAACTATATAGAGCACCGCCCACAGCAACGACAATTTTACTGCCATATTTGTCAGCAAATGCCCCAGTGATGGGTTGCACAGCACCCCAAACCAAGTTCTGCATGGCAATCGCTAGACTGAAGACATTATGCCCCCAACCAAATTCATGACTCATTGGTACTAGATATAAACCAAAGGCATGACGTACACCCAGTGATAACGCCAGAATGAGCGCGCTTCCAATTAACATGTAAATGAGAGGTTTGGAAAAACGGGTATCTGACATAACTCATCCATGATGCAAATCTAATGTCGCTATGTTATTAGATTATGAATAGGGAAGCGATTAAATAAAATTTAAACAAACGATAAAATTAAGTTATAGAAAATTTGAGTCAGATAAAAAGCGCATAATTGCTGAAAAATATGAATATAGTTGTGTTTATATAAGAAAATAGATTATTTGTTTCAATGCTATAGAGAATAATAATATATGTGATGGGGTGTTTATTTTGAGTCAGATTATGCTTGAGCTTCAAGAAGTAATGCATTTTTTAATAGCTATTTAACGTATTACAAGGACTGATATCGTGGCGTGATCGCAAGGGCAGCAGATCAGCTTAAACCCAGCGTCCAGCAAGGTTGTATTTGAGAGTATGGCTAGGTTTAACAATTTGATAATCCGATCTCGCACTTGAAGGCATTTTTCCGTACAATATGGCTCATAAATTATTGAGTGAATCACATGAGCACCCAAAATACTCCCAAGAAAAAACCATTGGTCAATTTGCCTTTTCCTATTAAACAAGAAAATGAGCAAAATCTTGATGGCGTGTTAGATGAAGTGCGTCCACGTCCGAAACGTTATGCTGATCGTACATGGATGCCACCTCGCGGTACACGTCGTTCGATGGGAAAGCGTTAAGCTTTCAAAGAAAAAGCCATGGTGTGACCATGGCTTTTTCTTTGAGTGTTTCTTGCGTTTAAAAAGTTTATGGCGTGTTTGTTCTGCGGTTGTTATTAAGATAATAATCTCTTTTTTCTTGATACATGATCATGTCAGCACGTTTGAGCATGTCTTCCATGCGTTCCCCATCTTTGTTGGTCGCATAGCCCGTGGATAGGCTAAGCGGTTGATGGGAATAAAATTGATTATCGACAAATAACAGTTCTTGCAAACTTTGCAAACAATTTTGTAGCGCAGCTTCATCGGCACCGGGTAACAGAACCACAAACTCATCTCCACCAATACGACATGCAGAGTAAAGTGTTTGCTGAACCAATTGGTTTAAGATATTGCCCATACGTTGTAATAAATTATCACCCACATCATGTCCTAAAGTGTCATTGAGTTCCTTCAGTCCATTCATATCCATAAAAATGCAGGACACAGGGCGTAGCATATTGCGTTCTAAACGATTTATTTCCGTGGTATAAAAAGCACGGTTATAGAGTTTGGTCAGCACATCATGCTTACCTAAATATTCAAGATAGTTTTCAGCCTTTTTCCGAGCGGTAATATCAGTGAGTGCAACCTGAACCATTCCCCAGTCGTCTTGATAATCTGGAAATACGGAAAATTGCAGCAACACATGACGGATACTGCCATCGAGTGCGTAATTGATGGCTTCACGATGATGATGAATATTGCCATTCCAAAGTTCAATCAATTGTTCTCGAAAGGTTTTAACCATTTCTTGAGCAAAAACTTTGTGCATATTTTTATATAAAGTATCTTTATTCGGAGCGCCAAATAGATCGAGTGTTGCCTGATTGACATCAATCACTACAATATCTTTAATACACTCATTGATAAAATCACTATGCACATCCAAAAAGGTTTTAAAGTCTTCAATCCCTAAAGCACGGACGTTATCTAATTTTGTTTTGATGCGACTAAAATCTTCTACCCAGAGTGAAGTCGGTGAATACATAAAGCGTGCTTCTGCCAGATGGCGGCTTTTTTCTTCAAGACGGCAGGCTTCAGTGTAAGGCGTGATGTCTTCGGTGGTAATCAATAATAGCGATAAATCATGTTCATGCTGTGGCAGCACGATTCCTTTGAGCTGAATATCAAGACGGTCGCCGGTTAGGGTGTAGTTCACCGCAGAATTGGAAAAATGCGTTTCACCATTCCACAAAGCCACCAGTTCTTTGATATGGCTTTTGGTCATGTCGCCTTTAAACACCAAATGAAGATTTTGGCATAAATGTTCAAAGTCTTTGGCTTGATAGAGTTCGAGTGTTTTGGAATTTACTTTTAATAATTTAATTTTTCTTGCACAGTCAAGAATACGAGATTCATCTTCTTGTAAAAAACTGAAAAGATCTTGGACACCCTGTTCACGCCAAATATCAAATTGTTTTTTTATGTCGCTATAGTCTTCAAGCCACATTGCAATTGGCGATAGTTCAAAAAAAGGCGAATCCAATATTTCCATTTAAGGAGCTCATCATTTTTATGTGAATTTAGGCGTTGAGTATAAAACGAAAAAAATATTTTTTTAAAAGAATGTGATAATTAAAATGTAATTTTGACCCATGAGATGTTTATCATTGAATCTTAAATATCAATAAAAAAAGCCAATGTATTATACATTGGCTCATATCGCTTGATGTGATGCAGCGGCTATTTAGCGACTTTGCTTTCGCGCTTTATTTTCAGCTTTGGGTGCAGGGATTTCTCGTTCACCTTGCCAAACATCAATAAAATCTTTTTCGTTGATATTGTAAAGTTCCAATAACGCTAAAATGACCCCACCAAACAGCATTGCACCTTCAGATTTATTTTGCCACTCGAAAATTTGACCATTTAAGGTGTGCAAAATATCTGAAATTTCAAAATTGCGATCACGTCCATTACTGTCGGTTGGGTACATTTGCGTATGTAAAATAATTCTTGCCGCACTTTTTTCGCTTTCTGATAAATCCAGTTGATTGATGATGTCTTCATCAGCCGTTGAAAAAATCACAGCATCTGTAAATACCGTTCTTAAAAAATGGCGTGTTAGTTTTGGTAGGGCTCTTTCTACAAACGGACGGAAGGAGCTTGGGAAAATAACATTATGTGAAATGCCTTTAAACATTGGCGCAATTTCTTCAGTTTTATAACCCGCAATGCCACAACCAATTGAGGTAATGAAATAGGTCATTTTAGGGTGGTTTTTGGTGTAAATCTTAAAGTCATCAACATAGTGCTGAATTTGTGACAGTGGCATTTGTTGTAAATGTTCATTCATGGTCGGAATAGCATAGCTTTGACCTGACCAACCTCGACCCACACCGTGCATTGCACCAAAATGCGCTAGAGCCGTATGTGCTGCGCCGTCTGCATGGTTTCCTGCCATGTTGCTGCCAAACACAAATACAGTGTCTTCAGGTAAGCTTTTTATAATATTTTCATCGTGATAGAGATATGACATAGGCGAGTGCAATCGTGATGGTCTTTCTTCATGTTGCAATTGAAATGACCGATGGTCAAGTGAAAGATCAGCATTTTTAAAATTAGCATCAAAGATAGCGTATTTAGGACTATACAGGTCTGATTTTGTAATAAAAGTAGAGTTAATATTTCAATTGGGTTCATGCCTGATTGCATGCAAATGGTTAACTGCAATATCAATTTGAATCCACTCTCATGGCTTGGTTGAATGGGCGAAGTCGAGAAATATAAGGCGACTGATGTTGCATGTAGATTTTTAGCCCTCATACTATGAAGGTTATGTCGTTGAAGATGGATACTATGCAGGATAGTCAGCAACCTTTTGAATTAGTGACCAGCTATCAACCCGCTGGGGATCAGCCACAAGCTATTGAAAAATTAGTCAGTGGGATTGAAAAAGGCTATCACGATCAGTTGTTATTAGGGGTCACGGGGTCGGGGAAGACCTATACCATGGCCAATGTGATTTCCCAATTACAACGTCCAACGATTGTGATGGCGCATAATAAAACCTTGGCTGCACAGCTGTATGGCGAATTTAAGTCCTTTTTTCCCAATAATGCGGTTGAATATTTCGTCAGTTACTATGACTACTATCAACCTGAAGCTTATGTTCCATCGTCCGATACGTTTATCGAAAAAGATTCTGCCATTAATGATCACATCGATCAAATGCGTCTTTCAGCAACGCGTACTTTATTAGAACGTCGTGATGCCATTATTGTGGCATCCGTTTCTGCTATTTATGGTTTGGGTGATCCCAATGCCTATATGAGCATGCTGTTGCATATTGTACAGGGCGATCGTATTAGCCGTGACGACATTATTCGTCGTTTAGTCGAGATGCAATATACCCGCAATGAACTGGAATTCTTACGCGGTACGTATCGTATTCGTGGCGAAATTATTGACATTTTTCCTGCGGAATCGGATCAAAATGCCATTCGTATTGAACTGTTTGATGACGAAGTGGAGTCTATTCGTTGGTTTGATCCGTTGACTGGCAAACTGGTGCGTAAAGCACCACGGGTGACAATTTATCCAAAAAGTCACTATGTCACACCAAAAGATAATTTACAGCGTGCGATTGGAACTATTCGTGAAGAGCTGAAAGAGCGATTGGCATTCTTTAAACAACACGACAAATTGCTTGAAGCACAGCGTATCGAACAACGTACTCGTTACGATTTAGAAATGATGCAGCAGTTGGGATATACCAATGGTATTGAAAACTACTCCCGTCATTTATCGGGTCGTCCATCGGGTGAAGCACCACCGACCTTATTTGATTATCTTCCTGACGATGCTTTACTGATTATTGATGAATCGCATGTGACTGTTCCGCAAATTGGTGCCATGTATAAAGGTGACCGTTCGCGTAAAGAAAATTTGGTCAATTATGGTTTCCGTTTGCCCAGTGCTTTGGATAACCGTCCAATGCAATTTGAAGAATGGGAGCGAATTATTCCAACGACTATTTATGTTAGTGCAACGCCTGCAAAATATGAGCTGGAAAAATCAGAGCAAATTGCAGAGCAGGTGGTTCGTCCTACAGGTTTGATTGATCCTGAAATTGAAGTTCGTCCAGTACTGACACAAGTCGATGATGTGCTTTCAGAAATCAATCTGCGTAAAGATTTAGATGAACGTGTTTTAGTCACGACTTTAACCAAACGTATGGCAGAAGATTTAACCTCTTATTTAAAAGAATATGGGGTGAAAGTCGCTTATTTGCACTCAGATATTGATACGGTTGAGCGTGTGAAAATTATTCATGAATTACGCTCTGGTGTGCATGATGTTTTGGTGGGGATTAACCTGCTGCGAGAAGGTCTAGATATGCCAGAAGTATCGTTAGTGGCAATTCTAGATGCAGATAAAGAGGGCTTTCTACGTTCAGAGCGTTCACTGATTCAAACGATTGGTCGTGCAGCGCGTAATGTGAAAGGGAAGGCGATTCTGTATGCTGATCGAATAACCGATTCTATGCAAAAGGCGATGGATGAAACAGATCGCCGTCGTACCAAACAAATCGAATTTAATCGAATTCATGGTATTACCCCACGCAGTACCAAACGTCAAAATAAAAAAGACATTGATACCGGCGAGGTACTAACAGATGAGCAAATTGATGGCAAAGTTTCTGATCAAACCCGTAGTTTAAGTGCAGATGAGCGTCATATTCTTGCTGATCCTAAGTTGCTTGCAAAACACATGTCTAAACTGGAAAAAGAGATGTTAAAAGCATCGAAAGAATTACAGTTTGAGCAGGCAGCGCGACTGCGTGATGAAATTGTGCGTTTGAAAGCTCAAATGCTGACCTAGATTGATAGTCATGATTTTATCTTCAAAAATCATTACATAACGCTACAGTACGGCTGAAAAATACTCGTTATTTTAATGCATATTCATCATTAAATAATATGATTTTCTTAATCAGGTATTTTTTATGGTTGCTAAGAATCTTCCAAAGGCAGGTTTTACACTTGCCAAAATTGCAGTGGGTGGGGTTGTGTTGATTGGTCTGGGTGCTGCAACACTGGCATATGCACAGACTAAGCCATTGCAGACTGTAGACAAAGTTCAGTTAGATCGATATCTGGGGGTTTGGTATGAAATTGCGCGTAAGCCGATGTACTTTGAAAACAAGTGCAGCCGTGATATTACTGCGACCTATACCTTAAATGAAAATGGTAATGTCAGCGTAACCAACCGTTGTTTTAGTAAAGATGGGCAGTTGCAGCAGTCTATTGGCGAAGCCTTCGTGCAAAATGCACCTTTTAATACCAAGTTAAAAGTTAGCTTTTTACCTGAAGCGATTCGCTGGTTATCTGTAGCGCGCGGTGATTATTGGATTTTGAAAATAGATGATGATTATCAAACGGTACTGGTTGGTGAACCACGGCGTAAATATATGTGGGTATTGTCACGTTCAGCACAGCCAGATCAAGCCGTGGTCAATGAATATCTAGAGTATGCAAAATCAGTTGGCTATAACTTAACGGATCTCATTCATACCAAGCAAACGCACAACAATCTTAAAATATTAAATTAAGAGGCTTTGTTGCATGAATTATTTGTGGGTCAATAAATGTAATTTGTAAAGCCTAAATAAAACCATGCTTATTTCAAAAATAAACGATGTACAGGTTTTTTTGAATGCTACAAGTGACCTGATAAAAAACCATGTTTCGGCATGGTTTTTTATTGAATAGTCAAATTAAAAGGTGAATGATCAAGTTTTATCAGAGTGAAATGTTTATAATACAAATGACATAAATTTAGAGGTGAAAGATGTATAAAGGCGTAGCATTGTCTGTATTGGCATCTATCACTTTTGGTGTTCTGTATTTTTATACCCAGTTTTTAAAACCACTGGATAGTGAACAAACTTTTGCTTGGCGTATGTTAGCAACGCTACCATTCCTGACGTTATTTATGTGGTGGATCGGTGATTTAAAACATATCACCGAAATTTTTAAACGTATTTTTAAGCAACCTGCTTTGTTGATCTGGTTGATCATCAGTTCAGTATTGTGTACCTCGCAGCTTTGGCTGTTTTTGTGGGGACCCATGAATGGGCGTGGTTTAGAAGTCTCATTAGGATACTTTTTATTGCCCTTGGTGATGGTACTGATTGGCTGTGTGATTTACAAAGAAAAATTGTCCAAATGGCAACTTGCCGCAGTCCTATTTGCCTGCATGGGCGTTGGACATGAATTATGGCGTATCGGCAGTATTGCATGGGAAACTGCTTATGTTGCTGTGGCTTATCCTATTTATTTCTTCTTAAGACGCGCTTTTAAAACGGATCATTTGGGTGGTTTCTGGTGGGATTTGTTTTTAATTCTACCTGTTGCGATTTACCTAGCAACGCTTTATAGCGACTCATTTAACCTCATTGCACAGTTTCCATATTTAATTTTGGCGATCTTGGGTTTGGGCTTTTTAAGTGCATTTGGGCTTGGAAGTTACATGCTGGCGAGTCGTTATTTACCTTTTGTCATCTTTGGATTGTTAAGCTATTTAGAACCTATATTACTTGCCTTCGCCTCGATTATTTTGGGTGAAAGAATTGAAGCGGCTGAATGGTTTACTTATATTCCAATCTGGTTTGCGGTGTTACTGCTTATTGTTGAAGGTTCGATTCATCTGGTGAAACAGCAACAAAAGCAAAAAGCCTTGTCGAAAAATCTTGAAAATTACCAAGAACGCTTAAAGTGATGGGTTTTATCTTTTGAGCATTGTTTGATAAAACAACATCTGAGTTTAATTGTCCCTTTTTGTCAGAAATAAATTTTTTTAGTGCTTTTGATATGAAAATCATGAAAATAATTACAACTATTTTTTCAATTTATAATGAATATGTAGGAAAATAGCCAAGTATGGATCAGCTTTTGATTCAAACTTCTCGATAATTCCTTTACAATTGTCGGGTTTTGAAATTTATGCCTAGATATACAATTAATTAGAGGACGTATCTGTGAGCAAAGACACTATCATCGCCCTACATGCAGAGCACCAAGGTCGCTGGAAAAACCGTGAAGAAATCGCGGAACATATGATTGCCTTAATTGGTCAGTTGTATCGTGAAAAAAATATCGTGACTTCTGTATTCGGTCGTTCTTTAGTTAACCGTTCAGTAATTCAAATTTTAAAAGCGCATCGCCGTACACGTGTTATGGACGTTGAGCTTTCAGTTGTTCACACTTTTCCAATCTTAGAAGCATTGGCTAAAGTTGAAAATATCGGTTCTGCTGAAATCGATCTAGGTAAACTAGCGGTTGAATTTAAAGAAAAAGGCGGCGATATCGACGCTTTTGTTGCGCAAGCAGTAGAATCGTTAAAAGGTAATGCTGAAACTGTTGAACCTAAAGATGTTGTTCTTTATGGTTTCGGTCGTATCGGTCGTATCCTTGCACGTTTAATCATTGGTCAATCAGGTCTTGGCCGTGGTTTAAACCTTAAAGCCATTGTGGTTCGTAAATCATCAGATGGTGATTTAGAAAAACGTGCGTCTTTACTTCGTCGTGACTCAATTCATGGTCCATTTTCAGGAACGATTTCTGTAGATGAAGAAAATGAAGCGATCATTGCCAATGGTAACTTTATCAAAGTTATTTATGCATCTAGCCCAGCTGAAGTAGATTATACGGCTTATGGTATTAACAATGCGTTAGTCATTGACAATACGGGTAAATGGCGTGATGCGGAAGGTCTTGCTCAACACTTGAAATGCCCAGGCGTTGCTCGTGTAGTATTGACTGCGCCAAGTAAAGGCGAAATGAAAAATGTCGTTTATGGCGTAAACCATACTGACATTTTAGATGAAGACAAAATCATCTCTGCTGCAAGCTGCACTACCAATGCAATTACACCAGTATTAAAAGTGTTAGATGACAAATACAAAGTGATCAATGGTCACGTTGAAACTGTTCACTCTTTCACTAATGACCAGAACTTAATCGACAACTACCATAGTGCAGATCGCCGTGGTCGTGCTGCGACTTTGAACATGGTGATTACTGAAACTGGTGCTGCTAAAGCGGTTGCAAAAGCACTTCCTGCACTTAAAGGTAAGTTAACAGGTAACTCTGTACGTGTTCCTACACCAAACGTATCATTGGCTATTCTTAACTTAACACTTGAGAAAGAAGTTGATCGTGAAGAAGTGAATGAATACATTCGTCAAATTTCAATCAATTCAAGCCTTCAAGGTCAAATTGGTTATACAAATTCGACTGAAGTGGTATCTTCTGACTTTATCGGTTCACGTACTGCGGGTGTATTTGATGCGCAAGCAACAATCACTTCAGGTACACGCTTAACGGCTTACGTTTGGTATGACAACGAAGTGGGTTATAGCTGCCAAGTATTACGTATTGCTGAACAAATGTGTGGCGTAAGCTACCGCAAAATTCCTGCTGAAAAAAATGCATAATTTGTAAAGCAGTAAAAAAGAGCCTCATATGAGGCTCTTTTTTATGTCTAATGTTTAAGGAGGGCTTTCTCTTTTTTGTAGCAAGTCAGCTTTCAAAAAGTTTCTCTCTTGAAAAAGAAGAGGGGAATTATGAATGGAATAGTTACTACGCTTTTAAAATTGCGGCAACTTGTTCTTTAATTGCTGTGGTTGGATGTCCAATTAGTTGTTCTAAGTCTTTACTGTCACTAAACATGGCACCTTTTTCAGTCTGTATATCTGCATCGACAATGATATCGACTAAACCAGCAGGTAAGCCAGCCTGTGTTAAAGCTTGAGTATAATCTTCAGCACTGAGGTTTTGATAGGTGATTTCTTTTCCTGAAACATCGGCAATATCAGCTGCTAAATCTGCCAACGTGAAGCTGGTTGAGCCTGCAAGTTCATAGATTTTATTTTCATGTCCAGATGTGGTGAGCACTTTTGCTGCGGCTTCGGCATAGTCGGCACGTGCCGCGGAACTAATTTTTCCTTCGCCTGCTGCGCCATACAGCGTACCGATTTCAACGGTGTGAGTGATACCGGCTAAATAGTTTTCACTATACCAATTGTTACGTAAGAACGTGTACTGTAAGCCGCTGGCTTTAATGAGGCTTTCGGTTTCACGGTGTTCTTGTGCTAAACCGAGCGGAGAATGATCTGCATTCAGCAAACTGGTATAGGCAATATAGGGAACACCTGCCTGTTGAGCAGCAGCAATGACTGCTTTATGCTGCGGTGTACGACGACCCACTTCATTGGCTGAAATAAGCAACAGTTTATCAATTCCAGATAATGCAGAAGCTAAAGTTGCAGGTGTGTCATAATCAAAGAGACGCAGTTCAATCCCTTTTGCTTTTAAATCGGCAGCCTTGGATTCATTTCGAACCAATGCCACAATATTGGTAGCAGCGGTATTTTTTAACAATGATTGAATAACCCATTGACCGAGCTGACCGGTTGCACCTGTGATTGCAATTTTCATTTGACTCACCTTTGATTTGTTTGTTTTGTATACTTGATGTTTTTATCTTAGTATACTAACTTACCTAATGTAAGTACGTACCTAAAAGTAAGTTTATTTCGATTTGGAGAGAAATGATGAGTAACTATGCAACCAGTAATTTACTTGGACAAGTTTTATCCAATGAGTGTCCTTCACGTGAAATATTGGAACATCTAACCACCAAATGGTCGGTATTGGTTTTGCGCTGTTTAAGCGATGGCATTCATCGTTTTAGTGAGTTAAGACAGCGCATAGACGGGGTGAGTGAAAAAATGTTGGCTCAAACTTTGAAGGTGTTAGAGAAAGATGGCTTTCTCATTCGTACGGTTTATCCCGTTGTCCCTCCAAAAGTGGAATATCAATTGACTATTTTAGGCTCGCAAGCCGCAGAGAAATTGAATCATTTGATTGGCTGGATTGAACGCAATTTGCCTGAAATTATGGAAAATAAACAGCGTGCTGCGCCATTATTGTAAATATTGTTTTGAAACGATCATGCCTGAGTTGAGCTCAGATTTTTGAGCGCCAAAGATCTTTCTGAATCCGATAAAAGTTAAAATATTCATAACAAAAAAAGAATAAAACAATGAGTTTATTTTTACGAACGGATTTGGAAAAGGCCAAGCAAGATTCATTATATCGCTAAAATCTACCGCTATAGTTTAGCTGCTACAGCATAAAGATGGCCGTACTTATTGTTTATCCAAACAGTTTATCTTTAACCTGATTTTTAATTTTTACCACGTATGAAAGTGATGGTGCAATTAAAGTGCAGCTCAATAGAAAAACCAAATCCATGAGATTGATTTTCGGTAACCATGTACAGAAATAAGCAGGCGATTTACTTTAAATTGGTCGTGATTTATTGGAGTGAAGTCCGAAATATGGGCCAAGCCGTAGGGGGATGGTCTGGCGATGACTAAAAATCATGTAATGCTGAATAATACTATTCGAGAAATTCTTTAAAATATGGCAGAATATGCGGTTTTAAAGTATTTAGAGGATTGGCAGTATGCGCTTTGTTGATGAAGCAGTCATTACCGTAGAGGCTGGCGACGGTGGCAATGGCGTAGCCAGTTTTCGCCGTGAAAAATTCGTACCATTTGGTGGTCCAGATGGTGGTGATGGTGGACGTGGTGGCTGCATTTATGTTGAAGCAGACAACGACACCAGTACACTCGTAGATTATCGTTATACACGTAGATTCCGTGCGGAACGTGCTAAAAATGGTCGTGGTGCGAACTGCGCAGGCCGTGGCGGTGAAGACACCGTATTAAAAGTTCCAGTAGGAACAACAATTGTCGATGTAGAATCTGGCGATATCATTGGCGATTTAGTCGCTGATGGTCAACGCGTTATGGTTGCTGCGGGTGGTCAAGGTGGTTTGGGGAATACTCACTTTAAATCATCGACCAACCGTTCACCGCGTAAATGTACCCATGGTATTAAAGGTGAGTTCCGTGAAATTCGTTTAGAGCTTAAAGTTCTTGCGGATGTTGGCTTACTGGGTATGCCAAATGCCGGTAAATCGACCTTTATTCGTGCTGTATCGGCTGCGAAACCAAAAGTTGCAGATTATCCGTTTACCACAATGGTGCCAAACTTAGGTGTGGTGGATGCCGATAGTCACCGTTCATTCGTAATGGCCGATATTCCAGGTCTGATTGAAGGTGCTTCTGAAGGTGCGGGTCTTGGTATTCGCTTCCTTAAACATTTGGCACGTACGCGTATCTTGTTGCACATTATTGATGTTCAACCAATTGATGGTTCAGACCCAGCATATAACGCCAAAGTCATTGTGGAAGAATTGAAAAAATTCTCTCCAACTTTGGCGAAATTGCCAGTGGTCTTGGTGTTGAATAAAGTCGATCAACTTGATGAAGCAACCCGTGAAGAATGGTGTCAGCATATTCTTGATGAAATTCAGTGGGAAGGTCCAGTATTCCAAACTTCTGGCTTGATGTCGGAAGGCACCAAAGATGTTGTGTATTACCTAATGGATGAAATTGAGCAACAACGCGAACGCGAAGTTGAAGATCCTGAATACGCTGCAGAAATGAAAGCATTCCGTGATCAGCTTGAAGCTGAAACACGTGAACAAACCATTGCAGCGAAAGAAGCTTATCGTGAAATGCGTCGTCAACAACGTCTTGAAGGTCTCTTGGGAGAAGACGACGAAGATGATGAAGATGGCGATGATGGCGATATGGAAGTGTTTTACGTACGTTAAGCTCTGAAATATGAGTAACTGAGGACAAGATGATAGAAGTGGTGGATGGGCAACGTCAGCTCAAGGATTGCAAACGAATCGTTGTTAAAATCGGATCATCTTTACTCACAGCAAATGGGCAAGGTTTAGATATTGCAGCAATTTCGCATTGGGCGAAACAAATTGCAGATCTACACAATGCAGGACATGAGATTATTCTGGTGTCTTCAGGTGCTGTGGCTGAAGGTATGGTTCGAATGAAATTGACCCACCGACCCACTGATTTACCGAGTCTTCAGGCATGTGCTGCTATTGGTCAAATGGGCTTAATTCAAACGTGGTCGAGCGTATTAGAAAACCATGCTATTCAAACGGCACAAGTTTTGTTGACTCATGATGACTTGGCAGACCGTCGTCGTTATTTAAATTCTTGCGATGCTTTACAGAACTTAATTGACTGGAAAGTTGTGCCTGTCATTAATGAAAATGATACGGTGTCGACTGACGAAATTCGCTTTGGTGATAACGATACTTTGGCTGCCATGGTTGCAGGTCAAGTCCATGCCGATTTGCTGATTATCTTAACCGATCAGCAAGGCATGTTTGACTCCGACCCGCGTTCTAATCCGAATGCGAAACTGTTCCATACGGTTCGCGCATTGGATGAAAGCCTATTTGATATGGCTGGCGGTGGTGGTAAATTTGGTCGTGGTGGTATGTTGACCAAAGTCCGCGCTGCACGTTTAGCCGCTAAATCAGGTTGTCCAACGCTGATTGCCAGTGGTGAAAGTGCTCAAGTGCTTGCTCGCTTAATGTCTGGTGAGTTACTCGGAACATTGTTTATTACAGATAATGATCGTATGACTGCACATCAACAGTGGTTGGCAGCGCATTTACAAACAGCGGGTCGTTTGGTTTTAGATGATGGTGCCGTAAAAGCGATTAAAGACAATCATCGTAGTTTGCTGCCAGTTGGGGTAAAAGCGGTGGAAGGACATTTTGATCGCGGTGATGTGGTCGAGTGCGTTGATAGTCAAGGTGGCCGCGTCGCAGTGGGTCGTGTCAACTTTAGTTCACGTTCAGCTGAAATTGTGAAGGGTTTATCTTCAGATAAGGTTTATCAAGTTTTAGGTGAAGCACGTTCTTTAGAAATGATTCATCGTAATCACATGGCCATTTACTAAAAATTTCGCCATAAAAAATCCCGCTTTAGAGCGGGATTTTTTGTTTTAAAGCGAGGGTTATTTAATATAGCCCTTTTGAATCAGTGGCTTAAATAAGTAAAAGTGAATGGTGAGCACCCATTGCATCATTTTCTCTTTATAGTGATTCCAAACACTCAAACCAAAGAAGTTTAAGGCAAAAGCCAATAGAAAAGCGCCCAGCATATCTAAAGGGAAATGCACACCAAGATAGACCCGTGACCATGCAACCAGCCAAGCCATGATTAGTAGAAAAATTCCCAGCTTACGCTGTGCAGAGAACAGATAAGAAAAGGCGATACTGCTAAAAATCAGCATATGGTCACTCGGAAAAGAGCCATTTGGTGCATGATAAATAAGAGTGCGCCCGACATCCATAACGAAAGGCCGTGGGTGATAATACACATGAGAAATACATTGGCTGATTAAAATCGCAATACTGGTAAAGATAAACGCCTTCAAGATTTGCTTTTTAACGTCATAGTTGCCACGTAGCCAAAACCAAGCAAACAGTAAAATCATGCAATAGAGCAGGTCATTGGCGATGAAAATGGCAAAATGAATCATCCAATCGCTAGCATGACTTGATGCATTAATCCATTCAAAAAGGCTAAGATTTAATTCGGTGAGAGACATAATCAAAACTGATGCAAAGATAAAAAATAACGGGTTAATCTAGCAGAAGCATTGAATTAGGACATAAAAAAAGACCACAGATTTGTAGTCTTTTTGGGAGGAGTTGTCTAAATGCTTATTTAAACTGAATTGTACCGTTTGCATTCACGGTTATTTTAGATTCGCCCGCAGCAACATCTTGTGCATCTGCTGCTTCAGCGCCCGAAAATTTTGCCATACTTGCACGCATCATAATGGGTTGTGGGTAAGAATTATTGGTATTTAAATTTAGATTAACGAGGTTATATCCTGATTTATTCCACGCTTGACTTAAGGTTAGGGCACGTTGCTGGAAGTTTTTAGAAGCCTCTACCATTAACTCATTTTCAACTTTTTTGCGTTGGGCATCAGAAACACTGAAATTAATGGATTGTGTTTGAAAATTTTGTTGCAGTTCGCTGACCAATTGGCTTGCCGCTTTAAAGTCGGTACTTTCAATTTGAATTTCGGCACGACCACGCCATTCTTTGAGTTTACGGCTATCGTTGTCATAAATTGGATAGGTGGTTTGAGAACCAGTTTCAACCTTCACTTGCGGGTATTTCTTGGCTGAAGCCATGGCTTGATTCATTAATTGTGTAATTTGCACAGCAAGTTCAGCGGGCTGTTTATTGCTTTTTTCAATGTATAAAACAGCGTGCATTTCATCATTCGAAACTTTGCGTGCGGCTTCTGCTTGTATATTGACTAGATTATAATTGAGTTGCTCGTTTTGTTGAGCAAAAGCAGGTGTCGTTAAAGTAGATGCTAAAATTAAAGATGAGAGAGTTAAGTAACGCATTTTTTGACCTATTTTTTGTAAGTAGAATTGGAATCTAGATTGATGATCTTAAAGTGTGTTTATGTTGGATTTGAGCAGATTTTGTGGTGGCTTTGTAAAAACAGATAAAATTAACTAAATCGTATTGCTCAATATAACTAAAACAAAATTATATACTTACGAGTTAATTTACATGAAATTTCACTGCATTATAATTTTTTTTCAATAAAAGCATAAAAAAATGAGGTTTTCTTTCTCCTGTCACAATGTAAGATGAGAATTCAACTTATAGATTAGCTTGATTTTTTTTAATGAAATAGGACGGATAAAGTGCCGAAAGTTGTTTATTTTTCAGAAAAATTCGGTATCATCCGCCCTCTAGTTATGACAAACAAATTTAAGTCTAACTAGATTCTATAAAGCACCGAGTCAAAGGACCACAAGTCACCCGACTTATTTCTTTCAACCCATATCAGAGATGGTAATTCGATATGAGCGTTTCTTCTGTAAATCCTGCCCCTAATTCTACTAACGAATACTATTTGACTCGCCAAAGCCAAATGGAATCCAATGTTCGTAGCTATCCACGTAAATTACCGTTAGCGATAGCAAAAGCTTTAGGCTGCTGGGTTACTGATGTTGAAGGTACAGAGTACCTCGATTGTTTGGCTGGGGCAGGGACTTTGGCTTTAGGCCATAACCATCCTGCGGTTATTCAAAGTATTCAAGATACTTTAACGAGTGGTCTCCCATTACATACTTTAGATTTAACAACGCCTTTAAAAGATGCATTTACTGAAGCATTACTTGAACAATTACCTGGTGGTAAAAAAGAGTATTGTTTACAGTTCTGTGGTCCATCTGGTGCAGATGGTACAGAAGCAGCAATTAAATTAGCGAAGACGTATACTGGTCGTAGTTCAGTGATTAGCTTCTCAGGCGGCTATCATGGAATGACGCATGGCGCTTTAGCCATGACAGGTAACTTATCTGCAAAAAATTCGGTGAATGGCTTAATGCCAGGCGTACAGTTTATGCCATATCCGCATGAATACCGTTGCCCACTGGGTCTTGGCGGTGAAGCAGGTGTAGATGCCTTAACTTACTTCTTTGAAAACTTTATTGAAGACGTAGAAAGTGGTGTAACTAAACCTGCTGCCGTGATTCTTGAAGCAATTCAAGGTGAAGGCGGTGTTGTTACAGCACCAACCAAATGGTTGAAAAAAATCCGTGAAGTCACTGAAAAACACAACATTGTGTTGATTCTTGACGAAGTTCAAGCTGGTTTTGCCCGTTCAGGTAAAATGTTTGCCTTTGAACATGCAGGCATTGAACCTGATGTTGTGGTGATGTCAAAAGCAGTAGGTGGTAGCTTACCGCTTGCAGTTCTTGGTATTAAGCGCAAATTTGACGCTTGGCAACCTGCGGGTCACACAGGGACTTTCCGTGGTAACCAATTGGCGATGGGTACTGGTCTTGCAACAATTAACACCATTAAAGAGCAAAATCTTGCGCAAAATGCACAAGAACGTGGTGATTTCTTACAAGCTGAATTTAAAAAATTAGCAGTAGAATTCCCATGTATCGGTAACGTACGTGGCCGTGGCTTGATGTTGGGTGTTGAGATTGTAGACGAACGTCAAACAGCAGATCACATGGGTTCATTACCAGGTGATTCTCAATTGGCAGCGGCTATCCAAACGGCTTGTTTCGATAACAAATTGTTGTTAGAGAAAGGCGGTCGTAACGGTACTGTAATTCGTTTACTTTGCCCACTCATCATCACTCAAGCTGAATGTGAAGAAGTACTTGTTCGCTTTAAGAAAGCAATTGCTGAAGCACTAGTTGCAGTACGAGGCGCATAATGGTTGATTTTGCAGAACATCGTAAAGCATTACTCTGCAATGATGCTCAGTCTATTGCTGACTACGAGTCAGCAATGGGTGAGGCGACTAAAGCAGTCGCAGCATGGTTGCACAATGACAAAATGTACACAGGCGGTAGCATTAAAGAGCTACGCAGCGCAATTGCGTTTAACCCTTCAAAAGAAGGTTTAGGTGTACACAAGTCGCTTGAACGTATGGTTGAGCTTTTCCTCAATAAAAGCTTGAAAGTACATCATCCGCATTCACTTGCACATTTGCATTGCCCAACGATGGTGACTAGCCAAATTGCGGAAGTGCTGATTAATGCAACGAATCAATCGATGGACTCATGGGATCAAAGCCCAGCGGGTTCGTTGATGGAAGTTCAATTGATTGATTGGCTTCGTCAAAAAGTCGGTTATGGTGCAGGTCAGGCGGGTGTATTCACTTCTGGCGGTACACAGTCGAACTTGATGGGTGTATTGCTGGCGCGTGATGCGTGTATTGCGAAAAACTGGAAAGACGAAAACGGCAAGCCGTGGTCTGTTCAGCGTGATGGTATCCCTGCGGATGCGATGCGTAACGTCAAAGTGATTTGTTCTGAAAATGCACATTTCTCTGTGCAAAAGAACATGGCAATGATGGGCATGGGCTTCCAATCGGTTGTGACTGTTCCTGTCAATGCAAATGCACAGATGGATATGGATGCCTTGGAAAAAACCATGGCTGATCTGCAAGCGGCGGGTAAAATCGTGGCATGTGTGGTTGCAACTGCGGGTACGACCGATGCAGGCGCAATTGATCCATTGAAGAAAGTACGTGAAATCACCAACAAGTATGGCGCGTGGATGCATATCGACGCAGCATGGGGTGGTGCACTCATTCTTTCGAATGACTATCGTGACATGTTAGATGGGATTGAATTGTCTGATTCTGTGACGCTCGATTTCCACAAGCATTATTTCCAAACCATTTCTTGTGGTGCGTTCTTGTTGAAAGACGAAGCGAACTACCGTTTCATGCATTATGAAGCTGAGTACTTAAACTCGGCTTATGATGAAGAACATGGTGTGCCAAATCTTGTGTCGAAGTCACTACAAACCACACGTCGTTTCGATGCGTTGAAATTGTGGATGACGGTAGAATCATTAGGCGAAGAGCTTTATGGTTCAATGATCGACCATGGTGTGGTTCTAACGCGTCAAGTTGCTGATTATATCAATGCAACGGATGGTTTAGAGATGTTGATTGATCCACAATTTGCTTCTGTGTTGTTCCGTGTGATTCCTGAAGGTTATCCAACAGAATTGCTTGATACATTGAATCAAAACGTCGCAGATGAATTGTTTGCGCGTGGAGAAGCGAATATTGGTGTTACTAAGGTTGGTCAAGTTCAATCCTTGAAAATGACCACTTTAAGTCCAGTCGCGACTTTAGATAACGTGAAGAATTTGCTTAACCTTGTGTTAGCAGAAGCAGATCGTATCAAAGGGCCAATTCAAGCTGGTACTTATGTGACAGCAATTGACTAAGCGAATGTAAGTATTTAAGTTAAAAGAAAAGCCAGTTTTATAACTGGCTTTTTTTATACATGTTAGGAGGTCTTGATCAAAGCATAAAAGCATCTCTTTCTACGCTTTGATCATTTCAATAGCATTCTCTAAAGTAAGTTGTTGATCATAAAATCTGTGTATAAAGACCCTCATTCACATAATTATTCATTAATTTAAAAAGTATTGAATCAATCAATTTCACATGATCAGTGAATCGTAATATTGCTTTTTTTAATTGCTTTAATTGATGGGTTTTGTACTCAAGTCATTACTTTTATTCTGTATTGCCTTGATTAAAAAAGCTTGGTCACACTGCTGAAAATTTATAATCAGTAAAAATGAGGTCATAAATATTGCAGCAATATATTTTTCAATGTTGCGTGCATTTATAGATATGTATTTAAAAGGAGCAGGTTGGTGGCTTCTTTTCATTGTAAAATTAAGCTGCCAAGATTGGATTAAATCTAATTTTTTGAAGTCATTTTCGATACATATTCGGGTGGTGATCTGTCAGAAAACATGCTTTTATAGCTTATTTATAGTCAAATATTTGGTGTGGTTTATGGCAAATAGCTATAAATCATCATGTTTTCTAAGTCATCATGGCTGATATTGCATTGATCATGCGTTGTATAAAACATTATAGGATGATCTTTTGTCATAAATATGCTCATTGAATATTTCTCTAAATTTTTAAGTCAAAACAAAGTGTTATTTATTTTTATAAAGTGCGTGAATAGGGTGAATACATAGATAAATTTACTTAAAATATACAGATCATTAAAGTGTCATAAAGCTGTAACTTCATTGTCATATTTTAAACTCAAAATGCAGATATCGAAAAAGTACAAAACTTTATAAAAAAGTAGCGTGCTTCAAAATTGCATCTAATGAAGAGAGAAAAGAATGCGCTTAAATCACCTCGCACTTGCTTTAGCAGTTTCAGGAGCAGTTGTAGCAACAACAGCAAATGCAGCTCGTGACACCATCCAAATCGCTGGTTCTTCAACTGTTTTGCCATACTCAAGTATTGTTGCAGAAGAGTTTGGTAATACTTTCCCACAATTTAAGACACCTGTTGTTGGTTCTGGTGGTACATCTGGTGGTTTAAAGCAATTCTGTCAAGGCGTAGGTGATAACACAATCGACATCGCCAATGCATCTCGTAAAATTAAAGATACTGAACTGGCTGCATGTAAAAAAGCTGGTGTGAATCAAATTATTGAAGTAAAAGTCGGTTATGACGGTATTGTCTTTGCCTCTAACTCAAAAAAAGCTGCTTATAAACTTCGTCCACAGCATGTATTTGCAGCTTTGGCCGCACAATTACCATCAAATGGTAAGTTAGTTGCAAACCCATACACGCATTGGAATCAAATTGACAAAGCACTTCCGAATGAACCAATTACATTGGTCATTCCAGCTTCTAACCACGGTACACGTGAAGTGTTCCAAGAAAAAATGGTTGAAGCTGGTTGTGAATCTTATGCATATTTTAAGAATTTAGACAAAGATGCACAGAAGAAAGCATGTTCGACTTTCCGTAAAGATGGCAAAGTGATTGAAATTTCTGGTGACTATACTGAAACATTGGCACGTTTAAAGACGTCTCCAAGTGCAGTGGGTGTGTTTGGTCTAGGTTTCTATGACCAAAACCGTGACAAATTACGTGTAGCGACTGTAAACAATGTGGTGCCATCAGAAAAAACAATTCTAAATGGTTCTTACCCAGTATCACGCCCATTGTTCTTCTATGTGAAAGGCGAACACCTTAAATCAATCAAAGGTTTACAGCAGTATTCTGAATACTTCTTAAACAAAAAAGTTTCAGGTAAAGGTTCTAAATTAGAAAAAGCAGGTCTGATTTCAATGTCTGATAAAGAACGTGCAAAAGTTCTTGCAGATTTTAAAGCAGGCAAAGCGGTTAAGTAATTAGGATGAATAAGCTGATGTTAGGAGAATTCTTAGCATCAGCTTTTTTGCAAAATAAGGTTTTTTCAAAGCATGAAAATTGAAAAAATGCCGGAGAATACATGAATCTGCTACTCATAGGTGTGTTATTGGCATTGATTGCCGTAGCCTATCAAATCGGGTTATCTAAAAGCCGTAACCTAGCAGGTAAGGGAAATAACTCTGCGAAGTTGCACTCTCGTCCCGGATATTACGGTGCATTGGTTGCTTTATGGTGTGGTATCCCTGCTTTTTTAATTTTACTTGTTTGGAATTTGGTTGAAGCCAACGTTTTGCAATATTTAATTTTACAAAATGTTCCAACGAATATTACCGCAAATTTAGATGTCGCTGGTATAGATGTACTGATTGATCGAGTTAAAGCCATTGCTTCAGGTTTTGGTGTGAGTGACACACCGGCAGCTTATGAAGTTGCAGCAGCAGAACACTTGGCGAAGTTCGAAAAAGTCAGTGAATTGGCAAAGTTTGCTGTCGTCATTTGTGCTGCAATATTAGGTTTAGTTTGGGCGAAGAAACGGGTCAGTCAAACTTATCGTGCACGTAATCAAGTCGAACGTACCATCAATGTTATTTTGATTTTATGTTCTGGGGTTGCAATTCTGACAACGATTGGCATTGTGATGTCGATGTTTAAAGAAGCGGTCCATTTTTTCAATTTTGTTTCTCCAATTGATTTTTTCTTCGGAACTGAATGGAATCCTGGTTTTAGTACATCGGGAAATGCTGAAGGAAGTTATGGTTTACTGCCTCTTCTTTGGGGCACACTCATGGTCAGTGGTGTTGCATTATTGGTTGCCGTACCATTGGGTCTGATGATTGCGATTTACTTGGCGGAATATGCATCGCCAAAATTTAGATCTTGGGCAAAACCTGCCATTGAAGTATTAGCCGGTATTCCGACCATCGTTTATGGTGTATTTGCCCTGATGGTGATTGGACCCGCTTTGAAATTAATAGGTGCAACGATTGGCCTTGAAATTAATGTGACCAGTGCTTTAACAGCCGGTTTTGCAATGGGGATTATGATTATCCCGTTTGTATCTTCACTTTCAGATGACATTATTACTCAAGTCCCACGTTCATTACGTGATGGTTCTTTAGGTTTAGGCGCGACAAAATCTGAAACGATTCGTCAAGTGGTACTGCCTGCTGCATTACCCGGGATTACCGGTGCATTTTTATTGGCTGTATCCCGCGCTGTCGGTGAGACCATGATTGTGGTGCTTGCGGCAGGAAATAGCCCATTACTTCATGTTAATCCTTTTGAGGCCGTATCGACAGTCACCGTAACGATTGTGAAGCAATTAACAGGTGATACAGATTTCGCAAGCCCTCAAGCTTTGGTGGCATTTGCACTCGGTTTGACCCTGTTTGTAATTACGCTGTGCCTTAATATTGTAGCACTCTATATTGTGCGTAAATATCGTGAGCAATACGACTAATGAGTACTTCGAATACATCATCTATAGATCAGGCATTAGACCCTCGTGCAGCTGCGGAATTACGCGAAAAACGTAAAGCTAAAATTGCGAGTTCATTGTCCAAGCGCCATCGTAAAGAAAAAACATTTCGCTTTGTCGGTTTCTCTTCCGTCATTATCGGACTGGCCTTTGTTGCTTTATTGTTTGGCAGTATTTTGTATAAAGGTCTTCCCGCGTTTTGGCAAGCCAGTATGACGGTTCCTGTGTATTTTGATCCTACCTTGATTGATGCTGGTCCTAGACCAACTCAGAAAGTAGGTGAGTCTCCAGCACAGTATGAAGAGCGTTATGTTGACTGGCAAACTAAAATGGGCATGGTCGATTGGGATGCTTTAATCGTGAATGGTTTAATTGCAAAAGACCCTTCACTTGCGAGCCGTCGTGATGAGTTAAGTAGTTTATATACCAGTTCAGAAGCTTACCGAATTCGTGATATGGTTTTTAAAGATCCGTCTTTAATTGGCAAAAAAGTTGAGATGAACTTCTTAGCCGATGCCAATATTGACGTCTGGTTAGCAGATAATATCGATCGTTCTTTACCTGATGATCAGCAGCAATTGAGTCCAGAAGTGCGTCAACTTTCTGATGATTTAGCAGCGAAAGGCGTGATTGAGCGTACATTCAATACGCAACTTTTTACCAATCCAGATTCTCGTAGTTCTCCTGCAACAGCGGGTTTAGCGGGTGCATTCATGGGCTCATTGTTCATGATGCTGATCGTGATTTTTATCTCGATTCCATTAGGGGTGGCAAGTGCGATTTATCTAGAAGAATTTGCACCTAAAAATTTCATCACAGATATTATTGAAGTGAATATCAATAACCTTGCAGCAGTTCCATCGATTGTCTTTGGTTTGTTAGGTGCTGCGATCTTTATTGGTTGGATGCATTTACCTATTTCTGCACCTTTGGTGGGTGGTTTGGTGTTAAGTTTAATGACGCTGCCAACGGTGATTATTACAACACGTGCATCACTGAAAGCCGTGCCACCATCAATTCGCCAAGCTGCTTTAGGGATTGGTGCATCACGTTTACAAACTGTTTTTCATCATGTTTTACCTTTGGCTTTGCCTGGAATCATGACAGGTTCTATTATTGGTGTCGCACATGCTTTAGGTGAAACCGCACCATTGTTATTGATTGGGATGAGTGCATTTGTTGCCAATATTCCTGTCTCACCTTTAGATCAATCAACGGCTTTACCGGTCCAAGTTTATTTATGGCAGGGCAATGAATTACGTAACTTCTTTGAAGGACGTACTGCTGCTGCAATTATTGTCTTACTGGCGCTCATGGTGGGTTTAAATAGCCTTGCGATTTGGTTACGTAAGAAATTTGAAGTGCGCTGGTAGAGAGGGCAATATATGAATACTGTAACTGCATCAAAAACAAATTCCTTAGAACAGGACGAATCCGTGAATCAAGAACAGAAGCAATTTATCTCTCCCGAAGTGGATAAAAAACGTCAAGGGACTTCATTTGTTTCTCAATTTGATACCCAAACTTCGGCAAAAAAAGATGCAAAAACCGCTAATGTGAAAATTAGTACTTCAGATGTACACGTATATTATGGCGAAGCAGAAGCAATCAAAGGGATTGATCTGAATATTTATGAAAATGAAGTGATTGCTTTTATTGGCCCATCAGGTTGTGGTAAATCGACATTCTTGCGTACTTTAAATCGTATGAATGACACGATTGATTCGTGTCGTATCACTGGTCAAGTGATGTTAGATAATCAAAATATTTATGATCCGAACCTTGATGTGGTTTTACTGCGCGCGCAAGTGGGGATGGTGTTCCAAAAACCAAATCCATTTCCGAAGTCGATTTTTGACAACGTGGCTTATGGTCCAAAGTTACACGGTTTAGCGCGTGACAAATATGACCTTGAAGAAATTGTTGAAAACAGTTTGCATAAAGCGGGTCTTTGGAATGAAGTGAAAGATCGTTTAAATCAACCGGGCACAGGTTTGTCTGGTGGTCAACAGCAACGTTTATGTATTGCACGTACCATTGCGGTGAGTCCTGAAGTGATTTTGATGGATGAGCCGTGTTCTGCGCTTGATCCAATTGCAACGGCAAAAATTGAAGAACTGATTTCAGAGCTTTCAACTCAGTACACCATTGCCATTGTGACGCATTCAATGCAGCAAGCAGCACGTGTTTCTGACCGTACTGCTTACTTCCATTTGGGTGATTTAATTGAAGTAAATGCGACCGAAAAAGTCTTTACCCAGCCAGATCATCAATTAACAGAAGCCTATATTACAGGTCGTTTTGGTTAATCCAATGCCTGCATCAAAAAGAGCCAAAAGGCTCTTTTTTATTTTTTAATCAAAGATATATCGAGTTAAACTTATAGCTTCTAGAATCGCTTATTCTTTCTGTTGGGTTGAAATTCGCGTCATAAAAGAGGTTTTACCACGGCTGAAATGCTTATAAGAGTAATAGGATAAAAAATCAGACGATTTGGATCAAAAATCATATTGAATTTTCAATGTTTTGGCCTCATGTTAAAGCTAACCGTAAATACAATTAGAGAAACTATTTTATATGTTATTCCATACCCCGAAATTACCTGCTGAAATTCGAATCAGTCATTTAAATGCGCGTGTAAATGAACAACGTAAAAAAATTGCGCAAACAACAGCATCTAAATTTGAGTTCTTGCAACTCACTCAACAACTTTCAAAAGAAGCACGGTTACGTAAAAAGAATAATAAAAAAGTTTATGTCCTTGATTTTAAGGGTGATACAGCGGCATCTGCTGTAGAAAGTTTACGTGAAGAAATTACTTTAATTTTAGCAACTGCAAAAGTTGGACGTGATCGAGTGGTACTTCGCTTGGAAAGTCCGGGCGGTATGGTGCATGGTTATGGTCTAGCTGCTGCACAACTGGTACGTTTACGTGATGCTGGATTTAACTTAACCATTTGTGTAGATAAAGTCGCGGCCAGCGGTGGTTATATGATGGCATGTATTGCCAACGAAATTGTTTCTGCGCCATTTGCGGTGGTCGGTTCAATTGGTGTGGTTGCACAAGTGCCAAACTTTAATCGTTTGTTGAAAGAACATCATGTCGATTTCGAGCTATATACCGCAGGTCAATTTAAACGGACAGTCACCATGTTCGGTGAAAATACGGCTGAAGGTAAAGCAAAGTTCGAAGAAGAATTACAGCAAACACATGAGCTATTTAAGCACTTTGTTGAAAAATACCGCCCACAATTGAATGTTGAGAAAGTGGCTACAGGTGAGCATTGGTATGGTAAAGATGCACTTGAGTTAAATTTGGTGGATAAATTACAAACTTCAGATGAATATTTGCTGAGTTTATTGGCACAGCACGATGTCTATGTGATTGATACACGTCGTAAGCCGACTTTAGGTGAAAAGTTAGGTTTTCAGGCAGCACAAATTGCAGATGGTTTAGTACCAGCAGTTATGAATAAAATCATGGAAACTTTAGCGAGTAGCAACTCAAGTTTAGTGCAAATGCGTGATCCGAAACTTTAATCATAAAGTTTGATTATGTTTTTTAAAGCACACTTCGGTGTGCTTTTTTTAGCGATATTCAATACTTATGCTCATATTATTTCATAATGACTTGATTGTTTATCTATAAAATGGCGACGTTTCTTATTGTTTTGGGGCTAATGTGCATTGTCGGATTGCCAGTCTATGCCATTCTTTACATCATTCCTAAGGTCAAGCCAGATGATTGGAAAGCGGGTGCGCCATTTTTATTGATGCTTCCTGGATTTTTAATTTTTGGCTATGCACTGCATTTAAAGAGTGATCAGCCGATAACAGTGTCAACTGCTTGCGGTACTGTGCAGTATTATAAAAAATATTCTACAGGCGGACGTCATAGCAGGCATGAAAGTTTTGAGCGCATTACGCTACAACTCGATGATTCTCAATATTTTCGCCATTTTCGGTTTGTTGAAAGCTTGGCGCGTAAGCATAAAGACGATCATGTTTGTTTTGAATTTCATGATCGTCAGAAAAATTCACAGTTATCTGAATCAATAGTTTTAAAATGGATGAAGCCGATCTCGATACAGCAATAAAAAAATTGATCTAGACGCTTGGTTATTTCGGGATTAGCTAGGTTTGGAAACTTTAATTAAGCAGATCACGCCAGAAATAATCGCGCCAATGGTTGCCAGCAGCATATCTTGATGCGCATCCCAAATATCGCCTTGTTGTCCATTATAGTTTTCCGCATCTTCAGGCGATAAACCCATCGCAATCCACCATTCAATCCATTCATATATAAGGCTGCTGGCCATGACAAATTGAATAATAAGTAGAAATAAAACCCATGGTTTTAGGGTGGGAAGCCAGACTTGGAATAAGCGGTAGAAAAATGGATACAGCAATACGCCATAAGCAATATGCACTAAACGATCATACATATTACGTGACCAGCCAAAAGCTTGATTCATATCAAAGTCAAAATATTGAATCAACCATTCGTTGTAGGGTACATAAGAATATAAATAGTGTGCACCCATAATGTGAATCAGTAAAAAGCCAAGGTATAAAGTAAAGCTGTAAAAACTGAGACCAATCTTTTTAAAACAAATGAACAGGGCAATCAGCATCACTACTGTACCAATCTGATGCAGTATATAAGAGGATAATTCGAGCGGTTGAATACTTGCAATAATAATCGCAATGGCTAAAAAACCGAAAAGAAGCCAGTGTTTTAAGCTGAATTGGTATTCAATCATCTTGTTATTTTCGACTATAAAGTAGTGGAATTATAATGAAAAAGCGAAGCCGAAGCTTCGCTTTTTGCTACTAAAACTGAATTAGATTTTAGCGATTAAATCTTTAATTTGTTTGGCTTGTTCAGCTGCATTACCTGTATAAGTTGCAGGCGTCATTTCCGCTAAGCGTGCACGATCCGCAGCAGGAACAACTTCAAGCTCATGACCATTCACGAAATCTACCATCATTTCACGTGTCATCGCTTGACCGCGAGTAAGGGCTTTTAATTTTTCGTATGGTTTTTCTACGTTGTAACGACGCATAACGGTTTGAATTGGTTCAGCCAAAACTTCTTGAGCGTGGTCTAAATCTTCAGCAATACGTACAGCATTCAGCTCTAATTTACCAATACCTTTTAAGCAGGCATCAAATGCAATTAAGCTTTGTGCAAAACCAACACCCATGTTACGAAGCACAGTCGAGTCAGTTAAGTCGCGCTGCCAGCGAGAAATAGGCAGTTTTTCACCCAAATGAGCCAATACTGCATTGGCTAAACCTAAGTTACCTTCAGAGTTTTCAAAATCAATTGGGTTGACTTTGTGCGGCATCGTTGAAGAACCAACTTCACCTTCTTTCAAACGTTGTTTGAAGAAACCTAAAGAGATATAACCCCAAACGTCACGGTTAAAGTCGATCAAAATGGTGTTGAAGCGACGTAACGCATCAAAAAGTTCCGCCATGTAATCATGTGGTTCAATTTGCGTGGTGTACGGGTTAAATGCTAAACCTAAAGATTCAACAAATGCTTGTGAATGTGCAGGCCAGTTAATGTCTGGATAAGCTGAATAATGCGCATTGTAGTTACCTACAGCACCATTGATTTTACCCAAAAGTTCAACATTGTTAAATTGCTTGATCTGACGAGCAAGGCGGTAAGCCACGTTTGCCATTTCTTTACCCAAAGTGGTTGGACTAGCTGTTTGACCATGTGTACGAGACAACATCGCTTGTTCAGCATGCGTTTCAGCCAAAGTCGCAATTGCATCGATAATGCTTTGCATAGAAGCAACAAGAACGTCACGACCATTTTTTAACATAAGGGCGTGAGACAAGTTATTGATGTCTTCAGAAGTACATGCAAAGTGAATAAATTCACCTGCATCTTTCAATTCATCAATATGCGCAATTTTCTCTTTCAGGAAATATTCAACCGCTTTTACGTCGTGGTTGGTGGTACGTTCAATCTCTTTAATGCGGTTTGCATCGTCTTCCGAGAAATCAACTACGATGGCATCTAAAGCAGCATTGGTTGCTGCTGAAAAAGCTGGAACTTCAGTGATTTCAGGACGGTTTGCAAGCGCTTGTAACCAACGCACTTCAACAGTCACACGAGCATGGATTAAACCAAACTCAGAGAGGAAAGGACGGAGAGCATCACATTTGCTCGCGTAGCGTCCATCTAATGGAGAAAGTGCGGTTAAAGCGTTCATAGCGATTCCTTAAACTTTGGAATTAAACGTAAAACAAAACTCGCACGGCATCAGTTAAACCACCTGATACTGTAAACGAGCAAGATCTTGAATGTCTTGGAGCAGCTTACGCTTACTGAAAATCATGCCCCATGAACTGCCACCCAACTGACGCCATAAATGTGCCATTTGTAAGCCAGTAAACAGGGAAGCGCGAATACGATTGGTGTGAGAAGCGTCTTTGAAGGCTTCTGCATTGCCTTTCACCATAATGCGTGGATTAATTTGTCCCGCAGTTTCAATATAGGTTTGGGCAAGGTTGGCAATAATACTGGGATGCAGATAATTATTGTCAAAGAAAGACAGCTGTTTCAGAATTTTCTGTTGAGATTGTTCAATAATCTCAACGAATTTAGGATTGCCATAGACTTTTTTTTCTAACTGCAACAGTGCCATGGCATAGCCCATCGGCAATTTGGTGTTAGACAGTTTAGGTAAACGAGACTTAGGAGACGTATTAAAGGGTTGGGTAATACTGTTTTCTAGCGTTTTTAAGCCGAGGGAGATATCGGCAAGTTGATTGAAAAAATACAGGGTTTGACAGGACTCATTCGCCGTTGGGCGGATATTGAGGCTGGCTTTGATGAGTTTTTCTAAGTAGAAACCACCGCTTTCACCCATACTTTGCTGCCCCGACATGGCAGTCATATGCGTCAGCTGTGTCGCTTGAAACACAGCTGCTAATGCCAAAGCTCTATTTTGGCGAACATTCAAAGTTTGAGGCTGTTGAAAGGGTAACTCAGCCATGCCTATCGCTTCCTTTTAAATAAAATCAGGTTTTGGCGCATTGGTATGATGAATCACACCACCACCTAAACAAACTTCATTTGCGTAGAACACTACACTCTGTCCAGGAGTCACCGCACGTTGCGGCTCATCAAATTCAACCCGTACACCGTTGGGTGAATTCGGGTCTTTAAATAATACACAGGCTTGGTCAGGTTGGCGATAACGCGTTTTAGCCGTACAACGGAAACCTGTTTCAGGAATCTCTTGTTCGCCAGCTACCCAGTCAATCGCCTCACTCCAAAGTACTGTACTTTGCATCAGTGGATGTTCATGACCTTGACCAATCACGAGGCGGTTGTTTTCAATATCTTTATAAAGCACAAACCATGCACCTTCAGACTCGCCTTTTAAGCCGCCTAAACCAATGCCACCACGTTGACCGAGCGTATAGTACATTAAGCCGTGATGTTCACCAACCTCTTTACCCGTATCTAGTAGAATTTTTCCAGCTTGTGCTGGTAAGTATTGTTTTAAAAAGTCATTAAAACGACGTTCACCAATAAAGCAAATGCCTGTTGAGTCTTTTTTCTTCGCTGTGGCTAAACCCAATTCTTCAGCAATACGACGAACTTCAGGTTTTTCAATTTCACCGACAGGGAACAAGGTCTTATTAATTTCACGACCGTGTACTGCATGAAGGAAATAGGTTTGATCTTTATTTTGGTCAAAGCCGCGTAATAAAGGCGCGTATTCTTCACCACGTGAGTTGGTCATGGTTTCACCGCGACGGCAATAATGACCTGTGGCAATAAAGTCTGCACCCAAATTCACGGCATGGTCTAAAAATGCACGAAATTTAATTTCTTTATTGCATAAAATGTCTGGGTTTGGGGTGCGACCCGCAGCATATTCAGCCAAGAAGTGCTCGAATACACGATCCCAATATTCCATAGCAAAGTTAGCGGTATGCAGTTTGATGCCAATTTTGTCACAAACGGCTTGTGCATCGGCAAGGTCATCCATTGCCGTGCAATATTCCGTGCCATCATCTTCTTCCCAGTTTTTCATGAAAAGTCCTTCAACTTGATATCCCTGTTGAAGAAGAAGTGCTGCAGAAACAGAAGAATCTACACCACCAGACATACCGACGATGACACGTTGTTGCATAGGATTAGGCATCCAAATTTGAAATTAAAGGAGAGTTTTGGTGCTCATAAACGAGCGATAACGGATATTTTTGACCAGATAAAGCATCTTTTACGGCTTTAGTCACTAAGGGGCTACGTGCTCGTGCAGACTCAATCAGTTCATCTACAGTCATCCACACCGCACCAATAATATCGGTATCGAGTTTAGCATCAGGATGATATTGAATATCATGTGCTAAAAAGCAAAAACGATAATAGGTGCGATCGGGGAACATTGGCGGTGTATAGGTATATATACCGAGCAATGATTCAATTTCGACATCATAGCCCGTTTCTTCCATGGTCTCGCGAATTGCGGCTTGAATAAGCGTTTCACCACATTCAACATGACCCGCAGGCTGATTGAATACAGTATGCGTAACACCTTCAGTATGTTCTTCAACAAACAGGAATTTTCCGTCTTTTTCAACAACTGTGGCTACGGTAACGTGAGCTGTCCAAGTGGTCATAAAAAAGAACCATGGGAGTAAAGGGGTATTCTACAAAATTTAGGGCGTGGTGGCTATGTTGATTGCTTTTTTCTTTGAGCGTTTGAAATAGACGATAACTCACTATAAATGTTAGCTTATCAATTTTTTGAAATAATGGTTAAATAATAGTCGTGGAACACGACTAGTCACGTAAAACGCCCAATCGGGTAGGGTTGGGTATTTTACAATGCGCTATCATATTGATTTTATATGACAATGTAATTGCATTTCGTATAAGTGTATGATGTTAATTTTAGAAAGTTCTTAAAAAATGAAGAAATTAGAAATCATCTTTTCAGTAATTTTAGTCCTAGCTATTTTATGGGGCATACAATGGATGTTTCATGGTTTTCCAACAGGAAATTGAAACCATATTCCTGTTTATTTAAGATAATCTGTATTATGTTAATTATATAAAAATAATGGATATACAATACAATGAATGGGTTTTGGCGAATTTTTTGGATATTACATATATTGGGTTTTATAGTTTCATTTCTAGTTTTCTTTCCAGTAATATTTGCTCTCATTATATTTTTTATAAATTTAACATTAAGTCTTCTTATGTATACGGTTTTTATATTCATTAACAAATATAAAGTTAAATACTTGTTAAATATATTATTTTCTATAGTTTTAGTGGCTGCTTTAATCTTTTTTATAAGCTTCTTTTTTACTAGTTTAGAAAATGCATTCCATATCATGATATATGCTTTAATCTATATAGGAATTCAAATTTTTTTAAAAGGACTTGCTGAAGATTAATATTAAACGTTACATAAGAAGTCCATTTAACATAAGCCGTTATACGAAATTGAGCTGTTAGAACCCATTTAAGTATTATGTTTCATCATTCAATAGAAGTTCAACTTATGTACTTAAGTGAATATTCATCATGATTAGTCAGTAGGATTGATATAATTATTTGCCACTTTTACATAGTTCTGTGCCGAATAAGGTAAAAATTCCAGTTCTTTTTCTGTTAGTGGACGAACCTGTTGTACTGGGCTTCCAACATACAAATAACCACTTTTTAAGACTTTACGGGGTGGTACTAAACTGCCTGCGCCAATCATGACATCATCTTCAATAATCACGTCATCTAAAACAATGGTATTGATGCCAATTAAAACTCGATTACCCACAGTACAGCCATGCAAAGTCACATGATGACCAATGGTGACATCTTCGCCAATAATGAGCGGTGAACCATTGGGTTTAGCTGTATTTTTATGGCTGACATGCAACATAGCATGGTCTTGTACATTAGAGTTTTTGCCGATTTTGATATAATTGACATCACCGCGAATGACTGCAAAAGGCCAGACTGAAACATTTCCAGCCAAAGAAACTTCACCAATGACGACAGAAAGATCATCAATATAACAAGTAGCGTCAATTTTAGGATGGTGATCTAAATAAGGGCGAATATTCTTTTTCATGATGAGCAGTCAATATTGAAGGGCTACAGGAATTATAAAATAAAAAAGCACTCATACCAAAGTAGAAGTGCTTTATCTTTAGTTTAAGGCTGAATAAAAATTATTAGGACTTAATTAAAATAAATTACTAAAGAATTGTTTGATATGGTCAAGCATTTTTGCAAAGAAACCTGCTTCTTCAACATCTTGAAGCGCAACAAGAGGTTTTTCTGAAATAACTTTACCATCTAGGCTAGCAACATATTTACCGACTACTTGACCTTTTTTCAGCGGAGCCGTGAGTTTAGGTTGCACAACCAATTGAGTTTTAATGGCATTGGCTTGACCTTTCGGCAAAGTGACATTGAAGTTTTCAGCTAAGCCAATTTTCACGTCATTTTCTTTACCGTACCAAACTTTAGCTTTAGCTAAAACTTGATTGGCAGGCTGTACTTTTACCGTTTCAAAGTTTGCATAACCCCACGCTAAAATTTCACGGGTTTGTGATGCACGCTCGTTCATGCTTGGCGCACCAAAAATCACTGAAATTAAACGCAGTGGACCACGTTTAGCAGAAGTGGTTAAACAGAAACCTGCTTCATCCGTGTGACCGGTTTTTAAACCATCGACACTTGGGTCAGTATAAAGCAAGGCATTACGATTACCTTGTTTAATCCCATTAAAAGAAAATTCTTTTTCAGAGTAAATTGGGTAATATTTTGAGCTGTCGTGAATGATATGTTGCGCAAGGGTTGCCATATCTTTTGCAGTCGAGTAATGACCTTCAGCAGGCATACCTGTTGAATTGATGAAGCTGGTATTTGTCATACCAATACGTTTTGCTTCTTCATTCATCATGTGGGCAAAAGTACCTTCATTACCCGCAATATGTTCTGCCATAGCTTTAGAAGCATCATTACCTGATTGGATGATAATCCCACGCAGCATTTCTAATGCTGTTGCAGTACCGTTAAGGGGTACGTACATACATGATTCCGTGCTACTACCACGACACCATGCAGATTCGTTCATACGAACTTTTTCATCTTCTGTGAGGTCACCACTCAACAACTTTTGTTCGATGATATAACTGGTCATCATCTTCGTCATTGAAGCAGGTGCTAATTTTTCATTTTCATTTTTCGATGCGAGGATTTGCCCCGTCTCATAGTCCATCAAAACATAAGATTTATTATTGAGTTCTGGAGGTGCAGATAAGACAGTTGCTGCGTAAGTAAAACTTGGTAATAGTAATAATGCAGCAAGGGCGCTTTTGTGGGTCATTCGAGGTGATTCCAGTATCTTGATATAAGCACAAAGAGCTTAGCATTTTAGGATAAAGCCACACCGACTTCTACGGGGAAATCGGCTTATTTCAAAAGTATTGTAACCAATTTGTATCAATTACTGTATGTGGTCAATTCTTGGCAAATTTCTTTATTTTTAACATCACCTGCTTTTTTCGCATCCGACTGTGCTTCCGCTAAAATGCTTTTAAAGCTTTTCTGCTTGCTCAGTTTTTGCAGTGCATTTACGGGGTCTTGTTCTTGTGGTAAATATTCTTGTGCCAGTTTTGCATAACCTTTTTTGAATTGATCATTTTCTTTGACCAAACTTGGGCAAACTTCGGATAAAACATAAATAGCCGCAAGTTCTTGTTGGGTGATTTTTTGATTTGGAGTAACTTCAATATTTTCATCTTGTTGCGTAGCTGCATGGGTAACAGAAAGGGTCATGAGCGCAGTGGTCAAAAGACCTAAAGAAAGAGATTTGAACATAGATAATTTCACTTAAGCAGACCTAAATTATTTAAAAACAGAACAATAACAATATAGGTAAGCTTAACTGTATTTTGACTTATTGTAAGTACACAAATGTATCGAAGCTGTTGAAAATTGCAGTCACAATGAAAGGGATTTGGCATCTGGTTTATGGATAAAAAATAGGGCATGAAAATGAATTTTCCGTGCCCTGAGAACAGACTTAATATGGCAGATCGCCTATTTAGAAATGCCTTATATATTATGCTTCGTAATTTACTACATCATCACAAACTGATTTTTGTTCATCTTTACTGGTTTCTTTTGCAGCTTCACGTGCTTCATTCAGAATTGATTTATATTCAGTATCAGATTGAATTTTATCAAAACTCATGGCTTTATCTGAATAATTTTGCAGATAAGATTGAATCAGTTGATGCGTGTTGTGATCAAATTTTGCATTTTTACCAATGATTGCAGGGCATACTTCAGTCATGACTTGAGCTGAAGCAATATCTTCTTTAACCATAGTGTTGGCTTCAGCTGGTGTTAAACCCTCATCAGCTAAAACGGCTTGTGATAATAGCGCTGCAACGCCTAAGCTGAGTAAGCTACGAAATGAGATCAATTTAATCATTTTTTAGTCACATATTTTGAATGGATGTCGGGCATTAAATATATATAATTCTTTATATAATTCAATAAAATGTTCTTACCAGTCATTTTTAACCATTACGAGATTTTTTAAGTGAATATATTAATTGCCAACGATGATGGTGTTTTTGCTCCCGGTCTTCAAGCGCTTGCGCATGCTTTAGCCCCACTGGGTCGTGTGGTTGTTGTTGCGCCTGAAAGTGAGCGTAGTGGTTTTTCCAGTGCTTTAACTTTAGATCGACCCTTGCGTCCCATTCAAATTTCACCTGATGTTTGGGCTGTGAATGGAACGCCAGCAGATTGTGTGTATTTATCTATGAATGGTTTATTCGATTTTGAATTCGATCTGGTGGTCAGTGGAATTAACAGTGGGGCTAATTTAGGTGATGATGTGCTTTACTCTGGAACAGTGGGGGCCGCTTTTGAAGGTCGTTTAATGAAACAACCTGCGATTGCCGTCTCGATGGCAGGGCAAAATGTTCGGTCCTATGAGCATGCCAAAGATTATGCGACTGCCGCTCAATGGGTGCATGATTTTATTGCCGCAGGTTTACCGGTGTTACCGCCACGTCACATTTTTAATGTCAATATTCCAGATGTGGCTGTATTACAAGGTGCAAAAATTACTTATCAAGGTCGACGCAGCCAATCAAAACCGATTACCAGCCATGTAGACCCACGTGGTCGTCAAGTCTATTGGATTGGTTTGTCTGGTGAGGCAGTGGCTGATCCGCAAAAAGGCTTAACTGAAATAGAGTCGGATTTTTTTGCAGTGGCGAATGGTTTTGTAAGTATCACGCCGATTCAAATGGATGCTACAAATTATGAGATTCTAAATACATTACAAGCGCAGTTTTCCAAATAGGGTCAAGTAGTGTTATAACTTTGTGAAAATACAGGACTGAAATTATTTTTCACATACTTTTTTGCTAATCTTAGCGTAAATCAATAAATACATTTGTATGTAGAGAGGAAGATTAATGCACTTGGTGTCACAATATCGCTTATTTGCTGTGCCTTCAGCCTTGTTGAAAACCATAGTGTTGTCTACGGCTGTTATTTCCACTGTCATTTTGAGTGGTTGCGCTTCAAAACCACAAATTAATAATGTAACGCGCTATGCAACAGCACCAGACTATTATACCGTTCGATCTGGAGATACCTTAAGTGGGATTGCCGCACGTTATGGTTTAGGTTATGTCAGTGTTGCGGAAATGAATGATATCGCGTCGCCGTATCGTATTTATGTGGGGCAATCTTTACGTTTAAAAGATTCCGGTTCGCGTCGTAGCACAACGACACAGGCGGTGACACAAGCTGCACCGATTCAACGTCAAACAGTGCAACTGCCAACCAATCCAGCTAAATCGACGGCACCTGTGGCGGCGAATATCCCTACAGCGCCAGTATCATCCTCTAAAGTATCGGCTTTACGTTGGGTGAAACCAAGCAATGGCTCAGTCCTCCAAAACTTTAATTTAGCCAATAATATTAAAGGTATTCGCTATGCGGGAAATGTCGGTGATGCTATTTATGCGGCAGCCGATGGGCAAGTGGTTTATGCAGCCGATGGTTTGAAAGAATATGGTAATTTGATTCTGATTAAACACGTTAATGGTTATATTTCAGCCTATGCACATAACAGTAAAATGAACGTGAAAAGTGGCGAAAATGTGACCGCAGGTCAGAAAATTGCAGAAATGGGTTCATCAGGTACAACGCGCACTATGCTAGAATTTCAAGTGCGTTTAGATGGCAAGCCAATTGATCCAACTCAAGTTTTACCTATTAATTAAATAAATTAATACAATGCATTAATTTCACCGTATAATACAATGAGTTGCTTTTATCGTAAGGTAAAGCATCTCATAAGTTCAGAGGGAAATTTATGTTAGATCAACTTCGAGCAATGGGTGTATTTGCTTGTGTTGTAGAAAAAAATTCGTTCAGTGGTGCAGCCCGTGATTTAGGCATCACCACAAGCGCGGTCAGTCAGCAAATTCGTTCTTTAGAACAAGAGATGGAAGTTACACTTCTGCATCGTTCGACCAGAAAGTTGAGTTTGACTGAAGCGGGACAAGCTTTTTTCCACAGCTGCCAAGAAATGCTTGCTGCTGCAGAGCGCGGAAAAATACGAATCAATGAGCTGCGTGATGACCTGATTGGCGATTTGCGTATTGCAACGACACCAGAGTTGGCTGCAAATCATGTTATTCCAGCATTATCACATTGGATGTCGGCTCACCGTGGTTTAGCAGTTCATATAGAAGCAGATAATCAATATATTGACCTCATTGATGGTCGTATCGATATTGCATTGCGAATGAGTTCAAAAATTGAAGATAGTAATTTGCATATTGTGCCGCTTGCTCGTGTTGAGCAGGTTTTGGTTGCATCACCAAGTTATTTGAATCAATCAGCGCCAATTTCACGTCCTGAAGATTTAAAAAATCATGACTTAATTCCAATTAATGTGATGAAAAATTATCAAAGTTTCTCATTTAAACATGGCATAACAAATGAAATTGTTAGTTTAGATATGAGATCTCGATTGACCTCAAATAATGTTTTGGTCGCCAAAGCATTGTGTCAACAAGGGCATGGTATTGCTCGAATTTTATATTTAGATGTACAAAAAGATTTAATCAGTGGCGCTTTGGTTGAAGTGTTACCAGAGTGGAACTTACCCACTTTTACTTTGTATGCCATTATTTCAAAATGTGAACAACAGCCAATGAAAATCCATCGTTGTCTAGAAGCATTAAAACAATATTTCTGCCAATTACCTGGTGGTAGAATCTATCAAGACGCTTCATAAAAGCAAATAAGTATTAAAAAAAGCCGCTATTAGCGGCTTTTCATATTTTTAGATGGAATATAACGATGTAAAAACTTAAGCTAAAAATGCTTTAATCATTTTCACCAGTCGTGCAATGAGTTGATCTGCTTGTTCTTGAGTGATGTTTAAAGTCGGCAGTAGGCGAACCACTGAACCTGCTGTAACGTTAATAATCAAATGATATTCATCACGTGCGATATTCACCAACTCAGCACACGCTTTTGGTAGTTCAATGCCAATCATTAAACCAAAACCACGTACCGTCACATTTTGATCGACTAACTGTTGCTTCAGTTGATCAACAATATAAGCACCCATTTTCGCAGCATTATCCACAAGGTTTTCTTTTTGAATCAGATCAATCACTGTATAAACCACACGTGAACCCAATGCAGTTCCGCTGTAGGTTGAACCATGATTACCCGCAGTCAGTACACCAACACCACGCCCTTGCGTCATCACTGCACCAATCGGAAAACCGTTGCCTAAACCCTTGGCTGTGGTTAAAACATCTGGAACAACGTTAGTGTGTTGGTAAGCAAAATATTTACCAGTACGACCATTCCCTGTTTGAACTTCATCCAGCATCATTAACCAGTTATGCTGGTTACAAATTTGACGAATTTCATCTAGGTAGCTAAAACCTTGAGGTGCTGTATTTACACCGCCTTCACCTTGAATCGGTTCAACAAAAATAGCCACAATGTCAGGATGGTTAATAGCGGCTTCCTGAATAGCTTCTATATCACCAAAAGGTACGCGAATAAAACCTTCAACCAACGGGCCAAAACCTTCTTGAACTTTTTTATTGCCCGTTGCAGAAAGGGTTGCCATAGTACGGCCATGGAAAGAATGATCCGCAACAATAATTTTAGGATGAGCAATACCTTGCATAAAACCAAATTTACGTGCAATTTTAATTGCACCTTCATTGGATTCGGCACCACTGTTGGAGAAGAAAATTTCTTCCATTCCTGAAACTTCAGCAAGTTTTTGTGCCGCCGCCGTTTGCCATGGCACTTCAAATAAATTACTGGTGTGAATAAGTGTTGCCGCTTGATCAGCAATGGCTTCAGCAATCACAGGATGGGCATGACCGAGACCACAAACAGCAATACCTGTGAGCGCATCAAAATATTCAGTGCCATCTTCTGTATAAAGATAAGAACCTCGACCGCGAACAAAGCTGATCGGCTGACGACCAAATACTGGCATCAAATGTGAAGGTTGATCAGGTTGTACGGGCGCAAGGGTAATGTTATTCATGACTAACTCTTATCTGTTAGGTGGAAAAATAAAAGTTTATATAAGCAAAATCTACCCAAGAATAAAAGCCTTAATAGAAATAAAAATGGAAATATTGCTTTAGTCATACTGTTTTGCTAAGTTTTGGGTATAATGCGAGGCAGATGAGTTGAGGATTTATCAATGACTGAACAAGCACGCGATACTGAAGCGTTAATTCGTGACCAAATTGCTAAACATGCAGTACTTCTTTATATGAAAGGTACTCCGCAATTCCCACAATGTGGTTTTTCTGCACGTGCGGTAGAAGCACTCAGTCAAATTGGTCGTCCATTTGCTTATGTAAACATTTTGGAAAACCAAGACATTCGCGCAATGTTACCGCAAATCGCAAATTGGCCGACTTTTCCACAATTGTGGATCAATGGCGAATTAATCGGTGGTAGTGATATCATGCTTGATATGTTCCAAAAAGGTGAATTAAAATCTTTAGTAGAACAATATAGCCCAGCAGCTGAAGCTTAATTCAGTTGTTGTAAAGCATAAAAAAAGCGCCTAGTGGCGCTTTTTTTATGGCTATTTTTAAGAAGCAGATGACTCTACTTCTAGTGCAGCATCAACCGTGTTTTCAGATTCGACAGTTTCAGCAGGAGTCGGCTGTTTTTTAGCTTTTTCTTTGTTCTTTTTTTTGTTCTTTTTCTTTTTTTTGGTTTTTTTTGACTCTTCTTCAAATTCTGCACCATCTTCAATGGCTTGCCAATATTCAAGTTGTTCCATTACCGCAGCATAAATTGAATTTTTGCTATAGCGACCTTTCTTATTTAAGGTGCCGACAGGACGAGCCATGAGAATTTCTAAGGCTTGATCAATCGTTTGAATGGCATGAATATGGAACTGGCCCTTTTCCACCGCTTCAATCACATCATGGCGTAACATGAGATGTTGCATATTTTGGCGTGGAATAATGACACCTTGTTTACCTGTTAAACCTTGAAGTTTACATGCATCAAAAAAGCCTTCAATTTTCGCATTTACCCCACCAATCGGTTGAACTTGACCAAGTTGATTCATTGAACCTGTAATGGCCCAAGATTGGTCGATCGGTAGTTGGCTAATCGCAGACAATAATGCAGAAAGTTCAGCTACTGTTGCACTGTCGCCATCCACTTGACCATAGCTTTGTTCGAAGGCGAGGGCAGCAGAAAAATGTAAGGTTTGTTCACGACCAAAGTGTGCTTTTAAGAAGCTGGACATCAGTAACACACCTTTGGCATGTAATGAGCCACCCAGCTCTACACTACGTTCAATATCCAGAATATCACCGCCACCTTGATAAACTGACGCCGTTAAACGTGAAGGTAGACCAAACTCAACATCCGCATAGTGAATGACTGAAAGCGCATTAATTTGACCTAGACGATGTCCTCTAGTTTCAATCAACTGCGTACCACGAGACAAATCTTCCCAATATAATTCACGTAAATATCCTAAGCGGTATTTACGGTGATCTAGAGCAGTATTGATATGCTTATCTGAAACGGTTTTATCATCCGCTTTGAGCGCATGATGGTGTGCTTCACGAATCAAATCGCCTAAAGTTAAAGCATGTAATGACAATGAACTTTGATCTTCAGCTTGACGACTGGAATCGGTTAACAATGCAGCTAAAGCAGAACGGTCGAAAGGCAAGAGTTTGTCTGATTGCACATAGTCGGCAATCAATTGCATATAAGCCTGCTCATTGGTGTCATTACGTTGTAATGTATCTGTAAAGTCAGCACGGATTTTAAATACGCTGCCGAGTTCGGGTTCAACTTCTAAAATTTCATAATAAACTTCAGGTTCTGCAAGTAAAACCACTTTTAAATTCAATGGAATAGATTGAGGTTCAATTGAAATGCTACCGGTTAAAGTCAGCATATGTTCCAGTGAAGAAAGTTTTAATTGCCCAGATTTTAAAGCCCGTTTTAAACCTTGCCATGCATACGGTTGTTCAAGCAGTTGCTCCGCTTCCAGCATTAAAAAGCCGCCATTGGCTTTATGTAATGTCCCTGGGCGAATGAGGGTGAAATCTGTGGTGATGGTACCATTTTGAGTTAATTGTTCCACATGACCCAATAAATTATAGTGGGTGGGGAAGTCTTCAAAAATAACCGGTGCACCAGAATTTGGTTTATGTGAAACAATAATATTGGCTTGATAACGTGCAGGAACACGACTAAATACCCCCGGGGTAAAGTCATCTTCTTCTTGTTCAAGCACAATTTCGACATTATTAATAATGTCTTCAGCATAATATTTTAAATAGTCTTTTAAGCCTTCGACGTCAGCAAACTTATTTAAAATTTGCTCAATACGCGGCATCACCACTTGTTTTGCAATATCACGATTTAAAATTTGTACTTTATCGCGTGCATCATCTTCTAAATCGCCTAAATGTAAACCTAAGCGTTCTAGCTTTTTGTCCATGTAACGCATGTTGGCTGAAATTTCAGCCCGTTCTTTGCTATTTAAGGCGTTAATTTCCTCAGTGGTCATTTCTTCAGGTGAATCATTAATGAAATGTACTGGAACAAAGCAATGTTCTTCATTACGCGTAATCAATTTTAAATCAAGCGCTTCACCTTCTTTGGTCAGTTCAATCAGCGCGATTTGTTGTTCATCGCCAGTGTGTTGGCGAATGAGTTCGATGCGATTGTGATAAATTTCAGCGGTAAAACGACGTTCTAATTGTTTTAAGATGGTTTTCCATGCTTGGTGCAGCATGGTTTGAAATTTGGCTGCTTGCCCTGAAGGAAGTTCTAATGCAATCGGCTGCCGCGGAAGTTTAAAGTTATAAACATAGACCCAGTCATTTGGCGTAGGCATGGTTTTAGCATGTTGTTGTAATAAACGCTTAACCATGGTGCGTTTACCTAAACCGGCAGTACCCACAGCAAAAATGTTATAGCCTGAATAAGGTAAAGCAATCCCTGCTTCTACCGAGGCGCGTGCACGATCTTGCCCCAAAAAGTTGTTGAGTGGCTTCAGTCGGCGCGTTGACGCAGGAATTTTTTCAAAATTAGGAATATGCGTCAGTTGTTCAGATTTTAGTTGGGTTTTTTCTAAGGTGCTTTGTATTTCTGCTTGTTCAAATGCTGAAGTTAAAATGTTTTGGCTTGGTTGTTCATTGTTGCTAGTAATATTGGCAGATAAAGAAGCGTTCATTTGCTCGAGTCTTTGGGTCACTGTTAAGTCCAAAACGAAATATTGCGATAGAGGTTTAAGGTATACAGGTTTGTTTGAAAAATTCAAGCAGCCATGATGCTTTAATCGATAAAATAAAATAATGATTTCGTAAATGTTATTGAAACCTAGCGCATTACGCGTTTGAATAGCGGCATTGAGTTTTTCAGAACATAATAAATCAATGACAACACAATCTACTGGATGGAAATCAGCCTTTACTGCATTTCTAGATCGCCGTGCGCTTATTATGCTGTTTTTGGGTTTTTCGGCAGGTATTCCAATCTTACTGATTTTTTCAAGTTTATCTTTATGGCTTGGAGAAGCAGGAATTGATAAAAGTGCAGTCACATTTTTTAGCTGGGCTGCACTGGGTTATTCCTTCAAATTTGTGTGGGCACCGTTAATCGATGAATTACCTGTGCCTATACTGACCAAAATATTAGGGCGACGTCGCGCATGGTTGCTCATTGCTCAGGTGCTAATTATCTGTGCCATTTGTATCATGGCATTTTCCAATCCTGCATTAGGTCAAAGTTATCTGTACCAAATGGCAGTGGGTGCGGTGTTGCTCGGTTTTTCTGCGGCAACACAAGATATTGTCATTGATGCTTACCGTATTGAGCTGGCTGAAACTCAAATGCAAACGGTGCTTGCCTCGACCTATAATGCAGGATATCGCATTGGGATGATTGTGGCGGGTGCAGGAGCGTTATTTTTAGCAGCGTCTTTAGGGACTGCGAAAGGTAACTATATCTATAGTGCATGGAAAATCACCTATTTAGCCATGGCTGCGGTCATGTTGGTGGGTATTATCACCACATTGGTGATTCGTGAGCCACAAGTTAATCGCATCTATAAAGACTATAAACGTACCGATTACTATCGTTTGGTTGCAGTCTTTTTTGTGGCCGTGATTAGTTTTGTACTGAGCTATATTTTCTCTGGTACTTTAACTGAAGCATTGAAATCACAATTTGAAATTTCAGATTCTTTGTTACTTTTTTGCTTTGAAGCCTTACGTTTTATTGGCTCTGCTGTTGTTGCCTTATTGATCGGTTCATTGCTGGTGAAAATGGGTGCTGTAAATAAGCAAATGGCATTTGAAACTTGGGTTAACCCGATTGCGGATTTCTTTAAGCGTTATGGCGTTAAACTGGCATTGGTGTTGTTGTTATTGATCGGTTTTTATCGCATTTCTGACATTATTGCGGGGGTCATTTCAAATGTGTTTTATCAAGACCTGAACTTTACCAAAGAGCAAATTGCCGAAGCCGTTAAAATCTATGGAGTGATTTTCAGTTTGGTGGGTGGTTTTTTAGGTGGCTTACTGGCACAGCGCATGAATATTATGAAGTTGATGTTTGTCGGTGCGGTATTGGCCAGCTCAACCAATCTTATTTTTATCGGGTTGGTCAAATCAGGGCAGCAACTCAATGAGGTGAATGTCACAATCGGTCAACATCGTTATCAGGTGCAGTCTGATGAAGTCGGATATTGGAAACTCAAAGTACCAAGTCAGGTGTTGGCACAAGCAAATGAAGTGCAGGTCTCAGTACAATATCAAGATGCTTCGCAAAATCCAGTCACCGCCACTTTGCCTTATTTAAAGCTTGCTGATCAACAATCCAGTATGCAAATTTTGCCAGTGACCAGTGACAATACCATTACCTTGCATGAGCGAAATAATAGTTTGGTGGTTCGTGGTCAATATGTTGGACCGACCTTATCTGAATCACAAAAAATTATCTTAAAATTAGATGATCAAAGTTTTGATGCCAATCTAGATAAAATGGGTGTATTTAGTGCGGCAATTCCAGCCGATACTTTGGTGAATTCTGCTTCAAAGCAACTCGTTGCGGAAGTTGTTGAGAACAATAAAATCCTTGTCAGTACTCAGCACAGCTATGCTGCCAATATGCACTTAACCACTGCTAAAGATTTAGATCTTAATATCGATCCTTTGGCTGCGGTGAATCCTCAATCTGCCGATGAAGTGGAAATTACAGGCAAGGTGATTAAACCGTATAGTTCTTTATGGTTATATTTCGCCATCATTGTGGATAATTTGGCTTCAGGACTTGCTGGTGCGGCGTTTATTGCATTCTTATCCAGTTTAACCAGTGTGTCATTTACCGCTGTGCAATATGCCATTTTTAGCTCACTCATGACCTTAACCCCTAAGATTTTAGGCGGGTATTCGGGTACTATAGTGAGCAATATTGGTTATCCGAATTTCTTCCTCATGACTGCGTTAATTGGTATTCCAATTTTAGTTTTAGTGGTGTGGGTGGCGAAGTTATTAGGTGAACATCAAAATGCAAATAGTAAATAAGGATGAATAAGATGCGCATGCTGCATATCATGTTACGTGTAGGCAATTTAGAACAATCTTTAGCGTTCTATACGGAAGTACTCGGTATGACTTTGCTTCGTAAGCGTGATTATGAAGAAGGTCGTTTCACTTTAGCCTTTGTTGGTTATGGTGATGAAGAAAATCATACGGTATTAGAGCTTACGCATAATTGGGATACGACAAGTTATGAGTTAGGCAATGCCTATGGTCATATTGCCATTGCGGTGGATGATGCTTATCAAGCTTGTGAAGAAATTAAAGCACGCGGTGGTAACGTGGTACGTGAAGCAGGGCCAATGAAAGGTGGCATCACAGTTATTGCTTTTGTTGAAGATCCAGATGGCTATAAGATCGAGTTAATTCAGCAAGATGTAAATGCTCGAAATAACTAATGAAAAAAGTGGTATAGATAAACTAAATATTCAACATTGAATTGAAAAACTAGCTTTATTTACCCAGCCCAGTAAGATGAAACTTTACCACTAGGTAAACTCACTTATTGGGCTTTTTTATCTTTAAATAATTACAGGAAGTAGCAATGTTAAAACTATTGGCATTGGATCGCTTTACCATTTTACTGATTGTGATGGTGATCTTGGCAACGATTGTTCCAGTATCTGGTTTGGCTGCAAATATTTTTAGCGTCATCACTTCGGGTGCAATTGCGATTTTATTTTTTTTACATGGTGCAAAAATTTCCAGAGAGGCGCTTGTCGATGGTGTGATGCATTGGAAGTTTCATCTGGTTGTTTTTGCTTTTACCTTTGCATTATTTCCAGCTTTAGGTTTGATGGCTAAGCCCGTTTTGTTGCCGATTTTGGGGCAGGAATTGTATTGGGGCTTTTTATTTATGTGCTTTTTGCCATCGACGGTACAATCTTCTATCGCTTTTACTTCTGTTGCGAAAGGCAATGTTGCCAGTGCAGTATGCAGTGCTTCATTTTCTAATCTGATCGGAATGTTTATCACGCCAATATTGGTGAGTTTCTTTATTTTAGGTCAGTCTCAACAAGGCTTTGACCCAACCTCATCGATTATTAAAATTACTTTATTGTTATTGGTGCCTTTTGTCTTGGGGCAGCTACTACGTCCTTATGTTTATCCACATATGTTGAAAACACCCCATTTGGTCAAATTTTTCGATCAGAGCACCATTTTGATGGTGGTCTATGGTGCTTTTAGTGGGGCAGTGGTTGCTGGACTGTGGACAATCGTCAGTTGGCAAACCTTATTGATCCTGACTTTGGTTTGTTCAATATTCTTAACTCTGATTATGCTGTTGGCATTTTATATTCCCAAATGGTTGGGGTTTAATAAAGCAGATCAAATTGCGATGTTCTTTTGTAGTTCTAAAAAAACCTTGGCTAGTGGAGTACCAATGGCACAGATTTTATTTATTGGGCAGCCTTTAGGCTTGATTGTTTTGCCGATTATGATCTTCCATCAAATTCAGTTGATGGTCTGTGGTGTGATCGCGAATTATTGGTCGAAACATCCAGTATCTGAGCTGCAAGAATAATTCGCTATCTTATATTTTTTGCCGTATAATCACGCCCACTTGTTGTGCTTAGCTCTGACGGTATCCGTCTCGGTGGGCCAAAAGAATGGTCTGTTGTGGTGTTGATCTCGCTTTTCTTTGGAAAGCTTTTTCCTCTAATAATGAGAGTGATCAATTGCGATGACAGCATAAGCCTTTCTTAACTTAGGAGTAGTCGACCATGCGCGCCGATATCCACCCAAAATATGAAAAATTAGTTGCTACTTGTTCATGTGGTAACGTAATCGAAACTCGTTCAGCGATTGGTAAAGAAACTGTTTACCTAGACGTATGTTCTGCATGTCACCCATTCTATACTGGTAAACAGAAGAATGTTGATCAAGGCGGTCGTATTGACAAGTTCAAACAACGCTTCTCTGGTATGTCACGTTCTATCAAACGTCCTGACTAATACCGTTAGATGTAAAAAAACGGGCATTTTGCCCGTTTTTTTATAGCTGAAATTTATATTGCAGAAAAAATATACAAGACCTATTGGTCTTGTACATCAATAAGATGATCGAGCTTTTTCTGGAAATAGTCGCCTTGAATAAAGCGAGCATCCACATTCCACGCATTTGCAAAAAGTGTCATGTCATTTAAATCACGCAGCATAATTTCAACGGGTTTAATTTCATGGAACATTTGGATTTTTTCTTGTAACTCTTGTGTAGATTGTTCTGACTGTAGCATTTTAGTCAGACTGAGGTGTAATGTTAAACAGTTAACATCGAGTTGACGTGCAGCAGATTCACTATAAATGCTGTTACCAAAGTCTCTTAATGATACTTCAGCACCAAATTGGCGTAATTGTGCGATATGCTTTTGTGCATCAGAGATGTTCTGAGTTAGGTCTTCTTCTGAAAATTGTAAAATAAGTGGGTGAGTTAATTTACTTCGTACAATCGTAATCAATTTGGAGATAAATTCAGGGAAAGTACGGTCGTGCAATAATACTGCTTTATTTAAATTTACAATCAATTTTGCTTCAGGATATTGAGTAATGAAATTATGCAGTTGTTTACATGATTCGACTAAAATCCAGCGATCCAATTTAATTGATAATTCATCATCTTCTGCCAATTCTCTTAAACTGGATAAATCTTTCCAGGTATTTTCAAAAATAAAGCCACTCGTTACTTCATAAGTATATAAATTGGTGTCTTGTTTATCATAGAGTTGTTGATATTTTAGATGAATTTCGCCTCGGTCTAAGCTGTGTTGTAAAGCGCGAATGAGTGCAGATTCAGGTACGGCATCTACGGACTTGATTTCCTGCTGCTGTAATTCAATTGTTGGGCTGTCTATACGGGTTTCTAATTCGAGCTGTGGTGTAGGCTCATTTTTAGGTAAAACAGTACTGTAAGCCAAATTAATGAATTGTTCGAAGTGGTTTTCATCACGTATTTCAGCATCTAAAATTGAATAACCAATTCTAAGATTCAGCGGATAAGTGGATTGATTGATGGTTAATAATTGTGGTTTGCTTAATGAGTTTAAGCCAATCAGTTTAGATTCTAATTTTGCTTTGGATTCTGCTTGGAACAAACCAATAAAAACACCAGTCGCAATTTGAAATAGTGGGGCATGCGTTTGATCTTTTAAAAACTCATTGATCTGACTGAAATAATTTTTTGAAGTGATCCAGTCACCCTGAAAAATAATTTCAGGGCATGATGCTAAAGAGAACAGCACCAACGCATTAATATTAGAGGGTTGTTTGGTGATTGTTCGATTGATCAACTGATATGTATTGGGCTTTTGTGTGTTTTTCTCAGTTGTACTGGCAGTTATATTGCTTGATTCTGAATTTTCAATATCAATGGTAATTTGTAATGCATCTTCATCTGTAGAAGGCAAAAATTCAATTTTAAGCGGATTTGGAATAGCAACGTGATTATTTAATGTGGTGATATCGAAACGACCGAAATCAAATTGACCTTGGGTAATTTTTTTAAACCGCAACTTAAAGTCATTTAATTCTTTGGGTTGTAAAAGATCAAGCAAAGGAAGACCAACAATATCCTCCTCATTTTTTATTCCAAATAGAGCTAAATATTCAGCATTGGCCTGAATATGAATGCCTTCTTGAATCAGCGCAATGGCTTTATTGCTCTCTTGTGCTAAAGATTGAGCTTGGGTTTGTGCTGACTCTAACTCATTCATTAAATGCTGTTGAGTAAGAAGTAGGCGGCTCAATGAAAGTGCGCGGAGTAAGCCAATATAGAAACGATCTAGATAATCTAGATTTAAAATGTCATAAACGCCTTTACGAATATAACTCGCATATTGATCTGCCTGATAATTATCGGGTTTTAGCAGAATAATCGGTAGGTTAGGCTGTTTTGATAATTGGATTAAGCTTAAAGCCTGTTCATACTTTAAGTCATAGGCACGACCAAAAATGACCAGATCCCAATTTTGATGTAATTGTTTCTCAAAATTTTGTAAATCATCAAGCAATGTTGCCTGTACGATATGTTCGTTCGATATTAAAAGATCACGAATCTGATTAAAACGTATTTGATTATCATCGATAATGAGTAAACGTGTCTCGGTACGTTTTAACTTTTTAGACAATAATGGATTTCTCACTTCAATGCTTCCCATAAATCATGATTCTTGATTTCATTTATTTGTTTATTGATAAAGTTTTTAACTAGAATTTCTTGTTGATCATTCAGGAGCTCAAACTCAAATCGGATAAAACTTTGTGTAATCAGTTGCGCTTTGGTGAGATAAATTTTGAGTTCTTCTTTTCCTAAGCGCAAATGAATGGTTTGTTTTTCTCTAAACAGGTGTGAGCCTGAGACAATTAAACTGGTCGAAATATTATCCAGTTGAGCAGTTTGCACAATCAATGCTGGTTGATAATTATTGTTATGACGCTCAGTTTTGACCATGACTGAACAGGGGAATAAATCTTGCGCCAATACTTCCAGGCCAAGCTCTAAACTTTTTTCTGTCGACTGTTTAATCCAACGAATTACACCACCACGCCAAGGGCTATTGGTGTTTTCTTGAATGAGAATAAATTCACCTGTTTTTAAATTCGTAGGTGTAATCCCTGTCCATTTAATTCTGTAACCATTCACACTAATATCAAGAACGTCAGCAGAATAAATTTGTTTAGCTTCTCGATCGAGGGTTTTAGCTGTTGTGATTTCAGCAGGAATATTGGAATTCATTGAATTAATAAAGGTACTTTCATTTTGGAATTGATAATTATTTTCTAAATCCAAAGTTTCATGAAAGTTTTTACCTTTCGAGAGGTAAAAGTGTGCCACGGCAAGACTAAAACATATTTGTAATTGCGCCGAATATTCGTAACGCTCATAGCGACGTTCGGTATTGGTTGTCAGTAAGTTATGAATATGAAAATGTAATGCAGGGGTTAAGAAAAGCTTTTCATTACGCGATAAATAGCCAGTTTTTTTCGACTGAGTTTCAGACAAATGATCCAGTAAACTTTGAGTTGAAATATAGATGGTCGGTTTATATAAACTAGATTGATCCGTATTGAAAACAGGCGGATGATCTTTGTTGATGTCGATAATATAACGTGAAAGCGTCGTTTCTTTAGATAAGATGTGGACCAGTTTTGCCCAATCAAAGCTACACAAGTATAGGCCTTGCATTTCAGAAGGGCGAATTTGATGCGTGTTGAAAATATCGAGCAAAATAAGCTGTGAGTAAGCCTGAGTAATGGTTTGTAATTGGTGTTGAGTATCTAAAATCTGATTGATATTCGTTTGATAAAAATTGTTTTTAATCGCACATTCAAGCAGTTGGTGCGCGACTAACCATTGCCCAAATAAAGGCGTGCTATAGAGCAAATGTTGCTGATAAAGTAACAGTGAGAGTTGTTGTAATGCGTAATAGGTCGAAACCATTCTGGCAGTTTGTAAACTTTTCTTTTGATTAAATGCAAACAATGAAAATTTTTGCAAACTTAATTGTGTATTACATCTTTTGGAAATATCGATATAAATTTTTGCAAAATGGCTGCGTAATAACATCGCCAATTCAATAATTTGATCATTACGATCAGAGGTGATAAGGCTTTGATTAAAAAAATGTTTTTCTAAACTGATCAATACATTATCAATCGTTGGATGCAGGATTTGAATTAAATCAAAACGAAGCATTTCTGGGCATTTAAGTTCTGAAATTTCGAGTAACGCATTGAAAAGTTCTTTTGAAGAATTCCCGAGTTGTAGAATGGATAAATTAGCTACCCATTCTTGCAGACCTTTTGCGTTAGATGGACAAAAGCTCAGTTTTTCCAACTTTAACTCTGTTGGAGTTTGGAAGATATCTGAAGTACTCATAAGCATCGTTATTATTTAACTCAAAAAGTTGAAACCCCAAAAAGCGGTGTTTTGTTTTTTTCGCCCGCTATTTCCCTAACGAGTTTAGGAACCAAATATCCAGGAAGGTTCTCTAAAACATCTTTATATATAAGATTAATCTCTTTAGGACTTAAGTCAAAATGATGCGCGCCTTTTACTTTATCTAATACATGTAAATAATATGGCATTACACCTGCATCAAACAAACGATAACTTAAATCGACTAAAACCTGTGCAGAATTATTGATTCCCTTTAATAAAACTGCTTGGTTGAGCACGGTAATTTGCTGTTGAACTAATAGCGAAAGCCTAGCGCAAGTCAAATCATCAAGCTCAGCTGCATGATTTGAGTGTACCACTAGAATAATCCGTAGCCTACTGTTTTTTAATAGAGAAACAAGCTCTTCATCGACACGGTTGGGGATTACGATAGGAACTCGTGAATGAATTCTCAAAAATTTAATTTGCGGTAAAGATTCTAAACGCTCAATCCATAGTTTTAGTTTTCGATTTGAGAGCGTAAGTGGATCTCCACCACTAAAAATGACTTCATTGATATCGGGTTGGCTTTCAATATAATTTTTAATGTTTAGCCAATCTTCATTTTTAGGTAGATTTTCTTGATAAGGAAAATGACGACGAAAACAATAGCGACAGTGAACTGCACAAGCACCCGTTAAGGTGAGTAAGAAGCGAGATTTATATTTGTGTAATACACCCGGTTGTTGATTGGCTTGTTCTTCACCTAATGGGTCTGTCACAAAGTCAGGGTAGTCTTCGAGTTCTAAGTGATGAGGTAATACTTGCAGTAAAAGGGGGTCAAGTGGATCGCCAACGGTCATTTTTCCGACAAATGCACGGGGAACACGTAATTTAAACTGTTCAGAAGCAAGGATTGCCCCTGATAATAATTGCTCAGGACAGAGCTTAAGCACCTCAAGTAACTCTAAAGGGTCTGTAATAAGGTCACTGAGTTGAGATTGCCAGTTTTGCTCTTGATACAAATAGTTTATCATGCCGCATGTAAAAAATGATGCTAGTCTAGCATTAATAGATTTAAGTTAGTAAGTTTGGAGTGAGCCTTTCATGGCCAATTATTCGACAAATGATTTTAAAGCTGGCCTAAAGGTCATGCTTGATGGTAACCCATGTTCAATCATGGAAAATGAATATGTGAAACCTGGTAAAGGTCAAGCATTTAACCGTGTGAAATTACGTAATCTTAAAACGGGTAAAGTTTTAGAAAAAACATTCAAATCCAATGAAACACTGGAAGGTGCAGACATTGTAGAAGTTGAAATGGATTACCTTTATAACGATGGCGAACTCTGGAACTTTATGGATCCAGTAAGCTTCGAACAAATCACAGCGGATAAAACTGCGATGGGCGATGCTGCTAAATGGTTGAAAGACGATTCAAACGAAAAATGTACTATTATGTTGTTCAATGGTATTCCATTGACAGTTAGTGCACCGAATTTTGTGGTCTTGAAAATCGTTGAAACTGATCCAGGTGTACGTGGTGATACTTCTGGCGGTGGCGGTAAGCCTGCTAAACTCGAAACTGGTGCAGTTGTTCGTGTACCATTATTCGTACAGCAAGAAGAAAGCGTTCGTGTAGATACTCGTACAGGCGATTATTTAGAGCGTGCATAATGGTTTAAAAATAGACTATTATCGAAAGGGATGATGAAAATCGTCCCTTTTTTTATGCCAGAAGATTAAATGAAAAATAAAACATAAGGAGTGCCATCACAAAGGAGCAAACAGCAGTAAGCCGAACAATAAAAATGAACGCTGATTTATGCAGAATAGATGAGGGATTGACATGGAAACGACTCAACCGAAGTTATCAATAACTTCAAAAATAGTATGGCTTTTAGTCGCAGTTTTAGGTGCAGTATCATTTGGGACGCTTGCACTGAGCAGAGGTGAGCATGTAAATGCAGTTTGGCTGGTTTTAGCCGCCATTTGTATATATAGCATTGCTTATCGTTTCTATAGTTTATTTATTGCGAATAAAGTTTTTGAACTTAATGCCAGACGCTTAACACCCGCACATCGTTTAGCCGATGGCTTAGATTATGTTCCGACCAATAAATATGTTTTGTTTGGACATCATTTTGCAGCAATTGCTGGTGCAGGACCGTTAGTGGGTCCTATTCTAGCCGCACAAATGGGATATTTGCCCGGAACCATTTGGTTGTTGGTCGGTGTGGTCCTTGCTGGCGCTGTACAAGACTTTCTAGTGTTGTTTATTTCAACCCGTCGTGATGGGCGTTCATTAGGTGAAATGGCGAAGCAGGAATTAGGTTCCTTTGCCGGAATTGTTGTCATGCTGGGTGCATTAGGTGTGATGATAATTATTCTTGCCGTATTAGCACTGGTGGTTGTAAAAGCACTCGCACATAGTCCTTGGGGCGTATTTAGTATTGCGGCAACCATTCCGATTGCATTGTTCATGGGCGTATATATGCGTTATATCCGTCCAGGCAAAATTGCAGAAGTCTCGCTTATTGGTTTTGTACTGATGATGGCGGGGATTGTTTATGGTGGAAATATTGCAGCCGATCCGTATTGGGGACCTGTGTTTACGCTCACTGGAACGCAATTGACATGGTGTTTGATTGGTTACGGCTTTATTGCTTCAGTATTACCTGTGTGGTTATTGCTTGCGCCACGTGATTACTTATCGACATTCTTGAAGATTGGTGTGATTGCAGGTTTAGCGGTGGGTATTATGGTGGCATTACCAGAAATGAAAATGCCTGCTGTCACGCATTTTATTGATGGTACGGGCCCTGTTTTTGCCGGATCGATGTTCCCGTTCTTATTTATTACGATTGCGTGTGGTGCAATTTCAGGCTTCCATGCTTTGGTTTCTTCAGGAACTACACCCAAACTGGTCAATAACGAAGTGGATATTCGTATGATTGGTTATGGTGGTATGTTGGTGGAGTCTTTCGTTGCTGTCATGGCGATGATTTGTGCCACTATTTTAGAGCCAGGGGTTTATTTCGCAATTAATGCCCCTGCGGCAGTTTTGGGTACAACGGTTGAAAGTGCAGCTGAAGCTGTTCGTACTTTAGGCTTTGTGGTAACACCTGAAGCCCTGACTCTACTTGCTCAAGAAGTGGGTGAAAGCACAATTTTATCACGTACGGGTGGTGCTCCAACATTTGCGATTGGGATGGCACATATTATTACGGAAATTTTTAATAACCGTTCAATGATGGCGTTCTGGTATCACTTTGCGATTTTATTCGAAGCATTATTTATTTTAACCGCAGTCGATGCGGGTACGCGTGCGTGCCGTTTCATGGTGCAAGACACCGTGGGTATCGTGATTCCTGCGTTGAAACAATCGCACAATTTCTTTGGTAATATGATTGGTACTGCTGTCGCTGTATCGGGATGGGGCTTCTTTGTTTATCAAGGTGTGATTGACCCACTGGGTGGTATCAATAGCTTATGGCCTCTATTTGGTATTGGTAACCAAATGCTTGCTGCAATGGCGCTAATTTTGGGTACGGTCATCCTATTCAAGATGAAGAAAGAAAAATATGTTTGGATCACTATTTTCCCAACTATTTTCTTATTTATTACCTGTATGACGGCAGGTTGGCAAAAAATCTTCCATGAAAACCCAAAAATTGGTTTCTTGGCACAAGCCAACCGATTCTCTGATGCGATTGCGCGTAATGAAATTTTAAAACCAGCCAAAGACATTGCCGAAATGCAAACCATTGTGTTCTCTAATCAAATCAATGCCGTACTTTGTGGTTTCTTTATGATTGTGGCAATTGTGATGTTGTTTGCTGCAATTGGTGTGATTCGCCGTGCCTTGGCAGATCCTAATCCAAGCGTGCATGAATCAGAAGCTATTTACAGTGATGAAATTTCAACAGGAGAGGTGAAATGAGTCTAAAAGATCAAATTCGCCAAAAACTGGCTTTGGGGAAAATTATTAAATTTACTGTGCTTGCACAGCCCAAAAAATTATTAATGTTAAATGGCATCAAAACAATTCAAATGATTTGGCAGCGTCTACAGCAAAGTTTTCGCTTGATGGTGGGCGTGCCTGATTATCAGACCTATTTAGAGCATATGAAAAAGAATCATGCTGATTTAGTGCCCATGGATGCCAAAACATTTTACCGTTACTGTGTCGATGCACGTTATCCAAGTGCGAATGGTGGCCTGAAGAAGTGTCCTTGTTAGTTTTGAACCCGTGTTTGTCAGAAATCTTTTGATTTCTTTGGAAAAATAAAAAAACGGTGTATGTTACTCATGCACCGTTTTTTTATTGGGGACAAGAGTGTGATTTGGGGGACGAATAAAGTTCAAAAACAAGAACTCACGCATGAACAGCTAGAACTGAATCATCAAGTTGCATCTTATGCTTTAAAGATTGAAACATTTTTAACTCAAATTAATCGCATTATTTTAGATAAAGAAAATCAAACTAAATTGGCTTTGAGTTGTTTGTTGGCAGGTGGGCATGTGTTGTTTGAAGATTTGCCAGGGTTAGGAAAAACGACATTGTCGAGTGCCTTATCACATCTTACTGGGCTTAAATTTCAGCGGATTCAGTTTACCAATGACATGCTGGCAAGTGATGTAATTGGTGTAAATATGTTTAATCAAAAAGAACATCAGTTCACGTTTAAACAAGGTCCAATCTTCACCCAAATATTATTGGCCGATGAAATTAACCGTTGTAGTCCAAAAACGCAAAGTGCTTTACTTGAAGCGATGGAAGAGGGCTTAGTGACTGTGGATGGTGTGCGTTATCCATTACCACAACCTTTTTGGGTCATTGCCACACAAAATCCACTGTTTCAAAGTGGTACTTATACGTTGCCAGAATCGCAGCTCGATCGCTTTTTAATGCGTTTGTCGTTGGGCTATCCATCACGTTCAGCAGAAAAACTACTGTTACAACAAAATTCACGTTATGCCTTAATTTCAACACTCAAGCATGTGTTTAATGAGCAAGAAATTTTAGCGATGCAACAATTGGTTAATCAGGTGCATATGGCCGATACTGTGTTGGAATATCTGCTCAATCTTGCCGATGAAACCCGTAAGAAACAGCACGGATTATCGACCCGAGGTTTATTGGCCTTGAAAAAAGCCGCACAAGCCTTTGCCTTTATTCAGCAACGTAGCTTTGTGACGCCAGATGATGTACAGGCGGTATTTGTTGCTGTGGTTGCCCATCGTATTGGCTTGAGTGAAGCTGAAGCCATGCAGTTGATGCAGCAAGTGCATATTAGCTAAAGGAAGATCACTTTGAGCAAGCCTTGGCAAAAATGGTTGGCGGCACGTTTTCAATTTGAAAAAGTCAAACAACTCTCGCAAAAAGACGTTCTGATTTTTATCTATCAACAGGGTTATCTGTATTTGGTATTGATCTTGATTACGTTTATTGCAGGAGTGAATTATGCCAATAACTTGATTTTGGGTTTTTGCTTTCTCATTAGTGCCATTTTATGTATTAGTTTTTATTTAACTTTTAAACAATTACATGATTTAAGTATTGAAGTCTCTGTTGCTGAAATAGGGCAGGTTGGCAAGAGTGTTGAATTGCAATTACATTTTCAACAAGCGCAAAAGCACGCACGCTATTTATGGATTAAAACTGATCAGCATTTAGAAAAAGTCCTGATTTCAGAACTCAAAGATAAAATCACGCTTGCTTTTTTGCCTGAAAAAAGAGGGAAGTTTCACTATCCAACCTTACAAATTTATTCAGTTTATCCCTTTGGGTTGGTTCGGGCATGGACTTATTGTTATTTAAAAGAGCATGCTTGGATTGCACCCAAAGCTGCATTTTATAGTGCTGAAAATAAACAGCATAAGCATAATTTTGAACCTGATATGGATGAATTTCGTGAATTGCGTAATTTCCAGTTGGGGGATGCCTTACAAGCGGTGTCATGGAAGCAAGCCGCACGTGGGCAAGGCTTATATATCAAGGTATTTGAACAGCATAATGATCAAAGCAATATTGAAATTCATTATGCCAATATGCCCAGTACAGAACATGAAGAAAAGCTGAATTTAATGATGGGATTGATTGAACAATGTGAGCAGATGCAATGTGATTATGCGGTGTTTTTACCACAAGCTGAATTATCTGTAGGCATGGGCGAAAATCAGTTAAGACAAGCAAAAAAACTTTTGGCACAGGCTTAAATCATGATCCATGCTGATATTAGAACATCGATTTTAATCACAATGGGATTGGTCTTCATTGCACAGGTATTTTTTAATCCTGTTTTATTAAGTGCTATTTTTGCGCTGATTCTGCTTTGTTTATTTTTTAGTTTAAAAGATCAGAGCAAAGCCATTGCTAAGATGTGGACATTTGCACTGACCATTTTAGCTTTAGGCACGATTTATTTTAGTTATCAAAGTTTTTTGGGGATTGAAGCAGGTGTTGCTGTTTTATCGACTTTCTTGTTTGCAAAGGCTTTAGAAACAAAAAATAATCGCGATGTTATTGTTTTGTTTAATTTTGCTTTATTTGTGAGTGCAAGTTCCTTTTTATATAGCCAATCCATCTGGATGGCGCTGATAATTGTACTGTGTTTATTAAGTTGTTTAATTGGACTTTATCGCCTACAAACCAGTGAGTTTAAATCATTAGAAAATCAATCGACAGCATTAAAAACTGATGCAAAACATGTGGCTAGATTTTTAATTTTGGCTTTGCCTTTTTTTATTTTACTGTTTGTATTTTTTCCACGCTTACCACCACTTTGGCATATTCCAATTCCAGAACAAAAAAGTGTCACGGGGATGAGCGATAGCATGTCACCCGGTGATATTGCTCAGCTTTCACAATCCACAAGTTTGGCTTTTCGAATCATTGGTAATATGGACCAACTTCCGTCACGCAATGAATTGTATTGGCGCGCGATGGTTCTAGATCAATATGATGGAAAAACATGGACCAGCAGTTTTATCAATCAACAGTCCATTTTAGCAAATACGTTCTCTGAAAAATCAAAACGTGGTTTTGATTATCAATACTTGGCTGCTGATGCACGAGTGATGTGGGTGATGGGCTTGGAAAAGTCAATTCCACTCGAAACAGAGTACCAATTAAAACAAGACTGGGGTATTACGCCAGTTCGTCAAATTTTGCGTAATCAACCGGTTAAATTGCATTGGTTGGGTAATACTGAGTTACCAGAGTCCGCCTTATTTAAATCGAATCTATTGAAAAAAATGAATACCCAAATGCCAGAAGCATTGGATGAAAAATCACGTCAATTTGCATTAGAAATGTTTACACAAAGTGGTCAGCAACCCGATCGATATGTGCGCAATATTTTGCAGTGGTATAAGGAAAATGGCTTTGTATATACATTGTCACCCGGTTTATTAGGGGGGAATCGCATCGACGAATTTTTATTTCAATCTCGACAGGGCTTTTGTGAGCATTATGCTTCGAGTTTTACCATGCTAATGCGTTATGTTGGGATTCCTGCACGCGTTGTCATTGGTTATCAGGGCGGGCAGCTTGCACCCGATCAAGCGAGTTGGGAAGTTCGTCAGCTTGATGCACATGCATGGACAGAAGTGCAATTGCATGGAAAATGGCAACGCATTGATCCCACAGCGATGATTGCTCCGCAACGGATTGATGGGGGTATGCAAAATTATATTGAAAATGATCGTAGTATTTTAGGCAATAAAGAGCAAAAATGGAAATATCAACGATTTACTATGTTGAAAAATTTACATATTTTGAGTGACTATGCAAGTTATCAATGGCAAAGTAAAGTCCTAGGATATACTGCTGAAAAGCAGCAAAGTTGGTTGTCAAAATTAGGTTTGCATTCTGCTTATGCGAGTGCACTGGTCTTGTTATCAAGTATTGTGGCAGTAATTATTCTTTATTTTGTTTGGATTTATTATCGTAACAGACACCATGTTTCTGCATATGAGCAAGCGATTCAACAATTTTCTAAGCAATTGCAACAAAATTTACGTAAGCAACCCGCTGAAACTTTTTATATGTGGATGCATCGTTTGGCGGAATGGGTTGAAAAAGATCAACAACCGATCTTTATACAAACAGCGGAATATTATCAACAGCAACGGTTTTCATGCGAATTTAATGATCAACAAGCAATGAAATTTAAAGCGATGCTTAAAACTTGTGCATCTGCTTTAAAAAACAATAGAAAGCCCTTGTCTTAGAAAATAAAAGTGAATATGATTCACAACACTTAGGTGTATAGCTCAGTTGGTTAGAGCGCTACGTTGACATCGTAGAGGTCAGCAGTTCGAGTCTGCTTATACCTACCAGATATAAATCAAAGACTTATAAGCTAATCAAATGCTTATAGGTCTTTTTTTTGCTTATTTGTCGCATTTTATATTGTGTCAGACTTGGCTAACTTGGTGAAAAATGGCAGTATTTCTTAGCCATCTGCGACTAGTTTGCGACAAAATGAAATTACCAGTACCTAGAAAAAGAGGTGAGACATATACAATTACTGTCTCATATCAAAGTAAAAGATATTACTGTACCCGTGATACGGCCAAAGAATGTGAGCAATGGGCTGCACTTAAATTATTAGAATTAAAAACACAAACTAGAATTGAAAATGGAGAGGTTAAACCTAAATTTTCTTTTAGAGATTTAAACAATAAATATTATGAGAGCGTTGGCCAATGGAAGGAATCTAAATCATCACGTGCTTGGATCAAAGGTCAGCACAACAATTTTGAGAGTAAATTTGGTGCATTGGCACAAAAATCTATTTATGACATCACTCCGAAAGATTTAACAAATTGGCGCAACAAAAGACTTCAACAAGTGGGTGAGAATACAGTTCTAAAAGAAATTTCTCATTACAGTGCAATGTTTACTTATGCACAAAAAGAGCTTTTCATTTTGAATGAAAATGCTTGGATGCAAATGACGAAGCCCAAAAAACCTAAAGCACGTTCACGTCGTATTCATATATCTGAAATTGAACTAATACTTAAAGCATTAAGTTATGAGATGGGGCAAGTACCAGTTTTGCCGCAGCATTATGTTGCTTGGGGCTTTCTGTTTGCTATTGAAACGGCAATGCGTCGTGGTGAAATCCTTTCAATGGAAAGGAAAGATATTTTTGATGGGTATGTTCATTTACCTAAAACTAAGAATGGAGATCCGCGTATTGTTCCATTGTCTGAAGAAGCAAAAGAATTATTGAAACTGATTAAGCATGAAGGGCGTAGAATTATACCGCAGTCAGAAAATGCCTTTCGGTTAATGTGGGAAAAAAGGAAAACTGCCGTGGGTCTGAATAATTTACATTTTCACGATACAAGGCATGAAGCCATTACACGTATGGTTCGAGTTAGAAAATTACCCGTTGAGGTTCTGGCTAAAATTACTGGTCACAAAAAAATTGATGTACTTGTGAATACTTATTACAACCCGAATGCAGATGATTTAGTTGCAGCTTTTAATGGATAGAAATAAGCCCACTTTATAGTGGGCATTTTGTTAGTTTTTACGTCTTGATCCACGTCTGAATTTAGGATTTCTGAGAAGGGCATCGGCAGCATCGGGATCGTACATATGTTTGCCGTTGCTCCCTTGGTTGATAGATATACATTTGGTTCTTATTGTTTCGTCAGAATACCCGTATTTGGCAACAAGTTCGGAAACCGATACTAATTTACGTTTTTCAAGTTTAAGAGCCGTCACAGTACCACCAAGAAGAATTTGACCAAGAACAATTTGAGGTGCAGAGTCAGCTTCAATTGTTACGATGAATTCAGCCATTAAGTTTAGCTCCTCTAAATTTAGTCGTCGGATGTTGTAGTTCTACGTTAGGATCGTGTTGCATAGTTTTCGTCTCCTGATTTAGTGATAGCTTCTATTTGTTCACTTAAAAATTATTTAGGTTTTTTAGGCTGTTGGTTGAAGTATGGGTTTGTGAAAAGCCAACATTTAACGACACGTTCTCTAATGTCCGTTGTGGCATTTTTAACATCATCTGCTGGGAAGTTTTTAGACTTCACAGGCTTATTCATATCAATGAATTTATAGCGACGACTTGAGCGAAGTAGGCTTCGCATTTCATTGATATCTGGTAAAGATTGATAGTTTCGAGCAGCAACTTTGTAGACTTCATTTAGATTGATTGCGATGCTTTGTGCATCCTGGTCATGATGATTCAAACTGAAGGAAGCACTGCGACTGACATTCATATATTCAAACGCATCCCAGAATTGCTGTACTTGAGGATGGTCACTGCCAAGCTGCTCTATACGCTCACGTGCCATCGTTTCTAAAATACGTTTAGCATCACAAATTTCATCCAGATCTATCACACCTTTTAAAACGTGTTCTGAAAGAGCATCAATCATTGCTGATACTTGTGCATGACAAAGAGCGATACGAGTATGAGTAATGCCTTTTTGATGAAATTCTTCTTCAAGACCTTGGATATTGTCTGAATAAGTTTGCAGAATCTTTGCTTCATTTTTTAGGCAATGCGTCATATAGGTACATGCTTCTGCAAGTTCTATACGTGATAAACGGTCGGCAATTCTTTTCTTATCGAGGTTATGGCCTTTAGTGGTCACAGTAAGGTGCAAAGTCCGTGATAGAATCGCTTCAGAGGCTTGAATAGGCGTATTCTGGCTAATCATGATGGCACCACGGAATGGTGGCTCATAGGTTTCATTGCCTGCGGTTTTTAAGCCTTTAGAACGAATTGCACGACCGTTAAAAGCATCTTTAAGTTCATCCCAACTGAACTTTGCTTTTTGAGTACCACCATTTTGATCGTTACGATCACCCTCGATGAGGACGATGGGCATATTTGATGCTTGGGCAAAGTTACGATAAATCGCCACACTGGTTGATTTGTTTGGGTCAAAGCCTTCATAAGCTTCACGACCACTGAACTTCCATAATAATTCTAGTAAAGTCGATTTACCTGCACCGGCTTGCCCTACAAATTCGAAGAAAGGATAGGAAGAATTTAATGCGCGGATTTGTTCAGCAAAATAAGTCCCTGTCCACCATGCCAATATGATTAAGCCATTTGCACCATTTAAAGTGTAGAAGTCTTTCCACCATGTAGGTGAAAATTCCTTTTTAGGGTTAAGTGTTATCACTGGAGAATTGGCTAAACTTTTTAATTCTTTTTTTCCTGTTTTAAAAAAATCATGTTCATTTTTGTGGATAACTTGACCGTTATGCACAGCATATTGATCAAAGATATAGGCTTGATAATCTTTGCTATAACCAATGAAATCAATCGTTTTTACTTCACGTAATTTTTCAGTTTTACGTTTAATAAAGGTTTCAAGTTGTTGGTCACTGCCTGTCCACATGGCACCTGAAAGCACTGACATGACACGGGGTTTAAATTTACTGCGTGATGCCATGTGTTCTGCTGTAAATGTGGTTTTGGTTTCACCCCAAGGACTTTGCAAATGAAAGTAATACCAAGATTCATCGGTGATTTCGTTGCGTTGGAAATACAGTGGTTCAAGTTGTGCATTGCAGATTTCTTTAGCTGAAGAACAGGTTTTTAATGCCTGAATACGAACTTCTTCTTCTGACAGCATTTGCTCTTGTTGAGTTTCTTCAACATATTGGACAGCTTTGTTATATTTTTCATAATCAAGTTCCCACCAGTAGGTGCGGAAATGGTGATTAAAAAAGAATTTACTAAGATTGCTGCCATAAAAGTTATAAATCAGTAGGCCTGCTTCTTCAGCCGTTTCTACAATTTGTAATTTGCCGAAATGGATATATTTCTCTAGATCCTTTTCGTTCAGTTGTTCACGCTGGAAAAGGTCGTTCCAATCCAGTGATTTACCATTTATAGGTGCAGGAGGTAGAGCAGCAGTAGAAAGCCATCCATCATCTATTGCATGTTTATGATGCTTTGATAAAAATTTTTTACCTGCTTTATCATTGTCTAATGCCCAAACTAAACGAGGCTTATCTTTATTCAGTTCATGGCAGCGTTTTTTAATTGCATCTAATAATTGAGTTGGATAATTACCACTGTTCATATTACTCAAGCTAATAATTTGAGACTGTGAAAGGGCGATGCTGTTAAAGATGCCTTCTGTAATCCAAATACTGCCTGCATGACAGAGTTCATCTAAATTATGGATTGACCAAGCTAAGCCTGTCCATTTACCAATGAAATTGGCTTTCTGACGACCAAAACGATCTGGTCGGTCGATGATACGTTCCCAATAAATACCTTCAGCCAATTTAAAGCGAACTGTGGCACTGACGAGGCTTTTATTTTTAGGAGATTGATACAGTTCTTGGCTATAGCGACCTTTTAAATTTTTAAGATCAAAACCACGACCTTCTTTTAAATATGCATCTGCTGCTGCATTTGGATTTTCTGGTGTTCTAGGGTGATACTCAGTCCAGTCCTTAAAAAATTCTTCGCAAATATCTTTAACGTATTCTTCGTAGCCACATTTATTGATACGCCCACACTTCACCATGCGTGGTGTTTCAGCATGTGTATAGAGTTCTTTTTCATTACAGCTAGGACAGCGGCCTTCGCGATACCATTCACCGACTCTTTTAAAACTGAAAAGTTGGTTGAGTCTGTCATCAATACGACGTTGGAGATCCATTTAAAAAACCTATAAAAGTTTAATTTGTTGAAGGCGATTGCGGTATGTCGATGCTCTAGTCAGATCAATGGTTGACGAGTGGAATAGGGCAGAAATAAAGCCTTCAACATAATTCTTTTGATGTTCATCAAGTTCAGTTTGAATTTCCAAACTTGTTAAATGATGCTCGAGTTCTGTTTCCCACTGACGTTTATGCTGAGGCAGTCCTGTCTGAACTTCTGGGTTTGGATTAATACTGTTTTGTACCGGTCTCACCATTTCTAGACTTGCTGCGAAACTGGCAAGGCATTGGTCATTACGACAAGACACGATTAATTCATGTAAAAGAGGAGACGGCTTTTTACGACTAGATACATGCATACGTGTGCCACAGTGGGGGCAATAAAAACCAATTGATTTACTCATGGAGTACCTCTAGATATTCAATCAAGTAATTGTTGCTCCCGACGACACTTACTTAATTTCTTTTTCTCATTTACAAAATTTTTCAAATATTTGAAAAATCTGTATTGGTTTTCTGTGATTGGTCTAAAGACCGTGCCTTATGATTATTTTAAGTTTTGAGAAGAAGCTTCAACCAGTTTTGATTCAACAAGATGTTTAATCCATTCATTCAGGGTCATATTACTTTTAGCCGCTTCAATACGTGCTAAGCGTCGATTTTCTGGTGTTGTACGAAAGCTGATTTGGACTTCTTTTTGAGATTCTTGAGTAGCCATTATTTGTTTCCTTTGGAAGTCACAGTTTTAAACTGTGGTGAATAAAGAACTTTGTTAAAATGGTAAATAAGTAAAGTAATATTATCCCAATTGGGATAATTAATATATGGATTTATCCCAAATGGTAAATGAGAATAACGATCAAAGAGGCGAACGCCTTCGTCAGGAACGATCACGTTTAGGCCTATCGCAAAAAGATTTTGCTGCTTTATTTGGTAAGAAAAATATGGCTGTAATGCGCTATGAAAAAGGCGAGCGTGTTATGGGGCAGGATGATTTAGAAGCTTTGCATGTAGCAGGGGTAGATGTTTATTACCTAATTACTGGTGAGCGTACTCAGCCAGATTTGCTTTCTGATGAGGCAAAGGAACTGCTTACACTGTGGGATTCCGTAGAACCGAGTCAGAAAGATACTTTGATGACTTTGGTACGGAATTTTGCTGAGAGTTTCACTAAAAAGTAGTTGATTGTGATATAAAAATTACTTGTTAAATTGCTAATAATTTAAAATATTAAATAGAGGGGTTTATGAGTAATTTAGTTGAATCAAATCATTCTACAAATGAAATTGCAGAATTAAATTTCAGTCTTACTTATCCAGCGGATTTGGATAAGAGAAAAAAGGTAGATTCTAAGAATTTACCTTTATTCAATCAACTTCTTCAATTTGCTCCTGATGTTGCTGTAGCAAAAGAAGTTACTACCAATAAATATATGCGAGTCGTTGCAAATGGTGCACTAACTAAAGCAAAAGATGGGAATGGTAAATTAGGTATCGTGTTGGGAGAGAAAGGTATAGATTCCCATGCGCGATTGTTTGATCCTGACCAATTGAAAAAACTTTTAACTACAAGTGTCGCTATGAGAGCTGTCACAATGGCAGTTGGCCAAGCACATTTAGCAGAAATATCTTCGCAACTGAAAGAAATGAATATTAAAATTGCGGAGATTAAGCAATTTTTAGATGATGAGCGTGCAAGTAAAATTGAGGCTATAGATCATTACTTTGATGAGTACTTTCTTTCAGCAAATAATTCGTTTGAATTATCTTCAGTTCGCAGAAGCCAAGTAGAGCAAGATAGCAGAGAAGTTGATGCTGTCTTGTTGCATTTAACAAAAGAAATTAAACATGCAATCACAACTGTAAATAATTTTGTTGATGATTCAATGTTTGGCAGTGATAAAAGTTATGATGCTTTATGGAGCATGCTTGATAAGCATTTGACTATTTTAGGTCAATGGTTTTTGGTTGCGAGAGTAAAAGCAAAAGCTATACAGTCTTTATTACTAAGTAATGAGTCTGATTTATTCAGCCAGAGAAAAAATAGCTTTATCAATCAAATTAATGAACTTAATAAAAATGAAATAGCAGAACTGAGAGAAGCTTGGATTAATAGGATTAATACTTTAAATGCAAAGCTCAGCTCTGACAAAGAGTTAGCATTTAAGCGTAATAATCTCCGATCTAAGTTAACTAAATTTTTAGAAAAAATTAATGATTTAACTTCTTATATGAATTTAACAATTCATGATGTTGAAAATGCTCATGGGTATACAGAAATTTTATTAGAAGTATCAAATCATGAAGTGGTTAATGCATATTTACCAGAACCTGATACTGAGTTAATGGCAGATTTTAAAAATAAATTTTTAAAAAACCTTGGTAAAAATGATGATGAATTTGAATTAGTTCCTATTTCATTTAGTGATGATATTTTAGTTGAGCAAAAGCTAGCTGAAGATTCAAAGCGAGAACTTCAAGCTGAAGCAATTAAGGCATCTGCATCTGAATCATTGGAGTCAACAAAAGAAATAATGAATGATGTTGGTAATAAAATTGGCGGTGTATTCAAAAAATTCAAATGGTAAAATAAAAAAGCCCTCCTAAGAGGGCTTTTTTATTACTCTTGATTTACTGCCTTCTGAATCTGACGAACCTGTTCCTGAATAATAAATAAAGTTGCTGATACTGATTCACCAGTAAGTGAACCACAGTTTTCAGTCGATTCAATTAATAAAGCCAAATGTTGATCTAATAACGATAATCTTGTTTGCATATCCATAAGAATCCCCTAGGAACGGTTAAAACCGTTATTTATCAGGTCAGTCAGTTCATTGAAAAATTGCCAACTCTTCTCTGTATTCTCTAAAATCAAAATTGCCTGTACAGCGCAGATTGAAAGATTGTATGTGTCGTGCTGTTCATTGAAATGGTAGTCAATGTTTTCACGTAGTCGTGACCAGACAATATTTGTTTCTACAAAAGTTTTGTAGGAAATATCTGTTTGCAGCAATCGGTATAAATGCTTCGAGCTAATAAAGAACTTACGCTTTTTAGAATGTGGTTCTTGAACTCGAATAATGTGTTTTTCAATTCCCATTTTTAAGTCCTTAAAAGTTCTTCAGGTAATATTTGTTCTGGTGTATGCCATTGCCATTTATTGATATTGAATCGGTTTGGTGCTGAAGCAGCATAGGCAATCACGGATCGGGCTTTTTTCTCCCAAAAATGGAGTCGCGGATCATCATAAGCAATGTCCAGTTTGTACTGGCGAAGCTGGCGGTACAAAGCACGATGTTCACTTGGTATGGTTGCTAGATTCTCTACTGTTGCTTCTGGTTGAGTTGGGGCATCAGTCCCCATAATATTTTCAGGGCTTGGCTTCGGTGCAGGTGAGGGCTTGGTTTGAGATGTAGATATACCAAACAATTCTTTAAGCTTTTGATAGTTGATGGCGTAGTAATTCACACGGATAGATTTAATTTTTGAAAGCTTATTGATTTCAATTAGACCGAGTTCTTTCAGCTTAGCCACAGCGCGTTTAATGGTTGAAACACTGAACATGCCGAGTGTGGTTTGCCACTCTTCAAAGGTATGAAACCACCATTTACGGTTTAGATAAGTTGTTAGATTTTTCTTCTGTTTAAATTTTCTATTTTCACTTAATAAAAAATGTAATTTTTGCAGGAATGTTGCTGCTGCCGTTCCCAATTCTTTAGCGAGTTGGGGCGATGCAATGAGGGGATATTCTTGGTTTGTGAGGAGGATGTTTTTCATTATTTATCCCCCCGATAGGTTTCAGTAAAGCAAGCTTTACAATGTGATGTCCATTGTGTTTTGCCACGCCAAACACCATTTTTATAAAAAAAATCTGTGTCGAGAGGGTAGTAGTCGCCACAACGAGTACAGCGTTTTTCTGTACCGAGTTCAGTGTTGATATAAATTTTAGACATAAGATTCCCCTTAACGTGTGAAACGTAGGCGAATGAAATTTAAAATTTGTTTATGAATTTGGGGTTGAGCAAAGTTAGATGCTTGTAAGCGTTGTAGACAGAGGGTGTCGAGGCGTACAGGTGCTTGATGCACACTTTTGTTTTGAGTGTTCATAGTCGTTATCCGTTTGAGGTTTTTAAACCTGCCAACACTCTTCCTACGGAATGGTGGCAGACTAAGCAGGGTGTAGGAATATCGCTCAAACGGTATGCGACCAGCACGAAGCTGCCCTGCCTAGCCTACCGTAACGGCTGACTAAACAGTGGGCAAAAAAAATGCCGCATAGTGCGACTTATTTTTGCACCGTTTGAGTATATGACAGGTTCCTACGCCTGATCACAGATTTTGCTGTGATAAGTACAATATAATTTAAATATTTTTTTAGTCAACTGTTTTTGTTTTTTATCATTCTTTTATAACTCTATTCTTTATTCTATTTATATATAGAAGAAAAGGTCTTTTTGATACAATGCTTTGGCTCATTGTGAGCTAATGGATCGGGTCATGTTGAGACGGTGCATAGTTTCAAATTTTTAGGAGTTGTACATAATGTCTAATAGAGAGGAACTTAAAGAACTTTTTATTGAAATAAGATGTCAAATCAATCTTTATTTAAATAGTGCTTCAAGGCTGGATTTTTATAAAACTGGTTTAGATAGTACATATAATTATTTAATGGATATATTAAAAATCTCAATTCCTAGTTTGGAGAAAATATTGAGTCTTTCTAATGATTTAGAAAATTTCGAATCCTGTAATATTGCTATTGATTCTTTAGTCGTAATTCGTAAAAAAATTACAAATGAAGTATTGAGTGAGCCTAAGAATCATCTGTTTTTTTCTTTGAAAAAAATGCATCTCGTAGCAGAAAATTTAGAGAAAATTATACAAAACTTAGAGAGCTTATTTTATGAAGAAAAAGCCTAGCAAGTATTGCTATTGCACAGAAATTCGCAAGAGCAATGTTTGGTATTGACGGTGGAAAAGCTAGTGGATGAAATTACCACAAATGGCGAAATTGAACCGCAGGTCGTCGATAGTTATCAGATTACTATGGATACTTGTTTATCTGGATTATGCTCATTAAAAATTCAACGATAATTTCATAAATTAATTTAGAAAGCTCTTAGTGAGAGGGTTTTGATATATAAATAATTATCTCTTTGGTCTAATATTAACTTTGTTAAGTTGATTTCTCTTTGAGTTGTTATAATATATTTAAGTTTATAATTCTTAATGAGAAAAAAATGTTAACTATAAAATTTAAAGACCTCATAGAGGGTGAGTTGCAAAATAAAGTAAGAACGGTGAAGGATCTAGTTGACTATGTTGGAAAAACGCCTCCCTCTCATCCTAATTATAGTATTTTTCTAGGAGCAGGAGCATCTGTTGCATCAGGTATTAAAACGGGTGGAAATTTAGTAAATGAATGGCGGAAAGATACCTATGAAAAAGATGGCCTGGATTATTATACTGATTTAGATAAATATGATTTGGAGGAGCGTGAAGAAAAAGCTAGAGAGAGAGCTATAGACTATTTAATTAAAAAGCATGGTGTTTGGTATAATCCACAGAATGAATACTCATCCCTTTTTGAACGAAAATTTGATTTGCCAGTTCAGCGTCGAAGATTTGTTGAAGATTTGGTTGATGGTCATTTACCATCGATAGGTTATTTATTTTTAATTACATTAATAAATAATAATTTTTTTAACACAATCTTTACTACAAATTTTGATGATTTGATCAATGAGGCATTTTACCAGTTTTCAAATACTCGCCCTCTACTCTGTGCACATGACTCAGCAGTAAGTAGTATTTCAGTTGTAGCTAAAAGACCAAAAATCATTAAGTTACATGGTGATTATCTTTTTGATGATATCAAAAATACTATTAAAGAGACAGAGTCTCTTGAACAAAATATTAAACAAAAATTTATTGAGTTCACTAAAGATAATGGATTAATTGTTGTTGGTTATTCTGGTCAAGATAGATCAATTTTGGATGTAATTAATTATCTACTTCAGCAAGAAGACTATCTAAAAAACGGATTATATTGGTGCTTCAGAGCTGAAGATGAGATTAGTCATGAAGTAAGAAAAATCTTATGGAAGGATAAAGTTTATTGTGTGCAAATTGATGGATTTGATGAACTATTTACTGAATTTTGTAATGTTGCAAATATTAAACCAAGTTTAATTGATAACCCTTTTGAAAGTAAAAGAGAAAGTTGTATTACTAAGTTTGTTCAAGATTATAATAATTCTGAACATAAAAATAAGTGGATATCTGATTTTATAGAAGAAATATCCACTACTAAAAGTAATCAAGATTTATCAGAATTAATTAGACAATTAAATGAGAGTAAAAGTAGTAATTTGTCTTCAGAACAATTGAAAAGCTTATTAACAATTGAAAATTTAATAAAAAAAGGTGATTCAAATCATGCTTTAGAACAAGTTGATGAAAAACTTTTAGAAGAAAATGATGAAGAGTTAATAGAAAATTATTATATGTTAAAAATAAGGATTCTAAAAATTCTCGATAAAAAAGATTTAGCCTTAAAGTTAATTGATAATTTAATTGAAAAAGATGATTTTAATATTAAATATCATCTTTGGAGATTAGTGTTTATTAATGATATTAAAGATAAAGTATCTTATTTAAATAATGTCAATGAAAAAATAAGCTATAGTGTAAGTATTAAAAATTCAATTATTAGTATGTTTTTAAATTATCATGAGGAGTACGAAGGAGAACTTAATATTTCTTTTGAAAAATGTGAGGCTTTAATTAATCAAAGTTTAGATATTGATTCAAGTTTAGATAATGATGCTTATAGATATAAGTTTAATTATCTAAAATTGAAAAAAAGTAAAGAGTTAAAGGGAGAAAGATTACATAAATCAAGACAAGAAAAAGAAGAAAAGATTGATACTGAAATCGAAAAATTATTGGATAAGGTCTACAATATTAATAAGTATAATTTAGAGTCTATAAAGTTGAGAATTAACTTTATTCTATACAAGAAAGATATGTCACTCTTAAAGAATTTTTTAAGTGAAATTGATGGTATAAAAAATAATGTTTCCAAAAATAATGCAAAGAAAATTACAAGTATGATTGCGCAATTATTTAATGAGGTTGTTAAATACACAAAAGATGATTTAGAAAATGTTAAAAATTATAATACTTTAGACTTTAATGAAATTAATATTTTTTTTAATAATTTAAAAGATGATAATTTGAAAGAAGGTAATACAGAGTTTTTGTTGGAATGTGCAAAATATAATATTTCTAAAAACTATGAGTTAGGGCCTTTAAAGAATAATTTAAATAGTATATTAAATATAGCTAGCAGTATTGGTTTTGTGAGAGAAATTTGCAAACAATTCTCAATAGTTAGGGATAGAGATGTTAATTCAAAATTAAGTTTATATATAAAAAGCAATAAAGGGAGATTAAGTCCTTCAGATTATTCTTATTGTTTATCCGAAATAGAAAATTCTAATGGAAATTATTCAGTCTCTTTGGATTATTTACAAAAATATTTTTCGGAAGAGCAAATGGAGGGAAGTGACTATATTGTTTATGTATATGAAATGCTGCTAAATAAAGATTATGATGGTGTATTAGTATTTATTAATGATAAAAAAAATGAGATTGATAATTTACCAATTAAACAGAAAATAGTCATAGAGATAAATGCCTTAATCGCAAAAAAATATATTAATGGAGCATTAGACCAAAAAGAGAAAACTTTTTTGGAAGGAGTAATTTCAAAATATAGTGATAATAAACGTATTTTGGTTTGTGCTAACTCTTTGTTAGGTAAAAATAATGAAGCTCTTCACCATATGAAAGATATGATTAAGGCAGATTACTCAGTTTATTATGAGTTAAGTGAGTGGCCTGCAATTAATGATATTTTAAAAGAGGATATTATAAAGTTTTTTGACAATATAGGTAAAAATGAATCAAAAGTTTATATCGCATAAATTATTAAATGTTTGCCTCTAAGTCTAATTGAGTCGTCAATCCGCCACTTTTAGTAAAACTATGAGTGGCTTTTTCAACAATCCATTTCAGCTTGTCCACTTCCGCTTTAAAGCCCTGTAGCTTCACTGGTGACTCAGTACTTATTTCAGGTATGCCATAAGCCGTGGTAATACTGAATTTTGCCATCTGCCTTTTAATTTCTGCCATTTTCGCTTTACTTGCACGTTCAGCTTCTTCTTTATTGGCAAAAGTTCCCTTCAGATGCTTAACTTTGCCTTTTTCACCTGCAATAGACTTTTCACGTTTAGCTTTGCCTGTGTCCTGATAACTGGCTGATACGCCAGTATGGTCAGATTCACGATCCTGTTCGCTATAACGAAATTGATCACCATCTTTTCTGGTTAATGTGATGGCAGGTAAATTCTTGCCTGAAGCCGTTTTTGCAGAACCTGCTTTGAATATAAGTAAGCGGTCTTTTTTCACAGCCATTTCAGCACCATTTTGTTTGGCTAGGCGTTGTAATAGATTGAGATCTGATTCATTGGTTTGGTCAACATGGGCTAAATTTATGGCTTTTAAGTCAGCAGTCATGACCAAAGTTAGCTCATGATTTTTAGCAACTTCAGAGGCTATTTCACCAAATTTTTTACGGTGATAAGACTTCGATTTTGCTTCCTTAATTTTACTTTTGAAATTGGCGCTGGAGGCTTTCACAGTAATAAGATCGGGTGTACCTGACCATTCCGTTTCATCCACAACAAAGTCGCCTTTATCATGAATATCTTCACCTAAAAAACCCATCTTGCAATTTAGCTTTACGCCACGTTTGGGTAACTCTAAAGCACCGTCGGAGTCATCTAAAACAATACTCAGTTCATCTGCTTCATTGGCGCGATTATCAGTCACAGTGACACTAATAATGCGACTAGAAATAAGCGTATTTAAAGGTTTATTGTTGGCGGTGATAATGCAAACTGGCGTTTTAATCATACTGAATCATCCATCATTTCAGGTGCAGCTTGATTCTCAATACGTTCATCATCGGTACGGGATAATTTAAGGGTGTAATCAATTTTTCTTGGTACACCGTTATCCATCAAAATGGATTTGGTTTCGTCAATGCTATCGATGACAAAGACACCGTATAAATACCCAGAGCCATCCATCAACACATAGCCTTGACCTGTATCTGCCATACTTGCCAATTCATCCAAAGCAAAACGTGTACCGAATCCATACTCTTCATAAATGAGACCGGGTAAAGTGATGGTGTCTGCACCTGCACCTGTAAATTGTTTTTTGGGACGACCAAAAGCGACAGCATTATCTGCATAATTCCACGCACGTTGCCGTTGAATTTCCTGAAATGCCAACGTACTGGTCTTAAAAATAAATTGTCCAAGACTCATTAACATAACAATTCTCCTGTTCAGTCCTTGTCACTGTAGCTGCGGTTTGAAGATGGTGCCGCAAAACTGCTTTGCCATTGCTTCATTTTCTGGTCAATCACGACACCGACAGCCTTCGGATCTGTTACGCCTGTGATACTAATTTGCGGTGCGCCAAAGTGATTAACAGTTTGCCCAGATTGAGGTGCTCGCAGCGGAATAATCGCTTTGGTTTGTACCACTTTGGTTGGAACAGATGTTCCTGTTGCACTGACTTGAGGGATTTGCGGAATTTTAGGAATATTGACGTTCGGAATTTTATTCATTCCTGTAATTAGCAAATTAACTGCACCGATCACCTGTCTTAATGGGGTAAGGAGGTAATTGATAAATGCTGCCCCTGCTTCCATGACACTGGCTTTAACAGAGCTGAATGCAGAACTTACACGTTCTGGAATTAAAGATATCCAACCAAAAAACACCCCAATTGCTGTACCAACAACAGTAAAAATGGTGGCACCGAATTTGACCAGAGTAACAATGACTTCACCCAATACGCCCAGAATGATTCCCAGCGCCTGACCGAAGGTTTGACCATAAGAAGTGGCATTGGCTAATTGTTGATTGGTGGCTTGAAATGGTGTCAGCGCTTCAGCCAAAACGCCTTTGAAAATGCCCCAAACAGTGACTAGGCCATCCCATATTGGTTTTAATGGTGCAAGTGTAGTTTTTAAGCTGTTAAATGAGGTACGCAGGGTATCAATCAAAGGGGATAGGCCCATTTGAAGCCCTGACCAGAACCCTTGAAAGAATACTTTGATTGGACCCCAATATCGATAAATCGCAAGCGCGACTGCACCAATCAGTACGATGATCCAAGTCAGTGGATTGGTTAGTAGGGCAGCACTCATGGTTAAAATGCCTCGGATGAGCAATGGAATAGCCTGTCGTGCGAGGAACATAAATGCCCGACTTAATAATCCCACTGCTTTGCTAATCAGGTTAATACGGCTCGGTAAACCGATTCCCAAACGATTGGCAATTTTTTTGACAATCCAAAGTAAAATGGTGAGTTTGGTAATACTGGCAATAACGCTGACGATTGCCCCAAAGAAAAGGTTAGTGGTATATCGAACCCCAAGTAAGGCAACTTTAAACAGAAGGAGCTGCATCGCAATTTTGGCTAATGTACGAACCAGTTCAGGATTGGCATCGACCCAGTTTTTAACACGTTCAATGATGGCAGTGATTTGCTGAATAAAATTCCGCATATCATTACCCAACACTTTTTGGATCGAAATACTGAAGTCTTGCCAAGCACCACCCATATTTTCAATGTCGCCTGCGAGGTTGTCTTTTAAAATTGCCGCAGCACGTGCAGCTGCACCTTCAGAATTTTCTAATTCACTGGTCAGTTGTTTAATTTTATTGACCACTTTGCCTGAATTTTCATCCAGTACGGCTGTTTGATCGACCAACACCGCCATTGCTGAAGCGGCTTCTACGCCTGAAATATCAGAGATAAGTTCAAGTCGTTTTTGTGATCCCATTCCTTTGGTGGATTTACGAACATCATCTAAAATATCTGCCATTGATCGCAGATTACCTTTTGTGTCGACCGTAGTGACATTAAGTTCTTCTAATGCTGCCCTTGCTGCTTTGGGTGGTGAAGCCAAACGAAGCATAATGCCGCGAAGGGATGTACCTGCCTGTGTGTCGAGAATATTATTATTGCCGAGTAAGCCTGCCATCGCTGTGGTTTCTTCAATACTTGCACCATATTGTTTCGCAACAGGTGCTACATATTTCATGGTTTCGCCAAGCCCTTGGACACTGGTTGCAGTGGCGTTGGTGGATTGAAGAAAAACATCATTGACCCGGTTAATTTCTTTGGCTGCCAGACCAAAACCATTCAAGGTACCAATGGCAATTTGTGCAGCTTCAGCCAGTTCAACTTTACCTGCTTCAGCCAGTTGTAATGTTCCCCCCAAAGCATCACGAATTTGACTCGGATTAAAGCCACCTGAGCCTAAATTAAATTGTGCTTCTGCTGCCTCTTTAGGGCTAAATGATGAAGCTGCACCCCATTTTCGAGCATCTGCTTCAAGCATTTTCATGGCAGCACTGTGTTTTTCTAAATCAAGTACAGCCTGTACACCACTCATTTGTTTTTCAAAATCAATGGCTGGCTGAAAGAATTTATATAAACCTGCACCTGCGACCACACTACCAACAGCTAGGCTTTTAAATTCCTGACGCATCGCTTGGCGGTTTTGAGAAAGTTTTGTATTCCATTGGTCGGTTTTGTGCAGCAACGCAGTCAAAGCATGATCTACATGACCATATTCAGTTGCCATCATGCGTGTCGCTAAACGTACTGCACGAGAGGATTTCTCAGTTTGGTTTAATGACTGGTTATAGCGTTGGGTATTTGAACCGCCTAAAGTTCGATTTAAGCGGTCGATACTGCGCGTAAGGTCTTCAATTGAATCTGAACTAGCATCAGTTTGTTGGCGAATCAGCTTGAGAGGCTTAGATGCTTCATCCACAATTTTTAAAATCGCACTTAAACTTAGATTACTCATTTTCAATTCTGACCTTTTATTTACTTACTTCTGAACGCACTCTCGCACGTTCATTCCATTGCATGAGTTCTTCAATTTCCCAAGATTCGCAATCTTTCGGTGCCCAGTGAAAAACCACAGCAAGGTTGGCAATTACGTCATCAACGCTGCTTGGGATTTGGCTTTCGCACTGACTAAAAAATTGGTCAGTTCCACTGCCAATGAGGTGTAATCAGATACATCCATATTGTTGAGTTCGGCAGGGTTTAATGTTGGAGAGGTCACTCGTGAAAGTACGGTATTGGTCGCATTGATATCCCACTTCAAAACATCTTGAAGGCTGAGATTACGCAGCGTTCCTACGTTGGGTTTTCGGATTTCGATGTGAGAAATTGACTGATCACCACGCAGAATAGGATTTTCTAAAATCACCACGCGTAGATTTGGATCTGTAATTGTTTCAAGGTTTTTACTTTGTTCATCAGTAACTTTAGACATTTTTAATACTCATTTAAAAAATAGGGTAAGGGATTACCTGATCTTTACAGACCAAGTAATTTTTTAATTTCTTCAGCGATATCGGTTGAGCCAAAACGCTCGGTACCATTGATAAAGTCCAGTTCAACTTCAACTACACCATCCACCTCCATGCGGAAATAGGTGTAGTTGTAAGACATTTTGATTTCGGTTTTTTCACCGTTTTTGGAATCACCCGGATCAAGTTCGAGGGCTTGGCCACGGGTATAAATTTCTACTGTTTGAGTGGTGCAATTGTCCTGACGTTCGTAGACACCGACATAACGAACAGGTAAATCTGAAGTACCGCAGACACCAAGCTGACGGTACTGTTTGACATCAAAACCTGCATAAGTGACTTCACCTTCAAGCTTTTCATAGCCCATCGCCAGTGCGATATCACCAATCATCCCTGCGCCACGATAGTCTTCAGTCTTCTTGGTGATTTTGGGAATGGTGACGCTTTCAGCGACACCTGCCCATGAATATGTATTCACAAATACATTAAAGTTTTTGAGTGTACGTGGAAGCATGACTTAGATTCCTTCAGTGGTATTTGCGCCATTGATCAGTTGAGCGAAGTCAACTAAATAACGGTCGGTAATACGTTGGTTTAGCCCCAAATTTTCAAGCGTAGGGACAGGGGTGTAGTCATAATCAATCCACATCAAACCTTGTGATAATTGCTCAACTGAATTTTCGGCTTGGTCATACCAGACGGATGCGCCAATTAAATGCTTGGCATCGACATGCTCACGTAATTTGGCATTGATTGAGTCAATAATGTCTTTGGCCAAGAAAGGGGTAAGTGGTTGGTCGACGAAGGGGAAACAGCCATTAATGATGGTGTCTAATAAAAACTGAGCTGTACGTGTTGCCACTTCAAAAGAAAAGCGAATGTCATCAGAACAGTTACGATTACCCCAAAAACGAAATCCTACATGCTGAATCATGGTGGTGATGTCATGGCTATTTAAATAACCTGCATCGGTGTCAGGATCTTCTAAATCCCATGTGATCGGTTGGCTGATTCCTGTTGGACCCGTCACAGGAATATTAGACAGTGATTTATGCCATCCGACTTTCTGATCCGTTTCAGTACGTAATGCAGCAGCTGCGACGGCAGCGGTAAAAATGCCTGTTCCATATTTTAAGGTCATGATGTTTAGACTCCTTCATACATGGTTTTGCCCAAGGTAATTAATTCCAACGGACTGGTAAAAGGCAGTCCGCTATAACGATCTCGGAGCATAGGAAAGAGGTCATTTTCTTCTGATGAATTTTGTTTAAACACAAAACGGACAGTATCTTTTTCTAAATCACCCGCATTGCCTCGAATCGTATATTGGGTGGGTCTAAAGAAATGTGCGATACCGCCACCACCGTGATTCACAGTAATATCAGGATATGCGTCCAAAATATCGCTAATACTGTCTATGAAAGTATCAGTGGTATTGTTTGGTTCTTGAATGACGATCGTTTGATTAGACTCTAATTTTTCACCATTACGATAAAGATCATAAGTCAGTGAAACTGAATGATTGAGTGGAAGTGATTGAATTGAAATTTCATTAAAATCTAGGTCTGAATCAGTACTGCCTAAGAAGACATTGCCGCTTGTCCATTCAGGCCAGATCAGTTCAACTTCACGAAATGCCAGCATATTACGGAAATTCACGACTGCATAAGCTGTCTCTAAAATGACACCGTCACGATTGCGTGGTGTGATGTATGAATAAGCGCGTAGCTTTTTGCAAATCGTACCGATGGCATTGGCGATATCAATCGTTTCAACATCAGGAACACAAATGATTTTCGGTGTCAGGCCGAGCACTGATTTAACGGTCAGTAATGCTTGTAACCCAGTTCGCTGACCTGTTTCCTCTGTAGTGCCAATCACCAGAGATTGATTTAAAACTGCTCCTAGAGGATGCTCAATCCGAATCACCACCAAGGTCGGTGAAGTGATTTGAGAAATGATTTCAAGGTTTTTACGCAGATTTCCAGTTGTACCGGCTTTAGGTAAAACACGATTAATTGAGGTGACTAGGACAGGGGTGTTAAGTGGAAATGTTTCTTCATCCGCATCATCTGCAAAAGCAAGCATGGCAATTACAGCTGTGGCTGCATCGCGAATTGGGATTTTTCCTGAAGCTGTTTCTCGGCCTGTAATACCGTGATGAAATTCAGCCATTGTTATGACTCCAAAAGTGGTTGTGCTTTTGAAGTCATCATGAATGGAGGAGATTTAATATTCTATGAGCAGAATCCTGTTTAACGCTTAATCAGGATTTTACAAAAAATGATTATGCGGTTCGTTTCCATACGTCAACGATGATAGAGGGTTGAATGTTGTTATGGGCTTGACTACTGCCATTTTTTTTAATCTTCATCTTGGTAAATTGTGCAGCAGTAATATCCGAAGTTTGAATGTAGCTATTGTTGTAATGGGGTGAGGCTGCTCCTGCAGGATTTGTACCGCTCATGCCATCGCCATCACTTGGTGTAATGTCCCCTAATGAAGCCACAAGTTTATTGTAAGGTGAACCCTCATCAATATGATCATGTTCTGGCATTTCAGCTTTTGTTATTTGATGTTCATATTCACCATCAGAGTCGCCAATGGTTTTCATGAACTCTGGCGCGAGTTCATTAGTAGCAGAGGCACGTGCAACAAGGGCATGGCCATCACCAAATTTTTCCCATACGCCATATTTTTTATGCGCTGTAACAGCTGTAGAATCAGCAAAATTAGAGGTCGTGATGAACAAATCACCGACTTTAACGTCTTCTTTATTGTTGATGGCTTCCATTAGTTCATTAAATTTTTCCAATACCCATGTTTTACTTGCAGAAATAATCAGTGGATTGATTTCAATCAGTGCTTGAGCACCTGCTGTACCTTTAATATCGATTACTAACTCAAGTTCACCACCGCCACCTTCAGCAATAATCGGTTTATATGCACCATGATAATTGCCGATGTAGACCAGTTTGCCTGAAGCATCTTTTAAGCCGAGTTCATGGATATTAAAGCCCCCGACATGGGCAGGAATAATTGCTGAAACAGTGGCACTATTATTTTCAACTTTAACTTCACGGACTTCGACAGCCGCAGTTTGATGAACGAGCTGGGTTAAGTCTGTATGGTCAATTGGTTGGTAGGGCACACCGTTTGCCTCACCAATCACCATTTCAGTCAATGTGATGGATTGCAGATCGTGTGCTGCAGCAACAAGTTCAGCACCATAATTGGTGAGTGTGACGTAATATTTTGCGGACATATTTTTCTCTTTAAAGACTTTCTAAATGAATTTTTGTGCCAGATGTGACTGAACCTGTGAGGTAAAAATCACAGGTTGTTTTTACTTTGGCTGAAATTGAATAGTTATCTCGGGCTGATTTGGTCGCATCAATGGCGGTATGAACTTGCAGCAGTTGTTCAATTGAGAGGAGGTATTGTGGGCTAACGATGACCACAAAAGTGAATGGCTTTTGTGGTGGATTAAACTCATACCATGCTTTTAATTGATAATGATCGACTACGGTACCAATAAGACTGGAGATGGATGATTGTGTGCCGCGCCCAGCATTGAAAGACTCACTTTCACGGATGGCATTTCGCTTGTCTTGTTCATTCCAATCGGGTTGCCAATATTCGACCCGGTGTTCCCATGCAAGCCAAGGCAAATGAAGCACAGGACAACGATCAATACTGTGTAGATCAACAAACGGCACTCGAATAAGGGAAATTTTTTCACCAAGTTGCTCAATATTTTTTTCTAGTTTAGTGGCATTTCGTGGAAGAAGATTAGACATCTGTAAACTCCACAATATTGATATTAATAGCTATACACTTGGAGTAACGGCTTTTTGGTAGGACAATATCCGTGGTAGGACTATTTAAAATCACATTTTGAACACCGCCCTGATGCAATGATCGAAAAAGTCCGCTACGTGTCACGTCATAGCCCAATGATGATATTTTTTCGATGTATAAATTTACGTCCGCTTCAGCAGTAGCTTTGACCACAGCAGAGTCGGGACCGGGGAAAAGGACCAGTGTGGCATTGAGTTGCCATTCTTCAACGGTCGCAGCTTTGACATGAACCTGATCGGTAAATGGTCGTCTGGTATCTGGATCTAAAGTGACATCGACAATATCCAGTAAAGTTTGTGGGGCAATCGCATCAACATGGCTTTGCACCCAAATATTGACATGACCTTCTTCAGGCGTTTCGACTGAAATATCTTTGACATGGCCATGCGCACTTAAACCCCAAAACTGATATGCACCGATTGAACCTGCGGACATGCTTTCTGGTTGTAAATGTACGCGTCGACGTAAATCTTCATCTGATTCCATCACTGCTTCAATTGGAGGATTGGCATTGGGCTGTGCAGCAATAATGGTTTTTCGGTACACATCGCGATTGGCAGCTAAGTGATCTAAATCGGATTTTGTTGCATAGGCCAGCATCAATGCTTTGGCAGTTGCATTTATTTGTCCGGTCTTTAAAAGAAAACGATAGGCAAAGGTTTCTAGTAATTTAACCAAAGGTTCACTTTCAAAATTTAAAGCATCTAACAGCTCAGGATCTCTTGAAATTAACTCTTGCTTACACGCTAAAAGTTCTGCTTCAAAATCGAGTTGTTGCAGTACATTTGGAAAAGGTAATGAAGATAAATCAACTCGGTTTATGGTGCTCATGCAGCTGCTCCAAATGTATAGCTCTGTTTGAAAGTTTGATCTTGGTTATATTGCGAATAAGTGCCGATGAGGGTGACATCCCAAGCATTCTGACGGTCTGCGCTGCGGACCTGAACCTGTTTGATTTTAAGACGAGGTTCAAAGCGAATAATGGCTGTGGCAGAACCATTCATAATTTTCAATTTGGTGATGTCATTGCAGGGCTGATCAATTAAATGCGGTAAAAGTGAGCCGTAATGTCGTCGGCATATTCGGGTACCAATGAGGGTGCTTAAAATGTCATGCAGTGATTGCTGAAGGTGGGCAGGCAATTGCCCATCATCACGAATGGTTTTTCCTGTGAGCCGTGACATTCCTTTCATGGTTTTGGTGCTCCTGAAACGCCATTTCCATTTTGAACATTTAAATGCCCATGTTCGACAAGGCTAATGGTTTTGGCTTTGATATCTTCAGCCGATGAAATGGCTTTTTCAGCATGCACAGTGCCAGTAAAAACTGTTTCAGGCACATCGAAGGTGCATTTGTTTAATTTGAACAGGGCTTCACCAGATTCAATATTGACGCTAAAAAAATGCTCACCGATTTGGACAAAAACTTCATTCGGATCGGTACTTGGGGGAGGGAATGCATCAGAAAAAAGGCTGATTTGAGGTACTGCACTGGTGAGCTCACCACCTTGTGCTGAAACAGAAAATTGTTCTCCTAACGATGGGCATCGCCAAATTTTGACGACACCTGCAGCCATCGTTGGAATGGGTATCCAATCCGTTTCATTTTCATCAATTTTTAGGCGAATTTTCCACGCTGAAGCATCGATAGCGATCACGGTACCGATGCTAGAAAGGTTTTGAAATTGTCGTAAAAGTTGATTAGTCATGCTCATATAAACGTAAATTGCCCATGACCGAAATCATGGGCAATTTGATTTTAAAGTGCGAGGACTTGAATCCTGTTTAACGCTTAATCAGGAATTTGGTAATTGGTGATGATCAGTTCTTTACCATTATTTTCATCATGAGCTTTGCTGTTTAATGACCAACGGATTTGTTTGGTGTGAAAATAAAAACCATCAAATAACTCGCGCACCTCAGGTATATCATTCAGGCTTAAAATAAATTTACCTTTAATATTTTTCAGTAATTCACGCAATTTAATAAAATCATCACGGCTAAAAATATCTTTGCCATAGTATTTTTCACAGTTGTAATAGGGTGGATCTAGATAGAATAAGGTGTCCTCACGATCCATTTTTTGAATCAAAACGTCATAGTTGCGATTTTCAATATTTACTCTCTGTAGACGTTGATGGATTGCGGAAAGTACTGTCTTTAAGTCATCACCCAATTTTAAATGCGGTTGACGTTCAACATGAGAAAAGAAGTTCGGTTCGGAAACTTTTGCCCCAAAGCAGGTACGAAGTAAATAATAAAAACGCGCTGCGCGTTGAATGTCGGTCAGTGAAGTATTCTTCTCAGCTTTTAAGCGTTCAAATTCTTCACGGCTGATCAGTTGTGTTTCAAACTCTTTTTCTAAGGCTTCAGGATGGTATTTAAAAACACGATACAGATTAATTAAATCCCCATTTACATCATTGATGGTTTCAAGTGTAGACGTTGATTTTTTAAATAAGACCCAACCTGCACCGCCAAATACTTCGCAGTAGTGCTTATGTTCGGGCATCATATCGATGATGGTACGTGCCAGTTGAGATTTACCACCCAACCAACCTGAAAAAGAACGGCCAGAAGCATTATAAGTGGGTTTTGTTAAGGTGTTAGGGTTAGTTTTCGGGGACATATGTCGACTCCGTTGGTAGCTCTGGGCTATCTAACCTGACGCTCTAGGCGTTCCAATGATTGAGCACTCGACATCGAGGGCATTTTATTTCAAGTTTTACTGTGAGTTTTTCTATGCGGCACAGTAATTTTCCGCATTTACATCTAAGTTCAATCATTCTTATTTAGAATTAAAAGTTAGAGCGAGAAATCATGAACAAATTTCTTTAAAGATGCGAGGTATGCAATCCTGTTTAAGGCTTAATTAGGAATTTTGTATATATGAAATAATCAAAGCTTAAGGTGCCAAATTGAATAGGGATATTCTTAATATAAATATCTATATGGAGAAGCTGATGTTCTTTCTAATTTGTGATAACAGTGGTAATTCAAAGCTTGAAATGTAAAAAAACCGCCAAATCAGCGGTTTGTCTACAGATTTTTCATAAATAAGACAATAATTTCAACCACCAAGTGGATGATTTGATAAAATTAATTTTGTTGAACTAGAGTGTTAAGAGATTGTTTTGATTTAATATACTCAGAATATTCTGTATACGAAATTCCATATTTTATTAATATAAATGCTGTAAGAGTTGCATCTGATTCTTGGATTGAAATAAGCTTTTGATCTAAAATTATAATTATATTCTTATAGTTATTAATTTCAGTTCTACGAGTTTCTTTAATTTGATTTAGTTTTTTAATTGACTGTCTATCACTTGGGTAACCAATTTCAGCAATTTTTTCATCATAATTTTTTATACCATTCTTATTAAACCATGTAATACATTCTTGAATTAATAGATCAATACTTTTTATATTTTCCTGTTTGTTGCTTATTTCTGATTTTGGATTGATGAATGTAGGACTATTTTTAATTTTATTTAAATTTTCTTCTGAAAATATATTGTAAATATCTTTACTATTTATATGTCCATTGAACTGATAACAAAATCCAGAAGTTTCTTCAAAGTGCCCTATATTTAATCCGTGAATGATTGATTGGTTAATGATGCTTGTAGATATTAATTTTTCAAAAGTAGATTCTAAGTCTTCTAAACTAATTGTAATATCTATTTTACTAATTTCACTAAAATAATTTTTCCAATAGGAATTTTCTTCAAAAACTATTGATTCATACTGATATGCATACCTTGTAAGGCGATGATTTCTCTCACTTTTACGATCATTGTCAATAGGTAGAGGTTCAAATAAGCCATATTTTTCAATCAATTTTTTGAATTTTTTATTTCCGTATTGATTTAGGCAATTAAAAAAGAAAGCTTCAATTTCATGTTTCGTTAATGTGGCTCTAAAAATATCAAAATATTTTTTTTGTTCAGCAGAATAAATGATAGATTTATCCTTTTCTTTTGGAATAGAAGCTACTAATGTTTCATTGTTATCAATTAGTTTTACGATTTGATAACAAATTCGGAAGTAACTCCCAGTATAATCGAGCATTTTTTCTTCGTAATACTTAAGCCAATCTCCTCTAGGGTCATTTTTAAAATCTATAATATGTTGTTTAATAGCATCAACAGATTTTAACTCAATTATATTGATTGGTTGGCCCTGTTCATTGTTATCTTGTCTTTTATATTCAATGTCATCTAAAGAGTCATTTTTTGTTTTTAATAATTGGAAGAATAAACTTTCAAAATTTTGAATTGATGTTTGATTTTGTTGTTTTTCTGCTGTTTCAACAGTTTTTGCTAAAGCTTCATTCGTCTTTCTGAGCTCTTTAATTTGGAGATTGACAGAAGTAATTAACCAAAATAAAGCAAAAGCTGCAATCGTAGGATTTAATATTCCCCCAATAAAATCTCCGAATGCTCCCCATTCACTTTTATTTTGTGAAAAATCAAAACTACCTAAACCAAAATTTATAAAGTATAAAGAGAAAATTAATAGGAAAAAAAAAGCTGCAATATTTGTAGATATTGTCATTAGCATTTCAAGTCTATTAATTTCGTCTTTTTCTTCTTTATCTGGATTAGGTGTGTTATTGATCTGAGATGTCATTTAAATATTTGAAAGTTATAAATTTGTGAGAATTATATGCCTGCTTTTAGAAAAAATCTATTAATTAAAAAGCTCTATATTTTTAATAAAAAATTAAAAATCTCATTCTGTATCCATTTTTCATCATCTTGACTAAAACCGACCAATGCGCGAATTGGATAATTGGTGGCTTTTGCATAGCGACTAGGCTTAATGGTTTTACCTTGTTGGTGTACTTCAGCGACAACAGCCGTCCGTCCACCAAAACCGACTGCAGCATGATTGGCAGAATATTCGGTTTTTATTTGTTTACCGATGTTTTGAAATAAAGCACCTTGACGCTTTTTATTTCCAATTTGATTACGTTTACGTGGAATAAAACGATGCCCATCTGGATCTCGTTGCTGCTTGATTCGATCCCGATTGCGTACTCTTAAACCTTGAGCCAAGCGACGCATCAGTTCTCGTCGCTGGGTTGGTTCAAGGCGCAGCGCAATCTGATCAAGCCAATGGTCTAAACCTGCATAAGCATCCATTATTCAGTTCCTGCAGGTACAAATTTATCAAATATATCGCTCCAGACCAATTCTGGACAAACATGGTACCCATTTTGATCCATCACGATTTTATCGCGCTGTGGAAAATCAATTTCTAGATCAAAGGTATTGGCATCAACAATTTCAGAGCTAAATGAAATTTGAACGTCATTACCAGTTACATCTAAATGCAGGTTTTTGGACTTGAGCCATTCACGAATCTGCATAATGACTTCAATCGGGTCACCACGATAATCCAGAAATAACAACCGAGCTGTATATTCCATATAGCCCTTTGCTTGAGTCCCATTCACGATAAACAGATGACATTTATCTGCTGTCATAAAGGGCAGTTTTGCTTGTAAATAGGGCTTTAACGGAATTAAGGCTTGCATGGTTTATGATCCTTCAGCAAATTTTTTATATGCATTTGCTAATTTGATGTCATATTTATTTTTTGCATAAGCTTTGCCGTTGTAGCCCAATGCAAAGGCTTTCCAGTCACTATTTTTAAGCGCATTCACAAGGTTATTTACCTTGATATATCGGCACATTGCCTCAAGCTGTGAGGCTTCATCTTTATACATTGCATTGATGAATGCTTGTAGGGATGGATAGCCAAGAGATTTCCAGTGATAACCCATCACTTGACCAATACCCCATGAACAAGATTCAAGCGCAATTTCACGATGATATTCAGCAGCAACTGCTAATCGACCATGTTGAGCTGAATATAAGCCATAAGCACCAGATGATTTATTACAAAGGTCAGGGCGCTTAATTTCCATTTTTTCGGCAATGCTAAAAAATTTATTGGCAATTAAACGCTCTCGCATGACATGACGTTCAAACAAAATCACAGGTGTATTATCTGGATTAAATCCTGAACCCCGACATTCCACTTCATGAATGGCTTGAAGGGCAGCAGGAGCAATACCCAGTTCTTCCGCTTGTTGCTGTATTTGTTCAATAGTGAGCTGTTTTGACATTTCTCTATTCCTATTTAAACATGGCAATGAAAGCTGCTTTTACTTCAGCAATAATTTCACTCACTGTTTTACCTTTCCATAACTGCATCGATTGATACCAAATACCAATTAACAGCATGCCAAACACAGCAAAAATAAGCATCACAAAACCTTGTGACTGCATTGAATAATGGGTGAGTTGGTAATATTCAATAAAAGCAGATCCGCCATATAAGCTGATGGCCACACTAATTGCGAATTTTAAAATCACACCGACGGTAATTTTGATTCGACCTTGTGGATCGATATCACCGCTTAAAATCAGCGCTAAAATTGCGCCCATAATTGCGGCAATAATTTTTAAAAGCCACGGTAATCCTTTAATTGAAATAGGATCATTCATTGGGTTCCCCTTTAATCCCACAGTTTTAATGAGGGAGTACTTTGCATTTGAGTCACTTCAGGCAAAATAACGGTTTGATGCTCATCTAAAAATGTTCCATGCAACTCTGGATTTAATTCAATCAATGCAGCCAAAATTTGCACTGAATTGTCTTTGAAATAACGGTATGCAATGGCATCTAAAGTATCGCCCTGTATGGCATTGACAGTACTCATACCAGTTTGATCCGATTACGTCTGCGATTCGTCAAATCAGCAATCATATGATTGACAACGCGACGTAACGACTGCATTTTTGCTTGTTGATTTTCGCCACGTGATTGACCGTTTGTTGTGGTATCAAAATCTAAATTATCTTCACAAATCAGTGCAGCAGCTTCATAGCAAACTGCACGTTTATATTTGCGAATCTGTGTATCAGTTTCGATTTTGAGCAACATAACTTGAGTATTGATGTCATCGATTGCGGTGAGGATCTTTTCTGCTAAAAGATCCTCACCTTTGGATTGATCTAAACGCACCGTTCCCAATAAATCCTTAATGCTGACATTTGGACGTTCTGGTTCAGGATTTTGAACCACACGATCAGGTAGCGGTGCATTTAGAAGCATGACCGTTACTCCGTAGCCGTACTTGTGTCTGTAGGCGCATTAGAGTCGGTGGACGCAGGAACTGACACAGCTGCTGCCGAAGCATCAGGTGAATCAGCCTGCGAGCCGACAGTGGCGTCGGGAGACGACTCGGTTGTTTGCTTCGTCAATAGTTTTTCAAGGGTTGTAAGGTCTTTTTTACAGCCCACTTTACTATCGAGTCGCAAGGCATTTTTATAAGCATTCTGTGCTTCAATCGGTTGAGCATCTTTTAATGCATCACCTAGCGCACGATAAATTTTGGCACGAGCCTGATCGACCATTTGTTCACCGACACCCAGCTCAATGATTTTTTTAATCAATTCAGCATGGGCAATGGCAAGGTCTAAATCATCACAAAAATCTATAGCGCATTGCTCGGTAACAAATTCCGCAATACCACGGATGTGTCCTTCAGGCATGACCATGTCATTGAGAATGGCAAATTCAGCAATTCGCACAGCGAGTTCATATTCACCTGCATCCACTGCCCACACCATTAACGTCACAAGCGTCATATTTTGTGCAGCAGGGGAAACGGCTAAACAGCCATCGATATACCCAAAATATTCAGGTAGCCATTCTTTTTTCTTGGCAATTTTTTCCTGAGTCGATTTGGTGTCTTTTAATTGGCTCATGTGATTGAACAGGCGAAGTTCAATATTGGCAGTAGGTGTAGCCGAATCAGTATTGGCTTTTAAAACAGTACTTTCAGGATCAACACCCATAATCACTGCTTTTTTTCGTAAACGTGGATCTGGGTTTTGCGCCATTTTTTGTGCTTTGATTGCGAGCATTTTTTCACGATGCTCACGCATTGAATTTATCGACATTAGGCTTGTACCTCAATATTTTCGATGAGCACACACTTGGTATAGTCTTCAACTACAAAGTCTTCATTCACTGACTGAAAGTCGACTGCACGATCCCACTCAGGCTGTTCTGCAATAGAACGCACCAAAGTGCCTGACTGAAGGTAAATCGACAGGTTTTTTGGATGAGTAATCAGAATTGTTTTTGCAGGGAAGTTGGGAACATGCAGCGCAGGTAAAGTTCCAAGCTGCTTATTGGCGTAAATGGTACGTGCTGCCAATTGTTCTGTCGGATCTTGAATGGTATTCAGCAATGGTAAGTATTTATCACTCAACACGCCACGGCCACAAATGGCGACTAAGCCACTTTCACGGTGTTGTACGGCAATATATTCTTCAACTGCATATTCAACTAGACCATCAAGCGTTTTAAACTCATTGCCTGCGCCAATTTTGGTGACCAGTTTGCCTGTACCGTCATCGATCCCTTCGTAATGTTGCTCAGGTGCAATTTCACGAATTTTTTGCAACCAACCTTTTTTGACATCTTGTAAAAGAGGGTTGGCCACGCGATCTGAAGTCGCTGCGCGATAGACACCATTCCATCCAATACACAGCTTATCCAGTGCAACGGCATTGATGACCATTGCTTGAAGCTTGGCTTTGAAGTCTGGATGATGCTTCCAAGCGTTTAACAATGACCAATAATAAGCAACGTCATAATTGGTTTGGGTACAGTTATATTCATCCAGTAAATCTAATGCACCAACTGCGGTTGGTGCACGTGCTTTGACACGCGTATCTGTGGTACCTGCGATTGTGGTGCCGATGAGTAAGCCAATTTTTTGACCTGTGGCATTATCGACAGGATAAACATTAATTTGCTTTAAAAAGTCCGCAGACTCTTGATAAGCAGCAATGATTTTTTGTTCAGGTACAGGCTGAACGGCAAAGCTATGTTTGACATCTTCAACCTGATTGGCACGAGCAATGTCGGCCATATAAGCAGATAATTTTGTACGTGCGATGGTACTAAGAACGACTGACATGATGGTTAAATTCCTTAATTAATAATCAACACGGTCAGCATCACCGCCTGCAGCTGCTGGTGGATTATTGACTGGAGTCGTTGAGAGTTGGCTGAACTGGGTTTGTAAGCTTTGAATGGATTGCAAAATGGGTGCGAGTGCTTGACTCAAAGTATCTTGCGGTGCTGTTGTTGGCTGTTCAGTATTTTGCGTAACTGGTGCAGATGCAGGTGGGTTCACTGGTGGTGTTGTCGCTGCAGGTGCTGAACTTAATGTGTTAAATTTTTCATTCAAAGCTGCAATACCATTCAAGGCCGTCACTAAACCTTGAGTCACCACAGCCTGAAAATCATCGGGCTGTGCTGCAGGCTTGGGTTGGCTCGGTGAAAGCATAGTTTTTAATTGCTCAAAAAATCCTTTTTGATCATTTGGAACTGAATTGTTTTGTTCAGTTGGAGCTGTCAGTGACATATAAATCTCCGAGTTGGGTTGAGTTCGTAATGCAAATTGGTTGACTGAAAATTTAATAGGTTCAGTGCCGAGTGAAGCAGGGGTATCGGTTAAACCAAGTCCAACTTGATAGGCAATGCCAGTCCCTGCAAAGTTGCGGTAAAACTCAATTGATGGATAAATTTTTTGTCCATTTTTATTCATGGCCACAAAATTAGGCAGAGCAGAAAGGGTGTTATAAAGTGACCATTTACCATCTTCTTCTACAGCTTCAACTTTGATGATGTCGCCATATGCATTGAATGGTGGTTCAGGTGACCATCCTGAAAAATGCTCAAGATTAATTCGTGCACCATATTTTTCTAGACTATAGCTTGAACCCATCTGCTGAATTTCTTGTCCAGTCAATTCACGTCCATCCACGGTTTGACCTTCGCGGGCAACGCGGAAGCGTTTTTCTACACGTCCTTCTCCTGCTAATCCCATTTAAATTTCCATCTATGTTTCTGATGTATGCAGTCTGCTTGTGAATGGATATGTGTCGCAACGACCAGAATCCTGTTTAACGCTTAATCAGGATTTTTCTATTCGTGGAAAATGAATGCTTAGGGCTACATTAGGCGCATGAATACATCGCATCCGCTTACTTTTGAAAATTTAAATCCCCGACAACATGGACGAATCCTGTTTGCGATGGGTATGACTGTGTCTGAAATTGCCAAGCAAATTGAAGAAAATCGAGCGACCGTCGAAAGTTGGAAACAGCGTGATGGGTGGGAAAAAGCCGATCTATTTGATGATGTAACGCTTGGACTTAAAGTCCGATATTTAGCACTGACTTTTATTGAAAATAAGAGCAATGCCAATTACAAAGAAATGGATTTTATTGGTGTTCAATTTGAACGATGGGCGAAAATTGAAAGATACCGCCAAGGGGGGACTCAAGCGGATCTCAATCCAAAACTAGAAAACCGCAACAATAAGCCGAAAAAGAGAAAGCTTAAAAACCAAATTACCGAAGAAGATTTAGTCTTACTTGAACAGGCATTTTCAGACTTTTTATTCTTATATCAACAAGAATGGATGGATGCTATTTCATGGTCACGGATTTTTATTTTATTGAAATCACGCCAAATCGGGGCGACCTATATTATTGCGCTATGGGCTTTTATTGATTTACTTAAAACGGGTAAAAATAAAATCTTTATGTCCGCTTCAAGAGCGCAAGCCTTTCAATTTATTGAATATATTAAAGCCTTTTGTTTAGAAGTGATAGGAGTTGAACTGACAGGAGATCCCATTGTTGTCAACGGACCAAATGGACAAGCGAGTTTATATTATTTAGGGACAAATGCTTTAACAGCTCAAGGCCGTCATGGTGATGTCATCATGGATGAGTTCTTTTGGATTCGTAGTTTTTTAAAGTTCAAAAAAGTCGCTTCTGCAATGGCATCGCAGAAAATGTATAAGCAAATTTATATGTCGACACCTTCCAGTATTTTGCATGAAGCCTATGCATTCTGGACGGGTACAGATAGTAAACGTAAATTACCGATTGAAATTGATGTCAGCAAAGTCGCATTAAAAATGCCTGTTAAATGTGCTGATAGAAAGACTCGTCAAATTGTGACCTTAGATGCTGCTGAAGCCAAAGGCTGTGATTTATTTGATCGGGATGACTTACTTGCAGAATATGGCGATGAGGAATATGCCAATTTATTTGATTGTGATTTTATCGATGATTCAGGTTCTTATTTTCCACTGAAAGACATCATCCCCAATATGGTGGATTCATGGGAAATCTGGAACGATTTTAACCCCAATGAAACGCCACATTATCAAGGCGAAGTATGGATTGGCTATGATCCATCTTTCACAGGTGACAATGCTGCACTTGCCGTTATTGCGCCACCACCAACATCATTGTCGCCTTATCGAGTACTTGAAGTAAAACAATTCAAAGGACAAACAGCTCAAGAGCAATCTTTATATATTAAAAAGGTTTGTGGACGCTATAACGTCACTTTCATTGGAATTGACAACACTGGTAATGGTCTTGCTGTTTCTGAATATGTATCTAAATTTTTCCCTGCTTTAACCAGACTGAACTATAACCCCGAATTAAAAATTCGTATGGGACTCAGAGCCAAAGAATTATTTCAAAAACGACGATTAAATTTTGATGCTGGTTTAACGACTGTAGCAAAAGCCTTCCTTTCCATTAAAAAAGCCATGACCAGTGGTGGGGGGAACAAAACCTTAGTCACCAGTCGCTCTGCAGAAAATGGGCATGGTGATATAGCTTGGGCAATTATGAATGGTTTAGAAAAAGCACCGATTGTCGACATTACAGATCCATCTCAACAAGGCGCAGCACGTAGCCGAATCAGAGTATTTAAATCATGAATATAAAATCAATGCTACATCAGCAATTGGATCGGTTTGGTTTGTTGCAAAAACAAGAACTGGCTGCAGCTGCTCCAATCAGTAAAATTATTTGTAGAAATTTTGGGGAAGCAGAACCGGTACTGGATGGCCATGCCTTGTTTGAATATGGCTATTGTCCGAAATGGTTAGACTGGTATGAATTGCCCTACGATATGTTGGCCACGGCAAAATTGTTCCGAGCGACCAGTCATCACACCAGTGCTTTAATTGTGAAACGCAACATTCTAACCAGTGATTACATTCCTCATCCGTTGTTAAGTCGCCATGAATTTAATGCATTAGCTCTGAATCTTTTAACTTTTGCCAATTGTTATGTGCATGTGAAACGTAACCGTTTTGGTGGTGTTGTTGGGCTTGGATCTAGACCAGCACTGAACATGCGAAGGGCATTGGACTTATCAAGTTATTATCAGTTGGGCTATGACCAGATCAATAACCATAAATTTGAACCTCAAGATATGATCCATATTTTTGAAACAGATATTGGACAGGAAATTTACGGCATACCTAATTATTTGAGTAGTGTAAATGCAATTTTACTCAATGAAGCAGCTACTTTATTTCGTCGTCGATATTATAAAAATGGAGCACATGCAGGTTTTATTCTACACATGACTGATGCATTACAAAGTCAGCAAGATGTCGATGATTTAGAAGATTCTCTTGAAAACTCAAAGGGGGCAGGCAATTTTAAAAATTTATTGGTCTATACACCCGGAGGAACGAAAGACGGAGTTAAAGTCATTCCATTGGCTGAAGTCGCTGCCAAGGATGAATTTTATAATATTAAAATAGCCAGTCGTGATGACCAACTTGCAGGGCATCGTATACCACCGCAGCTCATCGGTGTAGTACCACAAAATGCAGGTGGGTTTGGTGATATTGAAAAGGCTGCAAAAGTTTTTTATTACAATGAAATTGTTTTTTATCAAAACTTACTTAAACAGGTCAATGAACGATTGGGTGTGGAAGTGATAAAGTTTAAAAATTATGAGCTTTTATCCACTAGTGAATAGTTAAAACTATTCATACTTTATAAAACTATTTTTGCATAAAAAAACCCCGACATCCTGTCGGGGTTTTTCGTATTTGATGTTTAGGTATAACTCCTGTCGTACCTCACATTCCTTGTATCTGATCTTGTTATTCTTATCTGGAGCATCCTGCTCTCTATGTCCCCATGATAGGAAATAAGTGTGCGATCGTATAGCCGTAAAGGGCGGGAATTGTTGTGCGCTTAAGCGTACATAAGTGCTTAAATTTTACCCCAAGGTTTATCCGCAGAAATTGGGGATAATTTGAGCAGTGAATGAATTGATAACATGGACAAAAGCTTCAAATTGATTAAATATTAATCAATTCCATTGGCTATATCTTCCAGAGTTGTACATAAAAAAGCCGACTTGTTTCCAAGTCGGTTTTTTAGGTTTTTCGTCCCAGTTTTTTATAGCATAACTTTTTGAAATTTAAAACTATTTCCAAAAGAATTTCGTATAAGCACCATTATGTTAAATGGGGCTGCTCATGAAAATCTCTATTCATCATTAAGAAGCAATTTAAAGTATTTTCCTACTTCTGTTCTAGCAACCAACTTAGATAATCCTACCACTAAGCTATCCTTATCAGAATATGAAGAAGTATAATCCTCTACTTTAATTCTTAAAGGATAACCATCTTCATTTTCTATAATTTCGGCGATTGTATAATCTTTTGATCCATTAGAAAGAACAAGAGCATTAAAGGATTCATACTTAAAATTGAACCTTGATGCTGCTGCTAAAAGAGCATTATTTCCTTCATATATTTTTCTCTGTTTTGACTTTATTGTGGCATGAATTTTATTATTAGAAGCTTTCTGAAAAGCTTGTGAAAAATCATTAAAAATTTCAGTTATTTCATTTTTATTAGCTTCGGCAATATCTGCTCGTTCAATACCAATGGAGATACTTTCTTCGAAGTTAAAGTGGCTCATTTATGTTCTCCATGTAAGATTAAATTGTATGGGCAAATGATCAGACCAACGTTCTTTTTGATCAGTGATATCAAACATGCCAAGTATCTTTAAAGTATTTTCAGAATATTTCCAGCCAGAACTTCCTTCAATTAAGTTCTTAGAGAACATAACTTGGTCTAAATTAAACCAATGTTGGTGCCTCTTTTTGGGAAGAAAATACGTTCCTAAAATATTATAGTTGAATGGATTAATTACTGGTGGTGGAACATTCAAAAAACTCCACGAAGGATTATAAAGAAATTCGAACCCGTTCTTACTTCTACTCGGAGAAAGAGGTTCTCTAAAGCTGTATAAATGATCTGTTAGACTAGGGCAAAAAGGCTCAGTATTAAAGTCTCCAGCAATAATTATATTACTATTTTTGATTAACCATTGATCAATATGAAATCTCAGATTTTGAGCCACGTCATGCCTTACTTTATGGATTTCTGGTGTTAACATACTTGGCCAATGTACAAGTACTAAACTCAGAAATTGTTTTTTTAAAGAATCAAAAAAATCATATTTTTGACCGCCTTTAGCTTGTTTGCCATGAATGAAAGTATCTGTATTTTCACAGTCTTGTTGATAGGGTGTTTGAATAAGTGTGAATTTATCTTTTCTATAAATCACACAAGTATCGAATCTAGTATTGTGACGAGTTTGTGTTCCATTGGCTACTTCGTAAGGAACATTAAAACGTTCAAATATTTTTTTCAAATATAAAACAGATTCTTCATTTATTTCGATTAATCCTAATAAATCAATATTTTGCTTTATTAAACTCAGGATAAATCTTTTACATAATTTCCAATTATTAAGACTAAATTCGGATCTAGATGCACTGATTTTTGCATTCCATATAATTATATTTAAATCAGTATTTTCCATTCAAAAATCCAAAATTTTAGAAGATGATTTTTATAACCTGAGCATTATAGAAAAAATAGTAAGGTAAAGTTAAATAAATCTAAAATTAACATAATACACCTTATACGAAATCATAAAAATGAGAGCCTCAAGCTCTCATTTTTTAGTCTTTAATACGCTTTTTTGCTTCATCGTAAACTATGCTATCAGCCCGTTTACCAACAGTAATAAGCAAAATAACAACTTCATTATCTTTGACTTGATAGACCAATCTTACTCCAGCTTTTAGCAACTTAATTTTATAACAGCCAGCAAGATCTCCTCGAAGCATATTCTTTGGAATATGCGGTTGCTCTATGACTTTGACGAGTTTCTTCTTGAATTGATCCCGTATAGCAACTGGAAGTTTTTCCCATTCAGCAGTGAAATCTTTGTGACGTAACAGCTTATAAGTCATCTAAAGTGATTTCCTCAAACATCTCTTTAGGATCATTAACACGTTTGCGAACAAGAGCTAATAAATCAGCATCTTCCTCTGAGAGTAAAGCTTTCTGTACTGGAAGCTTTCCAGTCGTAGCAATATATTCAAGAATATTAGTAAAGAACTCAGTAGGAGCAATTCCTTGTTCTTTTAGGATGGAATAAGACTTTTCTTTAAGGGCTTCATCGACCCTGAAATTAACAGTAGCCATCACTTTCCCCATTTATTGAATGCATGAGAATATTGTAATGCAATATGCGTTACAAAGATAGTTCGTATAATCGCCATTATGTTAAATGGAGATGTTTTTGCCATTCCAGAAGATCACTTATAAGGTTTTGAAATACGTTCATAGGCTCGGATTGAGAATAACCTTCTAACGCAAGATAGATTTCATCATCATAGAAATCTATTAAAGCATTTAAGTCTTCATTATTCAGATATTTAGATAGAAAAAGAATGTCTTGAAAAAAAGGATAAATATCGTATTGAGTAGTGACATTAGAAATCTTCTTTAAAACGTAATCATTTAATAAATTATCAATTACTTTATTCTTCAGATATATATCAAAACTTTCTTTAGATATTTTTTTAAAATAATCCAACACTTGTTCAGAAGTTGACAGAAAACAAATATCTAAAGCTAATTCATCGGAAGGATCTTTTTCTAAAATATCCAAGGCCCATTTTTGAATATCTTCTGGAGATTTTAAGTCTAATTCTAATTCTGCTTTAAATTGAATTTTATTGGCTTCACTCATCTTTTTTATTTAATTACCATAAAATTAACATAATACACCTTATACGAAATTACTTTTGTAAGGCCCAAATAGAAATGTCCGGTTTCTCCAAAGTAAAATTTTCCACTTTCTTAATTACTTTTATCTAGTAAATTTCAACCCATCTATATCCTATTTTTCAATCTATTTAAAGTAGAAGAGTGGGGTGGCTTAGCCAAACGCAGTTCCCTCACGCCTCCGCAGTCTTACTAAAAGTCATTATTTTGATGCAGTAGTAAAAATAACTCAAACCTATGCTATCAAAGGATTTTAGGATATATCAAGGCGTTGAAGTTGATGCAAAGTGATGCAATCTGATGCAAATTAAAAGATAGAGAACAAATAGAACTATTTAATGAATTTTATAAGTCCAAAAATAAAAGTTCAATTTAGGTTACCAACATCAAAAACAATAGATAAGTTATTAATTTATATTAAAATAATTGGTAACTTTTATTAGGTTACTTTGGGTTACCAAGTCAATTGAAAAATCAATTAATTATTAAAAAACAAAAACTTAAAAGGTTACTGGTGGTAACCTAAAAATCGGGTTACTGGTAACTCAAAAGTAACCTAAAAGTAACTTTTATAAATTCAATTAAATCTTAATAATTTCATATACATATATATTAATATTAATTTTGGTAACTAAAGTAACCTATTTTTTTTATGACCTAAAATTTTAGATTACAAGAATTCAGGCATGAAATATTTGTTCAATCCTTCAAATATATTCTGTTCATAAATGCTGTGATGCTTATTAAATACACTGACTATATGACCTGATATTTGCCTAAGGAATGTTTACTTGAACAATGTTTTATTACATGTAAGTACAAAGATTAATTAGTATAAAAAATTATGAAATGCGACAAGAATACGTCAGGAAAATTTTAAGTTTTTGATATTATTTAAGTTGCATTGTCTTTGACATCGTAGAGGTCAGCAGTTCGAGTCTGCTTATACCTACCAAAATTCGTTGATTAATCAACACAATAAAGCCCACTCATTGTAGTGGGCTTTTTGTTAGGGGTATTTTCGGGGAATGGTGTAATTCCCCAATGTGGAAAACTCGCCTATTTAAACTTAAAACCAATAATTAATGGTAGTTAATCCGCTCTGGTTTACCCTAATATGAGGGCAAGTCTGCATAAGCTCTATTATGTTAAATAGCCTGAACGAAAGGAAAAGTTCTTTTGAATTTTTCTAATATATGTAGGTTTTGTTTTAGGGTATTCAAAGCAGTTTCTTTTGTAGCGATAGGGTTAAAAATATCTATTCCCCTTAGATAAGAGATACCTTCTAAAGCGGTTTCTTCTGATTTGGATAGTCCAGAACTTGGTACAAATCCAATAATTAAATGAACCTTGTATAAAGAATCTTCGAAATCTACAAGATCAAACATATAAAGAGGTATTTCATCTTGATTTAAATCAGTAATACATAATTCGACCCATTGTCTGAGCTCAATCAAATTAATTGCTTGTGAAAATAGGCAGCCAATAGCAAACCCAAGATCAGAACTATTTTCTTTATATATTTTCCACATACTTAAATATTTCTAAAATTAATATAATTCACCTTATATGAAATGCTTGAAATTTTACACTTAGCATCAATATTTTATCCGAAACCATGATGGGGTTCAGCGCACTGTCATGGTTTTTTTATGATTATTCACGTTTCACGCATACTATTTAACCTAACAAAGAAAATTTACGAACCATATTTTGTTCAATTTAAAAAGGTATTTGAGTTAAGCCTAAATTGATTCAAGGCTTGTCTTAAATAGAAATAGAGCACCGTGTGGCGCTTTATTTCTATTTAAGATTCTCGGAATTTAAATAATCTTCTAAAAATTTAGACTCAAGTTTTTTATTTGACTTAAATCGGATCCAATTTTTACCATCCCAGCCTTCTGGAAATATACCGAAACCTAGCAGACAAGTATCTTCAAGGACTGGTGTATATAGAGCCATAACAATTAGGCGATATCTATTAAAATCATTAGGTTGAGGGTTAGTGTAAGTTAATAAATTATTATATGAAATATCAAAAGGTTTAATGAATAACGCGTCATCTCCACTATCAGTTGTAATTAAGTCTGTTTGATTTTTATTGAAGTGTTTTAAAAATTGAGCTATTGAAAAGGATTTAAAGTCCAATAGAGTATCACTTGTGCATACATCCTTTTTCATGAAGTATCCATCTTTCATTATGAAGTTATTATCAAATGGTTCACTAAGTTCTTGAGCCCAAATATGTAAAGAGCAAATACTTAGAATAAAACCAGATAAAAGTGCCTTATAACTAGCCATATAAGATGAAGATCCTATTTTAATTTTGTATAAGTCCCATTATGTCAATTAGGGGACAGCGGCAGACTATAACAGTTTATTTCTTTTTCTTTATTGCCTTTTTTATTGTTTCATTGATGGTGCTTTGGAAATTTATGCGACCTACTGCGGCTAAGAATTTCTTGGAAATGGAAAAAATAGTGATAGATCAAAGTAAAAAAGATACTTTGAATAAAGTCGCTTAAACAAGACTGATTAATACTTTATAAAAAGAAAGGAAAAACCATGATTTACGCTTTGATATTTGGCTTGGGTATTTGGGTTACGATTCCAGCTCTTATGATTTGGTATTTGATTCTACCAAAAACATACTTCCTAACTTTTAATGGTGAGATACCTTCACGGCTATCTATCTTCACACATCATTTTTTGTCCTTCCTCCTGCTGTTTATGATTCTTGGTTTGGGTTTTGAAATAGCAGTTAAGTATCCAGAGGGTCCGATCGTGCCAATATTTTTCTTCTTATCGATTGTTTTAATATTCATATTCTGCATTTACTTTGGACGAAATAAAATTAATTTGGGCGATAAGAAAAGGATATAAAAAATAAATGTGCCGAGCCAACAGCCAGATGACACATCATCTGGCTTTTTTATGAAGTAAAACATGAAATAAGTTCACCTCAACATGAGCATGTTTCAGTAAATGTGTTAAATAACATGCATAAATATTGTTAAGTCTATGATGCTTATCACTATTCAATAATTACAGCATCTAAAAGTTAAATTCGACATTTCTTCCACACTCCGATTCAATCCAAGCTACATTTAAAATGACGACATTTATGAAGAGCAACACGAGCCAAGCAGCAAAAAACCAGTACGCTAATAATAAGGTAGAGCATGTCGGGAGCTTTTTAAGACCATTAAAACTGAAAAAAGCCCGTTATGATTTTGCTGATCGTGTGATTTATGAAGAAACATTACGTCAAGTGGAAGATGCCGAAATTCATAACCTGATTGATATTCAGTTGGATAATGACTGCACCATTATGACGGATGGTGACTTTCGCCGTGGTTGGTGGCATTACGATTTTCTTGAACAGTTTGACGGCATTCAAGGCTATAAGACCCGTGATGGACTACAGTTTAAAGGTGTTATTAGCAAAGCTTATGATGTTCGTGTAACTGGGAAAATTGATTTTCCAGAAGATCATCCAAGTCTTGCGCATTATCGTTTTTTACATCAGGCCATTGATGGCTTTGCGACGGCAAAATTTACTTTGCCGAGTCCCAACATGATGTTGTATCCACATTTGCGCAATAATCATCATTATGCCGAGCGTTTGGCTGAATACGTTGAAGATCTAGGGCAAGCTTATCAAAAAGCAGTTCAAGCCTTATATGACCAAGGTTGCCGTTATCTTCAGATTAACGATGAATTTTGGGCCTATTTGTGCGATGAAGAACAACGTGGCAAAGAGCTTGCATCGGGTATGAATCCTGATGATCTAGCAGATTTTGCTGTTCAGACTTTAAATCTTGCGCTTGCCAATAAGCCTGAAGACCTTGTGGTGGCACTGCATATTAACCGTGGTAATTTCTTATCGAGTTGGTTGTATCAAGGTGGCTATGCAGCGATTGAAAGTTTTATTTTTGAAAAATTACATAATATTGATCGTTACTTATTAGAATTTGACACCGAGCGTGCAGGTGGTTTTGAACCTTTAGCAAAATTACAGGGCACGAATGCTGAAGTCTTTTTAGGCTTGATCTCGACTAAAATAGAGACTGTTGAAGACAAAACGAAGCTGATTGCCAAAATTCAGCAAGCGGCAGTATGTCTTCCCCTTGAGCAATTGGGTCTATGTCCACAAAGTGGTTTTGCTTCGATGGAAGAGGGCAACCGTATTTCTTATGACACGCAGTGGAAGAAGCTTAAACTGATGAATGAAATTGCACAGGATGTATGGGGCTAGCCTATATTGTATCGGCATGACTTCTGATGCTGCCAAATCGCGTGGCATCAGATGCACTTTAGGCCGATCTTTATTATAATTCGGTTTTATTTTGTCTTGATCCTCTGGATCACTTTCCCTTTATGTCTCAACTTTCGACTTGTTTTACTCAAAATCAGTTTTGTGTGCTGGTGGAATATCTCTGCTCAATGAAAGAGATTCTGCCTGTAAAAACTCAATTTGCTGGCTTTCCTGCATTGATGACTTTGGCAGATCGAGTCCATGCGGATGATGATCTTGCCCCGATTATTGCTGCACAAGCTTACCCAAAACACGTCGAAAAAGTGCTGCATTTTGCTGGTAAGGGGCGCGACATTAGTGACTTTGAGCAGTTTTTAAATGATGCTCAAGCGATTGGACAGCAAAATTTATTATTGCTCACAGGTGATAAGCTTAAGAACCATCACAAGGGCGAGGATTCTAGCGAGCGTACACGTTATCTTGAATCCGTAAATGCCGTGATGGCAGCGAAACAACATGGTGATTTTTGTGTAGGTGTTGCATTTAACCCGTTTAAATATGCTGAAGCCGAACGTGATGCACAGTATTTAAAATTGCATAAAAAGCTGAAGGTTGGTGCAGATTACATCATTACCCAATTGGGTTATGACTTGTCTGCTTTGAAAGAAGCAAAAGCATTTTTAACCCAGCATGGCTATTCTCAAAAATTACTCGCCTGTGTCATGCCACTAACACTGGGACGCGCCAATTTTATGGTGAAGCATCAAGTGGCGGGCATTGTCATTACACCGCATATGCTCAAGAGCTTGGGTGAAGAAAAAGAATCAGGTTTGACTGATCGGGTGTATCTACGCTGTGCGTTACAAATTTTAATCTGTAAACAGTTAGGTTTTGCAGGTGTACACCTTTCGGCATGTCATAAACCTGAAGAGCAATTGCTATTAGAGAGCTACATTGAGGAGTATCGTCATCTTGGTTTAGATGAACTTGAGCTGCTGTGGAATGCACTTTGGCAAGTTAAAACAGGCAAAGAGTTTTATCCGGCGCTGACGTATTATTCACGCCCTGTAAGCTCCATGCAGATTTTAAAATATCAGCATTTGAATTTAATGCATGATGCTTTGTTCGAGTCTAAAGTCGCAAAAGGCATCGGACATTTTATTTTCCAGTCACGGTTTTGGAATGGGTCGCTTGCAGCACAAGCACTGCTTAAAACTGAATTTGTCAGTAAACATGGTGTAGTGGGCTGTGAAAGTTGTGGGCAATGTCGCCTAGGTGACACCTTATATATTTGCCCTGAAACCTGTCCCAAAGGCCTCGCCAATGGTCCGTGTGGTGGAACAACATTAGACCGCTGTGAATTTGGTGATCGTGAATGTATTCACTCAGTCAAAGCACGTCTTGCCAAAGCAGTTGATCAAACGCAAATTTTAAAAAACAACTTGATTCCGACAGTACCGATAGAAGTGCGTGGCAGTAGTTCATGGAAAAATTGGTATGTAAATCAAGCCAGTTAAAGTGTGGTTGTTTCATTTAAAACAGCTTATAAAAAAAGGCGGGATCACTAAAATGATTCCGCCTTTTTAAGTTTGGTCTAATTTAAAAAATATTAGAACTGGCCTTTTTCTTTACGCTCAAGCATCACTTTTTTCAACATGGTGCGTGGCAAAGTAAACCACAGCAGCACCAATGCCAAACTACATAAGCTAAATGCCATCAGGTCATAAGCTTCAAACAACATGCGTGATACTTCAAGCACGACAAAGTAGCTGAACATCATGATCATTGACATAGCAGACGCAACTGTACCTTTCGACACATCTGATGACATCATGGCTAAACGATACAGCACAGAGAAACAAATCCCTTCACCAAAGCTCATGATGGTCATACCAATAATCAGCGTCCATACAAAATAAGTCGGGATGAATAAGCCCATTAGGATGATCAGTGCACCAACTAACATGGTTGGTAGACCGAATAAAATGGTTTGACCGAGTGGATATTTATCGATGATTTTCACTAAAATCACGCTACCCAAGATTAGTGCACCCAATACAGGCACTTGCGCCATACCATATTGCATACCACTGAAACCGAGGTTTTCAACAAGCATTACAGGCGATAACGCAATCCAGAGCATGATTGGTAAACAAGCCATTGGTAGGGCACTGGTCATGATCACAAACTGTTTATTGTTAAAGACTATTTTAAAATCGCTCCAAATGCTGCTCATTGGTTTTTGCGTCAGATTCGCTTTTTGATCTGCCGGCATTGCCACTTTGAGACCTAACCAACCCAGTAAAGCCAATATCGAAATTCCGATAAAGCCCCAATGCCAAGACACGTGGTCAATCAGCAATGAGCCGACTAAAGGACCTAAGAGCGGCGCGAATAAAGTCATATTGCCCATAATTGCCATGACTTTAATTGCAGTACGTTCTTCAAAGTTTTCTTGAACGGCTGCATAACCTACGGCACTAATTACGGTCAAACCCATGCCTTGTAAGAAACGTAAGCCTAAAAAACTTTGAATATTTTGTGTGAATAAAATCAGTAAGCAAGTTACTGCAAAAAATAGCGCACCTGCCAATAAAATTTTCTTACGACCAATACGATCCGACAAAGGACCCATTAGCCATGCGATACAACCACCACCAAGTAGGTAGAATGACATAGACGAGGGTGCCCAAGCGCTGCTCACGCCAAAATCACGGGTTACGCCAAGCATGGCCGGTTGAATTAAATCGTTGCCCAAATAGACAGCGAACTCAAATAAAACCAATGCCAAAGGAAACAAGAAAGTGGCAAAGGTGAGTTTAGAAATGTGTGGGGGAGACATGGTTTTCAACATAGTTTTTACACCCCGTCAGCGCAAAGTCACTTTTTTTAAAATAAAAGGACCTTACCCCCTGACAGGCAGGAAGATTAAAAAATAATTTTGCAAATAGAAAAGTAATAACAGTGCACAGCGTCGATGGGGAGATCACGCTGAACAGACAGAACAATTCAATTTCAAAAAGGGAGATTTAAAAAAATACACCCACGACATAGCGTAGGTGTTAAAAGTGCAGCTAGTCTAACATAATTACTGGATGAACGAAATTGGCTGTTTTGGGCAGCAGAAAAAGGCTTGCTTTCTCATAATATTGATTACAGGGGTATACAATTTAATCGGTGCTGGTTTTTTCATTATCCATGGCGTTGGAATAGAATTTCACGCCTAATTTGATGCGGTCGCGACCATTGCTCATACGCCAACGATTGGTATCTCTGAGTGAATACACGCATCCACAGTATTCTTGTTGATAGAACTCTTCCTTTTTACTGATTTCAATCATGCGGTGAGCGCCACCATTTTTTCGCCAGTTGTAGTCCCAGTAAGTTATATCGGGATAATGCTCGGCAGCACGTATACCACAACCATTAATTTGCTTCATATCTTTCCATCGAGAAATACCCAGCGAACTACTGATTAGGCTAAAGCCATGTTCATGTGCATAGAGCGCCGTACGTTCGAAACGCATATCAAAGCACATTGTGCAGCGACTGCCTTTTTCAGGTTCATTTTCCATGCCTTTGGCACGTTCAAACCAATTGTCGGTGTCATAGTCGCAGTCAATAAAAGGAATATTGTGCTTTTCAGCAAAGCGAATATTTTCTTCCTTACGGATTAAGTATTCTTTAACGGGGTGAATATTGGGGTTGTAAAAGAAAATAGAGAAGTCGATGCCCGATTCGATCATGGTTTCCATCACTTCACCAGAGCATGGCGCACAGCATGAGTGCAGCAGAAGTTTGTTATGACCATCTGGAAGAGTGAGTTTTTGACGCTTTAGCTTAGACATAGTAAATAATGAAAAATTGAAGCAGAGTATTTTAGTTTTTATCAGTACTTTAAAATTATGAATTTGATGAAATGTTTTCATTTTAAAATAAATTATTTTCACTCTTTAAATCAATAGACCTGAATAATCCATACGATTGACTGGATTTTAACTTTATTTCAGTTTTATTTTAAGGCTTATCATTTGAACCTGAACTTAATGGAGTATTTTAATCGCGAGATAGGGGTGGTTTTTCTTATTTTTCAGTAAATTGTTCAGCTAAAGATCTGGTGATTTTGGATCGTAGCCAACATGGGGCAGGTGTAGCACCATGGCGATGGTGCCAATACATTGACCCGTTAAATGCTTTCTACAATCAACCTATACGGTGTTATATGTTGATTGTAGAACACTTTAAAAGTCATATATTTGTGAATAACAGTTTTACAGCAAGTATTATTAATACTGCTCCCATAAATTTCTCAAATTTATTTCCAGCTTTTAAGAATTTATTCCGAACCATTGGCCGAGAAAATAAAATAGCAACAACCATGAACCACAATGCATTGACTACACACATCCAAACACCATAAAAAAATTGAAGTTTCATCGGTGTCGTTGGTCGAACCAAGGTCGTAAATATGGCCAGAAAAAATAGGGTTGCTTTCGGATTAAGGGCATTCGTCATAAACCCGGTCATAAATGCCTTCCATTTGCTCAAAGCAAGACTGTCTATATTTTCTGTTGAAGCATCATAATTAAAGGGCTGAGTACGCAATAAACTGCATCCCAAATAGATTAAATACATTGCTCCACAAATTTGTAAAGAAAATAGTAGCCATGAACTTTGCTGAATGATGATGCCGACCCCAACAAGGGTATATAAAACATGAATTGAAATCCCTGCGCCTATTCCTATCGCGGTTAGGCATCCAATCAAATAGCCATAGCGGACACTGTGCCTTACGGTCACTGCAAAATCTGGACCCGGTAAAAGCACTGCAAGAAAATGAACTAAAGCCAAAGCTAAAAACTCTGAACCATATTGCGCCCACATATTATGGATGCTCATCAGAAATTTTATAGTGAATCGTTAATTTACCTTTCTTCAATTTATATTCGGCAATACTGATTTCAATAATTTCAGCTAAAGATTCCACATGGGTTCCACCGCAGGCAAATGCAGGCAGATGCCCAAAATTTATCTCACGGTAACCATTTGCATTTTGTGTAATAAATTTCTGCAAATTGTCAGAAATATATTGATTGCAGATGGCTTGCAGAGATGCAACATCAATATCTTGAGCAGCTTCCGATTTTATAAACTGCACTTTGGAATCTTCTGGCCAGTGCTGCGCTTTGATCGGCTCCCAGCCAAAGGCCTGCATTACATGGCCAATTAAATGTCCTGCTGAATGTAAACGGCTAAAATATTGTCTCTTATCAAGATTGACCTGAGCATAAGCTTTGCCTAAGGGGATTTCTTGGTCGCAGTAATGGATAATTTCTTTATCTTGCATAGCAACATGCTTAACGGTGACCGCGTTAATTTTTCCAATATCACTGGGCTGTCCGCCACCCTGAGGATGAAAAGGCGTTGCAGCAAGCTGAACTGCGAAAAGACCCTCTTGAGTTAATTTGCAGTCTATTACATTTACGTCAGCACAGGTTTTGCCTGACAAATAGAGGGCTTGAGTCATATAAATCTCTGAATAAATCGAATAAAAAGATTATATAAATGATGCTTGGTAATGATAATCTAGTAAAAAATCAAATCATTTTTGCCTCATGAGCACAAATCAAAGTATTTCATTGCTTCAAGAAATGGCTATTTTTGTCAAAGTTGTAGAAACAGGCAGCTTTTCAGAAACCGCTCGGCAGCTTGGAAATACGCCATCTGCAATTAGTCGAGCGATATCCCGACTGGAGCGCGCGCTTGGCACCCGCTTACTGCAAAGAACGACACGGAAATTGCGCCTGAGTGAAAGCGGAACACAGGTTTATGCTTATTGCCTAGAAATGGTGAATGCAGCTCAAGCGGTTATCGACAATTCGGGCAAGTTTAATTCTGAACCTCATGGCACTGTTCGAATCAGCGTGCCTAAGGCAGTGGGGCATTATTTACTTCACCCACATATTCCTGAATTTTTAGAACGCTATCCTAAGGTTGATGTCCAAATGTTATTGGAAGATAAACTCATAGATTTTATTGATGATGAAATCGATCTAGCCATACGAATTACCAATGAACCATCATTAGGATTAAAGGGCAGAAAACTGATTGAAATTGATCATGTGATTGTAGCGACGGCTGAATATTTAGAAAAACATGGGATGCCTCGGCAACCTCAGGATTTAAAGGAACATCAATGTATTTATTTGGGGGAACAGGCAAGTGACTCGAAGTGGAAATTTCAAAAAGAGAATAAAACAACCAGTGTTTCTGTGAAAGGTCGTTATTCAGCTAACCATACAGGCATAAGATTAGATGCAGCGTTAAAGCATATGGGGATTGCCAGTTTGCCGTATTTTGTTGCTCGGCATGCGTTAGAGACTCAAGCGTTAATTCAAGTATTACCAGACTGGTATTTTAAAACTTACTATAGTGGGGATGCGTGGTTGCTATATCCTCCAACACGCTATTTGGCGCCTAAAATAGAGGTTTTTATCCATTTTTTAGCAGAAAAATTAAAATTGGAACCCACGTTAAAAAATGAATAATCCTCTCATATTTAAAAGAATGACAGCGCAAAAATTGAAAAATGGAGTTGGAAACCAGTTGGCTTATTGAAATTGAACTGTATGCAGTTGTTCATTATTTTTACGATTAAACAGACTTGAGGATATTGCATTAAGTAATAGAGTGATATTCTTAAATGAAAATGATTATAATTGCGTTTAAGTTTTTATCGGTATTGCATCATGCAGTTCAATCTGTCCTTTTTAGCATTTTCAGTTCTGGCCATTATGGCAACAGCATCTCATGCTCAATCAGAATCCGATTTAGAACAGCCATCAGGCAATCAATTACCAACCATTACGACTCAAGCAGAAACCGATGAAAAACCCTATGCGGCTAAAACAGCAAGTGCAGTACTCCGGTCAGATGCCGCTTTATTTGAAACTGCACAATCAATTAGTGTCATTACAAATCAACAAATAGAACAAAAACAAGCAAGAACAGTTGCGGAAGCTTTAGATGGGGTAGCGGGCGTGACCTCTGGTCAATATGGACGTCGGGGTTGGGATGACTTTATTATCCGCGGACAAATTTCCAGTTCACAAACCTATATTGATGGATTGCGCGTACAAGCATCAGATAATGTTTTAAGAGCTGAAGATATTTCGGGTCTAGAGTCTATTGAAGTTGTGAAAGGTCCAACATCAGTGGGTTTTGGATTGGCATTGCCGGGTGGTTTAGTCAATTTGACCACCAAACGTCCACAAGCAGAAACGTCTTATAAAGGGGCGTTAAGTTATGGTAGTTATGGTTTAAAAGAAGGAACTTTTGATATTAACTATGCGCCAAACCAAAGTGCAAAAGGTGCTTTTCGTGTGGTAGGACGGGTGTCTGATCAGGATGATCCAACGGATGATGTGTATTTTAAAAACCAATACATTGCACCATCATACAATTTTGATTTAGGCGATAAAGATGATTTATCTGTGATTGCCAGTTATCAACATCGTGAATATATCCGCCAGCAGGGCATTCCATATAGTAAGGGAAGTTATAAAAACTATTCATCTAGTTTGTTTTTTGGTGAGCCGAATTATGGCTACGATGTGGATGTTTATCGTATTGGTGCGAATTATGCCCACTATTTTGATAATGACTGGACTTTCAAACAAAACCTTGCTGTGACCAAAACCGACACAAAAGGGAATGCAATATTAGCATCTGGTACAAATACTCTACCAACCATTAAACGTGCGATTAACAATCAAGATAAACAAGATATTAACTATACTCTGGATAATCATTTACAGCGTAATTTTGATTTTGAAAAGATCAACTATGATGTGATGGTTGGTGTCGATATGATGCGAGAACGCAGTGATTATTATCGTCGCACAGATACCATTAATTCGTTTAATGCAGGTAATCCTGTCTATGGGATTACCAGTACCAAACTGGGTACTCCAACTCAAGAACTGACCTATAGTCAATATGCTGGTTTATATTTGCGTAATACCATTAAAATTGATGATGATTGGATTATTGGGCTATCCGGTCGTCATGATTGGACCCAAGTTGAAATTGATAATGTCTTGAAAAATACGCGCACTAAAAATTCAGACAATGCCTTTACGGGCAGTGCTTCAGTCATGTATCGCATCAATGACATGTTTGCACCGTACGTCAGTTATTCTACCTCCTTTATGCCTGTGACGGATGCAGGGGAAAATGGCACATTACTTAATCCAGAAGAAGGTAAACAAGCAGAAGTAGGTGTAAAATTTCAGGCTTTGGATCAACGTTTGCAAGGCTATGTTGCCTATTATGATTTAACCCGTAAAAATGTGACTGAGTCAGATACTTCTGGAAATTTCTCAATTCAAACGGGTGAGCAAGTCACCAAAGGTTTTGAAGCGGAAATGGCGGCGGCATTAACTGAGCAATGGAATGTAGCGGCAACATATAGTTATATTCCAACTGCAAAAATAACAGAAAGTGTGACTGCCAGTGAGATAGGTAAACGTAGCAATCATGTACCTAAAAATGCCAGTTCATTGTCCACCCAATATTATTTTAGCCCTGATCAATTCGGTTGGAATATTGGTGCGGGTATTCGTTATCAAGATTCACGCACAGCACAGCGCAGTACGGATTTTGTCTATTTACCTAGTTATACCTTGGTTGATATAAATGCAGGCTATGAAGCAAAGTCTTGGGGCGCGGGTTTAAGTATTAAAAACTTATTTGATAAAGAATATCTGGCCGGAACCACACCAAATGCGCAATTGGTCAATTGGGGTGATCCAATGACGGTTCGCTTTAATGTGAAGTTTAAATACTAAAAACTTAAAACGGTTCGTTTCTACATATTTAATATGGTTTGATATGGCGCTGTAAAATTTTAATTTTGTGGGTATATTTTGAAGATAATGCCCACTTTTTTTTCAGCTTTTAAAATGCAAAAAGCATATTCAATTTATGTATCGATGATAGTGCGTTATGTTTGATGTTATTCCTTTGTACAGAAGTAAAAACAAAAGCATTATCTATCACATTCATTTCTTAGGTTAATGAACTTTCTTATACGATTGATTTAGTAATGCTGGCTGATTGATATAAAAGTTGAAGCTATTAGAAAGATAATAATGATCTGTGAAAAACCATAGCGGCTATTCACAGATCATCTTAAGCTGATTTATTACTTGTTAACAGTGATGATCAGTAATATTGATTTTGTTTTGTGCAGTTTTATTGTTTTGATATTTACCGCCACCCCAATTAAATTTCTGCGCGCAAATTCCTAAGCCCACAATAAATAAGGCAAGAACACTGGTATATGCCACTTCCTTAAGATAAGTCCCTTCAATCACCATGGTAATTAAGGCGCCAATAATAAAGATGATGACGAGATAAGTCAGCCAAGGAAATAGCCACATTTTAAATGGAATATCGACACCTTCAGCTTCCAACTTTTTACGCAGCTTCAATTGTGAAATCGCAATGGCAAGGTACACATATAAAGACACCGTACCGGTTGCCAGCATTAATACATCATAAATATTCATGCTTTCAGTCGCAGTGAAATATACTGCAACGATTGAAAAAAGACTTGAGAAAATAACACCAACCCATGGGCTGTTATTGCGGTTGGTAAATGCAAAACTTTTCGGTGCATCGCCACGTTTGGACAGAGAATACATCATGCGTGAACAAGTATAGAGTGCAGAGTTAAAGCAGCTACACACAGACGTTAAGACTACAAAATTAACAATATGGCGTGCTTCAGGAATACCTAAGGCTGTAAGGGTAACGCTGTATGTACCCCAAGTTGGGTCTTTTAATAAAGGATTGTTATGCGGAATTAAGCAAACAGTAATCAACATTGAGCCGACATAGAATAAAATGATCCGCCAGACAATTGAGTTAGATGCTTTGCGGATTTCTTTAGCGGGATCTTTGGTTTCAGCGGCTGCAACGGTGACAATTTCTGCCCCCATATAGGCAAACATGACACCCAGTAAGGCGGTAATGACAGAAGAAAAACCATTCGGCATAAATCCTTCAGCAGTTAAATAAGTGACACCGCCCAGCATAGAGGCATCGCCCCAAGGCCAAAGGTGCATAATGGCTAAACTGCCGACAACCAAGAATAGTACAATGGCAATAACCTTGATTAAGGCAAACCAGAATTCAAATTCACCATAGTTTTTGACATCGCGTAAATTAATCCAGACCAAAGCTACAATGACGAATAGCATATAGCCCCAAATCGGAATAAATGGAAACCAGTTATTTAGAATTTTGCCAGCAACAAAGGCTTCCCAACCCATGAGTAAGGTCCAGAAAGACCAATATAACCATCCAATTGAAAATCCAGCCCAACGACCAATTCCGCGGTCTGCATAAGTTGAAAATGAGCCGCTGTCGGGATTGAGTACCGCCATTTCACCCAGCATGCGCATGATGAATAGAACCAATAATCCGCCTAGCGTGTATGCGATAAGTGCCGCTGGCCCTGCACTGTAGATAACATTTCCTGAGCCTACAAAGAGCGCACCGCCAATTACTCCTGCAATGGAAATCATGGTGAGGTGACGTGACTTAAGTCCATTTTTTAAGCCTTGTGATGAATCGGGCTTGGAGGCATGTTGATTTTCAGCCATATTATTTCCCTTAATATCAAGGATATATTTGCAATTGGGAGTTATACCTTTTTCGCACTATCTATCCATTGAAACTGCAACCGAATTATTAAGCACTTAATTAAGATTAAGTTAACCTGTATAAATCTGATGTTTCTGTAAACAAGTGAAAGATCACACTTTGGCTACAAAACTGTTACATACTGTTTATGTGTGCTGCTAATTTCTCTTTTTTGTTGGCAGGTGACGAGAGCCATTTTTTATCTATTCAAAGGAGCCAATTGCTTTAAAAATGTGAAAAGTAGAGGAACGAATATTTACAGAAAAATAAAGACTAAATAAAATGAAAAAGCAATACATAGTTTTGCCAGAGATTTTAAAAACTGACAAAAGTTAAGTTTAATTTAAAAATAAAATTTTGATGAATCGATGCAATTGATTAATTGAGTGTCGGAATACCAACATCACGTAAGCACTTTAGCAGAATGCCAAAAGCGACCAATATTTCCTGTTCACTGACACAGGCGAAACCGAGCAATAGTCCTTTTTGCCGCGTAGAATAGTGTTTTGTATAGTATTGCGATAGCGCTCTGACTTTTACGCCTTGATCGAGTGCATTCGATGCAATCAGTACATCATCACTGCTGCTTGGTAATTTTAAAATAAGGTGTAAGCCCGCTGCGGTATTGTATTCGTGCAGAAAATCTTGACCTAAATGACGGTGAATTAAATCAATTAAAAATGCATGGCGTTTACTGTAAAGTAAGCGCATACGTCGAATATGTGCTCCATAATGCCCCTCACGGATAAACTCGGCTAACACTTTCTGATCCAGTAAATGTCCACCTCGATACAGTTCTGATGCCACAATGCGCAGTGGAGAAAACAGTTTTTTCGGCACCACTAAATAGCCAATGCGCAATGCTGGATAAATGGTTTTGCTGAATGTTCCCATATAAATGACGGGTGAATCAGGTTCCAATCCTTGCAAAGACGGATAGGGTTGACCTGAAAATCTGAACTCACTGTCATAATCGTCTTCCACAATCCAGCTTTTATGCTGACGGGCAATTGCAATCAGTTGCTTGCGCCGTTCAAGGCTCAAATGTGAACCTAAAGGATACTGGTGAGATGGTGTGACAAAGATCAGTTTAGGCGGTTTTTTGGGCTCAAGGTCAGGAATAATACCTTCTTGGTCAACAGGTAGCGAACGCAGATTTACGCCATTAATGCGTAAAATATTGCGCGCGCCCCAGTAAGCAGGATCTTCGATCCAGACTTCGTCACCGATATCGCTCAAGGTACGTGAAACCAAATCTATGGCCTGATGCGTGCCTTCGGTAATGATGATTTGATCGGCATCGCATTGTACCGAGCGCGCAATTTTGAGGTATTCCGCCAGTTCTTGGCGCAGTTCCAAACATCCACCTGCATTGCTGTAAATCAATCGGGTAATTTCTGGTTCACGGCTCAAGCGAGTCTGAATTCGGCTAAAAATATGGTGCGGAAATTCAGTGACATCAGGCGCACCGGGTACAAATGCGCCCCATTGATAAGGCGATGCCGCTGAATAGCCGATTAAATACGAACCGCGCTGAGATAAGCTGTAACTTTGCTGAGATTTTTTTTCTTGAATAGGAATGTTGGTATTTTCTGCTTTGATTAAAAAGGACTCGGGTAATTTCTCTGTGACCCAAGTGCCTTGTCCTGTGCGGGCATCGACATAACCTTGTGCCTGCAATTGTTCATAAGCGCTTAATACCGTATTGCGGGAGACTTTGATCTCTTTGGCAAGATCTCTGGATGCGGGTAAACGAGTTTTGGGTGCCAATACGCCATCAATTATAGCATTACGCAAGCAGCGAAATAATCGCAGCTGCAATGTTCCATCAATATCTTGCTGTAATCGCTGCAGCAAATAATCTCCAAGCAAACTACGCAATTGGCTCTCTCCTACAAATTCAAAGTGGCTCTCGTGGGAGCAATGTCGGTACGTGCAAAATAATCTGGTCAGGTGGTGATTGTAAAGGATCTGGCTCTTGCACGGTTGGCATAAATGCGAGCCTGTAAACGGCAGGCAATATACACACATCTTGGTTAAAGCCCAAGCGAAAAATCTAAGCTTAATTTTTTAATTTAGACCACGCCGCCTGAAGATATAGATCAATAAATACCGATACGCAGATATAAATTTATACTTTTTGCAGCCGCAAGGAAATGCGTCTGCATACAAAAAATAGGATCATGCAATGAACACGATGGTGAAAGGTCTCAGGTATACAAAGCGGGATAGAGCTGCTTGTAATAATGATTTTCAGCAGCTCGCTAAAGTGGCTTCCCATCTGGGTGAGCCGAGCGCAAGGCTAGATGTTCTTAGCTACCTCAGTCTACATTTTGGCATGTGAGCGCATTCTGATGGCGCGCAAAGAGCACGGCATTTATTCAGCTTAGTTATTCGGTTTCTTGCAGGATGCAGAATTTGATGAAGCGTGATTTTGGATATCGAATGCCTTCACTGATCAAGTTTTGTCAAAAATTTTGCTTTTGCCCGAGATTTGCTTTTGGAATTGATTTTTTCTTTTTGGGATTTTTATTATGTTGCAGCGTTTTCTAGTGAAACCATTTTCATTTTGTACCCTTAGCGGTGTCATGGCAATGTCGGCAGCCGTGCAGGCAGATACGCTTTCTTGGGGAGATGCGGAAACAGATTTAGGAAAACTGACGGTATCAGGGTGGGTGCGCGCGAATTATCAAGCTAAGGATTATTCGGACAGTGACCATAAATTAAAGTTCAATGCGGCAAAACTTAGTTTGAAATATGATGCCAAGACATTTTTTGGTAATGCTGAATATCGTTGTTATCAAAATGATACTTTGTGTGATTTTTCAACCTTGGTGAATGCCAATTTAGGCTATAAGCTAAGTGATGACAGCCGCATTACCGTAGGTCTACAGGATATGCCTTTTGGCATCGGCCGCTTTTGGAGCAGCAGTTGGTACGGCAGTTCAATGGACAATGCTGGCCTAGAAGATGTACATAATCTGGGCGTCAATTGGCAGCAGCAGTTAGGTGACAATACCAGTTTAAATTTGGCTTATTTTGTCCGCGATGGTGGAAGTTTTGTGGGGGATGGCAATGCAGCGCGCTATGCAGCGAATTATGTGAAACCTGAAGATGCCACGACCGATGACATTGAAGAAAAAAATATGTGGGTTGCGCGTATCAGTCAGCAGATTCCGCTACAGGACAGTCCGGTTAAACTTAATGTAGGCGGGTCGTACTGGCATTCAGATTTGGAAAACAGCAATCGTCAAACGGGGCACCGCAATGCATGGAATATTTTTGGCCGCTTAAACTACCAAAAGGCCAATCTAACTTTGACTGCTGGACAGAATAGGGCAGATACAAAGTCTTTGAGCAATCCAGATTATGCGACGGTTGGCTCATTTGAATCGAAGTATTTTGTCGCCAACAAAGCCAATTATTATGTGGCGAATGTTGATTATCAAATTAATGATTTTTATAAAAATTATGATTTAACTCCTTATGCCAGTTATACCGTATTTGATAAGGATAAATCAGGTTTTGCCACATCGACCCGCAGTATTTTGGGTGCTCAGCTGGATGTTCAGCAGTTTTCGCTGGCCGCGGAATATATCACTGGCAAAAATGATGTGTTCATTGGCGGTAATGCAGGTTCTTTGGCTGAGGGAGATGCATCTGGGCATAGCAGACTCTTGAATTTATTGTTTATCTACAATTTTTAATTATTGCTGCAACTCATCAGAATGGCACCTTTGAAAAAAGGCGCCATTTTTATGATTTTATTTTAATTATTTGATTTATATATTTAAAAAATTTTTAAATTGCCAGATAAGTATAAATTGGCCCTCTCTATCTTATCCAAAGTGGCTCTCGTCTAGAGCCAATAAAAGCGCAAAATGCAATGAACCACAGGTCCTTTGCATATCAGCAAAAGCATGATCGGGACGCTGAAATTTTATAAATGTATGAATCAAGAATGAGGATACAAAATGGACAGTAAACACTCTGCACTGAACGCACGTAAACTAAAAGCGACACCTCGTGGCGTGGGTGTCATGTGTCAATGGTATGCGGAGAAAGCAGAAAATTCCACAATTTGGGATGCTGAAGGGAATCAATATACAGACTTCGCAGGCGGTATTGCGGTACTGAATACAGGTCACCGTCATCCTAAAATTATTGCTGCTGTTACTGAACAATTGACTAAATTCACCCATACAGCGTACCAAGTTGTACCGTACGAAATTTATGTTTCTTTGGCTGAACGTATTAATGCACGTGCACCGATTGCAGGTGAAGCGAAAACAACATTCTTCTCTACAGGTGCGGAAGCTGTAGAAAATGCAGTGAAAATTGCACGCTCTTATACAGGCCGTCACGGCATTGTGACTTTTGGTAATGGTTTCCACGGTCGTTCATTTATGACCATGGCGATGACAGGTAAAACTGCACCGTATAAACGTGACTTTGGTGTGATGCCTTCAGGTGTTTTCCATGCACGCTACCCTGTAGAGTCAAAGGGCATTACTGTAGATATTGCGATTGAAAGCATTGAAGACATTTTTGCAGAAGATATTGCGGCACATGATGTAGCAGCTATTGTGCTTGAACCTGTTCAAGGTGAAGGCGGTTTCAACGTTGTTCCTGCTGAATTCTTAAAACGTTTACGTGCGCTATGTGATCAACACGGTATTTTGATTATTGCAGATGAAGTACAGACAGGCTTTGCACGTACTGGTAAGTTATTTGCCATGGATCACTATGAAACCAAAGCGGATTTAATCACTATGGCAAAAAGTCTTGGTGGTGGTTTCCCAATCTCTGGCGTAGTTGGCCGTGCTGAAGTGATGGATGCACCAAACCCAGGTGGCCTAGGTGGTACTTATGCAGGTAACCCAGTGGCTGTAGCTTCTGCACATGCTGTACTGGATGTGATTGAAGAAGAAGGTCTTTGCGAACGTGCAAATGTATTAGGTGCTGAATTAGTTGAAGTTCTGAATGAACTAAAACAGTCTTCATCTACAGTCAAAGAGATTCGTGCGTTGGGTTCAATGGTCGCAATTGAATTGGAAACGGCGGATCAAGCGAAAGCAATTCAAAACCATGCAATGCAAAATGGCTTGCTTATTTTGACCTGTGGTCGTTATGGTAATGTGATCCGTTTCTTATATCCTTTAACGATTCCTGCAGAACAATTCCGTGCTGGCTTAAACATTTTAAAACAAGGTTTTGCACTTTCTGCTGCAGCATAATTGAAGAGTAATGATCATGCTTCAAGCGCAATATAAAGATTTATTACAGCATCCAGATATTCGTTTTGATGTGCCTGAAAATGGCGGTTACATCGAAGTGAAAGATGCAGCAACACATGACACTTTGGCATGGGTGAAATCCCATGACCGCGCGTCAGTTGAGCAAGTGATTGCTCGTTCTCAAAAGGCACAAACTGCGTGGAAAGCGCAAACAGCTCTACAACGTGCTGATGTGCTTTGGGCTTGGTTTGATTTGATGCAGGAAAATAAAGAGTCATTGGCTCAGATTTTGACTGCTGAACAAGGTAAGCCTTTAGCAGAAGCACGCGGTGAGATTGGCTATGCTGCTTCATTTATTCGTTGGTTTGCAGAACAAGCTCGCCGTATCGATGGTGAGGTTTTAACACCAACTTTGCCGAATCAACGCTTGTTAGTGATTAAACAGGCGATTGGGGTTACGGCGGCGATTACGCCGTGGAACTTCCCCGCAGCAATGATTACACGTAAGGCAGCACCTGCAATTGCAGCGGGTTGTTCGATGATTGTCAAACCTGCTGAGCAAACGCCTTTAACTGCTTATGCTTTAGAAGTGTTAGCGCTACGTGCGGGTTTGCCACAAGATGTGTTATTGCACATCAGTGGTGATTCAAGCGAAGTGGGTAAAACATTGTGCGAAAGCGACACGGTGAAAAAGTTGAGCTTCACAGGTTCAACTCAAGTTGGCCGTATTTTGATGCAACAATGTGCGCCAACCATCAAAAAACTGTCTTTAGAGTTAGGTGGTAATGCACCTGTTTTGGTGTTTGATGATGCCAATCTTGAGCAAGCGGTACAAGGTATTATGGCCAGCAAGTTCCGTAATAGCGGACAGACCTGTGTCTGTGCCAACCGTATTTATGTACAAGACGGTATTTACGATGCTTTGGTTGAAAAACTGGCAGTTGCTGTAGCGAACTTAAAAGTGGGTGATGGCCGAGTTGAGACTTCAACCCAAGGGCCGCTGATTGATGAAGCTGCGATTGAAAAAGTGCAGTCGCATATCGCCGATGCCATCAGTAAAGGTGCGCAGGTTAAAATCGGTGGTCAACGCTCAAGCCTAGGTGGTACTTTCTTTGAACCGACACTTTTAACAGAAGTGACGCAAGAGATGAAAGTGGCGAAAGAAGAAACCTTTGGCCCATTGGCTGCATTGTTCCGCTTTAACACGGAAGAAGAAGCGGTTCAAATGGCCAATGACACTGAGTTTGGTCTGGCAACTTACTTGTTTACCCAAAACACAGCACGTCAGTGGCGTGTTGGTGAAGCGCTTGAGTACGGTATGGTGGGCATCAACACGGGCGCGATTTCAAACGAAGTGGCTCCATTTGGCGGTGTGAAGCAGTCTGGCTTAGGTCGTGAAGGCTCTAAATTTGGTATCGACGAATATCTCGAAATGAAATATTTGTGTGTGGACTTATCTGTTTAAGTTAGTCCAGCAATCATCAGTTAAAGAATCAGCCTTGCCCATTCAAGGCTGATTTTTTTTTCATTCATCATAATGTCGAAAATAATCATTCACTGCTTTAAGGGTTAAAAAATAGTGCAGAGCGCTTTTAATTAAATAGCTCGCTTATGAACGTAAAAATGAGTTAACGAAACGTTATAAAAATAAAAGAGAGATTTATTTTAAGGATGAATTTGATTGCTGAAATTGTAAATAGGGTAAATGTACCGCAACTTTTACAAGAGCAATTATGCAGTTTGTAGAGCATAAGAGTTTTAATCAAATTTATAGTGATATTGCTTTATTTTTATCTATTGTAAAAATCATGTGAAGCTAAAGCGAACAAATTTAATCTAAAGCATTGGGTTAAAAATTGAAGAAAAATCACAAATTCTTCATCTTGAGTCTTTTAAAATTGCTAGGCAAACATGATTTTAAAAAGATCAGGAAAGATAGCTTGTACCATACAGATTGGTTGGTTTTCTTTTTTCATCTTCATGATTTTAATATTTTTCTTTTTAATAAAATAAGGGTGATGCTGTGGATAATGCGGTCGAATATATGGGTGCAGATCTGTCACGGATTATTGAAATGGCGTGGGAAGATAGAACACCTTTTGAAGCCATAGAGCGTGAGTTTGGACTGAATGAGTCTGCCGTGATTCGGTTAATGCGGCAAAATTTAAAGTCGGGCAGTTTTAAGCTATGGCGTAAACGGGTAGCGGGGCGTAAAACCAAGCATTTGCAGTTACGTTTGCCCGAGGTAATCCGTGGTTACTGTACACGCCAGTATAAATATCATTAACTATAAAAGATGGTAGGATGGCTGAGTCACTTATTCCGCCATCCTATCCCGAACACTTTCCCACCAGCCAAGAATCTGCCAAATAAACCGTTCATTCATACTAAGTCACAATTTAAATAAGGAACAAGCAGGGCATTGCTGTGGGTCGTTGTCCAGTAAAAATACTTAAGATGACCAATCACTATGAAATCTCACATGAGCAAAATGAATTAACTTTTTAATTTCGCTCTTTTTAATTTAGCTGTTACGGCCAAAACATGATAGTTACACCTTCCAGCCTTGTATTTCCAATTCTATAGCGCATAAAACCTTGAGTCGCTCATCTAAATATTAACTTTAAGTTAATAAAAGTGATTTGAGGTTGATTGATCAAAAGTGAATAAAACGCTTTTATAGGCTTAGACCAAAATACAGAATTAGGATAAATGACATGGATGGTTCGGTTCAGAACAAAGAGCGTAAATGGAATACACGTCGACAGGCTAAACAGCTCAAAATAGAAATGGCCAGCAAGTATGCTGATGGTGTGGTGATTCCGACCCAAGATATTGTTAAGGTTTTAGAAACCTTAATTAAGGCTGGTGACCGAGTTGTTTTAGAAGGAAATAATCAGAAACAAGCCGATTTCCTTTCTCGCTCTTTGGCGCAGACGAACCCTGATGTTTTACATGATCTGCATATGATTATGCCGAGTGTTGGACGTCCAGAACACCTCGATTTATTTGAAAAAGGCATTGCACGTAAACTCGATTTTTCATTTGCTGGCACACAAAGTTTACGCATTAGCCAGCTGATTGAAGATGGTTTACTCGAAATTGGCGCGATTCATACTTATATCGAACTTTATTCACGCCTATTGGTTGATTTAATTCCGAATGTCGTACTTTCAGCAGGTTTCATGGCAGATCGCGAAGGCAATATTTATACCGGAGCAAGTACCGAAGATTCTCCAGCATTAATTGAACCCGCAGCATTTAGCGATGGCATTGTCATTGTGCAGGTCAATGAATTGGTGGATGACGTTAAAGATTTACCACGAGTCGATATTCCTGCCTCTTGGGTCGACTTTGTAGTTGTGGCGGATAAGCCTTTCTATATTGAGCCGTTGTTTACCCGCGATCCTAAACATATCAAGCCTGTACATATCCTAATGGCAATGATGGCGATTCGAGGGATTTATGAACGTCATAATGTACAGTCGCTGAATCATGGCATTGGTTTCAACACCGCTGCAATTGAACTGATTTTACCGACTTATGGCGAGTCTTTAGGTTTAAAAGGCAAGATTTGTCGTAATTGGACTTTAAACCCCCATCCAACCTTAATTCCTGCAATCGAAAGTGGCTGGGTTGAAAGTGTGCATTGCTTTGGTACAGAGCTTGGCATGGAAAAATACGTTGCGGCGCGACCTGATGTGTTTTTTACAGGACGCGATGGTTCACTGCGTTCCAATCGGATGATGTGTCAGCTTGCTGGGCAATATGCCGTGGACTTATTTATTGGTGCAACCTTACAAGTCGATGGCAGCGGGCATTCTTCAACAGTGACCAAAGGTCGTTTGGCAGGTTTTGGCGGGGCGCCGAATATGGGGCATGACCCACGAGGGCGCCGTCATGCGACACCTGCATGGTTGGATATGCGTCCATCGGGTGCAACAGAAACCGAGACCTATCTTGCACGTGGTAAAAAACTGGTTGTGCAAATGGTAGAAACTTTCCAAGAAGGTGGAAAACCGACTTTTGTCGATACCTTAGATGCGGTAGATGTTGCTAAAAAGGCAGGAATGCCACTCGCCCCAATTATGATTTATGGCGACGATGTAACGCATCTTTTGACTGAAGAAGGCATTGCCTACTTGTATAAAGCAAGAAGTTTAGAAGAGCGTCAGGAGATGATTGCTGCGGTTGCAGGGGTGACTGAAATTGGCTTAAACCATAATCCTAAGACAACCGAGCGGTTACGCCGTGAAGGATTGGTTGTATTTCCAGAAGATTTAGGCATTCGCCGTACCGATGCCACGCGTGAATTACTGGCGGCAAAAAATATTGCGGATCTTGTGACATGGTCTGATGGGCTTTATCAACCTCCAGCAAAATTTAGGAGTTGGTAATGAATGCACGTGTTCAACCCTATATTCGTCAACATTGTATTTTGCTCGCAGATTTTGCAGTCAATGCTTTAGTTGCAGAAGTCAATTTAACGCCAAAACCTGCGTTGGTCGATCAACGTGGAAGCGGTGCCCATGATGATTTGACACTGGATTTGATGGAGCGTTCAGCCCACAGTTTACATCCGATGTTTGTGGCAATGGCACACGCGGCCTTTCAACATGCAACTTGTTCACAAACATTACGTGAAGCGATTGGTGAAATTGGTCGTGTGGGTGAAGCCACCATGTTGCACGCCACCAATGGGGTGAATACCCATCGTGGCGCAATTTGGGCATTAGGTCTGATGGTCACGGCTAGTGCATTGATGAGTTTAGATACTAAACCAGTACAAGCTGTTGAACTGTGTCAATTAGCAGGAAAAATTGCCCAGTTCGAAGATCGTTTTATTCCCCAACAGGCACTCAGTCACGGTCAACAGGTACAAAAAGTATTTGGTATAAATGGTGCTAAAGCCCAAGCACAGCAAGGTTTTCCTACAATTGTGAAGTTTGGATTACCTGAACTGGATAAAAGCCGTCAAACACAGGGCAATGAAACAATCGCGCGAGTAGATGCTTTGCTTGCCATGATGACCACCCTTGATGATACCTGTGTGTTGTATCGGGCAGGAGAAACCGGATTAGCGCGAATGCAGCAGGGTGCTCAAGAGGTGTTGGATCTTGGAGGTTATTCAACGTTCGCCGGACAACGTGCATTTAATTCTTTAGAACAGGATCTTTTACGCTTAAGAGCCTCACCGGGTGGGGTTGCAGATTTACTCGCAGCCACACTATTTATTGATCGTGTTGAGCAATTTTATTTTAACAATAAATAGGAAATGCAGTAATGGAAATACTCAAGTTTGAATTTGCAGCTGGAAGTAGACCAACTAAAAAAGCATTGGTTGGTTGTGTCGGTTCTGGTGATTTAGAAATTTTAATGCAACCGAGCCAAACAGAAAAGATGTCAATCCACGTTGTCACATCGGTTGATGGTAGTTCAAAGCGTTGGGAAAATTTGTTTGAACGAATGTTTAGCGAGCAAGAACTCCCCGCTGTACATATTGATATACATGATTTTGGTGCAACACCGGGTGTTGTTCGCCTACGTTTAGAACAAGCATTTGAGGAGGTGAACGGTGGCTGATTTTCAAACTTTACTGGCAAAACAGAGCTTTATTGAACTGAGTGCGAGAGAACGTGCCAAAGCATTATTAGATGAAAATAGCTTTCGCGAATTATTAGATCCTTTTGCACGCATGATGTCACCTTGGCTGCCAAAACAGAATATCGTGCCACAAGCGGATGATGGTGTGGTGGTTGCAAAAGGCACACTTCAGCAAAAAACAGTCGTCATTATCTCGATTGAAGGTATTTTTCAGGGCGGAAGCCTAGGTGAAGTCGGCGGTGCAAAAATTGCAGGTGCATTAGAACTGGCCGCGGAAGATAACCGTAAGGGGATTCCAACCGCAGCGATTTTGTTACTTGAAACGGGCGGTGTACGTTTACAAGAAGCGAATCTGGGACTGGCCGCTATTGCAGAAATACAAGCAGCAATCGTGGCACTTAGACAATATCAACCTGTGGTCGCAGTCATTGCTGGGAGTGTCGGCTGTTTCGGTGGCATGTCGATTGCAGCAGCATTATGCAGTTATTTGATTATGACCCAAGAAGGACGTTTAGGACTCAATGGCCCACAAGTGATTGAGCAAGAAGCGGGCGTACAAGAATATGATTCCAAGGATCGACCATTTATTTGGAGTATTACCGGCGGACAACAACGTGCTGCAAGTGGCTTGGTAGATGCCTATGTTGAAGATGATCGTCAGCAGATTAAACAACAAATTTTGCAGTATTTAACTCAAGGGCTACCCGATTTACATCGCAGCTCAAACTATGATTTTTATTTGAATCATTTACAGGGTGTTGATACGACAGAGCAAGCCACACCGCTTCAAGTTCAGACTTTATATCAAGGAGAACAAGCATGAATATGGATGTACATGCAGTGAAAACGTCAATACGTGGTCAGCATTGGTTTCAAGCACTCACTGCTGATTTTAGCCGAATCGAGCAAGATGCAGAATCAGTTTGGGTTGCAGATGGACAAATTTCAGGAAAAACAGTTCGTGTCATTGCCGTGGTTCCGCATCAACATAATCTTTATCCACGAGCGCAACATGGTGAAGTGGGATTGTTAGAAGGCTGGACTTTAGCTAAAGCTGTGGATGAAGTCATTCAAGCAGATCGGAACAATCATCATAAACGTGCAATTTTATGTATTGTCGATGTGCCAAGTCAGGCTTATGGTCGCCGTGAAGAACTTTTTGGTATCCATCAAGCTCTTGCTGGTGCAGTCGACAGTTATGCGCGAGCACGTTTGGCAGGACATCCTGTGATTAGTTTACTGGTTGGAAAGTCGATGTCAGGTGCATTTTTAGCCCATGGCTACCAAGCGAATCGTATCATTGCACTTAAAGATGCAGGTGTTATGGTACATGCGATGGGGAAAGAGTCGGCTGCCCGTGTGACCCTGCGTACTGTGGATGAGTTAGAAAAACTCGCAGCAAGCATTCCACCTATGGCCTATGACATTGAAAGTTATGCCACATTAGGCTTGTTATCCGACCTTTTAACCGTTGTGAATCCTGAACAACCCACAACTGAAGATATTGCATGCGTTCAAGATGCATTTTTACAGGCATTAAATGACATTCAAACCACAGGTTCAACAGGACTTGAACATCGCTTACATGGTGAAAATCGACAAATGTCAAAACGTGTCCGTGAGTTATTACGTGAACAGTGGTAATGATCATGCAACCGCAACCACATGACCTACTCTGGGGAATCACTGTTGCAGATCTTGCTTCACCCGTGCCTGATTGGGTGAAAGAAGTTGTACAACGCGGAGACCCTGTAGTGATGCGCAGAGCCGTCACTCACAAAGGAATGATTCCTGTTGGGATTCGGGGAGTTGAGCGTTATCAGCGCTATAAACTAGAGATGCCGAGTCAGCAGATTAAGCAAATTATGAAGCCTGAGCAACTCTGTCAGGTAGAGCTTGAGCATTTTCCGCATTTGGCCAAACAGTTACAGCGCGTGCAGCAAACCATGAAAATGCTGCCATGGGTTTGGGGATATACAGGCAGTGTCGGGTTTGAGCTAGCCACGGGTATTCAGACAGTGACTGAAAATAGTGACATTGACCTGTTGATTCGGACAGAGGGATTTTTGACCAAGGATGAAGCCAAACAATTGCTGCATCAGCTGGAACAAACCGAATTAAAACTGGATGTGCAACTGCAAACACCAAAGGGTGGTGTGGCACTTAAAGAATGGGCAAGGACAACGGGAAAGGTCTTACTAAAACGAAATGATGGTGCAGTTTTGGTAAACAATCCTTGGCAGTAAAGGGATGATGGCATGAGTTCAATTTGGGTATATCCAGGTCAGGGTGCACAAAAAGTCAATATGTTGCATGACTTGCCTGAACATCGATTGGTTCAACACTATTTGGATCGTGCTTCAGTGGCTTTGCAACGTGATGTACTGACCTTGGATCAACCAGAGGCACTACGTTCAACAGAGGCAGTACAACTCTGTTTGTATCTGGCTGGTTATATCAGTTCAGCCATGCTGCTTGATGAACAGGTACAGCCAGATTATGTGGCAGGACTGTCGATTGGTGCATGGACAGCGGCGGCAGTCGCGGGTGTCTATAGTTTTGAACAAGGGCTTAAGCTGGTGTCATTACGCGGAAGGCTCATGCAAGAAGCTTATCCTTCTGGTTATGGTATGACTGCCATTATCAATGCCGATAAATCGCAGGTTAGCCAATGGGTTGCAGATGTTTATCAACAACTGGGTAATATTTATGTCGCTAATTTAAATGCAGCCAATCAGATTGTTATTTCTGGTTCAGAAATAGCGATGCAGCAAGTGATAGAAATTGCACAAAATCAGGGAGCAATTGCCAAAAAGTTAAATGTAAGTGTGCCATCGCATTGCGAATTGTTGGATGCACAGGCACAACAACTGGTTCAGGCTATGGCGCAGATAGATTTGAATCCAGCAAAGTTTAAATATTTAAGTGGTACATCCGCGCGGTTAATCTATGCAGCAGAGCAAGTTAAAGAAGATCTGATCTTTAATATGTGCCGAACCATTGATTGGGAAAGCACAGTTCAGGCAGCGTGGGAGCGTGGAGTAAGGTTACAGATTGAAGCTTTATCTGGAACCGTATTAACAGGTTTAGCCCGTCAGGTATTTAAAGAAGGAACCGTTCTGTCTTTTCAAGGAACGCGTTTAGACAGTCTTATTTGTGCGATGCATCAAGAAAGTGCTTGATCATCGAATGCATAGCTAGATAAATTTTAAAAAATCAGTCATTCAAGGATATGAGGAATTAACAATGATTATATATGGAACAGCACTCTTAGCCATCTGCCATTTATTGGGAGATTATTTTGGTAATACCTTAGGTATGTTGCTAGGCGTCAAAGCAAATGTGGGTGGCGTTGCCATCTCAATGATCTTACTAATTTTATCCAAAGAGCTTTTAGCGAAAAAAGGATATTTACCGCAAGGGACTCAATTTGGTGTGCTGTATTGGTCTGGGATGTACATTCCGATTGTTGTTGCCATGTCTGCTGGTCAAAACGTCGTCGCAGCATTATCAGGTGGAATGCTGGGTTTGATCGTTTCAGTGGCCTCGTTGATTGGTACTGTTTTGGTGATTCGTTATTTAAATAAAATGAACAGCGACTATGAGACTTATGAATGGCCAGTCGAAGCTCAGGAAAAGACAGCTTAATTTTCGTTATAAAAAATATGAGTTCAATGATTAAAAGGAATTAAATAATGGATGCTTTAATTGCGGTATTAGGTAAAAATGCGCTGGTGACTGCACTTGCAGTCACAGGGTTGATGATGTTTGTTTCTCATTTGCTTTCAAAGTATTTGACCAGAGGTAAACTGCAAAGTTCTGCAATTGCAATCACCTTAGGTTTAGTCGTGGCATATTTTGCAGGCGTGTATACACAAGGAACCAAAGGCATTTCAGATATTGCTATTTTTTCTGGCTTTGCTTTGCTCGGTGGCGCAATGATCCGTGATCTGGCTATTGCATCTACAGCATTTGAAGTGGATGTTAAAGAAGTCAAAAAGGCTGGGAAAGTGGGTCTGATTGCATTAGCACTCGGTTGTGTTGTTCCTTTTGTGATTGGTGCAATGGTGGCATGGTTAATGGGATATAAAGACCCAGTTTCAATGACCACTATCGGTGCAGGCGCAATGACTTATATTGTTGGTCCAATTACAGGGACAGCCATTGGTGCAACTTCCGATGTTATTGCACTCTCAATTGCGATTGGACTGATTAAGTCGGTATTCTTTATGGTGGGAACCCCATTACTGGCTAAATTTATGTACTTAAAAAGCCCAAAATCTGCCATGGTATTCGGTGGTTTGGCTGGAACGACAAGTGGAACGGCTGCTGGTTTAGCTGGAACTGATGTACGTTTAGTCCCTTATGGTGCATTGGTTGCAACATTCTATACGGGCTTAGGCTGCCTATTGGGGCCATCTGTATTCTTTCTTACCATAAATGCCATTTTTGGTTAAATGAATTTGTTTTATTCAGCATGGGCAATTTATGGAGTATACATAAATTGCCCAATTTTTTATGTTAAACATGCCTTGAGAACATACGACATTCAGCAATAAAGGCTAATAAGTTGGGGTCACGTTCCTTACTTTTTAAAAAAACTAAGCCAATTTGTTGTTTGATTTGATATTGTGCTTTGAGTCGAATTAATTTGACAGAGCTTTCATAAATCGTTGAAATACGTCCCGGTAATAAAGCCAGTCCAACCCCAGAACTCACCATACTAATCAACGTAAAAATATCACTGACTTGTAAAAAGACTTTTGGATTAATACCTGCTTTTTCAAAGACAAAATCACTATCATTACGTGTAGCGAAGCCTTTTTTAAGCGTTAAAAAAGTTTCATCTTTGAGCTGACTTAAATCAATTTCATCAAATCCAATATATTTAGAATCTTTATTGACCGCTAAAAAAATATCATCTTCAAACATAGGTAAATGTTCGAATTCTTGACCAGATGTTGTTTCGTTAAGGGCAACAATAATCGCATCTAACTCAGTGGCCTTTAATTTTTTGACCAAATCCAAATTTGAACTTAATGAAAGTTGTATATCTAAATCGCCTCGTCTGAGTTTTAAGCCACTAATCACGCTTGGAATGGTATTCACTGTTAAAGAATACAAAGAACCTAAATGAAAAACTTTTGAGGCAAATCCAGCTGCTTCTCGGGTTTTATTGACCGTAGTGACAATATCCTGAACAATTTTCTTTGAATGTTCTTCGAGTACATAAGCACTCTTTAAGGGAATTAAATTGCGCCCTTCATTTTTGAATAAAGGGCAACGTAATGAATTTTCAAGAGAATGTAATGCTTTGTGAACACTGACATTACTGATTTGCATTTCAACAGCCGTTTTTGACAAATTACCACATCGCATAAAAGCTAAAAAAATTTGAATTTTTTTAAGCGTCAGTTCTTCGTCTATTTCCACCGAGTTTTATCCTTAAATGCTGATGGGCGTAATGGATAAATATAGCATGCTAATTTTTAAAATGTTTAATGGAATGGTGTACTAAAAATGATGTTAATACTACGGATATTTACTACCTAATCTATTCAATCAGTAATTCGGGTTTGAAATGATGCTAGAAATTTTAGCTAGGGTTCTTTAATTATAAACTTTTAGTTCGTATGCCTAATTTCTTATAAATAGATTAGAAATGGACAATGTTAAAAAGTTTGATCATCCTAAACGCTCTCATAATTATGATTTAGAAAAACATGTTTTTAATATACTGTTCATCATGAAAAATGCACCAGCAATAGGCCTTTTACGGGGATATGTGCATTCAATTGATACTCAAAAAACATACTCATTTTAGTATCGAAAAAGCATGAATCATCGTGATTTTAAAAGTACAAAACCGTAACATATCAATAAAAAGGATTTCATCTATGATTTAGATCTAAATTTCTTTAGAACAACAGGATCAAATATGAAATCGCCTACAATTGTGCTGGTCCACGGATTTTGGGGAAATGCTCTGCATTGGCAACATGTCATTCCTTTATTAATCCAACAAAATTTCAAAGTAAAAGCAGTAGAAATTCCTTTAACGTCTTTAGCTGATGATGTTGAAAGAACCAATAAGATGATTAATCAAATAGATGGCCCTGTATTGCTCGTTGGTCATTCCTATGGTGGTGCCGTCATTACTGAAGCAGGTAATAATGAAAAAGTGGTGGGGTTGGTATACATAGCCGCATTTGCGCTAGATCGTTCTGAAAGCCCTGGCCTGATTACTCAACAGCATCCGCCTGAAGCTGCTGCTAACCTTTATCCAGACAGTGATGGTTATTTATGGGTCAATGCAGAAAAATACCATGAGAGTTTCTGTCAGGATTTAGACCCTTCAGAATCTATAGCAATGGCGATTGCCCAGAAAGCACCTCTTGCCAGTACTTTTGGTGACACTATTGTGACACCTGCATGGAAGACTAAACCGTCTTGGTATCAAATTTCAAATCAGGACCGTATGATTGCCCCTGAAAATCAAAGAAAAATGGCTGAAAGATTGAATGCCAAGGAGATCATTGAGCTTGAAGCGAGTCATGCTTCTCTTGCATCAAGACCGAATGAAATCGCGGATTTTATTATCAAGGCGGCTTCATCTTTTTAGTTTTTGAAATATGAGCATAACCGTGAGTATCGAATATTACTTTTAAATAGCCCATTCTCTTAAAATCCCTTTAAAAATAAAGGGATTTTATTATTCGTTAAAGCATTAAAAATAGTAAAAACCCTGATGAGTTAGCAACTATTGTTCAACTTTTCTCTATGTTGTGATTAAGCGTTAGCAACATCATTTTATGAAAAAGAGCCTATTTATGATTTAATTTTTTAATCTGCGAAACTTCCAAATCAGCTATTTTAAATAAAATGAAATAAATAAGAATCTCAACTAGAAATTGCAAAAGAACACATGATATTTTGTGTAAAAGCCGTACTATAAAAATGATTTTATTGAGTTTCTAATATTATGTCTCAGATTGATGTTCTCGTTCCTTTGGCTGAAATTGAAGTGAATCGAGCTGAACTTCTCTCCATTCAACGCAATGATTTGGTGCCGTTACTGAATGATCAATATCGTCTCAATCATTATGCAGACCAACTGATTCAAGCACAGTCTGTGCTGCTAAATGGGGTCGACCCACATTTAACGCAGCAATTAAGTTTAACCATCGAGCAACTGATTCAGTCCTTAGCAGATTCAAAAAAATATTTAAAAACGCGAAAGTTTAATGCTTTGCAAAAGTGGTTGGGTATAGATTTAGAATATGGTTCTGGTCAGGTTGAATATTATAAAAACTTAGATCAGTTACTCAATCGAGCCAATCATTTAAGTCAAAAATTACAGATTGAGATTCAAAAGTCACAAGCCCGTTTTCAGCAGTTGCTTGGGCATCGCGAGCAAATGGCAAAATACATTCGTGCTGCGCAAGAGTTCTTGGAGGAATATCCAAATTTTGTGCAGAATCAACATCCACTCGATAATTTTGCTGATCGCTTAGCTAAAAAAATTCATACCTTACAGACTTTGCAAGCAAGTAATGATATTGCAATTACACAAATGCAGTTATCTCAGCAACTTTCTTTTACCTTGCTCGATCGTTTTAAAGAGGCACAGCAGGTGCTTATTCCTGCGTGGCAATATCATGTTAAACAAAGCAATCAAACCAGTTCGACAAGTGAATTGGAGAAGTTAGATAATAGCCGAGAAAACTTGATTAAAACTTTAAAAAAATCTCTCCAGAAACCAACACATTAATAATTTTACTTAGGTGTCCCATGACCAATTTTGAGCATAAAGATTTACCTACAGACGTGACCACAGATGTCGTTCAGCAAAAATTTCAGCAACTGAATTTACAAGAAATAGGATTGCAGGATTCAGACTTTAATGAAGTGATGAATGCACATAAAGAATTGGCTGAAATGAGCCATACCGCCGTCGCTGAATATGGTAAAAATATTGCAACAAAAACCTCGACTTATACCGATGAATTATTAAACTTAGTGCAAAATAAAGACCTTGATAGCACAGGTCAAAAGTTAAATCAGGTGGTTCAAGTTGCGCAGCAGTTGAACACCAACAGTATTTTAAATCAGAAAAAAAGTTCGGGTTTTTTTGGCAGTTTGCTTAGTAAAATGAGAGGCGCGAAGCAAAGCTTTGATCAACATTTTAATAGCACCAAAGAACAAATTGATGTGTTGGTCAAAGAAATTGAAACCTCTCAGTCGGGGTTAAAAAGTCGTGTTACAACTTTGGATAAAATGTTCCATGGTGTACAAGATGAATATAAACAGTTGGGTATTTATATTGCCGCTGGAAAATTGAAAGAACAGGAAATTCAGCAAGAAATAGCGTTCTTAACCACACATATTCAAGATCAATCAACGGTACAAAAAATTTATGATTTCAATCATCTTGCCAATAATTTAGAAAAACGAGTCAGTGATTTACAAGTTTTGCAGCAATCAGCGATGCAAACTTTACCCATGATTCGGATTATTCAATCCAATAATTTAATGTTGGTGGATAAATTTTACGCCATTAAGAACATTACTTTGCCTGCATGGAAAAACCAAATTAGCTTGGCCATTTCTTTGCATGAGCAGAAAAATAGTGTCCAACTGGCGAATAGTATTGATGATGCGACCAATGATTTATTGCGCCGTAACGCAGACTTATTACATCAAAACTCTGTAGATACAGCTAAAGCCAATCAGCGTTCGGTGATTGATATTGAAACGCTTGAACATGTGCAAAACACCCTCATTAAAACAGTAAATGATGTGCTTCAAGTGCAAAAAGAAGGTATGCAGAAACGTGCAGAAGCAACCACACGTTTACGTGCTTTGCAGAATAATTTGAATCATTTGGTTTTAGAGTCAAATACAGGTGGGAGCAATAAACATGAGGATCGTTCTTAAATTGATGACTTACACTTTAGGAGAAAGTAATTGCCTCCCTTAGATGAATATGCTGTGAATCCACAACAGATTGAATCGGGTGTCGTGGCGTTGAAAAAGCGCCAACGCAATGTGATGTTATTGTGTATTAGTAGCACAACAATTTTTCTTGCTTCTGTGGTGGCATTATTTTTACAACATGATTTTGTCTATAGTTTTTTTGGTGTGACCACTGAACTTAAACAATTACATATGCCCATCAGTATAGATAGCCATCTTGCGGCATTGGGGCAGCATTCAGATTATTTTACCAGTTTGCTGTCATGGTTTGGTTGGCTCATTCTGAAGCTGTTTGTCTCTTTTGTAGGGGCATTTTTTGTCATTCATTTTTTGAAAAAAATCCGTTTTTTTTATATTCGTTTTCAGTCTTTTATTTTGAAATTTGTCAGTTGGTTGATCGCATTTATAGTGTTGTGGTCAGGACTGACTTATCTACAATATGATTTAAAGCATGATGAAAATGATGCTTATGCCGAAGCGATTCAATACGATAAAAATATTCAGCAAAGTGAGCTGGCCCAATATTTACAGCAAGCTGATTTAGATGAGCCAGTGAAGGCTTATTTACTGGCGCAAACTGCGTTATTGCATAAGCCTGTCGATAAAGATGCCGCAATTCCTCAGGTTTTAGCTTTGGTGAAAGCGGAAAAATCAGATCCACATTTTATTGAATATGGTTTTAAACCTGAACAATTATGGACGATGCAGCATCAGCTTTATGGCAAGACTTTAACGCCGATGGCTGAAAGTGTGTCGCGTCAAGTAGATCAAGCAGCACAAATGAGTGCCTTTGTTAAAATATTGATTATTGCGGTACTGATTGTATCTGCGGTTCTGAGTTTGATTTTATTTCTCTTAGCACAGCATTTAAAAGGTCGAGCTTTAAGAGTAGAGCAGCGTCTTATACCTTGATCATCAACCCTAAAGGCTTGAATTGAGGCTTTTAGGGTGTGTATTTATTTTGCCTTTATTCTGTTTTTAAACACCACATCCCTGATCAAAGATAAGATAAATAAGTTTCAATCTAATAATTCGATCTTAATTATAAAAACAAACTGTTTTACCTATTTAATAATTTATCTTATGATGACTGCATTCAATAGATATTTACTCCTTTGGAGACCTTTGCCATGTTAGATCAAAATACTTCAGCACAATTAAAAACCCTACTTGAACGCTTAGAAAGTCCCATTGAAATTGTGGCATCGCTCAATGATTCCGACAAATCAGACAAAATTAAGGAATTGGTCACTGAAATTGCAGCATTATCCGATCAAGTGACTGCTCGTTTTGATGGCAGCAATAGCCGTCGTCCAAGCTTTGGCATTGCTAAAGTCGGTGAGCAACCACGGGTGAACTTTGCGGGCTTGCCGATGGGACATGAGTTCACCTCACTGATCTTGGCCTTGTTACAGGTGTCAGGCTATGCTCCTAAAGTATCTGATGAAGTTTTGGCACAAATCAAAGACTTAAACTTAACCGCTGATTTTGATGTGTTCGTATCTTTAAGCTGTCACAACTGTCCTGACGTAGTGCAAGCCTTAAACCTGATTGCCATTAATAACCCCAATGCCACTGCAACCATGATTGATGGGGCGTTTTTCCAAGATGAAGTTGAACAGCGCAAAATCATGGCCGTACCCATGTTGTTCCAAAATGGTGAGCATATTGGTCAAGGTCGTATGACTTTGGAAGAAATTGTGGCAAAACTCGATACACACTCATCGAGCAAAGATGCGCAAAAACTCAATGCCAAAGGGGTGTTTGATGTACTGGTGATTGGTGGTGGTCCTGCGGGAAATACCGCAGCAATTTATGCAGCACGTAAAGGCATTCAAACCGGTATTGTGGCAGAACGCTTTGGCGGTCAGGTCATGGATACCATGGACATTGAAAACTACACCTCAGTACAAAAAACCCAAGGTCCGAAGTTTGCTGCTGAAATGGAAGCCCATGTGCGTGCTTATGATGTTGACATCATGAACCTACAAAAAGTGGCTGCCATTAAAGGTGCCGATGAAACGGTAAATGGTCTCGTTGAAGTGACATTGGAAAATGGCGCGAAACTGGAATCCAAAACCATCATTTTATCGACCGGTGCACGTTGGAGAGAGATGAATGTACCGGGTGAGCAAGAGTACAAAACCCGTGGCGTGGCTTACTGCCCACATTGTGATGGTCCATTGTTTAAAGGCAAACGGGTAGCAGTGATTGGTGGCGGGAACTCGGGTGTGGAAGCAGCAATTGACCTTGCAGGGATTGTTGAGCATGTGACCTTGGTTGAGTTTGATACCAAACTACGTGCCGACCAAGTCCTACAAGACAAACTGAATAGCTTACCCAATACCACGGTGATTATGAATGCACTCTCGACGGAAGTGGTCGGTGATGGTTCACAAGTCACGGCACTCAAATACAAAGACCGTGCTACGGATGTAGAACATACAATTGAATTGGCAGGGATCTTTGTACAAATTGGTTTATTGCCAAATACGGATTTCTTAAAAGCGTCCAATGTGGAGCTTTCAAACCGTGGTGAGATTGTAATTAACGACCGTAATGAAACCAATGTGAAAGGTGTATTTGCTGCGGGTGACTGTACCACTGTGCCATACAAACAAATCATCATTGCCACAGGTGAAGGTGCGAAAGCGTCGCTGTCGGCTTTTGATTACATCATCCGTTCAGGGCAGTAAATAATAAAAAAGAGGTTAAAGTGTCCCCAAACACTTTAACCTCTTCATCAAGAGTTATTTGACTATTATTTTTCTCAAATCTTTTTATCAAATCTTTTTGTTTTACTGGAGCTTTGGAGGTTTACCCCTAAGTTCCTTTTTTATGCCTGCAAGGTGTAAATCTAAAGTGTCCCCAAGCACTTTAGATTTACAGTTGCATTCAACATTTTTTGTTTTGTAGTCTTATTATTTTACTTTTCCCAAGCTTTTTTTTATTTAATGAAGCAATTATTATTCCAACTCAATGGAAAATATTAAGATTTAAATAAGTTCAAGCCTTTAAATTTTTCCATCAATTGCACTTGGGTTTCTACGTGCTCAGGATGCGGCGTAATACAGTCAATCGGGCAAACGGCTAAACAGGTCTGATGATCATAAAAACCGACACATTCTGTACAACGGTCTACATCAATTTCATACACTTTACTGCCTTCAAAAATGGCCTCATTAGGACATTCAGGCAGGCACATATCGCAATTAATACATTGATCGGTAATCAATAAAGCCATGCGTTGATCTCTTAGCTCGCTACATATGCCAGTGCAGACGCGGTAATGTCTTGCATTGAATGCGGTAGATTGCGAATGAGCAGGGCATAGTTCATATCGACATCGGCTGGAACAGGAATATCAACGATATGCCCCGAGCCTTTGGCTTCAGAAATAGCATGGCCTTTTTTGTCTAAAATTTCAGTCAGTGTAAAAGTGATATTGCCAGAAGTGGTCATGAGTTCTAATGAATCACCCACGTCAAAACGGTTTTTAACTTCAATTTTAATATAGTTGCCATGACGTTCCAAAACCTCACCCACAAACTGTTGATGATCAAAACGCGATGAACCCGTTTCGTAGTTTTGATATTCGCTATGCACATGACGACGCAGGAAACCTTCGGTATAACCACGGTTGGCCAAACCTTCTAATTGATTCATTAATGCTGGGTCAAAAGCTTGACCCGCCAGTGCATCATCAAGTGCTTTACGGTAAATTTGTGCAGTACGCGCACAATAGAAGTAAGACTTGGTACGACCTTCAATTTTTAATGAGTGAATGCCCATTTTCGCTAAACGATCGACATGCTGAACGGCACGTAAATCTTTAGAGTTCATGAAGTAAGTACCATGTTCATCTTCTTCAGCAGCGAACATTTCTTCTTCATTGCGTTGTAATAAAACCGGCTCGCCAAATTGGTGTTGTTCTATGGCGTGTTGCTCATCGGCATCTTTATTATTGCAGCAAGATGCTGTCTCCAGTGGTTGGACTGGAATGACATCCCCAGATGCATCTTCTGCTGCTTCGTGAATATTATATTCCCAGCGACACGCATTGGTGCAAGCGCCTTGATTTGCATCACGTTTATTCATATAGCCTGAAAGTAAGCAACGACCGGAATAAGCCATACAGAGTGCGCCATGTACGAAAACTTCAATTTCCATATCAGGCACGTTCTGTTTAATTTCTTCAATTTCCTCTAATGATAATTCACGTGACAAAATGACACGGGTTAAGCCCATATTTTTCCAAAATTTCACCGTTGCCCAGTTCACCGCATTGGCTTGAACAGAGAGGTGGATCGAAACTTCTGGAAAATGTTCACGCACCATCATGATTAAGCCGGGATCAGACATAATCAAAGCATCAGGTTGCATTGCAACAACAGGCTCAAGGTCTCGAATAAAATTTTTCAGTTTGCTGTTATGCGGCTGAATATTGACAACCACATAGAATTTTTTGCCTAAAGCATGTGTCTCAGCGATACCAATTTTTAAGTTGTCATGATCAAACGCATTATTACGTACACGTAAGCTATAACGTGGCTGTCCTGCATAAACGGCATCGGCTCCATAAGCAAATGCATAGCGCATATTCTTAAGTGAACCAGCAGGAGATAGAAGTTCAGTTACGTGGCAAATAGTCATGACTCAAATAAAGGCATATAAAAAATATGTCTTTATTGTAGGGATATAAAAAAATGATTCAACCTAGTAAAAAGCTCGGATTTCATCAAATTGGCAGAGTAATTCAGCTAAACTAGAGTTGCTGTATATGAAAATACCTCTATTCATTTATGTTGGGATCTTGCTTATAAATCGGGTTGGTTTTTTCAAATCTCTTAGCGATCAAACTCAGTGAAATATTTTGTTATTGATCGTGAAATAGGCTGAATGATATATCTGTAATTTGAGCAAAATTGTGTAACTCAGTCAGCCAAAAACTGACGATATTTGACGTTATTATGATCAACATAAATTTTGCAAGATCGCCGCCAAGGGCAGTGGCCTTATTAGCGTCTAGATATCAATTTATCTATATGGAATTTTATTGTTTTACAATCTGTAGCAGAATAAGGTTTACCATTTTATAATGCGAAATTAAGGGGGATGTCTAAATTTAAGTTTCTGTGATTAACCAGTTGGAATAACAATGAATTTTCTATTTCTATCTGCCCGAAATCATTGCCGTTGCATTTAGTCAGAAGTTTTATTTAATACAGGTGTACCGAAAGGTTTTAATACATGTAATGCATGCCGTCAATCCAGTGCTCAAGTTTATCTTTTGACTTGAAGAACCTTGCAAAGTTTAGGATTTTTACAAACGATTTATCCTGTAAAAACTATGCAAGATTGTTAGCAATTTTAGCTTGAAGCGATGATTGGGATTTCTGATTCGGCAGCATAAAAATCATGCCCGCTATATTGGGGAAATGCGATAAAAGTTCATGAAGGCTGGGGTGATCTATTGTATTTAGAGCTGTCTAAACAAGAAAAATTGCAGGCATTTATGTAGCGCGTTGAACCTAGAAAATGTCGTTTTGATGCTGTTTATGAAGTTGGATCGAGTATATTTAAGTCATCAAAAATTAATTAAAAAATTTCGAAATATTATAAAAATTGTATAATCACGAGGTGTTTTTTTAATATGAGCACTGCAAAATTTTCATTTTCAGGCCGAAACCTGACCTTTAGACTGGCTCGCCTTATGGTATTTACGACTATTCTTGGTCCTTTGCTTGAAATGGTCGTCTTCATTGTCTAAGTTCGCATGTCTTTGCTTAAAACAAAGTGCTATTCAAATTCATCGCTTATTCGGTCGCTTTTAATTGCTTTAAAATTTGACAATGATCAATGGTGGTATCACTGGAACAGCTCTTGCGTAAGTCTTGGAGCTGCGTGTAGAAAGTCTGTAATTCGGTAATTTTTTCTTCAACTTGTTGAATGTGCTGTTCAATCATTTGATCAACGACTTGGCAACCTGCCTGAGGCTGTTTGACTAATTCAACGAGCTGACTAATTTCTTGTAATGACATATTTAAAGCACGGCAGCGTTTAATGAAAATTAAGCGTTTTAAGGCTTCATCATCATAATAACGATAGTTATTGTCACCACGAAAACAGGGTTGAATCAGCTGTTTTTTTTCGTAAAAACGGATGGTGTCCGTAGACAGGTGTGTTTTTTGGGCTAGATCACGAATTAAATAATTTTTCATGGTATTCATCATTGTGCTTGACCTTGGAGTTACTCCATAGTTTTGAATGAGCATAATACAAATAAATGTAAATTGAAACGGAGTGATCATATGGCATGTTCTTGCAGTCATACCCCCGCACCACAAAAACCGAACAGTAAATTTAGAACAGCTTTGTGGATTGCATTGTTTATTAATGCTGCCATGTTTGTGATTGAATTGATTGGCGGAGCTTATGCACATTCATCGGCACTTTGGGCAGATTCGCTCGATTTCTTTGGCGATGCCATGAATTATGCTATTTCACTGGCTGTATTGGGGGCAAGTTTGTATTGGCGTGCGACCGTTGCATTGTTCAAAGGTGCAACAATGGCACTGTTTGGTCTGGTGGTCATTGGAAAAACGGCTTATGCCTATGTACAAGGAATTCCACCTGAAGCGATTACGATGGGTGCAATTGGGGCTTTGGCTTTAATTGCGAATGTCATTTCAGCCTTAGTATTATATGCCTTTCGAGATGGGGATTCGAATATGCAGTCGGTATGGCTCTGCAGCCGTAATGACGCGATTGGGAATGTGGCTGTAATCTTAGCTGCGGTCGGTGTATTTGGAACAGGCAGCTTAATTCCAGATTTAATGGTGGCTTTGGTGATGTCGATTCTAGGGTTAACTGGTGGTTATCAGGTGATAATGAAAGCCATGAAAGAACGACAAGCAAGTAAGCGTATCAATCTAGTCGAGGAATGCCATTAAACAATGAGAGCGTCATACTCTCATTGTTGAATGTTATCAAATCACTCGAGGAGGAAGATAAATCGTAAATTCATTGACTGGTTCAATCAGTACGCTATAGGGGTTTAACTGATTCTCGAAAGAGACTAGATTCATACGGTCTAAAAGATCAAATTTTGCATGAAGTAACGTTGCTGGCTTCGCTTGTAGACGATCATGCCAAACACGATAAGTACCTAATTTACCGTCTCTGCGATGGTAAAAGCCCGCAAGTGGGTGGGTTAAATAGACCAAGTAAGTTTCTAAATTGGGGAAGCCTTCGTAGTGCCATGGGTTTTCATGTGATTGTGTGAGTTGTAGTTCAGCACTGGCCCATTCAGACTGAGTTTGCATTTTATATTGACGGTATAAGCCATCAGCATCTTGATGGCAGTCAAAATCGAATATCGCAGTATGCCAAGGTAATTGCCACAAATAACGCGGTACGATCAGTGTCCAAGAGTCTAATGTTGTACCAATAAACCAGACGCAACGTTCTTGTGTTTCCTGATCAATCACATAAACACGATAATTGGTCTGTCCCATCGTAAAGTTAGGAAAAGGGCACACCGCAGAAGTAAAATCAACATCTATAAATGGAACGACAGACATCAAAGCCTGTTCTTTCCCTTGATATTGAATGGTATCCAGCTTAAAGCGTTGAGGAATAATATCCTTAAAACGAATGGGGTCTAGTGCATAAGTAATTAATGCAAAATGTTTTAATTTGCATTGCACATCAAGGCCAGTAGGCTTGGGGCGCGGATGCAGAAAATCTTGGAAATTTAAGTTTGGAAAAGTCATTGAATCAATTTAGTAAATTTATAATTGTTGCGTAAATATAAAACAAAGTTTACTGATGAGTAAATAAAGGCTGAAGCATTATTTACATTTGCTTTTAAACGTTTTTGTTTTTCTAATTTAGACAAGCAAAGCAAAGGCTATCACAACCATAACTGGGCTATACAAAATTGTTTTAAAACCGAATAATTCCTAAAAAAAGCGTTATTCAAGCAACGGACAGACTTTTGAATTAAATATACAGTGTTTGGTTAATAATAAAAATATTCAAAAATAATGGCTTATGTCGTTAGAGTATCCATTTTACTCCAAAAATTTTGCCAAAGCTGTAGGTATTGTCCAAGTAACTGTTCATAGCTATGTTGCTGAGAACCTTGGTAACTTTGAGTCAGAAGGGCCCAAATATCATCTTCATGATTGTCATCATTGGCTAATTTTTCTGAGTGATCTACCACACCATGACACGCATAATATCCATAGCTAAATTGCACATCATATTTTTCTAAATTAATTCTGAGTGCTTCACTGTATTTAATCACCTGTAATTCTGCACAGGCTAAAATTAACAACAAATTGTTATAAGACGGTAGGTGTGGATGATTGAATTGGTTAAGCTCATAGGCTTCCGTAACGACTTGTTTCTGATCTAAAGGATTAACCTGCAATAATTTCAATAAATCCATAAAGTAAACCAGATGAGACCTTGCTGGCGAACTTAAACTTAGCTCATATGTATTAAAACCTAACTCATCAATCAAGTTGAGTGATAATAAATAGCGAGCGTAGGCCTTAGCATGAATACGGTCTACTTCATAAATATTTTCATGATTTTCTAACTGCAAAGCTTGATAAATAACCATACTAAGCGTGTCGGTAAAGTTTTTTACAATGGCAGTAAAATAATTGATATGAATAAATTTTAACTGTTCTAAAGACAAGGTTTGGTTGCTAAGACGGGTTAAAATGGGAAGCTGAAACAACGGATGTTGTAGGCACGTTTGTTTAAGTTGTTGAACCTCATGGGCATGCTTGTTCCATAAGGTAGCCGGAATAGACTTTTTAATAAAACTCAAAGCTTCAAGCCGTGCATTTTCAGATTGAGTGAAAGAAAGTGTACTCATAAGTGGAGGTCAGTCTTTGAATCTTTCAATCATAGTAAAAAAAATATAAATACGCTATACCATTTTTCATAAAAGACTTTTATTTCAAACGTTTGCTCTTGTAGAATAAATATAGTAATAAATGATAAACATGATTTTTTTTAATACGATTCAAAAAATGTTATGCTAGGGCACATTTACGTTAGATCATTAAAAAGATGCATGTTTTTCTATTTTATTTTGCTTCGTTATACAATGAAAATAAGGTTGGTAGGTAAGTAGCATGTCCAAAAAAGACGACATAATTAATACTGCACTGCATCTTTTTAATTCTCACAGTTATAACTCAATTGGAATCGATCGGATTATTAGTGAATCTGGTGTTGCGAAAATGACATTTTATAAATATTTTCCATCCAAGGCGAAACTGATTGAGGAATGCCTACATCGTAGAAATATGAATCTACAAGAATCTTTAGATGCCACAATTGATAAATGTGAGCATAATGATTATCTAGCACATGTAAAAGCCATTTTTTTCTGGTATCACGCATGGTTTCATATGGACGACTTTAATGGTTGTATGTTTCAGAAGGCCGTTGAAGAAGTCTCTAAAATATATCCATCAACAATGCAACCCGCTATAGAATATAAAGAGTGGTTACTCGAAAGAATCCGTTCGGCTTTACAACAGTTACAAATCAAACAGCCACTTCAGTTGGCTATACTGCTGACTAGCATCCTAGATGGGATGACGATTCAAGCACAAATTGATAAAAACTCGGTTAATATTGATGAATATTGGAAACGTGTTTATCAGTTAATTCAATTGGAACTCATGTCAGCTTAAGTTTTTACTGTGCTAAATCGATTGCAACTTATAAATTTTAAAAAATAAAAAAGCGTGAATATTATAATTATATATCACGCCTCGCTGAAAGTTCTTGATTTAATATTAATATTGAAGTCTCTTTCATCATGAAATTGGCTAAAATATTAATACTATGAGGAGTTTGAAAACTCCTTTCTTATGTTGTTTTTATACTTGTAAAGTGCCCTCTGGATGTATTATAAATTTCAGCTAAATAAAACAAATCAGGAATATACAGACCTGTCTGTTTATGTTTGAGATTATAGGTACTTTTGTTGATGAAGACAACAATTTTTAGTCAGTTTTTTGACAAATTCTGACCAAAAATTGTCAGTGTGGTTAAACTTTGTTCAGTTTTAATAAAAAATAAATCTTTGAAATTAAAAAAAAACCGAGGCAATTCCTCGGTTTTTCAATATTAAACGGTATTATTTTTCAACGAATGCACGTTCAATCACGTAGTCGCCAAGTACACCCATACGTGGAGATTCTTTTAAACCATGTTGGTCAAGAAGCGCTGCAACGTCGTCTAGGAAGGCTGGGCTACCGCAAAGCATTGCACGGTCAGTTTCTGGGTTGAAACGTGGTAGACCAATTTTTTCAAAGATTTCACCAGTTTCAATTACAGTGGTTACACGGCCTTGATTTGGATAATCTTCACGCGTTACAGTTGGGTAGTAAACAAGTTTGTCTTTAATGCCTAATTCTTCAAAAAACTCATTGTTTGGAAGTTCATTCAAAATTAAGTCTTGGTAAGCCAATTCAGAAATGAAACGTGTACCGTGAACAACAATCACTTTTTCAAAGCGTTCATAGGTTTCAGGATCACGAATGGTTGCCAAGAATGGCGCAAGACCCGTACCTGAAGAAAGAAGGTATAAGTTTTTACCTGGGTTTAAGTCATCAAGCACTAAAGTACCTGTAGGTTTTTTAGAGACTAAGATTTCGTCGCCCACTTTTACTTTTTGTAAAATAGAGGTTAAAGGGCCATCTGGCACTTTAATTGAGAAAAACTCTAATTCTTCTTCATAGTTAGCACTAGCAATAGAATAAGCACGCATTAAAGGCTTACCGTTTACTTCAAGACCAATCATCACAAATTGACCATTTTTAAAACGTAGCGCAGTGTCACGCGTTGTTTTAAAGCTGAATAATGTGTCATTCCAGTGGTGGACGTGAGTAATCTTCTCGACGTTGAAAGCAGCCATTAAAGGTCTCAATAAATTATCAAATTAGAACAGCTTACTATTCTAATCTAAAAACATTCTCGATAAACTGAATATATTTAATTGAACTTATCAGAAAAAGTGATGATGACTGAACTTAAAGTGCCTATTATTGGGTATATGAATTCGCCTTATCGTGAAAAATTCGGTATTCCGAGGCAACCCAATTTGGTTCAAGTCGAATCTTATATTGAAATGGTGGAGCCTTATAATGATTTATTGGCATTTGAAGGCATTGATGAATTTAGTCATTTATGGTTGATTTGGCAGTTTCATGACAATAAAAATCAACAAGATAGCCATAAGTTTCGCCCTCAAGTCCGACCACCACGTTTAGGCGGCAATAAGAAAATAGGCGTATTTGCGACACGGAGTATGTATCGTCCTGCACCTATGGGCTTGTCTGTGGTGCAGTTGAAAGAAGTGAGAAAAGTCGGGAAGTCTGTTCGTGTTTATGTGACAGGGAGTGATTTGCTCAATGGCACACCCATTTTAGATATTAAGCCATATATTCAATATTCAGATGCAGTTGTTGCTGCAAAAAGTGGTTATGCACAGCATGAGCCTGAGCGAATGCTGGTGATTTGGAGCGAAAGTGCGGAGCAACAAAAGCAAGAGTTGATTCAGGCACAAAGCTTAGATGATCGAATAGTGAGTGAATTGGAACAAGTTTTATCTTTAGACCCAAGACCGGCTTATCAAAATGATGCAGGGCGGATTTATAAGATGAATTTTGCCCATTTAGATGTGAGTTTTTCTGTAGGATTGGACAGCATTACGGTTGTGGATCTTGTTCAACTCTAGCGTAGGGTAATCCAGCAAAGCACACTGATTAAAACGAGCATATGTAGCATTTGAACAGGAACGAATACGCGTGCGAATTTCCAGCCACCCGTTAAAGTCGCATTAATAGATTTCGAAATTGCATGAGCGCCTAAGCCTAAAATCATGGCATAGAGTAATGTTGAGTTGGTTGGATCACCTTGAATGACCACGGCCGCTGCGGCTGCGTGAATTTCAAACAGTGAAGCTAATAGCGTTCCTGCAATTAATCCGGCATCCCCAAGTAAAAGATCGAGTCCATAAATTCCTGCTTGAATAATGGTTAATGTACCTGCAATGATGGCAGCTTCTTTTAAGCTAAACATTCGGCTATCGATTAATTCTATGTTTTCAAGTGCCTTAGCGTTGCGTAAAAGCCATAAAGCACAGAGAGCAAGAATAATGATGGCAAGTAATGAGGGGAAAATCAGAACTTTTAACCAACTTACCGACACGCCAGCCACAATGATTAACAACAGCAATAAGGTAGAAATGCAGGACATAAGTGCTGCACCTGCATTGGAGTTTGCTTCTGCTCGACCTGAGCGAACTTCCATACCTAAACTCGCAATGGTAGCTGTACTGGAGACAAAACCAGATGCTATAGATGAAAGAATGAGGGCATTTTTTGAAGAAAGTAAGCGTTTTGCAATATGTGCTAAGGTTTGAACCACCAGTATCAGCGCAAGCAGTTTTAAAATAATATAGGGGTTGAGGACTGAACCCCATAAAGGCGTGTTTGGGGTCAGCGGTAAAGCAATTAAAATCAGCGCAAGTAGAAATAAACCATCTTTAAATTCAGCTTCGGTAATCCATTTACTTGCAATACCATGCATCGAATGTTTCATCATTAAAATAATGGTCAGTACAACGGATAAACTTGCAGCCAGTGTAATGTTCCAAAGGCAAAGTGCGCCGATAAAATAGGTCATGACAAAGGCCAGTTCAGTGGTTACACCGGGATCTTTAAGCTGATTTTTAAGCGAAAAAATACCAATTCCACCTATAATGATTGCACCGATCAGACCAAAAATAGCACCAAAAGTAAAACAGAGTGCACCGAGTAAGGCACAGATGACAAATGAACGAACGCCAGCAAAGCTATGTTGATTTTCACGTTGCTTACTTCTCTCACGCTCTAAACCGATTAATAAACCACAACCCAAAGCCGCAGCCATAATCATCAGTAACTCTTGAAATGATGTGCTTTGAAGCGATAGATTAAGCAGATTATTCACAGTATTAATCCAAAAACTGAAGGTGGAGGAATGTGGCGGTTAATTGAACAGTGTATAGAGCATTATTGGCTATAAATCAGCGAAAGTAAAAGCGTAATCGTCGTTAAATCAAGAGCAGTGATCGCCTTTATTTAAAAGTGAGATAAAGAATCAAGAAAGTTAATTTAATGCTTAAGTGCTTATTTTTCTAAAAGTGATTTAAGCCAGATGAAATTTAGTTTGCTATAGTATTGCGATGTTTTGGGGCTTAGAACAATGAATTTTAATTTTGAAATGGACACATCTTGGTGTCTAGAACAATTACAAAAAGATGAACGTATTACCGAGCGCAATAAGCTACTGATACAAACGACACATCGACAACGTGAGCAACTCAAATGGCATCCCTTACAATGGATTGCAAATTTTGATCTGGTGGATCAATCGCATCCTCAATCAACCCTGACTTTAAACCGTTTATGTCAGTGGATTGCAGAAAAAGCCAATATTCCTTTTTATATTATTGATCCTTTAAAAGCAGATGTGCAGGCGTTGACCAATGTCATGTCGCAAGAATTTGCAGTGCGTAATAAAATTTTAGCGGTTGAAATTCACGCAGATAAAGTGTTGATTGCAACGGATCAACCGTATAAAACAGAATGGGTTGCTAACTTAGAACACAGTCTTTTGCCGAAAAAAATTCAGCGTGTATTGTTAAGTCCAGACCAATTACAGCGCTATTTGGTGGAATATTACCAAGTCAGCCGTGCTGTAAACTCATCACAAAAATCCAGTGCTTATGATCGTGATCACAAAGGGGTAGAAGCCCTTTTACAACTGGGAGATACTCAAAATCCAGATGCCAATGATCAGCATATTGTGAAGCTTGTAGACTGGGTTTTACAGTTTGCCTTTGAACAAGGCGCCAGTGATATTCATCTCGAACCGCGCAAAGATGCAGGAAAAGTACGCTTTCGAATAGATGGTGTGCTGCATACCATTTATAAAATGCCCGCCAATACACTGACCGCGGTGATTTCACGGATTAAGATTTTAGGTCGTATGAATGTGGCGGAAAAGCGTAAACCTCAAGATGGCCGATTAAAAACCCGTACCCCAAAAGGGCAAGAAACCGAGCTGCGTTTATCGACTTTGCCGACTGCGTTTGGCGAAAAAATGGTGATGCGTATTTTTGACCCTGAAGTATTGGTCAGAAGTTTTCAACAGTTGGGTTTTGAAGGCGATTTACTTAGTGATTGGCAAGCTTTAACCTCGCATAGTCATGGCATTATTTTGGTGACGGGACCGACCGGTTCGGGAAAAACCACGACCTTGTATTCTTCACTGAAACAGCTGGCAACAGAACAAGTGAATGTTTGTACCATTGAAGACCCGATTGAAATGCTTGAACCGAGTTTTAACCAAATGCAGGTAAATCAGGGGATTGATTTGGGCTTTGCCGATGGCGTGCGTGCTTTAATGCGTCAAGACCCCGACATTATTATGGTGGGTGAGATTCGAGATCATGATACTGCAAATATGGCGATTCAAGCTGCGCTGACAGGTCATTTGGTGTTATCTACTTTACATACCAATGATGCACCTTCAAGTCTGACTCGATTGCATGATTTAGGCATCCAGCCCTTTTTAACTGCGGCGACCATTTTAGGGGTTTTGGCACAACGTCTGGTGCGGAAACTGTGCCCACATTGTAAACAAGAAACCTTTATTAATGAGCAAGAGTGGAAGCATTTAACTTTTGATTATGAAATCGAGATGCCCAATTTTGTCTTCCATGCTGTTGGTTGTGAAGCATGTCGTCACACGGGATATAAAGGTCGTATTGGTATTTATGAATTTATGCCTTTAAGTTTGGAGAGCAAACAACTGATTGGGGCAAATGCTAACTTAAACCAGTTACGTCATCAGGCGAAAAAAGAAGGCATTGAACCTCTTCGAATTGCAGGCGCACGTAAAGTTTTAGCAGGTATGACCACTTTAGAAGAAGTCTTGCGCGTGGTGCCTTTAAATTAAAGTATTGGTGAAAATTAAGAAATCTTAAGATTCACCTCATCTTGATTTGTTTTAATGACTTTATCGAAAAGGTGAACAAAAAAATGAGGGTTTTAAGCATGAATATGATTTCAAAAGCAGCTTTAATTGCAGGTTTGGTGGGTGCAACAACATTTGCTATGGCAAATACCGCAGTCAATCAAACTGCAATTGCACCGCAAGTGACCACGACGGTTAAACAGGCGTTGACTTTAAAAGACGACACTAAAGTACAGCTCAAAGGTTATGTTGTTAAAGCTGTAGGGGATGAGAAATATCAATTCCGCGATAATACAGGCACAATTACGGTCGATATTGATGATGAGTTATGGCACGGTAAACCCATCTCGGCAAAAACGCCTGTCACCTTAATTGGTGAAGTCGACATCGATTATAAACCTGCAAAACGTGTTGAAATTGATGTGGAAGCCGTTAAATTCTAAGTCATTTATGCAGTTGAAATAAAAGATCGCAGCGGCTTAAGCAAATATCTTTCCCAAAACCACATGAGTCGCTCATGTGGTTTTTTCAATCCAAGGCTTTTTAAAGCATGTTATCTTAAAAGTAAATCATGCCTCAATATGAGAACAACAGATGCGAATCTTACTGGCAGAAGATGATGCCTCCCAAGCAGAAAGCATAAAAACATGGCTGGAAATGGATGGTTATAATATTGATTGGGTTGAGCGTGGTGATCATGCCATTTTAGCTCTTGAACAGCATCAGTATGATTGTGTGTTGTTAGATCGTGGACTACCCAAAATCAATGGCGATGACATTCTGAAAACTTTACGCGCACAGCAGCAACCCACGCCGGTGATTTTTATTACAGCGCAAGACAGCATTCATGATCGCGTTGAAGGTTTGGATTTGGGGGCCAATGATTATTTGGTCAAACCTTTTAGTTTGGAAGAACTTTCAGCCCGTGTACGCTCGCAATTACGACAACATCAAGCTCAAGTGGGACAATATCTTCATTTTGCCAATTTACAATTAGACCCACAAGCAAAAACCCTAAAGCAAGAGGGTCAACCCATTAACCTTACTGCAAAGGAGTTTCAAATTTTGCATAAGTTGATGCAAAAACCAGATCATGTGGTTACACGTGAGCAACTCGAGGAATCTTTATATGCATGGGGTGATGAGGTTGAAAGCAATGCGATTGAAGTCTTTATTTATCAATTGCGTAAAAAAATAGGCAGCCAATATATTAAAACCATTCGCGGTTTAGGCTATCGTATGAGTCACGATTAATATGCTGAAAACAGTTTCTTTACAAACCAAACTGATTAAAACTTCATTATTCAGTTCAATTCTGACAGGGCTGTTGGCATTGTTGCTGTTTGTGCTGATTTCACTGTATCAGACCATGCAAGTACAAGATCAAATCATGGATGAAATTGCCGATATGCTGTTGATTTCGGATATAACCACGCATTCAGGACAACAAGTGGATGAACTGAGTGATGAGTTTGATATTCAATACCAATTAAAAGATCAGCAACATATACTCACCGAATCAAAAGAATTTCCGCTAGAACAGCAAAATTCAAAACTGCAAATGCTGGCATCGAATGGTTATCGCTATATTTGGCAAGATCAGCAATTATGGCGTATGTATAGTGCCGAAGATGCTGAACTGAATATGTCTGTGACGATGTTACAACCGGTAGGGGAGCGCTTTAAGGAGCTGGCGCAAAATGTCATGGGCTATAGCTTGGTGTTAATTTTGCTTTGGTTCATGCAGTGGCTGATTTTACATTTTGCGGTGAAACGTCAATTTAAAGTCATTCAACAATTGTCTAAAAACATTGCTGAAAAAAATGCCGATGATTTAGCACCTATTCAGCAGCAAGAGCCTGAGTTAAAAGAATTACAGCCGATGGTCTTGCAGTTGAATCAGTTGTTGCAGCGGCTTAAACAATCGTTGCTCGCAGAACAGCGCTTTACTGCGGATGCTTCACATGAACTGCGTTCACCTTTATCCGCTATTCAGATGCGTTTACAGGTGCTTAAACGTAAATATCCAGATTTAAATCAGGACTTGGCGAGTATTCAAAATGATGTCAGTCGTGGTACGCAAGTTTTGGAAAATTTACTTTTACTGGCCCGTCTTGATCCAACCAATACCCATCAATTGCCGAAAATAGACGTCAATTTACAGTCTATAGTTTGCGATGTCATCCAAGCTTTGCAACCCTTTGCACTAGAGAAAAATATTCAGATTACGACACATATCGCGGATGATCTTTCTATCTTTGCCAATGAAAAATTAATCTTTACCTGTGTGCGAAACCTTGTTGATAATGCAATTCGCTATGCTGGACAGGATGGGCATGTATTTATTGATGTACAACAAAGACAGCAAAATGTGGTCATGACCATTGCCGATGATGGGCAAGCGCTAACTGAAGAGATTTTACAGCGTTTAGGTGAGCGTTTTTATCGTGCCTTAGGAACAAAAACACAAGGCTCGGGACTTGGACTTTCGATTTGTCAAAAAATAATGCAATTACATGCGGGTGAAATCCATTTTTCTAAATCGGGCTATGGTGGATTACAGGTCACGCTGCAATTGCCACTGCTTCATAAATAACTAAAAAGCAGTATGTTTGTGCACATACTGCTTGTTTCCACGTTTATTGTTTTAAATTATGATTATTTTTATTTGGTTAGAATGAGTCGATTATTACGAGTGAGGCGTAAGCGATATTCTTCTCCAGCATGCATAATTCGGATTTCTCTGCCTAAGGAAAATAAGTTGTTCGAGTACAACATAGGTAGTGATTGAGCTGCGTCATTATTACGTGTAAATAGGCTAAATGGTGCGTTCATTCCTTCGACTCCGTGGTATATGGGGGAACAATTTAAATGATAATCATTATCGAATAGACCTGTCAATCAATTATTTAACAATTTATAAAAAACTTAAATTTGCTTACACTGCGTTATATTTTCACGCAAAGGAGTAGGTAATGTCCAAACCCACGATTCATGTTGCAATTGCTATTTTATTGCATCAGGGCAAAGTACTGGTGGGCTGGCGTGAAGCAAATCAGCATCAGGGCAATAAGCATGAATTTCCGGGTGGGAAAGTAGAAGAGGGTGAAACACCTTTAGCTGCATGCCGCCGTGAAATTTATGAAGAAGTCGGTGTGGGTTTACAGGACTGGCATACTTTTGATGTGATTCGTCATGAGTATGATGATGTGATCGTGAATTTGCATTTATTTCATGCCATTGTACCCACCGCATTATTGAATGAAATTCAACAGCCTTGGGCATGGTATAGCCGTGATGAATTATTGAGTTTGAATTTTCCGAAAGCCAATCAAGCCATGATCCAGCGGTTATATTGGGCACACCAAATTAAGATTTCAGATCAATTAGATGGCTTGACACAATTACATCAAGATCAACTCATGTACTGGCGTGTTGAGGGGACTCAGGCACAAATAGTTGAACTTGCAGCGTTGAGTGTTGAGCAACTGTCTCAGCTTATTCTTAATGTTGATATTTACACGAAATTGAACACGATCCAACAACAAATGGTTTCCACAATTCATTTAAAACAGTCGCAATTGATGTCTTTAAAGCACGGTGATTTAAGCATTGGAAAACGCTATATTGCTGCATGTCATGACTTGGCAGCGATGCAACAGGCACAGCGTATTGGTTGTGATGCGATTGTGTTGAGTCCAGTACTGGTGACAGCAACACATCCAGAAACGCCTGCACTTGGGTGGCAGCAGTTTAAAGCTTTAGCATCGCAAGTTGAGATTCCTGTTTTTGCACTCGGTGGCATGCAAGCGAGTGATCTTGGTTTGGCGCAAGAACAGGGTGCATATGGTATTGCAGGCATTCGATTCTTATAAAAAATGGTTTAATAGGATGTATTAAGCACTATCTTTTAGATGTCAATACATCCTCGATTTTATAAGCCTTTCAGTGCCTTTTGCGCTTGTTGAATCAGTTTTTGATCTTTTTGCTGTTGTGCAGCTTTTAAAATCACCAGCCAGAGTTGTTTTTTCATGGCATTACTTTGTGCATAACTCAGTCCGCGTTGCGCGAGAGCCTCAGCATTTGCAGGCTTATTTTTTTTCTGCGCGACCAAAGCCAAATACAAAAAAGTCTCGGCAGATTGTGGTGCTAAACGCTGTGCTTGCAGTGCAGCAGCTTCTGCTTCATTCCATTTTCCCTGTGTATAGGCTTGTTGAGTTTTTTGCATGAGTTTTTTAAATGCAGGTAGTTGACGGCCATCTTCAAATTGCTGTTTGCTTCTTTGTTCAGGAATAACCACTTGCATTTTTTTACGTTGAATTTCTTCACGATCATAAGGCGTAATGACAACGCCATCCGATGTTTTAATGGTCTTTTTTTCAGTAGACGGTTTTTTTTCTACTGCTGGCTGCTGAGGGGCAGGTAGGCTTTGACAGCCGACCAACCCGATTAAACCTAAACCGATTACTATCTGTTTATAGCTGCTGAATCGTACATTCATGCTTAATTTTCACCACTAATTATCATAGCCACCACTTGAAATGACTTTCTCATTACTTGGCAGATCGCGCTGCATTTCAGTTTCGCTTTCACGAATATAGTTTTCAATACTATCGTTTTGATCTGTGGGTGCTTGATTGTTTTCAGTATCAGGATTGTAAACAGGCTCTACTTGATAATGCGGTAAACCACAACCTGTTGCCTCACGCGGTACATTATTACGTAGCAGTGGAATATACATGGCACCTTCACAGCCTTGCGCAGATAGGTGTCCAGTCGCACGATCAATCCATTGCCATTGCACATTTTCTGTTTGGCGTAAGTTCACTGGTTTTTGGCGCAATTGCTTCATGACATTGGTCCAAACTGGAAGCGCACCTGAAGAACCCGTTAATCCCGTCACTTTGTTGTCGTCTAAACCCAGCCAAACCACACTTAAATAGTTGCCAGAATAACCTGCAAACCATGAGTCGCGTGTATCATTCGTGGTTCCTGATTTTCCTGCCAGTTTTAAGTCTGTAGGAAGAGCGCTATATGCCGAACGTCCAGTACCCGCGCTCATGACTTGTTGTAAGCCGTAATTTAAAATATACGCAGCAGAAGGGTCGATGGTATTTTGAACTGTAAGACCGTAACGTTCTAACAAACGACCATTCGAGTCGACCACTGAGCGAATGGATTTGATGGGATATTTGAAACCACCCGTTGCAAAGTTGCTATAAACACTCATCACTTCCATAGGTGACATATCAACAGCGCCCAGAAAAATAGACGGATAATTTGGAATTTCTGATGTCACACCAAATTTTTTCAGATGATTGCTAAATGTTGAAAGTCCAAATTCTTGTCCTAAACGCACCGCTGACAGGTTGTATGAATTTGCCAAAGCTTCTGCCATAGGAACCACACCATGTCCACCACCACTATAATTTTTAGGTGTCCATGTTTTTCCTTCACTGACGATGTTGATGGAACTATCTTCAATTGGACTTGCCCAATTGTAACGTCCCGATTCAATAGCACTTAAATAAATAACGGGTTTCAGTAAAGAACCGACTTGGCGTTTGGCATCTAAGGCACGGTTAAAACCAGTAAAATCTTGGGTAGAACCTACGGCTGCAACCAACTCACCATTTTCAGGATGAGAGATTAAAACAGCCCCTTGCAAGTCTTTTAGGCGTTTTGGATTGGCATTGGCTAAACGTGAAACAGAAGCTTTAAAGGCTTCTTGCACTTGCGTTTGCGCAATAGGATCAAGCGTGGTGAAAATTTTCAAACCTTGATTGGTTAAATCACCTTCTTGATATTCAGTGCGTAATTGACGACGCACAATATCGAGAAAGTCTGGGAAGCGTGCAGGGCCTAAAGTTGGCTTTGCAATGACATTTAATGGGCGTGCAGTTTCTTGCTCAAACTGTTTTTGAGTCAGATAACCCATAACCAACATATTATTGAGCACAATATCACGACGTTTTTTGGCACCTTCAGGATTCTTCCATGGGTTAAATAGCGTCGGCCCTTGTACTAAACCAACTAAATATGCCTGTTGAGCAATATTTAATTCGCTTAAAGGTAAACCAAAGTAAAATTGTGAAGCGAGACCGTAACCATTAATCGAATAATTACCATTTTGCCCCAAATTTACTTCATTTAAATAGGCTTCTAAAATTTCATCTTTATCGTAATGCAGTTCAATTAACAAGGCCATTAAGGCTTCATTGACTTTACGTTTTAAGGTTTTTTCTGGGCTTAAATAGAAGTTTTTAACCAACTGCTGAGTTAGCGTCGAGCCACCTTGACGTTTACCTCCAGTCACATTACTGACTAAAGCACGTGCCGTACCACGAACTGAAATACCATGATGATGATAGAAATTACGATCTTCAGTGGCAATAAGAGCTTCAATTAATGGTTTAGGTACATTTTTAAGTTTAATCAGGACACGGTCTTCATTATGTTGTGGGTAAATTCCGCCAATCAACAAAGGCTCTAAACGTGCAATCCCAGTAGAAGACGGTTTAGTTGCACTGACTTCACCAATTTGATTGTTGCTAAACGTGACTTTTAAAACTTGTTCTGGTTCAACACTGTCACCAAAGTCAAAACCTCGGGTATGTACATAGAGTTCATCACCTGAAGTCACATAACTACCTGATTTGGTATAACTCTCTGAATTTTTATAACCCAGTAATTTTAATTCTTGGGTGAAATCTGTTTGATTGACCGGCGCATTGGTATAGACCTCTAAAGGACGCGCAAAAACTTTTGCAGGAATATCCCAGCGTTGTCCTTCAAATTTATCTCGTACAATATTGTCCATTCGTATTAAGTAGATGCTAAAAACTAAGAAAACACCAATGACTAATATTGAGAAAATAAGGGCCAGTAAACCGATACCGCGTTCAGACTTCATTAATGATTATAAGATCCAAATAAATTATGCTAATGATGCGAAGCTTTTCATTTTTTTGCAATAATTAATCTGTGAATGAAAACAAAATATAACGCTAAAAAAGTAAGTCTATAGGTAATGAGTTGTTGATTTTATAAAAGATGTTATTTTACAGTTGAGTCTGTTTTTATAGGTGTTGGATGGGTTTTAATTGGTGTTGCCAAAAGTGAAGGATTACGGATTATGACATGGCTAAAGTGTGGATTAAAAAATGTGATTTTTATCATGAAAATTTAATACCATTATAATTTATATAAAGTTAGCTTTAAGTATAGGTGCAGGTTGAAAAAATGGTTTATTTTAGCTTGGTAAATCGATATAGCTTGTATGATCAACTTTTAAAGTTTTTTAAAATGAATAGGGTTAATGCTATGATATGCATGAATCGTAGCGGAGCGATGACTTAGGTGCAAATTTCACATAAAAATTTTCGTAACATTGGATTGATCGGACGTCCAGATAAATCCTCCGTCGTTGAAACTTTAAGTCTCATTCATAACCATCTTTTACGTATAGGGCTTCATCCTGTTTTTGATTCAGAAACAGCAGCATTGGTTCCTGATAGTCGTAATACGCAAACAGTGAGCCGTAGTTTACTGGGTGAAGTGGTTGATTTGGTGATTGTGGTCGGTGGTGATGGTTCTTTGTTACATGCTGCACGTGCTTTGGTAAAACACAATACGCCAGTGATTGGCATCAACCGTGGTCGTTTGGGCTTTTTAACCGATATTAAGCCGACCGAGGTGATTTTTAAACTGGATCAAGTGCTCAAAGGTGAATTTCAGCTAGACCGTCGTTTTCTATTGGAAATGGAAATTCGTTCGAAAGGCGAAAATATTTATGATGCGATTGCTTTGAATGATGTGGTCTTGCATTCAGGCCGCTCGGTTCATATGATTGACTTTGAATTGAATATTGATGGTCAGTATGTCTATCGCCAGCACAGTGATGGTTTAATTGTATCTACCCCAACGGGTTCTACAGCGTATGCTTTATCTGGTGGTGGGCCGATTGTTCATCCAAGTATGGATGCCATCTCTTTAGTGCCTATGCATCCGCATACTTTGTCTTCACGTCCTATTGTGGTCGGTGGGCATAGTGAAATTAAGATTATGATTCGCGAAAACCGTGTGTTACCGATGGTCAGTGCCGATGGTCAACATAGTGTTTCGCTGAGTGTTGGTGATAGTTTACATATCCGTAAACATCCATTTAAATTGAATTTACTTCATCCACCGGGTTATGACTTCTATATGGCATGTCGAACCAAACTTGGTTGGAATCAAGATTTTGACTCTTTACAACAGCAGGATTAAATGATGAATATTGAACAAATGCTGGCTATACTCGATCCTGAAATTGTTTCGCGTTTAAAAACAGCAGTAGAAATTGGTAAATGGCCAAATGGCATTGCTTTAACCACAGAACAGCGTCAAATTTGTATGCAAGCTGTCATTGCGTGGGAAGCTCAAAATTTACCTGAAAAAGAACGTAGTGGTTATATTGATAAAGGTCATAAAGAGGAAGGGGAAGAATGTGATTCGCATGTTCCTGAACCTGAATTTCAACCGATTCGTTTTGTTTAAAGATAGGTTATTTTAGTCACTTAATCTTAAATTGAAGTTGTAATTATGGCTACACGTAAAAGCCATTCGAAACTGTTCGAGGCAGGACGATATTAATATCGTCCTGTTTTTGCGAGAGAGATGACACTTGGTGGTATTTGCCGAGTTTTGCAAATGGAAAAAGTTTACTTGCGCTATCACTAGCTCATTTTTAAAAAGTAACACAATGAGCTCCAGATATTTGCTAATCAGCGGTAAGAATCCGCAGAGCCTGATCTTTTAGCCTATTAAATAACTTTTCGGCTTTGCCAAAGTTCTTTAGCTTTTAACATTGCGTCATCATAAGAGTCACAAACTCCCATGGTATATAACGCAATGCCCATGGTTTCAGTGACGGCAATTTCACCATATTCATGACGTTGCTTGCCTTCCCAAACTGCTTTAAACACGGCTAAATCCAGTTCTTCCTCAATCGGACTACGGTTTTCAGTCAATTTGGGTAATTCGTGTTCGTACAGCTCACCATTTTTAATGCCACAAATTAAAGTTTTAGCATCCGGATTGCGTTCAAATTCACCGCCTTCACCTTTAATAACAGCACTATTTTTATAGCCTAATTTAAAAGCCGTTTGCTGATGCGAACTACGATAAGCTGGATGGAAAATCGCTTGCATGGTTGCTTTTGCATTAAATGGATTAATTAGGCGAGCTAACGTGTGAATTGGAGAGCGTAAGCCCATCACATTACGTAAGGCAATTAAATCACTCAAAATGGGTGAAATGGCATCCAAAGGAATATAGGCAAAATTGGTTTGTTGTAATTGTTGTTCCACATCGGTGTCATTTTTGCAAATAGCATAACCGAGATATTCTAATACCTGTTCGGTATATAGACGGTTTATCGTATGCCCAGATGCACCATGCATGACTACCTTATAGCCATTTTGGGTAAGGGTGAGTGCAGCCAATAAAAACCAAGGATAGTGTTTTCGTTTACCTGCATAAGATGACCAATCTAAATCTACATCTAAATGTTTAAAATTAAGTTGATCACGTGTTGCTTTTACAAAGCCTGTTAGCTCATCTACAGATTCTTCTTTAACGCGCAGCAGCATTAAGAAAGCGCCGAGCTGAACATCTAAAACTTCACCTTTTAAGATCATACTAAAAGCTTGGTAAGCTTCATCAAAACTAAGCGATCGCGCACCATTTTTCCCTTTACCCACAATACGAACAAATTGTGCAAAGGGATGTTCAAAATCTTTGTAGAGGTTTCTTTTATTGTTCATGCGTGCGTACCAGAGTATTTCGTATGAAAATGAATGTCCACACTATGACATAAAAATAAAATGAAGAAAAAGAGAATATCCATATTAGACTAATGTCTGAATGGATTTTGTGTGAAAAACAATCGAAAAGGACGCGTGTTAACAATTTCTTGATCTAAATTCAAGTACACTTTCTTCTTATAGGATTTATTTAAATTTTCATGATCTCCTTAGTCTGATGTTTTGCACTTAATATATATTTCTCTCACATATTATTTGCGAACTTGACTATTTCATTTGTGAATCTTTTTTTGTTTTCATCTTAAGTCGAGTTTTTCACAAGAACTCATTGTCTTTTTGCATCTGGTAAAAAGATTTAGGGTTGTATATTCGTAAGAATAGGCAAGAGAAAATTGATATTTCTGCGTGCGGAAATACATGAAGAAGTTATGATTATGGCTAAAAAACCTTTATATAAATCGCTTTATTTTCAAGTGATTGTTGCCATTATTGCGGGCGTGTTAATCGGTCACTTTTTCCCAAGTGGTACACAACTAGTCAATGGTGTTGAAAAACATGTGCCTGGTTTAGGCGAGCAATTAAAACCGTTGGGTGATGGATTTATTCGCCTAATTAAAATGATTATTGCACCTGTAATTTTCTGTACTGTGGTCAGTGGTATCGCTGGCATGGAAAGTATGAAGTCTGTGGGTAAAACAGGCGGTATCGCTTTACTCTATTTTGAAATCGTATCTACGATTGCCTTACTTGTCGGTTTGCTTGTAATTAATATTGCAAAACCGGGTGTGGGCATGAATATTGATCCTGCATCTTTGGATATATCTGGTATTTCTAAATATGTAGAATCAGGTCAATCACAATCGACGATTGATTTCTTGATGCATATCATTCCGAATACCGTTGTAGGTGCATTTGCTGAAGGTGAAATTCTTCAAGTCTTACTGTTCGCTCTTCTGTTCGGTTTTGCGTTGCATAAGTTGGGTGATGCGGGTAAACCTGTACTGAAATTTATCGATCAAATTTCTCATGTCTTCTTCAATATCGTAAATATGGTAATGAAGTTGGCTCCAATTGGTGCATTTGGTGCGATGGCATTTACCATTGGTAAATATGGTATTGGTAGCCTTGCGCAGTTAGCACAATTGATTATCTGTTTCTATGTAACCTGTTTACTGTTTATTTTCATTGTATTAGGCACAATCTCTCGAGTTTGTGGTTTTAGTATTTTGAAAATGATCCGAATGATTCGTGAAGAACTTCTGATTGTATTGGGAACATCATCTTCTGAATCAGTGCTTCCGCGCATGTTGAAGAAGCTTGAAATTGCGGGTTGTGAAAAATCGGTTGTTGGTTTGGTGATTCCTACAGGTTATTCATTTAACCTAGATGGTACATCTATTTATCTTACAATGGCGGCCATTTTTATTGCGCAAGCGACCAACACACCTTTGGATATTGAGCATCAAATTACTCTTTTAGTGGTGTTATTGATTTCTTCTAAAGGTGCTGCGGGTGTCACAGGTTCAGGTTTTATTGTTATGGCGGCAACGTTATCGGCGGTAGGGCATATTCCAGTGGCAGGCTTGGCATTGATTTTGGGTATTGACCGTTTCATGTCAGAAGCACGTGCATTAACCAATCTTGTGGGTAACTCATTGGCAACGATTGTTGTAGCGAAATGGGTCGGACAGTTGGATAAAACACAATTAGATTATGCTTTAGCCAATCCAGAAGAAGTGGATCGTTTAATGTTAGAAGAAAACAACCAAAACCATGCGTAATCAGCATGGATGAAAAAAGGAAGCTTCGGCTTCCTTTTTTATTGACTATAAAAGTCATAAAAATGACAGGAATGGGACATGACAGCAGACGATAAAATCACTAGCATGGCAGGAAGCTAAAAACTAAAACTGAAAATAAGGATGATATATGTTGGCTTATGATGCTGATCTAGAACTGTTTCGCGATAATTTTAAACGTTTTATGAGTGAGCATATTGCACCTCATTATGAGCAATGGGAACATGAAGGCATTATGCCGCGTTCGATTTGGAGCTTATTGGGGGAAAATGGTTTCTTATGTGTCGATGTACCTGAAGAATATGGTGGCTATGGCGTTCCGATCAATTATTCATTGATGCTGGTTGAAGAGTCAGCCCGTGCAGGATTTAGTGCATTATCAACGGGTATTTCATGTCATTCTGAAATTGCAGCACCGTATATTTTGCATATTGGTACAGAACAACAGAAACAATATTGGCTGCCAAAAATGGTTGCGGGTGAAGTTGTTGGTGCGATTGGCATGACTGAACCGGGTGCTGGTTCAGACTTACAAGCCATGCGAACCAATGCAATTTTGCAGGGTGATCACTATCTATTAAATGGTTCAAAAACCTTTATTTCAAATGGTCAGCATGCAGACTTGGTGGTGTTGGCGGTGAAAACCGATCCGCAAGCACGTGCAAAAGGCGTGTCTTTAATGCTGTTAGATACTCATTTAGACGGTTTTAAAAAGGGTACCAACCTGAATAAAATAGGCCTACATTCACAAGATACTTCAGAACTGTTCTTCGATAATATTCAAGTGCCCAAAGATCAACTGTTGGGTCAGGCCGGGCAAGGTTTTGCTTATTTAATGCAAGAATTACCACGTGAACGTACAGCGATTGCTTCCACCGCTCTTGGTGCTATTCGTGGTTCGATTGATGTCACGATTGCTTACGTAAAAGAACGTCAAGCATTTGGTCAGCCGATTAGCCAATTTCAAAATACACGATTTGTTTTGGCTCAAGCAAAAATAGATGAACAAGCGACAGCAGCTTTTTATAATCAAAATGTCGAACTGTATATGCAAGGTAAATTAGATGTTGAAACTGCCGCAGCATTGAAAAGTTTTAGTACCGATATGCAAATGAAAATTGCCGATAACTTGTTACAGCTTTTTGGTGGTTATGGTTATATGACTGAATATCCAATTTCACGTTTCTTTGTGGATGCACGTATTCAACGCATTTACGGTGGCACCAATGAAATTATGAAAGAAATTGTAGCGCGTAGTATTTTAGGGCGTTAATGACGGGTTGTTTAATGTCTAAAAAAAGAGCCGAAAGGCTCTTTTTTATTGGCTTAATACCAGTAAACTTTCTTTAATAAAGGCAGGTAAGTCGTCAGGAGAGCGAGAAGAAATATACAGATTATTATCATTCACCACATCAACATCGTAATACACAGCACCGGCATTAATCAGATCTAGGGCGACGGTTTGAATGGTCGTCATTAACCGACCTTTAACCACTTTTGCAGCAATTAGCAGTTGAGGGCCGTGACAAATACTCATAATTGGTTTTTGTGCATTGGCAAAATTACGGACAAAATCGACAAAACGATGATCACGACACAATTGGTTGGGAGAATGTCCTCCGGGAATAAGTAAGGCATCAAAATCATGCACAGAAACATGGTCTATACTTCGATCAATGGTAACCGCAGATTTGCATTTTTGACCATAGACAATATTACCGGCTCTGTTTTCAATATTTAAAATACTATGACGTGCAGCTCGAAAGGCCTGTACAGGTTCCGAGTATGCAATATCTTCAAAATCATGGGTCACTAAAACGGCGATTCTTTTTGACATTATTATTCTCCGAATTGCTTTATTAAAAGAATATAGAGGAATCACTAAATTTTTGTGATGGATTTTGGTAAATGACTCTTGTAAAAGAGAAAGCCCCAAAGACAAAGCTTTAGGGCTAGATTTTAATACCATAATAAGCTGAAATTAATTAGAATATTTTTGACTTTCCATTTGACGAAGTTCGGCACGTAGAATTTTTCCGACGGTTGACTTTGGTAACTCATTCAATATTTCAATCGATTTTGGGACTTTGTAGGCGGTTAGGTTGTCTTTACAATGTTTTAGGATTTCACTGACAGAAAGACTGGCATTATTCGAGGCAATAAATGCTTTAACCGATTCTCCCGTTTGATCATCGGGTACACCAATGACAGCAGCTTCAATAATATCTGGATGTTCAGCTAAAATTGCTTCAATTTCATTGGGATAAACATTAAAACCTGAAACAATCACCATATCTTTTTTACGATCTAAAATATAACAAAAGCCATCTTCATCGACTTTGGCAATGTCACCTGTATGTAACCAACCATCGATAAAGGTTTCAGCCGTTTCGGTTGGGCGGTTTAAATAACCCAATACAATTTGGGGCCCTTTTACACAGAGTTCACCGGCTTCACCTAATGGAACTTCGTGACCTTGTTCATTGACAATTTTAATGTCGGAACCCGGTAATGGAAAACCAACAGAACCCTGACGAATTTCACGAATGGGTGGATGAAGTAGCGCAGCACAACTGGTTTCTGTCATGCCAAAACCTTCAATAATCGTGCCGACTTTAGCTTTCCAGTGTTCTGCTGTTGCAGGACGCAGTGCCGTGCCGCCAGAAATGCTACAGGTCAGTTTTGGTGGGTTTGCAGTAAACCAACTTTCAGCCAATAAGCCCGCATAGAGTGTATCGACTCCAGTTAACCACGTGACTTTAAATTTTTCAAAAGCAGGTTTTAAGTTGCTGACTGGTCGTGGAGAAGGAATTAGCAGATTGTGAGAACCCGCTTCAAAGAACATGAGGAAATTTACACTAAAGGCAAAAATATGATACAGCGGAATTGCCGTTAAAATGCAGTCGTTATGGTTAAATCCAGATTCATGGGCATGTAAATAATCGCCAGTTATTTTGACCAAAGATGCCACATTTTGATGACTAATTATGGCACCTTTACTACGACCCGTTGTTCCACCTGTATATTGATATAGGGCAATATCATGTTGAATAGGGATATATTGTTCTAAATTTTTACCCATTTCTAAAGCATCTGTGAAGGTTGTATAGACAATACTTGGTTTGAGTGAGCGACCTTGCGCTTCGGCATCTGCCTGCATTTTTTGTGCAATCATGCCCTGATAAGGCTGATCAAAAAACTCACTTAAACTTGCGGTTACCAGTGCCAAGGATTGAAGCTGAGCGTTGTTTTGAATCACACGTTCAAAAGTTGCTAAAAATAAATCAGAAACAATCAATGCTGTTGCAGCACTGTCAATTAATTGGTATTCAAGTTCGCGCGCTGTATACAGTGGATTAATATTGGTAATAATTAAACCCGCTTTCCAACAAGCAAATACAGCAATCGGATATTGCAAAGAATTTGGCATTTGTAAACCAACCACATCGCCTTTTTTAAGTTTCAGGTGATGCTGTAAATAATTGGCAAAGGTGCTTGATAGATCATCAATTTCTTGAAAGGTTAAGCTCTTGGTTAAGCCTGTAGGTAACACCACACTAAATGCGGGCGATTGTGAAAATTGAGCCGTGGTGTGGGTCAATAATTCTGGTAAGTTTGATTTAATTTGATCAGGCTTAAGTTGATAACCATGTAATGAAATGGGTAAATTTTTTTCCCATGGGCGCTGTGCGTAATGACTCATTGATGATCCTTAAGATAGATGTTTTAGTTTTGTTTTGGTTTTTATGTCAGTCCAGACATTTGTCTTCAAACATCAAGCAAATGTTTATTTTTGGCAATGATCTAATCTGCCAATGACCCCAATAAATAGTAAAAAAGCAGAGTGTAAAAATATTGATATTAAGCGTTTTAAAATATGATGTTATTTGCAAAACAAGATCAATATATTCGACCAGATAGCATAAAACTCACCTTGGTCGTACAGGGCTAAAAATGTACAACTGTAGTGTAATTTATGGAAAATTGGCAAAAGGTCATTAATTTTAAGAATTTATTGCAAAATCATAGAGAATAAAATTGCTGATTAAATCAACTGTATGTTTTTAAGGCTGAATCAATCAAAGTCTTATTGCGTAACATTTGAAAGCTAACTATTGTTATACTGTTTGCATAATGTTTTTGAAGGGCGACATAACAATGATCAACGACGATCAAAACACAAAGACTTCTCTTGACCTTGCTCAGATTCGTGAGGATATTGACTCAGTTGATCAGCAGATTCAACAGCTTATCAACCGCCGAGCAAAATTGGCAGAAGCAGTAGCAAAAGCAAAGTTTGCTTCTGAAGAGAATCCAATGTTTTACCGTCCTGAACGTGAAGCGCAAGTTTTGCGTAATGTTATGGAGCGCAATGAGGGGCCATTATCTGATGTGACCATGGCGCGTCTATTTCGTGAAATCATGTCGGCTTGTCTTGCACTTGAAGCACCACAAAGCATTGCATTTTTAGGTCCAGTCGGTACTTATACCCATTCAGCTGTGCTGAAGCACTTTGGTCAGGATGCGATTGTTCGTCCACTTCCAACCATTGATGAAGTATTTCGTGAAGTGGAAGCGGGAAGTGCACATTATGGTTTGGTGCCCGTGGAGAACTCTTCTGAAGGCGTGGTCAACCATACTTTAGATTGTTTTAAGTCATCGCATTTAAATGTGATTGGTGAAGTTGAATTGCGTATTCATCACCAATTTTTAGTCTCTGCAAATACCCGTAAAGACAGCATTAAACAAATTTATGCACATCAACAAACTTTGGCGCAATGTCGCAAATGGTTAGATGCGCATTATCCGGGTGTAGAGCGCGTTGCTTTAAGTTCAAATGCTGAAGCGGCACGTCGAATTCGTACTGAATGGCATTCAGCAGCAATTGCATCTGATGTTGCTGCCAATATTTATGACTTAGAAATTCTACATGGCAATATTGAAGATAACCCGGAAAATACCACACGTTTCTTGGTGATTGGTCGTGAAAAAGTACCGCAAAGCGGCAATGATAAAACCTCATTACTGATTTCAGCACATGATCGTGCCGGTGCATTGCTTGAAATTCTTGCACCTTTTGCAAAACATCATATTAGCTTAACCAGTATTGAAACCCGTCCTGCATTACCTGAAAAATGGGCTTATGTATTCTTCATTGACTTAGAAGGTCATGTCGAGCAAGACAATGTCAAAGCGGCAATTGAAGAAATTCGTCCGTTGGTGAAAGAAGTTCGAGTATTAGGTTCATATCCGATCGCGGTATTGTAAATCACTATTTGGTGGTTAATTTTAACTTGAAGTTAACCACTTTTATCACTTGAAATAATTGGAAGAGTAACATGTCGTTTGTCCCTGCCAATGAAGGCATCTCAAAGTTAAAACCTTATCAACCGGGTAAGCCAATTAGTGAGCTTGAGCGTGAGTTAGGGATTACTGATATCGTCAAATTGGCATCGAATGAAAATCCATTGGGCTGTTCTGATCAGGTCAAACAAGCAGTGGCTGCTGAGTTGGCTGAAATTGGTCGTTATCCTGACGGTGGCGGTTTTATTTTAAAAGATCAAATTTGTGCGCAATTTGGCGTGACTGCTGACTGTATTACTTTGGGTAATGGTTCAAACGACTTATTAGAAATGTTTGCTCGTGCATTCGTTTCTTCAAGCGATTCTGTGGTGTATAGCCAACATGCATTTGCTGTTTATGCTTTAGTGACGCAAGCAATTAATGCACAAGCGATTGAAGTCCCAGCAAAAGGCTTTGCACATGATTTAGATGCCATGGCTGCTGCAATTCAAGACAATACTAAACTCATTTTTATTGCCAATCCCAATAACCCAACGGGGACTTGGTTTGAAGAAGCTGAATTTGAAGCATTTATGCAGAAAGTACCTGCAAGTGTGATTGTGGTACTGGATGAAGCGTATGTGGAATATTTTCCAGAAAATTTCAATAGCTTAAAATTTTTAGCACAATATCCAAACATCATCGTTAGCCGTACATTGTCTAAATGTTATGGTTTGGCAGCCCTGCGTGTGGGTTTTGCATTGGCATCGAAACAAGTCACTGATTTTTTAAATCGTATTCGTCAGCCCTTTAATGTGAATCATCTTGCTATGGTGGCTGCTGTTGCTGCACTAAAAGATGAAGACTTTATTGAGCAATCACGTATTGTCAATAAAGCAGGTATGAATCAATTAGAGCAAGGTTTTCAGTCGCTTGGCTTAGACTATGTGGCATCACGTGCGAACTTTATTTTGGTTGATGTTCAGGCTGATGCTGCACAAACGTTCAATGCCTTGTTAAAAGAAGGGGTGATTGTACGTCCAGTCGGAATTGCAAATCATCTGCGTGTGTCGATTGGTACTGAAACTGAAAATGCTAAATTCCTTAGCGCACTTGCGAAGGTACTTGATTTAGCAAGCAATACTGTAGAGGGAAAAGCTTAAGTGATGTCCAAGCCTCTATTTGAAAAAGTTGCATTTATTGGACTTGGGTTGATTGGTTCAAGTCTAGCGCGTGTGATGATTGCTGAAAATTTAGCAAAGCAAATTGTTGCATCAACACGTTCGCAAAAAACATTGGATGATGCGAAAGCACTTGGATTGATTCAAGCGGGCTATAGCAATCCTGTTGATGCTGTTCAAGGTGCCGATTTAGTCGTTTTAGCCTTACCTGTTCGTGCGACAGAAAAAGTACTGGAAATGATTAAGCCTTATCTTGCTGCGACCACCATCATCACTGATGTTGGTAGCACCAAAGGCAATGTGGTAGATGCTGCAAAGGCGGTATATGGTGAAAATTTACCAGAAGGTTTTGTACCGGGGCATCCGATTGCTGGGGCTGAACATACAGGCGTACATGCCGGTAAGGTCGATTTGTTTGCCAATCATAAAGTCATTTTGACGCCTTTACCGACCAGTGCCGATTGGGCGGTGGAAAAACTGACACAATTGTGGCAAGCGGCTAAAGCTGACGTGATTTGTATGGATGTCGATAAACACGATGAAGTCCTTGCACATACCAGTCATCTGCCACATTTGATGGCATTTAACTTGGTCGAGCAGCTTGCCAATCGTGAAGATAATTTCGATATCTTTCGTTATGCAGCAGGTGGTTTTCGTGACTTTTCACGCATAGCTGCCAGTGATCCGCAAATGTGGCATGACATCTTTTTTGCCAATAAGAAAGCGATTTTAAATGCAGTCGATGGCTTCGAAAAGCAACTCGCAATATTACGTAAACTGATTGAAGATGAAAACTCACAGGCATTAATGGGGGTGTTGGGGCATGCACAGGCTGCACGACAACACTTCAATCACATGCTCGCCAAACAACCTTTGATGGAGAAAAATAAAGTGACACAACAATTTACCATTTTGCCAGGTTCTCAAAATTTCCAAGGTAAATTTACCGTGCCTGGTGACAAATCTGTGTCACATCGCTCCATCATGTTTGGTGCGATTGCAGAAGGCACAACCCATGTTACAGGTTTCTTGGAAGGTGAAGATGCGCTGGCAACTTTGCAAGCTTTCCGTGATATGGGCGTGAGTATTGAAGGGCCAAAAAATGGTGAAGTCACTATTCATGGTGTCGGTATCAATGGCTTAAAAGCGCCTGCAAGTGCCTTATATATGGGGAACTCGGGTACATCAATGCGTCTACTTTCAGGTATGTTGTCTGCGCAAAAATTTGATTCAGTCATGACCGGCGATGCGTCATTGTCTAAACGTCCAATGGAACGTATTGCCAAACCTTTACGTGAAATGGGTGCACAAATTCAAACCACGGGTGAACGTGGTACGCCACCAGTATCGATTACAGGGAATCAAAACCTTCAAGGTATTCATTACGATTTGCCGATGGCATCTGCACAAGTGAAATCAGGCATTTTACTGGCGGGTCTTTGGGCCAGCGGTGAAACATCAGTGACGGAACCAGAACCAACACGTGACCATACAGAGCGTATGTTGCGTGCATTTGGTTATGAAGTAAAAACTGAAGGCAATCGCATTTCATTACAAGGTGGCGGTAAGCTCATTGCGACTGAAATTCAGGTGCCATCAGATATTTCATCTGCCGCATTCTTTATGGTGGGTGCTGCCATTACTGAAGGTTCAGACGTGACTTTAGAGGCTGTTGGAATTAACCCAACGCGTACGGGCGTGATTGAAATCTTGAAACAAATGGGTGCGGACTTGACCGTTGAAAACGAACGTATTGCAGGTGGTGAACCGATTGCAGACATTCGTATCAAAGGCTCTCGTACGCTTAAAGGCATTCATATGCCTGAAGATCAAGTGCCATTGGCCATTGATGAATTTCCAGCGCTCTTTATTGCCGCAGCATGTGCCGAAGGTCAAACGATTTTAACGGGTGCTGCGGAACTTCGCGTCAAAGAATCTGATCGTATTCAAGTCATGGCAGATGGTTTAAAAACTATGGGTATTGACTGCACACCAACGGATGATGGCATCATTATTGAAGGTAAGGGGAAGTCAGGCGATTGGTCTACAATCTTCACGGGTGGTGAAATTGAATCGCATCATGATCACCGTATTGCGATGAGTTTTAGTATGGCCGGTTTGCGTACTTCGGGCGCAATTAAAATTGTCGGTACAGAAACGGTGGCAACCAGTTTCCCTACTTTCACTGAGCTTGCAAATCAAGCCGGTTTAGCGATACAAGTCAGTGAATAATTAGTCTAGTTTTGTACATTTGTTAGACAACAGCCAAGCTTTTGCTTGGCTGTTTTGTTTTTATTGCTTATTCTAAAACCATACAATAAGAATGCCTTTGGATATATCGATGAGAAAATTACAATTTACAGCAAACTGTGAAAAACATAATCATGCTGCATTGCAGAGCAGTGATCGTCATGTGACTCAGGAATATGTTGCAGATCTTTTGTCTAAAGAATTAGGCGAATATGGTTTTCAGACCTTGTCACAAAGTGGTGACCATGTTGCTGTCAGTGTAGATAATCATTCCTTGCCGCTGTCCATTACTTGCCAAGGGCATGATCAGGGTGGTCATTTGGTCTGTGAAATTACATCATATCCTGATGAAGATCAGGACTGGTTAGACCGCATTACAGAGCAGAGCTTGCTGAATCAATTGGCACAAGCCGTTGAAAATACATTAAAACAAGATGAAGCTTTTAGCGAGTTTGAGTGGAAGGGTTAGCCTTAGCAAAAAGGTAGGCTTGAAGTTTGGAAGGGCAGATATTGCTGACACCGATATCGGCTACTTTTGAATTTGAAATAATTTTTGAATTTGAAATGATCAGGGCTTGTTGACCTTGTATAAATAGCCTGAGCTGCGAAAAACAGTGCTGTGTTCGCAGCTCAGGATTTTTATTTTATTCCACACGTAACCAAGTCTGACTGCGACCTACGGCTGATACTCCCATATATCCGCGAAGAAATAATTTTTTGCCATTGGTACTGATTTTGCCTTTAAGACGGTAAAATTTTCCAGAAACAGGATCAATGATTTTCCCATTTGTGTAATTAATTTGATCTTCTGTTTTTAATCCAGAAATCACCTGCATACCTATGATGGGTTTGTTGGTATAGGGTGCAGGGCAATTGGTACAAAACTCTTTCGGTGTATAGCCGACACGTGGTGTTGATTTGAGCGCTGTACCTGCATATGTACCATCGGCCTGTTGCTCAATTTTGACTAACCCTTTAGCTTCACCGGTTTTATCGTCTATATAACGCCATGTGCCGACAATATTTTGTGCAATGGCTGAAGAGCTCAATAAAGCGATGCAAATTATCCCAAAAATAGTTTTCATAATATCCTTCTAACTATTAAAAATGTTTCCGAACATCTTAAGCCGTACTTGGCTAACTATTTGATTGTATAGTTTTTAGATTTTCAAATGAAGTGCAAAATAATTCATTTTGGAAAGGGGAATCTAGAGCATTTGTTATTTCGTGCAACCTATACAGCGTATGGCAAAGATAAAGTAATGAAAATATGCATGGCTTAGTTTGCTAGTACATTGCCAAAGGCAGCGACTTTTAACATGAGCCTAATCATAGATTGAACTATCGCTCAAAAAAAGACTCGGATTTATGAGTCCGAGTCAGGTGTTATTGAAAGAGCATAGTGTTGAACTTTAAATGCTAATCTAAGGTATTATAATAAAATTATAAATAACAATTAATTATATAATGGCTTCAAAAATATCTTTTTGTATTGCAGTTTTTTTATTTTTTCTATCATGGTGCTTGCCTGCTTATGAGGGAATAATAGGTGTTGGGGTGATGCTTACTGCATTTGCTTATCATTTTATGATTTTACCTATATTTATTGTCTTTCCTGTTTGGGCAAACCTTACATTCTTATTTACCCTTAAGTATTATATAAAATCTTCACCTGCTAGTGATCTCGGTTCAATCTATGCCGCTGTCACTTTCGCATTAATGTTTATTGGTGTAGCAATGTCACTGAATAAATTGAATGTGGGTGCGCTGGTATGGTTGGCATCATCTATTTTTTTAATGTGCGCTTTTACCCTTAAAAAAATTTCTGAAATATACGCAAGAATAATTTTAGTTGCTGTTATAAGCATTTTCACTTTCTTGGCTATTCAACTGTATTTATACACTGTAGATGAAGCAAAATTTCAAACTACGCAGAGTCAAGAGTTGGGTTTAAAGCGTTATTTATTTCGTGGCAAAGACAGTGACTTTAATGTGCCTGCTTTGACTCAGGTATCACAAAATCACAGTACACGAATTTTAAATCGTGAAAAGGTAGATGATCAAGCACGTGATATGATCACTTTAATAGGAGAAACTATTGAAGTTGATTTTAATAATGTGATTAGTGTACCGACTTTTAGTCATAAGCAAGCCTCATGTGAATTAGAACCTAATCAACAACATACCTTACTTTATCCAATTCAGTATCTTGAAAAAGGGTATTATTGGCGGAAATATTTCAATTCTGGTGCTGTAGCAATTGGAATACCAACGCAACAAAAAGCGACCATCCTATATCATGCAACAAATCTTGATTCGAATTACACGCAAATAAAAATCATACGTAAAGTAGATCAACATGTGTTATACGAACAAAGGCTTGTGACACAGGCTGAATATACTGGATGTCATTATGAGCCACGAGGCTATGCCAGTGAATTAAATACAGCTTTTGAGTTGGGGCTTAATCCATTTGAAATCAAAAATAATGGGTTTATACCACATGGGAAATTTAAAACCAATGAAGTATTAGTGGCTGGTTGCTCTTGGAAAAAAGAAACACATAATCGTTTTCAATTTGAAAATAAGAAAATTAATTTTTTAGATCAACAAGTGCTTCAGCCGCAGTTATTATGCTCGGATCATTATATTGCTGTTGCTTCGGTGGAGAAAAGAGGAGTGACACAGTTAGAAACTGGACTCAATCTAAAGATGTTTCAACGAGAAGACTTACAACCTATTGAATGTGGCACTTTGCGTTATTTATTATCGGAATCCCAAATACAGGCATTTTATGAGGGTGGCTTAATGATGACGCAGGTAACAGTCTTAGAGGAAAGACCAACACATGCAGAGTGTCCGAAAGTAGAGTTACGTTTAAGTGATGGATTTGTAGATACAGATTACAATTATTTGAGTAAAAGTAATTAAGCTAGAAAAGGATCATCAGATGATGATCCTTTTCTAATTCTTATGAAGTTGTTAAAAAACGAGAAATCGCAATACGCAATTGTTTTAAATAGCCCGTAAAGAAATGGTTTGCATTAGGCAAAATGGTCAATAGGTGACGTTGAGGTTTTGCCCAAGTAATTAAGTCTGACAATAAAGTGACTTCATCACCTTCACCATGAATAAATAAAATATCACCCTTAATTTCAGGGGTCACATAATGACGTAAACCTGCAACGGTTGCAGTAGGTAAGCCACATAAAATCAATTGCTTAGGTTTTATTTCGTCAGGTAGTGCATGATAACTTTTAGCCATCACATGTGCTCCAAAACTAAAGCCACCAGCATAAAAAGGCAGGCTAATATGTTTGGAACGCATCTGTTTAATTACTTCTAGAGTATCATCAGTTTCACCAAAGCCTTCATCATGCACACCAATGCTTTGACCTGAACCACGGAAACTAGGACGGTATACAATACAACCGCGCTCAAGAAACATTTGAGCAAGAAGGGTTGGCACTTTATGCTGTGGTGTGCCGCCTTGTAATGGATGAGGGTGACATACAACCGCGAATCCTTTCACTTCACCCTGTGGATAATCAACAAAAACTTCAATTTGACCGACAGGACCTTGAATGAAAATTTGCTCGGACATATTACAACCGACTAATAATAGGAGAATAGCGTATTTTACCGATAATGTTCAGTAAAAACACAAATTGGAAATAAAATAAGTCTACTGTTATAGTCTGTTTAATTATTTTTTGATCAGGTTGTCCATGCTCGCCTTAATTTCTCCTGCTAAGACTTTAGATTATGAATCTGCACTTCCTACCGATTTGCATACTCTACCAAGATTGCTGGAACATTCACAACAACTTATAGACGTAAGTCGTAAACTGTCTGCTACAGATATCGCCAATTTAATGAGCGTGAGTGAAAAAATTGCCAAATTGAATGTAGAGCGCTTCCATGATTGGCAATCAGACTTTAATTTTTCGAATGCACGTCAGGCTTTATTTGCGTTTAAAGGTGATGTTTATACCGGTTTAGATGCTTACAATTTAAATGATCAAAAACTTGAATATGCACAAAAGCATTTACGGATGTTATCTGGATTATATGGTGTATTACGTCCGTTGGATTTGATGATGCCATATCGTTTAGAAATGGGCACAAAATTACACAATTCACATGGTCATAATTTATATGAATTTTGGGGCGATAAAATTACCAATTTAATTAATGATGATTTGGAACAAGCCAATTCAGAATTATTGGTCAATATTGCTTCGGATGAATACTATAAATCAGTCATCGAGCGTAAGCTTAAAGCTGAAATTATTAAGCCTGTGTTTTTAGATCAAAAAAATGGCAAATATAAAGTCATTAGCTTTTATGCTAAAAAAGCCCGTGGTCTGATGGCTCGATACATTATTGAAAATCAGTTGAGTAAAGTTGAAGACTTAAAATCATTTAATAGCGATGGTTATTATTTTGATGCTAACAGTTCACTTCAGGGTGAGTTGGTGTTTAAACGTGATGAAAAAGCAGCTTAATTTAGTTTTTTAAAGGCAAAAATCCTGACATTGTTCAGGATTTTTTCTTTGTCTGAAATATAAAGTTTTAAATTTCATGAACTGCTTGAGAAGCATTAAAGCTAAAAAGAATCTTTTAAGCATCATAGAAATAAAAGCGGAGTTGCTCAACAGTCATGTCATTTTAGAATGATCATCTTCTGTTACAGTCTCTTTTATGATTAGCTTTAATGGATATTAAAATATTTAGAAAATGTGTCTTGCATCACCTTTTCATGTTGTTTTTTGTTATCATAATGAAAAGTTTTTAAAATAATAAAATTATATTATGAAAAAATTACTCATTCTAATCTTCATTCTTGTTGTTGTGCTATTGGGATATTATGTTTACCAAGATGCTGAACGTAAAAAAAAGAATGAAGTTGATCAGTTGATTTATGATGCTCATCATTCACTCAGTGTAATAGATTCTAATCCTAATCTTTTTATTCACCATACTGGAAGTAAAGACGTAAATACAAAGCCTTTGGTTCAATTGGTGAGTCAGTCCGATAAACACTAGACGATTAATTTAGTTGACTAAATTAATATCTTATTGAATTTTAATTAAAAATAAATTTTAGAAACAATAAAAAATCATTGTGTTATAATTTGCCCCGACCATATTTGAATCATATTTTTTATTAAATAAGTATTTGATTTTTTTGAATTAAGTGAGCTGCATAAAAGTTATGCGGCTTTTTTGTTTACAATTTTTGTCATTTGGCTCTTTAGGCCCTAATGAAGAATTGTTCAATATACTTGTTTTAAATGAAAATATTGGCATATCCATTGCTTAGACATCTACAAAATTAATGGTGATTGGTATTAGACGGATCATTAATTTTGTAGCGTGCTGACCGCATAAAGTTTACTTACAGGGGTGAAGTCATGACGACTCCTAGTCCATCTTCAGAGAATATGCTTGAACGCTTATTTAAGTTGAGCGAAAACAAAACCAATTTTCGCACCGAAGTTCTTGCTGGTGTAACTACTTTTTTAACAATGTGTTACATCATTATTGTTAATCCAATGATTTTATCCGAAACGGGGATGGATCATGGCGCTGTGTTTGTAGCAACCTGTCTTGCAGCCGCAATTGGTTGTTTGGTTATGGGGCTTGTTGCAAATTATCCAATTGCACTGGCACCGGGTATGGGGCTAAATGCTTACTTTACCTATTCTGTGTGTATGGGTATGGGCGTGCCTTGGCAAACTGCACTTGCCGCTGTGTTTGTATCAGGCTTGGTGTTTATTTTCATCAGTATGTTTAAAATCCGAGAGGCAATTGTCAATGCAATCCCAATGTCATTAAAACTGGCAATTGGTGGTGGTATTGGTCTTTTTCTTGCTTTGGTTGCACTCAAAAATGCCGGTATTATTGTTGCTAACCCTGCAACTTTAGTGGGTTTAGGCGATTTAAAACAACCTTCGGTGATCCTTGCCTTGCTTGGTTTCCTCATGGTTGTGGTCATGCATCAGTTTAAAGTGCGTGGTGCAATTATTATTAGTATTTTGGCGGTGACGGCTATTTCAACAGCATTGGGTTATAACCAATTCCATGGTGTTGTGGGGCAAGTGCCATCAATTGCACCAACATTTATGCAAATGGATTTTGAAGGTTTATTCACTGCAAGTTTGGTCGGGGTAATCTTTGTCTTCTTCTTGGTTGATTTGTTTGACTCAACAGGAACATTGGTTGGTGTATCACACCGTGCCGGCTTATTGAAAGATGGTAAATTACCACGTTTGAAAAAAGCACTTTTTGCAGACTCAACTGCAATTGTTGCTGGTGCAGCTTTGGGTACGTCTTCAACTACGCCTTATATTGAATCATCTGCTGGTGTTGCCGCGGGTGGTCGTACAGGTTTAACGGCTGTCGTTGTTGGCATTATGTTCTTGTTATGCCTCTTTTTAGCACCACTTGCGCAATCCGTGCCAGGTTTTGCTACAGCGCCTGCATTGTTATTTGTTGGGGTGTTAATGATTCAAGGTATTGTTCATATTGAATGGGATGATATCACTGAAGCGGTTCCTGCCTTTTTAACCATCGTATTTATGCCATTCACCTATTCAATTGCAGATGGTATTGCAATGGGTTTCATTAGCTATGCGCTGATTAAACTATTCACTGGTAAAGCGAAAACTGTACCTTATATGGTGTGGATTGTTGCCGTACTTTGGGCATTAAAATTCGTATTATTTGGTGGTTAATTTTCCAAATTTATAGTACAGCGTGTTGAACTTGCATTTATAAATGTGCCACACGCTTCAGGGTGTAAACTCAAGTTTGCACCTTTTTTTATTTTTAAGGATTAGGATATGAATAGACTTGAGCTCATCCGTGCTTTGCCAAAAGCAGAATTACATGTACATATTGAAGGGACGTTTGAGCCTGAGTTGATGTTTGAAATAGCTCAACGTAATCAAATTGATATTCCTTATAAGTCGGTTGAAGAAGTAAAACAGGCCTATAATTTTCATAATCTACAATCTTTTCTTGATATTTATTATGCGGGTGCGAATGTTTTAGTACTCGAACAGGATTTTTATGATTTAGCATGGGCATATTTTGAAAAATGTCATGCTGATCATGTGACGCACACAGAAATGTTCTTTGACCCGCAAACTCATACTGATCGTGGTGTGGCATTTGCAACTGTATTCAATGGTTTACAACGTGCTTGTGATGATGCAAAAGCTAAATTGGGTATTAGCTCGCATTTAATCATGTGTTTCTTGCGTCATTTAAGTGAAGAAGCGGCATTTAAAACCTTAGAACAAGCACTACCATTTAAAGATCAGATTATTGCGGTCGGTTTGGATTCTAGTGAAGTGGGGCATCCACCTGCCAAGTTTGAACGTGTTTTTGCCAAAGCTCGTGAAGCGGGTTTCTTGGTGGTGGCACATGCGGGTGAAGAAGGTCCGGCTGAATATGTTTGGGAAGCCTTGGATTTACTTAAAGTAAATCGTATTGACCACGGTGTGCGTTCAGAAGAAGATCCTGAATTGATGCAGCGTTTAATTCGCGAAAAGATGCCTTTAACGGTGTGTCCTTTAAGCAATTTAAAGCTCTGTGTGGTTGATGATATGGCACAGCACAATATCCGTCGTTTATTACAACAAGGTGTGCATGTCACGGTAAATTCAGATGATCCATCTTATTTTGGTGGATACATGAATGATAATTTTATTGCCATTGCTGAAGCTCTAGATTTATCCAATGATGAACTGAAACACTTGGCTAAAAATTCGTTTGAGGCTTCTTTTATTTCTGAAGCTGAAAAACAAAAATGGACACAGCAAATCGATGCTTTAGCATAATTCATATTTGTCTATGTGCTGTTTTATTTGGCGGATTAATCGATTGATCCGCTAAATTATGAAGGTTAAAAATTAGGTTTGATGGTGAAAAAGCGTCTTTGTTGGGTGTTGGCCGCGTGTTTGGTGATTGGTTCGATGTCGGTTTTTGCGACCAATCAGGATCATTCTTTAACACAAAAAATGTTAAAGCCAGTATTGGAACAAAGTTGTAAAAGTGAATTAAATGATTCAAAAATTTGGCAATCGGCTGCATTTTTTATGAGTGTAGAACGCCAAACGGGTGTACAAAAACAAATCTGTGCTTGTGTGAGCGATCATGCACTGAATAATATTTCAGCCAAAGACTTGGCCTTGGCATCAGTCAGTGAATCTGCGAAAAATAGCCTGATTAAACAAGCGGTATTGAATAGTGTGAAGGGCTGTGCTCAAGAAGCGCTTAACTAAGTTTTAGCTGTAAAAAAGCCACATCGGTGTATGCCTGATGTGGCTTTTTTGATGTTGGGCTTTAATGACTTATTTATCTTGTCGAGTCATACTGCGTAAAATATTATCTTTGTCGATAAAATGATGTTTTAACGCTGCTGCGATATGACCGATGACCAGAAAACCAGCAAACCAAGATAAATAAATATGAACTGGTTTAACGATCTCTAAAATATCGGGATTGTCTTGAACCAGACGAGGTATTTCAAATAAATATAAAACGGGTGCAGGATGCCCAGCACTCCAGCTAAACAAACAACCTGTAATCGGTAATGCCAACAACATTAAATATAAGGCCAAATGTCCAAGATGTGCCAAGACTTTCATCATCGGTGACATGCTGTCTGGGAGCTGCGGAGCAGGATGGGTATAGCGCCAAAACAAACGAATCAACACAAGGAATATGATGGTTGTCGCGATATTTTTATGCAGGGTAATAACTTGACCTTTAAAGCTACCATCAACATCATAGCTTAGAAAATTGCCACTATAGAAACCAATCAACCATGCTGCAATGAAAATGATGGCCATGAGCCAATGTAGCATTTGTGCTGTGCGCGTATAGTATTGTGAAGTGCGTTGCATGTTGTACCAACATGTGATTTTTAGTTTAACTATGCTAATCAAATTACAGTCATTTAAAAACCTTGAATATAGAACAAAGCGTATAATTCTTGAAACGCTGAAAGCTGTATCATTTTTAGTCAGATAGTCGGGATGCTTGGAATTGCAACGAAATATAGATTTCTTCTGCATCAAAGATTCTGCAAAATACGCGCAATCTATTTTAAAACTTAGGATATTGAACTGTGAAAAAATTAATTGCTGTGCTTGTGCCTCTAACTTTAGCTTTAACCGCTTGTGTTTCAACGAACACAACAACTGGTACAGCAGGCATGCAATCAACAACTCAGCAACTGGGCAATACGGCACTTAAAATTGCCATTAATGCAAAATGTACAACAGAGTTAAATAATACGGCTGCATGGCAAACAGCAACGAAATTGATGACAGCAACGCAAAAACAAAATATTCAGTCTGAAATTTGTGGTTGTGTCAGTGAAAAAGCACCACAAAGCGTAACGGCTGTAGATTTGGCAACCGCAGCGATTGATCCAGCAGCACGTAACACGATTGTTACAAATGCAGTGACTAAAACGATTAATGCTTGTGTCGCTGAAGCAGTGAAATAATTGTTAGTAAAGAAGGGTCTGTTGATATTTCAGCCATGCATTGCGTTATTGGCTAAAACAACGCAAACAAGGCATGAAATGCAGACAATGGCGACCCCCTTGTTAAATTTCATAACGAAGTTTGGGGAAGTTTTAGTGATAACCCTGAGCAAGACTAAAGCACTGCTTTGGTCGTAGCGCAAGGCGAAGTACGAGGACAGGGACATTTTTGCCGCTACTACGTTATGTTTTACTCATTTAGAATAACTAAATTTCGCGAAACATGCCTTGCATTGTCTAAAAATGTCCTCTGTCGCAAGCATCTGTGAAATATCAACAGACCCTCATAATGAGGCTGACGTGTTCAGCCTCTTTTTTTTATAGGTAGATGAAGTGATGAAAATTGCTGGTGTAGATGAAGCGGGGCGTGGCCCACTCGTCGGTTCTGTGGTTGCTGCTGCGGTTATTTTAGATCCCAATAATCCAATTGAAGGTTTAAATGACTCTAAAAAACTTTCTGAAAAGAAACGTGAAAAATTATTTGTAGAAATACAAGAAAAAGCATTGGCTTGGGCAATTGCTGAAGCAAGTCATACAGAAATTGATGAAATTAATATTCTTCAAGCATCCTTGTTGGCAATGCACCGTGCTGTGGAAGCTTTAAATATTTCACCTGATCATGTGTTGGTAGATGGAAATAAAGTCCCACAAGGCTTAGCCATGAGCTGTGATGCGATAGTTGGTGGGGATGCCTTGCATGCGGAAATTTCAGCTGCCAGTATTTTGGCGAAAGTAACCCGAGACCGCGATATGGTTGAGCTTGATGTGCAATATCCACAATTTGGATTTGCGAAACACAAAGGCTATCCAACCAAAGCACATTTTGAAGCGATTGCAGAACATGGTGTGATTGATCAACACCGCCGTAGTTATGCACCTGTAAAAAAAGCATTAGCTTTGCTTGAACAAAACTAAGCTTTAGATAAATTTAAAGCGGCTTAGAAAAGCCGCTTTAGGGGAAAACATTTAATGTTTAACGATTAAAGTTATTCTGGGTATTCTGTGTAAAATTATCTTCTTCAAACGAAGGTTGATAATCTTGATCGAGATGTTGAAGATGTTCGTGCATAGCGCGTTCATGTTGAATACGTTGGTAAATTTCTTCACGGTGAACTGATACTTCTTTTGGAGCATTTACACCAATACGAACTTGATTTCCTTTAACCCCAAGTACAGTTACACTGACTTGGTCCCCAATCATTAATGTTTCTCCGACACGTCTAGTCAGAATCAGCATGTTTATCTCCTTGCAAAATGCTAAACCTGCAATTGATCTAAAATGAACAAAACACAACCTTAAATATCAAAAGAAAACTTTAACAAAGCAATGTCAGGAACATTACCCAAGATGCAGTTTTGTTAAAATTTTCTTAAAACCTTAGGGCTAATATAACAGAGCCACTATAAGAAAAACTATAGTGGCTCGGCTTTTTTGTGTTGTTTTTCAAAAACTGTCTAACAATGACAATTTTTGTTAGCTGCAAATTAGGCGCGTACGCTTGATTCGCCATGCTCTCGGTCTAAACCGAAAGCAGTATGTAGTGTGCGAACTGCAAGTTCTAAATAGTTTTCTTCAATGATCACAGAAATCTTAATTTCTGAAGTCGAAATCATTAAAATGTTAATGCCTTCTTCAGCTAGGGCAGTAAACATTTTGCTTGCAACACCCGCATGTGAACGCATACCTACACCCACGATTGACACTTTGACAATATCATCACGGGTTGCGACTTCACGTGCACCAATTTTTTGTGCTGTGTCTTCTAGAATGGCTGTGGCTTTTTTCAATTCACCGCGATTCACCGTGAAAGTGAAATCAGTTGTACCATCTTCTTCAACATTTTGGATAATCATATCCACTTCAATGTTGGCATCACCAATTGGGCATAAAATTTTAGAGGCAATACCTGGTTCATCAGGTACACCTAGAATGGTTAATTTTGCTTCGTCACGGTTAAATGCGATACCAGAGATAATTGGCTGTTCCATGTTGTCTTCCAATTCAGTAGTAATAAGAGTGCCGACGTTTTGTTTAAAGTCTTCGTCAAATGCGCCATCATTGTCATTATCAAAGCTTGATAATACACGCAAAGGCACTTGATACTTGCCTGCAAATTCAACTGAACGAATTTGAAGAACTTTAGAACCCAAAGATGCCATTTCAAGCATTTCTTCAAAAGAAATACGATCTACTTTTTTCGCTTTAGGTGCAACACGTGGATCGGTGGTATAAACACCGTCTACATCTGTGTAGATTTGGCACTCATCTGCTTTTAGTGCAGCAGCAATTGCAACACCTGAAGTATCTGAACCGCCACGTCCTAGAGTCGTGGTGTTACCAAGTTCATCAAAACCTTGGAAACCAGCAACAACGAGTACACGTCCAGCATCTAAATGATCAGTTAAAACGTCAGTATCAATTGCTTCGATACGCGCTTTGGTGAATGCACTGTCAGTTTTAATGCCAACTTGGCGACCTGTTAGAGATTTAGCTTCAACGCCAATAGAATTAAGCGCCATCGCTAACATGGAAATCGTTACCTGTTCCCCAGTAGAAACCATTTGGTCGAGTTCACGTGGATCAGGGGTTTCGGTAATGGCTTTCGCTAAAGCAAGTAGGCGATTGGTTTCGCCACTCATGGCTGAGACAACCACTACAACCTTGTGACCGTGGTCATGCCAACGCTTTACACGACGAGCAACATTTAAAATGCGCTCGGGAGTACCCATTGAGGTACCGCCATATTTTTGAACGATTAATGCCATAGTTGTTCCATAAAAGCCATGATCCTGAATTACCTTTTCAGGATCAGTTACACAAAAAGTGAAGTCTTATTTTGCTTCAAGCCAAGCAGTTAAACCTGCTATCACTGATGCAAACTTCTCGTTAAGTGGCGCGCCACCTTGTGCCAAGTCAGGTTTACCACCACCTTTACCACCAAGTTCAGTGGCTAAGTGTTTGATAATGTCACCTGCTTTAATGTTTGCAGTGAAATCTTTTGCGACCGAAGCAAGAAGGCTGACTTTGTCGCCTTCAATCCCAGCAAGCACAATCACTGCATTGTCTAATTTAGATTTTACCCCATCATGTAAGTTACGTAGCGATTTCGCATCCATATCTTGCACGGTGGTGATTAGAGTCGAACGACCAGCAATGGTTTGAACTTGGCTTAAAAGTTCAGCTGCTTGCAAGTTCGCCAATTTTTGGTTCAGTTGTTCAATTTGTTTTTGCAATTGATGAGCTGCTTCAACCGTCGCTTCAACTTTTTCAACCGTTTGATCTTTTTGTGCTTTCAATAAGCCATTGATCTGTTGAATGTCTGCATCAGCTTTTTGAATCACTTCAACTGCTTTTGTACCTGTCACAGCTTCGATACGACGTACACCGGCTGCAACACCACCTTCAGAGGTGATTTTGAACAGACCGATATCACCCGTACGTTTGACGTGAATACCACCACATAGTTCAATCGAGAAGCTTTTCTCTTCAATCATTGAACCCATAGAAAGTACGCGAACTTCGTCACCATACTTTTCACCAAACAACATCATTGCGCCTTTTTCTTGCGCAGATTCGATGTCTAACAATTCGGTGGAAACGGCTGTATTGGCAATTACTTCAAGGTTTACAATGCGTTCAACCTGTTGTAGCTGTTCAAATGTCACCGGTTGGTCATTGGCAAAGTCGAAACGTAAGATATCGCTGGCAACCAATGAACCTTTTTGCTGTACATGAGCGCCGAGTACTTGACGAAGGGCTGAATGTAAAAGATGCGTTGCAGAGTGGTTACGCGCAGTGGCTTCACGAATATCGGCTTTTACAATTGCTTCAACAGACTGAGTGGCTTTTAAGCTACCTACAGTCACGATACCTTGATGGACAAAAGCACCACCAGATTTTTTAGTATCTTGAACTTCAAAAATACCCGTTTCATTTTTGAACAGGCCAGTATCACCGATTTGACCACCGCTTTCTGCATAGAAAGGCGTTTGGTTCAGTACGATCAGTGCTTCATCGCCTTCATTCACTTCATCAACTTGCTCGCCATCTTTATAGATCGCAATAATTTGACCTTGACCTTGGGTGGCATCATAACCGTCAAATTGAGTTTCGCCTTCAACATTGACAATGCTGTTGTAGTCGATTGCAAATTTACCCGCATCACGTGCGCGTTGACGTTGTGCCGCCATTTCAACTTCAAAGCCAGCTTCGTCAATCGTTAAATCACGTTCACGTGCAATATCAGCTGTTAAGTCAGCAGGGAAGCCGTAGGTATCGTAAAGTTTAAAGACAACTGCGCCTGGAATGACTGAACCTTTCAGGTTCGCAAGTTCGCCTTCAAGCAGTTTCAAACCTTGCTCAAGAGTTTTAGCAAACTGTTCTTCTTCTTTTAATAATAAAGCTTCAATACGTGCTTTATTTGCTGCAAGTTCTGGATAAGCAACACCCATTACATCAACAAGCGGTTGAAGCATTTTGTAGAAAAATGAACCTGTTGCACCGAGTTTATTACCATGACGTACTGCACGGCGGATAATACGACGCAGTACATAACCACGACCTTCATTGGATGGGTTTACGCCATCGGCAATCAGGAAGCAACATGAACGTGCATGGTCAGCAACCACTTTTAAAGACGCAGGGTAGTCAACAGGTGTGTTGTTTGCCGCAGCTTCAGCATCAATTGCAGTGGTATCAAGCTCAATAATTTGCGCAGCAGATTTAAGCAAGTTTTGGAACAAGTCGATTTCGTAGTTTGAGTTGACGTGTTGTAAAACCGCAGAAATACGTTCTAAGCCCATACCTGTATCTACAGATGGAGCAGGTAATGCATGTAATACGCCATCAGCAGTACGGTTAAACTGCATGAATACGTTGTTCCAGATTTCAATGAAACGGTCGCCATCTTCTTCAGGTGTGCCCGGTAAGCCACCCCAGATGTGGTCGCCATGATCAAAGAAAATTTCAGAACACGGGCCACAAGGACCAGTATCACCCATTGCCCAGAAGTTGTCAGATGCGTATTGACCGCCTTTATTATCACCAATACGGATAATACGGCTGGCATCTAAGCCAATTTCTTTGTTCCAGATGTCAAACGCTTCGTCATCGGTATGGTAAACAGTGGCATAGAGTTTATCTTTAGGCAGTGCTAACCATTCGTCGCCAGTCAGGAATTCCCATGCAAATTTGATCGCATCACGTTTAAAGTAATCGCCAAAAGAGAAGTTACCTAACATTTCGAAGAAAGTATGGTGACGTGCTGTATAACCGACGTTGTCTAAGTCGTTGTGTTTACCACCGGCACGTACACATTTTTGTGAAGATGTTGCACGAACATAATCACGTTTTTCCAAACCAAGGAAGCAGTCTTTAAACTGGTTCATCCCGGCATTGGTGAACAGTAAAGTCGGGTCGTTGGCGGGTACTAGTGAACTCGACGCGACACGTGTATGCCCTTGCGATTCAAAGTAACGCAAAAATGCTTCACGAATTTCAGCTGATGTCATAAAACGAGTACTCACAACCAAGTCACTCCATATATTTCGTATTGGCTAATAGCATAACCGAGCAGATTCATTTTTAAGAATAGCTGCCTCAGTACACTGGGCTTAAAATTTTAAAACGCCAAATTATAACGGAAAAAGCCGTATGCACCAATCACTTTAAGGTGAATTAATGACAATTCTATAGAATCGTTGTCCTGAGCTTTTTGATGTAAATCTAAGAGTTAATTGATCTAGAGCCGTTATCGTCAAAATTTAATGCACAGCTTGGTCAATGTTTTTAGCTTACTTTCTTTGATCCTGATTTGTGAAAAAATGGCATCAAAATTAAAGTCAGGGTGATTGGAGCGCAATATTCATCAATAGATGTGAAGAAATGGTATCGATATTCAGTCGAAATCCATTAACATATACAAGTATTTACATCTACCCAAGAGTTAAGGATATCTAATGCAACGAGTAGCCATTAATGGTTTCGGGCGAATTGGTCGCAATGTATTACGTGCTTGGTTTGAAAATCCTAAAGATTTTCATTTTGATATTGTAGCGATTAATGATGTTGCAGATGTAGAGACTTTAATTCATTTATTTAAATACGATACAACCCATGGGCGCTTTAAAGGTAAAGTTGAAGTGTTATGGGAAAATGAACAGATTTTTTTACATATTTCGGCGGGTTTGGCGCAATTAAAAGTCAAAGTCTTTTGCCAAGAAAATCCAGAATTATTGCCTTGGCATGATTTAAATATTGATGTTGTACTTGAATGTACAGGTTTGTTTCGTTCTCGTGAAGCTGCGACAAAACATATTACAGCAGGGGCGAAGCGGGTCATTATTGGCGCGGCTCCTTTTGATAGCGTAGATGCCGCGATTGTCTATGGTGTCAATCATCATGAAGTAAAAAGCACCGATCAAATTATTTCCAGCGTATCGTGTACCACACAAGCCTTGGTTCCACTGGTTAAAATCATTGATGATGCTTTTGGCATTGATACGGCACTCATGACTGAAATTCATGCCGTCACAGCAGATCAATCGGTATTGGATCATGCGCATCGTGATTTACGTCGTGCGCGTGCTTCGGGGCAAAATATTATTCCAACTACTTCCTCTGCTTTGGGGGCTTTGAAAAGTGTAATGCCAAAAATGGCAGATCGTATTGATGGTTATTCTATTCGTGTACCGACCATTAATGTGGCAGCCATCGACTTAACGTTTATTTCGCAATCACATATTACAGCGCATAAAATTAATGAAGTCTTGGTCAAGTCAGCACGTCATGATTATGCTGAAATTATGGATGTGACAGATGAGCCGTTGGTTTCATCAGACTTTAACCATTCTCCCTATTCTTTGGTGGTGGATCTGAATCAAACCATGGTGGTGGGACATCAAGCCAAAGTTTTTGCATGGTATGATAACGAATGGGGTTATGCCAATCGCTTGCTTGATTTGTGTGAATCCTTTACCTAATAAACACATAAAACAGAGGCAGGTCGAATATTCAACCGACCTCTGTTTCAAGCAAAATTATTCTTCTTCACTGATGTAGTTTGGATCGTTTAAGAAGCCTTCTTGAATTTCTTTCGGCATGTCTTTGTGCCACCATGCATAGATGGAGGATTGAATCTGTTGATCTTCATCGGGATCATTGAAGGGTTCATCGTCTTCACGAATAAGTTCATCGCCTTCAAATTTAAACCAAAATTCCCACGGGTCATCATCACCACAACCCCAAGCTTGTGTATGGATGTCAGGAACTAAGCTTTTTAAGAAGTTTAAAATGGCTTCCATAAATTCATCGCCAGATGAACCATGCACAAAGTGAGCAATCGAATATCCTTCAAAACGGTAAAGTGATTCTGGCCCTAAGTCATATTCAACCTGATCGATTTGATCAATCAGATCTTGGGCAAGTTCTTCACCTTCAGTCGGATTGATGGTGATCGCAATTTGTTTGAATATTTCAGCATTGCCCCGATGTTCTTGAAAGAGGCGATCTAATTTATTCATGATTTCTGGGTTAGGATGCTTAAAGTATAAGTTGCTGTGAAGTTCCATAGTGAGTGCAGACCCCGAGATGTCGAAAGCATAAAATGCGGATAAATAATGATTGTTTTTAACGGTTGTAAATGACAACTGAATATAGTGTTATTGATGAATAAAAATACAATGTATTGCGGTTATTTGGGAAGCATTTTTTGAATTAATCTGTTGGCTGTGTCATTGGTGATTTAGGAATTGGGTTGATAGATCAAAATAGTTGCTGAACTTAAACGAATTTTTGAAAATTTAGATGATTAATTGGTTATGATAGTGAATAACAACTAAATAAGATAAGAGAAATGCATATTATGTTGATATTTATCTGGGGTTTTATTCTACTTTTAGCAATCGCTGTGGTTTTTTTGATTTGGGTACAAATAAAGAATCAAACTGATGTATTGAGTGAAACTGAACTTAATCAAAAACTTGAAGAAAAAGTCATTCACTTAGAAGAAAACTTAAAAAAGACCTTGGAAATTATGCAGGACTTGGCCAAAAAAATGCATCTTCAGCAAGAAATGTTGGATAAAACCACGGTTAAATTAAGTCAGATCGAGTTAAAAAATGCTGAATTGGTTGGCTTGCTGGCAAAGGCGGTAAATTCGTCCGATAGACCATCACTCTAATTTCAGTTTTTAAACTTTAAATGATCTTAAGTCAGCATGAATCTTAGCTCAGCATAAACCTTAAAATGGCTGCGGATACCATGCTAATCAACACTGTAGGCAGTAAGGAAAAACGTGAAGCTGCAAGCAGTGTAATCGCAATCGCCAGTAAGTCGGCAGGGTTGTCTTTGACAAAATAAGGCGCAATCACTGAAATGAGCACACAGCCAGGAACCACTTCTAAGATTTGTTTCTGGCGAGGGGTGAGGGTTTTATTTTTAAGTAAGACATAACCTAAAACACGTGTCAGATACGTGGTGATTGCAATGCATAAAATGGCAATGAGGGTTGCTGAATGAATCACTCTTTATCTCCTAACAACCAATAGGCAGAAGCAATGCCTGCGACCGCCCCAATAGGGACATGCCAACCTTGGGGTAAATATAAATAGGCCAGTGCAGCCGTAATTAAACTGACCAACCATGGTCGCGCTGCGTGTAAACCTTTCCACATGCCGCGTAATAACACTAAAAAGACTGCGGGAAATGCCATGTCGAAGCCAAAACGTGAGGCATCACCTAAAATGGGACCAATTGCGCCGCCTAATGCGGTGAATCCAACCCACATGAGGTAAAGAGCAAAACAAAGACCTGCGTAAAAAGACAGATTAAAGGCATGATTGATGCCAGTCTGAGCTTGTCTTTTTTGTGCATCCGCCAAGGCAACCGCCCAACTTTCATCACACATAAAAAATAAAGCAGGGAAAACCTGTTTATTGGGTAAATGTCTGAGGTAGGGCACTAGGCTTGCACCCATCAGTAAATGGCGACTATTGACTAAAAAAGTAATGAACATCAGCATTAAAATATTAGGTGGATTGGTCCACAATTCTAAAATGGCAAATTCTGAACCACCTGCAAAATTGAGACCGGTAAATAAAGGCACTTCAATAAAAGAAAAGCCTTTTTGCGTGGCTTGTGCGCCGAGTACTAAAGCAAAGGGAATAATCCCTAATAGCATCGGAATTGATATTTTTACGCCACGTTTAAATTCAGTGAAGTCTTGTGAGTACGTTAAATCTTGAGTGATATTTTTTAACGTAAACATAAGGTTTGGCCTGACAAGAGGAATTAAATTGAAAAAAGATATTTTATGATGATTTATGGGGTATTTTTCACTTAAATTAGCTTAATTTAGATTTTAAATGGCATTAAATAGCGTTAAATTGTATTTGGTTGAAATTTACTGCTTTGGTGGTTGGTGATGGATCATATTGATAAACGCATACTGAAAGCCTTACAGCACAACGGGAAGTTGCAAAACAATGAATTGGCTCAAATTGTTGGTTTGTCTGCATCGCCATGTTTACGGCGCGTTAAACAATTAGAAGATGATGGCATTATTGAAAAATACGTGGCTTTGGTTGATCCGACAAAAGTCAATCTTGCGTTAACGGTTTTTGCTCGAATTTGGTTGAAAGGACAAGATGCAGAAACTGTAAACCAGTTTGTAGATGCTGTACATGATATGCCTGAGGTGGTTGAGTGTCAGCTGATGGCAGGGGATTGTGATTTCTTTTTAAGAATTGTGGTTGCCGACTTAGCTGCTTATCGTCAGTTTCAAATTCATCATTTAAATAAAATTGCCGGAATCCAAAATGTCAAAACGGAGATTCCTTTACAAAAAGTCAAGCAAACAACAGCTTTACCTTTGGACGGATAACTTGCTTTTTGTATGATTGTATTTTGGGCTTAGATATTGAATTTTCTATTGATTGATAATTTCATAAATTTGAATGATTTCATGTTGATTAAACAATAAGTATTCGCCATTTTTTCTGAAAAAGTCAGGTGCACAGCTAAAACTATCGTGCTAGACTAGGAGAAATCGGGTGTGCTCCCGATTTTTTTATGCGGATTCGTTCCGCGCTGACAGAATTTAGGTTTACAACATGCCCATTTCAGAGACATGGTTATTACCTGATGGTGTAGCTGATGTATTACCAGAACAGGCGCAAGTGATTGAAACTTTGCGTCGTGACGCACTAGATTTCCTCGCATCTCGAGGTTATCAATTGGTGTACACGCCATTTATTGAATACATCGAATCTCTATCTTCTCTTTCAGAATCGAATCAAGATTTAGACTTAGCTACTTTTAAAGTGATCGATCAGCTTTCTGGCCGTTTACTTGGTGTGCGTGCCGACATGACACCACAAGTGGCTCGTATTGATGCGCATGTACATCCAGTAGAAGGTGTGGCTCGTTACTGCTATGCAGGAACGGTTTTACATACGAAACCACAAGGGTTTAATACCACACGTTCACCACTACAATTGGGTGCAGAACTATTTGGTTCAGACAGCATAGATGCTGATGTCGAAATGGTTGATGTTATGTTGAGCTTGATTGAAAAAGCAGGCTTGGCAGCAGGTACGCATTTAGATTTAGGGCATGTTGGGTTATTCCGTAGTTTAGTTAAACATGCCGGTTTGACCAAGGCTGTTGAAAGCCATCTTTCGGATTTGTATCAGCGTAAAGCACTGCCAGAACTTGCAGAATTTACTCAAGAATTAAAATTTGGTTCAGATTTTTATGCGCTTGGGCGTTATTCAAGCGATTTAGATGCGTTACAAACACATTTAAGTGCTGAAATATTGGCAGATGAAGCCTTTAAGCACGCTTTTGATGTATTGAAAACGACTCAAGTCGAAATTCAATCACGTTGGCCAAATCTGCACATTGGTATTGATGTTGTAGAGTTGCGTTCATATCATTATCACACTGGTTTAATGTATGCAGTGTATGCGCCAAACCGCGCGGCGCCACTGGCACAAGGTGGGCGCTATGACGGCATTGGTCAGCATTTTGGTCGTGCTCGTCCTGCAACAGGTTTTTCGTGCGACTTATATGCTTTAAGTGCAGGTCAATTTACAGATTTAAATGTAGTGGTTGCACCGAAGGGTACTGCGGCTGATTTGCTTGAAGCAATTTCGAATGCACGTATACAAGGCTTTGGTGTAATTCAGTTACTTGGAAATGACAGTTTAAACTCAGTACCGCATGCAACTCACCAATTGGTGAATGTGGCAGGTGAGTGGAAAGTCGAAAAGATTTAATGACGTGAATTAGTTTCAAGTGACTAATTTAAGTTTTCAATTTTAACAGCATGATGCAATGAGGCTATTATGGGCAAAAATGTTGTGGTACTCGGTACCCAATGGGGCGACGAAGGTAAAGGTAAGATTGTCGACCTGCTCACAGATCAAGCGGCTGCGGTAGTTCGTTACCAAGGCGGACATAACGCTGGTCATACACTCGTGGTTGGTGGTAAGAAAACTGTATTACACCTCATTCCATCTGGTATTTTACGTGAAAACGTACTTTGCTTAATTGGTAATGGTGTTGTACTTTCACCTGCTGCATTAATCGAAGAAATGGACATTCTTGAAAAAGAAGGCGTGCCTGTTAAAGAACGTTTACGTATCTCTCCAAACTGTCCTTTAATTCTTCCGAACCATATTGCACTTGACCAAGCACGTGAGAAAAAACGTGGTAATGCGAAAATTGGTACGACTGGTCGTGGTATTGGTCCAGCGTATGAAGATAAAGTTGCACGCCGTGCAATTCGTGTTGCTGACTTAGTGCGTGGTGGTGAACATCTTAAAGCTCAACTTGAAGAGCTGCTTGAATACCATAACTTCCAATTAACTCAATTCTACGGTGTAGAAGCGGTTAATCTTGAAGATGTACTTGCGCTTTGCGACCAATGGCGTGAAGTTGTAGCTCCACTTGTTGTGGATGTAACAACTGAATTGCATAACTACCGTAAAAACGGTGAAAATATTATGTTTGAAGGCGCTCAAGGTTCACTTCTTGACGTCGATCATGGTACATATCCGTATGTAACATCTTCAAATACAACTGCTGGTGGCGTAAGCTCAGGTTCAGGTTTAGGTCCATTGCACCTTGACTATGTACTTGGTATTACTAAAGCATACACAACACGTGTAGGCGCGGGTCCTTTCCCAACAGAGTTGGTTTATGATGCTGCGAATGACGTAGGTGATGCAATTGGTAAACACCTTGGAACTAAAGGTTCTGAATTTGGTGCGTCTACTGGTCGTCAACGCCGTTGTGGTTGGTTTGATGCAGAAATTTTACGTCGCTCTGTAGATGTAAACTCACTTTCTGGTATTTGCTTAACTAAACTTGATGTTCTTGATGGTTTAGAAGAAGTGAAAATCTGTGTAGGTTACGAAGCTGCTGATTCTGGTTGTGTTGGTTCTTCTGATGCGCTTGCATTTGAAACTTTAAAACCAATCTATGAAACAATGCCAGGTTGGTCTGAGTCGACTTTCGGTGCAAAAAGCATGGAACAATTGCCAGCAAATGCAATTGCTTATGTAAAACGCATTGAGCAGTTAATTGAATGTCCAATCGACATCGTTTCAACGGGTCCAGACCGTGAAGAAACCATTGTATTACGTCATCCTTTTAATGCTTAATTTAAGCGAATAGAAAGATGGTAAAAAAGCCTCGCAATATGTGAGGCTTTTTTTTATTCACTCTTTTTACAAGCGGATAAGTGGGTATCTATTTATGAAATTTCTGCAAGACTAAAGTTGCATCAGAGAATACTGTTTAAATCATTGGCAGTTGCTAAAATACCAAACATAAGATAAATAGCGGGTTGTGCGGATGCATAAAAATATTTCAGGAACGATTTTTTATTCCTTACTTTTTGCAATGGGTGGAGCACCGACTATTGCGATGCTGATTATTCAAGCACAGACTCAAGATCCTAATATTATTTATGGGGTGTTTATTGGTTTAAGTGTCATTATTGCGTGTATTTTGGTGCCATTAATTTTAATTCAAAATGCATTTTTATTTTTTAAACGAAAGAATGATCAACTTGAAGAAAAAATCAAACCACTTTGCCAAGTGTATTTGGTGCTGAATGCTTTGTGTCTAATTTATTGGCTTAGTTTTCAGTTTCTTAAATAAGTACGGTTACATAAATGATATGAATGTGGATTGAATAATAATTTAAAGCTGATCCACAATTCCATATAATCGCCTTAAAACAGATATCTATTTTTAAGGCGGAGATTATTATAATGAACAGCAAGTTTATTTTGAGTTTGTGTGCAGCAAGTGTGATCACTATTTCGGGTTGTACAACTGTCGCGGAAATGGCAGGGGCGGATTCATCCACATTAAATGTAGCTGCGGCACAAGGTTTTAATAAAACAGTTCAAGAAGCAAGTGCAAATAAAACCTTAGACACATCATCAGCGACGTATAAACGTATTAATGCGGTATTTTTGCGTTTAAAACCGTATGCAGATCAAGTGAATCAAACAGGTCAGAAGTTTAGTTGGCAACTGGCAGTATTGAAATCCGATCAGGTGAATGCCTATGTTGCACCAGGCGGTAAAGTTGTGTTCTATACCGGTATTGTCAATAAGCTAAACCTGACAGATGCAGAAATTGCGGCAGTGATGGGGCATGAAATGGTCCATGCTTTAGAGGAACATTCTAAAAATAAAATTGGTGCTCAAGCGCTCACTGATTTGGCTTTAAATATTGGTCTAAGCGCAGCAGGCGATAATGTGGGTCAATTGGGGGCTGCGGCTGCTCAGTTAGGCGCGCAAGTGGGCGTGGGTTTACCTTATTCACGTAGTCTTGAAAGTCGTGCCGACCAAGGTGGATTACTTCTTATGGCACGTGCAGGGTATAACCCGCAAGCAGCCATTACCCTTTGGGAAAAAATGAATAAATTAGATGGTGCAGGTGGTTCATCATTCTTGTCTACTCACCCTTCAAATAGCCAGCGTATTGAAGCAATGCGTAAAAATTTGCCTGCGGCTCAAGCAATTTATAACAAGCGTTAATAAGCAGTTAGGTTTAAAAAAGGATGTGGTAGGCATCCTTTTTTTTATAATTTTTTTGATTTTGAAAATCAAAAATTATTTGTGACAGGTGAAGCAGTGCTTTATTCTTTGTTCAGGGTGCAGGATTAGGTTGTTGACGATGGATCTCTTCAATGTCTTGTAAAATGTCTACAGATAAATCGATGTCAAAAGCTTGGATGTTTTCTTTCAGTTGATCTAAATTGGTTGCACCAATAATTGTACTGGTTACAAAGAGCTGTTGCTTGATAAACGCCAGTGCAAGCTGAGTGAGGGTTAAGCCATGTTGCTCTGCAAGTTGAGCATACTGTTCGGTTGCCCACTCACTTTCTGGATTGCTATAGCGGCTAAAACGCGAGAATAGTGTGACGCGAGCATTGGCAGGACGTGCACCATGACGGAATTTACCTGTCAAATAGCCAAAAGCCAAAGGGGAATAGGCCAGTAAGCCTACATTTTCATAATGGGCAATTTCTGACATGCCAATTTCATAGGTACGGTTTAATAGGCTGTAGGGGTTTTGTACACTGACAAACTTTTCTAAGCCTAATTTTTCTGCCAAGTTTAAAAATTTCATGGTTCCCCATGGGGTTTCATTAGACAGTCCAATAGAACGAATACGCCCTTTTTTAATTTCATCACTTAAAGCGGTTAGGGTTTCTTCTAAAGCCGTAATTTCGTTGTTTTGCTGTGCTTCACTGTTGCCATAACCGAGTTTGCCAAAGAAGTTGGTTGGTCGTTGTGGCCAATGTAGTTGATACAGGTCGATATAATCGCTTTGCAGGCGTTTTAGCGAGCCATCAATGGCAGACGCAATCTCTGCTGCTGTAAAGCGCGTTTGCCCATCACGGATGTGACTGCCGCCTTGTGAGGGACCTGCTATTTTTGAGGCAATAAATAATTGGTCTCGATTGCCACGTTGTGCAATCCAGTTGCCCAAGATGGTTTCAGTGGCACCTTGAGTTTCAGGTTTGGGTGGCACGGGATACATTTCCGCGGTATCCCAAAAGAACAAACCTTGATCTAAAGCATATTCAAGTTGTTGGAAGGCCTCTGCTTGTGTATTTTGCTCACCAAAAGTCATGGTGCCTAAACAAATTTCAGGAACCAATATTCCTGTATTGGCTAAAGGTTTAAGTTGCATCGAGGTTTATCCTTCAATTTTTATCATGGAGTTTTAAATCGTGTATAAGACTAACTGATTTAGGCATAAGCGTTAAATCATAAATAGTTTTAATGTTGTCACAATTGTTATAAAAGAAAAATGAAAGCATAAAAAAAAGCAAATCATGAGATTTGCTTTTTTTATTGAATGTCACAGAACAAAAAACTTATTCCTCGTCATCATCCTTATCTAAAGAAACATCGGTTTCTTCAGGTGTCACATCAAAAATAAGAATGGCTTTACCATCTGTTTCGATCATGCCTTGTTCTTCAAGCGTTTTTAAAACTCGTCCAACCATTTCACGAGAACAGCCAACAATACGGCCAATTTCTTGACGGGTAATGCGGATCTGGCGGCCATTTGGAAGAATCATGGCTTCAGGTTGTGAAGAAAGATCAATTAAACAACGTGCAATACGACCAGATACATCTATAAATGCAAGGTCCGTAACTTTACGTGTGGTGTTTTTTAAACGGCGCACGAGTTGAGCAAATACAGCGTAGCTAAGATCTGGATATTGTTTGCTTAATTCATGAAAATTTTCATAGGTAATTTCAGCAATTTCACATACGTCACGTGTACGAACTTCTGCAGTACGTTGTGGATTTGCTTCAAATAAGCCCATTTCCCCAAAAAAGTCACCGGCATTCAAATACGCAACTACAATTTCGCGCTCATCATCTTCGCGTAAAATAATGGATACTGAACCTTTTAAAATCAAATAAAGAGACTTTGATTCAGTGCCTGCATCTACGATCGCAGTGCGTTTTGGGTAGCGGTTAATATATGCACGTTTTAGTAATGCTTTTACTGACTCTGGTAGCTGGCCAGGAGAAAGCGCATCAGTGCTAAGTTGTGAAAAGTTTGCAGTCATGCTAACGGTTCCGAATATGGATAAGTAATAGATCGCACAAGACCTAAAATGAACTTGTCACATAGAAGAGATGAAATTCCGTATCAACTCAATTTATGTTAGTGTACAGGTACGTCGTAAATTTATAGCTTTTTTCAGGTAGTTGCAATGCAAACAAGTGTTCATTGGCTAGAGAATGTTGCTTTTGAAGCCAAATCAGAGAGTGGTCATCAAATTGTCATGGATGGGGCTGAGGCATACGGTGGTGAAAACCGTGGCCCACGTCCTATGGAGCTTATATTAATGGGACTTGGTGGGTGTGCTTCCTTTGATATTGTGACTATTTTAAAGAAATCACGCCAAGATGTGACCGGAGTTGTATGTCAGTTGAAAGCGGATCGTGCCGATAGCATTCCTGCTGTGTTTACCAAAATCCATTTACATTTTGTGGTCACGGGTAAGGCGGTAAAAGAAAAACAGGTGGCTAAAGCGGTTGAACTTTCTGCTGAAAAATACTGTTCAGCAAGTAAAATGCTGTCAGATGGCGGTGTAGAAATTACTCACGATTTTGAAATTATTGAAGCTGAGTAATGAAAAATAGATGGCAATTCATCGATGAGTTGCCATTTTATAAATCTAAGAATGATATAAGTCATACCTTTTTAAGTTAAAAAATTACAATAAATTGATAAAATAGTCTTCGTTCAACCTAAATTCAGAACATTAAAAACAAGGTTCAGTAACTTCGTTCACTTGCTGCTTTATCTTCATCTAATTTCTGCTCTTAAACTGCATTAAAATTCTGACTGCTCAAAGGCACTTGCTATATAAATTTTTAAATCATCAAGCACAAATGCATGGTGTTTTATGCAGTTGCTTAAAATGAGTCAGATAATATATTCCAAATAGAATTTGATACATAAGATATCAAATTGAACTTGAAAAACCTGCGATATAGACCCATATTATAACTGAGTTGCATTTTTTATCTTAATGACTTTAATTATTGAAAATTAAAAATATTTTTTAATAAAATTGTTGAAAAATATCAAACCATTCCCATCTATTATCCAAGTACAAAATTTGTTGTGAGGAAAATAAGAATGCGTTTTGAAAAATTTACAAATCGCTTACAGCAAGCCTTATCAGATGCCCAATCTTTAGCGATGGGTAAAGATAACACCGCAATTGAAGGTATTCACATTCTATCTGCACTGTTGGAAGAATCATCTAATATCAGCCTGTTACAACAGGCAGGTGCAAATTTAAGAGACCTTCAAACCAAGTTGCAGCAGGCATTAAATAATGCCGCAACGATTGCGAATCCAACGGGCGACATCAATTTAAATCCAGAAGCTGTGCGTGCATTGAATCTAGCAGATAGTTTTGCACAAAAAGCGGGAGATGAATTTTTATCTACGGATTGGGTAATTTTAGCGCTCGCTGAAACAGGTGCAACGAAAACACTACTCAATAGTGTAGGTGTGACGACAGATAAGCTGCGTAAAGCAATTGAAAATATACGAGGTGGTGACAAAGTTATGGCAAATAACCACGAAGATCAACGTGATTCTCTGAATAAGTATACGGTTGATTTAACTGAACGTGCCATGTCTGGCAAGCTTGATCCAGTCATTGGGCGAGATGAAGAAATTCGTCGCACGATTCAAGTTTTGTCACGTCGTACTAAAAATAACCCTGTGCTGATTGGTGAACCGGGGGTTGGTAAAACTGCGATTGTAGAAGGCTTAGCACAACGTATTGTTAATGGTGAAGTACCTGAAGGCTTAAAAGGTAAACGCGTTTTATCTTTAGACTTAGGGTCGCTATTGGCAGGTGCGAAATATCGGGGTGAGTTTGAAGAACGCTTAAAAGCAGTGCTAAAAGACCTGGCTAAATATGATGGCGAGATCATCTTGTTTATTGATGAGTTACATACGCTTGTCGGTGCCGGTAAAGGTGATGGCGCGATGGATGCAGGGAATATGTTAAAACCTGCATTGGCACGTGGTGAGCTGCGCTGTGTGGGTGCAACCACTTTGGATGAATATCGTCAGTTCATTGAAAAAGATGCAGCATTGGAACGTCGTTTCCAAAAAGTCTTGGTCGATGAACCGAGTGTAGAAGATACCATTGCAATATTACGTGGTTTAAAAGAGAAGTATGCAACGCATCATGGTGTGCAGATTCTTGATTCTGCGATTATTGCTGCGGCGAAAATGTCGCATCGTTATATTACAGACCGTCAATTGCCAGATAAAGCCATTGATTTAATTGATGAAGCTGCATCGCGGATTAAAATGGAAATTGACTCGAAACCTGAGCCACTGGACCGTTTAGACCGTCGTTTGATCCAGTTGAAAATGCAATTGGAAGCGGTGAAACAAGATGCAGATTCAGTCAGTAAGGCTGAAGTTGAATATTTGGAAAAGCAAATTGAAGAAGTTCAACGAGAATATAACAATTTAGAAGAAGTGTGGCGTGCTGAAAAAACCTTAGTCGAAGGGACGAATCAGGCTCAGGTTGAGCTAGATAAAGCCCGTACTGCGTTTGAAAAAGCACAGCGTGAAGGTGATTTGGCTGAAGCAAGCCGTTTGCAATACGGAGTGATTCCTGAATTGCAAAAACGCCTTGCAGCGGAAGAGGTGGCTGAAGAAACGAGTGAAGAGCCAAAATTGATTCGTACCAAAGTGACTGAGAATGAAATTGCAGAAGTAGTGAGTGCTGCAACGGGTATTCCTGTCGCAAAAATGTTGCAAGGTGAACGCGAAAAACTTCTGCATATGGAAGATTTTTTACATAACCGTGTGGTGGGACAAGATGAAGCGGTTGTTGCTGTATCGAATGCCGTCCGTCGTTCACGTGCCGGTTTATCTGATCCGAATCGACCAAGTGGTTCATTCTTATTCCTTGGACCAACAGGTGTTGGTAAAACGGAATTGACCAAAGCTTTGGCGAATTTCTTGTTTGATAGTGACGATGCTATGGTTCGTATCGATATGAGTGAGTTCATGGAGAAACATTCTGTGAGTCGCTTGGTCGGTGCACCTCCGGGCTATGTTGGATATGAAGAAGGCGGTATCTTAACCGAAGCTGTGCGACGCAAACCTTATAGTGTAGTGCTGTTTGATGAAGTGGAAAAAGCACATCCTGACGTGTTTAACATCTTATTACAGGTGCTTGATGATGGTCGTTTAACGGACTCTCAGGGGCGTGTGGTTGATTTTAAAAATACAGTCATCGTGTTGACCTCAAACTTAGGTTCACAAGATGTACGTGAGTTAGGTGGAAGCGCTACGGAGGATGAGGTTCGTGCGGTGGTGATGAATGCGGTATCGCAACATTTCCGTCCAGAATTCATTAACCGTATTGATGAACTGGTTGTTTTCCATTCATTGAAAAAAGAGCAAATTCGAGGTATTGCAGATATTCAGTTGGATCGTTTACGTTCACGCTTAAGCGAAAAAGACATGAGTCTTTCTGTAGAGGATAGTGCTTTTGATCAATTAATAGATGCTGGTTTTGACCCTATTTATGGTGCTCGACCACTGAAACGTGCAATTCAACAACAAGTCGAAAACTCGTTGGCACAAAAAATATTGAGTGGTGAGTTCATTCCCGGCGATACGATTTTGATTAAAGGTGAACATGGTCATCTTGAGTTTGAGAAAATGAAATTGAGTTAAAAAGTTTTAACCCAGTTTCAATCGAAAAGTAAAAAACCTAGCTTCGGCTAGGTTTTTTATTGAGGAATAGAAATGTTAAAAATGACATTTTAAAGTCAAAATGTGACGTAAGTTTTCACTTTTTTGTGATGGAAATATCATCTAAGTGCTTTATTTGCAAAATAATTATCTTTATTTGAGGATTCTCTTTATAATTTATTTTAATAAAAAATAAACAGCTTGAGATGGAAAAAATGACTAAATTAAAGTGGGGTATTGGAAGTGTACTTACGCTTGCTGTGGTCGCAGTAGGAGGGAATCTTTATGCAGATAAAAGTTTGAAAACTTATTATCAGCAGGGTAGCAAGCAATCGAATAATTTAAATTTACAATATCAACAATTTCACATGGGGTCTTTAAAAGGCAGTGCGAACTGGGTTGCCGAATTAGTACTTGATCCATGTAAACCGAAAGAAGTGATCCAATTGAGTGGTCAGGATAATATCAAACGTAGTTGGAATGGATACGCGATTCATTCAGATATTAAAATTATTCAAGCGCCGGGGGCACTTCAGTCCTTGTTGAAGGAACCGCTTAAAGTACAAACGACAGTCAACTGGTTAGGAAACATGAATAGCACGTTGACGACGCCAGTCATTACACGAAATGAAGCCCAAATACAGTCTAGATTAGATCCGATAAAATTAAAATTTCGTGCAAAACCGATAGATCAACAGTTGAAGATACTGGATTTACAACTTGAAATTCCGAATTTGACCGTAACAGATACAAACACACATTTCCAAATGGTGGGGTTAAAGCTAGAAACTGACCAAGGACTAAATGGTGAGTATCTCGAGGCGGGGAAAACCAAAATTCAGATGGATTTGCTGAAAATGTCAGATCGAGATGTCAATAAACCAATCAATGCTGAGCTGAAAAATTTTAGTATAGAGACGCAAAGCGAGTTAACGGATCGGGTTTTAAACACTGAAATGTTGTTGCGGCTAGATGAAATGAAAATGCCCTTTGTGCCAGCAATGCAGAAAGTACAGTTTAATTTTAATGTGATTGATTTGAATCGACAAAAATTACAGAGTTTTTTTGATATCTTGGCGAAAGGTGAAAACAGTTGCGTGGCCAAAGAAGCACTGGTGAAAGATATAGAACCTGCTTTATTGGCGGTGATCAATGAGGGTTTCCGTTTTGAATCAAAAGATAATCAGTTTGCTATGGGGGAAGGGCTTGCTCAGGCGAGTATGACGGGACGTATTATGCCGAGTCATCAATCGACCATGATGGGCATGCTAAAAATAATGCCAAGTTTAATGGAATACAAAGCAGATGTTCAGTTTGATAAAAATATGATGTCGAGTGTAATGAATAATTATATGCAAAAGGGTGGAGCTGCGAAGTCTGATCAAAATATCGAAAATATGTTGTCCACTATGCAGCAGTCAGGTCAGGTGAAACGTGAGGGTGATATTTTGAAAATGTCAGTTGAATACAAATATGGGCAGACAAAGTTCCTGACTGAATAATACGGTGTGGCATAAAAAATGGGACGAAAGACGTCCCATTTTTATGCCTGAAAACTTTCCAGCGCAGATCTCAGCAGAGATGAAATACGACCTAGTATTTCATCTCCAAAGCATTAGCTTTTTGGATGGGTAATTTTCCATGCACGGTGAATTTTGGTATTGCGTTTGAAGTCAGTACCAATGGTTTCATTGGTAATTTCTTCAACATCAAAGAATGCCAAAATTTCATCATCCATTTCAAAACCACGATAGTTGTTTGAAAAGTATAATGTACCTTCAGTTGTTAAACGGTTCATTGCGCGTTTGAGTAATGACAAATGGTCACGTTGCACGTCAAAAGTACCGTGGAATTTTTTCGAGTTAGAGAAAGTTGGCGGGTCAATGAAGATCAGGTCGTATTGTTCATGACCTTCTTTTAACCATTCAAAACAGTCGCTTGAGAAGAACTGATGTTGTTGATCGGCATGATCGACAGTTAAGCCATTCAGTACAAAGTTTTCTTTAGACCAGTTTAAATAAGTATTCGATAAATCGACGCTTGTGGTACTTGCAGCACCGCCTAGAGCAGCATGAACACTGGCAGTAGAGGTATAGCTATACAAGTTTAAGAAGTGCTTGCCTTGCGCTTCAGCCGCAATACGTAAACGCATTTGACGATGGTCAAGGAATAAGCCTGTATCTAAATAATCCGTTAAGTTGATTAAGAATTTTGCTTTGCCTTCTTGCACAATAAAACGTTTAGATGCAGTACTTTGTTTTTCGTACTGCGTTTTACCTTCTTGACGTGCACGGGTTTTAATGAAGATCGCATCACGACCTAAACCTGTCACTGCACGAATAGAAGCAAGCGCTAAATTAAAACGTTTTTTTGCTTTTTCAGGATCAATGGTTTTTGGTGGAGCATATTCTTGAACGTGTAAACGATCGCCGTATAAATCCACTGCAACGTTAAAGTCAGGCAGATCAGCATCATATAAACGTAAGCAATAGATATTTTCTTTCACTGCCCACTTTTTCAATGCCTGCATATTTTTTTGCAGACGATTGGTAAAGTCTTCAGCACCTTCAATTTTTTCAAATTGTTGCGGCTGCCAAACAGCAAGGAAAGGCTGAGTTGCCGTAGCAGGTTTAATTTGACCTGAACGAATATAAATTGGCAATTTACCATTCATTAAACGTAAGGTTTGCGGATCATTAAACGCTAAAACGTCCGCTTGCTCAATTTGAGAAGCAATCACGGCTGCTGTTTGATTTGGGAAGTGTTTTTGCAATAGGGCAGATAGGCCTAGGTACAAAGCACGATTCGAAGCCTTTTCGCCTAAACGCTCACCATAAGGCGGGTTAGTTACAATAAATGCTTTTTTACCCATTGCTGCAAAATCAGGCCAGTCAGCCAGAGTACGTTCTTCAATTTTGATGTGATCAAGCAATGACTCAAAACCTGCGGCAATAATATTTTGCTTGGTCGCTTTCACCGCTTCCCAGTCAGCATCATAAGCATAGAACTGAGGTAATGGTTTTTCTAATGCAGCTTGGTGACGTTCAGTGGCTTCAGTTTTAATTGACATCCATAAATCATGGTTATGGCCATTCCAACCATTGAAGCCAAAGCGACGTACTAAACCAGGTGCACGATCCGTCAACATCATCAGTGCTTCAATGATGAACGTACCTGAACCACACATTGGGTCTAAAATAATGTCTGGATTACATTGGAGTAATTTGGCTTTTTGTAGAATTGCTGCTGCAAGGTTTTCTTTAATTGGTGCATCGGTCATAAAATGACGATAGCCACGTTTATGTAAAGAATCACCTGATAAATCTAGGCAGTAAGTGTGCTGAGTTTTACCCGCAAGCACGTATAAGGTAATTTCTGGTTGTTTAATATCAACACTTGGGCGTTTGCCGACAGCTTCCATAAAGGAATCGACCACACCATCTTTTACACGTAAGGTCGCAAATTGACTGTTTACTTTAATGTCGCGTTCGACGTGTAAACGAATGGCAAAGGTACTTTGTGGTGCAAAAATAAGAGACCAGTCAAAGTTCATTGCACCTTCATACAGCTCTTCTGCCACATCACGTGCATCATGAGTGAAGTCCAATTCATGGGTATGAATAGGCGTCAGTACACGAGATGCTAAACGCGACCAGATACAAATACGGTATGCATTTTCTAGCGTGCCTTGGAAAACTAAACGTCCTGGAAAGCGTTCAATATTTTGAACACCTAAACCTTCCAATTCTTCTTGGAGTAAGGTTTCAAGTCCATCTGCACAGGTAACCCAGTATGTAGAAAGACGTAGTTTCGAATTCATGCAAATTTCCAAAAGCAGCTAAGCAATCTAATATTTTAACGTATTTTAGTGCTGAAAAGTTTTTAAATTAGGGGGAAGCCTGAGTCTGAAGCAAAAATATCGACTTTTTATCTCTTAAGCGTTCATATTTGGTATGCATTTTGCTGATTAATATCTTGATTAGTGATCAGTCAGGTATTTGGGCTGAAAGCGTGGTTTAAAATTGATTTGATGGGGGCATTCATGACGGATTCAGTTTATAAAGGTTTTAAGGAAAATGGCGATGCATTTTCAGTTGCAACACTTATTTATGCGCGATTGAGACGTGTGGCTGGGCGGGTGATTGATGTGATGTATCTGGTACAGAATAAGGATTATGCCCAATATGTTGTCGGTTTGGCGCAGGCGGAAAAAGATGCCGAATTAGACCGACATGCAGCGCGTTTAAATGCTTTAATTGTTGCTGAACGTGAGCCTGAGTTTGTGGTTATTCAGGAAGAAAAGAAAGTAATCGCTGAAATTGTTCAAAATGAAGTTGAGGTTACAGAAGACGAAATTTATAGAGCACAAGTTTCACATCATTATATTGGTGCATTGCGTTGATAAATAAGGCTCTAAATCATCGCATTTATTTAGAGCCTTTTTTATATAGATAAATAGATGAGAGGTTATTATTGCTGGAACAATCGTAACTTTCCTGTATGGCTAGCGTAGAAAGAATGACTCAACAGAGAGATATAAATATTCAGCTTAAAAAATTTAATGTTTTGATCGGGTTGATACTGAATAGGCATTTTATTTGAGTGATGTTGGACGTATTTTTGTGAATAAGAGAAGCGAGATCAAAAATTTAAATTGACTAAAAATTGCTTGATCGTGCGCATTGGTCTCGGATTATGAAGAATAATATCTGTATAATAGTTCAACTTAACCGCAAGGGAATCTCTCATGCACTTGGCAGCATTGCATACTCCGAGCCAGATTCAACTCAATCAACAGGGTAATCTTAAGCATTTCTTGACCATTGAAGGTCTTTCCAAAGAAACCCTGACAAAAATTCTTGATACCGCTAATTCTTTTTTCAATGAACAAAATCAACTGATTACGACTCCACTTTTGGAAGGTCGTACAGTCATGAACCTATTTTTTGAAAACTCAACACGTACACGTACTACTTTTGAAGCAGCAGCAAAGCGTTTGTCGGCAAATGTTTTGAATATTGATATTGCGCGCTCAAGTACATCGAAGGGTGAAACGCTACGTGATACGCTGTGGAATTTAGAAGCAATGGCGGCGGATATTTTCGTGGTTCGTCATTCATCTTCAGGTGCAGCACATTTTATTGCACAAACGGTCTCGCCACAGGTTGCCATCATTAACGCGGGTGATGGTCGTCATGCGCATCCAACTCAAGCCATGTTGGATATGTTGACGATTCGCCGTGAAACGAAAAAGCCATTCGAAACTTTAAGTGTTGCAATTATTGGTGATATTAAACATTCACGTGTGGCACGTTCAGATGTGGTGGCATTGCAAACTTTGGGCTGTAAAGACATTCGCGTGATTGCACCCAATACCTTGCTTCCATACGGTTTTGATGAATACGGTGAAGAGATCCGTCTATTTAATAATATGGAAGATGGCATCAAAGATTGCGATGTGATTATTACCTTACGTATTCAAAATGAACGTATTGATTCTCCAGCGCTCGCATCGCAAGCTGAATTTTATAAAATGTATGGCTTAAATAAAGAACGTTTGGCAATGGTAAAACCGGATTGTATCGTGATGCATCCGGGTCCAATGAACCGCGGTGTAGAAATTGATTCCAGTATTGCTGATGGCCCGCAAGCGGTCATTTTGCAGCAAGTGACCAATGGTATTGCTGTACGTATGGCAGTACTAGCGCTGTCTATGCAAGGCCAGTTACAGGAAAAAGGTTTAATTGAAGCGATTGCGGGATAAGGGAAAGTCATGAGTATTGTAAAAATTGAAAATGTCCGTGTCCTCGATCCAATCAAGCAAACGGATAGCGTAGAAACAGTTTATTTAGAACAGGGCAAACGCGTTGCGGCAACAGATCATGTGAGCGAAAGCATTGATGGACAAGGTAAATGGTTGATGCCAACCATGGTCGATTTGTGTGCACGTATGCGTGAACCGGGTCAGCAACAGCATGGTACGTTAAAGTCTGAAGGTCGTGCAGCACGTAAAAACGGTATTCTACATATCTTTACACCACCGGATTCCAAACCAATCGTACAGGACAATGGTGCACTGATTCATGGATTAGTGGAAAAAGCCATGTTAGATGGTGGCATTTACTTAAAAGTGATTGGTGCACAGACTCAAGGCTTAAATGGCAAACAACCTGCCAATATGGCAGGTTTGAAAAAAGGGGGTTGTACTGCTGTTTCTAACGCTAATGCACCCTTTGCGGATGATGATGTTGTACTTCGTACGCTTGAATATGCAGCTGGTTTAGGTATGACCGTTGTGTTTTATGCGGAAGAACATCAAATTGCCAAAGATGGTTGTGTACATGAAGGTTTTGTTGCCTCACGTCAAGGTTTACCGATGATTCCAGCCTTGGCCGAAACAGTGGCGATTGCAAAGTATCTCTTGATGATTGAAGCCACTAAAGTTCGTGCCCATTTTGGTTTGTTGTCCTGCGGGGCTTCTGTTGAACTCATTAAAATTGCCAAAACTAAAGGCTTACCTGTTACTGCTGATGTTGCAATGCACCAATTGCATTTAACCGAAAGCTTAACCGATGGTTTTAACTCGTTGGCACATGTGCGCCCACCATTACGTGCTGAAAAAGATAAACAGCTATTACGTCAAGGCGTGAAAGATGGTGTGATTGATGCGATTTGTACCCATCATGAACCACTGAGCAGTTCTGCAAAATTAGCGCCATTTGCTGAAACGGAACCGGGTTTAACCGCTTTTGATACTTATGTTGCTTTTGGTGTCCAATTGGTTAATGAGGGTTTATTTGAGCCTTTAGAGTGGGTGGAAAAAGTCACATTGGCTCCAGCAAAAGTGGCTAATATGGTTGATCGTTGGGTGGAAGAGTCTGGTTGGGCTTTGGTTGACCCTAAACTCGAATGGTTGGTCTCTAAAGATTCAATTCTTTCACAGGGTAAAAATACACCGCTTATTAATCAAAAAGTTGTGGGTAAGGTCATCCAAACTTTTGCGGCTTAATTGATTTCACATTTTTCTAAAAGTTATAAAAGTCAGCTTCGGCTGGCTTTTTTTGTGGTTGAAAAACAATTGTATTTTAAACAATACAATTATTTACACTGATTAAAAAACGAACAGATAAACTAAAAATTAAGCATGATAAAACGAGAATAAAAGGAATAATGGATGAATATTAATTTGATTGACTTACTTAAGAAGAAAGTATCTGCGATTGTCCTTGAGGGTGAAACAGAATATCTTAGTGAAAAGAGTCAGGCATTAACTAGTTTTTTCCCAATCCTATTATCGATTTTAAAATCTCAGCCAAAGCTTATTGAAATTTTACAGAATCAATTAAATCCAAGATTAACCGATATTTTTATAACTAATCCTGCTTTAAAGCAGCAATTTTTAGAACAAATTTCAGGTACTGTCCCGACTGGAGCAATGGAATCTACCCTAAATCGCTCAATTGCACCAACGCTTGGTGTGTTAGAGATTGAAGCGGGGTCTGCTGAGCCAAGTGCGATTGTGCATCTAATTGAAACACATTGGTCAGCCGTGTCGAATGCCTTACCACCTTGGGCGCTTGCATTGTTAAGTGCTTTAGGCATAGGTACAGCAGTTGAACATACTTTACATCAAGCGCCTGAAATTACCTCTTATAAGGAGGCTGAAGAAAAAAAGAAATCAGGTTTTTTATTACCTCTGATTGCTTTTGTTATTTTAGCGGTGCTACTTGCATTAATATTTAGGGCTTGTTCTGGTCAAAAAGAAACTGAATCGGTAAGTACTCTTCCTGCACAAACAGCCAGTAGTGAACCTGCTAAATTACAGCTCAGTACTGGTGCGGCAGGATATTTAACAACGTGTCAGTTATATTCTGGTAATGCGAGTTATATCAATATTTTGCAACAGGAAATTAAACAAATTTTTAATCATACCATGGGTTGTGGTGTCGAGAGCAATGCCAATTATCATACCGAATTTATTGATCAAGATGCTATTCCAAGCGTATTAAAACTGGTCAAGGGCGTGCCAAATGCCTCCTTAACTTGGATGGGAAATCAACTTTCTATTCAGACTGCTGATCCTACAGATGCACAACAACTGGCAGCTAAAATTCAACCACTGGTTAAAAACATGACAGTGCTTACTCAAACCGCCACCAATACTGCTACATTCGTAGATAGTCATGCTGTAATTAGTACGGGCAATAGCAATGCGGAAAAAGCTTTGGCGGAAATTAACCCCGATAATATTCGCGCTTTAGATATTGCAACAGCACTTAATATGCAAATTATTAATTTTGATACCGCCAGCACCCATATCCCTGAAGCAAATAAATCGATTTTAGATCAAGCCGCTGCTTTGATGAAACGTGCGCCACAAGTGAAGTTAACCGTTAAAGGTCATACCGATGCTGTAGGTCATGCTGCAACAAATAAGACCTTATCACAAAAACGTGCGCAAGCTGTTGTGGATTATTTAGTGAAACAAGGGGTTGACCCTGCACAATTACAAGCCGTCGGTTATGGTCAAGAACAGCCGATCGCGGATAATTCAACGGCTAATGGTCAGTTTAAAAATCGCCGTATTGAATTTGAAGTACTCAATACTGAAACAGGTGTAGTACGAGAAGTAAATGAGGATGGAATTAAAAAACAGTAAGTCATCTGTGCATCTAAGAAGTAAAAAATCTCTGGGTAAAAGCAGAGATTTTTTTATTGGAACTATCGCTAAATTGATCACTTTTTGCTTAAATACGCAGCGAAAATTATAAATAATGTGGTTAATAACATAATGATGAATAAAACAATACTTTGCAGCCTAATTGTCGCGACAACTTTAGTTTCGGGTTGTGACTATTTTAAAAATAAGAAGAGTGAACCGGTTGAGGAAAAAGTTGAAACCTCAAATTGGAGTTGTACTGATGCAAAAAATATCGGACAGGTTGAAGCATATCTAAAAGCTGAATATTTAAAACAGTTAGATAAGCAATTACGTCATTCGAGCTATGAAGCAGATCAAGAATTATTAAAGAAAATCACGCAAAACGTGAAGTTTAAAATTAAGAATGTCACCACGATTACAGATGATCCAAGCACAGCCAAAAACTTAGCTTGTAGCAGTGATCTGGTGGTTCAATTGCCTAAAGGCTTACAAAAACGTGCTGAAAATGCTTATTTAGAAGCACCTTGTGAAGATTGTGAAGGCGAAGAACATGCATCGACATTAAATTTACGTGATTATTTGGAAAGTGGTGAATCAAATTTAACGCTTGGTGATGATCAACTGAGCGGTGCTTATAGTTATGATATTACCAAGACCGATAAAGAAGGTTTAACCATCAGCGCGGAAAACCAAAATGCAGTGATTGATGGTATTGTTTTTGTGACAGTGAAAGCGGTGCAATATGAATCCTATGTTAAACAGAATAGTGAAAACCGCGAATATTCAGAAAAATATTCTCAAGAACAGGCAGCAGAAGTCGCTTTAGCACAAAAGGTGATGGATATTCGCCAAAAAGAATTAGATGCAGACAAAACTAAAGTGGTTGAACGCTTAAATCAGATTTGGGATCAATTCTCGCCTGAACAAAAACAGCAGTTGCAACAAGATCAATCGGATTGGTTTGAAAAACGTGATGTAGACTGTAAAGTCATCGCACAAAAGAATGTATATCAGCTCGCCGATAATGATAAAGAAGTCTATCAAAAGAAATCTGATTATTGGGATGATGCAATGCGTCAACAAAATGAAGCGATGCAATACACCAAATGTTTTAATCAGAAAACTACTGAACGTATAATTTATTTAAATAACATTTTTAACTAAACTGACCGATATAAACGCTATTAATGAAAAGGACGAATTGATTCGTCCTTTTTTTATTGGCATGCTGTGCTGAACAGTAAAGTGTGAAAGTATATGCGAATTAGTTTTATGGGTGCAGGGCGAGTTGCGCATCATCTTGCTCATGTATTAAGCCAACATCATCAAATTGTTCAGATTTATAGTCGAACTTTAGCAACTGCACAAACTTTAGCGACACAAGTGAATGCAACTGCGACCACGAATATTGAAGAATTGAATCCTGAAATTGATTTGGTCATTATAGCAGTGAGTGATCAGGCGATTGCTTCGGTTATTAGTAATGTTCATCAGCAATTACCCAAGGTTCTGATTGTACATACTTCAGGCAGTACCGACATTGAAGTCTTGGCACAGATCCATGCACGGGCAGGTGTGTTTTATCCTTTGCAAACCTTTAGTTTAGAGCGGGAAATAAACTGGTCAGATACGCCTATTTTTGTAGAAGCCAAGTCTGAAGATGATTTGGTGTTATTAGCAGAACTGGCCAATCAGTTAAGTACTCGCGTTTATTCATACACTTCGGCACAACGTTTAAGTTTACATTTGGCCGCCGTGTTTGCTTGTAATTTTAGCAATTATTGTTATGACATGGCGAAGCAAATCGTGGATGCACAGCACGTGGATTTCTCATTGCTGTATCCGCTGATTTTAGAAACAGCCAATAAAGCCTTACATAATGATCCAAAATTGATGCAAACAGGGCCAGCGATGCGCGGTGATCAAAATATTCTAAAAATGCACGAACAGATGTTGCAAAAGGCGCAACGTGAAGATTTAAAAAATATATATCAGTTAATGAGTCAGCAAATTCTACAATCGCATGCGACTCAATCTTAATTTTAAATCAGACTTAATTTTAAATCAGAATACGATTTTCTTAGATTAATATTTGAATAATCGATAAATAAGGGGACAATAAAGCAATGGCAAAGGATTTTAACAGTCAGCATGTGGTCGATGGTTACGATGTACACATTCGTAAACTCATTCCGGGCTACGAAGTGGTGCACCAACAGATTCAAGCATTGCTCAAAACCTATGTCAATGAACATGCACATGTCTTGATTGTGGGTTGTGGTACAGGTTATGAACTGGGCTATTTGTTGCAATTGTTTCCGAATTGGTCTTTTACGGCCACTGATTTATCGGCAACCATGTTGGAGAAAGCCAAACAATATATTCAGCCGTTAGATGCACTGCATCGGGTTGAGTTTGTACTGGCAGATGTTGATCAGTTAAAAACAGAGCAGACTTATGATGCAGCACTTTCCATTCTTGTTACACATTTTGTTCCTTATGCACAGAAACTCAATTTTTTTAAAGCAATTGATTCGCGCTTAAAACAGCACGGCGTGTTTATTGGCTTTGATTTGACCGCAATAAAGACCGATCAAGAGCGAGGAATGCTTCAACATATTTGTGAGACAAATGGCTTAAGTACAGCGCAGTCTACGGCAATGTTAAGTCGTTTAGCAGATGACTTTTACCCATTGTCGGAACAAGAAACATTTGAACAATTAAACTTGGCAGGTTTTGGTTCTGTACAACGCTTTACCCAAATTTTATCTTATCAAGGTTTTATGGCACTGAAGGTTTAATAGCTTGCATTAAAAATGGCTCATATTTGAATGAGCCATTTGTTAACTTATCTTTTAAATTTACTTGATTTTCTTAAAGAGGAAATCATTAATTTTATGACCTTCCTCTAAACCACGACGTTCAAATTTGGTTTGTGGACGCCAGTCTGGGCGTGGGTAGCTATTGCCTTGACCTGCCATATTTTCAAGATTTGGACGATTATCTAATACGTCTAACATCCATTCAGCATACGGTTCCCAATCTGTAGCAGAGTGGAATGTACCACCCATTTCCAGTTTTTGTTCAACCAATGGCATACGGTCATGCGACACAAAACGACGTTTAAAATGACGTTTCTTTTGCCACGGATCTGGGAAATAAAGCTGTACCGCATTAATGCTATTGTCTGGCATTTCACGTAGCACTTGAATGGCATCTGCATCAAGTAAACGTAAGTTGGTTAAACCCGCCATACCTGCTTCATAGACACATTGTGCAATACCGGGTATATGAACTTCAATACCGACATAGTTGCGTTCAGGATTCGCCTTTGCCATAAGCACAAGCGAACGTCCCATACCAAAACCAATTTCAACAGTCAAAGGGCGTTCTGGATGTTCAAACTGCTGACGTAAATCGCCCACAGGATATTCCAAAATTAAGTGACCATATTGTTCAAGCGCAGTACGTTGAGAGGTATTCAGCGGAGATGAACGACGCATAAAAGTAACAATTTCGCGATGTTCATTCAAGTTGTCCAGTTCGACGACTTGCTGGTCTAATTGATCGTTCGACATAACTTTGGCAAATGTAAAAAATTCGAATGCGGTATTTTAAGTCTTAAGGGGTGTAAGTCAAATTTTTTACTGGGTTCAGTTCAATTTAATTGCTGAATAAAGTTGTGTGATATAAAAAAGCGCCTAAATAGACGCTTTAAAATCGATGAAAATTAATTGGAACTGTAACGGTCAACTAAAGTGCTGCTCGCTTCATTTAAGCCAATAATATTGACTTCAATATTTTGCGCTTTAAATTTCTGCACTACATTATTCAGCATATTCACTGAAGTAATATCCCAGATGTGTGCATGAGTTAAATCAATTTCAACTTTGCTTATATTTTCTTTAAAGTCAAAAAACTGAAAAAATTTATCTGAACTGCTAAAGAAAATTTGCCCTGAAATGCTGTAGTGACGAGTATTGTTGATCAGCTGGGATTGAACTTTGACTTCATGTTCCAATTTATTGATTAAAAATAGCGCTGAAAGTAACACGCCAAGTAATACACCAAGCGCAAGATTATGCGTTGCTAATACGACAACCACCACAGTAAGCATAACCAGATTACTTTGTTTGGGGTGCTTACTAAAATTGCGCACCGAATCCCAGTTAAAGGTGGTGAATGACACCATAATCATAATGGCAACCAAAGCGGTCATAGGAATATATGCCAACCAATTTTTTAAAAAGACCACCAAACACAGTAAAAATACCCCAGCAGTTAAGGTGGATAACCGAGTACGCGCACCTGACGAGACGTTAATAATTGATTGACCAATCATGGCACAACCGGCCATGCCGCCCATAAAACCGCTGACAATATTGGCATAACCCTGACCGCGGCATTCTTGATGACGATCGCCTTCAGTTCCAGTGACTTCATTTACAATGGTCGTGGTCATCATAGTCTCAAGCAAACCCACGGTGGCTAAAGTCATAGCGTAAGGGAAAATAATCCTGAGCGTTTCAAAGTTCAGTGGAATGTCAGGAATCAGGAAAATAGGCAAGGTGTCTGGGAAATGGCCTAAATCACTGACTGTACGCATATCTGCACCTAAAAAAAGTGCAACGAGACTTAAAACAATAATGCAAATTAGTGGAGAGGGAATGAGTTTGCCGATTTTAGGAAGATAAGGAAATAAATAAACGACAGCTAAACCTAGCCCGACAAATAAATAGCCTAAGCTATCCATTTTATTCAGCTCGGGAAGTTGAGCAGCAAAAATCAAAATCGCGAGGGCATTCACAAAGCCGTAGACTACGGATTGAGAAATAAAGCGCATCAACTTTGCAACTTTAAAGTAACCGGCAATGACCTGAATCATTCCTGTAAGCACTGTCGCTGCTAATAAATATTGCAGACCATGATCTTTTACCAGAGTGATCATCAGTAAAGCCATAGCACCCGTGGCAGCAGAAATCATGGCGGATCGGCCGCCAAAAAATGCAATCGTGACTGCGATACAAAATGAAGCATACAAGCCGACTTGTGGGTCGACACCTGCAATAGCCGAAAAAGCGATTGATTCAGGAATCAGCGCTAAGCCAACCACCAAACCGGCTAAAACATCGGTACGGATATTGGAAAACCATTCTTCTTTTTTCAGGCTAATCACAACGTTAATTTTCATCAAACTTTAAAGCTGGCTATGTTAAAACATCTTTATAAAAAAAAGCACATTAGATTGACTTGAAAAAAGCGAGATTTTGGACAATATTCAGAAGGTAAATATTTTTTATTCATTTATGCTTTTTTGCAATTTACAGGTTTGATCACTTGAAAGTTTGTTAGAAGAGATTTAAAACAGTTAATAGTTAGATAACAAGGATCAGATATGAAGCTTTATTATTCTCCGGGTGCATGCTCTTTGGCTGCTCATATTATTTTAAATGAAATTAACGTCGATTTTGATTTAGAACGTGTCAATCTAAAAACACATAAAACAGAAAAAGGGGCCGATTATTACGCCATTAATCCTAAGGGCTATGTTCCTGCTTTAGAAATTAATCCGGGCTTGATTCTAACTGAAAATGTGGCAATTTTACCTTTCCTTGCACAGCATGATCCAAAACAAGATTTAATTCCACCATCGGGTTTAGGGCGTGCCAAAGTGCTTGAGTGGCTTGGTTATTTAAACTCTGAATTACACGATGCTTACGCCGTATTCTTTGGTGCGCCACTATCTGCTGAAGCGAAAGAAAAAGCCTATGCGGAAATTGATCGTTTATTAACTTATATTGATAAAACAATCGGTGAATCTGATCACGATTATTTGGTTGATGATAATTTTGGCCCAGCAGATGCTTATTTGTTTGTACTGACAAATTGGTCAAATGGCATCGAACATGATTTAACACCCTATAAAAATATTATTGCATTACGTCATAAAGTGGCTGAACGTCAATCGGTACAAATTGCAATGCGTGATGAAGGTTTGATTGCTTAAGTGAACTTGATTTAATTTAAAAGTGCCTAAGGGTGCTTTTTTTATGTCTATTGAATTGGGTGGGTAGTGTTTACTTTAGGTGCTGGATCTTGCACAACTATTTCCGATTACTGCGGTGGAATTTTAGATTAAGCAAAAATAATTTTGAAGTGAATTTTTTTATTGTTGATTTTTTATCAATAATATTTTGCATTTTGATGAATTTTTAGCAATAAAAATCTCAAGTATATTTGCTACTGAAAATGAATCCTTTAAGGTTTGAAGCATGAGTAATATTCTGATCGTCAATGGCGCTAAACAATTTGCACATTCGAATGGAGAGCTAAATGATACTTTGACAGCGTTAGCAAATAAGGTACTTTGCGAACTGGGTCATACCGTTCAAATTTCACGTGCAGATAGTGACTATGAGATTCAGGCAGAAATACAAAAATATGTATGGGCCGATGTGGTGATTTATCAAATGCCCGGCTGGTGGATGGGCGCGCCTTGGACGGTGAAAAAATATATCGATGATATCTTTACAGAAGGGCATGGAACTTTATATGCAAGTGATGGCCGAAGCCGTGCAGATGCATCAAAGAAATATGGTTCTGGGGGTCTCATTCACGATAAAAAATATATGTTATCACTGACATGGAATGCACCTATGGAAGCATTTATTGAACAAGATCAATTTTTTCATGGTGTTGGGGTGGATGGTGTGTACTTACCCTTTCATAAGGCCAATCAGTTCTTGGGTATGCAAAGTTTAGAAACTTTTATTGTCAATGATGTGGTTAAAGCACCTGAAGTTGAAGCCTATATGGCGCAGTACCGTGAACATTTAACCCAAGTTTTTGCTTAATCTGGAGATGTGACCATGTTAACTGTAATTGCTGAAATTATTTGTCATTCAGAACAAGGTTTTAAAACGGTACTTGATTCATTTCACAACATCCGCAAACAGGTATTACAAGAGCCTGGTTGTAATCTTTATGACGTACATATTGATCATCCTGCAATTGAGAGTGCATTACAGACCAAAGTGCCATTTTCAATCATGATGTATGAGCAGTGGGAGAGTATGCCGCACTTAGAGATGCATATGCACAGTGTCAATATGCAACAACATGCCAAAGCAACCGAAGGGGCGGTTGCTCACGTACAAATTCGTATTTTAGAAGCACAATAAGCTGCGCATGTGAGTTTGAAAGAGTCTTAATGACTCTATTTATTCAAACTCACGTGGCTCATTAAATTGAACCTGTTCGAGTTTCAATGCATAGCGATGTTTTAATGTCGACCATTGAACTTTGACAGGTTGCGTGCTTTCAGCAAATTCATTTTCACCTGTCGTGCTTTTCACTTTGCCTGTCATAAAGTTAATACTTCGCGCTGTGATGTCACCTGATGCGCGGTGAAAATCATTCACATCATAGCCAATTAGCTTAAATGCGCGGTCTTGGTATCGAAAGGTATAAATGTGATTGGTCACATACCACGAACCACAGCTTAACCAGTAGTGCAGATGAATTTTGAGCACGCCTCTTTGAATGCTCAAAGCTTCGGTTTCACCAAGCGGATCAGCCAGACAAGGGGACTCTGCATCGCCTTCAGTCGGTAGTGAATGATTACTCGCAATGAGCTGATAGCCACTTGGCTGTTTAAATAAAACCAAAAGTTTCCGTTCATTTACATTCAGTACATTACTGCCTAAGCCTGCATTTACCACGAAATGGTCTGGATTGGTGTCTTCAATAATCAGGGCAATATCTGCTTGACCATCTTGGTTTAAATCGCCTTGTACTTTTTCCAAGATTTTCCAATTTTTTGGAACAAAGGATTGATAGCTTGTTTTGAGCGTAGTTTCTGTCTCTGCTTTTGCCCAAACATTACTTGTTAGTGTAATGAAAAATAGGGTGTTAAGTATAAGTAAAGGTTTGATAAGTTTTAGCATGGGCTTAAATTCCTCTCATTTTTATATGGTTATAGATATTTGAAGGTGAAGATTCTTGAGTTTATTTAAATGTGTTGATTGAGCGAATTCAACTATTGAATACTCATAAAGCACTGTTTTTATATTGAAATGAATAAAAAGGACTCCGAAGAATCCTTTTTAATGCTTAGAGCAGATCAGCTCATTATTTAAAGAAATAGCCTGTTTCTGGCGAGCTTGCATTGGCCATACGTTTACGCGGCATGCGACCTGCTAGATAAGCTTCACGACCAGCTTCAACCGCTTTTTTCATTGCAGAGGCCATTAAAATTGGATTTTGTGCTGCGGCAATGGCTGTATTCATCAACACGCCGTCACAACCCAATTCCATCGCAATGGCTGCATCGCTGGCTGTACCCACACCTGCATCAACCAAGACAGGTACTTTGGCATTTTCTTTGATAATTGAAATGGTGTGTGGATTTAAAATGCCTAACCCAGAACCAATCAAGCTACCTAAAGGCATAATGGCTACACAGCCCATACTTTCAAGTTCTTGCGCCACAATCGGATCATCAGAGGTATAGACCATAATCTCAAAACCATCATCAATTAGCGTACGTGCGGCTTTTAAGGTTTCGGTGATATTTGGGTATAAGGTTTTTTCATCACCTAAAACTTCAAGCTTGACCAAGTTATGACCATCTAGAAGTTCACGTGCAAGCATGCAGGTACGCACGGCACTATTGGCATCAAAACAACCTGCGGTGTTTGGCAGAATAGTATATTTTTCAGGAGGGACAACAGAAAGTAAATTCGGTTGATCAGGATGCTGTCCAATGTTCACTCGGCGAATCGCAACAGTGACAATCTCTGCGCCACTGGCTTGAATTGCTAGATCAGTTTCAGTTAAATCTTTGTATTTACCTGTACCAACCAATAAGCGTGAATTAAATGTACGCGAACCAATTATAAGTGGGGTATCTTCCATGGGAGCTCCGAATTAGCCGCCACCGACGGCATGAATAATTTCGATATGATCTTCAGCACAAATAAGCGTTTGTGCCAATTTACTTTTGGAGATGATCATTTCATTCTGTTCTACAGCAAAGCGTTTGCCTTCAAGTGCTAACTCTTGAACCAATTCTAATAAATTGGTACATGATGTATTTTTTGATTCGCCATTTAAGTAAATATGCATACTGATTTCCCTATTTTTACTCTATTTCGCGTATTTAAATGCATTCCAAGCAAGGAGCAGCCAACCTGCAATCATGAGTGCACCACCAATGGGTGTAATTGCACCTAAAATACGCGGTAAGCCTAACGCCATGACATATAAAGAGCCACAGAAAAATACAATGCCGATTTGAATGAGTAAAAAACTGGCTTTAATTGGAAGCTGAGGAATAACTCGGGTTAAAATGGCAAGTGCCAAAAGCCCAAGTGCATGATAGAAAAAATAATCGGTCGCTGTTTGCCACCATGCCAGTTGAGCTTCGGTCGCGTGTGCTTTTAAGCCATGTGCACCAAATGCGCCAAGCATGACGGCAAGTGCTAAGTTAAGGGCTGAAATTGCAATCCACATAAGCAATTGTCATATGAGTAAATTTGCGCCCAACCTTAACATATTTTCGGCTTTACACGAAAGGCGAAAAGCAACAATAGCAATGCCTAAATACAAAGAAAGGGCACGCGGCCCTTTCTTTAATTATGCAATAAAATCAGTCTAATTGTTTAATTAGAAGACATTGCCACTTTAATTTTTTCCATTGCATTTTTTTCTAACTGACGAATACGTTCGGCAGAAACATTATATTCAGCAGCCAATTCATGTAGTGTCGATTTTTCATCGTCTAACCAGCGGCGCTGTAAAATGTTGCGTGAACGATCATCAAGTTGGTCCATTGCACTATGAAGGGCAGAGCTACTTTGTTCCTCGTAGTCTTCTTCTTCGGCAAGACGCGCTGGATCATAGCGGTTGTCTTCTAAATACAGTGCGGGTGCAACATGTGTTGAACCTTCATCGTCATCATCACCTTGTGCTTCAAAGGCAGCATCATAGGCAGTAAGCCGACCTTCCATTTCCAAGACTTGTTCTGGTGTCACATTTAAGTCATTGGCAATAGATTTTGCTTCATCGAGTGTGAGTTTTTTACTCGATTTTTTTAAGCTGCGTAAATTGAAGAAAAGTTTGCGCTGAGCTTTGGTCGTTGCAATTTTAACAATGCGCCAGTTACGAATCACATATTCATGAATTTCAGCTTTAATCCAATGCACCGCAAAAGAGACTAAACGCACGCCCATATTAGGGTCAAAGCGCTTAACGGCTTTCATTAAGCCTAAGTTGCCTTCTTGGATTAAGTCGCCCTGCGGCAAGCCATAGCCTGCATAACTACGGGCAATATGCACCACAAAACGCAAATGCGACATCACCAGCATTTTTGCTGCGTCTAAATCTTGCTCGTAATAATAGCGCTCGGCTAACTCTTTTTCTTGTTCAGCCGTTAAAATAGGAATCTGATTGACAGTACTGATATAAGCACCGAGATTTACCCCTGGCGCCGATAATGACAGGGGCATCAATTGATTGCTGCTGTCACTCATGTGTTCTCCTTTAAAATGGGATGACATAACCAACTTAAATTTTATCTTAATCTAATATTTTTGTGAATTAAGGAAAATTGGGTAGAGAAATGTAATTTTTTATGCAAATTTGAAAAGCTATAGTCTAATTGAAAATAATTAAGATTCAATTAAGTAGTGATATTCCGAATCGGAAATTGTGGTCATGCCGCATTTGAGTTGATGCATTTGGCAATAGCGCATGACATCTTGTTGACTATGTGGATCTGAAGATTTTAGCAAAAATAGATGATCTGATTTATTCTTGAGTGCTCGCTTAAGCATCAATAAGGGCATGGGGCAAGGTTTTCCCATTGCATCTATAATCATCGCTGTATTTGCTAGATCATTCATCTTATTTAATATCCAGTAAAACTTTCTGAAATGTTAGCAAATTTAGCGCCAAACAAAAATAAAATTATTGAATCACAACATCAAGATACTTTTATAAAAGTAAGAAATAATTAGTAAAAAAATAGCTAAATTAATAACGCAGATTAATCAAAAAAACAGTATGAATTGTTAGAAACCCGTGTTAAGCTCTTTGCGTATTCAAAATAATGACAACACTTAAATTTGTCATAAAATTGAATACAGTAATGGATGTAACCGGGATTTTGTTAATAGTAATACAGAATGATTACAAGCTTAGAAATAATAAATATTTTTAAACCTTGTTTACTCTGCTGTTTGCAACACCGGGTGGTCCTTCTATAAATACAATGAGGATTAACTTATGACAGCTCGTGAACAAGGCGTAGTTAAATGGTTCAACGACACTAAAGGCTTCGGCTTTATTCAACGTAACGGCGGCGACGACGTATTCGTTCATTTCCGCGCTATCCAAGGTGACGGTCACCGTTCACTTCGTGACGGTCAACGCGTTGAATTCAGCGTAGTTAAAGGTCAAAAAGGCTTCCAAGCTGAAGAAGTACAACCTTTAGACTAATCGCCTGATTATTCATGAGAACGCCCCAATGTAATTTGGGGCGTTTTTGTTTATAATGGACTACTATTTTTCCTGATTATTAAGTTAGAGCACATTTTTATGTCATCTGGTTTTGAAACCTTAAATTTACATCCGAAACTTAAACAAGCTATTGATGCTTTAGGTTTTAAAGAAATGACGCCCATTCAGGAAAAGGTTTTAAAATTCACTTTGGCTGGACATGATGCGATTGGTCGTGCGCAGACGGGTACGGGTAAAACAGCTGCTTTTCTCGTTAGTGTAATTAATGATTTGCTCAATAATCCGATTAAAGAACAACGCTTTCGCGGCGAAGCACGTGCACTGATTCTTGCACCAACGCGTGAATTGGCTTTGCAAATTGAAAGTGATGCTAAAGATTTAACCAAATTTACAGATTTACATTTAGTCACTTTATTGGGTGGTGTAGATTTTGATAAGCAAAAAGCACAACTTGATAAGCAATTTGTCGATATTATTGTGGCAACACCAGGTCGTTTAATTGATTTCGTTGAACAAAAAGAAGTTTGGTTAGACCAAATTGAATTTTTAGTCATTGATGAAGCAGACCGTTTATTGGATATGGGTTTTATTCCATCGGTCAAACGAATTGTTCGTTATTCACCGCGTAAAGAGCAACGTCAAACGCTGATGTTTTCGGCAACCTTTAGTTATGATGTTTTAAATTTGGCACAACAATGGTTATTTGAACCAGTGACTGTGGAAATTGAGCCAGAAAAGAAAACCAATGCAGATGTTGAGCAGCGCGTTTATATGGTTGCAAAAACGGATAAATACAAGTTATTGCAAGAAATCTTGCGCGATGAACCGATTGAAAAAGTCATGATTTTTGCCAATCGTCGTGATCAAGTGCGTAAACTTTATGATCATTTAAAAAGAGATGGTTATAAAGTGGTGATGTTGTCTGGTGAAATTGCACAAGACAAGCGTTTGAAAATGTTAGATCAATTTAAAAATGGTCAGCATAATATTATGATTGCAACCGATGTTGCAGGTCGTGGTATTCATGTGGATGGTGTTTCACATGTTGTGAACTTTACCTTGCCAGAACAGTCGGATGATTATGTACACCGTATAGGTCGTACAGGTCGTGCGGGTACAAGTGGTGTGAGTATTAGTTTCTTGTCTGAAGATGATGCGTTCTATCTTCCAGAAATTGAAAAAGCGATTGGTCAAAAACTACCTTTAACGCGTTTAGAAGGTTATTGTTAGTTTTAAAACTAAATTACATCAATGTAAAAAGCCGCTTATTTAAAGCGAATGCCAGTCAGTTAAGAAATTGACTGGTTTTCTTATTTTTAGATTAGCATTTTAAATTTATGATGTTATTTTATGCGCGGAAATGTCATTCGTATCTTGCGAACTTAAAATATATTTTGAGGCTTCTCATTTAAGTTTATTTAAAGTAATGAATTAAATTAAAATATTTGATTTAAAATTATAAATAGCTGTCTTAAATAACTAAAAAGTTAAGGTGTTGATTGTAAACCCCTTAACTGATTAGCATTACTTAATTTAAAGCAGTTTTTTTGAAATGCTTTAAGCATTATTAATGCATTGCTGGGATTAAGTGATTGTGCAATGACTTAGTTTGCTCGACATTTAAAAGTGAGCGTGGTTTGATAATCTTCATCTCGAGCAAGGCTACCATTTTTTCCTGCTAAAGTGCCTATAACGCTTGCTGCGGCTTGAATCATTTGTCCAGTTTGTTCATCGACAACCCCTTTTAACGCACCGTTATATTCAGTTTTTTCATCAATAATGACAGCAGTGGCTTTTTTACCACAGGTCGTGTTTGCGGCAGCAATTGCATTGTTTTTAGCAATTAAATTACTTTTCCCTACACCAGTGACTTCATATTGATTATTTTCTTTTTGAATCGCTAAGGATGCCGTTGGGTTTGATGCGCAGGCAGTTAATACCAGCGTGGCGGCAACTGTAGAACATAGCATGAAAAATTTATTCATTTCTTCCCCTTATGTGTTTTCAAACAATAAAGGCTATTTGAGCATAACTTTTTGGATGATTTTTGAAAGACTTGTATAAAATATGCAGTTTTATATGGCCGCTCTGTGACGGATTAATCTGTAAGATTGGAATTGAGTGGCGTACATTGGTTCATCGCTCTAGAGAATCTGAATAAGAGTATGCTAATCTTATTGAAATATTTTAGTACATAGATATAGAAACCAATGACGGATTCAGTGGTAGATACGGTTCATTATAATATTCATCAACGTCAGTCGATTGGTCATTTGGTCGAGCCTGCGCCGAATGCAGAGCAGTTAGAAAAAGCCTTTCAAGCGGCACTCACTGCGCCAGATCATCATCGTTTAAAGCCGACGCGTTTCATTGTTATTCCCAGTGATCAGCGAGGCGCTTTTGGTGAGTTGTTATCTAAAGCTTTGGCCGATTTAGGTGAGACTGATCAGACGCAGTTAGAGCGGGTTAAAAATCACCCATTTCGTGCGCCACTTTTGGTTTTGGCATTAACTCAGTTTCAGCCGCATCCGAAAGTTCCAAATTTTGAGCAAACCTTAAGTACAGGTGCGGCGGTACAGAACTTTTTGTTGTCACTGCAAGTTCAAGGTTTTTCAACGATGTGGCGCAGTGGTGCCGTGGTTGAGTCAAATTTATTTAAACAACTTTTAGGTCTAACGAAAGATGATTTAATTTCTGGAATTATTTATATTGGAACGGCAGTTAAAGCTATTCCAGCACGTGCAGAAATAAATACACAAAATTATGTCAGTTATTGGAATAAATAACTTTATTGAATACTGAGTCATTAAATACTGAGTCGAGATATAAAAATAATGTCAGAGTTAAAATTTTCAGATCTTGTTGAGCCTGTTTCAGTGGATCAAAAGACTGCGTTACGTGTAACAGTTTTGGGTGGTGGTAGTTTCGGTACTGCAATGGCCAATACCGCAGCTCGAAATGGCTGCGATACCATGATTTGGATTCGGGATGAAGCAGCAGCAGCAGAAATTAATCAAACCCATGTAAATAAACGCTATTTAGCCGATTTTACTTTAGAGTCTGGTTTGAAGGCGGTGACGGATTTAGAAACGGCAATTTCTAATCGCGATATTATTTTGGTGGCGATACCAAGTCATTCTTTTCGTCATGTGCTTCAACAAATTAAGCCATTTATTACTTCTCAGGCCGTTGTATCTTTAACCAAAGGGATTGAAGCCAAAACCTTCAGTTTTATGAGTGATATCATTCGTGAAGAATTACCTGAAGTGCCTTATGGTGTGCTGTCGGGACCAAATTTAGCCAAAGAAATTATGGCGGGACAGCCAGCAGGAACTGTAATTGCAAGTCAGTCGGAACTGGTGCGTTATGCAGTGCAACAAGCTTTACACAGTGCATTATTCCGTGTCTTTGCCAGTGATGATGTGCATGGTGTAGAACTGGGTGGTGCTTTAAAGAATATCTATGCTGTTGCAATGGGGATGGCGGCTGCTTACAAAGTGGGTGAAAACACCAAAAGTATGATTTTAACCCGTGCATTGGCTGAAATGAGCCGTTTTGCGGTGAAATTGGGTGCCAATCCGCTGACATTCTTAGGTTTATCTGGTGTCGGTGACTTGTTTGCGACTTGTAGCAGTCCTTTAAGTCGCAACTATCAAGTGGGTTTTGCACTAGGTTCGGGTAAGACCTTGGAACAAGCAACCACTGAATTGGGGCAAACGGCAGAGGGGATTAATACCATTGTGCAGGTGCGAAGCCGTTCTGAAGAATTGGATGTTTATATGCCCATTACCAGTGCTTTATATAATGTGATTTTTGAAGGTGCACCACCTTTAAGCATTGCACTGTCATTAATGAAAAATGGCCATCGTAGTGATGTAGAGTTTGTTTTACCGCATAATGAAGTGTAATCTTTTTCAATATAATTGAATAAATTCGCGCTGTCATAAAGCTCAGGTATAATCGCTGCATATTGAAAATAAGGAAATTTTAATGCAACTCACTTTAGTTCGTCACGGTGAAGCCTCTCCAGCAATTAATGGGAATGATGATAAGCGTCCATTAACTGCGCGAGGGCACAGACAAGCACAGCAAGTTGCAGAATATTTAAAGGATGTGATTCAACCCGATGTATTTGTGGTTAGTCCTTTATTGCGTGCACAAGAAACCTTGGCACATCTGCAGCATTATTTTAATGATGTGCCTGTGATGCTATGCGATAAAATTAAGCCTGAAGATGATGCGAAATTGGCGGTTGAATGGTTGTCTCAGTTGCCTTATGAATCTATTGTTGTGGTTTGTCATATGAATGTGGTTGCACATATTTCATCATTATTGACCGCGGAGTCTTTTCATCCCTATGCTTTGGCTGAAGCGCGTATTTATGAGCAAGCAGTCATTGCAACTGGGTTGTCTACACAGTTAAAAATTTTTATTCCAAACGCATAAAATATTAATTAAAACGGCAGAAAAACATTAATGTTGTATTTATGGATGCCTGAAGCCAATGGGGTTTGGCAATGGTCAACTGGAGAGAGCTGGTATCAAGCCTCTAGTCTTGAGCATTTAATTCAAGAGACTCAAGCCTATCATGGTGAAGAAGCGGTTGCGTTTTTTCCAAGTCGTGATGTGCAAATACTTCAACAAACCTTTGCCAAGCCGCAATATAAAAAATTAGGTGTGGATGGGGTTAAATATCTACTTGAAGAATTTGTGGTTTTGCCCATTGATTCAATGAAAGTATTGCATCATTTTCAGAATCCAGATCAGCTCATTATTTTGGGTGTTGCCAATACGACGGTTGAAACGCTACAACATGCCTTGACCTTGATTCCAGTTAAAGTCATTTCCTTGTTGCCAGATTTTCTGATTTTGCCAAGTCCTGATGTGGGGCAAACAATCATTGCTAATGTATCGGGGTGTTTACTGGTACGTGAAAATGAATTTATGGGCAATTCGGTCGATGATTTGGCTTTATTTTTAGATTATCAGCCTCAAGGGCAGCATTATAAGATTAGTAATTTTACCGCTGAGCAAATGCAGAGCCTTGAAGCCATGGTTGCATCTGATCAGATTGAAACTTTTCATTATGAAGTGCCGATATTAAAAAAAGCCAAGAATCATCCCTTTAATATTTTACCTAAAGCAAAAGCTGCGACAGGGATTTCGGGCTATTGGAAGGCATGTGCTGCTGTGTTGATTGCTGCACTGGTGGTTCAGTTTAGCTATGATGCGACACGTTGGTATAAATATAAAAAAGTTGCAGATCAGACTGCGCTGCAAGCTATTGATCAGTATAAATCTTGGTTTGGGCAGAGTAGCCGTGTCACTGAGCAAAATTTAAAAAGTCAGTTTGAAAGTCATGTGCGCTTAAACAAAGGTGCTAATACACAATCTTTACAGTTATTAAGCCGTGTTGGTCCAGTCCTCATGCAAAATCAGATTGTTGCTCATCGTGTTAATTACGAGAGCTCTATTTTAAATATGGAATTGAAAGCCAATTCTGCTGCTACATTGCAAGGTTTGACTCAGCAGCTTAACCAACAAGGCTTTAAGGTTGAATTAGGAAATATTCAGCCGAATGGCACGGGTGTCATTGGATTGGTGAAAATACAATAATGAAAACAGCAGAAAAAATACACAATTCCATTGAGCAATCGATGGAAAAGATCACCGATTATCTTGAACGCCTGTCTGTGCGTGAACGCTATATGGTAGTTTTTACCACAATTTTTGTGGTGGTTGCGGTAGTGGGTTCAGCGCTTTGGTATATGCATGCAGCCGCAGAAAAACAGCAAAACCGGGTCAATGATTTAAAAGACATGATGGTTTGGATGCAAAGCAATGCAGTGACCATGAAGCCTGCCGATGATTTGCAATTAAGCGCATCGGATAAAGTTCAGCGTGTTGCTCAGCAGCAGAGTTTATCGGTTGCATCGCAACAGGCAGGTGAGCAAATTCAAATTGTGGCCACACATGCAAATTATGCAATTTTAGCCAATTTTTTAACGCAATTAGCACAAATGGGACTAAGTCTTGAAAAAATAGAATTAATTTCAGAAGCGGGGCAGATTAAATTAACAGCGACAGTGCAATAATGGGTGAAAATAAAGACCCGCTAAGCATGGTGTTTTGTATAGGCTATGCCTATAATATGGCGACTTAAAAAGCAGTAGACTTTTACAGATATGTTATATTCTCTTGCTCGCCCTTTGTTGTTTTCTTTAGCACCAGAGCGTGCACATGAGCTAACACTATCGTTATTGAAATCGGCCCATCGTATGGGCATGATGCGTCAAAGCATTGCCTCTAAACCGGTTACTTGTATGGGAATTCAATTCCCGAATCCAGTTGGTTTGGCGGCAGGTTTAGACAAAAATGGCGCTTATATTGATGCCTTAGCTGGACTAGGCTTTGGTTTTATTGAAATTGGAACCATTACACCACGTCCACAAGCGGGTAATCCGCATCCTCGTTTATTCCGTTTAGTTGAAGCCAAAGCCATTATTAACCGTATGGGGTTTAATAATGACGGGGTAGATAAACTGGTTGAAAATGTTAAAGCTTCGAAATTCAAAGGAATTTTGGGAATTAACATTGGTAAAAATGCCGATACCCCAGTTGAAAATGCAGTCGATGATTATCTGATTTGTCTTGAAAAAGTCTATAACTACGCTTCTTATGTGACAGTGAATATTTCATCGCCAAACACCAAAAATTTGCGTAGTTTGCAAAGCGGTGATGCACTGACAGAATTGTTAGAGACGTTAAGAAAACGTCAGCTTGAATTGGCAGAAGAACATCAACATTACGTACCGCTTGTGCTTAAGGTTGCCCCAGATTTAAGCGCTGAAGATATCGAATTTATTGCAAAGCAATTGCTGCAATTTAAAATTGATGGTTTGATTGTGACCAATACGACTTTGTCACGTGAAGGCGTGGAAAATCTGAAATATGCGGACGAGGCAGGTGGCCTATCTGGCGCGCCAGTGTTTGAGAAAAGCACAGCATGTTTGGCAGCATTTTCAAAAGCTTTAGATGGTCAAATTCCATTGATTGGTGTTGGTGGTATTTTGTCGGGCGAACAAGCTTTGGCTAAACAAGATGCCGGTGCAAACCTTGTACAAATTTATAGTGGCCTCATATATACAGGGCCAACACTAATTAAAGATTGTGTTGATGCTCTAAAATCATCATGAATACACTGGATATCTTTGTACTCATTATTTTGCTCATTGGAGGGCTAAACGGTTTGCGACAAGGATTGGTTACAGCCTTTGCGAACTTGGTAGGATGGATTTTTGCACTGATTATTGGTGCAAAATATGCAGTCATCCTAGCACCTTCGATGGTCTCGTTGAGTCAAGATCCAGTGGTACAAAAAATAGCAGCTTTTGCATTTATTGTATTGGTGATTGTGGTTTTAACTTGGATTATTACTGCGTTACTCAATAAAATATTAAAGAGCTTGAAACTAGGACCATTAAACCGTTTAGCGGGTGGTGCTTTTGGTTCTTTAAAAGGTTTATTGATTGTACTGATTACTATGCAGGGGATTGGTCCTTGGGTGGAAAGTTCACCCCATTGGAAACAATCTAAACTTGTACAACGCCTGATGCCTTATGCACCATGGGCAACCAAACTTTCAAAAGATGCGGCACATGACGCGCTTGATCATATTAAGTCTGAAGATGCATCGAAATCTTCAGGCTCGTCATCTGATAAAACGCAGAAGCATGCAGCGCGTACAGATGAATCAACAAATAATCCTTTTTATTAATCCTAGCGTGTTTGCGAGGTTGCTATGTGTGGAGTAGTTGGTATAGCTGGTAAGTCACCTGTTAACCAAATGTTGTTTGATGCATTAACGATGTTACAGCATCGTGGTCAGGATGCAGCCGGAATAGTAACTTGTCATGAAGGGCGGTTGTTCTTGCGTAAGGACAACGGTATGGTACGCGATGTTTTTCATACGCGTCATATGCGTGCATTGCTAGGTAATTACGGTATTGGTCATGTGCGTTATCCTACAGCGGGTTCATCAAGCAGTGCAGAAGCACAGCCATTTTATGTGAACTCACCTTATGGGATTACTTTGGCGCATAACGGTAACTTGACCAACGCTGAAGAAATTCACGATGATTTGTTTAAAACAGATCTTCGTCATATGAATACGGATTCAGATTCAGAAGTATTGTTAAATGTCTTTGCACATGAAATGCAAAAAAATGGCAAGCTGAATCCAACCCCAGAAGATATTTTTAAAGTGGTTTCACGTGTTCATGAGCGTTGTAAAGGTGCTTATGGTGTTGTGGCAATGATCACTGGACAGGGTTTGGTCGGCTTTCGTGATCCAAACGGTATTCGTCCATTAATTTATGGTTCACGCGAAACGGAACAAGGCATGGAATACATCATTGCCTCTGAATCTGTTGCGATTAGAGCTTTAGGTTTTAAAGTCGAGCGTGATATTGAGCCGGGTGAAGCAATCTTTATTTCATCGGAAGGTGAGATTTTTACCCAGCAATGTGCAACAAACCCAGAATATCGCCCATGTATTTTTGAATACGTTTATTTTGCGCGTCCAGATGCGATTATTGACGGTATTTCGGTATACAAAGCACGTTTGAAAATGGGTGAAAAACTTGCCTATAAAATTTCACGTGAATGGGGCGAGGAACACGATATTGATGTGGTGATTCCAATTCCAGATACATCACGTACTTCAGCTTTAGAGCTTGCCAATATTCTGGGTGTGAAGTTTCGTGAAGGCTTTATGAAGAACCGTTATATCGGACGTACCTTCATTATGCCGGGTCAGAAACAGCGTGAAAAATCAGTTCGTCAAAAGTTAAACCCAGTGGAACTTGAGTTTAAAGGCAAGAATGTATTGCTGGTGGATGACTCGATTGTTCGTGGTACGACCTGTAACGAAATTATTCAAATGGCACGTGATGCAGGTGCGAAAAAAGTATTTTTTGCTTCTGCTGCACCTATGGTGAAATATCCAAATGTGTATGGTATTGATATGCCTGCGAAAGATGAGCTTATTGCCTCTGGTCGTAGCGTTGAAGAGATCCGTGAAATTATTGGTGCAGATCGTTTAATTTTCCAAGATTTGGAGGATTTAAAAGGTGCAGTACGTACCAGTAAAGTGCCAGCATTACAGGAATTTGATTGCTCTGTATTTGATGGTGTGTATGTTGCAGGCGGAATCGATGAAGCTTATTTAGATGAGCTTGAACGTAAACGTAATGATTCTGCAAAAAAAGCGAAAGGTGGTTATATTGATGTGAATATTGATGCCGCATCAGTTGATCTTACTGGAGTAAAAGAAGAATAAAATTCTTCTTTAATTCGATGAAAAGCGGGAATTTCCCGCTTTTTTCATTTATGATAGTTCAATAAAGACAATGTAATAGAGGATCTTTACATTGAAGAGCGTGGGTTATTCTTTCATTAAAAATAAAAACATGGTTTGGTCTGCAAGTGTTTGTATACTCGCGGTGTTGTTAACGCTATTCATTTTAAATACGATTTTGGGTTTGTTGGTCTTTTATCTTGATTCAACTCAGTCTATCTTTTGGCATGCATTAAGTCCTTATCTCATTGCGTCGTTGCTTAGTGTGATGACCATTTCTGTACTTTACGAGTTCTATGTATTTCGTTCGGGTGGGCATTCGCTTGCAAAGCAATTGGGTGCTCGTCGACTCAGTTTAATTGAAAGTATTCCTGAAGAAAATGTTGCTTTGAGAGTAACTGAGCAATTGGCGAATACCTTTTTAATTGAGACACCCGCTGTATATGTGCTTCCCGATGAAGTGGGTGTCAATGCACTGACTGCTGGATTTTATCCGCGGGATATTGTCATTATTTTGACTTGGGGCGCTTTACAAAATTTAGATGAATTGGAGCTTTATGGCTTGTTAAGCCATGAATTTAATAAAATTTTATCGGGTGACACGGCAGAAAATACGCGATTAAAAATTCTCTATAGCAGTTTAACTACTTTTAGCCAGTGGGGCAGTAAAATTGCCAAGCTGGGTTTTACGAAGCATGGTCAAGCGCATACCCATAAATTTGCGACTTCCTTTGTTGCAATTGGGGGTGTTATTTGGTTGGTTGGAAGTCTTGGGATCTTAATTACCCGTTTTATCAAATATATATCTTTGGGTAGTCGAACCTTTAAAAATGATCAAAAAACCAAGCGCCTTATTCAAAATGATGCCAATGTTCAGACGCTATTAAGAATTTATGTGCATCATTCAGGTTCGCAAATTCATAGTGAGTATGCTGAATCTATTTCACATATGTGTTTTGCCAACTCTTTAAGTCCACAAAATTGGATGAATATCCATCCAGCGATTGAACAGCGTATTTATGAGTTGAATCCGGGTTTGGTGCAAGATTTACAGCTGGAAAATTTAAAAAAACTACGCAATCAGCCATTATTCAGTTTATTTCGATCCTTAGAGGAAATGAATAGTGAAATATATCTGCCATGGAGTTCGCCACAACCCTTGCCACTATTGCGTTTATCACCCATAAGTTTTGCCATTAAGGATGCCATTAAGCCTTTAAATCCAGAAATACGCCATAATATGCAGCGTCCAGAGTTGATATTAAGGGCTTTGCAGACCGCGACGGGTTCGCGTGAAGTTATGGTGGCAATTTTAATGATTCGCCAATATCGTGAATTTATTCCAGCAGATGCAGAGGTTAGCCGCGCAATTGTCGATTCTTTGCTGAATTTGGATGGTCGTGTCCATATTTCTATTTTTTATGATGCATGTAAAAACATTGGTGGTATGCCAGCCACAATTGCACGGCAATTTTTAACCAAATTGGCTCGGATTATTCAAGAAGATGGTGAAATTGGGCTGTTGGATGAATTGCTGCTTGAATATGTGAAATTTGAATTGAATCTTCTACCGTTGCATATGCCAACCTCTCTGGGAGAGGTAAAACCCGATATTGTACGTTTGATTGATGCTTTATTGCATGTGCAGCAGATTAATAGCTTAAATCAGCTTGATGTACGTGAAAAAATTCTAAAGCGTGTACTTGGTGCGAAAGAATTGGAAATGTATACAGAAATTTCAGATGAGCCGATTGATTTGGCTGAAATTTTGAATGATATCGCGGGGTTGTTGTTGCGTGACCGTTTAAGTATTTTGGGGATTGCAGAACTCTGTTTGTGGAATGATCGTATTATCACCCAAGATGAATTGGACGTATTGCAATTGCTGTATTGGCGTTTTGGTTTTGAAACCAGTGAAATTGTTGAACAAATGCAGAAAAAAAATAGTTTGATGATTGTGTAGCAAGGGTGAGATAAAATTATAGATGAGTGATGATTAAACTAATCGTCAATAAAAGCACAGCAAAATATAGATATTATCGTTAGAATACCAAGCATTAAATTGGTGATGAAAAAAGATGATAGGGCATCAGCGTGACATACTGGCGACATTAGGGATCGATATTTGGATTCCTAAGGATGTTGCATGTCAGAATATGCCATCGTCATCGATCTGGCGAGATCAGGCTGCACCTGAATATTTGACTGAAATTGTCATTGCGAAATCTCAGCCTGAAATACCAATAGTGCCTCAGATTGAGCAGCCTAAAGTACTTGAGCGGATAGAAGCTTTAATCACACCATCTGTGATCAAAGAAGTGCCAACTGAAGTTGCACCTTTGGCTATTGAAGAACGTACAGCTCTACAGATCGCACCTTTTCAATTACAAGCTTTTGGCTTGCCCGATTGTGTCATTGTTGTTGATGCCACGGAAATGACGGCTGAACAACAGCAGCTTTGGAATAATATTCAGCAGGCAGTTCAGGCTGAATATTATGAGCTACAGTGGCCATTTCCTTTGCTTAATTTCCAAGATAGTCGTGGTGTAGACAGTTATGTACACGGTTTCTTGGATGCTATTAGTGCAGATAAAAACATTATTTTAATCGGGCAGCTGCCTTATTTAGCTGACCCCAAAAGTATAAATTTGGCTGGCTTGCAAGAAATGCTTGATCAGCCATTATTGAAAAAACGCCTATGGCAATTTATGCAAAAAAAAGTAATCAGAGCGCGGATGGGATATGAATAAGAAAGTTGTGGTTTTTAGTCAGCTAGATCAAGATGTACTTCAGCGCTTACAAGCTCAATATCATGTGGTGGTGATTAACCCAAAACAGGGTGATGTGAATGAGCAAATACGCGAACAGGTCAAAGATGCGGATGCCATGATTGGTGCGGGGCGTTTACTGAATGAAAGTAATTTGGCGACCGCACAGCAGCTTAAAATTATTTCCAGTGTGAGTGTTGGTTATGATAATTATGATCTTGCTTATTTGAATCAGAAAAAAATTTGGTTAACCAATACACCGCATGTGTTGACCGAAACCACGGCTGATTTAGCCTTTACTTTGTTGATGAGTGCTGCGCGAAAAGTGCCTTATTTAGATCAATGGACCAAGCAAGGTCATTGGCAACGTACTGTGGGTGAAGCACAATTTGGGCATGATATTTTTGGTAAAACACTCGGTATTATTGGTCTAGGTAATATTGGTGTTGCTGTGGCACGTCGTGGTTTTTATGGTTTTAATATGAATATTCTTTACCATAACCGCCGTGAAAGACTGGAATTGGCACAGCCTTTAAATGCAAAATATTGCGCTTTGAATGAGTTGTTGCAACAGTCTGATTTTATTGTTGTTGCCGTTGATTTAAATGCCGAATCTAAAGCATTAATTGGGCAATCTGAATTTGATAACATGCAACCCCATGCGGTTTTTGTAAATATTGCTCGTGGTTCTGTAGTGGATCAGCAGGCACTTATTGCTACCTTGAAGGCCGGTAAGATTTTTGCTGCGGGACTGGATGTGTATGCAAAAGAGCCGTTACAAGAATCGGAGCTTTTTCATTTGGACAATGTGGTGACTTTGCCACATGTCGGTTCTGCTACCGCAGAGACGCGTAAAAAAATGGCTGAACTCGCCTATCGTAATGTGGTGGATGCACTTGAAGGGCAGACCCCACCTTATATCGTCAATCCTGTATTTTCTTAAAATTTAATAACACTTCATTGCAAATGCCTTCAATTTTCAATGCTATAGTCTGATAAATTGAAAAAAAGCAGTTTGAGTATATAGCATTGAAACGGTTTTTATTGGCTTGTAGTACAGCTTTGATTTCAGTCATGGGGACAACGCACAGTGCTAATCTGAATGCTGTGCCCCAGTTTAGTGTTCCTGAAATTGGCAGTGGGATTGGTTTAATTGACCAGCAAAAAGAAAAAATGATAGGGGAAAAAGTCTTTCGCGAAGTGCAAAGACACATGCCAGTCATGCAAAACCCATGGTTAGAAGATCAGTTATTCAATGTATTTGCACATATTTTAAGTCAAACCCAGCTTGGTCAGCCTATAGGCTTGGTGATCATTAACGATGCTCAAATTAATGCTTTTGCTGTTCCCGGTGGATTATTTGCCCTGAATGCAGGCTTAATTACCTCTGCTCGAAATATGGATGAGGTGGCAGGTGTAATGGCGCATGAGGTGGCACATGTATCACAACGTCATTACAGTCGTTCACAAGAAGCATTTAAGGGGCAAGGTTTACTGACCTTAGCAGGGCTTTTGGTGGGAGCTTTGGTTGCTTCGCAAGCAGATGGTGATATTGGTACAGCCGTGATGTTGGGGACACAAGCCGCATTAATGGATAAGCAGTTGAATTATAGCCGTAACCAAGAGCGCGAAGCCGATCGTATTGGTATGCAATATATGTATTCAGCGGGTTATAACCCACAGAGTATGGCTGACTTTTTTGAGGTGATGCATCGCGCGACGAGCCAAGTGTCTTTTTTACCTGATTTTTGGTTAACACATCCATTGAGCACGGAGCGGATGAGTGAAGCACGCTTACGGGCAAATCAATTGCCTCAAGTGAAATCGAATTTGCATGATGAAGATTTTGAAATACTGAAATGGTACAGTATGGTGATCTCTAATCAGGCAACAGAACAACAATTACAGATTTTGGCAAATCGTAAAAATTTTGCGGGACAGGTGGCTTTATCTGCATTTTATTTAAAACAAGGCGACTATGTTCTCGCTCAGCAAGTTTTAGATCAGGCAAAGATGCATCAGCGTTTAAATAATTTGATGATTCTTATTCAAACGGATATTTATTTAGGGCAAAATAAAGTCGATGAAGCATATACAGCGATTCAATCCACTGCGCGAATTATGCCTGAAAATAGAGCTTTAGCTTTTAAATTGGCTGAAGTGTTGATTCGTCAAAAGGAAGCAGGGCAAGCCCTGAGCTTAATCCAGCGTTTTAGCAATAAGAATCCGCGAGATATTGCTGCATGGCGTTTGATGCAACAAGCTGCAAATATTGATCAACAATCCCCTTTGAGAACGGTGAATGTATTACGTTATCGTGCAGAGGTTGAATATTGGTCGGGTTGGGAAGAAAATGCAATTAAGTCATTATTGCACGCAGAGCGTTTAGTTAAAAATAATGAAGGATTGTCTGCAAAACTTAAAATACGACTGAGTGAAATGCAAAAAGAGCGACAGCTAAAAATCTAACTCAGGATAATTTTTTACAGCAAAGAGAATAAAAATAAGGAGGTTGGAAATGATTGAAGGGCAATGCTTATGTGGGTTGGTAACATACCGTTATCATGCCGAGATTGAAAAAACAATCATCTGTTATTGTAAGCACTGCCAACGTGCTCAAGGTTCTCTATTTGGTTGGAATAGCCCGTTAGATAAATCTAAATTTGAGATTAGTAGTGGTATTAAATTTTTAAAAGAATATTTTCATAGTCCTTATAAAGCACGTGTTTTTTGCCAAGAGTGTGGTAGTCCTATTTATTCTTATCGGGTGGATCTACCTGATGTTATACGTTTACGCTTGGGCACGGTAACCAGTGGTCAATTGCCAGCACCAACGGAACAGGCTTACCTAGAATACAAACCCTCTTTTTTGCATATAGATGAATGAAATCTACCGCTAAAGTTGCTAAGTATATGATAATCTTGGTTTGAATTTATATTTTTAACGATGACCTGTATTGATTGATTTATGAAAAAAATATTATTTTGCTTATTGGTGTTGGGGTGTTCTGCATCAGGTCGTGTCTTTGCAAGCGTAGAGCAATATGTAGCAGCAGTAGAAAAAATTTCTAACCAGTATAAGCAGGAAACAAGGAATTTTTTTAGTGGTTTAGATGCGCGACAGAGCAATTTTACACCACAGCAACAGGTACAATTCTGTGGAATTGTTGGGGATTATGTTGAGCGGCTATATCAAGCGGCAGATCAAAATAGAGGGGCTTTGGATCGTCAATTTAGACAAATGACTAAGCAAGATGTGATTGATCAAGTAATGTCGTCAAAAGAGATGTTAATTTTGAAAAAATATAATATTCAATGTGATCTGAAATAGAAAATAACAACTTTTGAACTGTCTTTAAAGAGAAGGCAGTTCAACGTTAAAGAATAAATTTGATAAGCGTGGGATTACGCAAGTTTTGCTTTAATTTTTGCAGAAACTTGTGCAGGATCGGCACGTCCGGCTATGATCGGACGTAGAGAATTCATCACCTTACCCATATCTTTCATGCTAGTAGCTTCTTGCGCAGTAATTGTCTGTGCAATGATTGAATCAAGTTCTTCCTCAGTCATAGCTGCTGGTAGAAATTGAGAGATAATCTCAACTTCGGCTTGTTCCTTACTAGCTAAGTCTTGTCGATTAGCACCTTCAAAGGCTTTAATCGATTCTTTACGTTGTTTGATTTGCTTTTCAATGACCGCAAGAACTCGACTATCATCAAGCTCTACGCGCTCATCGATTTCAATTTGTTTGATTGCTGCCTGTAGACCACGAATTACCGTTAACTTAGACATTTCTTTAGCGCGCATAGCTGCTTTCAAAACTTCAGTTATTTGGTTTTTTAAAGTCGTCATCTATTTTTTCCAGTTCAGTCAATCAGTCACAAATTAATTTTAGTAAAGGCGAGTAGTACGTACAGATTCACGCGCCAATTTCTTTTGGTAGCGTTTAACTGCAGCAGCTTTTTTGCGTTTACGTTCTTGAGTTGGTTTTTCATAGAATTCGCGTTTACGAACGTCAGCTAAAACGCCCGCTTTTTCGCATGAACGTTTGAAACGACGGATAGCTACGTCTACTGGTTCGCCTTCTTTCAATTTAACTTGTGGCATGAAGAATCCTCATTAAGTTATGGATAAGATCTAGACTGGATTGCCTAGATCACAAGTGAAGGACAGTATTTTACTCATTTACATCTCATATCACAAGTCTATAATAGCATTAGTAATATTTAGATACGGGTAAAAGGCAGTTTAATGATCGTTCTTGGCTTAGAAACTTCATGTGATGAAACAGGTTTAGCACTTTATGACAGTGAAGTTGGTTTAAGAGCACAGGTGCTATATAGCCAGATTAAATTGCATGCTGAATATGGTGGCGTTGTGCCAGAGTTGGCTTCACGTGACCATGTGCGCAAGCTAATTCCTTTAATGAATCAATTGCTTGAAGAAAGTAAAATTCAAAAATCAGAAATTGATGCGATTGCTTATACCCGCGGCCCTGGCTTAATGGGCGCGTTAATGACCGGTGCATTATTTGGTCGTACCCTAGCATTTGCATTAAATAAACCGGCCATTGGTGTGCATCATATGGAAGGTCATATGTTGGCGCCTTTATTGTCTGAAACTCCGCCAGAATTTCCATTTGTCGCTTTATTGGTCTCTGGTGGGCATACCCAGCTTATGGCAGCACATGGCATTGGTCAATATGAACTCCTTGGTGAGTCGATTGATGATGCTGCGGGTGAAGCTTTTGATAAAGTTGCAAAAATGATGGGGCTTGCTTATCCGGGTGGACCCAATGTATCTAAATTAGCCTTACAAGGCAGTGCAACCGCTTTTGATTTTCCACGTCCGATGTTACATCAAGGGTTGGACTTTTCATTTAGTGGTTTAAAAACTGCGGTTTCCATTCAATTGAAAAAAGTTGCCGGTCAAAACCGCGAAGCAGATATTGCTGCGTCTTTTCAAGAAGCCTTGGTCGATACCTTGGTTAAAAAATCGGTTAAAGCTTTGAAGCAAACGGGTTTAAAACGGTTGGTGATCGCGGGTGGTGTGAGTGCCAATTCGCGTTTACGTGAACGGTTAGAAGCCGATTTAGCGAAAATTAAAGCGACCGTTTACTATGCAGAACCTGCATTATGTACCGATAACGGGGCAATGATTGCCTTTGCAGGTTATCAGCGTTTAAAAGCGGGGCAACACGATGGTTTGTCGGTAACCACGACACCACGCTGGCCGATGACGGAATTGAGCAATCCTGAGCAGGAATAAGTATTGAATTTTGAAAAGAGGCGAAAGCCTCTTTTTTTATCTTCATTTATCGCAGTATGAATGGTTTTAAGTCGAGTATTGCTAAAAAGAGACTCGAAACAATAAAAAAAGAGTAATTTCTCATTAAGAAATTACTCTTTTAATGATGCTCTTCATGAATGCTTCAATTAATCTTGACGAATCAATAGATTGAATTGCTCTTTAAGTTCAATATATTTTGGATTTAATTTTGCTTGATCGCTTTTATCTTTAAAAATTTTCGCCACAGTCGCTTTGACTTCATCTGTATGGCTGTGTGGATGTTTTTCAGTTGCAACAGCATCATTAAGTAATACTTTAACTTTGGGTGTCGCCCCTTTATTTTTTCGGCCAGTTTTATGTGTGCCTTTTTTATGATTTGCATAACGACGCGCACGCGTATAACCCATGAGCAAAAATTTTCTTGCCATGTCTGCGCCAACAAAATCATTCTTCTCTAAATAATCTAGGAATAATGCAAAGATTTTTGCACTACTTTCAGTGGCTTGTGCTTCATCTTCAAATTGCCAAAAGGGTAAAATTTCCGATTTATACGGTTCAACCAATAAAACACCTTCTTCACCACGACCAATGCGATATAACTTTGGACGCTTTCTAAAATTAATCTTTTCAAAGTCGAGTGAAAAGTCAAAACTGCGTGAAAATGTTTTGGCATCAGACTTAGGCGTTAATGAAACCTGTTCATTATCGGTCATGGGGGATTCCTTAAAATGTGTGATTTCTTTGAATAATAAACACTATTCATAACGAGCTTAGATAGAGTTTAAGGCATTGTGATATGTCAAAACTGCAATGTATATAATAATGTATATCACCACAGCTGTTTATCTCGCCTAAATAAAAGGATTCAGTGTTTTGAGAGAGAAGATATTAAACAATCAATAATCTAGAATTTTTGCAAATACGAACGACTGAAACAACAATCTAAAATGATGGTGCATTTGATTTTAGATCATTATTTCAGAAATCATGAAAAATTAAAAGGATGCCAATCGTTGCGAGCCAATCCAATGTTTGGAAAACTGATAAGCGGCACGTCCAGAACGTTGACCACGTAGTTGACACCATCTTAAAGATTCAGCACGAACTTCATCAGTAAATTCCGTATCTGCTTTAGCTAAATAATGTTCGACTATTTCTAAATAGAGCTTCTGATCCATTGGGTAAAAAGACAGCCATAAACCAAAACGATCAGACAATGAAATTTTTTCTTCAATCGCTTCTTGAGGATGTAATTCTGTGTATTGCGGCACATCGACACGCGTAACAGGCGTATTTTCATGCATAAATTCAGGCAATAAGTGACGACGGTTACTGGTTGCATAAATAATAAAATTGCTTGAGCCTGACTGTAGCGAACCATCTAGCACACTTTTTAAACTGCGGTAGTTTTCATCTTCTGCGTTAAAAGCCAAATCATCACAATACACAATAAATTTTTCAGGACGATCTTGAATAAGCTTCTGAATTTCAGGTAAGTCTGACAAATCATCACGTTCTATTTCAATTAAACGTAAACCCTTAGATTCATATTGAGTCAGTAAAGCACGCACAATAGAGGACTTTCCTGTGCCTCGTGAGCCGGTAAGTAGTACGTCATTCGCTGGCAGACCTTGGAGAAATTGTAAGGTGTTTTGGATTACTTTTTGTTTTTGCTTTTCAATCCCTTTTAAATCATCTAAATAAATTTTCTTCGGTTGTTGAATGGCTTTCAATTGTTTGTCTTGCCATTTATAAGCAGATGCTGAAAAGTCAGTTTCTTGTTTCAGTTCGGGTAAATTCTGCTGTAATTGTTGCAGTACAGTAGAAAGAGCTTCTAAGATATGGTCAGGTAAATTAATTGTTGCCATGATTGTTCAGCTTGTACGTTTGAAAGATAAAAAAAAGATAGTTTTGCTTAAGAACTGTATATCAATTAGTCGTGATTTGCCAATGGAATAGGCATTTTTTGTCATGATAATCCGCTGAGTTTTCTGTCAATGTAATGCTTGATGACCTATTATGAATAGTGAATGACAATGAAAGTGTTTGAGGGATAGGTATGTTATTTAAAGATTTCACACAAGATATTAATCCACATCAAGCGTATCGAATAAAAAAATTAAAAAGCCAACTCGGAACAGCCGAATCATATGAAGAATGGAAAAGTATCGCGCTGAAAATAGATGAAGAATCTGGCGCTCAAGAATGGAAGTTTGATAACTGCTCACCTTATTTTGATGCTGAAATTATTGCCCATCGATTAGTTTTATTAAAACGCTATCGGCTGCAAAAACGTACCCGTGATCTGATGTATATATTACGTGAAGGTTTAACCTACGATATTGCGAATATTGCTCATCCCATGTTGTTCACTGCGACATATATGGGAACTAAAAAAATTATTGAAGATTATGTGGAAGAAGTCAGTGAAAGTCTGGCTTTTATTGCTTCAACGGCTTGTCAGTGTTTGTCATTGTCAGAAAAAATTGATTTTTTTCAGCATTGTAAAAAAGCATATGGGCAACCTGCCTTAATGTTCTCTGGAGGAGCAACCTTAGGTTTGTTTCATACGGGAGTATGTAAGGCTTTACTTGAGCAAGATTTAATGCCCAAGGTGTTATCTGGCTCTAGTGCAGGGGCCATTATGACGGCAATGCTAGGGACTTCAAAACCTTCAGAAATTTCAGCGCGTTTAAATGGTGAAAACTTTTTTAGTGAAGCTTTTCATTTTCGTAAATTCAGTGAGCTTTTAAAAGGTAATGGTGGGCTTGCCGATGTGAAATACCTAAAGAAATTCCTTGTGGAAAATTTAGGTGATATTACCTTTGAGGAAGCATTTAAAATTTCTGGCTTGCACATCAATGTGGCTGTAGCCCCTTATGATGCTTCACAAGAAGCGCGGATTATGAATGCCTACACATCACCAGATTTGTTGGTTTGGAGTGCCGTTTTGGCGTCCTGTGCAGTCCCGATATTATTTCCGCCCGTTAGACTCACCAGTAAACGCTACGATGGCGAATTAACGCCATATATGGCCTCCACGCGTTGGGTAGATGGCAGTGTACGCAGTGATTTTCCTCAAGAGAAAATGGCACGCTTGTATAATTTAAATTACACCATTGCCAGTCAGGTCAATCCACATATTGTGCCGTTTATGCAAAGTGATGCAGAGCGCTATCGCAAAGATATGTTAAGTTGGCCGGAACGGATTATTCGTCGTCAGGGGAAGGTCATTACCAAAGGAATTATGGACTTTGCACGCGGCCGAGTTGGAAAAATCCCACCAATACGACGTTTGCTTGATCATGGTTATGGCGTGGTGGATCAAGGCTATTATGGTGATTTGAATATTGTGGGCAATTATAGTTCGCGACACTATACCTATATGTTGCAGAACCCACGTCCATATTTGTTTAAATTATTACAGCGTGAAGGTGAGCAGGCGACATGGCCTAAAATGTCATCTATTGAAACGCATGCCCGCGTCGGTAAAACCATTCAACATTGTTTGGAGCTTTTAAATTATCAACAAGATCCAGAGCAAAAAGCCGCAGAATTTATTGCAGTTTAATGCTGAAGATATTCATGGTTTAAATTTAACGTTAAAGACCAAGCCTACAAGTTTGGCTTTTGGGCGTGCTTTATATGCATTTGAATATGAGCAGCAACATTATTGGTTGAAAACCCAAGCATCGAATGTTAATCCATATTATGAAGCCGGATTTTTAAATGAATTGGCTTTTTATCAACAATGTATAGCACAACAAAGCTGTGCAGATTTTTTGTTACCCTTTCAAATTATGCCTGACGTCGATATTTTCGCTAAGCAACAAGTATCGGGGAAGGCTGTTTTAATTGTGGGACATGCAGAGGCATTGCTCCATGATTGTTCTGCGCTGCCGATTCAAGAGATTGAAAAAATACTATTACAGTTACTCGATGCCGTTGATCAATTACATCAATTCGGTTGGATTCATGCTGATTTAAAAAGAGAGCATTTGGTTCAGTATCAACAAAAAGTGTGCTTGATTGATTTTGAACATGTACAAGAAATTAATTCACAGGTCGTATTGCAAAGTTTAACCGCAACGCCACGTTATATGGCACCTGAATTGTTTCATGCTGCGGCAAAAACCGTTCAAACCGATATTTATGCGCTAGGCATCATTATTTATGAATGGCTTACAGGGCAGCGTCTGACTGCAAAAAATTATCAAGAGTGGGCCTATTTACACTGTCAAAGGTTAACAATTGAACTTCCAGAACATTTTTTACGGTTTAAAAGGCTTTTAGATGGAATGCTGGCGAAGCAAAAAGAATATAGATTTACCAATATTTACACTCTAAAACAGTGCTTAATGACTGAAATTGTTTAAGAAAAATACAGAAAAACCGTTTTTGTTTTTTATTTAAACAAACAAAACGATTTTTCATAAAAAGGTCTTGTCATCATGAATCGATCTCTATAATATACACAGCCATTGGGGACGTGGCGAAATTGGTAGACGCACTGGATTTAGGTTCCAGCGCCGCAAGGTGTGAGAGTTCGAGTCTCTCCGTCCCCACCAATTATTATCAAACTTGTTTGATAATAAGGTTATAGAGGATTGGTGTAATGGTAGCATGACGGTCTCCAAAACCGTTCGTCAAGGTTCGAGTCCTTGATCCTCTGCCAAGTTTTTAAAAAATCCAACAACATGTTGGTACCCTGATGGGGACGTGGCGAAATTGGTAGACGCACTGGATTTAGGTTCCAGCGCCGCAAGGTGTGAGAGTTCGAGTCTCTCCGTCCCCACCATCATATGAAAGCAAGGTTATTAACCTTGCTTTTTTATTGCCTGTATATAATGAAAAGTTAAATAAAAAGCCCTAAACAGGGCTTTCAATATATTGCATACGTTATTCTTTTTATCTCGATCTAAAAGTGAACTTGTCTTTAAGCTTTTAAATGATCTTCAAATTCTTCACCCAGTTGCATTGCAAGTGAATTCCCCGCTAAATCACACGTCACAAGACCATATTCTTTTTTAAAGCTAAACGTAAATCCGCGATTGTCGGTTAATGATTTTACTGAATAGCCTAATTTTTCTAACCAAATACGAAATGCAATTAAATTTTTTGCTTTAACAACTTTTTTCACGAGAGAACTCCTTGTATATATTAAATACCTTGTGGGCACTTCATAATTAATAGGGGTGAAATGGTTTTTTTTAAAGGGGAGATTTGTGCTGTTTTTTATAAAAAAATTATTTGGTTGGTTTTTTATACAAAAACAGGGTAAATAAGCATTAAAATTGGCACAGAAAATTAAATATAAAATGAATTTTTAGCTGGTAGTTTGGGCTGTATTAAACTGATTTATATTATTTTTATTGGTAGTGGCCAGTGTCATGAAATAATGGAAATATTTATACACAATTTTAAAAGCGTTGCTCAATCATTTTTTATCGGACTTTGGCTGACTATTGTTCTAAATTGCAGTAAAAGTACTAGAACTTAGCTGATTGAGGTGTTTTGTCGGCAGCTTAGATCAGATAGAAACCACCTTAAATGAGTTTTGAACAGGATGTCTCTGCTGAATGCTGATACTTTTGTAAGATGATGGAATGATCACAGAAACGATTAAACAGAATGTATGAAATCAAATTCAAAAGATGCAGCAACAAGATTTAATTCCTATTGCTGTCATGCTCGGGCATACAGATTGCTGATTCAAATTGAGCTATAGGCTCATGCTTAGATGTATCAAATTTTATCAGTCAAACTTAAAAGTTATCTTTTAACTGTCTTAGTCGTTGGAATTCTGCCACATTTTCGACTCTTAAAAATGGGTTGGTTTCTAGTTCTAATTCAATTGTACTGGGCAGTGTGCATTGACTGAGCATGCGCTTGGCTTCAACCTCGTCAAAGCGCTGTTGAATCGCTAAATTGTCTGGTTCTACATGTAATGCGAATTTTGCATTTGCAAGGGTATATTCATGCGTGCAGTAAACTTTTGTGCGCGCAGGTAGGGCAGCCAAGCGATTGAGCGAATGATACATCTGTTCGTATGTCCCTTCAAAGACCCGGCCACATCCCATAGCAAAAAGTGTATCCCCGCAAAAAACAAGCTCTAAAGCTTCAATAAAATAGACAATATGACCCAGTGTATGACCGGGTACGGCAATAATTTCAATGTCTAAATCATGGAATGTGATTTGCGCTTGGTCTTGTAGCGGATGAGTAATAAAGGGAACTTTAGTTAATTCTTCACGTGGGCCATAAACTGGAATATTACGATTGAGTAAAAGCTCAGGTACGCCGCCAGTATGGTCTTTATGCCAATGTGTGAGCCAAATTTGCGTTAAATTTAAGTTGTTTTCCGCACAGTAAGCTTCCACTAAATGTGCTTCAGTTGGGTCAATCGCAACAACATCCTTACTTGGTCGATGCTCTAATAACCAAATATAGTTTTGTAATTGATTTTTGACATCAATCATATGAATTTGAAAAGTCATGAGATACGAGACCCGTGAAATAGATATGAATAAGCTAGCGTTAAAGTCGATTTTTTTCTAGTCGTAGAGTGCAAAAACATAATATTCAAGCACATTATCCAGTCTGAGTAGCACCGCTAAAACTGGATAGGAGTTGTGAAGTTTCGGCTTGGCTATTTAAAAATACCCATTCATGATTGGATGCAAACTTGATAAAGCCATATGGACTTTATCGTTATCGACTATTGAGCATCACGGGTTTGATGCGCTGCATAAGCAATCGTTGTTATCATCAAAGCTGAATTTTTGATTCATTGAGAAGAATAAATGTACGAAGAACATTAAGGCTTTAAAAGCAGCATTAAGTTTTGCTTTATAATAGAGACAGATTATCCTAAGGGAAGAAATATGAATATACCCTTGATATTGAATGTTATCGCATTTTTTGTCTTATTACTTTTATTAACCCAAACACGAAAAACAGATTGGAGCTTAGCGAAAAAAGTTTTAGTCGGTTTATGTTTAGGTGTCGCTTTTGGTTTGGTTTTGCACCTGATTTATGGTGAAAACGCTGCTGTATTGAAAGACACCACTCAATGGTTTAATTTGATTGGTAATGGTTATGTAAAACTTTTACAAATGGTTGTTATGCCTTTGGTTTTTGTCTCTATCTTGGGCGCAGTCATTCGATTACATGATGCAGGATCATTGGGGAAAATTAGTTTCCTCAGCATTGGAACGCTATTGTTTACCACGGCAATAGCGGCTTCGGTGGGTATTTTAGTGACACACTTATTTGGATTGAGTGCGCTTGGCTTAGTTCAAGGCACGGCTGAAACAGAACGACTTAATACGATTCAAACGGACTATGCTGATAAAGTATCTGATCTCAATATACCGGATTTATTTTTATCGTTTATTCCGAGTAATCCATTTGCAGAACTGACAGGTGCTCATCCGACCTCAATTATTAGTGTGGTTATTTTTGCAGTGCTTTTAGGCATGGCGGGTTTAAACCTAATTAAAACCGATCCTGAAAAAGGTCAAAAAGTGCTGGCTGCGATACAGGTTCTACAAGCTTGGGTCATGAAGTTGGTGCGTTTAATTATGACTTTGACACCTTATGGTGTTTTTGCATTGATGGCAAAAGTCGTTGTTAGTTCTAAAATGGCAGATATTCTCAATTTAGGTGGTTTCTTAGTAGCATCCTATGTTGGTTTAGCCATTATGTTTGCTGTACATGCGGTCATTCTATTGATCACAGGTGTGAATCCGATTCAGTTCTTTAAAAAGGTTTGGCCAGTACTGAGCTTTGCATTTACCAGTCGTTCAAGTGCTGCGAGTATTCCTTTAAATATTGAAGCCCAAACTAGACGTTTAGGTGTGCCAGAGTCGATTGCGAGTTTTTCAGCATCTTTTGGAACAACGATTGGGCAAAATGGTTGTGCAGGCTTATATCCAGCCATGTTGGCGGTGATGGTTGCCCCAACGGTCGGCATTAATCCTTTTGATCCTATCTGGATGATTACCTTAGTTTGTGTGGTGACTTTAAGTTCGGTTGGCGTGGCAGGTGTTGGTGGTGGTGCAACATTTGCGGCACTGATTGTATTGCCTATGCTTGGTTTGCCAGTCACATTGGTGGCATTGCTGATTTCAATTGAACCGTTAATTGATATGGGCCGTACGGCATTGAATGTGGATGGATCAATGACTGCGGGTATGGTCACGAGTCAGTTGTTAGGTCAAACCAATAAATCGATATTTGAACAAGATGCAGCCGATTTAAAAGAAATTTAAACCATCAGTTTTGATGAGCGTGTCCATATGATGCGTTTATGTAAAGCCAATAGATTACTATTGGCTTTTTTTTATTCAAAATAATCTGTATCAATTATTTTTTAAAATCTGTCGCTATTTTGAGGTGATGAGTTGCGTAAAATGATGAAAAAATACAGTAAGGTCAATGAATATGAAAATGTATCAGGTCGATGCTTTTACCAATGCGTTATTTAAAGGCAATCCAGCCGCAGTGATTGTGACCGAACAATGGTTGGATGAAGCATTGATGCAAAATTTGGCTTTGGAAAATAATTTGTCTGAAACGGCATTTGTAAAAGTCATTGACGCAGAAAATTATGAAATTCGTTGGTTTACCCCAACAACAGAAGTCGATTTTTGTGGACATGCGACTTTGGCCAGTAGCTTTGTGCTGTTTAAAGATTTTACCTCGGCTAAAGTAATTCAATTTCATGTGAAAAATTTGGGTGTTTTTGTGGTCAGCCAAGAGGCAGATGGCAAAATCAAAATGAATTTTCCAATTCGCCGTGCAGAGAAAATTACAGACTACCCTGAAATACTAAGCCAAGCTTTAAGCAAGCCATTTAAAAATGTGTATTTGAATAGCCAAGCCTATATTGTGGAATATGAGAATTCACAAGATGTCATAGATGAAACGCCAAATTTAGAACTGTTAAAACAACTGGGGAAAATTCGAACGGCAATTACAGCACAAGGAACATGGGTTGATTTGGCTTTAACGGCGCAAGCTGAGCAATATGATTGTATTTCGCGTTATTTTGCCCCAGCCAACGGTATTAATGAAGATCCAGTCACCGGTTCAATTCATACCGCGATTGCGCCGCTTTGGGCTGAAAAACTAGGTAAGAATGAAGTCTTAGCGTATCAAGCCTCACAGCGTGGAGGTGAGTTGTATTGTGCTGTGCTTGAAAATGAACGGATTGAAATTTCAGGTTATGCAAAATTGTATATGCAGGCAGAATTATATTTGTAAAATACTAACTGATTTTACGCACGGCACTCATTAAAGGGCTGGTTGCACTGCCTTATATGTATTGCAAAGTTTAAATGACCTTTGTATAGGCATTATTTCTACTTGTATATTAACTTACATAGTGATTAGCTCTCACTATATGCAAATAGTAGAGTTTGGTTCTCTACTAAAACTTAAAGTTTGGTCAAAAGATAAAACCTACTATTTGCCCTAACCACTTGCACAACTCTGGACGGTAACTAAGCACTTTGATGCTGTATTCACAAGAAAAGACGGTGGTTATGCTGAAAGAATAAGTGAATAAATAAAGCAGGTGAAAATTATGTTTTATCTTGGTATTGATGTTGCTAAAGCTAAAATTGATTGCTGTTTAATTTTAGAAAACTCTGAAAGTAAAAAGAAAACCAAAACTTTTTCGAATATGCCCAAAGGTTTTGAACAGCTTCAAACTTGGCTAAATCATCATGCTGCAAATTCTACGCAGACCATTATTTTAATGGAAGCCACTTCTATTTATCATGAACGCTTAGCTAAATATTTATTTGATGCAGGCTATCAAGTCTGTGTAACCAATCCCGCTAGAGCTCGATATTTTGCTCAGAGCATGTCTAAGCTGAATAAAACAGACAAGGCTGACAGTGAAGTTCTAGCTCGATTTGCGATGACTGCGGATCTGCATTTTTGGCAGCCTTTACCCGAACATATTCAATTACTGAATGCTTTGCTGGATAGAAGAGCTGTACTTTGTGAAGATTTACAACGTGAAAAAAATCGTTTGGAAAAAGCAGAGTCTACCTTCACGATAGAACCTGTACTTCAGTCTATCCATAAGAGTATTAAACAGTTAAACAAACACATTCAGGATATTGATCAGCAAATTGATGATCACATTGATCAAAATCCTGATTTAAAAAATGATAAAGAATTGCTCAGCAGTATTCCAGCCATTGCGGATCGCACCAGTTTATTAATGCTCAGTTTCTTGCGCAGCCATAATTTTGAAAGGGCTAGTCAAGCGGCTGCCTTTGTCGGCTTGGTCTCCATTCAAAGGCAATCGGGTAGCTCCATTCATGGCAGAAGCCGTTTATCCAAAGCTGGCTCTTCCAAAATACGTGCTGGTTTATATATGGCAGCCATTGTCGCAACTCGGCATAATCCCCACATTAAAGAGATGAATGAAAGGTTATTGGCCAATGGTAAAACCAAGATGATGGCGATTGGAGCTGCGATGAGGAAGTTAGTTCATCTTTGTTATGGTGTACTCAAACACCAACAGCCTTATCAAGAAAATTATTGCATCAATTCTCAATAATCCTCTTGATATCTGAGACGGTATCTTTTGAAAGGTCAGAAGTAGACAAAACCTTTTGTTGGTCTGAGCGAACATCCTTGTACGCCAGCCCAACGGGTAGCATCCATGCCACCTGTCCGCGGAATTAATTTTTTCTATAATTTAGTCTGGCAGATTTAAGCGGCTGCGTAACATCAGACACTAATCAAGATGAGCGACAAAGCCGTTGAAATAAACGGCTATTTTTTCAAAAAACTACTATTAAAAATAAGAATCATTTCCTAAGATGGCAGGGTTATAAAAATTCATATGACTGAATAAATTGGAATAATTATGTTAATGCGGTTTAAACAACTTACCATCTCCTTATTTTTAGTAGGCTTGAGTGCCACAGCTTGGTCCCAACCGATTTTGGTTAAATCTCAACAGAAGATTGAGGAATATAAATTAGAGAATGGTTTTCGTGTGATCCTTGCGCAAAATGATAAAGAAAATAAAGTATTTATGAATACGGTTTATTTAACTGGTTCATTGAATGATCCGCAGGGTAAAGGTGGTTTAGCACATTTATTGGAACATTTAGCGTTTAAAGGGACACAGAATATTAAAGGCGAAGAATTTCAACGCCGTCTTGATCAATACACCTTAATGACGAATGCCAGTACGGACTATTATTCGACCAAATATACCAATGTCATTCGTCCAGAACAGAATGTGATTAATGAAGTGATTCATCTTGAAGCTGAACGGATGGATAAATTGGTTCTACAAGAAAAATTTGTCCCTTCAGAAATTTCGATTGTGAAACGTGAACGTGAAGTTCGTATGGATCAACCTTTTTCTGTAATGATGGATCAAATGTGGAAGTCGGCTTATGGCAATCAATATTTAGGGCGCTTACCGATTGGTGATTTAAACGAATTACAATCCATTAAAATGGATGAGCTGAATAAGTTTTATCGCACATGGTATGCACCTAACAACGCCGTCATGGTGATTTCAGGTAAATTTGATAAGGCTGAAGTTTTAAAGCAGATTGATCAAAGGTTTAGTCCAATTGCAGCACGTCATGTTCCAGCACAGACGAAAGTTCCGGTGCTTGATTCGTCTAAAATGAAACAGCGCAATTTTCTGGTGCAAAAGGGTAGCGATCTAGCGAAATTCAATGTTTATTTGAATGGTAAAAATGAAAAGATCAAACCTGAACTTGTTTTAGTGCCTTATTTATATAGCATGCAGCCGAGTGGACATCTTTACCAAAGTATGGTGGAAACGGGTTTAAGTACAGCAGTTCAATCAACGACATGGTTGGATCAAGACTTTAATTTAGTTTTTATAGGTGCAATTTATGCACCTAATCATGATGCCAAGAAAGTTGAATCTGCGCTCATTTCTGGGGTAGAAAAGAATCAACCCTTCAACGAAACTGAACTTAATCGGGTAAAAAATCTAATTCAAAATCAGTCAGAGAGTGTATTAAGCAATGCCGCAGCATTGGGTGGACGTTTGAGTGATTATTATGTGTCTTATCAGGGTGATTGGTCGCAGTATTTTACCGATTTGGACAATATAAAAAAACTTAAACTGACCGATGTGAATCAAACCTTAACCCAGTTTTTAGTCCCACAACATCGTATTTCTGGTGATATTCAACCGACACCTGAAGAGCAGAAAAAAGCATTAAAGCAAAAGCAAGCATCTGAACCGGCTAAAACTTTAACGCAAACCGATATTCAAGCAGAACCTTTGAAAGATAGTCGTGTCTATCAGCAGGAGGTTGCAGAATACGTTAAGGCTTCTAAGCAGTCCTTAGTCAATACTGAAAAGAAAATTCAACGTGGCACATTGAAGAATGGTATTCAATATGCTTTATATCCGACATCGACACGTGATGATAAAACCTACGCCACAATTTCGATTGATTTTGGCACTGAAAAATCATTGTTTAATCAAGGTGAAGTTTTAGATTTGATGGCGTATTTATTATTACGTGGTTCAGATCAATATAGCTTGCAAGATATTGCCGATAAATCAATTGAAGCGGGTGGTGGTGCAACTGCAAATGCAGCAGGCAATAGTATTACCATTCAAATTGTTGCGAAAAAAGAAAAGTTTGCAGATTATTTCAAATTTATGTTAGAGGTTTTGAAAAAGCCGAAGTTTGAACAATCCCAATTTGATTTGATTAAATCGCAAAGTTTATCTGCGCTAGACCGACCTTATACCGAACCAGAAACCGTGGCTGCGCTGACCATGACACGTTTGTTAGAGACTTATCAACCGGGGGATTTGCGTTACCATTTTGAACCTGAGGTCTCTAAGCAACAGATTAAGGCTGCGACAGTTGAGCAAGTGAAGACCTTGTATCAAAATTTCTTTGTCAGTAATCATGCGCAAATTGCAATTACTGGTGATTACCAAGCCAAAGCGATGCTTAAAATATTGCAAAAGGAGTTTGGGGGTTGGAAAGCAAAATTGCCATATCAACGACTCAGTTCCGATTATCAAGCTTATCCTGCACAGAAAGTTCATACGTTATCTGAACAACGTGAATTTGGTAATTATCAATCTATTTTGACCTTTCCTGTCGGTGCGGATCATCCTGATACGCCTGCCTTAATGGTATTTAGTTATATTTTGGGCGACTCACAACTTTCTTCGCGCCTCGCACAAGAGCTGCGTGAAAAAAATGCCTTGGTTTATGGTTTTGGCAGTGGTTTAAACTTGGATGAGTGGTTAGATTCAGGTGCTTTAACCATTGAAGCCAATTACACCGCAGGTAAGTCGGCACAAGTTTCACAGGGTGTGCATAAAGTTTTAAATGATTTGCTCAGCAAAGGTGTAACCGAGCAAGAGTTGGAAGCTGCCAAAGCCAATATCTTGAAAAAACGGGTTACCGCTTTAGAAGATGAACGCAATATTCATCGCATGCTAACACCACAACTTGAACATCATCGAGATCTATTGTTCCGTGAAAAACGTGATCAAGCGTTGGCAAAATTGACTAAAGCCGATGTCGATACTGTTATTAAGAAATATATTAAGCTGGATCAATTCGTTGAAGTCATGGCTGACCAATATGGCAAAGCAGAAAAGTAATTTTATCTTTCCTTTGTGTTAAGACCAGCAAACTTAAAAAAGTGCGTGGTCTTCATCCTTCTAAACCTCGCTTGATTAAAGGGAGGTTTTTTTATAAATGATAGAACTGTTTGGCATTGTGATGAAAGACTTGTTGCAATGCATTGGGATCATAGGCGATGACGGCATCACTAAAAGCATCAATAATATTGACCAATGATGTACTCACCCGATCCATCGGAAAATTAGAAGCAAACATAACGCGATAAGTACCAAAGCTTTTTAGCATATGGGTAATGAGTGGCATGGCTAAATCATAAACTTCTTGTTTGCTGGCTACGCGACCTTGCTTATGAAATTGATGACCTAATACAGGCATAAATAAACCTGACATTTTGGTATAGACATTTGGACATAAGGCTAGCTCAGCCATGTCTTCCTGCCAACGAAATAAAATATTTTCACGGGCAATTTTGGTCAGTCCCGTAAGTGTACCGACTTGACCAAAAAGCCCTGCAGGTGTGCCAAAGTGATCCAGCACAATGGATGTTTCAGGAAATTGTTTGGCTAACGCAATTACATCATTTAATTGGGTGGAATAGACCCAAGCATCAAATGTTAAGTTGAGGTGTGCTAAGGCTTCGAAACCTTTTAGAAATTTTTTATTACGATATAAGTGCGGTTCATCTGCCCAAGCATGAATGTTTTTATCTTCATGCACTGCGGCCATTTTACGAATGCCTTTAAAGCGTGGCGAAGCTTTACGGTGTAACTGCAAGATCTTTTTAAAATTACTGTCTCGTGGGTCTGCTGTTGCGACAATGCCACCTAGTTTGACTGTTTCTTGGTTAAAGGGTAAAGACTCAATAAAATGGGTTTCATCGACAACGCCTTTGCCTTTGTTTTTATGCCAACGGGCTTCAACATGCACGACTTGTTCGACCAAGTAATGTCCAATATCTTGCATATAATTTTCAGGTAAATAAGGCGCAGTAATATGATTGGTTAACCCAAGCGTTTCGATCAGCTCATCGGATTTAACCAGACGTACAAGCTTATCTAGTAAGTAGGGATGCTTAGCCAATAATTTAACTGCCAAAGCAGCTGAATAGGGCATGTGAGAAGCATCCCATTGGTGAATATGCGCGTCAATAATTGCAAAATCTAGTTGTTGCATATTTATGCCTAATTCAGCGTATCCTTACTCTTTACCATACTGCAAAGTATGATTGCTTTGAATGACCTTTTATCCAAAAAATAGCGAGCTAAAAAAAGCCCTGACGGGCTTTTAATCATATGATCAATGTTTGTGATCATGGTCATGCTTATTGGCATGAAATTCTTCGTTATGACGGAAGCGAAGATAGTTTTCAAACTGTTCGCAATATTCATCATAGTTATCTTCAAGCATCATTTGAAACTGTTGCATGATGTAAGACATGACTTGATCTTTAGCATCACGCATTTCATTGCCATCTTTAAAGTTGTTGGCTGCGACCCACGTATTAAAACGAGCCGTACCAAATAACATTGCAGCACTGACTTGCCCACGTATTTCAGGTGGCTTTACTTGCGAACCTTTTTCAATGCGGCAAAAGTCATTGGCATGTTTAATAAATTCATCAGCACGTTCAAAAAAAGCAGCATTTAACGCTTCTTCTTCGGTTACATCTGTTGCTTCAATCTTTTGAACCATGAACTTTTCCTGCAAAAACGATCTAATGCCATATTATAGGCAAAGGCTTGCAGAAACTAAACCTTTGGCTTAATCTAAAAATAGCCTAAGTATAAAAATGGATAATGTAATGCAAGATGCTATTGCGGTACAAAGTTTAAAAAGTGACATCGCCTTATTGCGTCAAAATATTTGGCCGCCTGTAAATTTAGCCAATGTTGAAGGCTTGCCTATTTATTATGGTTCCAAGGTTGAAGTTGAAGAATATTATCGACAATGGACAGGACTCATTGAAAGGGCACAGGATTTATTCCAACCGTTTATGCAGGATGAGGTGGTAGATGCAATTCATTTACCCAGTCATTTGAACTTGCCTTTATTTTATTTTCATGTGGATCGGATTCGGATTAATAAAACCCGTGCCAAAGAGTCGAAGACTTTTCGTGGGATTGCCAGTTTGATGGATAAATGCGGACAATATGAAGTTGAACAGGTTCAGGCGATGCAAGCTTGGTTAGAAAGTGATGATACTGCTGCCTTAGTTGCACACCGTGAATTTATTGACCTGCGTACCTATGTATTTCAGCATGGGCAAAGTGACTATACACGGACTCGGTTTTATGTGAATGGTATTGTACTCAGTACAGAACCACACTTTGAATTGGTTGATGCACGTGATAAGCCGCGTAAACAGCGTAACGATAGTTATAGCGATCCATTGGCTGATAATCATACGTGGAAAATTTTCGGCAAATATCGCTAATTTATGGTGATATTTGATTTTCGTTTATGACCAAAAAGTATCTGTTTTGGAAAATGTGACTAAATGCTGCTCGATTTCTTGCAGTATGTATTTTTTTTCATTGGCAATCCAACCGAGTACAAACCACACTTTTTGTTTGCGCTGAACAATGTCTAGAAACATCGTTTCAGCCACAATTAAATCGTTATATTGTCCCAAACTTTCTTGTAGCGGTTTTAAGTCCTTGAGATACTTTTTAACGGCTTTATTTTGATAGAGCGAAGCAATAAATTCGACACAATAACGTAAACGTTTGACTCGTTTACGGGTGCGATGTCGTGACGGAATATCCAGCTCTAGAAATTGGTCGGCGTCCTTGCCAATTTGCTGATGCAATTTCTGGAGTTTTTTGGCGATATCTTTTTTTAAGACCGTCTTTTTTTGCTTTTTGGTGGGTTGATGCACGAATCGCAGTAACGCTAACATTAACTGAACCGTATCTAAAGCACGTAAAGCTGCATCAATCGGAACATTATTTTCCTCTGTAGCGGGAGGAAGCTGAGTGAAAGGCGCGCCTGCTTGTTGTAGCTGTGGGATGAGGCCTTCATTTAAGGCATCACGGTCTCGCGTTGAACCCAGTTGACGAAACAGTGTCGCAAGTTGTTGTTGCCAGTTTGGGTCAACATCATTGGACCAATCGCCAAAAATGCGTAAAGCACTTCTTAGGCGGCGAATCGCGACACGCGTTTGGTGCACATGTTCATGCGTATAGTGTTCAGAGGCAATGGCTGTGGCATTTGGCAATAGGTGTTGTAAGCTATTATTTACAATTTGTTTTAATGCTGCATCGGTAGAGCCTTGTCGATTAAGTTGCAGTGGAGCTGCAAATTGTACAGTTGTAGTCTTTAGGTTTTGGCTTAGACAATCACCACGCTGTGCTTTACTTCTTACATCTAACCATAAATCATATTGTTTAACCCACGGTTGGATAAATTGAATAAAGTTGGTTATAGCCCCTTTTTTAAGTTCAAATTCAAGCTCATAAATGGCTAATTTTTGCTTGTCGTGACGAATTTCACCCCGATCCAAACTGACTTCAATTTCTGCATGATTATAATGCACCACATAAACGAGGCGATTTACATCGGTCTCAAATTGCATGCTTAAATTTTTAGCCTGTTTGCCTAAAGCATGCTCTAGCACTTTTTTTGCTTGTGGATGTGATTGATAAATTTCGAGATTTAAAGCGGGATGTTCTAGTGGTCCTAAATCAATTTCTAATTCAAAGCGTTCTAAATGATGCTCACTCGACGCCTTTAAGGTTTGTATCCAGTGTGTGTCTTCAAGGCGTTGTCGCAATGAAATATGCTGTTGGGCTAAATGCCGTTCGGGCGTATCGTAGTATTGTACAAATAGTGAGCGGGGCTGCGCATTTTTAGCCAAAAACAGTTGGTAGAGTTTTTTTTGATGTTGCGCGGGAATCTGAAATTTTAATTCAACTTCTAGCATATCAAAACTCCTGACATTTTATTATTCATGTCGTTCTATTTTAATTGTAAGTCAGGCCGAAAAAAATAGTAGTAGTGTTATGCTGAAAAGTAGATCAAGCATATCGTCCAAAATATCGAGATTTATTCGAATAGAGAACCATATGCTTTAATTTTAGGCTTTGGATCGTTTATTTAATAAATTTCCGGCTGACGAGGAACTGTTCGGTCGCTTCAAGTAAATGCTGCGCATAAACCTCTTGTTTCGCGGTGAGCCAACCCAAAACAAACCAGTCACTGGCTTCAAGTTCCGTTTGTTGAATATAAGCTGCGGAAGAAGCCAGAATTTGATATTCACTGGCTGCAAGCTGAGCGTCATTTAAAGCTTTGCTATATTTTTGCAAATTTTTAACATCATAAATCGAGGTTAAAATAGGGAAGCTAAATTTTAACTCATGAATTTTAGTGGATAATTTATCGAGGCTTTCAAAGTCAGCAATATCGGCACTGGCCAAACTGTCTTGTAATTGCTTGTATTGATTTTGCAATGTGTTTTGAGCAAACCATTTTAAATCGTGGGCTTGGGGTTTTTCCTCATGCTCTAAACTAAACATCAAGAGTTCCAAATAGTGATGTACGTTTTGCGTTGAGCGAACTAAATTGGACAACTTTTCTTTGGCATACAAAATATCTTTGGTCAGATTGGATGCGGTATTGGGATTTTGTAAGAAAGCTCCCAAAGTAGTTTGCATGTGTTCCAAATGCTGTAAATGATCAAACTGCTGTTTAAATGCACCCAGTTGCATGGCCCATTTATCCGAAACGACTTCATTCCAATCTTTAAATAAAGATAGCGTTAAATTCAAATGATCTAAGGCAATTTGGGCTTGTTGAACATGTTCTTTTTCCGCCACGACAGCTGCAATGGCCGCAATATTTGGCAGTAAATGTTGTAATTGTTGAGCAATCAGTAGTCGTAAGTTTTTGTTGGCAGCGTCTTTTTTACTTAACGTAAATTCTTTTGCTGATTTTGCCGGACTGACTTTTTGATGTTTAGCTAAAAGATGGCCTACTTCAGCTTTACTACGAACATCTAACCAAAGTTGGTATTTTTTTACCCATTCAAAACTAAAGGCTAAAAGGGCTTGGATGGAGCCTGCTTTAAGCTCAAATTCAACTTCATGAACTTCCCGTTGTGCTGTTTCAGTACGGACTTCACCGACATCTAAACTGACCTCAATATCAGTTTCTTCAAATTGAAGAACGCGAAAAGTGCGCTGAATATCTGTCTCAAATTGTAATTTAAGTTGCGCTTGTGAGTTGCCCAAAGCATTGCTAAGGATTTGCTGTGCTTCAGCATCATTATTATAAATAGTTAAATCAAGCTCTGGTGCTTGCTCTTGTTCACCAAGGTCGTAATTGTGCTCAAAGCGGTGTAAATGGCTTTTTCCCGCAGCCTTTAAGGTCTGAATCCAACGTGTACCTTCTAATCGTTGTCTTAAGGCAACACCATGTTGTGAAAGCAAGCATTCTTCAGTGTCATAATATTTTGCTTTAAGTTGAATAATTTCTGATTTTTTAGGATCTAATGCTTTGAGTAAAGCATTACGTCGTGCTTCAGGAATTTGAAATTTTAATTCAACTTCGACCATGATCTTTCATCCTAATTTTTTGACGCTATGTTAGACATAAAAAGCGTCATCTTTACGGTAGAAATGCGTTATGAAAAAATGATTCTTAATAGCGCTTGAATTGTATTCTTTCTTTTAAGCCTTCAATTGTAGCGAAAATGATTTTTCATGTAAGACTTGACGACGCAATTCTTCTGTCATTGCATTTGAAATGAACAAAAAGTTATCGCGAGGAACACTTTTGTTTGTATGTGAAATACGCTAACGTAAAGAAAAATAAACAGGATGATAAAAATGAATGCACCCGTAGAGCTTAAATTGGAACTTAATTCGCAACCAGAATTTCAACTGCCGATTCAAAATTATCATGAATTTTATCGCTTTTATTTAACCGAGCATCGAAATATCATCAGTCGCCGTTTACACGTATTTGGCAGTAGTGTCGGTATATATTTCTTTGGCAAAGCGATTCGTCAAAGAAAGCCAAAATATTTTATCTATGGGCTGTTATCCTGCTATGCTTGTGCATGGGTCGGACATTTCGTTTTTGAGAAAAACAAACCGGCTAGTTTTAAACAACCGATCTACAGTTTTATTTCGGATTGGCGTATGTTTTCCGATGTATTACGAGGAAATTTAAGTTTAAAAGACCGCTCATTGGATAAAATTTCAAGCTAATGAGAGAACTAAAGCATGATTTAGCCATCATAATAATGCTGGTATGAAAAACAGGTCGCACTTTGATCAAAAATTTAAACTGCTTAGGGCTTGCAAAAATAGAATGAATATTCTATTAATAGTTATATGTTGAATTGTTGATCTTTTAGATTAAACAAAAATACAAATTTAAAGCTTTCCAAGCCTAGAGCGACCTTTCTCTGGGCTTTTTTTATGCATGAATTTATAGCGAAAATTTACAGTATTTTATCATTGGAAAAATACATTTTTATTGGATTAATGGATTGAATTGAAATAGGTTCTAGCTAAAATAGTTGACTCTCTAATTCTTTATCCGCTTCCCCAAGCGCGTTTTATGACAAAGCATTAGAAAGTCAATTCGTTGTTTTGTTCCAAGTTACTATTTTTTTGTTTATGGTTATTCTGTAGTTGTATTAAATCGTTTAATTTGCATTCGATCTATCCCTGAAAATAGGTATTTCCCGCTCAATAATGGGAAATGTGAGATTAATTACAATTTGCTAAGTTTTTCATCCGTCTATGGTTAGCAATCAATTACTATTTGCCTGAAATGCACTGAATCTGGTTAATCTTGTGCATATAATAGGGCAGTTTTAATTTTGGCAGTTTTTTATGCGCGGTTTATATCTTATTACCAATGATGATCCTTTAGAAGTTTTACTTGCAAAGTTGGAAGGTGCTTTTGCAAATGGTGGCATAGCCGTATTGCAATATCGCCGTAAGAAAGTCACACAAGAAGATCAAATTTACGAAGTGGAATATATGAAAGCCTTGTGTGCTGAATATGCTGTTCCTTTTGTGATTAATGATGATCTAGAAATGGCAGTTAAATATGGTGTAGGTGTACATTTGGGGCAAGATGATGGCTCAATTGCCGATGCTGCCGCACAATTACCTCAAGGTGTACTTATTGGTTGTAGTTGTAATAATTCACTCGAACTGGCTGAACAAGCCATTGCAGAAGGTGCAAATTATGTGGCATTTGGTGCAATTTATGCCACTGATACTAAACCTGAAGCAGGCAATATTGGTCTGGAAACATTAAAGCAAGCAAAAGCCAAGTTGAATGTACCGATTTGTGCCATTGGTGGTTTAACGGTTGAAAATTCCGATGTTGTGATTACAGCAGGCGCAGACTTATGCGCGGTGATCAGTGATATTTTAGGTCGTCCAATGAATCATATTCCTGAACGTTTAGATGAGTGGTCTGAACTTTTTAGTGCGACGGTTTAAGCAGTTTTTTTATTTTTGTAGTTAAATTTTTAGTTGAGTAAATTGATGAGCTTATCTCCAAAGCAAGAACAATTGTTTAAACAAGCCAGCAAACATATTCCAGGTGGGGTGAATTCACCGGTACGTGCTTTTAATGGGGTGGGTGGCACGCCTGTATTTATCGAAAAAGCCAAAGGTGCGTATTTATACGATGTCGACGGTAAGCGTTATGTCGATTATGTGGGTTCATGGGGACCAATGATTTTAGGGCATGCGCATCCAGCCATCATTAAAGCAGTTCAAGATGCTGCTGTGGACGGTTTGAGTTTTGGTGCGCCCACTGTTCATGAAACCACTTTGGCAGATATTATTTGTGAAATTATGCCGTCGATTGAATTGGTTCGTATGACCAATTCGGGGACTGAAGCAACCATGACCGCCATTCGTCTAGCACGTGGTTATACCGGTCGTGACAAGATTGTAAAATTTGAAGGTTGTTACCACGGTCATTCAGACTCGCTGTTGGTTAAAGCAGGTTCGGGTATGTTGACCAATGGTGAAGGTGAAGCGACGTCTGCGGGTGTGCCTGCTGATTTTGCTAAACATACGCTCACACTTCCATACAATGATATTGCGACACTGAAAGAATGCTTTGCTAAATTTGGTCATGAAATTGCTGGGGTCATTGTTGAACCTGTAGCGGGTAACATGAACTTGGTTATCCCAATTGATGGTTTCTTACAAGCAATTCGTGATGTATGTGATGAACATGGTTCAGTGTTTATTATTGATGAAGTAATGACGGGTTTCCGTGTCGGTCTAGGTGGTGCTCAGGCACATTATGGCGTAACACCTGACTTGACGACTTTAGGTAAAATTATTGGTGCAGGCTTACCCGTCGGTGCATTCGGTGGTAAACGTGAAGTGATGGAATGCATTGCACCACTGGGTAAAGTTTATCAAGCGGGGACATTGTCGGGTAATCCATTGGCGATGCGTGCCGGTATTGAAATGTTTAAACATTTACGTGCCGAAGGTTTCTATGAAAACTTAACTGCACAATTAGCAAAATTACTGGCGGGTTTACAAGTTGCTGCGGATCAAGCAGGGATTCCATTCAAGACTCAACAAGTGGGTGGGATGTTTGGTTTGTACTTTACCAATCAGACAGACATTACCAGCTTTGATTCAATGCTGAAATGTGATGTTGATGCCTTCCGTAAATTCTTCCACGGTATGTTAAAACGTGGGGTAAACCTTGCACCATCCGCATTTGAAGCTGGATTTATTTCGATTGCACATTCTGATGAAGATATTGAATTTACTCTACAGGCAGCACGTGAAACTTTTGCTGAAATGAAATCGGTTTAAGTAAATAGTTTTCAGCTCAATTGATTGATCATAAAGCTCGTGGTTGAAGGACTACGGGCTTTTTATTTTTATAGGACTTATTAGGAGTAAACGTGAAAACCAAACATTATTTAATGCTAGAAGATGCTGAGTTGCTATTAAATTACGCCCATCAATATGCAATACAACATGCATTTAATGTCAGCATTGCGATTGTGGATGAAACAGGTACTTTATTGGCAATGAAGCGTATGGATGGTGCTTCACCCATGACAGCAAACTTATGTTTAGAAAAAGCCAAATGCTCAGCCATTAGCCGTCGTCCATCAAAATTATTTGAAGATCTTATTAAAAATGGTCAGATGGGTTTTCTAACGATGGATAGTTTTTCTGGCATGTTGGAGGGTGGAGAGCCGATTTTATATGCAGGGCAATTGGTCGGTGCTGTTGGTGTGTCAGGAGTTAAATCCTTTCAGGATGCAGAAATTGCGCAACATGCAATTCAGGCTTTTTTGGCAAATATGCCTGAATAAGGGATATATTGAGAATCGACACAATCAGGGTGTAGAGATTAACTGTAAAGATTTCTTGGCACTTCTTCTTATGCGGGGGCAGATTTTGACTAGGGTATTTAGACCCCCAATTCTATTTTTCAACCAATTGAAATAATTTTGAGTCAAAATCGGAAAAACCGTCGTCAATTCTAGTATTGAGCATTGTAATTCTGTGGCAAGCTTTCTATTATTGCTGGCTTGTTTTCGCGATCAGCTTGGAATTGAACATTGAGTAATTTTCTAACCGAACACCTGATACATCGTGATGAAGATTTTATGGTGATCCATAAACCTGCGGGTGTACTCACCGTTCCCGGCAAAACTGAAGATTTACAAGATTGCGTGATCAATAGATTATTAAAAATAGAACCTAAAACCTTATTGATTCACCGTTTAGATCGTGATACTTCGGGTATCTTGGTTTTTGGTTTGACCAAATGGGGACAAAAAACCATTTCCCGTCAGTTCCAAGAACGTCAAACAGCAAAAACATATCAAGCCGTTGTGGCTGGACATTTGGTCGGTGAAGGTACTGTTGACGTGCCTGTGGTTTACGACCCTGAACATCCGCCATTACATATTGCCGATATTCATCATAACAAGCCTGCATTAACGCATTGGCAAGTCATTGAACATTTTGAAATTCAAGGGCAGGCGGTCACGCGTGTCAAACTTACCCCGATTACAGGTCGTTCACATCAGCTTCGCGTACATATGCAGTATCTGGGTCATCCGATTGTGGGGGACACTTTATATGCGACACGGGAACAGCAACAGTTGATTCCACGTCTATGCTTACATGCTGAACACTTGGGTTTTTACCATCCTCAAACAGAGGAACTTGTGGAGTTTTATTATCCTGTTCCTTTTTAAGATAAAAACTTTTTAATCGTCATCGAATTTGCTCACTTTTTAGTGGGCTTTATGTCAAAATATATTGCTTAAAGACCTATTTTCTTGCTCAAATACTAATCAGGTTTTGAGTTTAAAATTAGTGTCCTCATTTTTAGATAAAGGTGGAAAAATTGCATCAGTTTGCTATTGGTCAGCGTTGGTTATCAGATACAGAAACAGAGCTTGGTTTAGGGGTTCTTATTGATGTAGATGAACGATCGGTTAGCATTTTATTCCCGAAAAGTGATGAAACACGTGTGTACGCACGTAATAATGCACCTTTATCGCGTATTGTTTTTAACATTAAAGATGAATTACAAGATCAAGAAGGCACCAAGTGGCTGGTTGAATCTTTTGAAGATCGTCATGGTGTGGTTCGTTATAACGTGGTGCGTACTTTAGAAGATGGGACTGAAGAGCGTAAATCATTAAACGAAACACGTATTGGTGCGCATATTCAGCTGTCTAAGCCACTTGATCGTTTGCTTGCCAGTCAAATTGATTATAAAGAATGGTATGACCTTCGTATTGAAGCTTTGCTTATGCAAGCCAATATGAAAGCCAGCCCATTACGTGGCATGGTCGGTGCGCGTGTCGGTCTAATTCCACATCAGTTGTATATTGCTCATGAAGTCGGGCAGCGTTTTGCACCTCGTGTTTTACTTGCCGACGAAGTAGGTTTGGGTAAAACCATTGAAGCAGGCTTGATTATTCATCAGCAACTTAAAACAGGTCGTTCAGAACGTATCCTGATTTTAGTGCCAGATTCACTGCAATATCAGTGGATGATTGAAATGCGCCGTCGTTTTAATCTACAGTTCTCTTTATTTGATTTAACCCGTACAGCATCGATTAAAGAACATGATCCAGATTTAAATCCATTCTTGACTGAGCAATGTATCATTGCCAGTGTGGACTTGATGGTCGATCATGATGATTTACGTGAACAAGCACTAGAAGCTGGTTTCGACTTGCTTGTGGTCGATGAAGCACATCATTTGATGTGGAGTGAAGAAGAAGGTGGTAATGACCGTTATGACCTTGTTGAAGAACTGGCTGAGAAAACACCGGGTGTTTTACTGCTGACAGCGACACCTGAACAATTGGGTGTAGAAAGCCATTTCGCGCGTTTACGTTTACTTGATCCACAGCGTTTTAGTTCACTTGATCGTTTCTTAGATGAAGAAGTGCAATATCACCACACTGCAAAAATTGCAGAAGTGTTGATGTCAGATATGCTTTTAGAACAAGGCCATTTATCTGCGATTGAAGGCTTGCTTGGGCATAGCATTCAGGATGAGCCAGAACAACGTTTCCGTGCCATTCACGAATTATTAGACCGTCATGGTACAGGTCGTATTTTATTCCGTAATACCCGTGAAGCGATTCAAGGTTTCCCAGGTCGTGACTGTCAACCAGCTGCATTACCTGCACCAGCACACTGGTCTAAAGATGGTAAATTACGTGAACAAATGTGGCCTGAAGAAGCACAGCTTGATGGTGCTTGGATGGAACACGATCCACGTGTTATGTGGTTGATGGAAATGCTCCGCACAGGGCTGAAACACAAAAAAGTATTGCTGATTGCACGTACTGGACCTGTGGTTGAAGCTTTGGAAAATGTACTGCGTTTACATGCCGGTATTCGTACGGCTATGTTCCATGAAGGTATGAGCTTACTTGAGCGTGACCAAGCAGCTGCATATTTTGCGGAAGATTCTTACGGTGCACAAATTTTACTCTGTTCGGAAATTGGTTCTGAAGGACGTAACTTCCAGTTTGCTTCTGACCTGATTTTATTTGATTTACCGGCGAACCCAGACGTTTTAGAACAACGTATTGGCCGTTTAGACCGTATTGGTCAAGAAAACCGTATTCAAATTCATGTGCCATATTTAGTAGGTACAGCGCAAGAGCGTATGTTCCGTTGGTACAACGAAGGTTTAAATATTTTTAGTAATATTTCACCTACGGCTCAAACGTTGCAAGAAAACTTCATTATTAAATTAAAAGATTGTTTATTGGCTGATTTGGGTCAACAGTTTGAAGATTTACTTGAAGAAGTCTGTGTGCAGCGCGAAGCTTTGGAAGCTGAATTGCAGGAAGGTCGAGACCGTTTGTTAGAATACAACTCTTGTCGTCCGATTGTGGCGCAAGAAATTGTGAAAGCGCTCGAAGATTATGATGACAACACCACGTTGCCAATGTTTATGAAGCGCTTTATGGCATCGACCAATATTGACTTTGATGAACAAAGTAACGGTACGGTGATCATTAAACCAACTGATCAAATGCAGGTTCAAGGTTTAACGCTTGATGAAGAAGGCATGACAGCCACTTTCTATCGTGACCAAGCACAAGCCCGTGAAGATGCGCAGTATTTAACGCTGGAACATCCATTCACAGAAAGTGTAATGGAAATGATTAATACACAAGGCTTTGGTAGTACCAATGTTGCTGTGTTGAAATCTGCGGCATTACCGCAAGGTTCGGTGTTATTGGAAGTGTGGTTTAAAGTTGATGTGGTTGCGCCGAAAGCCTTGAACTTACCATCAAGCCTACCGCAACAACTGATTCGTGTTCTCTTGAGTGAAAAAGGTCAGGATTTATCGAATAAGATTGCTCCCGATATTTTGAAACCTTATTTACATCATTTGGACAGTAATAGCTGCCGTCAGGTAGTGAAAGCGCGCCGTGATGTGATTGAACAACGTTATGTACAAGCTTTGGATATTGCGAAAGCGGCATTGCCAAGCTTTAAACAACAAGCTAAAGAAGTGTATGGTAATAAATGGCAATATGAAATTGACCGTTTAACTTATCTTAAGCAATTTAATCCAAGTATTCGTGAAGATGAAATTGCACGTTTACAGAAATTGCAAAAAGAAGGTATTGGCTTGCTCGATGGTTTATCTGTCACACCTGAAGCGATTCAAGTACTTGTGGTGGTAAAACCTTAAGTTTTAAATGAAAGAAAAGCACCTTCGGGTGCTTTTTTATTGTCTTATATTTTGTACCAAATATAGGCCTATCTGGCGTTTAGAATTCAGCTCATGTTAAAATAGGGTATAAATTTTAAAAACATATAAGAACAATTATGGCTAAATCTTTAGTGATCATGGGGTCTTCAACGACACATGGCGGCATCGTATCTGAATGTGAAAACACATTTATTATCAATGGTATTGCAGTACATTTGCATGGAATGAAGCATTTTTGTCCCAAATGCCAAGTTGTGGTGTCATCTATTGCAGCAGATCAGTCAACACTGGTAAAAGGGCGAGGCGTTGTGCTGGCTGGAGATAAAACCACCTGTGGAGCAACTTTTCTAGCAAATCAGACTTTAGTGGTTTCACAAAAATAATCGTTCTATTAAGTATGCTGTATTGAGAGCAAAGTTGACTTTGAAGTCAGCCTATTGGTGATTTATCGATTTAATCTGCGTATATTTTTACGTAAGCTAGCAATACGGTTAATCACTTTATCAAAAGAAGAGCACAGTCAAATGGCTGATGAATTATTTATGAAAACAGAAATTCATTTTACTCATGCCAATGGAATTCCTGCACAAAGTTATCAAAAGTTCTTTACTTATTTTCAGGATGAATTTGATTTAAAGTCCATTCCAATGATTGGGATGAATCCACAGTACCCGATTACCCATGATTGGCGTTATTTAGTCGATCAAATTATTGATGATGTTGAACAACAATTTCAGGGCAGAAAAGTGGTTGGTCTTGGGCATTCTTTTGGTTCATTATTAACACTCATGAGCGCTTATAAGCGTCCTGACTTATTTTCACAATTGGTGATTATGGATCCACCTTTTGTGATTGGTTCTAAATCTGCCATGTTTGAGATTGCACAAAAATTAAAACTCAAAGCCATTGATCAATTTACACCAGCGGGAATTACCTTGAAACGCACAGATCATTGGAAAGATCATGCGCATGCATATACCTCAATGCGGCATAATCAATTATTCCGACATTTTGATGAAACCTGTTTTCAAGATTTTCTAAACCATGGCCTGCAAGAAGATGCTGAGCGCGGTGGTTTAACTTTGGCTGTACCGAAGCTCGTTGAAGCTGAAATTTTTCGAACTGTACCTGCGTGGTGGTGGCGTACACCAAGAAAAGCACCTGTTGTACCTGTCCATTTAATTAGTGCAAACAAGAGTCCATTTTATAAACAAGGTTTTCCACAAGGCATACAAAAGACTTATCAGATTAATTATAGTTTGCTGCAAGGTGGACATATGTTTCCATTAGAACAGCCTGAAAAGACAGCCGAATTGGTTAAACACATTATTGCTCAACAAAAAAAGTAATGAAAAATGATTCTAAAGGAGTAGAGGGGATACTCAATAAGTGATAACGCCTCAGTATAAAGTTATTAGTTTATTTTGGCTTCATCCAAATGACGTGCACCTTCTAAAATCATGCGAATCATGATCATGGTTTGTTCTGCTATTTCTTTACGTTCATTGATTGGGATGTCGATGAGTTTAGCACCCATATTAAATACCAATTGCGTAATGGCTTTTGCTACCAAATCAGGGTAGCACAGTTTGCTGTTATTTAAGCGTTCTAACAAAATTAGATCATCTTTCAGTTCTTGCTGAAAATAATTTAACTGGCGTTCAACGGCTAATTTGTATGAGGTAGAACCAGTATAGGCTTCACGAAGTAATAAACTTAAATTACCTTCATCTGCATCCAATTGTTCAATAAAAACCTCAACAGAACTACGAATGATACTGTTTTGTTTCGAGGCTTTTAAACGTGCTTCAAGTAAAATTTGGCGTAATACATTGCCTGAACGATCAATTAATTCAATTGCAAGCTCATCTATATCTTTGAAATGTCGATAAAAACTATTCGGAGCAATGCCCGCTTCTCGGGCAACTTCACGCAGACTTAAGGATGAAATACTTTTTTGCGGGCCAATTAAATTGAGTGCAGCTTGAAACAGTTCTTCTTTAGTAATCGTTGCTTTTCGACCGACGGTGCGGACAACAATCGGCTCATGCGCAAAATTTTGTGCATCAATTGTGGCAGTAACATTTTTTTTAATTGAAGACTGGTTCATATTTTTCAAGAGATTAGAGACACTCAGACATTATAGCTGTTGCTTGGTCACATGGGAAATGAATAGAAACAATACAAGTGTATATACAAATATATATACATGTGTATAATAATATAAATTCAATCGCGTGGTATCTGACTATGCATGTTTTAGAAAAAACCAAATCTCCCCTAGGTTCACTTGCTGAAATTGTTATTGATCAGCATGCAGCTAATTTTTGGTTGCAAAAATTTAACTCCCTTTGGTCTCTCAATCAGGCATTGGGCAAAATTGTTCAAAAAGAAAATTCTGCTCAAAACATGGTGAGTTTAACCATTCAGTTCAATCGTCATTTCGATGTAGGGCAAGCTGGACAGCATCATCCGATCTTTGTGAGTGTTAATGGTACTCGCTATGAACGTAGCTACAGTTTGACTCAACTGGATGCACAACATGTGCTATTAACCGTTAAAAAAGTTGATCAGGGTAAAGTTAGTTCTTGGTTAGCTGAGCAGTCTAAAGTCGGTGATATCCTTGAATTCGGGCGGCCTTATGGCGATATGCTGTTACCTGTACAAGCTCAAGCAATGGTATTGCTGGCTGCGGGTAGTGGTATTACGCCAATGTTTAGTTTACTCAAAGCATTATCCAAGACCAATCGGATGGCTCAAGCACCGATAAAATTATTGTATTGGGTGAGAGAATATGCCGATGTTGCTTTTAAAGCACATTTTGAGAAGCTCGCTGAACAATATCCTAATTTTACATTTCAAGTTTTTTATACCCAAGAAGAGGATGCTGGTGAGCGTTTAAATGTAGCGCATACCGCATTAATTTCAAATATCGAAAATAACGTGGTCTATGCTTGTGGTCCATCTGGATTTGTAGCGCAGGCTGAACAGTTATTTGCACATGCTCAAAGTTTTAAAAGTGAAGCTTTTAGTATGACACCGATAGAGAGTTCTGATATTGGCTTTGTAAATGTAACTTTGCTGAAATCTAAAAAAGTCATTGCTATTCCAAAAGGTCAGTCCATTTTAACCAGTTTAGAACAGCAAAATATCAAACCCACCCATGGTTGCCGTATGGGTATCTGTAATAAATGTGTCTGCAATAAAGTTGAAGGTTCAACCAAAAATATGGTGAATGGCAGTCAAAATGCAGAACCCGGTAATGTATTGAAAATATGTGTCAACTCAGCTCAGTCTGACCTTGTTATTGATTTATAAGTGAGTCCAATATTATGAATATGCCGATTAAAATGCAATATTTTAAAAATCCTAAAAATGGCGAGCTTACTCAATCTCAATTAGATGCTTTAGCACGTGAGCTGGATGCAATTAAACAAGAAGTCTTAGATGATATTGGCGAGAAAGACGCTCAATATATTCGCCGTGTTTATTCAACTGTGCGTTATTCATCAATCGCGGGTCGTGCCTGTTTATTTGCAGGTTGGTTTCCGCCAGCATGGCTTTTAGGTACGGCTTTACTTGGTTTTTCTAAAATTATGGAAAACATGGAGTTGGGTCATAATGTTATGCATGGTCAATATGACTGGATGAATGATCCAAAATTCCATGGTTCAACTTATGAGTGGGATATTGTGGGTACAGCGGATAATTGGCGTCAAACCCATAACTATAAACATCATACTTATACCAACATTAAAGGTATGGATGACGACATTGGTTATGGATTATTACGTCTTTTCCCTGAACAGCGTTGGAAACCCGGCTTTCTTTTACAACCTATTTATGCCATTCCATTTTGTTTGCTATTCCAGTGGGGAGTTGCAATTCAAAACCTTGAAATTGGCAAAGTGTGGTTTGGTCGTAAGACGAAACAGGAACTGAAAGAAGAGTGGAAACCTTTACAGACTAAAATCACCAAGCAACTGTTTAAAGATTATGTGTTTTTCCCCTTAATTGCAGGTCCAGCGGCTTTGCCTGTATTAGCGGGTAACTTCGTTGCAAATGGTATTCGTAATATTTGGACATTTAGTATTATTTTCTGTGGTCACTTCACTAAAGACGTTGAAGTGTTTCCAAAAACAGTACTGGAAAATGAAAGTCGCGGTCATTGGTATATGCGTCAGATTCGTGGTTCATCGAACTTAACCGGTTCAGAAGCCTTCCATATTTTGACAGGGCATTTAAGTCATCAAATCGAACATCATTTATACCCTGATATTCCAGCACGTCGCTATCGTAAAATGGCACCGAAGGTACAGGCTGTATGTGAAAAGTATGGCTTGAATTACAATAATGCCAGTCTATTGAAACAGTATGGTAGTGTGATTAAGCGTATAGCAAAATATGCATTTCCATTTAAAAAATAAATGAAACATTGCACCAAGAAACCACTTTAAATGAAGTGGTTTTTTTAATGGTGAATATGCGCTTTAAGTGTTTTAACTAAATGTGCATAATTGCCTTTTTTTGCTTTATCCAATACATGTGTGATTTCTTGCTGACTCCAATTTTGGTTTTTAGCCTGATGGAAAAATAAGGACAGCAACACAAATGGATTTTCGCCAAAACGAATATATATACCTTTGACCTGTTTGGGGGGATTAAATAAATTCATTATACATTTACCCTTATTTATTGTTTGTTATGCGCTATATTTATTATTTATGTAGATACTATCACAGTATTTTTTTTCAAGAAAACATTAGTTTAATTTAAATTTTTGTTCAATTTTGATAGTTCTATTTATTGTTTAGATCGAAAAAGGAATCTACGGAATGTTTTGCGCTTAAATGGCAATTTGAATACTGTTTGGTAATGGCGGCAGTGTTTTATTGACACCGATCATATAGGCATGATGTGCAAGAGCCAGCATTTCTTTATCTTCACGACTGTTGCCATAAGCATAAATCACTGCATAATCGCCTAAAGAATAATTTTCTAAAATACGTTGTCTTTTCTGTTCTGAACTACAATCTGGCGTTGTGTATTGTCCCGTATATAAATTATTGATTTTTTCAGTCTGCGTACAAATTAAATCAATATTTAATAAGCGACAGACCGGTTCAAGATATATATCTACCGATGCTGAAACCAGTACAACATCATGACCTAAAGCTTGATGTTGCTTCAGTTGTTTCAGTAACGCAGGATTCAGTTGAGTCATTAAGCTGGTTGCATATTCTAAAGCAACTTGTTGTAACTCTAGCACATCTGCATGCGTAAACATTGCGTTAAATAATTTAGAACGCATCGCATGTGCAGGGTAGGCATTTAAATAGTAGGCTTGGATCCACGGTAGGATTTTAATCCCTTGTTTGACGATATGCCGTTTAGAGAGAGCATAGAATATAAACCCCGTGAAACTATCTTTTGTACACAGGGTTCCATCAAAATCGAAGAGCGCTAAATTTTTATTCTTTTTGCTCGTTGCATACATGATTGGTATCTTCCATTTACGCGTGTTGCAAACCAGTTGGTATTATAGTCACGGCTAAGTTTAGGACCAGAAATAACGACCTCAGGCATGATAGCATAGATAGGTTCTTTACCTGTTTTCTCTTTGTAGAGCTTGGCTACTGCACGGTATGTTGCTGTATCTTCAAAACTTTTAGATTTTTCTTTCTTTAAGTCCGTACGGATTTGACGTGGTGTGACCAAGATGTTATTGGCTGCGAAAACACTGATCAATTCACGTTCAGATTGGCTGCTGACAGAGCGGATTGAACCATCTTTGTTGTAAAGTAACAGGTCTCCATCTAAGTCTAACTCAGCAACTGTAAGATCATTGAGCATACTTTGGAATGCTGCATTACGGCTTGAATACATACCTGAATTATAGTCTGCAAAACGATAAATCGCTTTATCATAATCCGCCGGGTACATCATTAAACGATGAATACCATAATACAAACCACCATATTGGCTGTATAAGTCCGTGCGTAATTCGGCAATATTGCCACCTTGGCGTTTGTGCTCTTTGGCATAGCCAATATGAACTTGCATTGAACCCAATGTGGTAATTGGATTTAACTTTTCACCAATGTCTTGCCCCACTAATTTTGCTGCACCGGTTAATGCACTGACATGGTAATGCTTGGACATATAAGCAAAAATTTCACGATATAGCTCATCGAGTTCACGTTCAGTTTTGACCCGACGCATTTGACTTAAATAGTTATCTTCAGGACTCGGCTGATTTTTTAAAACTTCTTGAAAATAACCGGCCACTGTTCCGCCCAAACCATCGCCTAATTTATCTTTAAATTTTTCTTCTAAACGGTCTTGGACTTCTTTCACTGCTTTTTCACCTAAACCCGGAACTTGTGGGTCAGCGACAAAGTTAGATTCTTGATCTACCACAGCGACAATACTGCAAATATTTTTTTTAGTTTGAGGAATATCAAGCTGATCGGTGATACTAAAAATATCTTTAGCCCACGAATTACGGTTATTCACACGTGGTGGGATGAGGCGTTTAATTTGATCTTCTTCTAAAGTCGGTTCATTATTTTTTGACCACCAAGAACCATCGCCACATGCCACTAAACTTAGCGACAATGCAAGGATACTCAAGGATTTAAGATGAGATGAAATAAAAAGAGTTTTTTTCATAAGGATGAAAACATGTTCCAAAAGGATGAGCCAATACAGTAGATGCAGTATACTATGTCGGTCGAAAAAGTGATGAATTTATATGTATATTGGTCCATATCAACTGTCAAATAATTTAATTGTTGCGCCGATGGCAGGTGTTACGGATCGTCCATTTCGGACGTTGTGTAAATATTTTGGTGCTGGGCATGCAGTCAGTGAAATGATGACATCTGACCAGACTTTACGCATGAGTAAAAAAAGCTTATATCGTGCTAATTTTGATGGCGAGCTTGCCCCGATATCGGCACAGATTGCAGGTTCAGATCCACTTGATCTTGCTGAAGCAGCACGTTTTCAAGTGGCGAATGGTGCACAAATTGTTGATATCAACATGGGCTGTCCTGCTAAAAAAGTATGTAATAAATTAGCGGGTTCAGCTTTGTTAAAAGATGAAGATTTAGTTGCCCGTATTTTAGATACGGTCGTTGCGGCGGTTGATGTTCCTGTGACTTTAAAAACGCGACTGGGTTATTTAAATGGTCATGAAAATATTATGCGTGTTGCAAAACGTGCAGAACAAGCGGGTATAGCTGCATTGGCATTACATGGTCGTACGCGTGAGGACATGTATTTAAATACGGCACGTTATCGTTTGATCAAAGAAGTCAAACAAATGTTAAGTATTCCTGTGATTGCCAATGGTGATATCGACAGTCCTGAAAAAGCAAAATATGTGCTCGACTACACGGGTGCTGATGCCATTATGATAGGCCGTGCTGCACAAGGTCGCCCTTGGATTTTTCGTGAGATTTCTCACTATTTAGCAACAGGCCAATATTTAGCTGCCCCGAATATTCAAGAAGTTAAGGATGTGCTTTTAGGGCACTTATCGGAACTCTATGAGTTCTATGGTGAATACTCGGGTTGTCGTATTTCACGTAAACATATTGCTTGGTATACCAAAGGTTTACGTTCTAGCAATGAATTCCGTCAAAATATGTATAAAGTAGAAAGTACTGCCGATCAGTACAAAGTGGTTGAAGCTTATTTCGATGATCTTTTAGCACAAGGTGAAATCATGAGTGATGTTCAGGTCGAACAGATCAATTTACTTGAAACAAAATAAACAGTAGCGAGTAAAAAAACCTCTCAATGGAGAGGTTTTTTATCATCTAGAGCATATTAGGTTTGGCTCATTTCTAGTACCAATTGATTGACTAAATCAGCAGCTTCCATTTCACGAATTTGAGCGACATTTGTTCCCGCCCAGAATGCAGCAAAACCAAAGTCTCCTTGGGCTGATGCAGCGGCATTGAGTTGTTTGCCTAAATCATAAGAATAAGGGTAGGTAGCGACATCAGGTCGTTCAGGTCGGTCGATTTGGGTATGCCAATGATTAATTAAGCCCCGTGCAGGACGACCTGAGATACTTTCAGTAATTTGAGTAATGGGGGTATTGAATAACGCTTTTCGATAAGCAGCATTGGCATTTGAACTTTTACATTGTACAAAAGCAGTCCCCAGTTGAACAGCTTCGGCACCTAACTGTATGAGCCGCTGGGCTTGATGTCCATTCATAAGACCACCAGCAGCAATGATAGGTAACTGACAATGTTGTTTTAGCAACTGAACTAAGTCAGAGGTTTTTACCGCGCTGTCAAATGTTTCATTAAAAATGCCCCGATGCCCGCCAGCTTCAATGCCTTGAGCAATAATGATATCAATACCTGCGGCTTCAATTTCAAGTGCTTCAGCTAGATTGGTCGCTGAAACCATGGTCATAATTCCAGCTTTTTTTAATGCTTGAATTTGATGTGGATGTGGAATGCCAAAGTGGAAACTGACCGCTTTAGGTTTTGTTTCTAAAACTAAATTTAAATAATCATCATGATCTAAAAAACTAGGATAGATACATTCTAATTCAGTTGGAGGAACTGCATTATATTTCTCAAATTGAGGAATTAAATATTGAATCCACTGCTTTGCAACGTCATGGTCTAGAGCTGAACTTTGGTGGCAAAAGAAATTGACTTGGAAGGGTTGGTGAGTCAGCGCTTGAGTCTCTAAAATCTGTTGGCGTGCGGCTTCAACAGAACTTGCACCCAAGCCGAGTGAACCTAAACCACCTTGATTAGAGACTTCTGCTGCCAATTGAGGGGTAGAAACACCTGCCATTGGGGCAAGGAAAATAGGATGTTTAATATCGAGTTGTTCTAATAAAGTCATATTTAGCTCCTACGAGTACAGATTACTTTGCCCAAGCACTCAAAATTAAGCAAATAATATTCGTTATTTTTTTACGAAATAAAATGATTATTTTTTTGATTTTCTTGAATAAAGAAATTTGAAAATAACCTTTCATACTGGATCATATAAAAGTTCAATCAATCAGTTTGATAAAATGAAAAATCAATTTGGCTGGATATTTCAGGCATAATATTGTGCTGTATTCGGTGATTATTGGACGATTTATGCTGAAGCCGTTAATTTTAGCGACTTTAATATCAACTTTAGTGCTTTCAGCCTGTTCATCTTCTGAACAAAGTGAAGCACAGATTGATCCTCAAAAGTATCAAGTTCAGGATGTTGCCAGCTTGCAACAGCGCTTTGACTTATTAAATCAAAAATTATCAAAGGATTATCAAGCCTTTAAAAAAACAAATAGTATTGCTTTCTCAGACCAGTCGGTATTTGATAGTCGTCAGCTTAAGACTCTAAATTTACATGCAGTCAGTCGAACGTCTTTAAAACCAGTTAAAACAGCCTATTGCGAAATGATGAATGGTTATTTTGCTGAAATGTATCATTTGGGGCATCAAAATCTGAGTTTGATGGCGCAGCTTCAATTACCTCATGCACAGCATGAAGATTTAGCAAAAAGTTTTGCAAATGCAGATCAATTTTATGATTTTATTTTAAATCGGTATACATCGTACCGTCAGGCACAAGAAATTATGGGCTTTGGCTGTAATTTAAAAGAAGCTTTAACTTAGATTTAAAAAAGCAAAATTCAAAAAAGCCCCTATTTAGGGTAATGCTGATCAGTTAAGGAGTTTTGTAATAAACCCCTTAACTTTTTAGTTCTTCACAACGGAGTCTTATATCTTTAAATCAAATACTTGGAGCTCATCTATTACTTTGGATAAGCCCAAATGAGAAGCAAAGCTTCGCAAGAAAGGCATCTTGCGGCGCAGTGCGCCTCACCGCAAAACTCGTCAAATCCCTTTTATTGATTAATAAATCGCAGAAACTGTACTTTTTCAAAGTAGTCTTGCCTCAAACAGTTGCGGATGACGTTTCCGCGTATCGAATAACATTATGAATTTAAAATAAAAAAGCCAGTCAATTTCTTAACTGACTGGCATTACCTATTTAAGGGGCTTTACTCATACATTATGAGCGTGCTCAGCGTTTTGCTTGTAGTCAATTTTCTATTGGTTATCGCCTTATAGTTCTGATTTAAACTCCATAGAAAATATGTGGGCATGGGTTAAATGCAAGCCTAAAGAAGGGTTGGTAGATTCTATTGATTTATTATTTCAAATGTTTTTTTATGTTGCTATAAAGAATTAGATGGCTTGATTATATATTTAAGTATGAAAATTATGGTATGGAAAGTGATAGTCATTATCATTATTTTTTATTTAATGGTGGATATTAATAACAAATTAAAATTATTATTTATTTTTTGATTAATTTGGTTTTAGTCTTTGAAAAACAATATTTTTTTAATAATATTGTTTGTATTTTATTTTATTGTTAAGGAAATTTTAAGGTTGTAGTTCTATTTTTTCTTATTATATTTTTTTGTGAGATGATAATGACTACATTCATCTTTAAACATGCTTCATCTAATAAGATTAACTATTCAGACTTTAATTTAGATCACTTCAAATATAAAAAAGAACGATTTAATAAAAGTACTTTAAATAAAAACTGTGTGGAAGAATTACTTAAAGTTTGGTGTAAAAAGTCTCTTATTGGTTTGGATGTTACGATTTTAGACCGCAATCAAACATTAGAACGAGTGAGCGTTGAAAATTTTATCAGTGATAAATATAAAGAAATCCATAATGCTTCACTCTCTGAGTTTTTTTCAACATTGTTTGTAGGTTATACCGAAAACAGCATGCAAGTGGCGATTGGGCTGGAAAACTTAAATGGAAAAGACGCTTTTCTTGAACAATATTTAGAAACACCTGTGCAGCTGAGCCTAGAGAAAATTATTCAGCGCAAAGTTTCAAGGGACAAACTGGTTGAAATTGGCAATTTGGCTTCTCTCAGTATGGAAAATGCAAAATTGATGGTGGCCTTTTTGGTGTTCCATTTAAGCCGGCAAAAAATTGAATGGGCTGTGTGTACCGGCACAGTTGCTGTTCGCTATGTTCTACAACAGATGGGGCTGCATTTTCATGTCATCGATAAAGCCAACCCAAATGCACTAGGGGCTGCCCAGAAGCAATGGGGAAATTACTATCAGCAAAAGCCGTTCGTGCTGGCGATAAATGTGGCCGATGCGCTGGCTGTAACTGAAGAAATATACAATTCCAATTTCTAAATATTAATGAAACTGGCGAAAAGACCAGTTTCAAACTTGGATTTCTGAAGATGATGAAAACATTATTTGATTCAATTGCTTATTATGCAAAGCATAGCCCAGAGCGGGAAGCAGTGGTGACTGAACATCAAACCATTAGCTATGCTGATTTGCAGGCACAAGTTGACCGATTGGCAGCTGAACTGATACAGCTGAAAAGCCAAAATATTGCGATTTACGGCGGCAACAGCATTGAATGGATTGTGGTGGATTTGGCTGCAAAAAAGGCCAATATCACGGTTGTTCCTATTCCGCTGTTTTTCAGTGAAGAGCAAATCAAACATCTGTTGAGTGATAGCCAAGCCGATACAGTTTTCATGCCTATTGTATTAAGTGATGTTAATCAAAAGCCTGTCACGCTTAAATGGTTGGAAGAACTGAAAGCAAGCAAGGTCATAAAGCATATTTCGGCTGCAACTGCTGTAAGAGGTCAATTTATTCATTTAGTTAATACAAAAGATCAAATTCAACATAGCCGTGTAAGTTTAGCTTCTGTAAAGCCATCGAAAATAACTTATACCTCGGGCAGTACTGGAACGCCTAAGGGCGTATGTCTAGGAGAGGATACGCTTGATTCAATTACAGACTCGCTGAGTAATGCGTTGACATCGCTTCAGTTGGGACGCCATTTATGCCTTATTCCTTTTGCTACGCTGCTTGAAAATATAGCGGGAATATACGTGGCACTGAGCATGGGCAGGTCACTGATCGTCGGAGAGGTCAGTCAATTTGGCTTAATCTCAAATCATGAATTTAAAGTTCAAAATTTTGTCAATGCAGTAAATGAATATCAAATTGAAAGCGTTATTTTACTGCCGCAAATGCTAAAAGCCATTGTGGAATACATTGCAGCGCATAACCCTAAAGGGCTTAGTAGTTTGAAATTTATTGCCGTCGGCGGCGGGAAAGTTTCCCCTGATTTGCTGATGCAGTGTGAAAAGCTTGGGCTTCCAGTTTATGAAGGTTATGGTCTGTCGGAATGCGCTTCTGTGGTCAGCCTGAATTTACCCAACGCACTTAAAATCGGCAGCGTCGGTCGGCCATTACCGCATGTGGAAGTCAAAATAGATCCCAGTGGGGAAGTGCTGGTGAAGGGTAATGCTATGCAGGGCTATCTGAATGAACGTCTTGCAAGCCAGTATATCCATACTGGTGATGCGGGTTTTTTCGATGCGGAGGGTTACTTATTTATTACTGGTCGTATTAAGCAAATTATTGTCAGTAGCTTTGGCCGAAATATTTCACCTGAATGGGTGGAATCCAATAGTGCGAGTGAACCTGAAATTCATCAGATTGCTATTTTTGGTGAGGCACAGCCATATTTATCCGCAGTGATATATGCAAAAGATTCGGTATCAAACCAGATGCTTGATCAAGCAATACAAAAAGCCAATTCGCGCATGCCGGATTATGCTCGCATTCAGCATTGGTGCCGCGCTGAAGAGCCGTTTTCTTTAAAAAATGAGATGCTGACAGATAATGGAAAGTTACGCAGAAATGCCATTCAGCAGCAGTTTAAGGCTGATTTATTGCTGGATTAAGGTGTTGAATAAATTTCAGGAAAATCAAAATTATTTCTGCTTCAAGCGAAAGCTAGGCAATAAGCAGCAACAGTGAGATGGACATATGAATATGAAACAAGCGGTAATGAATGCGGGTGAAAATGAGCTTCTTTTAAAGTCAGCAAGCAAAGAGATTAAAACGGCTTTAATTGAAAATGGCTGGGTTCTGTTGCGGAATGAAAACTATGATGTCCGCAGTTTTAGCCAGTTAATGACATCATTATGCCAAAAGTTAACTTACGATCCAGCACGTGAAAATATTACCCAGCAATCGCAAAAAGTAGATGCAGGAACTCAAGCTGTAGGGCTGCATATTGAAAATGGAACCACGCCTTTGCCGCCGGATATTATTGCCTTTTTCAGTGCATTAAGTGCTTCACAGGGTTCCCAAACTACGGTATGTGATGGCCATTTGGTTTGGTTAAATTTGCCGGATAAATTAAAGGAAAAATTTTCAGCGCCAATGACCATCAGCCGGCATTTGCCCAAAAATATTTGGCAAAAATATGTTGCAGCTGCTTTGAATATCAATACGCCTGAAGAGGTAACTTGGGATGATTTACAGCGCTTTACAGATATGATTCCCGGCCAAAGTATCAGCCGTGCAGAAAATGACGGCATTGAATACCACTTAAAGATGAATATGATTCGGCATGATAATTTAAAGGGCATTCCTGCATTTGCAAATACATTATTAGGGCCGTCTTATAATTATCAAAAACCGCGTTACTCTTTTTCGGATGGTGTGGAAATCAGCCCAGATTTAATTTTAGAACTGGCCGACCTCTGTGAAAAATATACTGCTGAAATTCATTGGCAGGACGGTGATCTGGCCATTATTGACAATAAGCGCTTTATGCATGGCAGGCGTGAAATTCTAGTTCCATTGGAAAATAGAAAACTCTATATCAGCATGGGTTTGGGAATGAATCATAATTTTTAACTTGGCATGTGCATACTGCATAAATATTTTTATATTCAGTGAGAAAAACGATGTCTAATTTAACGGCTGTAATTATTGGGGCAACAGGGGGCATTGGCCAAGCCATTGCAAATACTCTAGCTAAAAAAAGTATTAACCTTGTTTTAGCGGGCAGGAATGAAGACATGCTCAAAGAGATGCAGGCTAATCTTGCAAAGGATTATCCTAGCATCAAGTTAAACTATTTATGTTGCGATCTATCTAAACCGGAAAGTCGTCAGCACTTCATACAAGCACTTACTGTGCTGAATATGCCGATTAATTATTATATTAATAATGCTGGAATAAATGATTTTGCTTTATTTTCAGATCAGCAAGATGGAATGATTGAAAAAATGATGATGATTAATGTGGTTTACCCATTAGAACTCATTCAGAACGTCATCCCATTAATGTCGGCAGTGAATCCCAGTCAAATTATTAATATCGGCTCTACTTTCGGAAGTATTGGCTACCCGGGTTATGTAAGTTACTGCGCAAGTAAATTTGCATTAAGAGGAGCAACAGAAGCTCTTGCACGGGAATATTGTAAAACAGCGGTCAAGTTTAGATATTTTTCTCCCCGTGCCACCAATACGGCAATGAATAGCCCTGCGGTGATTCAGATGAATCAGCAATTGGGGGTGAAAATGGATAGTCCTGAACTTGTTGCAGATGAGTTATATCATTTTCTACAGAGCGATCAGCAATCTTATCAGGTTGGTTACCCCGAGAAGATATTTGTAAAAATAAATCAACTTTTACCACATATAGTTTCTGGTTCTATTGAGAAAAATATATATACAATTCAGCATTATGCAAAATTGTGTAATGAGAAATAATAATATAACTGAATTTAAAAATATCTGTACTGACTCGATTGTAGGCACAGCTCATCTTTTAGGTCGAGTAGATTTAGAAGCTATTTTAGCTTGTATTACTAAAGATCAAGCAAGTGCGGAATATATTAAAATAACCCGAATCCTGTTTAAGCCACTGATTCCATAATTTGAATTGTTGGCTTATTTCGATGGGTTAATTGATATGCACATAACGATGCGTAAATCCCACTTAGAAATCCACGAATACTACGTGCTTTACTCGTCACTAAATTGTATTGTCCTTTCAATAAGCTGAATAACGTTTCTATCTTATTACGTTGTTTTAAGTGATATTCATCTTGTGCACAGAGTTGAACAGTCCGCATGTTCTTTCGATGATACGTAATTAAATCAATACCTTGATCCTTTAACCTGCTTTTTAAATCTTGGCTGATATAGCCACGATCCGCATAAAGCTTTGCTTCTAAGCCTTCAACCAAATGTTCAACCATTTTGATGTCAGCAATATGCCCATTGGATAAAGCAGAACAAGCGATTTCACCAAATTGATTCATCGCAATATGTAATTTACAGCCATAAAACCAACCCATCGAGCTTTTGCCGCGAGATGCAATTCTCACTAACGATTTATGGCGTTGGATGCGTTGATTTTTACAGACGGGTAGAGTCGTTGAGTCAATCCATAAATATTGTTTGTATTGACCTTTCATCAAAGCTACATGTAAAGCTTGTAGTGCCAATTGATGTATATTGATCAGATGAATCATTCGTTGGTAACAGGGTAAGCTTTTAAATAAATGACTTTTATCTTCCTTTAACCATGTGAAGAAGGCTTTGAAATTACTGAAGTGAGAACACTTATACCAAATGGCGATAAAGCTAATTTCTGAGATGGTCAGCTGTGCAGTTCTGATTCTTAAAAAGTGGCGGATTTGTTTGAGAAATTTCCAATAAGTTGCTTCAAATTTAAGAAAGAAATCATCAATTACGCAAAATAATTCGGTAGTATTGAACATCAGGACTAGAGCTTTAGGTTTGGTGTGGTAACTCAACTGATGGCTCTAGTCCTCTTATTTTGCAAGTCAATTTCTTATCCGCGATTCGGGTTAAAATATTATATTTTAGCTCAATAAAGATACAAGCTAAGGCAGTCTAATGATTAGTATTCTGCTTTAGCTTGTTATATTGGGAGCTACTGAATGCTTCGTATTAATAAATATCCATCTCCAATTAGCATTCTTTTCTTAATATTCGGTATGAGGTTTTTTTTGGTGATGACATTCGTCAGGTTATTTGAATACATTATTGAGGGGTTATTTTGTCGCACTAAAAGGTGTCTATAAAATAAGTGGTGATTCTATAAAATAAAAAATATAGTCAAAAAATAAATCGCTATTTATTTTTATTTTAACGTCTAATTAAGTTTGATTGTATTTTATATAAGTATCTAGAACTTAGGGAAAAATCATGAAAAACCGCTATCCCAAACCCATAATAATAATCCATTGGCTTACATTTGTTTTGGTGGCAACTGTATATTTAACTGGTGGGAATCCAACAACCACAGGCTTGCTAGGGCAGATTCATGTCATAGGTGGCATATCAATATTTATTCTATTTTTGATTAGATTGGGTTTTATTTTTATCTATAAAAAAAGTATTCCTCAAAATAAGATACTGAATCAGTATCAAGAAAAACTATTTAAAATTGTTAGATTTACGCTGTATTTAAGTTTATCTATTGTCCCAATCGCTGGTTGGTTTGCGCTATCAAGTTTGACTGATAACTTCAAAGTACTATTTTTAAACTTGCCCCTTTTAAGCAGTGTTAGAGATATTCAATATATTGGTGAATTGCATGAATTTTTAGGTAATGCTTTTATTACAATTGTAGGATTACATGCCAGTGCGGCATTAATACACCATTTTATTTTCAAAGATCATGTATTGAAAAGCATGCTCTTGAACAGAAATAAATGATTCGGATCTATAATTGGAAAAACAGATTATTTTTTAGTTAAGAACAGCATGCTTTATCGATATAAAGTATGCTAAATGTTTTTATAGCGTTCTTCTATACCCATCATTTTCAGTTCTTGTCGTTTATTTTTCAGGATGTTATTTTAACTCGCGTGCTTCTATTTTTAGATCATTTTTTTCAATATTTTATTGTAATTTAAAGGAAATATATCCATCAATAGTCATGGAAGCAGTCCTAGAAATTAATCCTGCAACACAGCGATTTGAAATCCCTTTGTTTTTAAAATGGTTGAATTTTAACTAAAAAAAAGTTTTTGTGATTTATTAACCTATCTATTGCCTAAAGTGTTTTCAATTTTTTCGGATAAAATAGGGATAGTTTTTACTCAGTTTTGTACGCCATAGCGCACAACAATTTAGGGATTTTGCGACTATACCATCTCAAGCTTATTTCTTATTATGAACATATAGAGAACAGGATGTTCCGACAATAACAATAATAGAATCAGCATAAGGAATGTGAGGTACGACAGGAGTTATACCTAAGGCATCAAATACGAAAAACCCCGACAGGATGTCGGGGTTTTTTTATTGCCTCTCGCAAAGTTCGATCATCTATTCAGAAAGGCTTGAGTGGGGGTATTTAATTTCAATCCACTTTATCCAACTTAAAATCGTATTTTTATCAATTTGACTATATTTGTCAGTGGGCGTTATTGATTTTTGATATCAGTACAAATCAATTCGTTTACATCGGATGGATGTTAAACAGTGAACCAATCCATGCAGAGAAGCCCATGGCAATAATTCCCCAAATCGCTACACGTAAACTGCCTTTGAGCATAGATGTACCTGCAAAGTAGCTCGATAAAGCCCCTAGTCCAGCTAAAGATAAAATCCCGACAATCATGACGACTGTTGCAACATATTGATCTGGGCTAATTAAAATAGAGAACATTGGGAAAAGTGCGCCCAGTGAAAAAGCAAGGGCAGATGAACCCGCAGCTTGTAATGGGTTGGCAGTTGTATTTTCATGAATACCTATTTCATCACGTGCATGTGCACCAAGGGCATCATGCGCAGTGAGTTGCACGGCAACCTCATGTGCTAATTCAGGATCTAAACCGCGCATAATATAAATATGGGTTAACTCTTTGAGTTCATGGGTTGGATTTTTATCTAATTCTTTAGCTTCCATATGTAGATCGGCTTCTTCAATATCTACTTGTGATTTTACGGAAATATATTCACCCGCTGCCATGGAACTTGCACCGGAAATGAGACCCGCCACACAAGTGATTAGTAGCATTTGAGTTGATGCTCCGCTTGCTGCCATCCCTATAATTAAACTGGTGACTGAAATAATTCCATCATTCGCCCCGAGCACTGCGGCACGAAGCCAGCCAGTTCTTTGAATATAATGTTTTTCATGATGAGAATATGGCATATAAACATGCTCTTAGAAAAGTTTAGCACTTTAACCATATAAGGAATGGGAGGTAAAAAGCAAGGTTGATCTAAGAAATAAAAAAGCTCCAAATAAGGAGCTTTTTTATTTACAAAATAAAATTATTGTTGAGTTTTTTCTTTAACATCTGCGGCACCTTTTTCAACAGCACCAGCGGTCGCAGCAGTTGCATCTTTTGCTGCTGTTTTTACATCATCTGCCGCTGCTTCAGTTTTTTTAGCCGCTTCGTCTGCTGCGGCATCAATGTGAGCTACGGCTTTATCTGTTGCAGCTTCAGTTTTTGCCGCTGCTTCGTCAGCAGCATTTTTAATGTCCTGACCTGCTTGAGTTGCAGCATTTTCTATGTGTTGACCAGTTGTAGCACCTGTTTCAGGCGCTTTTTCTTTATTACAGCCAACAAGTGCAACAGTAGCAGCAAGACCTAAAGCAACAAGTAGTTTATTCATTGTCATATTTCCTTTTAATTGTTTTATCCACATGAATGGGATATGTGCGAATATAATCGAAAATAGCTCAAATAAAGATCAAAAATTTGTTAATTAAATGTAACCTTTGATAAAAAAAACGATTGAAAAAAAAGGCTTATATCTAAAAATAGATATAAGCCTATGTATTATCATTCAATATAAATGATTTAATTTACTCAGATTACTGCCCTGAACGGATGATGTAATCAAAAGCCGACAGCGACGCTTTCGCACCTTCACCTGTGGCAATGATAATTTGCTTGTATGGCACTGTGGTACAGTCACCTGCTGCAAATACACCTTTCACATTGGTTTCATTACGGTCATTAATTACAATCTCACCACGGTTTGAAAGCTCCACATTGGATGCTTTTAAGAAATCCGTATTTGGCAATAAACCAATTTGTACAAAGATCCCTGCCAATTCAATTGTATGTTCTACATCTGTAGCACGGTCTTTGTATTTGAGTGCTGTGACTTGTGAACCATCACCGACCACTTCAGTCGAGAGTGCATTCATAATTACGGTGGTATTGGGCAAGCTATTCAGTTTGTCTTGTAAAACTTGGTCAGCACGTAGTTTGGTATCAAATTCAACCAAGGTCACATGCTCAACAATCCCTGCAAGGTCAATTGCTGCTTCCACACCCGAGTTCCCGCCACCAATCACTGCTACCCGTTTGCCTTTAAACAATGGACCATCACAGTGTGGACAGTAAGCCACGCCACGGGTTTTGTATTCCTGCTCACCCGGTACATTCATTTCTCTCCAGCGTGCACCAGTCGATAAAATGATGGTTTTAGATTCCAGTTTAGCGCCATTTTCCAATGTCACTTCAACGAGACCATTCACTGTTTCATTGGCACCTTTAATGGCAGCCACTTTTTGTAGGTTCATGATATCGACATCATAAGCGCGGACATGGGCTTCCATTTCAGCAGCAAACTTCGGACCTTGGGTTTTTTGCACTGAAGTGTAGTTTTCAATGTCCATGGTATCCATGACCTGACCGCCAAAGCGTTCCGCTACAATACCGGTTTGAATGCCTTTACGTGCCGCATAAATCGCTGCGGTATTTCCCGCAGGGCCACCACCAATCACCAGTACATCAAACACCCCTTTGGCATTGAGTTTTTGCGCATCTTTGCTGGATGAGTGGGTATCGAGTTTTGCCACAATTTCTTCCAAAGTCATACGACCTTGACCAATATGCTCACCATTTTGGAACAACATTGGTACAGCCATGATTTTGCGCTGTTCAACTTCGTCTTGGAAGAACGCCCCATCAATCATGGTTGCAGTGGCATTGGGGTTGTTAATGGCAATCAGGTTTAAGGCTTGCACCACGTCAGGACAGTTATGACAGCTTAATGATACAAACACATCAAAATCAGCCGTTAAGTTTAAGCCTTTGATTTGTGCCAAAACTTCATCAGACACTTTAGGGGCATAACCCGACACCTGTAACAAGGCCAAGATCAGTGAGGTGAACTCATGCCCCATCGGCAAGCCCGCAAAGTTCACCCGGGGTTGCTCACCGACTTTGGCAATGCCAAAGCTTGGACGACGGCTATTGGTGCCATCAAAACGAGCAGTCACTTGATCGGATAAGGCGGCAATTTCAGTGACCAATTCTTTAATTTTGTCTGATTTGTCGGAATCATTGAGCGATGCCACAATTTCAATGGGACTTTCTAAGCGTTCCAGTAGGGTTTTTAATTGTGCTGAAGTATTTTGATCTAACATGGCAAAGGTCTCCAAAGGAGTAAATGTCTATTGAATGAACTCATCATAAGATAAATTATTAAATAGGTAAAATGATTCATTTTAATAAAAACAATCGAATAAATAGATTGTTTTGTTCTTCATCAATGTAAGTGATGTTTTAACTTGGAAGATGAGGCTTTAATGTGAATATTCAAGTGTTTATTGAATATTTTATGGAAAGCGTGGGATTTATGTAATGATCAATAGAAAATTTGATTATGATGAGGGGAAAGTTTTTCACTAGGCAAAAATCAATGAATCTTAAATCTGGAATTTATCAACATTATAAAGGGAATTTATATCAAGTTTTTCATGTGGCGACACACAGTGAAACGGGTGAAAAGTTGGTGGTCTATCAGTGTTTATATGGTGATTATTCGATGTGGGTACGTCCATTAGAGATGTTTCAAGAGACCGTTACTTTATCGGATGGTCAAGTATTACCACGATTTAAATTGATTCAAGAAACGGCTTAAGTATAGATTTTTATTATAGATAAGTTAGAATCGGTACAAACACTAAAAATAGAGACATCTGATATGAGCATGAGTTTGGTATTTCAACAACGGATGCAAGAGTTGTATCAAAATTTTATCAAATTTGATGCTTTGCAAACTGATCGTATTCAGCGTTATCGAAATATTGAACCAGACTCTGCATTATTTCTAGCCATGCAAATTCGGATCCAACAATCGAAGAGTATTTTGGAGATTGGAACTTCAACAGGGTATTCGACTTTATGGCTGGCAGATGCCGCGCAAGAAACGCAAGCTCATGTAACCACATTAGAAATAGATCAATCTCGGACAACTCAAGCAAAGCAATATGCTCAAGAGTTGGCATTGGATCATGTGATTGATTTTTGGGTAGGGGATGCGCAAAAATTTCTTGAAAATAGTGCCAAACACTATGATTTTATCTTATTAGATGCTGAACGCGATGCTTATGTCGATTACTGGGTTTTTCTACAAAAGATGCTTCATCCGCAGGGCGGCGTTTTGATTGTTGATAATGTCATCTCGCATGCCGAGGAAGTTAAACATTTTATTGAATTGGTCGAAAATGATGGACGTTTTATCAGTACAACCCTGTCTATAGGTGCAGGATTATTCATGATTTGTTATAAATAATCCTGCTTCTGCTGCCTGCGACAAAATTGCTGGAATAAGGAAATTTTTCAGTAATAAATTCTGTAAAAATGTTCAAAAGAATCTATTTGAACATTTTTACGTTATATGGCGGCCTCATCACTTTGATTTATGGCATATTTTTTAATTTATTGAATTGAAACACGAGTAAAATGCACATCGTATTCTAAGTACTTATGGACAAAAGCTGTTTTGTCACTACAGCGCAACAAATTATTGTAGATAAATTCAGGTACAGGGTGATATAGCTCTCCTGAGCCATTATTATAAAAAATTTTTAAATACCGTGAAGAAGCATTGTATTTATAAGAAGTTACGATAAGTAGTGTTCCCATATGCAACTCCTTTTTCTTCTTTTTTTATAGACTTTTATGCGACCTTTGTTTTATTTAAAGGTAATGAAAAAGACCAGATGAATGTATAGCAAATTTGTAACAGGCAAATAAAAGTAAACAGGTAAGTGCAATATGCAAAAAAGCAAGAATCATTGAAAAAAGATAAAACTATTTCTGATTTATTGAAAGTTAATAAAATGTTACCTATGCGCTTAAATCTAAATATCAAAAAGTTATGCAATGCTATAAAACTGATCAGAATAATCGTATTTCTTCACTCATATAAAATTTTATAAAAGGTATCAGCATGAAAATGAATGAACTTTTTAATCTGAAAGATAAAGTCGCTATTGTTACAGGAGGTGCGGATGGTATTGGTAAGGCAACGGCATTACTTTTAGCAGAAGCGGGTGCACATATTGTTATTGGTGACTTAAATATAGAAAAAGCGCAAAAAGTCGTGCAAGAAGTTGAGCAAATAGGCGTACGCGCTTTAGCGGTGCAATGTAATATTTTAGATGATCAAAGTTTGGTTGATCTTGTTGATTTAACTGTGAAAACTTTCGGTACGGTCAATATTTTAATTAACAATGCCGGTGGTGGCGGTGGAGGGCGTGAAAATCCTTTTCAAATTACCATTGATGATATTAAACGTGATTATGAGCTTAATGTATTTAGCGGTTGGCGTTTAAGTCAGTTATGCGTACCGCATATGAAAAAATCAGGTTATGGTTCGATTGTAATAACGTCTTCAATGTCGAGTCAAAATGCGTCTCCAAATATGAGTGGATATGGTGGTTCTAAAGCGGCTGTCAATCATATGGTGGCGAACCTAGCCTTTGATTTTGGTCCAGAAGTTCGAATTAATGCTGTAGGCCCCGGTGCAACGCGAACCGCAGCTTTGGCAAGTGTACTAACCCCAGAGATTGAAGCAAAAATGTTGCAACATACACCCATAAAAAGACTGGGAACCGCAGACGATATTGCTGGCGCGATGTTGTATTTGGCTTCACCTATTTCATCGTGGGTGAGTGGACAAACCATTTTTGTAAATGGTGGCGGTGTTCAGACTTTAGATTAGATTCTAATTTAATAAAATTTAAGCAATAAAAAAACCACGCTAAAAGCGTGGTTTTTTGAATCAGTTCAATCTAATAGAAATTAGATTTTACCCACTAGGTCGATTGAAGGCGCTAAAGTCGCATCGCCTTCTTGCCATTTAGCTGGGCAAACTTCACCTGGGTGAGCATGAACGTATTGAGCTGCTTTAACTTTACGAAGAAGTTCTGAAGCATCACGGCCAATACCACCAGCGTTGATTTCAACGATTTGGATTTTACCTTCAGGATCGATAACGAAAGTACCACGATCAGCAAGACCAGCAGATTCGATTAATACTTCAAAGTTTTTAGCAAGTGTCCAAGTTGGATCGCCTACCATTGGGTATTCGATTTTTTTGATTTCTGCTGAAGAATCGTGCCAAGCTTTATGAGTAAAGTGAGTGTCAGTAGAAACTGAGTAGATTTCAACGCCTAATTTTTTGAATTCAGCATAATTATCTGCAAGGTCGCCAAGTTCAGTTGGGCAAACAAAAGTGAAATCAGCTGGATAGAAGAAGAATACAGACCATTTTCCTTTAAGGTCAGCTTCAGTTACTTCAATAAATTGACCGTTAAGGAATGCTTGTGCTTTGAATGGTTTAACTTCTGTATTAATTAAGCTCATCATTGTCTCCATGATCGAGGTTTGTATTTAATTTCTAAAAGAATAGCGAATTTTTTGTTATTGCTGAAACAGTATTTTTACATTATTCAAATCGGAAAAACCGAATTAAGTGCTGTAAAGCTTACAATTTCAGCAAATCTGATGTTCTTGTCTATTGAGCCACACAAAGATGATGGACGAATGACAAAATATCAGTTCTTCAGCTTGCTTAAGAACATGAAGGTTCATGAACTAAAATTCAAGGGTAAATTTTTTTAAATTAAATTTCTTTTCTGATTAGAACAATGTTGTTAAGGAGCAATTGCTCTTGTACGAAATGGTTTTGAACATGGTCGAAGTATCAAAATATTCGATTTTCGCTTGGATCGTGCGCTATTTTTATGGTTTTGAATATTCTTTTCATTAAAGCTAATGAATAAATATTGCCTTATCTTTCTCTCGACAGCGTTACAGCGTAAAATACACAGTTCAAATTTTTGTTTTGGGATAAATTATCTGTGTTAAGTCATTTAAATGTAGATCAGTGGGTCATGGCACGTGACCGTCATCGTTTAAATCGACTACGCAAAGGTAAAGATGCCAGTGAGGCGCAATATCAAGAACTTTTTGAAAAATCCAATCATAAAGTACGTGAACGTCTATCGCGGCTCCCAAATATTCGGCTGAATCAAGATCTACCCGTTACCCAATCTGCGGATCAGCTGATTGAAGCCATTCAAAAACATCAAGTGATTATTGTAGCAGGGGAAACAGGATCGGGGAAAACCACGCAGTTACCACAAATTGCCATGCTGGCTGGACGTGGTCTAACAGGGATAATTGGTCATACCCAACCGCGTCGTCTTGCTGCACGTAGTGTATCGCAGCGTATTGCCGAAGAAGTCGGTGAAAAACTGGGTGAATCGATTGGTTTTAAAATCCGTTTTAATGAACAAGGTTCGCAAGATTCGATTGTTCGTTTAATGACGGATGGTATTTTACTGGCCGAACTGGCGAATGATCGCTATTTAACCAAATACGACACCATTATTATTGATGAAGCGCATGAGCGTTCGCTTAATATCGACTTTATCATGGGCTATTTAAAACAGCTCCTGCATAAGCGTCGTGATTTAAAAGTCATCATTACCTCAGCAACCTTAGATGTAAATCGCTTTAGCAGTTACTTTTTTGATGCGCCAGTTTTTGAAGTGGAAGGGCGAAGCTTTCCCGTAGAACTTCGTTATCGTCCCATTTCAGAAATGAGTATTGGTGGCAGTGATGATGATGAATTTGATGATTTTGAAGAAAATTTGCCACGCGCAGTGGTGCAAGCGGTAGAAGAATGTTTTGCTGATGCGCAACAAAAAGGCCATCCTGAACATGCCGATATTCTAATTTTTGCCAGTACAGAACAAGAAATTCGCGAACTACAAGAAACCTTGCAAAAGCATGGTCCGCGGCACACGGAAATTTTACCGTTATATGCGCGCTTAGCTTTGGCTGAACAACAAAAGATTTTTAGTCCGGGTGGTGGTGGGCGACGCATTATTATTGCCACCAATGTTGCTGAAACAGCGTTAACCGTACCGAATATCCGTTATGTGATTGATAGTGGTTTTGCCCGTATTTCACGTTATAGCTATCGTTCACGGGTTCAGCGTTTACCGATTGAGGCTGTATCTCAAGCCGCAGCCAATCAGCGTAAAGGGCGTTGTGGGCGTATTGCACCGGGTGTGTGTATTCGATTGTATTCGGAAGATGATTTCCAAAGTCGTCCTGAATTTACCGAACCTGAAATTAAGCGTACCAATCTCGCATCGGTGATTTTGCAAATGCAAAGTCTGAATTTGGGTGATTTAGAAAGTTTTGATTTTATTGAACCGCCAGATCATCGCTTGGTGAATGATGGTCGCAAGCTATTGATTGAGCTTGGGGCGATGAATGAAAAAAGTTCTCCTAAAGCTGAAGCTGATAAAGAAAATCCCTCTAAGTCTCCCTTTGAGAAAGGGAGACTTTCTAAAGAGGAAGGTTCCTTAACCAAAATCGGTCAAATGATGGCGAAGATGCCGATTGACCCGCGTTTGGCACGAATGATTTTAGGTGGTGCACATTTTGGTGTTTTGAATGAAGTGTTGATTATTGTGGCAGCGCTTGCTGTACAAGACCCGCGTGAACGCCCAAATGATAAACAAACGCAAGCCGATCAGAAACATGCGTTATTTAAAGAAGGCGATTCTGACTTTTTGTTCTACATCAAGTTATGGGAAACTTTACAGAATAACCGTGAATCGATGAATGAAAATAAGCGTCGTAATTTCGCGCGTCAGCATTTTCTTAGTTGGTTACGTTTACGTGAATGGAAAAAAACTCATGAGCAACTCTCTGAATTGGCTCAGGGTTTAAAGCTTTCATTTAATGATAAAAAAGCCAGTTATGAAAACTTGCATCGTGCTTTATTGACCGGTTTGCTTTCGTTCATTGCCAATAAAACCGATGAAAAAAATGTCTATATGGCGGTGCGTCAGCAGAAAGCCCGTATTTTTCCGGCATCGACTTTACATAAAGGTGGTGCATCTTGGGTGATGGCATTTGAGATGGTGGAAACTTCTCAAGTGTATTTACGGACTTTGGCGAAAATTGAACCTGAATGGATTCTACTGGCTGCACCTGATTTGTTAAAGCATCACTATTTTGAACCGCATTGGTCGAAAAAAGCCGGCATTGTGAATGCTTATGATCAAATTTCATTGTTTGGTCTGATTATTGAACCGAAGCGTTTGATGAATTATGAAAAGGTTGATCAAGTTGCAGCTCATGAAATTTTCCTGCGAGATGCTTTAACCACTGGTCATTTGGGGATTACGCCACCATTTTTAAAACATAATTTACAGAAACTAGAAGAAGTAGAACGTGTTGAAGACAAATTACGTCGTCGTGATTTGGTGGTGGATGAAGAAACCATTTATCAATTCTATGCGTCAAAAGTACCTGAAGACGTCGCCAGCCGACGTGCTTTTGAAGACTGGCGAGCGACGATAGAACCGCAAAGTCCGCGTTATTTATTTGTCGATGATGATGCGTTGTGGATGAATGATCGTCCAACCACGCAGCAATTCCCTGACCATCTGCACAATGGTTCATTGCGTTTTGCGGCAAGTTATCGCTTTGACCCAAGTCATGATGAAGATGGTGCCACAGTTAAAATTCCTGTACAGGCTTTGCCGCAGGTCGATGAAAATATTTGGTCATGGGGAATTCCCGGCTGGCGACAGGATTTGATTGAAGCATTATTAAAATCTTTGCCGAAGGATAAGCGTCGAAATTTGGTGCCTATTCCTGATACAGCACGTAAGTTGATGAAAGGCATTGATGCAGTTCATTTACGGGAACACATTTTTAGTTACTTGGCATTTCAACTGCGGGCGGAACAAATTACAGCGAAAGACTTTAGTTTTGAACGCATTGATCAGTATTTGTTGCCGTTCATTAAAGTGATTGATGAAAAAGGGCATGTAATTGAAAAAGGACGTGATTTAGTTGAGCTGAAAGCTCGTTGCCGCACGGAAACACATAGTCCAGTCAAACAGCTTAAAGGTGAATTTAATACTTTCCCTGAAAGTTTTACTTTTGAAGCATCGCAGAAAGTCACAGGCGTGATTGTGAAGCAGTATCAAGCTTTAGTTCCAGTGAAAGCATTTGCAGAACTGGATGCAAAAGATGAATCGGGTGTGGTGATTCAAACCTTTAATGATCAAGCTGAAGCCATTCGTCAGCACCGTGAAGGGGTGATTCGTCTAGTGTATATGCAGTTGGGGGATTTAATTCGTCAACTGAAAAAACAGATTTCAAAACCACTGGCTTTAGCCTATTCGCCATTGGGTGATAAAGCCAAATTAGAGCAAATGTTGGTTTATGCCACCCTACAGATGGCAATAAAAGATCTTCCTGTCAATACTGAAGAGTTTCAAAATTTAATTTTAAATGTAAAAAAATCTTTCCTTACGCACGGACAAGAGGCATTATTAATACTGAGCGATATTTATATTCAATGGCAGGATATTCGTCGGAAATTGTTGGTTTTAGACGATTCTCTGTTTGGAAAAAATATCGATGACATTGAAGATCAGCTTGATTTAATGGCTCTTTCCAACTTTGTATATGTCAAATCTTCAGACATATGGCAGGAATTCCCTCGTTATTTGAAGGCATTGGTCTTGCGTTTAGAGCGCTTGCCAAATAACCTACAAAGAGACAATTCTGCCATTGATCAAGTTGACCCGTGGATGGAAAAATTATTTAAGTTTAAAAATGATGCGCGCCTAAAAGAACTGTACTTCATGATTGAAGAATTTCGTATTTCTTTGTTCTCACAGCCAATGAAAACCAAGATGCCTATTTCTCCAACCAGATTGCAAAAAGTATGGAATCAATTAGGCATTAGTTAACATAGCGCGAGATTAGTTGAGTAGGAGTTTTACATGGGCATTCGTATTACAGGTACAGGCTTGTATCATCCAGAAGAAGCCATTACCAATGAAGAGTTAGTAACCAGTTTAAATGCTTATGTGGAACTGTTTAACCACGACAATGCTGACAAAATTGCAGCGGGTGAAATAGAAGAACGTCGCGGTTCAAATGCTGAATTTATTGAAAAAGCATCGGGTGTTAAAAGCCGTTATGTTGCTGAAAAATCAGGTGTGCTCGATCCAAAACGTCTGTATCCACGTTTACGTGAGCGCAGTAATGATGAGCTTTCTATTCAAGCGGAATGGGGCGTAACTGCGGCTAAACAAGCGATGGAAAATGCAGGCGTAACGGCAGAAGATATCGATGTGGTTATTTTGTCATGTTCAAACATCCAGCGTGCTTATCCTGCTGTAGCCATTGAAATTCAATCTGCTTTGGGTATTCAAGGTTATGCTTATGACATGAATGTGGCATGTTCTGCTGCAACCTTTGGTTTAAAACAAGCCGCAGATGCCATTAAATGTGGTGCACGCCGTGTATTGTTAGTTAATGTCGAAATTACCTCGGGTCATACCGATTTCCGTTCACGTGACTGTCACTTCATTTTTGGTGATGTTGCAACGGCATCGATTATTGAAGATACGACCAGCAAAACTGGTTTTGAAATTTTAGATACGCATTTATTTACTCAATTTTCAAATAACATTCGCAACAACTTCGGTTACTTAAACCGTAGTGAAGATGCGGTAGTCGATGATAAATTGTTCAACCAAGATGGTCGTAAAGTCTTTAAAGAAGTTTGCCCATTGGTGGCTAAAATCATTACCGCACAACTTGAGAAAAACGAAATTGCACCAAGCAATGTGAAGCGTTTTTGGTTACACCAAGCCAATGCCAGCATGAATGATCTGATTTTGAAATATGTCGTGGGTAAAGATGCTGACCGTTCACTTGTACCGATTATTTTAGATGAATTTGCCAACACGTCTTCTGCTGGTGTAATCATTGCATTGCATCGTACTGCACACGAAGTTAATGATGGTGAATATGGTGTACTTTGCTCATTTGGTGCAGGTTATTCTGTTGGATCGATACTTGTGCAAAAACATGTTGTTGGCTAAGTCATAAAGAATAATAGGTGGCTCATCATAGATTTATGCTGTGATGGGTTCACTGATGATTCTTGTACTTATACAATAAATATAAAATGGTTGTGGTTAGTCTTGCTGACCATAGCCATTTTTATTTGCCGATCTAACGTAATTTTATTTTCAATTTATGCCACGCCAAAATTTAATAGATATTGAAAATATTGAATAGTTAAAAAATTCTCAAGAACGGATTCAGCAACAAAATATTAAAAATGTGAAGATATTTGAGTTTTGAAATTGGCACGGCTTTATTTGTGTTATAGCCATATTTTTTATAATTGAATATCAAATAATTAACGATGAATACTTGTTGAGAGAGATTTGCTTAAATTCTCTAGTCGGCATACATTGTCTGCATTATATATGATTAAATTCACAGTAGGATGTGAGTTCAATGTGAGGCGAGTATGGGACAGGATCGTTTAGTACCGCGGTATCAATGGGTTGCAAAACAATTATTCAGAAGTTCTAAAGCACTCAATGAAATTTTTCAGGATCAGCTTAATATTGTCACTGATCTCAATGCACAAAATATGTTTCGGATCGATCAAGAGCAGCATTCTGTATATATCGCAAATGGTTTATTTCAACTGCAATTTTCTGTACCTACATCTACACCAGTATTAGTTCAGAGCAGTATTTTGTCTTGTGATTTTAATTATTGGGGACAAAAAGCAGAATTGGTGGAAGAGTTCATATTGCATGATCTGTATTTTTTGACTGGCGATTTAAAGCCGCAACATTCTCTTTTTCTGCGTCAAAAGGCACAACAGTTCCGGCAAGTCTTGTTAGATCAGGTCTATTTATGGATCGATGGCGCTGAGCGGGTCAGTATTTTTTTGAAACAGCTTTCTTTGCTTCAAGCTGAAATGATTGATCATCTGATGATGAAGGCTGATTTTTATCAGTCTACTGTTTTGACTGATTGTGTAATCAATGAAAGCCAAGTACCTGAACCGATTATTCAAATGCTACAAGAGATTTGCTCTATTCAAGGCATTTGTGTGGATGGAATTCTACCAATACAGCCTTTAATGGAATGTTTGGATGATTTTTGTTTTAGTGCCGCTCAATTTTTACCTCGTCCCATGTATCGTATTTTGGCATTGTCATTTGAAGAGCGCTTTAATTTAAATGAGTTAATCGAATATCAAGATGATATACATTTGCTCTATCGTCATGCAGAAGAAAAAAGCCATTTATTGGGTTTTGTGCGTTTAATGCGGCGCGAACTTTGGCACCGCGATGATTTATTGTCAAAGCATAACTTTCTTGATTTGAGCGCGATTGTTTGGCAAAAAAAGGTGGCAAAACTACCGTTATTTGATTATCCACGTGTAGTGAATTGGTTGTTTAAACAATCAGCTGAAGTGTTGGATTGGATCAGTGCAAATATTCAACAAAGCAGTGTCAGGGTTGCTGTGACTGCCCTTAGTTTTGTCGATAGCAGTCAGGTTCATGCACAGATTATTTTAGCCACCTTACAGTATTTTCAGCATTCATCTGCACGCATGTTTATTCAGAGTTGTCATTATTTTGCTATGCAAGAAGCGTGGTTTAAACATGAAAATAACTATACCGTCATCCTAAAAGGACAAAGACAATCGATTGAGGATCAGCGCATTGCCATCAGTCCATCTATTTTGTACTTGGATGAATGGATGGCGTTGATGCGTAATGTTGCGAAAACAGATGATCATATGGTTAAACAGATTTATGTGCGTTTAAGTCGGGTCATGCAAGCGTATATGTTGCATCTACACAAAATAACGCAAGCATTGCCTGAAGACTTGATGGGCTATCTTCGTCCCGAAACCCATCAAAATCGTGATTTTTATACGGTATTACAGCGCTATAAAATGCAGTTGGATCAGTTTAGACAGATTTTTTATTTACGTCATCGTTATACTCGAGTATCGGTCTTTGATGCTTATGTACGCGATTATTTGGTTGATTATTTTACAGATAATAAAAGTGTACCGAAAAGTATCACTTGGATGGGGCTTTTTCATCAAGCGGTGTATTGGCATGACCAAATTCAAACACAAGAAATCATGAGCAAGTTAAAGAAAAATTTTGCCTTAGCGGTATGGCAACCAATTACATTAATAAAAAAGATCCAATTTTCAGATTGGTGTTTTGAAGAACTGGCAGATTTAGAGCGAATTATTGAAGAATCTAAACGATGTCATCATTGTTTAGCGGCAAGTTATGCACAGCATATTGTTGATCGGGAATATGTGGCTTTTCATATGTCATCTCAAACGGTTCAACAACATATGACATTGGGTTGTCATGTTCAAGAAGGGAAGCTGGTCTATGATCAGTTGGAATATTCCAATAACCGTAAAGCCGAAGCGCTTGTTGTGGAGGTCGCAGTGCAATTTATTGCTTGGTTAAATTCACAGCTATCGTTGCTTAAGTGACAGCTCGTGTCGTTAAACTTTTTTCTGGGCTTAACTTTTGAGGAAAAAATCGGTAGGCTATAGCCGTTAATTTATGGTTATAGGTCTTATGAAACAAGAAACTGCACTCAAGCTTTTAAAAGCAGGCGAAAATGTCTTTTTAACAGGTTCGGCTGGTGCAGGGAAAACCTATACACTTAATCAGTACATCAATTATTTGAAAGCGCGTAAAGTGCCTGTCGCGATTACTGCTTCAACCGGTATTGCGGCAACACACATGAATGGGATGACCATTCATACGTGGGCAGGCATTGGTATTAAAGATTTTTTATCTGATGCCGATCTAAAAAATATGAAAGAGCGTAAGTATTTAAAAGAGCATTTGGAAAATGCCCAAGTGCTGATTATTGATGAAATTTCGATGTTGCATGCCAAGCAACTGAATTTGGTCAATCAAGTCCTCAAATATTTTAAAGAAAGTGATGAAGCTTTTGGCGGGATTCAAGTCATTGTTGCGGGCGACTTTTTTCAGTTGCCACCGGTAGGTAAAAATGATGAACGCAACCGTGATAAGTTCTGCTTTATGTCCGATGCTTGGGTGGAAGCGAAATTTCGGGTCTGTTATTTGACCGAGCAACATCGTCAAGGCAACGACTATTTAAATGACATCTTAAATGCGATTCGTAGTCAAAGTATTACCACGGAACATTTGCAGGCTTTAGAACAAACCAATCAACAAGATATTGGTGAAACCTTTACCCGTTTATATACCCATAACATGGATGTCGATGCGATTAACTTTAAACATTTAAACGCAATTGAGTCTGATGGTCGCCAATTTGACGCAGTATGTGATGGTAATGACAAGTTAATTGAAACCTTAAAATCTTCAGTTCGTGCGCCGGAAAACTTAACCTTAAAGAAAAATGCCAAAGTGATGTTTGTAAAAAATAACTTTGATATGGGCTATATCAACGGCAGTTTAGGGGAAGTGATCGGTTTTGAAGAAGACGATGATCATGGCATTTTGCCTAAAGTAAAACTCACCGATGGTACGGTACTTGTGGTCGAGCCTGAAACATGGTCGGTGGATAATGATGCAGGGAAAACCATTGCTAGTTTTCAGCAGATTCCACTGCGCTTAGCATGGGCCATTACCATTCATAAATCACAAGGCATGACCTTGGAAGCTGCGGAAATTAACCTGAGCCATACTTTTGAAAAAGGGCAAGGTTATGTCGCAATATCACGACTTAAAGCCTTAAATGGCTTAAAACTGCTGGGGATTAATCAACAGGCTCTTGAGCTAGACAGTTTGGCCATTAAAGCAGACCGACGCTTTCAGGAGTTGTCAGATGAAGCAGAAAACCACTTCGAGTTGATTGATTTAATTCCTCAACATAAAGCATTCATTCGTCATTGTGGCGGGATATTGAATGAAACAGAAATTCAGCGTAATGAAAAGAAAATTGCTAAAAGTGCGGGCAAAACCAATTATACCACTGCAACACTTGATGAAACGCGTGCACTTTTTGAAGAAGGTTATGAAATTCAAGATATTGCGGTTGAACGTGGATTAACCCCTGCGACAATTATCAATCATTTGGCAAAATTGCATAAAGAGCAAGGCTTAGATATTTCTGTGGCTCATCCTGGTGATGAAGTGGTTGAGCAAGTACGTAAAATTTATAAGCGCTTAATGAAACGTCAAAGTGCTGAAAATTTTAGTGAAGAAGGGGCAATTAAACTACGTCCTATTGTAGAAGCGACTAACCCACGTATGGGTTATGATCAGGTACGTTTAGCCCTTCTTTTTGTCGAATAGTTTGGCGAATTATTGGTTTAAAGTACTTTAATTTATGCTTAATTTTTAGAAAATTTCATATCCCAAGACTTAAGTTGCGCTACACTGAAAAAATCTTATTCAACAGCAACCCACGGATATGGAATTTAACGCGTGGTACAAGCTTCGCAGATTTGTTTATGATAATTTGCATAACGATGACTATGAAAGTACTTTTAGTCGCTGCTTAAATTTCTTTCTCATTTTATTGATTATTAGTAATACCGTTGCAGTGTTACTTGAATCGATTAATGATGTTTATCTGTTGTATCAACTGTACTTTGATGCGTTTGAATTATTTTCCATCTTTGTTTTTACAGTCGAATATTTATTACGCTTTTGGGCTGTTGCTGAAAAAAATCCGTTTAACAGTGCATGGCAAAATAGATGGTTATGGGTGCGAAGTGGTGGTGCCATCATCGACTTACTTTCAATTTTACCCGCATATATTAACTTCTTTGTGCATATCGATTTACGTTTCCTACGAATCCTCAGATTATTTAGGTTGCTTAAACTGACGCGTTATTTTGTATCGTTACAAATTTTATTGCGTGTGATTGAACGTGAAAAAGGCTCATTTCAAGCGGTTATTTTTATTTTACTGATTATGATTGTGATGGCCGCAGCTGGGGTGTATGTCGTTGAAAATAAGGCACAGCCTGAAGTATTTAGTTCAATTCCTGCTTCTATGTGGTGGGCAGTGGTCACACTGACCACAGTGGGTTATGGGGATGTAACGCCCATCACGCCGTTGGGTAGGTTTCTTGGGGCATTGATTACAATTTTAGGGGTTGGTTTAGCGGCACTTCCAGCAGGTATTTTGGCGAATGGTTTAGCGAGTGAGCTTGAACTGCGTAAGCAAAAGTTGGAATTAAAATTTCGTGAACTTTTACAAGTCGCTGAAATTGATTTAATTGCAGATGAAGAAAAAATTGAAAACTTGCGGAAAGAAGTCGGTCTGACTGTTGAGCAAACGCAGGATATTTTATTGCAGCTTATTCGTGAGGGTAAGGACGAAGAACTAGAACAGGAAAGGAATAAATATTGTTTCTGCCCGCATTGTGGACATAAGCTACCTGATTAAAATTTTAAATTTACAGCAAAAAGAACAAAGTTGATGGTTTAAGTATTTATAAAATAGGTGGGTTTAAAATGGTTGAATGTAATTTATTTTAATAAAAATTAATGTGGTAAATGATAAATAGCTGAAGTAGAAAAGTTAAAAAAGAGGAAGTATTCACTTCCTCTTTGCATTATTTAGGTTCTGCGGTCATCATGCCCATGCCAGCGATCCATTCTTGAATCGGTTCATAATAATGGATTTCAGCATCATATTCACCGCAGGCTGAAAGTGCTGCAAATGCTGCAATCCATGCTCTGATTTCCTGACCACCACGTCCACCATCACGACGAATTTCATCATTGGTCATTTGGGCCAAATAATCAAAATCTGCATTTTTAAAGCGCTGTAGCAAATCTTTATCCCACTCAGGGTTAAGGGGTAAGGCAGCTGATAAGTCACCCTTTGCCAAACGTTGACCGACTGCAATCACTTTGGATTGGCGATGCTCACGTGTCTCTGGTGTTGGATTACGACCAGCGATAAGAAACTCTTGCACTTCATCTGGTGCGGTCTGAATTTGTGGTGTTGGGGGATCATGGGATAAGCCACCTGATCCAATAATTAAAATTCGTTCATCCAAGGTTTTAAGATATTCACCAATCACTTTACCCAGTTCAATGACCCGTTTGATCCGTGGCATAGGTGCAGCAGCACCATTAATAAACACAGGAATCACCGGATAACGGTCAAGTTGACCTTCACAAAGTAAGTCCAGTGGTTGAGTAAAACCATGATCGGCTTGCATACGGTATGAATAAGAAAGATCAATTCCATGATCTAAACAGTGCTCAATTAAGCCAAGCGCTTGATCTTCTGGCACATTTAATGGCGCTGGTCCATAGTTCCAGTCACCGGCAGCCTGTGCTCGAACCCCTACGCAAAATGCAGGCATAAGGTCATAAAAGAAGCCATTAAAATGATCTGGGCCAAAAGAAATAATTAAAGTCGGATCGTATGCCTTAACTTGATCGGCTAACTTTTGAAAAGTTGCTCGTGCTGAAGCCTCAATTGCTGGAGGAGGAGATGCAAAATCAAGTAACGGAGTGTGGGATACACAAATGAGTTTTATAGGCACTATTTTCTCTCAAAGCTACATTTGTTAATCCTTGCAGCTTAAGTTTAAATGCCTGTGAAAATACAATATTTATCTTAGATCAAACCATAGTAAAAATATTCGTATTAGATTCATCTGTCTGTAGTGTTATTTTTTAAAGTATTGAAAATATTTGATATATTTTATTGTTAGATCATTTAAAGCGGTGGATTGTAAAAAGGTTTAACTCGAAGTGATTAAGTATTTTAATGCTGTTAAGACCAAAGTTTTAAATTCATTTGCAACTTAGGCATGTTTTTCAGCTTCGGCTGTATTGCCATCGAAAATACGAGACAAGTAAAGGAAGGTCAGTAAACCTGACATTACAACTTTAAGCGCTTGATTCAGGTTTTTAGCACGTTTAACCTGCGTCAATAAATCAAAGAAGTCAGCTTTAAACTGTTGAGCTGAATTTAATTCAGGTAAAAGCTAGTGGTAGTTGCTGTCAAACCATTTGGTCATTTCAAGTGTTGTAACGTCGGTACAGTTTGGTGCACGACCACGGGCTAAATAAAATTGTTGATCGACTCGGTTAAGTTTAGATACTGCATTAAAAACATCATCGAACAAAATTAAACATGAAACAAACTAATTAATTTTATGATAAAATGATATTTATTCATTATTATAAGTTTATTGGTTTTTTGCTCATGCTAGAAATTCGTCATTTGAAAACTTTAACTGCATTACGTGAGCACGGTTCACTGGTCGCTGCTGCTAATGATCTGTGTTTAACGCCTTCAGCTATTTCACATCAATTGAAAGAATTAGATCATTGGTATGGGGTAGAAGTGGTCAATCGTCGGAGTAGACCTGTCACATTTTCCAATGTCGGGCAACGTATACTTAAGCTTGCGGATGATGTCTTGCCACAAATTCAAATTACTCAGACAGACATTACTCGGATTGTGCATGGTCAGACGGGGCGAATCATTTTTTCATCTGAATGTCATAGTTGCTTTGATTGGCTCATGCCTTTATTGAATCAATATCGTCATATGTATCCTGATGTGGATCTCGATTTTGCTTCAGGTTTTGAATCAAATCCGCATGAACTTTTGCAAAATGCAGAATTTGATATGTTGATTACCGCCGACCCGATTGCCTTAAAAGGGATTGAGTATTTTCCGATTTTTGAATATGAATCTCGTTTGGTCTTATCCAATACACATCCTTTGGTGAGAGCAGAACGTATCACGGTACAAGAGTTGGCAGAAGAAACTTTAATTACTTATCCAGTGGATAAGCACCGTTTAGATATCATGGCTAAATTATTTATTCCTGCCAATATTTTGCCGAAGCATATTCGTACGACCGATTTAACCCAAATGTTGATTCAACTGGTCGCAAGTGGTCGTGGAATTGCAGCGTTACCGGATTGGGTTGTGAATGAATATGAGCAAAAAGGCTGGGTGACTTCCCGTCGTTTAGACTGCGTTTCATCTACGGGATTACGTCGTACCTTATATGCCGGTTATCGAACGGAAGAGAAAGAAAAAAGTTACTTTGAGGGTTTTTTAAAGCAACTGACCAAGTTCTCTCAAAAGCGTAATCAATACTATTCTGCATAAATAGAATCAGTCTTGATTTGATATTGAGATGATCACAAAACAGATGAGCTAAAGGATAGGCTCATCTGTTTTTAAGACCAAATCATTATTTAATATAAAAACAAAAAAGTTGATTTTTAGATACTTTGATTTAAATTCACTATGCTGCGAGCTGGTCATTCCATTCTGCTGGAATTTTAACGAACTGAAATAATGACTCGCTTTTTTAAGAATGACCAATAAAGAGTGTCAGTATACCTGCGGCAATTAAAGGACCCACGGGAACACCGCGCAAGACAGCAACGCCAGCAACAGTACCAATCAGTAAGCCTGCAACCACATCGGGCTGATTGGTCATCAGTTTAACGCCACGCCCACCCAGCCATGCCACCAAAAGACCAATTGCGATGGCAAGTAAAGACTTCCAACTCATAAATGATTTTAAAATGGCTTCACCTGGAATTTTTCCACTGGCAATAGGTGTCAGTACACCAATGGTCAGAATAATAATACCAATATTTAAACCATGTTGTTGCAAGTAAGGAAAAAATTCACTCAGTGGCGTAATTCGAAAAACAATCAATACGCCAGCTGCAATCGTGACAGCATTATTATGGCTAAAGATGCCACAAGCCAATAAAACCAAGAGTACGATAAGATTTAAATCTAAATTAGACATTACTTTTTGCAGGAGATTAGGAGAGATTATGTCTATTGTATCGGGTTTTAAACTTAGATTTGCTTTAAAGCACTCGAACAATAAAATTAGTCTTCATTTCAGTATAGAATGCGCCTTTCATGCGAGTTAAAAGGGTCATTTATGTTCTTGGAAAAGATGTTGCAGTCGCAAGGTTTTGGTTCACGCAAACATTGCCAACAGCTCATAAAAAATGGAGCGATTGCCATCCAAGGTGAGGTCATGACCAATGCAAAACATAAACTAGATCTGAATCATTTAAGTTTTTCGGTCTATGGTGAACGTTTTGATTATCGTGAAAATGTTTATATTGCTTTAAACAAGCCACAAGATTATGAATGTTCACATCAGGCAACGCATCATTTTAGCGTATTTGATCTATTTGATGATGTATTGATGAACCGTGGTTTGCAATGTGTCGGTCGTTTAGATCAGGACACCAGCGGTCTTTTATTGTTGACAGATGATGGTCAATTTCTACAAGCTTTAACACATCCGAAAAAACATGTTGCGAAAGTATATCGAATGCAAACGGCCGATCCTGTGACCGAACAACAAATGCAGCAATTGAGACAGGGTGTTGAATTACGCAATGAATCGGGAAGTTTTGCCGCAACAGATGTGATAAAAATTGCAGAACACGAATTACAGATGACCATCCATCAAGGGGTTTATCATCAAGTTAAGCGGATGTTAGCGGCTGTGGGAAATAAAGTTGAACAATTGCATCGTCAGCAAATTGGCGCTTTAGAACTTCCAGATTTAGAACAAGGGAAGTGGATTTATCTGAGTCCAGAACAAGTAGAGCTTGCCAAAACACGTATGGCTATTTAAGGAAACAATGATAGGTTTGAAACTCATCATCTTTAATAAAGCCCATTTGTTCATAAAGTTGATGTGATTGATAATTGTTCTTTTCTGTTTGTAGGCTAATGCGTTGTGCATTTGCATGTCTTGCAAATAAAATTGCAGTATCAATTAATTGTTTTGCTGAACCCTGACGACGATACGTTGGGGTGACATAAACATCGTCCAAAATATAATAGGTCGAGCAAGCCACTGAAGAAAAGCCCATATAAAGTAAAATAAAACCGGTCAGAACATCATCTTTTACATGAATAAAAATAACACTTTCTTCATTCTGAAAGCGTTGTTTTAAAAATTGATAGGAAAGCTTTAAATTTGAAGATGCGCCGTAAAATTGTCGATACTCATCGAATAAAACAGCAAGTGGATGTAAATCCTCCAAAGTTGCACGTCTTACGATCATCTGACACTCCATGCTTTTTTATTTTCTTTGCATGAAGCATACCTAAGTTTTTATGAGATTTTTTTAAATTTTGTTTGTAAATGCAACACTGTTAAGTTTTGTCACTTTCACCCAAAATTGCATTTAATTCCTCAAATAAATCTAAATGATCGTCATCTAAAATCGATTCTTGATCGGTCATAGTAGACTGTTCTATATGATTATTTAACGTATTTTGCTGTTGCTTTAATTTTCGAATTTTATTCAGCTGATCTAGATCGATACTCTGATTTTCAATTGAAAAGGGGATAGATTTAGTTAAGACGACTTGCTTGAAAAAAAGTCGAACGGCTTGTGCAGGCGTCATCCCCAATTGCTTAAATACAGCAAAAGCATGCTTTTTTTCTTGGGAGTCAAGTCTTATCTGATAAACTTCTGTTTTTCTCATAATTTTTTGATTACATCTAATTACTTAACTTTTCAGCATTGATTTTAATCAAATCTAATGTAATTTCAATATTCATACACTATATTTACCAAAATAATTTGTAATGACAAGCATATTACAATGTCAGTTCAAAATGTGATGAAAATGCCATTTCTTGTAAAGTCATCGGATCATTGAAACGAATATGCTTTGCAAGCAGCTGAAGTGGTGCTGAAAAATCATCTTCCCTTTTGTGTTGCACCACTGGGTAGAATGGATCATTTTTTATTGCAATACCTAAACTGTTTAAATGAACGCGTAATTGATGCTGTTTTCCTGTAATCGGTTGCAGTTGATATTTGCCCCAAACGGTATTGTGTTCGAGCAAATCAATAGCCGTTTCACTATTTACAGTTCCATCCACCACTTGCATGGTATAAAACGGTTCACCTTTTTGCATTCTTAAGCGGGTACAGCAGGGAAAGGTTAAACCTGCATGAAAAGGTGCGATGGCATGATAGGTTTTTTGAACTTCTCGCTGTGCAAACATTTGTTGGTAGATTGCTCGTGTAGAGACTTGTTTAGAGAATAAAACCACACCCGCCGTTTCACGATCTAGACGGTGAATGGGGGTTAAAAACTCATTGCCCGTTTGTTTTTTTAGACGAACCAAAAGCGTTTCTTGGACGTATTGACCTGTTGGGCTGATGGTTAAAAAATGTGGTTTATCGATCACTAATAAATGTTCATTTTCAAATAAAATTTCATGTTCAAAAGGAACATGTATTTCATGCGCTAAAAAACGATAGTAAAACACATGACTATTTTCAATATAGGGCGAGTTACAGCTTAAAATATTGCCCTGAGCATTATAAATTAAATGACGGTTAAAACGTTGTTGCCATTCATTTGCGGCAATATGTGGAAATTGCTGACACAGATATTGATAGAGATTTTCAGGTGTAGGCAAAATTTGAGGCAAAAACACTTTGCTTGCACTTACGCCATTGAGCATGGGTGGGATGAATTCAGTCTGAGTCATGGGGTGTATCGTGCGTATCAATCAATAAAAAATTACAATGAAATGTAGGAAAAGTTACACATTTAGAAGTGCGAGCATGGGCAATAAAGCAGTGCGATGCTATCATAATTGTTCTTTTGAGTTTTGTCGTGAGTAATATGCAGTATTCATTTAATTTCAACCTAAACAATGAAGACGATACCCAAAATCTAGCACAGGTTTTGGCGCAGCATTTTACCACGGGTGTGGTTTATTTAATTGGTGATTTGGGTGCAGGCAAGACCACGCTGACGCGTTATTTTTTGCAAAGTTTAGGGCACAAAGGTGCGGTTAAAAGCCCCACCTATACGTTGGTTGAGCCTTACACGATTCAAGCTAAAGATATTTTTCATTTCGATTTATATCGCGTAAATGATCCTTATGAACTTGAACTGATGGGAATTCGTGATTATTTAGAAACGCCTGATGCACTATTTTTATTTGAGTGGCCATCCAAAGGTGGCGATGAAATTCCGCAACCAGATCTGATTATTAATATTGAAAAGTCTGAAGATGAGTTGACGCGTACAGCGCATCTAAGTTTTTCATCCGCAGCCCTCAAACAAGCATTAGAGAGTCAATTAAACAATGCGTGATGATTTAAGTGAACGTCGTATTCATACCCTTAACCCTGCGCTGGCCAATCAAATTGCCGCAGGTGAGGTGATTGAACGTCCTGCATCAGTGGTGAAAGAGTTATTAGAAAACTCGATAGATGCGGGTGCGACAGAACTAATTATTCGTGTTGAGCAAGGCGGCAGCACCTTAATTGAAATTATTGACAATGGTCATGGTGTACATCCTGAAGATTTAGCCTTAGCGGTGATGCGGCATGCCACCAGTAAAATTCAAACTGCGGATGATTTACAAGCCATTATGAGCTTGGGTTTTCGTGGTGAGGCATTGGCTTCCATTGCTGCCGTGTCACGTTTAACCTTAACCAGTAGTCAAAATAATGACGGTATTGGTTATCAAGTTGAAGTGAATGGTACAGCTTTTGACCATCAAGACATTCAAGCCGTAGCGACTCAGCAGGGAACGCACATTCGTGTGCAAGACCTTTTTTTTAATGTACCTGCTCGGCGTAAATTTTTAAAAAAACAGGGCACTGAGTTTGGACATATTGAAGAAATCGTACGTCGTTTAGCGCTGACGCATTTTAATATTCGCTTTGTGCTTGAACATAACAATAATATTCGTTTGAATTTACCGATTGCCGATAGTGGTGCATTACGTTTCCAACGTGTTCAGCAATTATTAGGTCGAGCATTTACCGAAAATGCCTATTGGATTGATGCGGATAGTATCAGTATGCGTTTATCTGGATGGTTAGGTCATCCATCTGATGCACGTGGGCAAGCGGATTTACAGTATGTCTATGTCAATGGACGGATTGTGAAGGATAAAACCATTTCCCATGCGCTACGCATGGCTTACGATGGTATTTTGCATGGACATCAACATGCTGCCTATTTACTTTTTTTAGAAGTCGATCCTGAAAATATTGATGTGAATGTACACCCAACCAAACATGAAATTCGTTTTTTAAATCAACGTGAAGTGCATGAATTTGTGCGTCATTATGCCAAAGAGACACTGGCTCAATTTCAAACGGCAAGTGTTGATTTAGCGCAAGCCATGAAAGTGCAAGATGAGGTTGTTCATGCTCAAGTGCAACATCCACGTTATCAGGAACAGTTTCAATTGCATCGTTCTGTTGAGACTCAACAGCCTGTGATGTTGGTTGAGTCATCGACTGAGTTATTAACGGATTTTCATGCCAGCAGCCCACAAACGGTGCAATATTCAGCAGCATCTTCGCAAAGAAGTTATGTAGGCTCACAGCAGGTCAATAATGCCCTGAAAAGCTATTTATCCCCCTTACGAGATGCTGTAACAGCAAACGCTGCAGATGTAGAATTGAACCAGTTTGAGCAAAATTCAGCAGTCAAGGTGGATGAGCATCCTTTGGGGATCGCAATTGCACAATTGCATGGCATTTATATTCTTGCGCAGAACATCGAAGGCTTAATTATTGTGGATATGCATGCTGCACATGAGCGCATTGTGTTGCAACAAATGAAAGCTGCGTGGGATAAACCTGAATTTTGGACATCACAGCAATTGCTCATTCCTAAAGTGATTAGCATTAGTCGTATGCAAGCCATGCGTGTGGATGATTTAAAAGATCAGCTTGCGCGTTTGGGTCTTGAAATGGATCAATATGGCGATGAACAGGTGATTGTACGTGGTGTACCCGCTATTTTACATAAAGCCAATTTTGAATCTTTAGTACCTGAATTACTCAATGATTTAGACCCAAATGATGAAGCTCAAGGCTTATTACAAAAACGTGATCAAATCTTAGCAGGCATGGCATGTCATGGGGCAGTCCGTGCCCATCGAATCCTGAGTCTTTCAGAAATGAATGCTTTGTTACGTCAAATGGAACAAACCGAATTTGCCAGTCAGTGTAATCATGGACGTCCAACTTGGCGTGCATTTCCACTTTCACAGTTAGATAAACTTTTTGCTCGAGGAGAGTAGTTGTACATGTCAAATCAATTGCCGGTCATCAATTTAATGGGACCAACTGCAAGTGGTAAAACCGCTTTGGCATGTGAGCTTTATGAGCAAGGTCATTTTGAGCTCATATCTGTCGATTCTGCGCTTGTTTATCAAGATATGGACATTGGTACAGCAAAGCCGACGAAAGAAGAGCAGGCGCGCTATCCACATCATTTGATCGATATTATTACTCCTTTGGAAGTTTATTCAGCAGCAAATTTTGTCGAAGATGCTTGTGTGCTGATTGACGACATGCATGCACGTGGAAAAACCCCGATTTTAGTCGGAGGAACGATGCTGTATTTCAAGGCTTTGTTAGAGGGCTTGTCGAGTAATTTACCCAGCGCAGATTATGCGGTTCGTGCTGAAATTGAAGCTCAAGCGGAGCAACAGGGCTGGGATGCAGTTTATGCCGAATTATGTAGCGTAGACGCATTGGCGGGTGAGAAATTTAAGATCAGTGATAAACAACGAATTATCCGTGCATTAGAGGTTTTTAAACTCACTGGGCAGCCGATTACAAAACTACAAGCTGAACAACCAAAAAATGTACCATATCGCTACACTTTTCATAATCATGCTTTATTGCCAGATCGTGTAGAATTGCATAAACGTATTGAAAAACGTCTTAAAACTATGTGGGATATCGGATTTTTACATGAAGTAGAAGTACTGATTGAAAAATACGATTTGAATGATAATTTACCCTCAATGCGTTCCGTCGGTTATCGTCAAGCTATAGAATTTATACAAAAAAGTGACCAAAGCAATGAAAAACGACAAGAAATGGAGGATAAGTCTTTATTTGCGACACGACAACTTGCAAAACGTCAATATACTTGGCTCAGATCTTTGCAAGAGTCGCATAATTTTAAAACATATTTGACGATAAAGCAGGCTCAAGAAGACTTGCGAAACTGTTACGGATAAAGCAAAATTTAGTAACTATCTTTTTTATAATTTTTAATTGAAAAATAGAGATAGTTTTTGCGCTGATTTTTAAATTTTTTGGAGTTATAACATGTCTAAAGGTCAAACTTTACAAGATCCGTTCTTGAATTCTCTCCGTAAGGAACGTATCCCTGTTTCTATCTTCCTTGTGAACGGTATTAAATTACAAGGTCATATTGAATCTTTTGACCAATATGTAGTTTTATTAAAAAATACGGTAAGCCAAATGGTTTACAAACATGCAATTTCTACAGTTGTTCCTGCACGTAATCCACGTCCTGCTGGCGCTCCTGCTGGTGCTCAAGGCGCTGGTGGCTTCGGTGGTGCTCAACCTGGTCAAGGCGGCTTCGGCGGTCAAGCTGGTGGCGGCTTCGGCGGTCAACAGGGCGGCTTCGGTGGTCAAGGTGGCTTTGGCGGTCAAGGCGGCTTCGGCGGTCAAGGCGGCTTTGGCGGTCAACAGGGCGGCTTCGGTGGTCAAGGCGGCTTCGGCGGTCAACAAGGTGGCTTCGGCGGTCAGCAAGGCGGCTTTGGTGGTCAGTCAAATACTGGTTTTGACGCTGAAACTAAATTTGAAGACTCTCAAGAAGACGAAAATAATCGTTAATTGTTGATTCTTAAAAAACCTCTCCTTGTGAGAGGTTTTTTTGTGAAAAATTTTAGTTTTACATCAATAAATAGATGTAATCGTTTTTAAATAAAATTAAAGTAGCGGTAAAATTCAGTTGAAATAGCCAAGCATAAAATAGAATTATTTATGTAATAAAAAAACCAGCTGCTGATAGCAACTGGTTCTTTATTGAGAATAAATAAGTTGAGATTATTTATTTTTTTTACGATCAAGATTTGGGTCTTTTATCTCTACAAAGGCATTACTGCGAATTTCACGTAACCAACTATCTAACTCTGAATCAAATTGACGTTCACCTAAAATTTGACGAGCCATACGTTCTTGATATTCGCGGGTCATGTCTTGTTGACGAGTATCTGTCACTTGAAGAATGTGCCAACCAAATTGTGTTTGGAATGGTTCACTGGTTTGACCAACAGGTGTGCTTTTCATACGTGCTTCAAACTCAGGAACCATGACACCCGGGCTTACCCAACCTAAGCTACCACTATCGCGTGCAGAGCCAGGATCATTGGAGAAAGTGGATGCGAGTACTGCAAAATCTTCACCCGCTTTTAAACGGTTATAAATGCTATTGATCTGCTGTTTTGCATTGTCTGGGCTGACCACTTCTGATGGCTGAATCAAAATATGGCGTGTTTTATATTGAGACACAATCGCTTTTTGCTCTGCACCTTTACGATCGACCAGTTTTAAAATGTGTATACCGTCACGTACAGGAATTAAATCCGTTGTTTGACCCACTTCTAAGGGGGTTACACGTGCTGCAAGTTCGCTTGGAATTTCAGATAGATTACGAAAGCCCATATCGGCACTTTCAACTTTTACGCCATTGGCTGTAAATTTCTTATCAATTGCAGCAACATCATTACTCTCTTTTAATGCGGCTTTAACTTGTGCGGCAACCTTTTCAATATCTTTTTCACCCGAAACACGTACGTGTAATACGTGAACCTGATTGCCTAATGCCGCTTGACCTTGTGGGGTCTTTAAGAAATTTTCAACGTCTTGATCACTAATTTTAATTCGTGACATCACCATTTGCTGACGTAAACGATTAATGGCTAAATCTTCTGCAATACGATTGCGCAGAGATTCATACGTTCCCGGTGCAATGGCATCTAGTTTTTGTTGAAAAGCTTCTAAGCTTTGACTTCCAGACTGGTTTGCAACTTTCATGACTGCTTCATTTAAGCTTTTTTCATCCGCTTTAATGTTGTAGCGTTTAACTTGTTCAAGTTGTGCTTGACGAATAATGAGTTGGTCAAGTGCTTGTTGTTGCAAATATTGCTCTGGCGGAACTGGTTTTTTTTGCGCTTCAAGTTGATGCTTGATTTCCGCAATATTTTGTTCTAAATCGCTTTTTAGAATGACACTGTTATCTACTACAGCAACAACCTCATTTTTTGATTGTGCGAAAGTAGTCATTGATGAAGATAAGGCTACAGCAAGCGCAGTCGCTTTAAAAAAATGTTTTAACTGGATTGTCTTCATTAACGTTGTGTCCAAGATTGATTAATATTATTGAAACCTAGAATACGATTCTCTAGTAATGATGAAAGCTTGTTATTGAAACCACCTAAGCCTTTCAGGCTAATTTCAGCCATGATGGCACGTTTAGCGTTCACACCATCTTCATTTACATTGTCTAGGTCGTTGTAGTAAGAACGTCCATACACTGAAACACCCCAACAACACGACTCATAATTGACACCGAGTAAATATTCACGTGCCACGTTATTTTCGATATCGTATTGGGCATGACCCATAATGCGCCAGTTATTGGATATTGGCTGAATGAAAGACGCCACCACTTGATCATACTGATCTTGTCGGTTTGGAATATCTTTACGATAGAAGTAACCGACATTATAAAGATTGCCTTTATCGCCAGTGTAATAAAGCTGTAAATCACGTTGAGCATTGTCACCATTCGACATCCAAGCCGAGTTTGCACCAATACTAAATTTTTGTGAAAGTTGGCTAGAGACACTTAAAACAGGGCCTGTATGGTGCTCAGTATCAAACTCATCTGCAACATTATCTAAACTAACGCGACGATCTTCAAAATAATAACTTTGACCAATACCAGCTTTTAAGCGCTCTAAGCCAATTTCATCAAATAGGCTGTAGCTTAGACCAAGCGTTAAGAAGTTATTGTCTTCTAAACGGTCATGTCCATAGAAACGGCGTGCACTAAATAATTGATCATAATTAATAGAGGCGGTTGCTGAGTCAAAGTTCGGATGACCTGTTTGGTTTCTATAGGGTGCGTAAGCATAAAATGCGCGTGGAGTCAGGGTTTGTAGGTACTTACCATCTTTTTCAAAGGTTAAACCTGTATCTAGAGTGAATTGCGGTACAGTGACTGATTGCTTTTCATCTGAAGAATTGGTGTTTTGGTTGCTATTGATGGTGTCTTGGTCGTAGAACGTGTTGATGTTACGAATCGATACTTCTGGAATGACAAATGACCACGGGTTACGGTAATTATAACGTACAGCAAAGTCATTATAGATACGAGTACCACTTGGTTCGAAGGTGGTACTTGTTCCATTGCTGGCATCGCTAATGTCTTTTTTGAAGTAAGCGGTATCGTGATTAAACTCGTATTGTAAACCCAGTGGATTACCTGTTTTATAATTTAACAGGAACTGTGGTAAACGTGCGTAAGGACGGTCTTCATCAGAAACGGTTTTATCCAAGGTTTGGAAGTTTTCAACCTTTAACTGAGCTTTTAAGCCGGGAATACCATTTTTATAGTTCAGTTCCCATGCACGACGTAAGTTTAAATCGGTTTTAGAGTTTGGATTATTATTTAAATCAGTAAAATAATCTTTATCTGATGCGTAGTTATAATCTAGGTTGGTAGAGAACTGTTCATTGATTTGCCAATTATGCAGTAAATGTAAGTCTTTACGGTCTTGGTCATCATACTTCTCATCAGAAGCTAAATAACCGCCCCAAATCATACCTGAGCCGAAGTTTTCAGTTAAATAACGGAATTCACCTTCAAGCATTGGCCCACGATCAGCAATATAGCGTGGAGTCACTGTAGCATCGTAATTGGGTGCCAAATTTAAATAAACAGGTACAGCAAGTTCTATACCGCCATCATTGGTGAAGCCAAAACTTGGGCTTAAAATACCTGTCGTGCGGCGGTCATCAATCGGGAAGTTAAAATAGGGAACAGCTAAAACGGGAACGTCTTTAACATAAAGTTTGGTTCCGTGCGTTTCTCCGCGACCAGTTTCTTGATTCAAGGTAATTTTATTGGCTTGGATTTTCCAAGTCGGTGTTTCATCTGGTGGGCATGTGCTGTAAGTCGCATTGTTCATGACCACAATATTTTCAGAAGTGCGGGAAATTTTTTCCGCGCGACCATGCGCATGTTGTTGTTCTGAAATATAGAAGCTGTTATTTAAATCGCCTTGCTGCGTTTTTAGGTTGTAATTGATTTGATCACTTTGGGCGAGCAAACCCGCTTGAGCCATTTGCACACGGCCTTCAGCATTGGCAAAGGTTTGTGTTTTATCAATGGTGATTTTATCGGCACGAATTTGACGACCATCTTGGTCAATCATTACGTTGCCTTCAAGTACCGAGTCACCATTTGGATCATAATGCCCATAATCAGCAGTTACCACTGAAGTCGCTTCAGCAGCACCTACCGCTTTGGTCTCAGGACTGATCGGGGTGATCCAAGCGCCTTGACAATAAGCTGAGCTTAAGTACTGTCCTTGCCGTTGTTTGGCTTCGGGGACTGACTTGTCAACGTAGTATTGTTCAAAAAACTGTTGTCCAGGATAAGCTTCTTGAATGCTGTCCTTCATTTTTTGATTGTTGACAGTCGAAGCTGGAAGTGTGGACTCAGCATAGCTTGAAATCGAGCTGCCACATAAAAGGGTCAAGATAGCAGTCGCTAAAGGATTAAATTTGAACTGATGCTTCATTTGTCTCATTAACCAAGTATGCTTAATCGCAATTAATTATTCTCGCATCATAGAGAAAAAGTTGATAAGTGGCTACACTTAGTACTTTAAAAACTCAGCCTGTTTTAGAATTTATCGCAAATGAAAACACAACGTGAACAAATCATACATACATGGATTACATCTGTACTTGATTCAGATCAATTTGAAATTAATTTTTTGCCAGGCGATGCAAGCTTCCGTCGTTATGCACGAATCAAGTTGAATAATAAAACATTTATGCTTATGGATGCACCACCAGAAAAAGAAGATTGTGTACCTTTTGTGACGATTGACCAGTTTTTCGATACGCATGGTGTTCGTGTACCGCATATCGTTGCAAAAGATTTACAGCAAGGTTTTTTATTACTTGAAGATTTTGGTGATGTTTTACTCTCAACTCTGCTGAACGATGACACTGTTGATGCCTATTATGCGCAAAGTTTTAAACAGTTAATTGAATTGCAAGCGATTGATGGTGTGAAACAATTTCCTGAATATTCGTATGAAAAATTGCTCAGCGAGATGCAATTATTGACCGATTGGATGCTGCCATCACTGCACATTGAGCCAAGCAAAGAAGAGCAGGCGTTAATTAAACGAACCTTTGCAATTTTGGCCAATGCTGCATTGGCACAACCACAAGTGATCGTGCATCGCGATTTTCATAGCCGTAATTTGATGAAAATTGAAGGTGAAACGGAACTTGGGGTGATTGATTTCCAAGATGCCGTGATTGGCGCGGATACTTACGACCTAATTTCTATTACCCGTGACGCTTATGTGCAGTGGAATGCCGATCAAGTTTATGCATGGTTTAAGGTTTTCTATGATTTGTTGCCTGAAGCTGCAAAACAAGACCGTGATTTTGAACAGTTTAAACGTGATGCTGATTTAATGGCGATTCAACGACACATTAAAATTTTAGGTATTTTTGTACGTTTATTTGAGCGTGATGGAAAAACCGGTTACCTCAAAGATTTACCGCGTGTGATGTGGTATTTACTTGAAGAAAGTAAGCCGTATGCAGAATTACAACCGTTTATGCAGTTTATTCACGCTAAAGTAATGCCGAAATTTGAAGCCAAATACGGTATTTACGAGGTTGCTGCATAATGAAAGCCATGATTTTAGCTGCGGGTCTAGGAAACCGCATGCGTCCACTGACTTTATACAAGCCCAAACCATTGCTTGAAGTGGGTGGTAAGCCATTGATTGTATGGCATATCAAAAAACTAAAAGAAATTGGTGTGACTGAAATAGTCATTAATTCAGCATGGCTAGCAGATGTTCTGATTGGTGCTTTGGGCGATGGTTCACAGTTTGGCGTACAGATTCGCTGGACACGTGAGGATGAAGGGTTAGAAACCGCAGGTGGCATCATTAATGCTTTACCCTTACTTGGGACAGAACCTTTTATACTGGTAAATGGTGATGTCTGGACCACCTTTGATTTTCGTTCTTTACTTGATGTAAATCTTGAAAATGATCTTGCTCATTTGGTCTTGGTGAATAACCCTGAACAGCACCCGAATGGTGATTTTACCCTTACAGCAGGGCGAGCGTATACCTTTGATCAAAATCAACAGGGTGAAAATTTAACCTTTAGTGGGGTTTCCGTCATTCATCCTAAAATGTTTGATGGTCTGGAAAATGGCAAACGACCACTTGCACCTTTATTAAAAAAGGCCATGTTGGATGGAAAAATTTCAGCAGAAAAAATGCAAGCAGCTTGGGTTGATGTTGGCACACCAGAACGATTAAGTGACCTAGATCTACAGATTCGTCAAGGGATGTACGCTTAAGTGCATAATCACTAGGCGTTAACTAGTGTTCCACGGCTTAGAAATCGGTATACTTCAGTTTAATTTTATTGAGATGTCTTCTTTATGCATCCTTTTTTTCAAGACTTAAAGCAAGGTAGTCAAAAGCTTGGCTTAGATTTGAGTGAAGAAGCATTAAATTTATTGCTGAAGTATCAAGATGCACTTGTGCTGTGGAACAAAGCTTATAATTTAACAGCGATTCGTGATCCTAAAGAAATGTTGGTGAAACATTTGCTTGATAGTCTAAGTATTTTAAAAGACTTACCACAAGGTCGTTTGCTTGACATTGGTACGGGCGGCGGTATGCCGGGCATGATCATTGCTTTGTGTCAGCCAGAACGCGAATGTGTTTTACTCGATTCAAATGGCAAAAAAATTCGTTTCTTGAAGCAATTTATTGCTGATTTAAAACTAAAAAATGTAATTGCAGTGCAAACACGTGTTGAAAATACTGACAGTATTGATGACTTGGGACAATTTGATGTCATCACCAGTCGCGCCTTTGCATCCTTAATTGACTTTGTTGCTGCATCGAAACCGTATATGCATGAGCACAGTATCATTGCTTCAATGAAGGGCTTAATTCCTGAAGAGGAAGTTGCAGTCATTAAGCAAGAATTTAGCTGTGACATCGTTGCATTAACGGTTCCGCGCTTAGATGAACAGCGTCATCTACTTTTGTTAAAACGTATTTAATTATTTTTGAAGGGTTGGGGTTACCATGGCACAAATTATTGCGATTGCGAACCAAAAAGGTGGTGTAGGCAAGACCACAACCGCAGTAAATTTGGCAGCATCGTTAGCTGTGTTAAAGAAGCGCGTTTTACTTGTGGACATGGATTCACAGGGAAATGCCACGATGGGATCTGGTATCCAAAAAAATGATCTTTTATATTCAGTTACGGATGTTTTGTTGGGCGAAGTTCCGATTGAAACAGCCATTACCAAAGCTGAAGTGGGTTATAAAGTTTTAGGTGCAAATCGTGATTTAGCCGGTGTGGAACTTGCGATTGCGGAACAAGAGGGTCGTGAGTTTATTCTGCGTGAAGCATTAAAAGAAATAGATCATTCTTTTGATTATATTATTGTCGACTGTGCACCTAGTCTAAGCTTAATTACAGTCAATGCTTTAGCTGCGGTGCAGGGCGTACTTATTCCAATGCAATGTGAATATTATGCACTGGAAGGTTTAGCTGATTTGACTCAAACCATTGATCGTATTCAACAAGCACTGAATCCTGATTTGAAAATTATAGGTGTATTGCGCACCATGTATGATGCACGAAATGCATTGACGCGTGATGTTTCCGAAGAGCTTGAACAATACTTTGGCAAGAAACTGTATGACACCGTTATTCCGCGTAATGTGCGCTTAGCAGAAGCACCTGCACATGGTTTACCGATTATTTTCTTTGAAAAAAGTTCAAAAGGTGCAGTTGCTTACTTAAATTTAGCAGCTGAAATGGTAAAAAAAAGTAAAGTACAAAAAGGAATGACAGCATGACCATAAAAAAACGAGGTTTGGCTAAAGGTCGTGGTTTGGATGCCTTGCTTGGTTCAATCCAAAAAGAAAAACTACAAATGGAAGCTCAGGCTTTAGATCATGGTCAGTTAAAACAAATTAATGTTCATTTGCTGACCCGTGGTGAATATCAACCTCGACGTTTTATTCATGAGCACGATCTTCAAGAGCTTGCGGCTTCAATTGAAAAACATGGTGTGATGCAGCCGATTGTCATCCGTCCAATCGATGACGAAAAATTTCCTTATGAAATTATTGCTGGTGAGCGCCGCTGGCGAGCTGCACAACTAGCAGGTTTAACTGAAATTCCTGCGATTGTGCGTGATTTAACCGATCAAGTTGCGATTGCTTTAGCATTGATTGAAAACATTCAACGTCAAGATTTGAATCCAATTGATCAAGCAATGGCGTTACAGCGTTTTCATGAAGAGTTTGGCTTAAGTCACCAAGAAATTGCCGATACCGTCGGCAAAGCACGGACGACCATCAGTAATTTATTGCGTTTACTGTCCTTGGCAGAATCGGTCAAAGATTTTATGCAGCAAGGTTTGCTTGACATGGGGCATGCCCGTGCAATTTTAACTTTAAAAGCCAAAGATCAGCTTAAAGTTGCAGAACATGTGATTGAAAAAAGTTTATCTGTGCGTCAAACAGAGCAATTGGTGCGTGATTTGAATGCACCGAAACAAGAAAAAGCCAAAGCAGACGTTGCACCAGATATTCAACAATTAACACAACGTTTAGCAGAACGTTTTAGTGCAGATGTAAAGATTGATCATAATAAGCAAGGTAAAGGAAAATTAGTCATTCAATATCATTCTTTGGATGAATTGGATGGCATTCTAAATATTTGTTTCGCAGAATAATTTTTTATTTTATTGGGGAAATACATGTGGGAATTAGTCAAAGCAGGTGGGTGGTTAATGCTGCCCCTTGTTTTATGCTCGATTTTTACTGTTGCAATTACAATTGAACGCATGATTCGGTTAAAAAAATCGCTGATTTTGCCAAAAGCATTATTACTGAATCAGACTCAAAATGCACATGCGGTCATGCAGCAATTACAACAAGATGAAGCATTAAAAGGCAGTACCTTGGGACGTATTTTTACTGCTGGCTATCAAAGTAAAGATCAAAATGAACAATATGCTCGTGCGCAAATGGAAGTCACGGCTTCTCAAGAAATTGGCTATTTGGAAAAAAATATCAATTTCTTAGGTACATTAAGTGCTGTAGCGCCACTTTTAGGTTTGTTGGGTACAGTTTTAGGTATTATTGAATCCTTCCTAGTGATCGATTTAGGTACTAATAGTAATCCAACACTGATGATTCCAGGTATCTCAAAAGCCTTGATTACCACCGCAGCAGGGATGTTTATTGCAATTCCAGCATTATTTGCTTATCGTTATTTTCAGCGTTTAGTGCAAGAATATGTTGCCGAGCTTGAGCAACAATCGACATTATTTCATGCGGCTCTTTTCTATCAAAATTCTACAGTTGAAGAACAAGATCTTAGAAAAGCAGGTTAGGGTGAAAAATGAAATTCAAACGCACACAAGTTGAAGATATTCACATTAACCTGACACCCATGATTGACTGTTTATTGTTTATCTTGGTTTTCTTATTGTTATCAACCACATTTAACCAATTTAGTCGTATGAATTTAACCTTGCCCGATGCGCAAGGTGTTCCGCCTAAACAATATGAACATAAAATTGAAGTGGTTGTTGATGCTTCAGGGCATTATTCAATTAATGGACAATCGATCGCGAGTAAAGATGTTGTTGATTTAAATACTGCAATTAAACAGATTTCTAATGAACGTCGTGATTTAATGTTTGTGATTGCTGCCGATGCTAAAGCCACACATCAAGATGTGATTCGTGTGATGGATGTTGCGGGTCAGCTCGGGTTTGTTAATATCAATATTAGTACTAAAGTTCCGTCTAGAGGTTATTAGTGAAGCAAGATTTTAAAGTCTATCTACGTCTTTTGGGCTATTTAAAGCCTTTTTGGGGTATAGCGATATTAGTTTTTATCGGTTTTGCAATTAGTGCAGCAACAGAAGTATCTATTGCAAAATTATTAGAAAAAATCATTACCGCAATCCAACATAGAGATCAAGGCTTTACTTCTATATTTCCTTTTTTAGTGGTCTTATTGATGTTTTTCCGTGGCGTAGGCTCCTTTATTGGGGGCTATTTCACGGCAGTGATATCGCGTAATTTAGTCTTTAATATCCGTCAGGAAGTTTTTGGTAAGTTGCTTAGACTGCCATCTCAATATTATTTAGACAATACCAGCGGTCATATCACCGCTAAAATTATGTACAACGTGGAGCAATTAACCGCTGCCTCATCTGAATCACTTAAAATCGTTGTGCAACAAGGTTTGATTACTATTGGGTTGTTAGGGTATTTGTTGTATAGCAATTGGCGACTGACCCTGATTATTCTGATTTTTGCTCCGTTGATGGGTTTCCTGATTCGTAAAGCGTCGAAACGTATGCGGATATTGTCCATACAAGTTCAAGACACCATGGGTGATGTCAACCATGTGGTGCAAGAAACAGTGAATGGTAATTTGGTGGTAAAAGGTTTTGGCGGCCAAGAATATGAACAAACTCGTTTTAAAGATCACTCGCTTGAAAATTTAAAACGTGGTTTGAAAATGGTGGTGGTGCAGCAGCTCAATAGCCCTGTTGTGCAATTCATTATGTCAATTGCTATGGGTATTATTATTTGGATTGCGTTACGACCAGAAATTTTACGTGATACCAGTGCCGGTGAGTTCGTTGCTTACATTACAGCAGCGGGTATGCTAAGCAAACCAATCAAAGCATTAACCGATGTCAATGAAAAATTACAACGTGGTATGGCGGCAGCGCATTCAGTTTTTGAATTACTCGACTTGCCTGAAGAGCAAAATACAGGGACGTTAACGCCTGTGCTTAAAGGTAATATTCAATTGCAAAATGTGAATTTAATTTATGCAGATGGCCATCAAGCGATTCATGATTTTAATTTAAATGTTAAAGCCGGTGAAACGGTTGCTCTGGTTGGGCGTTCAGGTGCAGGTAAAACGTCCTTAGTGAATCTACTGGTGCGTTTTCAAGAGACCAGCTCTGGTCATATTTATTTAGATCAGTACGATATTCAAGATATAGACTTGAACTCTTTGAGAACCCAAGTTGCGATGGTGAATCAGCAAGTGGTGCTATTTAATCGTACTGTTCGTGACAATATTGCCTATGGACAGCTCGAAGGTGCAACCGATGCCGATGTTATTGCCGCAGCAAAAGCCGCTTATGCACATGACTTTATTATGGCTTTACCGCAAGGCTACGATACACAACTGGGTGCACAAGGTTTGAACTTGTCCGGTGGACAACGTCAGCGTATCGCCATTGCACGTGCCATTTTGAAAAATGCACCCATTTTGATTCTAGATGAAGCCACCAGTGCCTTAGATAACGAATCGGAATACTATATTCAACAGGCTTTTGATGCTGCCATGCAGGATCGCACAACGATTGTGATCGCGCATCGTCTATCGACCATTGAAAATGCTGATCTTATTGTGGTGATGGATAAAGGTAGAATTGTCGAGCAAGGTACGCATGCGGAATTAATTGCTAAGCGTGGCGCTTATCACCAATTGCATCAGCGTAATTTTGAGGAAAATTGATTTATGTCAATTGCACAATTGATTCAAGATGCTTGGAATAAACAAGCGAAGTGGTTAATTGTGCTTAGACCTTTGGCATGGCTCTATCGTGGCGGTTTTTTATTGAATAAAAAGCTCTACCAAATGGGCATTAAATCAAGTTATCAAGCAGCCGTACCCGTGATGGTGATTGGAAATATTACCGTGGGCGGGAGTGGTAAAACACCATTACTGATCCAACTGGTCAGTTATCTACAAAATAAAAATATTCGTGTTGGTGTGATTAGTCGTGGTTATGGTGGAAAAGGGCCGTTTCCAGCCTATGTTGATTTGGAATCTGTGCCAGATGTCGTCGGTGATGAACCTTGTTTGATTGTGCAGTCAACAGGTGTTCCTATGGTGGTGGGTTCAAATCGACAACAGAGTATTGAATATCTATTATCCAAACATGATTTGGACTTAATTGTTAGTGACGATGGTTTGCAACATTTGGCTTTACAGCGTCAAATTGAGTGGATTGTATTGGATCAAAATCGTGGTTTAGGCAATCAGAAATTATTACCTGAAGGCTATTTAAGAGAACCCGTTAGTCGGTTAAATACAGGAACCGTGATTGAGCATGCAGCAAGTCCTAAAACGGCTTTAAATATGCATTTAGAGGTGAATACGCCTTATTTACTCAATGCAATCGAAGCTAAAATTTTTAATCCAGCCAATAATTTCTATGCTGTCGTCGGGATTGGTTTTCCGCAACGTTTTTATAAAACTTTAGATTCTATCGGTATTCATCAATTTCAATGTCATGAATTTCCAGATCATTATGATTATGAAATCACAGATCTGCAATTTGAAGATAGCAATCCAATGATTACCACTGAAAAAGATGCAGTGAAAATTTTGCCTTTATTAAAGCAAAATCCAGATTTTAAACGGGAAATTTGGGTGGTTCCTGTTGAAGCAGCACTTTCACCTCAGTGTTATGAAATTTTACATCAGCAATTACAGCAAGTCGGTATTCAAATTTCTTAAGGTTCATCATTTATGAAACATATTGTTATTCCTGCGCGTTTTGCAAGTTCACGTTTACCCGGTAAGCCATTGTTAGAAATACATGGTCGTCCAATGGTTTTACGTGTGGTTGATCAAGCAAAAAAAGTCGCAGGTTTTGATGACTTATGTGTTGCTACCGATGATGAGCGTATTGCTGAAGTTTGTCGTGCTGAAGGGATTGATGTTGTGCTGACCCATGCAGATCATCCATCGGGTACAGATCGCTTAAGTGAGGTTGCTCGAATTAAGGGTTGGGCAAGTGAAGATATTGTGGTTAATGTACAGGGCGATGAACCTTTGCTTCCAGCACAATTGGTACAGCAAGTTGCGCAATTATTGCAATCACAGCCTGAATCTTCCATGTCAACATTGTGTGAACCAATTCATAGCCTAGAAGAATTTAAGCGTGACAGCATTGTGAAAGTGGTGATGTCTAAATACAACCAAGCTTTGTATTTTAGTCGTGCGACCATTCCTTATGATCGTGATGGCGCTCAGCAACAGGTTCAATCATTGCATCCGCAAGCATATCGCCACTTAGGTTTATATGCTTATCGCGTCAATTTGCTACAAGAATATGTGTCTTGGGACATGGGTGTGTTGGAGCAGCTTGAAAGCTTGGAACAATTACGCGTACTGGAAAATGGTCATCGTATTGCGATTGCGGTTGCAGAAGCAAACTTGCCACCGGGTGTCGATACACAAGCCGATTTAGATCGTCTAAATGAAATGGATGTATCTTGCTTTGAGTAGGATTTTGGCGCAGGTTGGATTTAAATTTAATGCAGAATAATGTGGTTGCACAAGTTTACCCATGGCAAAAAACGGTTTGGGATACGCTCACGGGGCGTTTCCCAAAACTTGGTCATGGCTTACTTTTTTATGGCAAAAAAGGCTGTGGTAAAGAAGCTTTTGCACAGCATTTTTTGGCATGGGTTTTGTGTGCAAATCGACATGAGAACAATGCTCCCTGTGGTGAATGTAGTAGTTGTTTATGGTTGAAGTCAGATACTCATCCGAATTATGTGTATATCAGCACAGATGAAGAAAATAAAAAGCAAAATGCGAAAATTAAAATTGAAAAAATTCGTGATTTATTGCCTTTTGTGCAACAAACCGTAGATGGTTGGCGTGTCATTGTGATTGAGCCAGCGGAAGCACTTAATATTGCTTCTGCAAATGCATTGTTAAAAACACTTGAGGAACCGGGTGATCGGATTGTCATTATTTTATTGGCCGATCACTATTTGAAACTTCCTGCGACTATTCGTAGCCGCTTACAGCATTTTGCTTTGGATCGTATGTCTGAAGCGCAAGCAGACGCATATTTGACTGAGTATTTGCCAGACTTAGATCAGACACAAAAACAATTGTTACTTAATTTATCCAATCAAATGCCGCTGCAAGCAATGCAACTGGCAAGTGCTGAATGGCCAAATAAACGACAAGAATTTTTAAATGATTGGCAAAAACTCGTGACGCAAAAGAATATGCCGATGGCAATTGCGACCAAGTGGAATAAAGCACTTAATTTTAGTGATTTTGCGCAAATGTTTGAATACTTGTTGTCCGATTTAATTTGTGTCAAGCTAAATCAGCAAGTCAAAAATCATGATTTGGATTTCACTGTACTATCAGAACAATATTCATTGGAATTCTTATTTGGTATTTACGCTGACTTGCAACAATCTAAACAATTTATTGAGCAGAATGTACAAAGCAACTTAGTGCTTGATCAATTGTGTATAAAACTAATGAATATTTAAATTTAAAGGGGAATGTGATGCAACCACGTATGGGCGGTATTATTCAAGTGAATATCCCAGATAAAGACACTTTGTACGCCAGCTATATGCCTTATGTTGTGGGTGGCGGCTTATTTGTTCCAACCAAGCAACCGATTAAATTGGGTGAGGAAGTCTTTGTACTGGCAACTTTACCTGAGCAATCACAGAAAATTCCTTTAACAGGTAAGGTGATTTGGATTTCACAAAAACAAAATGGAATTAAATTACAAGGCTTTGGTATGCAGCTTTCAGGAGAGAAAGGCATTTATTACAAATCCGAAGCCGAAAAATTGCTTGCAGGTATTAAGTCTGAAGGACGAAGTAGTTACACTATGTAGTTGTTAAACTCTTTAGGATCTTACCGTGTTTGTAGATACGCATTGCCATTTAACCATGCTTGATTTAACGCCTTATGATGGTAACTTAGATTTAGCGTTAGCACAGGCGCGTGAAGCGGGTGTATCCAAATTCATGAGTATTTCAGTTGATCTGGATGATCATATCGAGCTTGCTAAAATTGCAGCACGTCATGATGATGTTGGGTACAGTGTTGGTGTGCATCCTTGTGAAGATCCTGCGACGATGGCGCGTGCCACCACAGAGTATTTAATTGAGCTTGCGCAACCCGAAAAGGTTTGGGCAATTGGTGAAACAGGCTTAGACTATTTTCACAGCACAGACTTTATTGCAGAACAAAAAGAATGCTTTGCACGACATATTCATGCTTCTCAGGCGGTAAAAAAACCTGTGGTTGTGCATACCCGTTCTGCAAAACATGACACGGTTGATGTTATTCGTGCTGAAAAATCGACCCACGGTATTTTGCATTGTTTTACTGAAGATTGGGAAACCGCCAAGGCCGTTCTGGATTGTGGTTATTATGTGTCATTTTCCGGTATTGTTTCGTTTAAAAATGCCCAAGATTTAAGAGATGTGGCGAAGCAAGTGCCACTTGATCGTGTTCTGATTGAAACGGATAGTCCTTATCTTGCGCCGATGCCTTATCGAGGGAAATCTAATGAGCCAAAATACGTTCCCTATGTAGCCAAAGCCTTAAGTGACGTATATGATAAGTCTATTGAGGAAATTGCTTTCATTACCATGCAAAACTTTGAAAACCTCCTCAATTTAAAGTAAATAATTCGAATTGATATAAGCGCATAAGAGAGTTACAGAGTGAAGATGGATCGTCAGGCTCAGTTTCGGGCAAGAGAAGCGTTAATTTTTCAAGTTGCAGAGCAACTATTGTTAGAAAATGGCGAATCAGGAATGACACTTGATGCGTTGGCAGCAGAACTGGATCTTGCCAAAGGGACTCTGTATAAACATTTTCAAAGTAAAGATGAACTCTATATGCTTCTTATTATTCGTAATGAGAACATGTTATTAGAAATGATTAAAGATGCGGAGAAAGCTTTCCCAGAGCACTTGGCATTTTTTATGTTGCATCATTTGCATCATCCTGAACGCACAGTATTGTTTCATCAAATTGAAGAACGTCTTTCTACGACAGGTGTCGGTATTCATCTTTTGTTTAGCGAACTTTATCAGGTACGAAAACAGCGCTTACGCATTATTTTTCGCATGACTGAAAGTTATTTGGAAAATATTCAAAGTGCGATGTCTGTGCGTGACTATTTAGCTTCAATTTGGGCTTTAACACATGGTGCGGCAGCAATATTAAATTCTAGTTTCTATCAGCGTTATTTAGGTTCACGCGATACACTTCGTGTTGCCTATATTGATCAGGCTTTGGCGATGCCCAAGAAGCAAATGAGTTCAACGGAACAGTTCGCTTAAAGGTCAGCTATGAAGCACACAAAATCAGCATCAATTCGTGGTTTCACTCTGATAGAATTGATGGTGGTTATTGTGATTATGGCAATTATGGCCTCTTTGATTTTAACCAATATTAATGGAGTGGATCAGCGTAAAGCGATGCAAGCACGAGAAGTGTTTATTATGGATTTACGCAGGATTAATCGAGAAGCCAATGATCAAGCACGCATTTTTGCACTTGATGTTCAAACTGCAACCGATGTATCGCCATTTCGTTATGCTGTAATTGAATATTTAGTTCCATCCACTCAAACTGTACAAACATCTCCATTTTCTAAAAATAAAAAATGGCAAAACTATGCCGAATTTAAACCGCGTGATTTACCTGAGCAGGTTTCCTTTAATGTGCAATCACTCGATCAGCAATATGAAAATGCCAATAATGATGATTTGCTGAATGCCAATGCGCCTAAATTACTGTGGTTAGGCAATGGTGAAACAAAGCCAGTCCGCATCCAGTTTTATTTCGAGCAACGCCCAATTGGTGAGGAAATTGAGATTGATCATTTAGGTAAAATCAATGAAAGCTAGATATTCAAAGCAGAGCTATCTCACTTATCGCCACTCAGGATTTACATTGCTTGAAGTGATGGTTGCTTTGGCTATTTTTGCTACAGCAGCAATCGCATTGACTAAGGTTGCCATGCAATATACTCAAGCGACATCCAATGCAATTTTACGCACTAAAGCACAATTTGTGGCGTTGAATGAAGTTGCTGTGATGGAAATCAATCAAGAGTGGTTACAAGGAACGCAGTCAAAACAGATCACACAACAGGGTGAAACTTGGCAAATTGATAAATCTGCACAATCAACCATCAGTCCAAACGTACAACGCATTGAAGTTCAAGTCAGCTTGTTTAATGCTGAAGCAGGCAAAGTAGAATCAGGCATTACGCATTTGGTTTTCTTTAACCATAAGGTCAAAGCTTGATGCAACCGAAAAATAAAAAAAACCAAACGCTACACGCACAGCATAGTTGTTCGTCTTGCATTCAGACAAAGCGTAATCCTCGCTCCTCAAGCACAGCTTTCGGACTTGCTGCACGTTCGAGCGTTACTCGACTTAATCATGCCTCGGGTTTTACTTTGGTTGAGCTGTTGGTTGCAATTGCTATTTTTACCGTGCTCTCGGCATTGGGTTGGAAGGTTTTTGATTACTTGATTAAAGTCAAAGAGCGTAATACTGAACATGAAATTAATTTAGGCCAGTTACAGGAAGCTTATCAACAAGTTTTGCGTGATACCGTGCAAGCTGTGCCGCTGACTGCAAATATAAAGAGTGAGATTCAACCCGCCTTGATTTTGCAAAATGGTCGTTTCAGTTTTAGTAAAACAGGTGTAACCGATCCTTTACAGCAGGGGATTTCACCGGATGAGCGTGTAGAATATCAATACCGGGCGGATGAAAAAAAACTGTATCGCTTGAAATATCGCCATTTAAATAGTACTGGGCGTGAACAACCTGAATCAAGTGTTTTGTTAAGCGAAGTAGATCAGTTTGAAGTGATCGTGTTAAATCCAAATGAAGCAACTTCATGGCCAGATGCGCAAGCAGATTTAATGAATGTCACGCAAAAACAACGCTTACCTAAAGGAATTAAAATCAAATTAACAGTCAAAGATGTTGAATATGAATGGATTTTCAGTTTGTTAAATACAGATTATTTACAACCGAAAGACAATAATTAAAATCACCATGCAAATAACCCAACGTTATAAGGTCTAAAAAATTGAGCATGAAGCAGCAACAGGGTATTGCCTTAATAACGATATTGGTGATGGTGGCATTAGCGACTATTCTTGCTGCGACCATTGCAAAACGTCAGGCAAATACTGCGGAAAATACAGCCTATTTAATGCGTCAAAATCAATCCTTGTTGTATGCCAAAAGTGCGGAAGCCTTTTTTTCGGAGCTTTTGGTGGATGATGCAAACAATGTTGGAGCTGTTGATCATTTACAAGAAAACTGGGCGAAACCGATGCCTGCTTTTCCCGTAGAAGATGGTTTTGTCTCTGGAACTTTACAGGATGAATCAGGTAAATTTAATTTAAATAGTTTGGTTAATGACGAAGGTGTACCGAATCCTCAGGCAAAACTGTGGTTTGAAAAGCTGTTGCTACGTGTGGGATTGTCAGAAAAATTAAGTGAAGCTGTGATTGATTGGCAAGATGCTGATGACGAAATCAGTGGTACGATGGGGGCGGAAAATAGCTATTATCAAGGATTACCACAAGGTTATTTAGCTGCAAACAGTAAATTTCATAATGTAGAAGAGCTTAAATTGGTTCGTGGTTTTGAAGATCAAAAATATTTGCAAATCGTGGACTATGTCAGTGCATTACCTGCATCGGATAGCAAGGTGAATGTCAATACAGCACCCGCTATGCTGCTTGCGAGTTTAGACCCTAAGTTAGACATTAATGCTGTTGAACAAGCTTTACAAAAACGCCAAGCCAATTTGGAGCATTTTTCTAATATTAATGATCTTTGGGCAATGGAGCCTTTTAAACAAGTCAATCCTGATGTGCAAAGCCAAGTCAATGCGTTGCTGGGTGTGCAATCCAACTATTTCAAAGCCAAAATTGAAGTGTTGCTGAGTGAACGGAAACGTCAGTTTAGTAGTGATTTAGTACGTAAAGATAAAACGGTGTATGTTGTATATCGAAGTATGGCACCATTTTAATCAGATGGATCAATCAGTTGTAATATAATTCAATGCATTATAGTGTTTTATCGTTATGCAATTTCCCAATTGCATTGAACAGTAAAATTAATGCGCAGACTTTCACTTTTGCTTTATAATCCAATTTAATTCACAAATTTTGGATTGCATCACGGCACATGTTAATTCGTAAGTTATTTAAGTTTGAAAATGCTCATATCGTGCGAAATTGCACATCGGATCGCTGTAAGCGTTCAATTCATGGTCATAGTTATAAAGTTGAATTATTGCTTAAAGCTTCGAAGCTAGATCATGGTCAAATGGTGTATGACTTTGGGTTGTTGAAGGGTGTAATCAAAGATATTTTTGACAGTTTCGATCATGCTATTTGCTTTTGGCAGCATGACGACGCTGAATATATTGATGCCTGCAAAAAATTTAGTGCGCGTTGGGTATCTTTGCCTGTTTCGCCATCGGCAGAACAATTTTCACGTATTTTTTTCTATTTAGCTCAACAAATATTGGCATCGACCATTACCCAAAATGGGGAAGGTGATGTGGAAGTTTACTCGGTCATTGTGCATGAAACAGATACAGGCTATGCGCAAAGCTTTGTAGAAGATATTGAAAATGAGCAAATGGGTGTGCTGAGTCTTGAACAAATCGTGTTCTCTGAACAAGTTCAAGCTGAATGGGCAGACTCAACGATGTATGAAAAACTACAACAAGGAATTAAATTCCAAAACCCAAGTGTCGATCTTCAAGTCAAAATTTAAAGATGGAACTACATTTGGGTAGGTTTTCAACAAGGATTAGGAAGCAGTCATGTCTTTAACTGAACAACAGCAAATTAAATTGGATAAAATTCAATTGGATGCGGGTTGGAAAAGTGGTTTGAGTGAATTTCTGCTCAGTCCCAAAATGGATGAGTTAAAAGACTTTCTTGTTCAGGAAAAAAAATCAGATAAAATCATTTATCCACCAAGTTCACTGATTTTTAATGCATTAAATACCACGCCTTTAGCCAATGTTAAAGTGGTGATTTTAGGCCAAGATCCATATCACGGACCAAATCAGGCACATGGATTAAGTTTTTCAGTCCAGAAAGGGGTTGCAATACCCCCATCTTTGCGTAATATTTTTCATGAGCTCAATACAGATTTGGGTGTTGTTAAACCCATCCATGGTGATTTAACTCGTTGGGCTGAACAAGGCGTATTGTTGCTGAATGCAGTATTGACTGTTGAAGCGGGTCAGCCGACTTCGCATCAAAAACGGGGGTGGGAAGATTTCACCGATCATGTGATTGATGTTTTAAATGAACAACGTGACCATGTGGTTTTTATTCTTTGGGGTGCGTATGCGCAGCGTAAAGGACAACGCATTGATCAAAATAAGCACTTGGTATTAAAGGCTGCTCATCCTTCACCATTGGCGGCGAATCGTGGTGGTTTTTTTGGTTGTAAAGTATTTTCAAAATCCAATAATTATCTGAAACAAAATGGCATTGAGCCTATAAATTGGCAGCTGGACGCATGACACTATCTCCTGAATTAAAAAGTTATCATTCCGATCTAATTGTAGAGGAAGCAAAAAATGGCTGGCGCATTGTTCGCCTGAATCGCCCGAAATCTCTACATGCTTTAGATGAATCAATCGTCACTGCACTATTAAAAGTGTTCCAAGATTTTCACCATGATGATGCGGTAAAAGCAATCTGGTTGGATTCTACAACTCCTAAAGCATTCTGTGCAGGTGGTGATGTACGTAAACTTCGTCAGTTGGTGATTAACGATGAAGTTGATACCGCAAATAAATTCTTTGAACAAGAATATGCGTTAGATTTGTTGTTGCATAATTATGCTAAGCCTGTGCTGGTTTGGGGTGAAGGCTATGTCATGGGTGGTGGACTAGGGTTGTTTATGGCCGCGCCATTTCGCCTTGTGACCCCATATTCACGTCTAGCGATGCCTGAAATTAATATTGGCTTATATCCAGATGTGGGTGCTACACGTTTCTTGGCAGACCGTGGTGCAATCGGTTTGTTTACGGGTTTAACAGGTTCAATTATGACCGCAGCCGGTGCTTATGGTATTGGTTGGGCAACCCATATTTGTGATGCGCAGCGTGATAATGTGCTGGAAAAACTCATCAATATTGATTGGGGACATTATCCTGCTGGTGATTTTCGTGCCATCGACGACACTTTAAATAGTATGCATCGTCCAGTCGGGCCTGGGCCACTACAAAACTCATTAGATGTGATTCAAAGTGTTTGTCGCGGTGTTAGTTTTGAGCATGATTACGAATCTATTATTGGTTTGAGTGATGCAAGAAGTGATTGGTTGCGTCAAGCCAGTGAAAATTTGCAAAAAGGTTCACCGACCACCGCTGCTTTAACATGGTTGTTATGGCAATGGGGTAAACAAGTTCATTCTTGGAATGAAGTTTTTGAACTAGAAACCCAAATTTCGGATTGGAAAATTCGTCATCCAGATTTTGTCGAGGGTGTTCGTGCGCGTTTAGTGGATAAAGATCTTTCTCCAGAATGGAAAAAGGGTGTTGATTTTTCACTTAAAGCAATTTTGTCAGATTGCCCGCCTGTGACTAAAAATGAAAGTTGGAATAACCTGTTGAAACATTATGCTGTGATCGGTTAAGAATGGCGGATGAAATACAACTGACTGACGAATATTGGATGCAGTTTGCTTACGAGCAAGCTGCTATCGCTGCATCAAAGGAAGAAATTCCTGTTGGTGCGGTTATTGTCAGTCAAAATCAAATTATTGGCGCAGGTTATAATGCGCCCATTTCACTGAGTGATCCGACGGCACATGCTGAAGTTCAAGCATTGCGTCAAGCCTGCTTAAATCTAAATAATTACCGCCTTCCAGAAGATTCCGTGCTTTATGTGACTTTAGAGCCTTGTACAATGTGTGTGGGTGCCTTAATTCATGCACGGGTCTCTAAAGTCGTGTTTGGTGCAACTGAGCCGAAAGCTGGTTCTTTGGTTAGTGCAAGAAAATTATTTGAAACAGGTTATTATAATCATCAGTTTGATATAGAAGCAGGTTGTTTGAATGAACAATGCTCCAAACAACTAAGTGATTTTTTTAAAATGCGTCGCGAGCAAAAAAGACTGCAAAAGTTACAAGAAAAGTCCTTAAATGATCAGAATAATTCATCTATAAGTATGTAAAATAGAATGACAATAATTATTGTCAATTAAAGGTTAGGATAATTCATGAATTCTATTCAAATTAAAAAAGAATTTAATGCACCTGTCGATCAAGTTTTTAATTTGCTATCAAAACATGCGACTTATAATATTGCCTTTGCTCCAATTCAAGTGGTGCGCGTGAAAGATTCTGCCGACCCAGAGCGTCCTGATGGCGTAGGTTCGGTACGTCGTATGGGGTTTGGTCCGATCAAACCTTTACAAGAGCAAATTACTTTACTTGAGCCGAATCAGCGTATTGAATATCAAATTATTAAAAATCCTTTGGTTAAGCATCATTTGGGGATTATTGAGTTTCAAGCGCTTGATGCAGATAAAACTTTGGTGACTTACACCATTGAGTTGCAAGCACGTGCACCTTTTGTGAGTAAATTAATCCTTGCGCAGCTTAAATCTGCGATTAAACTAGGTTTTTCGAAATTAGCTAAAACTGTATAGCGTAAAGTGGAAAATTAATGACAGTTCAAATTATTACTATCGATGGCCCGAGTGGTTCTGGAAAAGGCACACTTGCGGCTAAACTCGCAGCGCACTATCAATTTCATTTGTTGGATTCTGGTGCTTTATATCGTCTGTTGGGGCTGTCATTACATCAACACAATTTATTGGATTCTTTGGATTCAGCACTTGAGCAATGCATTAAAATTGCAACAAATTTAGACATAAAATTTGTTACAACTGAAACTAGTCATCCCCAAGCCCAACTTGATGGTGAAGATGTCACTCAAATCATTCGTACTGAACGAGTGGGTGAATTTGCATCAAAAGTTGCCGCAATTCCTGAACTTAGAGCAGCGCTTTTAGAGCGTCAGCATGCTTTTGCACAAGAACCGGGATTGGTTGCAGATGGGCGCGACATGGCAACGGCTATTTTTCCAGAGGCTCAAGCCAAGATTTACCTCACTGCATCGGCTGAATCTCGAGCGGCGCGACGTGTAAAGCAGTTGCAGGGTATGGGGCTAGATGTTAAAATAAACGACATTTTAGCTAATATCGAAGCTCGAGACAAAAGAGATATGGAGCGCACAGTCGCACCACTCAAGCCAGCAACAGATGCTTATATCATTGATAGTTCAGAATTGGGCATCGATGAAGTATTTCAGTTGATGACCAGTTTTGTCGATAAGCAGTTATTAGCCAATTAAAGAATTTTCAGCCAAAGCATAGCTAGATCAGTTTATTACGGACTATGTGGAAGCTTTATTAAACCGGCCTTGTCTGATCCAAGACCGCTGACTTTATCAGGTATATCATGACCGAATCTTTTGCAGCCCTCTTTGAAGAAAGCGAATTAAACCTCAACGTTGAAAAGGGTGCAGTCATCCAAGGCGTTGTAGTAAGCATCGACTCTGATTGGGTAACAGTTGACACTGGCCTTAAATCAGAAGGTATTGTTGACCGCGCTGAATTCTTAAACGACCAACGTGAACTTGAAGTTCAAGTTGGTGATACTGTTGACGTTGTTGTTGAAGCTCTTGACAACGGTATGGGTCAAACAGTTTTATCACGTGAAAAAGCAAAACGTGCTGAAACTTGGACTAAACTTGAAAAAATCTTTGAAGACGGCGAAATCGTTACTGGTGTTATCTCTGGTAAGGTTAAAGGCGGTTTCACTGTTGACATCGGTCCAGTACGTGCGTTCTTACCAGGTTCTTTGGTAGACACTCGTCCTATCCGTGACACGACTCACCTTGAAGGTAAAGAGTTAGAATTCAAAGTAATCAAACTTGATGCTAAACGTAACAACGTTGTTGTATCTCGTCGTGCTGTTATGGAAGCTGAATCTTCAGCTGACCGTGAAGCTCTTCTTGCTCAGCTTGAAGAAGGTCAAACAGTTACAGGTACGATCAAGAACCTTACTGATTACGGCGCATTCGTTGACCTTGGTGGTATCGATGGTCTTCTTCACATCACTGACATGGCTTGGAAACGTATCAAGCATCCTTCAGAAGTTGTTGAAGTTGGTCAAGAAGTTACTGTTAAAGTACTTAAATTTGACCGCGAACGTAACCGCGTATCTTTAGGCCTTAAACAATTAGGCGAAGATCCATGGTTAGCGATCATGAACCGTTACCCTAAAGGTTCAATCGTTAAAGCGCGCGTAACTAACCTTACTGATTATGGTTGTTTCGCTGAAATCGCTGAAGGCGTTGAAGGTTTAGTACACGTTTCAGAAATGGATCACACTAACAAAAACATCCACCCATCTAAAGTTGTTCAGATTGGTGATGAAGTTGATGTTATGGTTCTTGAAGTTGATGAAGAACGTCGTCGTATTTCTCTTGGTATCAAACAAACTCGTGCTAACCCATGGGAAGAGTTTGCTAAAGACCATGACAAAGGCGAAAAAGTTTCAGGTACGATCAAATCAATCACTGATTTCGGTATCTTCATCGGTTTACCAGGTGGTATCGATGGTCTAGTTCACTTGTCTGATATTTCTTGGAACGAACAAGGCGAAGAAGCTATTCGTCGTTACAAGAAAGGTGACACTGTTGAAGCGGTTATCTTGTCTGTAGACGCTGAAGGCAACCGTATCAGCCTTGGCATCAAACAAATGAACAACGATCCGTTCAATGATTTCTTGGCAACTAACGAACGCGGTGCGCTTGTTAAAGGTACTGTAACTGCTGTTGACGCTAAAGGCGCAACTGTTAAGTTAGCTGACGAAGTTGAAGCTTCTCTTAAAGCTTCTGAAATCAACCGTGATCGCGTTGAAGATGCAACTAAGTTCTTGGAAGTTGGTCAAGAAGTTGAAGCTAAAATCATCAATGTAGACCGTAAATCTCGCTCTATCAACTTGTCTATCAAAGCGAAAGACGAAGCTGAAGAGAAAGAAGCTGTTGCAAACTTAAAAACTGCAACAACTGGTCAAGACAATGGTCCTAAGACTATTGGTGATTTGATCAAAGCTCAAATGAACCACTAATAAGTAGATGTTGAAATGTATTGTTAATGTAAATTAACCAATACTTTTTACACAAATACTGTAAACGGTAGCGTAGTATTAACTTATTACGCTACCGTTTTGTATTTAAACAGGTTATTATCGGATTATCTACAAAGTAGCTTGATAATTAAAGAGGTCAAAAATGACTACGGAAGCACTTAATAAGTCTGACTTAATAGAGCGAATTTCCCTTAAAAACCCGCACTTAGCAGAGCCTTTAGTCGAAGAAGCTGTTAAAATTATGATTGATCAAATGATAGCTGCATTATCATCTGATAATCGTATTGAAATTCGTGGTTTTGGTAGTTTCGCTTTGCATCATCGTGATCCACGTGTGGGGCGTAATCCTAAAACAGGTAAGTCTGTTGAAGTGGCTGCAAAAGCAGTTCCACATTTCAAACCTGGTAAAGCGTTACGCGATGCAGTAAACGAATCTGCAGAGTAATAAAAAATTCCAGAAGGGGTATTTATGCGTTACGTATTAGTCGCTTTGTTAATTGTACTATTTGGCTATTCATTGGCTTTGGTCTTGCAAAATGGTACTGAGTTAACGGTAGACCTATTATTTACCCAAGTTCCTGCTATGCGTTTAGGTTTATTGTTGTTATTAACATTAGCTCTAGGTGTGGTGTTGGGTTTGTTATTAGGTGTGCAGGTTTTCCGAGTATTTCAGAATAGTTGGGAAATTAAGCGACTTCGTAAGGATATTGAATACCTCCGAAAAGAGCAAATTCAAGCTGCTCAGTTGGCTGCTGCAGAAGCTGCTGCACATACTCGACATGAAAAAACAGTGTTAGATCTCAATCCTAACGATAGTTCATCTCATCCATTGTAAGTCGAATCATTTAGCTTCTGGTCGGTGTCTCTATACTGGCGTTGAACTAAAGTGTGTATGTGTAAATAAAAACTTATAACACTCCAAAGTATTTTTTGGGGTGTTTTTTTATGGCTGTAACTTATAATGCTTGTATAAAATTTATTAAAAAGTAAGGCACTTATTTTACCAATTTTGCTGAATGCCATTTTTTCAACTATCAGCGTGCAGGGATATTCTTTATAATGAGCTTTCTTTTTTGTCTGAATGAAGGGTAAGTCTCTTGAGTATCATTGTTGCATTAGATGCTAAAAGCCAATATGACGCACTTACAATTGCAGAGCAGTTAGATCCTGCATTATGTCGAGTAAAAGTTGGTAAAGAGTTATTTACCCATGAAGGCCCAAGTGTGGTTAAGGCATTACACGACAAAGGCTTTGAAGTTTTCCTTGATTTAAAATTCCACGATATTCCAAATACGACAGCACAAGCAGTTTGTGCAGCAGCAGATTTAGGCGTATGGATGGTAAACGTTCATGCATCTGGTGGTCGTAAGATGATGGAAACGTGTGTCCAGCGCTTAAAAGCAGGCAATTACAGCACGCAACTGATTGCGGTGACTGTGTTGACGTCAATGGGGCGTGAAGACCTCAAAGACTTAGGATTGGACATCGAACCATTTGAACAAGTGAAGCGTCTTGCTAAATTAACTCAAGAGAGTGGTTTGGATGGCGTGGTGTGTTCTGCTCAAGAAGCAAAAATGCTGCGTGAAACATTAGGACAAGATTTTGCTTTGGTGACACCGGGTATTCGTCCTGTAGGTTCTAATGCAGATGATCAAAAGCGTATTGTGACACCGAAGCAAGCGATGATAGATGGTTCAACGCATTTGGTGATTGGTCGTCCAATTACGCAATCGGAAAACCCGAATCAAACTTTGCGTGATATTTTGGCGACATTGTAATCTCCTGAAAAATCTCTCCTTTGCGAAACAATGTTTCTCACCCTTTGCAAAGGGGGCTGACTTCCCTTTATAAAGGGAAGTCAGCAGGGATTTATACAGCAGCCAATACACTTACCACAATTGGCGCAAGTACAGATAAAACAAAGCCGCTGACCATCGCATGTGGAATAAATTCATTGCCACAGGCTTGTTTAACCATGGGTAGGGTGACATCCATTGCAGTTGCCGCGGCAGATGAAATGGCAGAGCGCGGATAGCGCCAACCAATGCTATACATTAAAAGAATTGCAATAATTTCTCTAAATAAGTCATTCATTAGGGCGATGCTACCCAGTTCTGCATTTTTCAACTCAGTCACGACAATGCCTGTCATGGAATAGAAACCATAACCTTGCGATAGCATAATTAAATCTTTGAGGCTAATATCTTTGATGATTGTTGCTGCAAACAATGCGCCAGCAAGTGATCCGAGAATACAGCCTATAGGAACGAGCATGATTTTCCAGTTAAGCCATGAGCGGTCGAGTGGTGAATAAGCTAAATCCAAACCAATTAAAAACATGAAAATAAGCAGTAAATTCCATGTGCTGACATGCAATGTATAGTCAAAATGATTAAACAGTTCGGCAAGCCCATAGCCTAATGCGAGTGCAATAAAAGCATAGCTAATATTGATCAGTGATTTAACCAGTAGTTCTGCGGAAACTTTGCCTTGCATCGGTTGGTAGCCAATACTTTTAAACAAAAGATAGCAACAGAGAAAGGCACCGACGGATGTTGTCATCGAGAGTGTAAGTGCATTGGATAAAATTTGTAGTGGGCTGCTCATGTTATGCAATGTTTGAGAGAATTCAATTGCAATCGTAATCAGCAAAATATAAGTAAAATAGGGCAGAATTTTAAAGGCTAAGCTTTCTAGCCAATGAGGAAGTTTACGCGCAAGAATGAATCCAAAGCATAAACAGATAAGAAGTTGAATAATCAACCAAAGCGATTGCATACAAAACGTCAGCAGGTGAAAAGACACCTGCTTATTATGACCATTAAGTGATTAAGCTGCACGATTTCCAGAGGTTTTATTTAACAAACGGTAATCTGCGGGATTCAGTATTTTGGTTTTTAACCAATATTTCCATGTGTATGTTGGCCACAGTGCAAAGTTTTTTCCGCCATCTTGTTGATACCAACTGACACAGCCAGATTGCCAAACAGTTCCATCGAGTAGTGTTTGTACATCTTGATTAAATTGCGCTTGTACTTGGTCTTTCACCACAATTGCATGGCTATGGCTTTGTTTGACCAGTTGAATCATCTGTAAAATATAGTTGACCTGAGATTCAATCATAAAGATGACAGAATTGTGCGCCAGAACGGTATTCGGGCCTAATAACTGGAAAAAATTTGGGAAACCTTTGGTGCAAATGCCATAAAAGCTTTCTGCACCATCGTGCCAAGCATCACGTAAATCTAGCCCATTTTCGCCAAGACATTGAAATGATTTCAAGTAAATGCGCGGATCGGTAATAAAGCCCGTCCCATAAATTAAGCAATCAATTTTACGTTCTTTACCATCTTTGGTAATGATACTGTTGCTGGTTAATTCTTGAATAGCATCGCTAATCAGTTCAACATTACTCCGATTAAAGGTCGGAAAATACTTATTAGAAATCAGAATGCGTTTGCATCCCATGATGTAATTCGGGGTCAGTTTATTGGCGATATTTTTATCTTTGACTTGGTACTTAATATAAGCTTCAGCTAATTTTTGCGCATATTTCATCACGGTTGGCTTAACAATCGGCACAACGCGAGATTCATTTGACCAATATAAACGTGCACGGTGAATTTTTCGCAACCAATCATATTTGGCAAAGAGTTTCTTTTCTATATTTTTATAAGTACGTTCATCGCGTGGAATTACCCACGCTGGGGTGCGTTGCATCACATACAGTTGTTTAACCTGCTCTGCAATTTCTGGAATGTATTGAATGGCACTGCCGCCAGTACCAATCGATGCAACAGATTTGTTATTGAGGTCATATTGATGATCCCATTGTGATGAATGGAAAACTTTACCCTGAAATTTTTCAATACCTTTGATGTGTGGAATTTGCGGCACATGCAATGGACCAGATGCAAAAATAACAAATTGTGCGATGAGGGTTGAGTCATTATTTAAAGTGAGTGTCCAATCACAACCTTGTTCATTATATTTGGCAGCGATAACTTCACTGTTCAATTGGCAATATTTTTTTAAATCATAAGTACTGATTAAGCTTTGGATATATGCAAGAATTTCAGCTGCTTCGGCATAGCGCTTTGACCAATCACTTTTAGGTGCAAAAGAAAGTGAATACATATGGGATTGCACATCACATGCAGCACCCGGGTATTGGTTTTCACGCCATGTACCACCGATATCACTGGCTTTTTCTAAAATGACAAAATCTTGAATGTTATTTTGCAATAAACGAATTGCCATGGCTAAGCCACCAAAACCTGCACCAATAATTGCAATTTGAGTTTGCTGTGTTGTTTGCTTTATTTGAGTTGTATTGCGCATTATTTTATTTGCCTTGTACAGTTTTATTTTTTTATAGCTTAAATGAATAACAGAACAAGTAACATGATAAGCATGACAAAAAAATTGATAGATTCGGCAATTTGCAAGCACGAAATTTTATAGTAAAAAATGTCATATTACTTTAATCAGAAAATGCTATGAAACGGTCAGTTCTCGGCTTGATGTATTTAATTCAAGGCATGCGTAAAGCTGGAGTCGAGGTGGATCAAAAACTTCAAAGTATTGGTCTACGTGCTGATGCCTTAGATCCAAGTTCAATTATTCATCCTTGTTTGGAGTGGAATGTATTAAGTGTGATAGGGCAAGATGTCGCGCCTGAAACGGGTTTATTTATTGGGCAACATTATGCACTTGCAGGCTATGGTCCTTTGCTCATGTTATTGGTGACCAGTAAAGATATACGGACAGCTTTAGAGCTGGGAGTTCAGTATCAAGCACTTACCCATTTAACAGGGAAATTAAGTTTGAAATATGCAGCGCACAAAGTTGCACTGTGTTATGAACCACAAGATTTAAACAGTGATTTGGGGTTGCTGCGCGCGCAATGTGAAATTTCAGGAACTTATAAATTTATTCAAGATCTTTATAAAATGATGGGGTTGGACATTCCTCAAATCCATATTGAATTGCCATTTGTACAATCAGAAAATCGGCAGTTCTTAGACATTTATCATGATTACTATGGTTCAGAGTTGCAGTTTGGATCGGAGAGTGCAGAATTTTGGTTTGATGCTGCGGTACTGAATGTACACATTCCATCGGCAGATAAAATGACTTTTATGATTTATGAAAGAAAATGCGTTGCCGAATTGGAGCGCCTAAGCATGAATGAACATGTTCCTTCATTGGTGCAACGGGTACAAGATTATTTGGAATTACAGCAAGGTGTAATGCCTACAATGGCAGAAACAGCACAAGCCTTACAAATTCCAGAGCGAACTTTGCGTCATCAATTGCAACAACTGCAAAGTAGCTATAAACAAATACGTGAACAGTTAATTAAAGATAAAGCATTAAGACTTATAGAGTATAAGGAGTATTCCATTGAAATGATTGCCGAGTTGTTGGGGTATTCAGAGCCAGCGGCTTTTAATCATGCTTTTAAACGGTGGTTTGGATACAGTCCACGTCAGTACTCTAAATAGCCTAAGTTCATTAATGCCAAAGTGCTATATATTCCTTCTCAATCTTCGCTATACTTTGCATAGCCTAAAATAGTATTCAATGATATGTCTGATTTAAATTCTAAGCATAGTACAGCCTTTACTCCGTTGTCACCTGCAGAACGTTATGCGCAAGCGATATCTTCTGGTCAGTTCATGCCAGATGATGCACAGGCGCAAGCTGTTCATGAGTTAGATCGTGTTTGGCAAGAACTGATTCAACGCTTTAAGGCATCGAAAAAAGCCTTTCGTCGTTTCCGTCGTCAAACATCTCCACAAGGTGTATATATGTGGGGCGGTGTGGGGCGTGGTAAAACATGGCTCATGGATCAATTTTTTGATTCAGTTCCTTTTCGCCGCAAAATGCGCATGCATTTCCATCATTTTATGCAGCACGTTCATCGTGAATTAAATAAGTTGTCGGGACAGCGTAATCCACTTGACTTGGTGGCTGACCAAATTTATCAACAAGCAGTGGTGATTTGTTTCGATGAGTTTTTTGTTTCAAATGTCACCGATGCCATGATTTTAAGTGAATTATTCCAAAAATTATTTAATCGTGGAGTGACGCTGGTTGCGACATCGAATATTGCTCCAGATGGTCTGTATAAAAATGGTATTCATCGGGATCGCTTTATTCCAACCATTGAAATGGTGAAAAAGAACTGTGCGATATTAAATGTCGATGCGGGTGTGGATTATCGTTTACGTGTACTCAAACAAGCTCAATTGTTTAAAAATCCATTGACGCATGATCATAAAAATTGGATTGCACAGCGTTTTAGTGCATTGACCCAAACGCAAATCATTTCTCAAGAGCCAATTATTATTAATAATCGTATCGTCGAAACGATTGGGCATACTGAAGATGTTTTATGGTGTGAATTTTCAGAATTATGTTTTAAACCACGTAGTCCAGCGGATTTTATTGAAATTGCCAATATTTATAATACGGTATTGGTCAGTAATGTTCCGCATTTGACAGATCACTTGTCGGAAGGAACGCGTCGTTTTATTTATTTGGTCGACGAGTTTTATGATCGTGGTGTAAAACTGTTACTGACCTCTGAAGATTCAATTATCGATATCTATCAAGGTGAAAAATTAGCCTTTGAAATTGAACGCACGCGTTCACGTTTACTTGAAATGCAATCCGATGATTACTTGAATGCAGCACATAAACAAATTCAAAAAATAGAGTCGGAAGTGAATTAAATAACAAGCGCCAGAAATGGCGCTTTTTTTATAACTAGAAAATATCTGTTTTGTCGAAATTTAAGACTGGTTTTTGTTGAATCTTTGCTCTATAACTATAGTAATGTTGAATTTAAGCGCTATTTTTCTTTATAAGTCTGCACTTAAGTCTAATGTTGGCATTTTAAAAACTTTATACACTATAAAAAGGTATTTAAGCTGATGATAATGTCGCCTTTGTGATCTGTGTTTTATTTAATAATGGATAACTTTATTCTATAAAAAATGATCACTATTTAGGAATGTGATAGTACTATTCAGCTAGATTTAAATCGGTATACTAGAATCTCTTGTTATAAAAAGTAGCAATATCAGGAAAGACAATGACTGCACGTATTCAAAAAGGCAAGTTAGCGATTGCTAAAGAACTTTACGATTTCATCGAAAATGAAGCATTACCAGGTTCTGGTTTAGATAGCGAAACATACTGGAAAAACTTCGAGCAAGTCGTTGTTGATCTTAGTCCTAAGAATAAAGCGCTTCTTGCTAAGCGTGATGATATTCAGGCTAAAATTGATGAATGGCACCGCAACAACAAATTTGAATTAGGAGCTTACAAAGCTTTCCTTACAGAAATTGGCTACTTATTACCAGAAGTAGAAGATTTCCAGATCAGCACAGAAAATGTCGACGAAGAAATCGCATTATTGGCTGGTCCACAACTTGTCGTACCTGTACGTAATGCACGTTACTGCTTGAACGCAGCAAATGCGCGTTGGGGTTCTTTATATGATGCACTTTACGGTTTCGATGTCATTTCTGAAGAAGGTGGTGCGGAAAAAGGTAAAGGCTATAACCCAGTACGTGGTGAAAAAGTTATCGCATTCGCGAAAAACTTCTTAAATGAAAATTTCCCACTTGCAACAGGTTCGCATGCTGATGCAACGCAATATGCTGTAGATCACAATAAACTTGTTGTGACCTTAAAAGACGGCACTCAAACAACTGTCGCACATGAAGCACAATTTGTAGGTTATAACGGCGAAGCTGCTGCACCTACAGAAATCGTATTCAAAAATAATGGCTTACATGTCATTATCGAAGTTGATGCAACTAGCCCGATTGGTAAAACAGATGCGGCAGGCGTTAAAGATTTAGTGCTTGAAGCTGCTGTAACGACAATTCAGGATTTAGAAGACTCAATTGCAGCTGTTGATGCTGAAGAAAAAGTTGAAGGCTACCGTAACTGGTTGGGCCTAATGAAAGGTACTTTGGAAGAATCAATCGAGAAAAATGGTAAAACTGTTACTCGTAGTTTGAATAAAGACCGTACGCATAAAAACTTAATTGGCGGTGAAACCATTATTCATGGTCGTTCATTGATGCTGCTTCGTAACGTGGGTCACTTGATGACCAATCCAGCCATCCTTGTGGATGGTGCGGAAATTTATGAAGGCATCATGGATGCATTGGTTACACCATTATTGTCTTTTGCAGACATTAAAGGTGAAAACGAAATCAAGAACTCGCGTAAAGGTTCTATGTATATCGTTAAACCAAAAATGCATGGTCCTGAAGAAGTTGCTTTTGCTGTAGAGCTTTTTGAACGTGCTGAACAATTACTCGGTTTACCAGCGAAAACGCTTAAAATCGGTATTATGGATGAAGAGCGTCGTACTTCTGTAAACTTGAAAAACTGTATCGCTCAAGCCAAAGATCGTACAATTTTCATCAATACAGGCTTCATGGACCGTACGGGCGATGAAATCCATACATTTATGGAAGCAGGTCCATTCGTTCGTAAGGGTGAAGTAAAAGCGCAAATTTGGTTCCCTGCATATGAAAACCGTAACGTTATGGTTGGCTTGAAAGCAGGCTTACGTGGTAAAGCACAAATTGGTAAAGGTATGTGGCCTAAACCAGATATGTTGCTTGATATGTATAAAACTAAAACTGAACATCCAGATGCTGGTGCAAGCTGTGCATGGGTGCCATCACCAGCCGGTGCGGTGATTCACGCGATTCATTATCACCAAATTAATGTTGCAAGCCGTCAAAAAGAATTGTTGGCGACTGAAGCATTGCCTTTAGATGATTTGTTAACTCCGCCTTTAGCGAAAGACACGAATTGGTCTGAAGAAGAAAAAACCAAAGAACTTGAAAATAACTGTCAAGGTATCTTGGGTTATGTAGTTCGTTGGGTTGATTTGGGTGTAGGTTGTTCTAAAGTTTTAGACATCAACAACGTTGGTTTAATGGAAGATCGTGCAACTTTGCGTATTTCATCTCAACACGTTGCCAACTGGTTGCGTCACGGTATTGTGACACGTGCACAAGTTGAAGAAGTGATGAAACGTATGGCTACTATTGTGGATCAGCAAAATGAAAATGATCCAGAATATACTGCTATGGGTCCAAACTTTGACGGTATTGCATTCCAAGCCGCATCTGATTTGATCTTTAAAGGTGGCGAACAGCCTTCTGGTTATACAGAGCCGTTGTTGCACGCTGCACGCTTAAAACTAAAAGGTTATACAGGGGACTAAGTTTCCACTGTAAATAAAAAAGCCTCTTCGGAGGCTTTTTTATTGCTGTGTATCAAGCATAAGAAGCGAGACCTAAAGAGCGTCTTATTACTTTATATGGAATTTTTAAAATATTAGTGAAATTGTCCGGTCAGTGATTATGATCACGATAGGGGCGATGGATCATGCCATAATAAAAAAATTATGAATCTGCTCATATGACGCCTACTGATCGTTCTTGCTCATAAGGGTTGAGATGATACGGCCTAAGTTAGAAATCTTTATATATTCAATTGCTTGTAGAAATATTCCCAGAGGCAGAGTTTGAATGTTTACATCGATTTAAAGTAGAAATTAAAAGAACTCATCCTTAACTGAATTCTTTCAATTGAATCAGGTTTTGTTTAATGCGCTAAGTTTTTAAAAATATGCTTAAGGCTTTCCATCATTTTTTCAATTTGTAGAGGGGTTAAACCTTCAAAAGATTGTTCCAAAACGACATTGGTTAGATCATTAATTTTGTGAGTCATTTCTAGACCTTTGTCCGTTAACACAACACGAGTAATTCGAGCATCGTCTTCACATGAATATGTTTCGGCTAAACCTTCATCTTTTAAGCGATAAACAATTTTTGTCGTTGTTGACATCTTAGATACAACCATTTCAGATAAATCTGAAACACTGGCATGGGGCTTTGACTTTAAGGCAAGCAAGATACGACGTCGTGAATTATCTAAACCATATTTTTTCAAGGCATGGTCTACATTTTGTACATATTGAGCATGTACTTGAGTAACCCAATAGTATGGAAAATTTTCTAAGGTAAAATCTTCCGCTAAAGGTAAAAATTTACTGTATTTTTTAGTCATGGATGGACTCCCCTGTAAGCTTTGTAATTGTAATTCGTTAACGCACGCATTTTATTATAAAGTTAATTTGCTGCGCAGAATATACTAAATTTTTTTAGAGCTAATCAATCTATATATTAAGTTTTTTTTAATGTAATAAAGAAACTTATCGAAAATAAGTTTTCTTATTACAAAGAATTAAAAATTAAGCGTGATTGTTGAGAAGGGACAGGGTGTAGCTGTCTTTATCTTGATGAAATACCACAATACTCTGGGCAAAATTCAGCACTTCTTGTTGAACTTCAGAATTTTGAAAGGAATCTGAAGATAACATTGCCTTAGGACTGCCGTATTGGAAAGCTACAGGTAATAGCATTTCAGATTTTTGCTTATGAAGCGTGACTATGTTTCATTCTAGTGAAAAAATAGACTTGGGAATTGGTTTCTTTAACAAAAAAATTCTGCTATTTGTGTCATGAGTTGAATAAATTGATGTATTTATTAAATAAATATTTATATAATTTTTATAAACAATAACTTATGTCGATATTTTGTGTTTAAGCTTCTTACTCTTAATTGGTATTAGTTTGTTTTTGAAAAAATAAAACATTGGATGAATGGCTGATGTGAAGTATAAAAAAGTAGAAAATTTATACAATTTTAATATTTAGTGGTTAAAAACACAAAAATCTAATTACAAATTTTATAGATTGTGCATAATAAATTTATCTATTGTTGAACAGGTTACATATATGGATCCGTCGCCGTGCAGGTCTACGTTTAGTTTTTACCAAATTTATAAAATCGGAGATATAAACTAATGGAGTTTTTATTAGATCCGGGAATTTGGATTGGTTTACTTACCCTTATTGTTTTAGAAATTGTTTTAGGTATTGATAACCTCGTCTTTATCGCCATTTTGGCTGAGAAACTTCCTCCTGAACAACGCGATAAAGCGCGTGTGCTCGGTCTTTCTCTCGCATTAATTATGCGTTTGGGCTTATTGTTTGCCATCTCTTGGTTAGTCACCTTGACTAAACCGCTTATTACCGTCTTTGACTGGACTTTCTCAGGTCGAGATTTGATTCTCTTGTTTGGTGGTTTGTTCCTGCTGTATAAAGCAGTCAGTGAATTACACGAAAGAATGGAAGGCAAGCCTGAAGTTAAAGTAACAACCAATGTTGTTTATGCAAGTTTTACAGCGGTTGTCGCACAGATTGTAGTTTTGGATGCCGTCTTCTCTTTAGATTCGGTCATTACTGCAATTGGTATGGTGGACAATATTTATGTGATGATGGCTGCAATGATTGTAGCGATGGCCGTGATGTTACTTGCGTCCAAACCATTAACTAATTTTGTAAATCGTCATCCGACCGTTATTATTCTGTGTTTAAGCTTCTTACTCTTAATTGGTATTAGTTTGATTGCCGAAGGTTTTGGTTTCCATATTCCAAAAGGCTATATCTATTCAGGTATTGGTGTTGCGATTGTGATTGAAGCTTTCAATCAGTTTACTCAGCGTAATACCACAAAGCATGAATCAAAAATTCCATTGCGTCATCGTACCGCAGATTCCATCTTAAAATTGATGGGTGGAAAAATGGAAACAGTTGCAAATAGTGCTCAACATTTTGAAGCGCAAGAAGCCTTTGCTGATGAAGAACGCTATATGATTGGTGGGGTGTTAACCCTTGCTGAAAGATCAGTAGCGTCTATCATGACACCGCGAAACCAAATTTCGTGGGTGAATATTGATGATGCACCTGAGCGAATTCGTGAACAGGTTTTATCCGTACCGCATAGCTTATTTCCAGTTTGTCGCGGCAGTTTGGATAAAGTTTTAAGCGTTGTGCGTGCAAAAGAATTGCTTGATGTTCTGGATGATGAGGAACAACTTAAAGCACTGATTAAACGTCATCGCCCAATTTATATTTTTGAAAAAATGAAAGTGATTGATGCCATTAATACTTTGCGTACCTCAAAAGGTTCATTGGTTTTGGTCAGTGATGAATTTGGTAATGTACAAGGTTTAATCTCTCCGCTAGATGTTTTTGAAGCCATTGCCGGTGAGTTTCCTGATGCAGATGAACAGCTCGATTTAGTCAAAATAGATGAGCACACATGGAAAGCATCAGGAATGTTGGACATATACCAACTTGAATTAGAGTTGGGCATGCTTGATTTGGTTGACGAAGATGCGGGCTATATTAGTGTTGCGGGTTTAATTTTAGATAAAACACATGGTGAAGTGGTATTGGGTACTCAGTTGGAGTATCACGGTGTTCACTTTGAGGTGACTGAATTAGACGAAAACCGAATTAAATCTGTTTTAATTACGCATCGCTAGAAGCATATAGAGCATAGCTGTAACGGTATTTGATACCTTTTCAGTCGTAATTATTTGAAGTAATTTAAAAAACCCAATGGACGCGTGCTGTTGGGTTTTTATCATTTGCCATTTTTCTTTTAAGTTTTAAATTTGATGAGATAAGATGGGATGGCAGGGAAATTCATTGGATTCATGTGATATGAAAATCCCTATTTTTTGTGATGTTAAAATAAGTAAAATGAGTAATACTTATCATATAAGAATAAAAGATGAGTTACTCTCATGTTAATCACGGAAACGATTACAGATTTTTCAAAACTTGCATCTGAACAAAAAAAACGTTTTTTTAAAAAGATATGGATATTTGATCAGCAAATTTTCCCTAATTCTAGCGTAGAAGAAATTTATAATTTTGTGCATGATGTCGACGCAGTTTCAGTCCAAGTCATTCATTATTATCATGAAGGAAAATTAATAGGACAAAACGTCCTGCCGATTATCAAACTTTCTTTAGATGGAAAACCCATTTTTGTTTTGAGTTCTAGAGCAGGTATTTTACCTGCTTATCGAAGTACAAATAGAACACTTAATAGTGCCATTCGTGTGGTGCTTAATCATCAAATCCGCCATCTGACTATGCCATTATGGTTTGTAACTACAGTCATACAGCCCAAAGTGTATACACTTTTTGCATCACGATCACAGCATTTCTTTCCGCGTGTAGGAAGACAGATTCCTCAAGACTATTTACAGGTTTTAAATATTTTTCAGCAACGTAAACGTGAGGTACAAAAACGTCGAGAAGATATTTTTGTTCACCCAATTGTGCTGCCTAAAGTAAGCTTAGAGCAATTACGGTGTTTAAGAAATAAAGCGACCACGCATATCAATTTTTTCATGCAACATGTTCCTGATTATTTTGATGGTATGGGCTTGATGTGTGTGTGTAAATTAGATTTAAAAACGATTTTTGAGATGATGTTTAATTTATCTTTCGATCGGTATGTGTATTAAGATCACTTGCATAAATCAAACAATGTTCAATATTTGATTCTTTAAAATCAGCACTGCCTCATTGGATTGCTTCAATTTTTATGTCTTTGTGTAGGCATTATCGCTACTTTTGAAAGGTCAAAATGAGGATCTCAAAATATATTTTGAGTCTGCAAGAAAAACCTTTTGTTTCCCATACACGACATCCTGAGCCAGTTTTAAGCACTACTTTAAAATGCAGCGCAAGGATGGGAAACGTGTGGCATCCATGCCACACTCATGAATTCAATATTTCCTAGATTTTTTTTTAATTTTGACTTTTAAAACTATTTGTATTGATCAAAAAACGACTGATGAAAGAAGTTTATTAGATCACTTGACCTTTTACAAGTAGAGGTCAAGTGATCGCATTAAAATCAAAGCATCTGCTAGATTTCAAGGATTTGAATATCTGCATATTGTTGAATTAAATCTGGATTTAAACTGTGAATATAATCCATAAATGCCACATTAAAATGACCGAGCATTTTTGTTTGTTCAAATGCCAATTTTCCTGCAATTGCAAAATGTGTATGTGCTGCAATTGTAGCAATAGTTGGGGTTGCTACAGCGCAATAAGCGGCAATTAAAGCACCCAATGCACAACCTGTCGCGGTGACTTTAGGCTGTAAATAACTCCCACCATTGACTTGAATAACTGCATCGAACTCTTTGGTTAAAATAAAATCAGACTCGCCTGAAATAGCAATACATTCGGCATGTTCTAACAGCACTTTGGCTTGGTTATATACATCGGAACTGTCTAAAGTGCTATCGACACCTTTAGATTGCACTTGGTTGCCAGAAAGGGTGCTGATTTCTGAAGCATTACCACGAATAACAGTGGGCTTATAGTAGAGTAATTCATCCACCATATCTGAGCGCCATTTTAAAATCGTCCCATAACCCACAGGGTCGAGTACCCAAGGCGTGTTGGTGCGCTGCGCCGTTTGTGCAGAAATGTGCATGGCTTGCATTTGTTCACTGGTTGGCGTACCCAAATTAATGCTGAGTGCTGCGGAAATGCTGGTAAAACTTTCGGCTTCAAATGGATTATCAATCATGGCAGGAGACGCGCCAGCAGCGAGTAAAACATTGGCTGCATAATTGGCTGCAACACTATTGGTCATACATTGCACGAGCGGCTGCTGAGTTTGCAGCTGTGTCCATGCTTCAACAATATGCTCGATTAATGTTGAAGTTTGATCCATGGGATTATTCCTTAAGTTATACAGGGTGTGATTAGAGAAACTAGACATATTCATCACCATTTATTGGGTGAAATAATGGTCTTGATGCTTACAGGTACGACAGCATAGGGTTACATAATTTTCCGCGTCGTAATCCACAGTAAGCTCATTTGAACCACAATACATACAGCGTTTTTGTGAATAAAAACTTAAACGAGGTTCAATTTTTTTCCATGAATGTCGAATGGGTTGGAAAAAAATATTTTCATCGTAGCCTAGAAAGCGAAAAAACAGGATTTCGCTCATTTTACTAAAAGGGATATTATGTGGTCGTGGTAGGGTGGATGTTTCCCATTTTTCAGTCACAGCACGTTCACGATATTGTTGTAAGGTTTTCTTTAATAAATTGGTATTAATAAAGTTTTCATTACGTGCTTTGAGCGCTTTTTGTTGGTTTAAATATTCCAATGCGGTTTGCAGCAAATAATAAATTTGCCCTACAGCCAACGAATCCATCAAGCGATAACAAAAGGTCTGAAAAGCATTATTTCCTGCAATTTGTACACCCCATGTTCGGCAATAAAACTGGGCAAACTGAATAATTTCTTGATAGAGCACTAAATAGAGAGCATTTTTGACTTCATCTGCATTTTTAAATGGCACGCCCATGGTTAAATTTTCATAAAACCAATTTCGTAGTTGCTGGGTAATACTAAATAAACTGGGTTCAGAATAGCCATCTAAGCGTACATTGACATAATAATGATGCGCTTCAGCCGCAAAATCTTTAGCAATTAAGATTTGTTCTTTAACCAATTGCTTGATCAAATAATTTTGAAATAAATAATTCGGCGTAATGGAATGGTATTTAATACTTTCCCAGTCAATATATTCATGATGCGTGGTATGTTCTTGAACTTGGTTGTCCAAAATACTCAGTAAAAATAATTTATTCAGGAAACTGATTTGATCCAGTCGGTATTCGACCTGATCTTTTTCTTTGGATTTAACTTTACGTTGCTCTTGCAATCGTGTTTCCGTGAGCATTCTTTTGCGATTGGCTAAGCATTTGTCACAATGACAGTTATTGCGTTGGTCTTGAAAAACACGATGCTGGCAGTGACTACATTCATGAAAATTAATGGCTTGATCATATTGTTCTGCTTCAATCCAGAACATGGATGCCTGACATAAAGGGCATGATGTACTTTCATCTAACTGTTTTTGCAGAATCTGAAGAAGCATGGAAAGAGTCAATCACAAGCTGGTTAATCATAAGATCAATTATACACAGGTCTTTTGTGATGACGTGATGGATTCGTGCTGAATGACCAATAAATCAGTAGCGAAAAATATTGCTTAATCTTTTTTTAAATAGCCTAAGTATTTTAAAAAATGAATGTGGAAATGAAAAAAATCTTCTCATTTCCACATGGGTAAGTATTCTGAAATTAACGCTTTTAAAGCCTTTAATTAATAAGAGGCGGGGCAAGGCAATGACTCATCGTCCTCGCCTAATTGCTTTGCATCGATTAAAGCCTTCACTTTTTTAGAGGGAAGTCTTTTGCTGCCCAATGTATCGTAATTATTCAAAATTGCACAAATATCGGGCGATTGCATTGGAATACCTTCGCAACTCATAAACATCGCAATGACTTTATGATCAATTCCTGCGGCATTAAGTGTCTGCATGGTTTTGATATTTTCCACACGGACAATATGTTCTTTTAGATACATGGGAACACCTCTTTTCGTTCTAACTTAATTTTATAGTGCGCTTTGCACACATGATTACAAGCAAGAAACGTGCTCAAAATGTAGTCATCTTGAAAATAAGTGTCAATTTAAGTGAGATGAGTTTAGATGCACGGTAACAACAAAATATTAAATAGCGTGGCGTGTTATTTTTATATTGAATATTGTTTCAGTCATGCTGTATCAGCGCCATTTTTTCGAGTTATGCATGTTAAGTAAGCAACTAACAGAATAATTGCACTGATGTTGAAGTGATGAATTGAAAATTAACAACAATGTGCCCATATATAACTCAAATCAATCGCGCAGACAGATTGTGAAAGTTGTCGTATGATCGAAGCAGCTCACAAAAAACAAAGTTTTGGCTTAAAACTACAGGATTAGGACATTATATGAATATCGCGGCAAACCCAGTGGTTGAAGCAGACCAAACTGTTTACTTAAAAGACTATGAAAAACCATCTTTTGCGGTTGATTCAATCAACTTGAATATTCAAGTATATACAGATCATACCAATGTTAACGCAACCTTGGTCATGAAGCGTCAGACAGCAGGAGATTTAGTGCTGCTTGGACGTGATCTAGAATTAAAATCGATTACTTTGAACGGTGTGCCACTTACTGCCAATGATTATTCATTAGATGCAGAGCAGTTGGTGATTGCCAATGCACCAGATGAGGTCATTCTGGAAACAGAAGTGATTATTCATCCAGAAAGCAACACGCAACTTGAAGGCTTATATCAGGCAGGTAGCGATTTATTTGTTACTCAAAATGAGCCTGAAGGTTTCCGTAAAATTACGTTCTATCCAGACCGTCCAGATGTGTTGTCCATTTTTACCACACGTGTAGAAGCGGATAAAAAATTTCCAGTGCTTTTAGCCAACGGGAACTTGATGGAAGCGGGTGAAACAGGCGAAGGTCGTCACTATACCATTTGGGAAGATCCAACAAAAAAACCGGCCTATTTATTCGCTTGCGTGGTGGGTGATTTGGCAGTTCTTAAAGATTCGTATGTGACTTCTGAGGGGCGTAACGTTGCTTTAGAAATTTATGCCGTAGAAAAAGATATTCCAAAATGCCACATTGCAATGGAAGCACTGAAACATTCTATGCAATGGGATGAAGAGCATTATGGTCGTCCATATGACCTAGATAACTACATGATTGTCGCTACCAGCCAGTTCAATATGGGCGCGATGGAAAATAAAGGTTTAAATATCTTTAATACTTCATGTGTGCTTGCTGATGAAGAATTTACCACGGATGCGGCGATTATGCGTGTCCAGTCGGTGATTGCACATGAATACTTCCACAATTGGACAGGTAATCGTATTACTTGCCGTGATTGGTTCCAGTTGTGCTTAAAAGAAGGTTTAACGGTTTTCCGTGATCAGTCTTTCTCGGAAGATTTACAATCGGCTGCGGTACAACGAATTGATGATGTTGCTGTATTAAAAGCACATCAATTTCCTGAAGATTCAGGTCCATTGTCTCATCCACCACGTCCAGATCATTTTGTCGAAATTAATAATTTTTATACCGCAACTGTGTATGAAAAAGGTGCGGAAATTAACCGCATGATGTCGACTTTGTTGGGTAAAGAAAAGTTCCGTCAAGGTACAGACGAATACTTCCGCCGTCATGATGGTCAAGCGGTCACGGTTGAGGATTGGGTTGCTGCACTCACTGCGGGTTCAGGTGTAGATTTATCTGCATTCCTGATTTGGTACAACCAACCGGGTACACCAAAACTGGAAGCGCAAGGTGAGTACGATGCAGCCGCACAAACCTATCGTTTAAGCTTTAAACAAAGCTTAAAAGCACATGCGAAATATCCAAACTTAAAAGCCGTGCCAATTCCAGTGGCATTGGCGTTGTTTAATGCAGAAACAGGTGAGCAATACACCCTAAATTCTGAGGCATTATTTGAAAATGCTGTGAAAGATGGCGTGTATTTGTTTGATCAAGATACGGCAACAATTGAGTTCACTGGGGTAACAGCGAAACCTGTGGTGTCTTTGTTACGTAACTTCTCTGCACCGGTGAATCTTGAATTTAACTATTCAGATGAAGAACTTGCATTTTTAGTGCAATATGAAACCAATGGTTTTAACCAATGGCAAGCGACACAAACCTTACTTGAACGTATTTTGCTAAATGGTCATGACGCTGAAATTTATGTCCAAGCGATTAAAAATACGATTCCAGAGCTGGTTGAAAAAGATCCATTGTTAGCTTCACGTTTGTTTGATGTCCCATCTGAAGGGTATTTAGGCAGTCGTATTGATGTTGACTATAAACCAGCCGTTATTCAAGAAAAACGTAATGCATTGCTAGATACCTTGGCACGTGAACTGGGTGAATTCTGTAAAGCTACTTATTTGGCTTTAGATCCGGATTTACAAAAAGAGTTTTCACAAGCCATGGGTGTCCGTGCGCTGAAAAACATCATGCTGAGTATGCTGGCACGTCAAGGTGATAGTGAAGCTTTTGATTTGGCACATGTGCAATATTTAAATACGGGTAATATGTCAGAGCGTTTAGGTGCGCTTAAAGTCTTAGTCTGGAATGATGCACCACAAGCGAAAGATACTTTAGCTGATTTCTATAATCGTTTTAAAGATGAAGCATTGTCGCTTGATCAATGGTTTATGGTACAAGCAGCGCATCCAAAAGCCACTGTGGAAAGTATCCAGTATTTAACTTCGCATCCAGACTATGATTTGGGTACACCCAATCGTATCCGTTCGGTCAGTGGTGGTTTAAATGCCAATCCTGTTAATACATGGGGTTTTGGAGTTCAACACTACATCGATTTAGCCAAATATCTTGATGAGAAAAATCCAATTGTCGGTTCACGTTTACTACAAGTGCTTTCGCGCTGGTATACCTTGGCTGAACCTCAGCGTAGTGATGTAAAAACAGCACTTGAGGCGTTAAAATCACAAGTGAAATCGAAAAATGTAGCAGAGACGTTAAATAGTATGTTAAGTGTTTAATTTTAATTAAATGTTTGATATTTAATAAATAGTAAGTGCTATCTTCCCAAATTTATAGGGGGAGATAGCACTAAATAATTTAGAAATATTTTAAAAGACTAATGTGTTTGTTCTTATGTTTAAAGTTTGAGAATTTAACCATAAGAGGATATAAGCCAATACACAAGAAAAATGAAATAAACCAAAGCATTGCAACACTACTTACGCCGTAATAGTCACCATAATTTTTGCCAAATACTTCGACCGCAATCAGATATAGTCCTTTCAATACATATAAGTGCACAATATAAAAAAACATAGGCACTGAACCGAATACAATCAATGGTTTGATCCAGCTTTTTGTTTCCACTTTTTGTAGCATAACTAAGAGTATCAACCCAATACCGACATTCCATAGAATAAATAACAATGAAGGAGGGTACTTAGTCACATTTATAAAACTCATCAATGATTCAGTAAAGGTCGGCATGATAGACCATGCTTGATCACCGTAGACATTTATCAATCTTAAGATGAAAAATAAAGTCATACTAGAAAGACCAAAAGTGAGTAATAGTTTATTTCTTTTATTGGGTTCTATCGATGGATCAAAGACTTTAGCCCCTATGCAATAGCCAAGAGCGATGACCCCAATCCAAGGTAACACAGGGTAAGACGTTCTAAAACGAATGATATCGCCAAATTCAATCCAACCTCGCTCATGGAGAATGAGCCATAAATTATGAATGACAGGCACATTGGAAAATGAAATTTGATCAAGTAAGTTATGACCAAAAATAATGGTTAAACTGATTACCCATAAAAGCTTTTTAGGTAACCCAATTAAGGCTGCCAAAGCAATCATACTTAAACCAATTGCCCAGATGACTTGTAAATAAATAACATTAGGGGGGAATTTTCCCGTCCATGCAAAATTAATAATGATTAATTCAAGGAAAATTAAAAAAAGACCACGTTTAATCAAAAATTCACGGGTCATACGAATACTATTATTCTTTGCTTGATAGAGATAAGCAGATAAACCAGTCAATACAACAAATACAGGAGCACAGATATGGGCTAAAACGCGACTAAAGAAGAGAGATTCTTCTGTGCCCGGAATCAGCATTGGGTCTGGAACTTGATAGTGAAGATAAAAAGTTTCCCTAACATGATCAACCATCATAATAAGAATAACCAACCCTCTTAATGCATCAATTGCTTGTAAGCGTTTAGAAATATTAGACATAGAATATAAAGAAGGTAGAATATGTAATGTTATATTGTATCATTATTATTTAATGGAAAATTAGCGCTTTGTAAGTTTTAGTTTAAGTCAAAATTTACCTTGAGCTCTGAATTGATGGAACATCTTACTCAATGACCTGTTGTTTAAATTCAGGATTAAAACGTTTAGTCATCTTACAGAGCAATGCTTCTCATCTTTAAAGTGAACGTTACGTTATTTTTAGGGGGAAGTTGTGTTCATTATTTTGCCTAGGTCAATCATTTAAACTGAGGCTTAGTCAGCTTGTCTAGGTGAATATATTCATGCATAAATTATGCATGAAATATCAAGAAGTATAAGTGTAAAATTACAGCAGATGATTGCTCGTTTTATGGGTTGCACAATCCGCTTAAAGCTAAATAATTAAAAAAACATAGCCCCTGTGAATTCGGCGTGAAGAATTACTTAACACCCACTATTTTGCTAAAAAACTCAATAAATCATTTCTTTACTTCAAACAGTACAAATTATAGTTTTGTATGTGTAATAAATTTTAAGCAGTTTATCTCGTAAAAAATTGAAATCATTTTATCTAAGTAGATTTAAAAAGCTGAACATAACTTATTTAAATTATTTTAAAACAATACTTAAAAAATAGGATATTTCTACTCGATTTTATCCGTACATTGCAGGGATTAAAGACATGAAAAAAAGTATGCTCACTTTCGCACTTGCTTCGGTAAGTTGTTTTTCTCTCATGGGCTGTAATACTAGCTCAGAGCAGAAAAATAAATTTATTTCCGCTGTCTCTGGCGATACTATTATTTTAACCAGTAACGGTATGATTAGCTCAATTAATCGAGATAATCCAAATAACGTTGTTTCTTCAATTAAAATTCGATTGCTAGAAGCAGAAGATCAGCTGGTGGGGATTGATTATAGACCTAAAGATGAGAAGCTCTATGCTGTTGGGTTACTTGGCAATTTATATACCTTAGATCCCAACACGGGAGTTGCTACATTTCTTCGAAAACTTATTGCTGATCCAACAGATACAACGGATGGGAATGAACCTTTTAGTCAAATTGTAGGGGATGCTAATCTAATTAGTGTAAATTTTAATCCTGCCGCTGACCGCTTACGTGTTATCACCAACACAGGACAAAATTTAAGAATTAATGTTGATACAGGTGCAACAATTACAGATGGTGTAATTAATCCGACAGCAAATAATCCTGTTATTGTCGCAGCTGCTTATACTAATGCTTTTGCTGGGACGGCAGCCACTAAACTCTATAGTATTGATCAAACATCGGATCGTATTTACTTGCAAAATGCCAATGCTGGAACTTTAGGTAATTCAGCGCCATTGGGTGATAATCTAGATACCCAAGGTGGTGGTGGTTTTGATATCGATCCAATCAATAATGTTGGTTATGCTGCATTAAAAATTTCTGGAAGCTATAAATTTTATCAATTGAATTTGGCGAACGTGGGTACAGCAAATAATACGGTTTTTAGCACCACTGACTTAGCAAATTATTATACAACGGGTGAAATACGTGGTATTGCGTTAAAACGGGCTAAAGATGCTACAGCCACAGGGATTGGACTAAGTAGTAATAATAAATTAATTCGCTTTGCTTTAAATAACCCAAATAGTGTGACAGAAAAAAATATTACCGGTCTATTGGTGGATGAAAAATTTGTTGGAATTGACTATAGGCTAAGAAATAGTACAGAGCGGTCAGGTCAACTATACGGATTAACGAATAAAGCCAATTTATACACGATTAACCCTGAAACAGGTGCAGCAATCTTAGTCAATACGCTTAAAGCTGCAACAGATAGTATGTTTACTAATTTAGAGGGGACTGCATTTGCTGTAGATTTTAACCCTGCCGCTGATCGTTTACGTGTAATTAGCAATACTGGACAAAGTCTAAGAATCAATGTGGATACGGGCGATACGATTCGAGATGGCGACATTAAAGGTATTGCGGGTGCAATAATTAGCGCAGCGGCATATAGCAATAGTTTTAAAACAAGTGTCGTGGGATTAGCAACAGAACTTTTTGATCTCGATCAAACCAATCAAATTGTTGTCAAACAAGACCCACCCAATACTGGAACACTGAACCGAATTGGTGGATTAGGTATAAATCTAGGTTTAGATAATGGTTTTGATATTGCTGGTGGCGACAATGGTTATGCTCTAGCTACAGTTGCTAATGCGTCAGGCCCATCTGTTTTATATCGTGTTGATCTTAGTACAACAATGGGTGATAGCCGTGCAAAACCTGCAATTAATGTGGATGGAACACCCAATGTTGCAGCTTCTACTATAGGAACAACAGCAACCTTGCCGCTGATTGATCTTGCAATTTTATTAAAATAATCAAAACACCGTTTAAAGAGTAATTGAGCGCAGATTTCTGTGGAATACGGAACTCTGCGCTTAAAAGCGGCTCAATCAACCCTGCAACTTTCGGTAGAGGTTAACCAAAAAGACTCTTTTATTAAACTTTAATAATCAGCACAGGAATAGGAGATTCTGTCAAAACGGCTTGTGCCACGCTTCCTAAAACTAATTTTTTGAATCCAGTACGACCATGTGAACCCATAATAATTAAATCAGCACCGACTTCATCAGCAACATGAATAATACCTTCCGCAGGTGATACACCACGAATTATTTTGGTATCTACATCTATACCGTCACGGATGAAGGATTGTTTAATATCAGCTAAGCGCAACTGCGCATTTTTTTCAGCCTGCATAAAGTAATCAGTCACTGCGGGTGCAATTTTATAAAAATCCACACCAACAAATGGGTCTACAGCAATCACACTGGTAACAGTGACTTGGCAATCGAGTGTTTTAGCTAAGGCTAAGGCTTGTTCAACAGCTGCATAAGAAATAGGGGATTCATCTACTGGAACTAAAATATGTTTATAAGTCATGAAATGATCCTTATGGGTATAGTTGAATGGAAAAGCTTTTGTAATAGTGATTGTCAGTCATGACGACAAATTAAAAAAATATTGAAAGCGTTTAAAGAACCCATCATTCATTGAAGGGTTCTTGATCCAATCTTTATTCTTTAACCACTAAAACAGGAAGTTTTGTTCCACTTAAAACATCTTGTGCAAAGCTACCCAGTAAAAATTTTTGGAATCCTTTTCGACCATGTGAACCGATAACAATCAGATCAGTTTTTAATTTTTCTGCGGTATCGAGAATACCTTCTTCCGAGACATTCCCTTTAACAATTTGAATGTTAGCTGTTACACCATTTTCACTGGCAATCGCTTGAGCCTGTTGCAATGCTTTTTCGGCATTGTCGTAAGCTTGTATGAAATATTCTTTCATGATTGGAGATGGATAGAAGTCTACATCTGTAAATGGGTCTTCAGTGACTAAACTAATGAGCGTTAATTGACTGCCAAAAGCCTGAGCAATTTGCGCTGCTTTTTTAACGGCTGACAAAGAAATTTCTGAACCGTCAACAGGGACTAAAATATTTTGATAAGACATAGAATTTTTCCTTGGAGTTTATTGTATTGCTATTATTTATAGATAGCACATTGTCCCAAAATGATCAATTTAGTCTCTGAAAAATGTTTTTAAATTCATTAAATTATATAAATATCATGCATATAATTGTGTTCTGTTTTGCATTTTAATCTGAGTTAAAAGCTCAACTTTGCTGTAAGTGTTTCTAAATGTTTAGACAAGCATTAAAATTTAAGAAAATAAGATTCTCTGTTTGAAAGAGCAGGAGAAATAATGACTGGGGAAGCATGCCGTGTATTCAAAATATTTAGCTTTAATGCTGTGTGGAATTACTGTGTTACACAGCAGTGGTTGTCAGAACATACAAACGAGTACCAAGGTGATTGCCAGCGTATTTAATGCTTCGACCAATGTTCAAAAAAAGCTGATTGATAAATATGCACCAGAAGAAATTTTGGTGCAAAAAGATATTCCCTATATGCAGGAACCCAAGTTGACCTTAGATGTTTATCAGCCCAAAAATGTGATGCAACTTGAGTCGCGTCCAACGGTGGTTTGGATTCATGGTGGCGGGTGGGTTTCAGGGTCTAAAGAACATGCACGTGGTTATTTTAAACTTTTGGCAGATCAAGGCTATAACGTCATTTCAGTACAATATCAATTTGCCCCTGAAGCGATTTATCCAAATCAGTTGATACAGATTAATCAAGCATTAAAATTTATAACCGATCATGCACAGCAATATCGTATTAATGCCAATCAAATTTATTTAGCGGGTGATTCCGCAGGGGCAAATTTAGTCAGTCATTATGCGGCACTTATTAGTAATCCCACCTTTGCTCAGCAATCAAATTTCAAGCCGCTTATTCAACGTGAGCAAATTAAAGGCTTAATTTTGCATTGTGGGATTTATGATATGAATGCGTTTATTAATACTGCACCAGATGAACTTAAGCTTATTGAATGGGGAGTGTTTAACTTAGTTCAAAGCTATACTGGTAATAAAAAAGATGATGTCGAGTTTTTAAAAAGTATTTCTCCAGTTCAATATTTAACAGCAAATTATCCGCCAGTCTTTATCAGTGGTGGAAATAAAGATTTTTTAACCAAGACTCAATCTGAACCTTTTGTGAAAGTATTGATGAGCCAAAAAATACCGGTTACAGAAGTATTTTATCCAGATGCCAAAGAATTTTTAGTACATGAATATCAATTCATGATGAGTAAAGCTGCCAGTCAAGAAACCTTTAACAAAACCATCGCTTTTATTAATCATTATAGTTTGTCATCTGAAAAATGATTACATTTCAAAACTTGCAAAATATGAGCTTTTGTTTAAGATACCAACCAAACGGTATGTTTGTTTTAAAGGTAAGATAATGAGCCCTATAATGATGGCGTATGGATTGCTTGCGCTGGCAATTGTTTCTGAGGTGACAGGTTCAACATTTTTAGTAAAATCAGAAGGTTTTACTAAGCTTGGCCCATCTGTGGCAGTCATTGTTTTATTTAGTATTGCTTTTTATTTACTATCTCAAGTCATTAAAGTTATTCCCTTAGGAATTGCTTATGCTATATGGGCTGGGGTTGGTATTATCTTAACCGCGATTATTGGATATTTTGTTTTCCGCCAAAGTCTTGATTTGCCTGCTATGCTGGGTATTGGCTTGATTGTATCAGGCGTTGTCGTGATTAATTTATTTTCAAATTCTACTGGGCACTAGTATAAGTATGGAAAATGCGTATCAGCGTAAAAAAGAACCTGAACTTATTCGGCAAAAAATTTTAGCACATGCAATTCAATTATCTGCTGATAAAGGTGTGACAGGGGTTTCAATTCAAGCGGTCGCCGATTTAGTTGGTGTTTCTAAAGGTGGCGTTTTTCACCACTTTCCAAGTAAGCAAAAATTACTTGAGGCGATGGTGATTACCGTTTTAGAACATTTGGATGGTGTGATTGATCAATTCATTCAGGCGGATGATTGTGAATATGGTTGTTTTACCCGTGCTTATATCGAAGTGACGTTACAGAAAAAGATCGTTGGTATGGAGCATTCGTGGTCAGCAATCTCCATGATCATGCTGACGGATCGCACGTTCAATGATCTTTGGATTCACTGGTTAAATGCACGTTTAGAACGACATGCTGCAACAGATGCGGATTTAGAGTTAAAAATTTTACGTTTTGCTGCCGATGGTGTTTGGTTGACGGCATTTACAGAAGTTGAAAATCCTGATGAGACGCTAGAAATGAAACAGGAATTGATTCGCCGTAGTTATCCATAACATTGCTTTAATTATCGGTTAAAAAAAAGCACTCGATACAGGTAGGGTTGATCACTTAACGGGTTCTCACCCAAAAACTCACCAAATCCCTTTTGTTGATTGATAACTCGCAGAAACCTTACTTTTCTAATCTTGCGGTGTATATACCTCATGCCTTGCGCTGCAAAATAAAGCCGTGCCTTATTTATTGCTCAAGTTGCGGATAATGTTTCTGCGTATCAAGTAACATCATGAGTTTAGAATAAAAAGCCAGTCAATTTCTTAACTGACTGGCCTTAGCTAATACCGGTGCTTTTCCTAACTTAAAGAGATTATGCTTTAATTTTAGATTTACTTTTGAATTTGAAAATAAAGGACACCGCAAAACCGAATAATAGTCCCCAAAATGCAGAACCAATCCCAAAGAATTGTATGCCAGATGCGCAGAATAAGAAGGTCATTAAAGCAGCTTCTCGTTCATTGACATCATGAAAGGCAATCGCAATGTTGTGACTAATAGTGCCAAATAAGGCAATTCCTGCCAAAGCCACAATAAAAATATGCGGAAATGACATTAATAAGCTGGTTAGCGTCGCAGCAAAAACACCCATCACAATATAGAAAAAGCCACAACTCATGCCTGCAATATAGCGTTTTTTAGGGTCAGGATGAACTTGATCATCTAAACTGACTGCGGCACTAATTGCAGCAATATTAACGGTATAGCAACCAAAAGGAGAGAGTAAGGCTTGAGCAACCCCAGTCCACCCAATGAGATGATTAACATGTGGTTGATAGCCATAACTTTTGATCATGGCAATTCCCGGTAAATATTGAGATGCCATATTAATTACAAATAAAGGCAATGCTAAGCCCAAAATGGCAGACCATGTAAAGTCAGGTGTCATCCATACCGGTTTGGCAAGGCTCCATTGTAAAGCTGGAACATGGAATTCCATAAATATTGGACAAAGCACCAGCCCTGCAATCACGGTAATGACAATGCAATAACGTGGAGACAGTCGTTTTGATAGAATGTATACCGCTAAAAGTGAAAGGATGAAACCCCAATCATTTTGCATACTTGCAAAAAGTGCGATCCCAAATTTTAGTAATACACCGGCAAGCATGGCACTGGTTAAGCTTTGTGGAATATAGGATAAAACTTTCTGAAAAATACCTAAAAAACCTAAAATTGCGGTTAATAAGCCACAAATGAAAAATGCACCAATCGCTTCATATAAGCTATAACCACTGCCTGTGGCAAGAATGAGCGCCAGACCTGCGGTTGACCAAGAGGTCGCAACAGGGTATTTAAACTTCCATGATAAAATAAAACCAGAGAGTCCAATACCTAAACCTAAGGCCCAAAACCAAGAGGTAATTTGTTCTGGTGTTGCACCTAATATTTGAGCGGCTTGAATGACCAGAACAGCAGATACACTAATACCAATCAGAAATGTAATAAAACCAGCAAATACTGCGGGTATAGAGAAGTCTTGAAGAAGTTTTTGCATGATCCCTTGCTTATCTTATTTTGACTAAATGGAGTATAAATGTCGTTTAATCATACGCCTTTTCATTATGATTAAAAGGTTTTCTGTTTAAAAATAACATGAATATTTAAAGATATTTCATTTATTTGTTGTACCGAAATCTAGGCAAATAGAGGGGTGGAACTATAAGGTTGCACTCGCCAGCTTAAGACCAAATGCACAAAATAAAATACCGACAGCGGCGACACATGTTGCAGCAACTTTATAACGATAATTAAAAAATGATGCCAGTTTAATCCCTGAAAAAATCAAAATGGTTAAATAACTCATACTCATGATTTGTAGGATGACGGATAAAACAGCAAAGCTGATTGCTGGATATGGATAGGCAGGATCGACAAACTGTACAAAGAAAGACAGATAGAACAAAATCGCTTTGGGATTTAAAAGGCTGATGGTTAAGGCAGTACGATAAGGACGAACATCTTCAATAGTCGCAGTTTGTGTGCTGGCCGCTATTTTTTGTGGGCGGTTTTGCCATGTATGTACACTGGCAATCAGTAATTTAATGCCTAAATAAGATAAATAAAGTGCACCAACAACCTTAAGTAGAATAAACAGCCAAGGGAAAGCATGAAGTAACGATGCCGCTCCCAATACTGTGCAAAGAATGAGAATTAAATCACCGGTAAAAACGCCCCAAGCACCTTGATAGCCCGCTTTAATGCCAAAACGGGATGCGATGGACATCACATAAAGAGAATTTGGGCCAGGCAAAATGATAATTAAAATGGTACCAATAATGTAGGTAGTCACATCAGTAATGCCGAACACAAGCTGCTCCAAAGGATAAAAAACCGATGTTGCATGATAGCAAAATCGGCTTTATTTAACTGTAAAAGTCACATTTTTAAGGCTGAATTTCAGCATCTAAGCCAAAAGACTGACGCAGTAGGGTACTGAGTTGTTCACGGGCTTTAATAAAGCCATCAATACCACTTTGTAAAAGTTGGAAAGACATTAAGTCATGTTCAAGTTGCGCTTTAAATGTTTCTTTGGTTAAAGGCGTAACAATACGCTGACAATGCGCTTGTGCATGGTTATTTGAAAGTTGAGCAATCACTTCACGTTGATCTTGTTCAAGTTCTGCGAGCAGGTTTGGAGAAACGGTGAGTAGGTCACAGCCTGCTAATCCTAAAACTTGATCTATACTGCGGAAGCTTGCACCCATAATTTCCGTTTTAATACAGTGTTGTTTATAGAAATGGAAAATTTGCTTTACAGACAATACGCCTGGATCTTTATCAATCGGGTAGTGATCGACATTTTCTGCTTTTTTGTACCAATCTAAAATACGACCGACAAACGGTGAAATGAGGGTGATATTGGCTTCGGCACAGGCTTGAGCTTGATGTAAACCAAATAATAACGTGAGGTTACAGTGAATACCTTCTGCTTCTAATGCCTTAGCAGCTTGAATACCTTCCCAAGTCGAAGCGATTTTAATTAAAATACGATTTTGCTCAATCCCATAGGTTTGGTACAAGGCAAGCAGTTCTTTGGCTTTGCTAATCGTGGCTTCGGTATCATAAGAAAGTGCGGCATCAACTTCAGTCGACACACGACCTTCAACCAGTTTTAAAATTTCAACGCCAAACTTGACCGTAAGAATATCAATGGTACGTTCAACTAAAAGATCATTTTGATAACCTTCAGATTTGGCTTGTTCAAAGGCAGCTTCAATCAGCGCTTTATTTTCAGGTTGACTTGCAGCAGCAGTAATCAGTGAAGGGTTGGTTGTTGCATCCAGTGGAAGGAATTTTTCAATAGCTGAAAGGTCGCTACTATCGGCAACAATGGTGGTTAAGTTTTTTAATTGGTTTAAGGCTGATTGAGTCATTGGTGTCTAGTTCTTAAAGTTATTTCCCGTATATTTGTTATATCACAATCTCCTTTTATCCGAAGTAAAAAGCGGTATAACGAATGTCTATTTTGTATTTTTTCTTGAATTTCGGATGTGATTAATCAAAAAACGAGCAGCTGAGCCTAATTGGCTTTCACGACTCCAGACTAAATCGACATAATATTCAAATTTAGGGCTGAAATCTAAAAGATTAAGAATTTTAAGCTGCTGTTTAATATGTGGATTCTGATTTAACATTTCTAAAGGTAAAATCCCCCAACCTAAACCTTGCATAATCATCTCGCAGGCGGAGTGATTGTTATCTGTGCGCCAATATTTTTTTGAAAAGAGTAATTCAGGCTTAAGCGTACGGTCACGACTGGCAACGACAATTTGACGACTTTGTAATATTTGTTCATAGCTAACCTGTTCAAATGTTGCTAAAGGAGCATGAATTGCAGCGACAGGTACTAAAGCCTCACGCTTAAGTTCGACAAACTGTTCGCTACTTTCCAATTGTTCGCGTTCAAACATCAATGCCAGTTGAGCAGACTGATTAAGCAGCATCTTTTGTGCATCTTCTTGTGGTGCTGAAAAAACATTGATTTGCAGCTCTGGAAATTGCTTTTCGATCAGTGAAATGTAGTCAGTCCACTGGATATGTAGCAGTTCTGATACCACCACAATATTTAAAGATGACTCCAACCCTTCACTTAAGGCAAAAGCATGTTGTTTCCATTGGTTCATCTCGATCAGTAATTGTTCGGTTTTTTCATACAAAATCACAGCTTGTGGTGTTGGAATAGGTTCGCGTCCAATACGTTGAAACAGGGTTAAATTGAGGTCAATTTCTAAATTGGCAATCGACATACTGACTGCTGAAGGAACTTTCCCCAGTTGTCTGGCGGCAGCAGAAAAAGATCCCGTTTCAATCACAGTTTTAAAAATGGTCAGTTGTTCTTGATTGATATTCATCTGTTTATTTAACCTATCAATTATATTGAAAGAATCTGACTCGATTAATCAATAATACAAACATAAAATACTAAACATCAAGTTAAATTAAAGAGTATTTAAACATGTTGATTTCCAAGAGAAGGATTATTCATGCACTCAGCTATGAGATCATCCTGTTGGTCATCATCGCGATTGCATTAAGCATGATTTTTAAAATGCCGTTAGAAGTAACAGGGCTTCTGGGTATTGTGATGGCTGTGACATCGGTGATCTGGAATATGGTATTTAACCATTTTTTTGAAAAATTTGAAGCCAAGCACCAATTAAAAAGAACGGTGAAAATTCGTATTTTGCATGCGATTGGTTTTGAAGGTGGTTTGATGTTAGCCACGATCCCGATGGTGGCTTACGCTTTGCAAATGTCTATTTGGCAAGCGATTGTATTAGATTTTAGTTTAACCCTATGTATTTTGGTCTATACCTTTATTTTCCAATGGTGCTATGACCACATTGAAGCGCGTATGGGATATCGACCTGTACATTCAGCTTAAACATATTTGATGAACTTGAGTCATCTTTATAGCTGTGGTTTTTTGTTCATTTTGCTGGGTATTTGTATTTTATTTTAAAAAACGGCAATAAAAAAACCGCTTGTATAAACAAGCGGTTTTTTTATTCACAAAGTGAACGCAGTGACATTATTTTTCAATAATGGCTGTTACACCTTGACCACCCGCAGCACAGATCGATACTAAGATACGACCTGAACCTTTTTGATTCAATAATTTCGCCGCAGTCGCAATAATACGACCACCCGTTGCAGCAAATGGATGACCAGCCGCAAGCGATGAACCTTTTACGTTGAGTTTAGTTCGGTCGATTGAACCGAGTGGCGCATCTAAACCTAAACGCTCTTTACAGAATTTTGGATCTTCCCAAGCTTTCAAAGTTGAAAGCACTTGAGATGCAAATGCTTCATGAATTTCGTAATAATCGAAATCTTGTAAAGTAATACCTGCGCGCTCAAGCATACGTGGAACTGCATAAGCAGGCGCCATCAATAAGCCTTCTTTCTTACCAACAAAGTCGACAGCAGCAGTTTCAGTAAAGGTTAAGTAAGCCAGTACTTCATGACCATTGGCTTTAGCCCATTCTTCTGAAGCTAAAAGTACACAAGATGCACCGTCAGTCAGTGGCGTTGAGTTGCCCGCAGTCATAGTACGTGCATCACCTTTACCAAAAGCAGGTTTAAGTTTTGCTAACTTTTCTACAGATGAATCTGCACGTAAGTTATTGTCACGTTCTAAACCTAGGAATGGCGTAATCAAGTCATCGAAGAAACCTTCTTCATATGCTGCTGCCATTTTCTGGTGTGAAGATGCAGCAAGTTCATCTTGCGCTTCACGAGCAATACCCCATTCAAGCGCAGTAATCGCTTGATGATCACCCATAGAAAGACCTGTACGTGGCTCACCATTTTTAGGTGCATCCATTAAATCTTTCAGGTTAATTTTAGTTAACGCTTTTAAACGATCTTTCGCTGTTTTTGCGATGTTCAGTTCAAGTAATGCTTTACGTAAACCGTCGCCAAAAGCGATCGGTGCATCAGAAGTGGTATCTACACCACCTGCAACACCCACTTCAATTTGACCGAGTGCAATTTTATTCGCCACAAGGAACGCTGCTTGTAAGCCAGTACCACACGCTTGCTGAAGATCGTAAGCAGGTGTTTCTGGAGCTAATTCAGTATTGAGTACACATTCGCGAGTCATGTTAAAGTCACGGCTATGTTTTAATACAGCACCAGCAACGACTTCGCCTAAACGTTGACCTTGTAGATTAAAACGCTCAACAAGACCATTTAACGCAGCCGTAAACATATCTGAGTTTGATGCAGTGAAATAAGCACCGTTTGAACGAGCGAATGGGATACGGTTACCACCAATAATAGCAACGCGGCGAACTGTGTTTTGACTCATGGTTTTATCCTGTTGAACAGACGTTTGAGTTGTAGATTCAGGTTTTTTTGTAGTTGAAGAATTACTTTGACTACGAGGTGACGCAGAACGAGTGCGAGTCGTTTTGGTCGTATTCGTTGCTGGTTGTGTTGCAGTGCTTGAACTTTTAGCTGTGCGTGAAGTTCTTTTTGATGTATTTGACACTGTTTCCGCAGCAGAATTTTCGACTGCTGGATTTTCTTGAGTTGTCTTGCTCATAAGGCTTTTCCAAGCATGCTTACAGTATTCTTGGCGCTTACATTAACACAATACAGAATACCCTGAATTGACTAAAATGACATTGCGCAAAGCATTCAGGTCAAGACATCTACGGTTTAACTCAAGTATGATTCTATGGAAACTGATGGATCTATTGAAATAAGAGTATCTAACATCATATTGAAGTTAAAAGGATATCTTTAAATCCATCAAAAATTAATTCGTATGAGAGATAATAAACATGACTGACCAATACCAAACATTTGCAAAATCTCCTATTGGTAAATTTGTCATCAAAAATTTAGGTCTGCCAGCACCTACTTTTTTAGAACGTTTTGAATCGGCTACGCCTGTGGTAAAAGGGGCTGTTTTATTCGGTGCTGCACCTTCAAGTACATTATCTGCTGCAATTGCACAAGTATTGGCAAATATTCATGCCAATAGCTATGCAGGTAACAATGCTGAATTGCAACAAACAGCAGCTAAAACAGGTTTAAGCCTAAGTGCATTTAATGCAGGCGATAAAGAGTCGAAGTTTAAAGCGATCATTTTTGATGCTTCAGGTATTCAAAATTCTGAACAGTTAAATGAGTTGTATAACTTTTTCAATCCAATTGCGCGTCAAATCCAAGCATCTGGTCGTGTGATTGTGGTTGGTATTACCCCTGAAACTGCAAAAACAGTAAAACAAGCCATTGCACAACGTGCGCTTGAAGGCTTTGTAAAATCAGTCGGTAAAGAATTTAAAAAGGGTATCGCAGCGCATTTGATTTATGTGGATGCAGGTGCTGAAGCAAATCTTGAATCTACGGTTCGTTTTGCTTTGTCACCACGTTCAGCTTATGTGTCTGGTCAAGTGATTCGTGTGTCTAAAGCGAATGTTGTAGACGTAGACTGGGCTAAACCCCTTGCAGGTAAAACGGCAGTGGTCACAGGTGCGAGCCGTGGTATTGGTGAAGCGATTGCCCATGTTTTGGCACGTGATGGCGCGCATGTGATTTGTTTAGATGTGCCACAACAACAGGCAGATCTTGACCGTGTAGCAAGCGAGATAGGTGGTTCAACTTTAGCCATTGATATTACAGCGAACGATGCGGGCGAAAAAATTAAAGCTGCTGCGGCTGCACAAGGTGGTTTAGATATCATCGTGCATAACGCAGGGATTACCCGTGACAAAACTTTGGCAAATATGAAGCCAGAGCTTTGGGACTTGGTCATCAACATTAACTTGTCTGCAATTGAACGTGTAAATGACTATTTACTCGAAAATGATGGTTTTAATACCAATGGTCGCATTGTTTGTGTATCTTCAATTTCAGGGATTGCAGGTAACTTAGGTCAAACCAATTATGCAGTATCAAAAGCCGGTGTTGTTGGTGTGGTTAAATTTACAGCGCCAATCTTGAAAAATGGTGTAACCATTAACGCCGTTGCGCCTGGCTTTATTGAAACGCAAATGACAGCGGCTATTCCTTTTGCCATTCGTGAAGCGGGTCGTCGTATGAACTCGATGAGTCAAGGTGGTTTACCTGTTGATGTTGCTGAAACCATTGCATTATTTGCATCTTCTGCGTCTACAGGTTTAAATGGTAATGTTGTTCGTGTATGTGGTCAAAGTTTGTTGGGTGCTTAATTTAAAATCCTCCTAAATCCTCCTTTAATAAAGGAGGACTTTCTCCAAAAGTTTAGATCATGGAGAACTCCTCCCTTTTTAAAGGGAGGTTGGGAGGGATTAATTATAGGAGAGGGGAAATTAAATCACCCTCATCTTAACCCTCTCCTAAAATGGAGAGGGTTTTTAATAAGATAAAATATAAAGGTTCAGTATGAATACTCGCCATTTTAGTCAACTTCCAAAGCCTTATTTAGCTTATCCAAAAGTGATTCAAGGCTTAATTTTTAAAAAACCGAAAGGTGAAAAAGTGCTACCGCAAGTTGAATATGTGGTGGATTCATTTAAAGTCGATCAACAGCATTTAAAAGCCTACAATGCAGTTTGTGGCTTTAAAAATAATGGTTATATTCCAGCAATTTATTTGGCGGTGTTATCACAAAGCTTGCAAATGCATATGATGACTACTGAAGCATTTCCATTTGCCATTTTAGGTTTGGTGCATATTCGGAATCAAATTAAGCAAACGCGTAAAGTTGGTGTAAATGAGCAACTGACCTTGTCTTGTCAGTTTGGTGCATTACAGCCACATGATAAAGGTGTGCAATTTGATTTTATCACTACCGCAAAAGTGGGCAGTGAAGTGGTGATGGAAGGTACAACGACGTATCTTGCGCGTCAAAAAAGCGATGGAAAAGTTGCAGCGAAGGCAGCCGAAACAAAAACACCTGCTTATGAATTAAATGCGGAATGGACTGTCTCTGAAAATATTGGTCGTCGTTATGCATTGACTTCAGGTGATTTTAATTTAATTCATATTCATGCCATTACAGCCAAAGCTTTTGGTTTTAAACAAGCAATTGCGCATGGCATGTGGAGTAAAGCCAAAGTATTGGCCAGTTTAACTTTACCAGATCGCTATGAAGCCGATGTTTGGTTTAAGTTGCCAATGTATCTACCTTCAACCGTTGAGTTTTTAACAGCTCAAGCGGGGAAAAATACAGAATTTTTAATTCGAAATAGCAAGAATCAAAAGCCACATGTGGCAGGAAGTGTTAAAGCACTTTAAAACTAAGGAGCCTAAATCTTTTTGATTTAGGCTTTTTTATGCGCTAAATTCGAATAAAAATAAGCGCTAAGGAAAGAACTTAAGATGAACAATATTAAAGAATATCTCTTTGCCAATACAGAACATTATCAAGGTCAGGTGGATGAGCGATTTATAGACCTAGCCAAACAATTTAGCCGTATGCAGGATGCGCGAGCTGAACAAGGTGGGGCTGCTTTGGTGGTGTATTTCCAAGACAAAAAAGTTGTTGATATTTACACAGGGAAAAAATCTGCAACTGAAAACTGGCAGCCCGATACTTTATCGATGTGTTATTCCACGGGGAAAGGCGTACTTTCCACACTGGCGCATATTTTAGTCAGTGAAGGTTTTTTAGCTTACGATACCCCTGTTGCACAATATTGGCCTGAGTTTGCGCAAAATGGTAAAGAGCACATTACTTTAAGGCATATGCTGAGCCATCAAAGTGGCTTATACGACATTCGTAACCTGATTGCTGATGCGTCTGAAATGGCGGATTGGAATCATATGTTGGATGTATTCGCACATGCTAAACCACGTTTTGAAGCGGCTACAGATGCAGCTTATCAACCGCTCACTTTTGGTTGGCAAGTAGGAGGCGTGCTTGAAAAAGCCACTGGAAAATCTTTGTCAGATTTAATGCAACAGTATCTTGTGCAACCGTTACAGTTAGATGGGGCATATTTTGGGGTTACAGCGGCTGAATTGGCCCGTGTTGCTCGACCATTACCTAAATTAAAAACAGCACCAAATCAGTCCTCAGCAGTAAAACCAAAACAAAAGAAAACTTCACCCTTAGATAAATTGATCGAATGGTCAGGACAAAATCCGAAGGATTTTCAGGATGCGATGATTCCAAAAGGCATGAAAAATTTTAACTTCTTGAGTGATACGGGTTTAAAGGCGGTCATTCCTGCTGCTAATGGCGTGTTCACTGCCAATAGTTTAGCTAAAATTTATGCCATGCTTGCTAATAAGGGAAAAGTGGGGGATCAACAGTTGATTCGACCTGAAATATTTACAGCGTTAAGTACAATACAATATAAAAAACGTGACCGTATTATGCCTTTAGCCATGCATTGGCGTATGGGGTATCACCGTGTATTAACATTGGGGAAATCATCAAACGGTTTTGGACATATTGGCTTTAATGGTTCGGCTGCTTGGTGTGATCCTGAACGACAATTAAGTTTTGCTTATGCGCATAATTTTCCAACAACGTCTATTGCAGGTGACTATCGTCTTTGGGGTTTAAGCCAAGAAACTTTACGCTGTGCAGATGGGCTATTAAAAGGGCGAAAGGGTTGGTTCTAATTTTTTAAGACTGATATTTAATATGATGAGTATTTAATCTGATGGTACATTTTGCAGTGATGAGTTTTGTGAAAAGTGTGATATTTTCCTTGCACTAAAATGGTTAGCTTAAGTTTTTTAGATGAAAAAGCCGCTTCTTATTCCCTTAATTGCATCATCTGTTTTATTGGGCTGTCAGGATTCTAAACAGTCTACTACTGAAAATAAGACCCAAACTGACTCTATTTTGCAGCATAAAATTACAGTTGCGAAGTGGGTGGGTGAGTATCAAGGAACAACGCCGTGTATGAGCTGTATTTCGCGTTGTGAGGAATGTCCTGGCATGGCTGTAGATTTAGTGCTCAATCAAGACCAAACTTATACTTTAAAGCGTGAAAGTTTAAGTGGTCATAATGACGTCGAAATCTTGACAGGGCGCTTTCAGTTTAGCAATAAGGATCAGAGCAAACTTGAATTAATGCAGGTCAAGACTCGCAATTTAATTTATGTTGATTTAGAGCAGCAACTACTTGAAATTTTACAAGATAAGACAGGTCATCTGTATGCTGCGGAAGATGATTTTCTGTTAGAAAAGAAAGTTTAGTTTATGTTTTAAGTGATTGTAAAAATCTAAAAAATAGATCTACTTATGGCGTTGTTGATCTAAAGCTTTTGCAGATTGTTCATTCACTCTTAGGCAAAAAAACAGTATGCTTAGACCTGTAAAAAGGAGCATACATGTATCAGGTACTTGCGCGTAAATATCGTCCACGTAATTTTAATGAATTGGTTGGGCAAAACCATGTGTCACGAGCACTGACCAGTGCCTTAGAACGTGGTCGTTTACACCATGCGTATCTATTTACTGGCACACGTGGGGTAGGTAAAACCACCATTGCACGTATTTTAGCGAAGTGCTTGAACTGTGAAACGGGTGTCACATCAACGCCGTGTGAAGTATGTCCAACTTGTAAAGCAGTCAATGAGGGTCGATTTATCGATTTAATTGAAATTGATGCTGCATCACGCACCAAAGTTGAAGATACTCGTGAATTGCTTGATAACGTACCTTATGCACCCACCCAAGGTCGTTTTAAAGTTTACTTAATCGATGAAGTGCATATGCTTTCGACGCATTCTTTTAATGCACTGTTGAAAACGCTGGAAGAACCGCCAGAGCACGTTAAATTCCTTTTTGCAACGACCGATCCACAAAAGCTTCCAATTACGGTGATTTCTCGTTGTCTGCAATTTACTTTGCGCCCACTGGCTGTAGATGAAATTACAGTACATTTGACGGATATTTTACAGAAAGAACAGATTCAAGCGGAACAAGATGCCATTTGGCAAATTGCTGAATCTGCACAAGGATCACTCCGTGATGCCTTGTCTTTAACCGATCAAGCCATTGCGTATGGTCAGGGTGCGATTCAGCATCAAGATGTCAAAGACATGTTGGGGTTGATTGACCGCACGATTATTTATGATTTGATTTTAGCCATTCATCAAAACCAAAAGCAGCGTGTCAGCGAATTGCTTATGCAATTTAGACAGCAGGCTTTAGATGTATCACTGGTTTTAGATCAGTTCATTTCAACTTTGCATGAATTGGCATTATTGCAATATTTGCCCGATTTAAGTCTCAAATATAGTGCTGAAATTAATAAAAAAATCATGCAGTTATCGCAGTTGATTTCAGCGCAAGATTTACAATTGTATTATCAAGTGTCATGTAAAGGTCGTGCAGATTTACAATTGGCTGTAACACAAGAACAAGGTTTTGAAATGTGCGTGTTGCGCTTATTGGCGTTCCGTCCATTACAACCGAACGAAGTTTTAGTGTCTGCAATACCACAGGTTCAGCAACAAGCTCCACAGGTCGATGTTCAAGCAGTTGTACACAATGTGCAACAACACCTTGTTGATGCATATCCAGTAGAAGAAAGTGTTGTAGAAACTCCAGCAATGGTCACTCAGCCGAATATAGAGCCATCTTCAGATGACTTCTTGGATGAGCCTATACTGGATGTTGTAGAGACAAATGTTACACCAGTAATGCCAACAACGACTTCAGATCAAATAATCTTTGATCCTGCCTCCGAAGATGCTTTATTTGATTTAGACGAGTCGAATAATGATGTTAACGTTGTGGCAGATGATGAACCGAATAGTGATGATTTCCTGTTTGATGAAATCGCACCATTAAATGATGTAGTAGAAGCGGAAACTTTAAAATCACAAGATGACATTGCTGTGGCGGATCAAGAAGCAGATTTATTCTTAAGCCAAGAACAAATGTCGATTGAGTCTGTACATGCTGAAGTTGCGGCAGCCAAGGTTATCGATGAGCCTATTCTTGAATTAGAACAACCGAGTTTTGAAGAAAATCGAGTTGCGGTTGAAACTGTATCCGCACAAGATTCAAACTTGATGCCACAAGATATTTTAAGGCTCACGCCGCAACAACTTGATGGTGAGTGGACGGTAGAGAAGTGGGAATACTGGTTTAGAAATAGTACATTAACGCCTGCTGTACAAGAGTTGGCCCAACAGGGTGTGATGACGGGGCAAATTGATGGTGAGTCGTTATTTCAGATTCCACCCAAATATGAGCAGTTGTTAAATCAGTTACAACATGCTTTAGAGCAAGCCTTAAAAAATGAATGGCCCAACACGCATTTTCAGGTGAAATATGCAGAAATTGAAGCCACAACACCCTATAGTATGCAAAATGAGCGTAAAGAAAAAGCCTATGCTCGGGCTTCAGAATTATTGCATGCAGAATCTGCGGTGAAGGATATTTTGCAAAACTTTGAGGGTGAACTACAGAATATTCAATTGAAATAAGTTTACTTATTCATACTGTATTGAAATAAAGCATCTCGCATTTCAATTGGAATGGAGGTGCTTTTTCGTGTTTGGCGATCTACAAATACATGCACAAAATGACCTTGTGCAGAGGCAACATCATGGAATTGTTTAAAAATAGCTAGATCGTATTGTACCGATGAATTCCCCAGCCTAGAAATGACCACACCGACTTCAATAATTTCAGGATAAGAAAGCTCTTGAAAGAAGCTACAAGCGGAATCAACCACCAATCCAATAATGGGTGAATGTCGAATATCAAAGTTTGCTTTTTCAATCAGTAAAGCATTGGCGGCAGTGTCAAAGTAACTGTAATAAGTGACATTGTTGACGTGACCGTAGATATCATTATCTGACCACCTTGTTTGTATCGGTAGAAAGTATAAAAAATCGGTACGTTGTTTGGGTGTTTGCTTCATTATCATTGTATTTTTAACAGGCGATTAATATTCAGTTGTACTGTTAAAAATAAAGGAATGCAAGAGGTGAAAAGCAAGGTCATTTATCGCTCGGTAAATGACCATTAGCTGAAACTTATAAATTATGAGTAAATTGCTTGATAAATCTGTAAGGCATCTTGTTGGGTCAGTTCCCGCAGATTGTTTTGTAAAAGCCGAGTTTGCAACATGGCATCACTAGCAAGTTGTTCAAGCATATTTTCAGCAATGTTCAAATCTTTTAATTTTAAAACCAAACCACTTTTATCTAAGTGATTTTGCATATGGTCAATAAATAAGTCACATAAACCATCAATACAGCCCGTACTTTTGGGGTCTAGCCAGCACATCAGTTCGGCATAGTATTGTTTGGCATGGGGTGCATTAAACTTTAAGACTTCAATTAAGACCAAAGCATTGCTATGACCATGCGAAATATGAAAATGTCCACCTAGCGGATAAGCCAGAGCATGTACTGCGGCAACAGGCGCATTGGCAAAGGCTTGACCTGCAAGCATTGAACCGACCAACATATTTTGTCGTGCTGCTAAATTATGACCATCTGCCAAAACCAGACTTAAATTCTGGTTGAGTAATTTTAATGCTTGTTTTGCTAACATATCGGCATAAGGATTCTTTTTGATTTTAGAGGTATACGCTTCAATGGCATGTACCATCGCATCAATCCCTGTTGCCGCTGTAATGTGAGCAGGCAAATTTTGAGTAAATGTGGCATCTAATATTGCTACATCAGCAAATAACACGGGAGAGACAATCCCCGTTTTCGTAGTTTCACCCGTAGTGACAATAGAAATGGGTGTGACTTCAGACCCTGTGCCTGCTGTAGTGGGGACTAAAAATAACGGCAGTCGAGGTTGTTTGGCATTATTGATGCCATATAAGTCTGACAATGTTTGCTGTTGTTGTGGGTGTGCAAGTATGGCAATGATTTTAGCGACATCTAATGAACTTCCTCCACCAAAGCCTAAGACAATATCGACTTTTTCATTTTTTGCGAATTGAACGGCATCTAAGACGATATGTTCGGGTGGGTCTGCTTGAACGCTAGAATAAATGACATAATCAAGTTGAATGGTTTCCAAAATTTCAATAATGGTTAAATGCAATTGTTGTTGAATCATTCCTGCATCAGTGACCAATAACAGCTTTTTATACGGTTGCTGTTGTAACAAATGTTTTAACTCATAGATCGAGCCGAGTCCTGAAATAATATTCGAGACGGTCTGGAATTGAAAATGGCTCATCTATTGCATCCTTTTTTATATCAAATTCAAGATTATTGTTTTAGCGTTCTATAGGGTCTATTGATATTTGAAAAATGGATTGCGTTGTCGGCTAAAATGGAGCAGGCAAGGTATGAAACGTAGGCAATAGCGAGACTATTTTCAAGTTTCATTACGAAGACTGAGATCATTTTAGCCACAACCTTTCAGGACAAGCGTGTTTTTGCCTCAACTGCGTTACGAATGATTCACTTAGAATAACTAAGCTGCATCATCCGTGTCTTGTATCGTCTAAAAACACGCGTTGTCGCAACCACTTTGAAATGCCAATAGACCCTAGGATTCATCCTATAAATAACTTAACATAAGACACCTGAAAATAAAGCTGTTATCGAGGTTGTTTATGTCATCCCAAACGCCATATAAGGTGTTATGTGTCTGTTTAGGAAATATTTGCCGCTCTCCAACGGCAGAAGTTGTACTTAGACATTTTTGTGATAAACAACAACTCAATATTGTGATTGATTCTGCTGGAACCAGTAATTATCATCCAAACAAAGCACCCGATGGGCGTAGTCAACAACATGCTTTAAAACGTGGTTATGACTTGTCTGCATTACGTGCTCGTCAATTAAAAGCTCAAGATTTTATTGATTTTGATTTGATCTTAGCCATGGATCATGAAAATTTATTCAATATTCAGGCGCTTTTAAATCAAGTTCAGACAGAATATGGCGCAAGTCAAATTCGGGCAAAAATTGCATTGATGAGTGAATATGATCAAACTTATCTCAAGCAAGCCTTACCAGATCCCTACTATGGTGGGGAAGATGGTTTTGAACGTGTATTGGATCAGTGTGAATCGAGTAGTTTGGCTTGGGTCAGTATTTTTAAACAACAGTTCAAACAACAGATAGATGTGAAATAAAGGTTTAAGAACAATGAATATTCAGAATCAAATTCAGCTTAAGCCTTTTAATACCTTAAGTCTTGATGTAACAGCATCACATTACATCAAAGTTCAAAGTGATGAAGCATTAGTTGAAGCGCTAAACTATGCCAAACAACATTCGTTAAATGTTTTGATTTTGTCTGGCGGTAGCAATATGTTGTTGCCTGAACATATTCATGCACTTGTGATTCATATGGATATTCAAGGCATTGAATATCTTGCTGAAGATGAGCACAGTAAAACCATTCGAGTGGGTGCAGGACAAATATGGCATGATTTTGTGTTGTGGACGACTTCTCAGTATTTATACGGCTTACAAAATTTGGCTTTAATTCCCGGCTTAGTTGGTGCATCTCCAGTGCAAAATATTGGTGCTTATGGCGTTGAAGTCGGTGAATTTATTGAATCCGTTCAAGTTTATGATCGTCAATTGGAAACGTTCAGCACCATTTTTGCAAAAGATTGTGATTTTTCATATCGACATAGTATTTTCAAAGATGATCCAAACCGTTTTGTAATTACGCATGTGATTTTTAAATTGCTTAAGCATGCCGATTTAATGCTGAATTATGGTGATTTGAAACAAGCGGTGGGTGATGAACAAACTGCGGAGAATTTGCAAAAGCAAGTGATTGAAATCCGTCAAAGCAAGTTGCCCGATCCCAAAGAATATCCTAACGTCGGAAGTTTCTTTAAAAATCCGATTATTACAGAACAGCTTTATGACCATTTAGCGCTAACATTTTCAAAGTTGCCTCATTACCCTCAAGCGACAGGTGGCGTTAAAATAGCGGCAGGATGGTTGATTGATCAATCGGGTTGGAAAGGTAAACAGCTCGGGATGGTGGGTATGTTTCATAAACAAGCCTTGGTTTTGGTCAATTATGACAAGGCTACGTTGGCAGATGTACAAGCAACGTATCATGCAGTACAACACGATGTTTATCAAAAATTTAACATTTTATTAGAGCCTGAGCCTGTATTGTTTAATGAGTCAGGTTTAATTCGTTCACATTTGGAATAAAAAATTATGGCGAAAACACATTGGATGGTTCGATTGGTACAAATAGCTTCTGTGTTATTTGTACTGTTCGGCTGTTTTATGGTTTTGATTTATTCGCCATTTTATTCGCAGTGGGTCGTTAAGGGGCTGAATCATTTTGTTCCTGTCGAAGTCAATCAAGTTGCAGCAAAAAGCCAACAAATGGCAGCATTAAGTGAACATGAGAATTTAGAGCCGGGTTCTAAACTGTGGATTGCACGCCAAGCCTATTTAAAGTTGATGGAAGAAGCGATACAAAGTCATAATTCTCAAGATTTGACTGTGATTCAAGCGCGATATAAAGCCTTACAACAAATGATTGAGGAAGCACAACAGCAAGAAAAGGATGAACAGGAAAAACCACGTATTCCGTTACTTGCAAAAACAGTGGATGAGGAAGTAGAACAAGTAGATCCGACACAAGTGGTTAAAGATTTATTGGATTTGAACAGTACTGAAAATAAAGCGTTAATGGAAAAATATGTAGAATTTCTTCGCACGCATAAAATTGCAGAGCAAGTGGTTGCTCAAGAACCTGTAGATGAAACGATTTATCAAGATATTGCATTAATTCACGAACAGAATGCACAGCCTCAACCGCAAAGTTCAAAACCTTATGCCATTGTGGTATTGGGTGGTGGACTCACTTTAGATAAGAATGGTCAAGATATTGTGGTCAATGATTACACACGGCTACGCTTAGAAAAGACTTTAGCGATAGAAAAACAATATCAACTGCCGATTGTTTTAAGTGGTGTAGAAGCGCCTTATATGCAGCGATGGTTAAAGAAATATGATGTGGATGCAAAATTACTGGAAGACCGAAGCATGAATACTTGCGAAAACTCGCGTTTTAGCTCGTTATTATTACAAAAAAAGGGTGGAGCACCGAGGGTGATTTTAATCACAGATCGTTATCATATGCCGCGTACACGTCGTTTATTTGCATTAAATGGTATTGAAACCGTACCTGTTGAAGCACCGATGCCAACACAGTTGACTAATTGGCGTCCAAGTCAGCAGAATTATGATCATAGTCGCCGTGCGAATTATGAAATGTTAGCCACGATTCGTGATGTTTGGTTTGGTTCAAGTGACTGTCGGGAGGTGCCTTAAATGTCAGATATCCCATTTTTAAATCCAACGATTTTAAAACAGTTAGATTTACCTGTTCCGAGTCGAGAAACTACACCACAATTACTGGAAGCATTAAATCTCAATCGACCTTATCAACCTTCGGTTGAAATTCAGGCTTATCGTAAGCTGTATGGTTTAAATTTATTAGCGTGTGAGCAGTGGCAAGGCTATGTGCAAATGCCTTTATTTAAATTGCATGTCCAAGTCTTTCAACCGAATTTAGAAAACCTACCGTTTGATCAAATCCGTGGGACGGTATTTTTACTGCATGGTTATTTAGAACATAGCGGTATTTATCAGCCGATTATTGCTGAATTGCTGGAACAGGGTTTTAGTGTAATTACCTATGATTTACCCGGTCATGGTTTAAGTGATGGTTCGCCTGCGAACATTAAAAACTTTGATCATTACCAACATGTTTTACATGCAGTATACCAATATGTGAAAAATGCCAGTCAATTGCCTAAACCGTGGTTAGGCATTGGACAAAGCACAGGCGGGGCAATTTGGTTGCATCATTTATTGGATTTTGCACAGCGCCGTGAAAACCCTTATGTAGAGCGCGTTTTATTGCTTTCTCCGCTGATTCGACCTGCGAAATCCGCTTGGTGGCATAATTCGGTTGGCTTGGGCATTATTCGACGCATTAAACGTCAAGTGCCGCGTCATTTTAGACGTAATAACCACAATCCTGAGTTTCTACGCTTTGTGCGTTTAAAAGATCCTTTACAGCCGCGGATGATGGGCATGGATTGGATTTTAGCAATGTCGAAATGGATGCAAGAGATGGAAGCGCGTCCAGCATGTCGTATTCCTGTATGGTTGGCGCAAGGTGCGTTAGATGAGACAGTCGACTGGCGTTACAATATTGAGTTTATTCGTCGTAAGTTTCGACTTCAAACCTTATTGATGTTAGAAGAAGGTTCTCATCAATTGATTAATGAACGTGCGGATATTCGTGCAGCATTGACTGGTTTAATTCCTGCCTTTTTACATGCACAAAGTTCAGATGGTTATTATTAAAACTTTATCGCAGTTGCACTTCGTTTGAGAATCTAAGTATAAAAAGAGGTCAGATCAATATGACCTCTTTTTTTGATTAAAAATATGTCCTTTTAGATCAGAAAATTTGAAATGGGAAACAAAGGTTTTACTTATTTGAGTTTTGCATACGTTTTTATTTATAGCTGAGATTTGATAAAAGTTCACAATAAATGCTTAATAAAAATTCAGCTTTAATTTGCTGATCTTATGATTTCTCAAAAGTTTTATGCTGCGTTACATTGGTTTTAGTTTAGTCACAAGAGGTCGCTAATATGACAATGAAATCAATACGGTATAACAGTGGAGATCTAGCTTGCTAAAGCTCAACTGCACCAACAAAATCAGTAATCATCAAACTTTATATTGGGGTGAAAAAATAAAGTTTGATACTTCCTTCGCACAAAGTAACGACAATAAAAGAAACATACAATGATAATGCTTTTGAAGTCCCAGCAATTGGGACTTTTTTTATTTCAATGACTTGGTTTAATCTGTAATTTGACGTACTGCATTAGATAGGTCAATCGGTTCAATATGTTGAATTTTATTGCCAAAGCTTCTTAACCACCAAACCAGTTGTGAAGTGAAAGGTACTGTAGCGGTAATTTGTGCTAAACCATTTTCCAGTTTCTGTATGGTTTGGTCTTTGCTAAGTTGGCTTTCATCAAAATAATGTGCATCTTCTTCAGACATGGTTAACTCTAAAGCAATGTTTTCGGTTGGCTTGTTATAATCTACTCTAAAACCTAATGCACCAGAGTCAATATAAGCATCAATGTCAAAGTGAATCGGATGCATTGCACGTGAGTTTAAAACAATGGCTGATTTAAAACGGTGCAAGGCAAAAGTTTGAATGTCAGTTTTATCATGGCGGGTACAAATTAAATAAATAATCGCACCTTTTTGTACCAATGCTAAAGGATTTAACGTATAGGTTTTTTCTTCGCTTAAATGACTACGTCCTTGATAAACACACTCTAATTGTTTGTCTTGCAGTAAACCTTCATAAATGGCTTGTTGGGCCAATTTGTCGACTAGGGGAGGAATGAGAGGTTGATTCGCTGGAACAATACGCACCCGATTAATCCATTGGCGTACATTGTTCTGAGTGGATAAGCTACGACGTGCCAAATCAAACCATGGATTCATTTCTTCAATTAGACTTGGTGGCAGTAAGTGCTTTAAATGTTCCTCTACCATCATGAACGTCACTGCTTGAGAGCTGGTCATATGCGGTAAGCTTTGAATTGGCGCATCTGAACGCCAACGCCAACCTTGAGGGACCGTTTTACTACTTTCAATAGGGAAACGTAGCGAGATTTGATTTAAATCACGCTGAATGGTGCGCAGGCTGATATCAATACCTTCACGTTGCAAAATTTCTTGTAATTCTCGAGTACCCATCCACTTTCCAGTAGAAAGGCGAGATAAAATTTGCCATTGTCGGTACAGACTATTGGATGTTTCTTTTTCTTGTGAAGACATAACTGAAATTAAAAATCGAGTAGCTTGTTTATATCTCCATTGCATGCCGAACACAATAAAAAAACTGAATATTTTTCCAAGCTTTTCCAGTTGGAACGTTCTATATTGGATGGATAAAGAAGCAAAAGTGTTTATCGCTGATTGGCATGCTTGTTGCTTAATCTTACTTACAATAGATAACAATGATGAGGTTTGTATGCTTAAAGAAAATCAAGATACAAATTCGATTTCGACGCTAGAACGTTTTCCTAATGATGCTGGATTAAATGTGAATACATCTGGAACAACTCAATTTACAACTTCGCCTAAAGAAAATACTTTATTTCAACAACTTAAATCACATTTTTTCAATGAATTGCTTGATGATCACAGCATGTCGGGTGAAACCTGTAACAAAATCGAGCAGTGGTTATCACAACATACGATTGAAGAATTAAAATCATTAAATCAAACCGCTAAAGATCACTTTTTATATGAGGGGATTACCTTTACCGTATATGGCGAATCTGAAGGGATTGAACGAACCATTCCGTATGATTTAATCCCACGTGTAATTGAGAAAAAGCAATGGAATAAAGTTGCACTTGGCTGTGCACAACGGGTTCGCGCGCTGAATTTATTTTTACACGATATTTACCATCAACAAGATATTTTAAAAGCCAATATTGTCCCTGAGTTACAAGTACTGACGCATGAAGCCTATCAACCGCATATGTATGCACATGACTTGAAAGGTAAAATTTATAGTCAAATTAGCGGCATTGATATTATTCGTGACCGACATGGTGAGTTTTATGTTTTGGAAGATAATTTAAGAACACCTTCGGGCGTTTCTTATATGCTAGAAAGTCGAAAAATCAGCCAAAAACTTATGCCTGAATTGTGTCAGCAAAATAATATTTTAGGCATTGAGCAATATCCACAATTACTCAAAGAAATTTTGGCTGAAAATGCCTATGTAGACCGACCTTTTATCGTGGTACTTACACCCGGACGTTATAACAGCGCATATTATGAACATTCTTTCTTGGCAAGGGAAATGGATGTGCCTTTAGTGACATCGCGTGACCTTTTTGTAGAGAACGATAAGGTTTATGTCAAAACGATTCGTGGAAGGCAGCAGGTTGATGTAATTTATCGTCGAGTCGATGATGAATATTTAGATCCTTTATGTTTTCTGCCTAATAGTTCCTTAGGTGTTGCTGGCTTAATGTCCGCTTATTTAAATCACAATGTCGTGATTGCAAATGCACCGGGTACTGGCGTGGCTGATGATAAATCCATCTATCCATATGTGGATAAAATGATTCATTTTTACTTGGGTGAAGACGCAATTTTAAAAAATGTACCAACGTATCAATGCCGTGAAGCTCAAGATTTAGATTATGTATTATCTAACTTGGCTGAGCTGGTGGTGAAGGAAGCTCAAGGTTCCGGGGGCTATGGCATGTTGATTGGTCCACAATCCTCGAAAAATCAAATTGAACTATTTCGAGATAAAATTATTGCAGCGCCGCATTTGTATATTGCGCAGCCGACGTTGGAGTTATCTGTTTGTCCAACAATGACAGATTATGGTGTGGCAGAACGTCATATTGATTTACGTCCATTCGTTTTAAGTTCGCCATATCGTACGGAAATCGTTCCGGGGGGCTTAACACGTGTGGCAATGCAAGCGGGTTCTTTAGTGGTGAATTCTTCACAAGGTGGCGGAGTTAAAGACACATGGGTTGTCGATAATCTTCATTCATAAACACTTAACCATGGGGATGAAATTATGATTTTATTAAATAGCAATGCTCAACATATTTTTTGGTTAGGTCGATATTTAACTCGTATTCAATATTTATGTGGTCAATTTCCATTTTATGATAACCAAGATGCGTTGGGATATGCACATGCTTTTTGCTTGCCCGCTTTTGATGCAAGCTCGTTAAATACTTTATTACTGGATACAGAACAACCTTCATCCTTTCATCAACAGTTTCAATACGCAAAAGATAATGTACAAGATTTACGTGGAGTGCTTTCCGCAAAAGCCTATGCTGAACTAAATCAACTCATTAAAAATGCCAATGAAAATGCAGCGTATATCTGTGATGTTGCTGGAGAGTGTCATGAGGTTTTAGAAGCAGAGCCTGAAGATATTTTCCTGTTTTTTACTTTGGGTCAAAATATAGAACAGTTAGACCGACAAATTCGCTTGAAACAAGACCAGCTGAGCACACTCGAAAAGATTGATCACATTGTCGGTTTTTTGCATCAGATTGGTTGGAATGGGTTGAATCAGGCATGGCAGCAACTTAAATTAACTCCAGATAGTATGAATTTTTATCAATTTAGTGATCATATTCAGCATTTATTTGAGGTGGATGTATGAAGTTGATGATTAACCACCAAACTCACTATAGCTATAGTGATCAGGCATGTAACAGTATTCAGTATATTAAAATGACCCCGATGAGCAATGTACATCAGCAGGTGCAGTGTTGGGATGTGAGTGTGCCGGGTCAGAAAGAAATTAAGGCGGATGCATTTAATAATATTTGGATTACCAGTTCACAGCGACAACCCTATCAGCAAATGACGATTATGGCGCAGGGGATCATCGAGATGAATCCTCACACCCAATTTGGGATTGATATACCCATCAATCCAAATTTATTTTTGCAACCTACAGCAAATACTTTGTGTAATGCTGAAATGAAAGATTTTGCCAAGCGGCATGTGCCATATTTAACCCGAGAACATTTAATTCATTTATCTACAGCAATTTTACAGCATATTCCTTACGTGCCTGATCAGACCTCAGTGCAAACCTCTGCGATTGATGCCTTCCAACATCGGCAAGGGGTGTGTCAAGATCATAGCCATGTCTTTATCGCCATGTGTAAGTATTTGGGTTTACCCGCACGTTATGTATCGGGGTATTTATTTGTAGCAAATACTTCTCACCTTGCAAGTCATGCTTGGGCAGAGGTTTTTTTTGACAATACGTGGTATTGTTTTGATACAAGTAACCAATTATTTACGCTAAATTCACATATTTATGTGGCAATAGGTCGTGATTATTGGGATGTTGCACCTGTTCGAGGTATAAGAGAGCGTGGTGGTATTGAGTCTATGAATTCTATTGTTCAAGTACTCGCTTGCTGAAAATTTGAAGGTCATAGGAGTTGTTAATGACGTATTGTTGTGCGCTACGTTTGAAAGATGGGTTAGTTTTTGTGAGTGATACACGTACCAATGCGGGTGTGGATCATATTTCGGTATTTCGTAAGCTCTATACGTTTGGTGTAGAAGGCGAGCGATTTATAAGCATACAAACATCTGGTAATTTAGCGACAACTCAAGCGGTCATTAGTCATCTAAATAATCATTTAGAACTGAGGCAAGAACCGAATTTATATAGTGTGAATACGATGTTTGAGATTGCCGAATTGGTCGGTCAAACATTAAGAAAAGTGATTTCAGATATCACGGCTGACACCGATGAGCATAATAATTATTCTTGTAGCCTGTTGCTTGGTGGGCAAATTAAAGGTGCAGATATGCAGCTTTATAATATTTATTCTCAGGGTAACTTTATTAATGCAACAGAAGACACGCCGTATTTTCAAATTGGAGAAAGTAAATATGGCAAGCCTATATTAGATCGAGCTTTGGTTTATGAAATGCCCTTAGATGAGGCAGTGCGCTGTTGTTTGATTTCTTTTGATTCTACGTTACGTTCCAATGTCTCAGTTGGAATGCCACTAGATACCATTGTTTATAAAAAAGATTCATTGCATATTCCAAATGGCAAACGTATCTATGAAGAAGATCCCTATTTTAGGCAGTTGAGTAAACAATGGTCCGATACTTTACGCCGTGGTGTGCAAGAATTGCCAATCCCGACCAATGATTATTTAGAATGATATTTTGCTATTTATGATACAAATATAAGGACTTAGCTTAGCGGCTGAGCTTAATAAAAAACCCAAGTTTAACTTGGGTTTTTTAACTTCAATTTTTTACTTTCTGATTGGGCGAGCACTTAAGCGGCACAACAGTTCATAACCAATGGTGCCATTGGCTTGGGCAACATCATCGACCAAGCGGTTTTTACCCCAAAGTTCGACTTCAGTCCCTAAAGGTGCATTTAACCCAGTGACATCAATGGCAATCATGTCCATAGCGACACGACCAATCACAGGTGTGGTTTGGCCTTGAATGGAAACATAGTTTTGTTTTGGAAAGGCACGTGGATAGCCATCACCATAGCCAATTGACACAATCGCCAGCTGCATTTCTTCGGTTGCAACAAAGTGCGAACCATAACCTACAGATTCACCTGCTTGAATGGTATTCAATGCAATAATTGCTGCGCTGAAGGTCATGACGGGTTTAAGATCTAAATCATCAGCCGTTTGATCTGCAAATGGAGAGGCACCATACAGCATAATACCGGGGCGAACAAAATCAAAATTCAATTCAGGCCATTTGAAAATTGCGGCTGAGTTACAGCACGAAGCCATAATTGGAGCGCAAGCTTCTTTGACGTGTAAAAATTGATTTTTTTGTTGCTCATTTAAAGGGTGATTTTCGGCATCTGCATTGGCAAAATGCATGGCAAGAACACAGGTAAAACCTTCTGCTTTGAGTGCATTAATGATTGCAATAATTTCAGCTACTTTAAAACCTAAGCGGTTCATACCACTATTTAGTTTGACCCAAACTTTTAAGTTTTTAGCAATGTAAGCATCTTTATGTGCGCGTAGCCAATCCAATTGTTGTTGTTGATGTACGATACACTCAAGATTATTGTCAACCACAACCTGCATTTCATCTTCAGAGAAAACACCTTCGATGAGCGTAATGGGTTGTTGATAGCCGAGTTCTCGAATCTCAAGTGCCTCTTCAAGACAGGCGACACCAAAAGCATCCGTTCCACTTAAGGCTGCTAAACAGTCTTTGACTCCATGTCCATAAGCATTGGCTTTAACCATACTCATAATTTGAGCAGTTGGTGCAAGTTGTTTAACACGGTTTAAATTATATTGCAGGGCTTCTCTGTCAATATAAACTGTTGCTTGGCGCACCCTAGTTACTCCTTGGGGTTACAAATAATACATTACGAGAGGGTAAGACCCAGACGTTGAATGAATTTTTGAGAGATTTAAATGAATAATTTCAGTGGGATTGATAAAATATTTATCATGAAAATATTGAATTATTGTAGTCTTATCAGTTAAAAATGGACATAAGTTTAAACAATTTTATTAAAAGTTAATTTAGATCAAACTTAGACTTTGCATATAATCTTTTGGGGTTTGACAATTTTTCAGCATTTTATTTTAGTCTAACGAGGCGTAAATTTGCTTCGGCAAAGCTATTTCACGGACGCGCTATTTTTTTGAACAGTAAACGTCAACCAACCCTTGTTTTAAGCTGGTTTTAAAGAAAAGCTTAACTGAGCTTTAAATAAAAACAGTGATAACAATATTTTCTATTTATATAAAAAGGACACATTATGGGCGCTTGGTCGCATGAACCATTTGGTAATGATACTGCAAACGATTGGGCTGATGAACTAGAAGAGAGTTCAGATTTTTCAATTGTTGAAAAAGCTTTTAATCAAATTATTGAATTTGCAGAAGAATACATTGATGCCGATATTGCTTGTGAGGCTTATGCAGCAGCAGAGGTGCTTGCTCAAGCTTTGGGGGAAGGAACACAAGATGATACTTATACGGAAAAAATTGACGCGTGGTTAACAAAACTCACGATTAAACCGAATAATCTTCTTATTCCAAAAGCACTTCGAGCATTGGATTTATTGACTACCCAAGACTCAGAGTTAGATGAACTTTGGCAAGATTCAGATGAATATACCCAGTGGATAGTCAATGTTGATGAATTAAGAGAACTTTTAAAAGCTAAACTTTAGATGCTTTTATCTAGACCTGATTTAACAGGGTAATAAAAAACGGACAGCTAAATGTCCGTTTTTTTATTTTTGTAGAGTGCAGAAATTATTCTTCATCATTATATTGAGAATAAAATTCAGGTGAAAGGTTACTAAAACGCGTATATTGACCTTCAAACGCTAGACGAACAGTACCAATTGGACCGTTACGTTGTTTACCGATAATAATTTCCGCTGTGCCTGCTTCTTTGGATTCTTTGTTATAAACTTCATCACGGTAAATAAACATAATTAAGTCAGCATCCTGCTCGATTGCACCTGATTCACGAAGATCGGACATCACAGGACGTTTATTGGGTCTGTTTTCTAGTGAACGGTTGAGCTGAGATAATGCAATGACAGGGCACATCATTTCTTTAGCCAGTGCTTTTAAGCTTCGTGAAATTTCTGAGATCTCGCCAACACGGTTATCACCCATACCTGGCACTTTCATCAATTGTAAGTAATCGACCATAATACAGCCAATTTTACCACCATGCATTTTGGCAATACGACGCGCCCGCGCTCGTAATTCTGTCGGTGGTAGGGCTGAGGAATCATCAATATATAGATGTTTTTCCTGCAATTGCAAAATGGTGCCAGTCACTTTCGACCATTCATCGCCATCTAATTTACCAGAGCGTAAGTGTCCTTGATGAACCTTGCCGTAAGCTGAAATTAAACGCATGGCGATCGAATCTGCGGGCATCTCCATGGAAAAAACCAGAGCAGGCAAGTCGCAGTTAAATAAAACACTTTCCACTAAGTTCATCGCGAACGTGGTTTTACCCATAGAAGGACGTGCAGCAACAATAATCAAGTCACCTGATTGCATGCCAGAGGTTTTGTTATCCAGTTCCATAAAACCTGAAGTTAAACCTGTAATGCTGCCTTCCATTTGTGACAGTTCATTTAACTTGTCAAAAACATCGGCAACGACAGCATTGATTGGTTTTGGTCCTTGAGCTTTAGCATTGTTATTATGTTGTTCAGCAATAGAGAAAATATTCGTTTCGGCTAGATCTAAAATTTCACTCACACTACGACCTTTGGTGTCATAGGCATTTTGTAAAATTTCAGAGCTGACTTTAATCATGCTGCGCAAGGTTGAAAATTCTTTAATTTTATTGGCATAGGTTTCTAAGTTATAAAAACTAGAAGGGGAATCTGCCATCAATTGCATCAAATATTCTTCACCACCTACAGCATCCAATAGGTTTTGTTTGATGAGCCAATCATTGACCAAAACGGCATCATATGGTGAGTTTTCTTGGGTTAACTTTTCAATCGCACGAAAAATATATTTATGTCGTGTCGCATAAAAATCATTTTCACTGAGTACATCACCAACTTGTTCAAAAGATTCAGCCACAGTCATTAGCGCTGCAAGCACAGCTTGTTCAATTGCTAAGTTGTGCGGTGGAGTACGAAACTCTTTTAGTTGGCTAGGCTCATTACTTTTATTATCTACTTTAGATGAGTTAAGCGTAGCATTGGCATTCGCCTGTGACATATAAAACCCTAATTTTAAATGCAATAAATGAGTAATTTAGAAAGGTGGCACGAAGAATAAATTTTCAAATATTTTCGTATAAACAGATAATACGCGCTCTTAAAAAAAATGCGAATCGAAAATTTCATTCATCTAAAAGCAGTCAAAATAAGTTGTGCTAACGGCTTATTGTTACAACCATACAAGCTATTTTGACTATTTTCAGAGATAAAAAAAGAGCATGCAAAAGCATGCTCTTTTTCTTGCAGAAAATTACTCAGATACGATAGTAACGAGAACTTCAGCAACAACATCATGGTGCAATTGGATTGCGATGTTGAATTCGCCAGTGTGACGAAGTGCACCGTTCGGCAAACGAACTTCTGCACGGTCAACTTCAAGACCAGCATTTGTCAACGCGTCAGCGATGTCACGAGTACCGATAGAACCGAATAGTTTACCTTCGTCACCAGCTTTAGCAGTGATTACGATGTTAACTTCGTCTAATTGGTCAGCACGTGCTTGAGCAGCAGCTAAAACATCAGCTTCAGCTTTCTCAAGTTCAGCACGACGAGCTTCAAAAGCAGCAGTATTCGACTCAGTCGCTGCTACTGCTTGACCTTGAGGGATAAGGTAGTTGCGGCCGTAACCAGCTTTAACTGAAACTTTATCGCCTAATTTACCAAGGTTTTTAATGCGTTGTAGTAAGATAATATCCACAGCTCAACCTCACTTATGATTGTCAGTGTAAGGGATCAAAGACAAGTAGCGAGCTTGTTTAATAGCAAGCGCTAATTGACGTTGGTAACGAGCTTTAGTACCTGTAATACGGCTAGGAACAATCTTGCCATTTTCAGTGATGTACTGTTTTAAAGTATCGATATCTTTGTAGTCGATGTAAGCAACTTTCTCAGCTGTAAAGCGGCAGAACTTGCGACGACGGTAAAAACGTGCCATTTATGTTCTCCTTATGCTTCAGCAGAATCTTGAGATTGTTGTGCTTCTTCACGTTGTGCTTTACGCGCACGTTTTTCTTCAGCACTTTTAGCAAGCAATGACTCTTCAGTGATTGCATGTTCACGACGAATAATAACATTACGAAGGATTGCATCGTTATAACGGAACAATTCTTCTAATTCATTAAGCGTAGTTTGACCACATTCAACATTCATTAAAATGTAGTGAGCTTTATGAATTTTGTTAATCGGGTAAGCCAATTGACGGCGGCCCCAATCTTCTAAACGGTGAATTTGACCTTCAGCTTCTTTGATGTGAGTTAGGTAACGTTCTACCATACCCACAACTTGATCGCTTTGGTCTGGATGTACCAAAAGTACGATTTCGTAGTGACGCATTGTCAGCTCCTTACGGTTTATACAGCCTCTAAATAAATTCGGAGGCAAGGAGTCACAACCGAGGTTGTGTCGCAAAATTTGCGAAGCGTGAATTTTAGTGGTTTTAAGCTAAAATTACAAGAGCAGCTTTCTGAAATACTGAATTTATATACGTGGCTTCGAGCGTAATAGAAAAACCACATAGCCTTTAAATTGAGGATCTTGCTGTATAAAGGCTGGGTTAATCCATTGCCCATTTTGTACCAGTCCCACTTTATAAGGTAAATGCATAGCGGAAATTCGTTTTAAGTAGCTTTGATAATTTGGAATTGTGCTTGTGCCTTGATACGTTTGGATGACCAGTTCATTAATATTTTGTCGTAGCAAATTTAAAACTTGCGCATCTTGAACATTGGTCCAGTCGAGTAAACCAGTAATACTGATTTGATATTGTTTAGGTAATTGCTTTCTTAATGTTTGAAGAAATAGGGCATATTGCTTTAGATTTTTTGTCTTTGCATCGAAGTCAATTTGAATGCCTTGAATTTGATTTCCCGCATTTTCCCACTGTTTGATGCGGGTTAAAATTTTTTCTAATTCAGATTTTTGCCAGTTTAAATGATGGTTTCGATAGACTAGCCAAACTTTTTGATGCGGTATTTTGAGAATTGAGACACCTTGAGGAGTGAAGATTGAACTTTGTGTAGATTGATCTAAACGGATTTCGCCTTGTAAAATATAAAGCTCTTTGGCTTGTTTTAAATAAGCAGCAGTGGAAATATTTCCCCAAATCCAAAAACTAGCGTACTGATTGGCATCAACCATGGTTTTAGCTGAAGCAGATTGACTCGGTTGGCATGCGATTAAACTCAAGCCACAAAGTAAACTAATAATAATCGAGTGAATCCGCTGTAGCATCTGTAATTTACCAATAGAATTTTAATGATTTTGCCCAAGTCGTATTGGGGTAATCACGTTTGATTTGATCGAACCATTGTTTTCTTACGGATTTTTCAACCTCTTGATCTTGGCAATCATTTAAACCTGAGGGTGCATAACATTGGATCGCACGATAAAGTGCGTAGGCTTTTAATTCACCATTGGGCTGAGTTTTAATTATCTCTTTATAGACTTGTCCACGAGTAAATATCGAACCCTGAAACGTTGGGCTTTCCTTCTCGCTATAAGTGAATGAGCTGAGCATATAACCATTTTCACTTCTAAAATATTCACCCAAACATAGTTGTAAATTTACGTCTTTAGGGGTGTCTGCCAGTTTTTGAGTCAGGGTTTTTAAATCAGAGCATTTAATTTGCGGGGTAATGGTTGTGCCTTTCCAAATGAAATTGGCCAAAGGGGGCTGACTACGAAATTTTTCAGCCGCATTTTCGTTATGATTAAACTGGCTGACATTGTTCGGTAGGGCTGCATAAGCCTGATTAAATAAATTGTAATTTTGATGGACTAAAGATTTATTCAGGGCTGTGTATAGGGCTAAATTCTTATGCTCTGTACTTGTTGTGGTCTGAATGATTTTCATCAGACTATTTTCATTGGCAGATTCAGAAATAAAGCTTTTTTGTAAAGAGGCCTGTTTAATTTTGGCGTTTGAACCGATAAAAGCATCTACATTTTGTTGTTTTAAATAATAAGGATATAGCGTTAATTCAAATAATCCACGTTGATCAGCTGTTTTCGCTTTTGCGAGGAAGGATTCCCAATAGTGTTGCGTAGATTGAGATTTCTCCAATTTTTCAATAATTCTTCCTTTTAGAAAAACTTGACTGAGTTGTAGATAGTTGTTTATGGCACTAGGATTATCTTTAGGAAGTAGATTTAAGGCCTCTTGCGGTTTATTTTGAATAAAGAATAAATGATTGGCCTGTAAATACTGAAACAGTTCAGGTTGGTTTTTAAATATTTCTTTTTGACTGTTGAGCTGTGTCCATGTGATGACTTTATCATCTGCTGTTTCTGGCTTACGCATTTGCATTAAGTCATAAATGGCCAGCAACAGAGGGTCCTTTAAATTTTGAACATTAAAGTTGCTATTTTGAAAAACGTGGCGATCTATTTCATAAGCAACATTATTCATTTCAAGGTTATAAAATTTAGATTTTGGATTGTTGATTTGCCAGACAAATTCATTGACCAATAAATCATGTCGACCATTTAACCAATAACCACGACGTAATAGACCACGCGCACTAGCGGCATATTCTCCGTTTGGATATAGCTTTAGATATTGAGTAATACTGTTAAAGAGCTCTTTAAGCAGGGTTGGATTAAGTTTCTCTCGTTGAAGATCTCCATACTCGCCAACACCACTTTGAAAAGCAGCATTTAGATTGCTGCGAATTAACATGTATTGAGTTGTTTCTTTTAACCAAGGATTATTTACATTGGTGAGTAGGGAGTAAATCTTAGTTGCTGTAGAAAAGTTAGTATTATAAAAAGCAATCGTTGCATTTAAGTAGGATGCATATTGACGTGTAGTCACTGTCCAGTTTGGATTAACATTAATTAAACTAATTTGTTTTTCACATTCAGAAATTTTGTTACGTTCACGAATTAAAATATCCTTTTCAGCACTGGGTATTGCTCGATCATTTTTCACCTGTTGAATAAAATCAGAACTGCCTTTGGTCATGGAATTGCAGTGTTCTTGATAAGGATCTATATCTGTTGCCACAAACTTACGTGCATTGAATGCTCTATTTTGAGCAGATGAGGTGAGTTGTTTGGTTTCAAAAGGAACATCACTATAATTAGTATCCCAAAGAGATCTTTTTTCGGCTGTGGTCGAAATACTGACTAAATTTAAATCACTGAGTAATAAGAGTAGATTGGTTTGGTTATCGTTGGCAGGTGTAAGTGTGGGTAAATTATTACAAGCAGTATATTCGTTGTTCTGAAGTATGGTGCTTGGTTCGCAGTAAATGTCAGCACCGGCATGCCCAAGGCCTGAATAAAAAATGCATACAGGAAATAAAGACGTAAAAATAGTGTGGCGTAATATATTAAGTTTAGAGTTCATATGAAAAAAGTAACTTTATAATTTTGGTTGCAATATTAGCAACTGGATTGTTGTAGTGAAATAATTCTAGGAGCAAAAAATAAAAAAAAAGATAGAGTAGAACTCTATCTTTTTTAAAAAAACACGATTTGTGTTGTGGGTACTTGTGAGGTGAAACTAAAGCATAAGCTTACAATCGTAATGAGAATAACTGAAAATAGGAAAAAACGTTTTGCCCATAATTGGTCATTTTCAGCTTTAAATCCAAGTACACCAATATAAAACCAGTAAATACATAATGCATTTAGAATCACAAGATAAAGCCAATTTGTATAACCATATACATATAAAGCATTCATCGTGATGGTAAATAAAACAACATAAATCAGTGATTCAATTTTAGTACGTAAAATAGAACGTGCTACAGGAAGAATCGGAACACCGGCATTTTTGTAGTCATCAAAACGATATACTGCAATTGCCCACGAGTGTGGCATTTGCCAAAGTGCATAACCAATAAAAATAATTAAGGCAGCTAAGTCAAATTCATGGCTAACAGCGGTATATCCAATCACTGGTGGGCTTGCACCAGAAATACTTCCAATAACGGTTTGGTGAATTGTTGTGCGTTTTGTCCAGAGGCTATAAAAAACCACATAAACTACAAAACCAATCACTGCAAATAAAAAAGCGTACGCATTTACCCAGAACCATAAAATGCTAAAACCAATCGCACCCAATACAAAAGCATAAGCTAGCGCAACAGAAGGAGAGATTGTTTTTTTAACCATCGCACGGTTTAGTGTGCGCTGCATTTTTTGGTCGATGTCTTGGTCAATAACGTTATTGACCACACAACCAGAGGCAACAACTAAAGTTGTACCAAGGAGGGTAATAAGCAATAAAAGGAAATCTACAGAACCTTGAGCGGCTAAGAAATAGCCGCCCAAAGTGGTAACAAAGTTACCAAAGAGAATTCCTGGTTTAGTCAGGAATATATACTTTTTCAGCATGACAATCAGTTTAGATCATCATGTTGTAGTGAAGGTAGTTCATGATCCATACAGAACCAATCAACAATACCGCAATACACAGTACTGTATAGATAAATGCAATCACGTTCCAACGTTGTTCAGAAGACGAGTTCATGTGCAAGAAGAACATGAGCTGTACAAGAACCTGAGCAACTGCAGTAATAGCAATTACAGTAACCAAAATACCACGTCCAAAGCCACCGCTCATGACCATTCCAAAAGGAATAAGAGTAAGAGCAACTGACAAAATGAAACCAATAGTATATTGCTTCACGTTACCGTGCGATGCACCAGCAGAGTTGTGATCGTGACTCATTAGAGAACTCCCATCAAATAAACGACGCTGAATACACAGATCCAAACGATGTCAAGGAAGTGCCAGAACAAGCTTAGGCAAGCAAGACGACGAGTGTTTGGAAGAGTCAAACCATTTTTCTTGATTTGAATCATCAAAATGATCATCCATACCAAACCCGAAGTTACGTGAATACCGTGCGTACCTACTAATGTAAAGAACGACGATAAGAACGCACTTGTGCTTGGGCCATGACCAGCATGAACTAAGTGATTGAACTCATAAAGTTCCATACCAATGAAGGCAGCACCAAATAACCATGTAATGATTAACCAAGTTAAAACTTGGCTAACATTTTTTTTGTATGCAGCAAGTACGGCAAAACCGAATGTTACAGAAGAGATCAGGAGAGCGAAAGTTTCAGTTAAAACGAAACCTAAAGACTCACCAAAAAGCTCTTTTGCACTTGGAGTACCCATTGGAATGTGACTGCTTAATACAGCGAACGCAATGAAGAGTGTCCCGAATAGGATCAAGTCACTCATCAAGTAAGTCCAGAAACCAAAGACGGTGATGTCGGTATCATCGTGGTGATGATCATCATGTCCATGGTTGTCGTGATGAAGTACTTCAGCCATTGTCTTAGTCCTTCTTCAAGTGTTTTTCAAGAATCGCATAGCGTTCGTTTTCAATGCGTTCTACTTCAGCAGCAGGCACATAGTAATCCACTTCTTTCGTGAATGAACTTACGATAAACGAAACGATAGCACCAATGAATCCAACAGCAGCTAACCACCAGATATGCCAGATTAAAGCAAAGCCCATAACAGTAATGAACATTGCAATAACAAAACCAGCAGCACGATTAGTTGGCATGTGTACATCTTCATACGACGTAGGACGCGCGTATGCAACACCGTTTTCTTTGTCAGTCCAGAAGCGGTCGATACCGTCAGCTTGTGGTACATGAGCAAAGTTATAGAACGGAGCAGGTGAAGACGTAGCCCATTCTAATGTACGAGCATCCCATGGATCGCCAGTTAAATCGAGATTGTCGTTGCGTTGTAAGAAACCAACAATGATTTGCATTAAGAAACATGCAATACCAATCGCGATAAGGATAGCACCAAAGAGGGCGATAGCGATGTATGGATCCCATTCTGGATTGTCATATGTATTCAAACGACGAGTCATACCCATGAAACCAAGGATATAAAGTGGCATGAATGCAAAGTAGAAACCGAAGAACCAGAACCAGAAAGCTGCTTTACCCCAAGCTTCATTAAGTTTCCAACCAAACATTTTTGGCCAGTAGAAAATGATACCTGCGAACATTGCAAATACTACACCACCAATAATTACGTTATGGAAGTGAGCAATTAAGAATAACGAGTTATGTACTAAGAAGTCCGCTGGTGGAACTGCCATTAATACACCTGTTAAACCACCGATACCAAAAGTCACAAGGAAGCCAAGTGTCCATAGCATTGGTGTTGTAAAGGTAATACGACCCTTATACATGGTGAATAACCAAGAGAAGATTTTCACACCAGTCGGAATCGCAATAACCATGGTCATGATACCGAAGAACGCGTTAACGTTGGCACCAGCACCCATTGTAAAGAAGTGGTGAACCCATACTACGAATGCAAGTACTGTGATCGCAATAGTCGCATACACCATTGATTTATAACCAAACAATGCTTTGCGAGAGAAAGTAGATACAACTTCAGAGTAAATACCAAATGCTGGTAATACCAAGATGTATACTTCTGGGTGACCCCAAGTCCAAATCAAGTTTACATACAACATTGGGCTACCACCCAAGTCATTTGTAAAGAAGTGGAAGTCGAAGTAACGGTCAAGTGTCAACATTGCAATTGTTGCAGTTAACACAGGGAACGACGCAATGATCAATACAGACGTACAAAGCGCAGTCCAAGTAAAGATCGGCATATCCATAAGTGTCATGCCAGGTGCACGCATTTTAATGATGGTAACAAAGAAGTTAACACCCGTTAAAAGAGTACCTAAACCTGAAACCTGAAGTGCCCAAATGTAGTAGTCCACACCTACGCCAGGAGAATATTCGATACCTGAAAGAGGAGGATAAGCCATCCAACCAGTCGCAGCGAATTCACCCAGTGCAAGAGAGGCCATCATGAGACCCGCAGCGCCGGCAAATAACCAGAAGCTTAAAGAGTTCAATAATGGGAAGGCAACGTCACGAGCACCGATCTGTAAAGGTACAGAGATATTCATTAAGCCGACAACAAGACCCATTGCTACGAAGAAGATCATAATTACGCCATGCGCAGTAAAGATCTGATCGTAATGTTCAGGATGTAAATAACCTTCACCACCACCTCGTGCGAGGAATTGCTGAAGACGCATCATGATCGCATCTGCGAAGCCACGAAGTAACATGACTACAGATACCAAGATATACATGATACCAATTTTTTTATGGTCTACAGAAGTGAACCATTCAGTCCACAAGTAGTTCCATTTTTTAAAGTAGGTGATCCCTGCAACAGCAGCAAGGCCACCTAGGATCATCATTGCAACAGTTACCAATACGATTGGATCGTATGGAATTGCATCTGGTCCTAACTTACCTAAAAAGCTCATGTCTTATTCCTCTACAGAAGCAGTCGCATGCTCAACATTTGCATGAGCGCCAGAAGCCGCAGCTTCATGACCTACAGTTGCTGAGTGATCAGCACCATGGTAGTTGCTCATGTATCGGTTAATCACGGATTCGAACAATTTAGGCTCAACTGAAGAATAATAAGTCACTGGGTGTGGCTTAGTCGGATAAGGCTTCATTGCTTCAGCAGCAGCCTTTTCTTCTGGAGTCGTTGCTTTTGCTACTAATGCTTCGATTTGGTGCTTACCACGGTTACCATCACGTAAGGTTGCAAATTCAGTTTGGTCTAAAATACCTTTTTGAATTGCTTCAGGATTAACTGAACTACCATTACCAGCTTTAACTGCTGCTACCCAATTGGCAAACTCTGCATCTGTTACAGAATGAGCTTTAAAGCGCATTTGCGAGAAGCCATAACCTGAATAGTTAGAAGAGAAACCACGGAATACGCCAGTTTGGTCTGCTAACATGTGCAAGTGGGTTTGCATACCCGCCATTGCATAGATTTGACCAGACAATGCAGGAATAAAGAACGAGTTCATTGTGAAGTTAGACGTAATACGTAAACTTACCGGAGTTTTCTCTGGAAAGCGCATTTCGTTAACAGTTGCAATGTCTTGTTCTGGATAAATAAAGACCCATTTGAATTGTTCAGCAATAACTTGAACAGTTAACGGAGCTTTATCTGATTCGAGCGGGCGGTAAGGGTCATACTTGTGTGAACCCCACCAAGTTAACCAAGCTAGAATACCAATAATAATGACTGGAACACCCCAAACTATAATTTCAATAGCGGTAGAGTGTGCCCAAGTAGGTTTATAGTCTGCATCTTTATTCGACGCGCGATATTTCCAACCAAACCACAATGCCATAATAACTGATGGAATTACCACCAAAAGCATTAAGTAGATCGCAGTCATCATCAGGTTACTTTGACCTTCTGCAACTGGACCTTTTGAGTTTAGAAGTACCATATCACCGCCACACCCAGTTAAGAGTGCAGCCATCGCAGATAAAGACAATACAGCTAAAATCGTTTGTCTCATTTTACAACCTCGGTGAAGAGTCCCATTCCCTAATTTAATATGGGATAGCGATTAAAGTGTCGCATGATTGGAAATATTTATTTTCACTTAGAAATTCTAAGCATAGAAAATCCTTCCCAATCATGAGACACCGCTACGTTGTAGGGCATTATGCCTCATATTGTTGAACTAAGCTATATGTAAAGTGGCTTTAAATGACTGTTATAAAAACTGATTTTTTTACTCGGAATTAAACTTTTTAATATAAAAATTATTATTTTAATATCAATATTCTGGGGGAAAACAGGGAGATAAAATCATCCCTGTTTTTTTATGTTTATTGTTTAATCACTTTGGTTCTGGCTAATTTATCATGTAATGTTTGACGTTTTTCGCTCAATGCGAACACATGGTCAATAATTGTGATCAAAGGCATAAAGAGCATATTTAAAATAATGAAGATGAAACTACGTAAAGTGAAGACACGCATCAGGCTGACTTTTTCACCATTTTCGGCATCGACAATTTTAATTTTGGTGAGTTTTTTACCAATACTTTGCCCAGATTTAGCCAGCATAAAGGCTTGAATACCAAGCATAATAATGATGTATACAAACATTGTTTGCCATGCTTCGATAGGAATAAGGGTAAATAATTCCTGTTGTAATTGTACGGCTTGAGTTGAAGTGTCAGCGGATTGCATCTTTTGTTGAATATCAGACAATTGATTAAATTGATCCGGTTTTAGAAAAAATGAAGGAATCGCTGCTGCCGGCAACCACAGTAATAAATCGATAATTTTTGCTAAAATACGAGTAGTAATGGACGCGAGTTCGCTGTTTTGAGTTGGTTTTTTGCCCGATTGCGCTTTACCCATACTCGAATTTTTTAAGGGTGTTTGTTCGGGGAAAGGGGTCGGGGCAGTATAACCTACAGGTTCATATACAAGTTTACCCTTGGTTAATTCACCTAAAGCTTTCCATTCTGGCATACCTTGATGCCAAGCTAAGTCTGTGAGCATGACTTGCTGACTCGCGAGCATTTGATTGAGTTGCTCTAAGGTGTATGGACCCGCTTGTTGATTATCACGTGCCAAGTAAATTTGCATAAAATTGAATTCTCAAAACTAAATCTTAAAAGATGGATAAAAAAAAGACCCACTAGTGGGTCTTTTTTTAACACGTTTTATTAAACTTGTTTAGTCTTTTCTTCTGCTAAGAAGAACCAAGTGTCTAAAACTGAGTCTGGGTTCAATGAAACAGATTCGATGCCTTGTTCCATCAACCATCGAGCAAGGTCTGGATGGTCAGAAGGGCCTTGGCCACAAATACCAACGTATTTACCAGCTTTACGGCATGCATGAATTGCCATAGAAAGTAACGCTTTAACAGCAGGATCACGTTCATCAAACAGGTGAGAAACGATACCAGAGTCACGGTCTAAACCAAGTGTTAATTGAGTCAAGTCATTTGAACCGATAGAGAAACCATCGAAGTGCTCAAGGAATTGTTCAGCTAACAATGCGTTGGTTGGTAATTCGCACATCATAATGACTTTCAGGCCGTTTTCACCGCGCTTAAGACCATTTAGTGCCAATAGTTCAATAACACGTTTCGCTTCTGCAACTGTACGTACAAAAGGAATCATGATTTGAATGTTGGTTAAGCCCATTTCGTCACGTGCTTTCTTCAATGCACGGCATTCAAGTTCGAAGCAGTCACGGAAATTGTCAGACACGTAACGGCTTGCGCCACGGAAGCCCAACATTGGGTTTTCTTCTTCTGGCTCGTATAACTTACCGCCAATCAGGTTCGCATATTCGTTTGACTTGAAGTCAGACATACGAACAATCACAGGTTTGTCAGCGAAAGCAGCGGCAAGAGTTGAAATACCTTCAACTAATTTTTCGACATAGAATTCGATTGGAGAAGAGTAGCCCGCAGTACGCGCCATGACCGCAGCACGTGTTTCACGTGGCAGGCTATCAATGTTTAATAATGCTTTTGGATGCACACCAATCATACGGTTGATGATGAATTCTAAACGCGCAAGACCAATACCTTCGTTCGGAATAGTTGCGAAGTCGAATGCGCGGTCAGGGTTACCTACATTCATCATAATTTTGAACGGAAGTTTAGGCATAGATTCAATCGAGTTACGTTGAATTTCGAAATCTAAAGAACCTTCATAGATGAAGCCTGTATCACCTTCAGCACAAGAGACAGTCACTTCTTGACCGTCAGTCAATACTTCAGTGGCATTACCACAACCAACGATTGCTGGAACACCCAGTTCACGCGCAATAATTGCAGCATGACAGGTACGACCACCACGGTTAGTGACAATCGCAGCAGCACGTTTCATCACTGGTTCCCAATCTGGGTCAGTCATGTCAGAGACAAGAACGTCACCTGGTTGTACTTTGTCCATTTCTTTAATTGAGGTTACGATGCGGACTTTACCAGAACCGATACGTTGACCAATTGAACGACCTTCACAAACAACAGTACCTTTTTGTTTAAGCAGGTAGCGTTCCATGGTGCCGACATTTTCACGGCTTTTTACTGTTTCTGGACGTGCTTGAACGATATAAATTTGATCATCGTCGCCATCTTTCGCCCATTCGATGTCCATTGGTGAACCGTAATGGTTTTCAATGATCAACGCTTGTTTAGCAAGTTCTTGAAGCTCATGATCATTTAGTGCGAATTGTTGACGATCTTGTTTTTCAACGTCTACAACAACAACTGATTTACCTGTAGAGCCTTCTTCACCATAAATCATTTTTTGGTGTTTAGAGCCAAGATTACGACGTAGGATTGAATGTTTTCCTGCGTTTAATAATGGTTTAGACAGATAAAATTCGTCAGGGTTTACCGCGCCCTGAACAACCATTTCACCCAAACCATAAGATGCAGTGATGAAGACTACGTCGCGGAAACCAGATTCTGTATCCAGTGTAAACATTACACCCGCAGCACCCGTTTCAGAACGTACCATACGCTGAATACCAGCAGACAAGGCTACAACTTCATGTTTAAAATTTTGATGTACGCGATATGCAATTGCACGGTCATTATAAAGTGAAGCAAAAACTTCTTTAATTGCGATCAATACATTGTCGATGCCGCGAATGTTTAAGAAAGTTTCTTGCTGACCCGCAAAAGAAGCGTCTGGTAAGTCTTCTGCTGTTGCAGATGAACGAACGGCAACCGCGATTTCAGGGTTGCCGTTAGAAAGGTCTGCGAAAGCGTTGCGAACTTCTTTTTCAAGTTCGGCTGTAAGCGGAGTATCGACAATCCATTGGCGAATTTTAGCGCCAGATTCTGCAAGAGCATTGACATCATCAACATTTAAAGTTGATAGCTCTGCCTGAATTTTAGCGTTTAGGCCACTTTGCTCGAGAAATTCACGATAAGCAGCAGCAGTCGTTGCGAAGCCACCTGGCACTGATACGCCAGCATTGGATAAGTGGCTGATCATTTCACCTAAAGATGAGTTTTTCCCACCTACAAGTTCAACGTCGTGTTTCCCTAATTTTTCTAGACCAATTACGCGCGCTTCCAATGTTGTTACTCCACTTTTGCAGTATTAATCACTATCTTGCATGAAATTATAACAAATCTACTTAGCATTTTGATTTTACTAAGCGAAAGTTATATAAGATCAGTTTACTATAAAGATTTTATAGCACTTAGACAAATATTTAAGGAGAATTTTAATGTCAGAAGGTAAACAAATTAAGCGCAGTGTGTTTTTTGTCTCTGATGGTACAGCAATTACTGCTGAAACCCTTGGACACTCACTGTTAGCGCAATTTCCTCATGTTAATTTTGACATTCATATTATTCCTTATATTAGCTCTGAAGAAGCAGCCATGAATGTGGTTGCAGAAATCAATCAACGCGCTGATCGTGATGGGCAGCAACCCTTGGTATTTGATACTCTTGTAGACCCATATGTACGTGATATTATTAATACTGCAAATGCGGTAAATCTTGATGTTTTTGAAGGTCTTATTGGTAAGTTGTCTGAAGTTTTAGGTACGCCTCCTACAACTTTAGTGGGGCAAACCCATGCAGTGACCGATTCAGAGTCATATAAAGCCCGTATTGATGCGGTTCATTTTGCGCTCGACAATGATGATGGTGCTCGTACTCGTCATTATGATAAAGCCGATTTAATTTTAATTGGGGTATCACGTTCAGGCAAAACGCCAACCTCAATTTACTTGTCATTACAGTTTGGTATTCGTGTAGCAAATTACCCACTTACCGAAGAAGACTTGGATGACAATCGTTTGCCTGCGGTATTAAAAGCGCATAAACATAAGTTATTTGGCTTAATGATTGATGCTGAAAGACTTGTAGCGATTCGTTCTGAACGTAAAGCCAACAGCCGCTATGCAAGTTTTAGTCAGTGTCAGATGGAGCTTCGTGCGGTTGAAGGAATTTATATTTCTGAGGGGATTAAATATTTGAATGTCTCTGAAATGTCGATTGAAGAAATCTCAACACGTGTACTCCAAATGACAGGTTTGAAACGTCGTATTGGTTAATTGTCATTACATTATTCTATAGATATAAGAGTCTCTGTGTAGGCTCTTATGTCATGCCATCAGTAATAAAGATAATGGATGAGTTAGATGAAAAAAATATTAAAAATAGCTGGCTTTAGTGTTTTGTCTGTTGCTTTTTTAAACCATAGTTATGCCAATACCACGACTTTAACTGCTTTGGAACAACAGATTTATACAAAATATGCTGCGCAAGACTTTTATACAGTCAATGAAAAAATTGAAAGTGATGTGGTGAAGCTGATTGAAAAAAATGCAGATAGTTATACTTACCGCTTTCCTAAACTTACCGAGAACTTTGGCTTAACTATTCGCTACACGCCTGATCAATTGTTCAAAACTTATACTTTTGATGTGGGCGGTGGTGGCACCATGGGAACATATTCATCTTATGCGCAGTTTAAAAATGCGCCTAAAAAGAAACTTCAAGCGATTGAAGCTGGTTTTATTCGAAGTGTTGATCAAATCACGCTGTCTGGACAGCCCATTTATTTAATTCAAAGTTACTATAAAGGCGACAGCTGTGTGGGTGCGTATCAAATACAAGCCTATAAACAACAGAAAAACCAGTTAAATCCAGTACCAATTTTCCAAACCAAAACTAAAAAATTAGATACGATTAGTGTGGATTATAACTGTCAATATGATGCCGAACGTAAAGGGGATTATATTCGTGTTTCGAAGGATATGAAGTTTATTGATATTAAATTGTTAGATCAAAATACCAAGCCAACGGGTAAGTATTTACGTTATCAAAAAAATAACAACAATTATCAATATATGGGCACAGTGAAATAAGTTGATGTGTAAAAAGAGGTCAAGATGAATTGACCTCTTTTTTATCATTAAAATTTTAGTAAGTGCTAATAATGACATCCACTTTATGTTCAGTACCATCCATGCTTTTTATCGCCTGATCAGTAATTTTAACGATGGGCCAAGTAATGAGTTTGCAATTTTCACGTTGTAAAGCTGAATAATAAGTATCTGATTTTAGAAACAGCTTATGTTCAGAAGCCGAGTTCGGCATTAACTGTCGTTTTAACCAATTATCTTGAACTTGTGATTCAAGATAACGAATGGCCAATAATGCTTTGATCCGATTGTTAAATAAACGACGATTCTTAATAATCAAAGGATGTGAAAGGAGTTTATGGATTCCTTTTTCTGTTTGAGGCAATAAAAAATGTGGCGTGATTTGAAATACTTTAACCAATTTAGCATGATGACAAATCTGAGCGAGATGCGTCACAGTCATTTGGTTGGCACCAATAACGGCAACATTTAAACCCGAGAAATCAAATCGTTTGATGTCTTCAGCGGCAACGATTTCGCCCTTAAAATTCTGAAAAAAATCGATTGAGTTTTGAAAGAAACCATCCAATGGATTCTTTTTTTTGTTAACCATTTTCATATCCTTTCTTGTTTTTACTTCGTTGCAGTTGGTTCTGCAATTTATTGGTATATCCAAGATAGAACTTTTGGTAAAGATTTTTCTGGAATCTGGTCAGTCATCGTCATCATGCTATGGATGGAAATACCGAAATATTTTTACTTAAAATTTATGACCTTGCGTGTGAAACTGGATGAGCTGATCATAAAAATAAGGCTTGTTCTGAGCGAGCAAGTCTTATTTTTAAATGTCATAGAAGATTTGACTAGGGTTGGGTGATGAAAAGAAAATACCGTGCTTTAGCACAGCTTAATTTTTTTCATCATCATGCTCTATATTTTCAAAGGGTGTTTGTGGATAATGAGGCACGCTTGGCGGTTGTGTATGCATTCGAAGATAGCCTAAATCGCGAATATTTTTTTGTACCGCAACTGCGCCAAATAAGCTCAGTAAAAACGCCATGATATAAAAGCCTTTTTCACTTAATTCAAGTGAAGCATTCCATAAACCAATGCTCAGCAGTGCAATGCAGATCACAATGGAAGCCCAACAAAGTCCAAAATAAATAGCGGTGACATGAACGCCTTCGAGCTTATCTCGGATAATTTTTTGTAAAGATACTGCTGCGAATAAACCATACAAAATGAGAATTAAATAATAACCTTTTTCATTGAGTAGCATGTCTGCATTCCACAAACCGATCATATACGCTGCTGCACCTGCAATCAGAGCAACCCAACTTGCGGCGATAAATGCAGATGTTGGTTTATTAATATATTGATTCATTCTGTTTTCCATTTTTGTATTGGATTGTTTTTTATATCACCATTATGCAGAAGCTGAACAGGATCGCAAATGCTGTTTAATCTGAACTGGGTAAAGTTAATAATGATGTAAGCAGCGTTATGGTGATTTGCAATAAAAAAATAGCACCTTAGATAGGTGCTATTTTGGCAGTATTAAAGGGATTAAGCGTTTTTGATATTCATTAATAATTCAAAGTTTTCGATACGCTTGCCTGTGTCATAAATATCACAAGTGAAAATAAATTCATCGACATCGTATTTTTCTAAGAGCATTTCTAAACCAGCTTTGACCGTGTCTGGTGAACCAATTTGAGCCATGGCATAGAAATTATCGACAGACATTTTTTCTGCGGGTGACCACAGTCCATCCATCGTTGTAACAGGGGCTTTAAGTTTTAAGCTTTGTCCACGCATTAAGCCAAGAACACGTTGATATGCACTGGTGGCTAAGTATTCAGCTTCTGCATCTGTTTGCGCGACCACAGCTGGAACGCCCATAGAAACATAAGGTTTGTCTAAATATTCAGAAGGTTCAAAGTTTTCTCTATACAGTTGGATGGCTTGTCCCAACATGCGTGGTGCAAAGTGCGAAGCAAAAGAATAGGGAAGTCCTAATTTTGCAGCCAATTGTGCACTAAATAAACTTGAGCCTAATAACCAAACTGGAACATAAGTGTTTTGTCCCGGCGTGGCAATAATACGTTGCTGTGGGGTAGGTTCTTTAAAATATTGCAGTATTTCCAAAACATCTTGTGGAAATTGATCTTCTGTTTCTTGGCGGCCACGACGTAAGGCACGCATGGTTACTTGGTCAGTTCCGGGTGCGCGTCCAAGACCCAGTTCAACACGGTCAGGATAGAGGGTTGCTAAAGTGCCAAATTGTTCTGCAACAACCAGTGGTGCATGGTTCGGCAACATAATACCGCCTGAGCCCAATTTTAAAGTTTCAGTATTCGCTAAGATATAACCCAATAAAACGGCGGTTGCAGAGCTGGCAATACCATCCATATTGTGATGTTCTGCAAGCCAGAGGCGTTTGTAGCCTAATTCTTCTGCTTTTTGTGCAAGTGCCAAAGCATGATGAAGTGAAAACTGAATGCTTTTATCATCACGAACGGGAGCAAGTTCAAGGATTGAAAAAGGGGTGTCTTTTAATGAGCGCATCTGTTTTCTCAAATATAGAATCTAACTAGAGCATACGATGACTGATTGAACTTGTATATCGTTTTTTTTCGATATATGTGTTATTTCAATATATCGGGTATGTTGATCTATTTTAGGTGCCTCTTTAGCAGCCATAAAAAAAGCACCTATATTAAGGTGCTTTAAATTAAATCTTTAGCATTAACGATGGTTTTTATAATGTCCGCGATGGCGACCATTGTCGTGTCTGTAATTGCGGTCATTGTAGCTGTATTTGCTGTTGCGATAGCCATTGTTGTTATAACGGTCGCGGTCATCACGATCTTCATCATAGCGACGGTCTTCACTGACTTTTTTACCCAGTACAGAACCACCCGCAGCGCCTAGCGCTGAACCAACATAGCCACCAGTTGTACCGGCAACATTTTTACCGACAGTATAACCACCCACACCACCTAAACCGCCGCCAATTGCAGCACCTGTACGGTTACGACGATCACTTGAGATCGCAGCGCCACCAGCCCCACCAATTGCAGAACCAATGATTGCCCCAGTGTTGCCACCCATTTGTTTACCAAGCGCAGTACCGACCACACTGCCTAAAGCAGAAGTTGCGGCTACACGTGTAGAGCTATCAGCATAGGTTGTTGTTGCTGTTACGGCTGATGTTGCAACTACAGCGGCAAGAATCATTGAATTAAATTTCATGGCAAACTCCTTTTTGAAGCTTTCGTTATATCTTGAGCCTAATGTAGTCAAAGATTTGGAAATGAAGATGAACAATGTGTTAATCGTTTGTATTCTTTGTCTACTCAATTTATTCATGATTGGTAGGGGCTGTTCATGATGTAAACAAGTACCGACTAAAAAGTAATGTCAATCAGTTTAATGTTTTAGACATAAATTCCTTAATTTTTATTATTTATGAAGATTTTTATATCTTTGAATCAGATGCTTGGAGCTAGTTTGGTTCTATGATTTAACTCAAATGAGTAGTAGCACTTGATAAAAAAGACATCTTATGCATAGTTTAAATTATTTATTTAAAACAATGCTTAGCACAAAATTTGTCAAATCTTTTTATTGCTGGATTAATCGCAGAAACCGGACTGTTTAAAGTGGATGATATTTTTGTCAATTAGATAACATTTAGAATTTAAAAAAATGCCAGTCAATTTCTAAACTGACTGGCATTTTTAAAATAAGAGATTTTTATTATTCAGTTAGCTAATGATAACTTAGCGATGGTTACGACGGTATTTTTTAGAGTGCTTTTTATAAGAGCGTTGGTCAGCATGACGGTCTTCAGATACTTTTTTACCCAGTACAGAACCACCGGCAGCACCTAAAGCTGAACCTACATAACCACCAGTTGTACCACCTACGCTTTTACCTACAGTATAACCACCCACACCACCTAAACCACCGCCGATCGCAGCGCCAGTACGGTCGCGTTTGTTTGCTGACACAGCAGCACCACCCGCACCACCAATAGCAGAACCAATCATTGCGCCAGTATTACCGCCCATGCTTTTACCAATAGCTGTACCTGCTACACTACCTAATGCAGAAGTTGCTGCTACGCGAGTTGTATTATCAGCATGAGCATTCACTGCCATTATTGAGGTTGCTGCTAATGTTGCGCTTAATAATAATGCATTAAGTTTCATAGTTAACTCCATGTCCAAAAAAGCGGACCATTGTAATTGCTTTCGATGGCGCTAAATGTAACAAAAATATTTGGTGAAATATGGAGATGACGAAGCAGAGTTATGTGGTTTAGTGTCTGCTTTGTATTAGTTTTATTAAAAATGTGTAGAAAAGCCCGTCAAAGATACATTTGCAATTGAAATATGAATAAACCTAGGAGTGATTTAAATCACATTTTTAAAAACGCCTTTTTGAATAAGAGGATTCGTCGCAACAATATCTATGTCATTTAAACCCGAGAATCGTTACACTAGGCACAATTTTTTTGAGCTGATCTATGTTCTATAAGGCATAGAGATAGCCATTGTCTTGAGATATTTTGCAAAATGAAAGAATCGTTACGTTTACGATTAGATCAACTTTCTGACCGTCATGAAGAATTAAACGCATTGCTTGCGGATATAGAAGTCATTTCTGACAACAAACGCTTTCGTCAACTTTCGCGTGAGCATAATGACTTAACAGAAATCACTGAAGTTTGGAAAAAGTACACCCAAGCAGAAAAAGATATTGAAACTGCTGAAGCGATGTTGTCTGATCCCGATTTTAAGGAAATGGCGCAAGAAGAGATTAAGGACAATAGGGCCATTATTGCTCAGCTTGAAGCTGATTTAAATATCTTAATGATTCCGAAAGATCCCAATGATGCCAATTCTGCTTATTTGGAAATTCGTGCGGGAACTGGAGGAGATGAAGCGGCGATCTTCTCTGGCGATTTATATCGCATGTACAGTAAATACGCTGAAACGCAAGGCTGGCGTCTTGAAGTGCTGTCTGAAAATGAAGGTGAGCATGGCGGCTATAAAGAAGTCATTTGCCTGATTAATGGTGATGGTGTTTACGGTCGTTTGAAATTTGAAAGTGGTGCGCATCGTGTACAGCGTGTACCTGCGACGGAATCGCAAGGGCGTGTTCATACTTCTGCATGTACCGTGGCAATTTTACCTGAAGTTGATGTCGATACTTCAGTGGAAATCAATTCATCTGAATTACGTATTGATACTTACCGTGCTTCGGGTGCGGGTGGTCAGCATATTAACAAAACCGACTCTGCCGTTCGTATTACCCATTTACCAACGGGTACGGTGGTGGAATGTCAGGATGAGCGTTCGCAACATAAGAACAAAGCTAAAGCGATGGCACTTTTGGTGTCACGTTTAGAAAATGCTAAACGTGCGGCTGCTGATGCGGCAACTTCTGAAATGCGCCGTGATTTGGTGGGTTCAGGTGACCGTTCAGAACGTATTCGTACTTATAACTATCCGCAAGGTCGTATGACCGATCACCGTATTAACTTAACTTTATATAAGTTAGATGCCGTGATGGAAGGTGATTTAACAGAATTACTGGATAGTTTACATCGTGAATATCAAGCAGATCAGTTAGCAATGCTTGCACAGCAGAATGGTGGTTAATGAATATTGCACAGGCATTAGCCTTACGCGGTGAATCGGAAAGTTACGAACGCCAAGAAAATGCATGGTTGCTTGAACATATTACTAAAATCGATTCTTTTGATTTGGTGATGAAAAAAGCGCAAGAATTAACAGCAGAGCAAGAGCAAGCCTATGTTACGGCATTGGCGCGTATTGAAGCTGGCGAACCTTTGGCTTATGTGACGGGTTCACAACCATTCTGGACTTTAGATTTAAAAGTAACCAAAGATACTTTAGTTCCGCGACCAGATACTGAAGTTTTGGTGGAAACCGTTTTGCATTTAGACTTACCTGAAGATGCTCGAATCGTCGATTTGGGCACAGGTACAGGTGCGATTGCTTTATCACTTGCCAGTGAGCGTCCAGATTGGTCCATCACTGCAACTGATATCTATCAACCGACTTTAGAAGTTGCACAGTTTAATGCAGACAAACATGACTTACCGCAAGTTAAATTTGCTTTAGGTAGTTGGTTTAAAGCGTTAGAGCGTAATCAATTCTTTGATGTAATTGTATCGAATCCGCCTTATATCGATCCGAATGATAAGCACATGAAGGATTTAGCAACTGAGCCAAAACGTGCTTTAGTCGCAGCGAATAATGGTTTAGCTGATATTGAATTTATCATTCAAAATGGTAAAAAATGGTTGACTGCCAATGGTTGGATTGCGCTTGAGCACGGTTATAATCAAGGTGGTGTAGTCTATCAACTGTTTAAAAAATATGGTTATAAAGATATTCAAACCATCAAAGATTACAGCGGTAATAATCGCGTAACGATTGGTTGTTCAAAATAACCGGAAAAGAAAGCAATTTAAAAAAAAGCGCATTAAGCGCTTTTTTTGCCTATTTATTAAGAGTTTAAGTGTTATTTTACGATCCTTGATTAAAAAGGAGTAGCCTTGTTTTTCTTTAAGTGTAATTATTTTGTAATTACATCGTATATTTAAATTATTGTAATTATTTTCAGGTAAGATAAAGATTGAGCGATTGCAATGTGCATCAGTTTAAATAAAGTGATAACCATAAATAGCACAACGTACAATATAGAACATCAGTGTCGACTATAAATTGCGATCAAAATAAATGATTAAATAATGATTTATTCATAAAAAAAGCGACTCAAAAGAGTCGCTTTTAAAAGCCATTTACAATATTACATTGGGTAATCTTGTAGGCAATCGGATACTTCAACTTGCTCTAAAGCATCTGTTTCGAGTGCAAGGCAAAGCGTCACAATTTTTTTCAGATCAGCTAAATATTGTTCATCTTTAAAAGATTCACCTAACTGAAGGGCTTGAATACGGTCAGCGCTAATATCAAGTGCTTGTACTACTTCAATGGCATCGACTTCATTAAAAAATGTAGTTACAGCATGATTTAAGTCAAGGTCTGATGCATTCAGAATGCTTTGATTCAGTTGCTCTTCAAATTGTGGAGTAGGAGACTGCAAAGCTTGGGTAAAGTTTTGCACGAGACGTTGATCGAGAACATCAATCATTTTAAGCATGTCATAACCTTTAAAAGAAATCAGGTGATTAAACAGGGGGAGTACAGCCGAAAGTAAGCATTAAAGAATGCTTTAAAATTGAGTGAAAAATAATCTATTTTGGAGCTTTTTGCAAACACATTCCGATAAATGAAACATTGATTTTTTAAGCTAATGAAAACCTTAAAATTATTGAATAAAAAAGTTTTTGACACCTCATCATGCTAATCAAAGAGATTAGTATTTATATAAATGAAGCATAGAGTTCAAAATATCGTTAAATTTGGATTAGAAAATTATTGAAAATAATTATAAGTATTTGAAATTATTCTACTTAATTTTATTATTTAGAGGCATTTTTTTATTTGGCGATAACTGATTGAAACTAAAAAATATCAAAGAAATTCAAGCCATGATGACAAGCTAAAGCAACATTATTTTCATAACTTTGCTTTAGCTGTACTTTTCTTGGGTATAAATGGTGAATGCTTAAGCCACTAATTAAAGTGTTTTTGTCGTAGTTGTTCTAGCCGTAATTGATATTGCTGCTGCCAAGTACTTTCAGGCAAGCTTTGTTTTTGCTGGTTCATTTCTTGGTTTAAAGTTGCAAGCTCCGATTGATAACTCGCCACTTGTTGCTGTTGCTGAGAGACTTGTTGTTCACGCGCAGCCAATTGTGCGGCTTCTTTAGGTGAGAAGTAACTGTTAAGCAACTGTTGGGTAATCTTTTGTTGTTGTGCAGGGTCGGTGACACCAATTAAAGCCAATTTAAGGGCTTTATCATAACTGCCACTTTGACCATCAATATTTTTGCTTGGGTTTTTATATTGTTGTTGCAGTTGTGCAAGTTCACTCAGACGTTGTTGTTGCGTCATTTGCGGTGCTCGATTTAGTAGTTCGCCATAGGCAAACTGATAGCTGGCAAATTCTTTTTCTTCAGCAAAGCCGAGTTGTGCTTCTTTTTGACCTAAAATCTGCTCACGTAAATTCCAAATTTCCTGATAACGCTGCTGTGGTGTCATTTGCGTTGACATTATTTTAGCTTGCATTTCTTTTTCATAGAGCGGTAAGCGTTCAAGCAATTGTTCTAAAGTTTGGGCAAATTGTTGATCAGGATATTCGGCTAATACCTGTTTTAATAGTGCCTGACAGTTTGCATCAGGGCAGTTTTGCTGTAACTGGGTCAATAATTGTGTGACATTGCCCGGATTTTTTTGAAAGAATTGAATCATTTGTTTAATCGATTCTTGTTGCTGTTGTTGCTGCATTTTTGACTCGTCATTGTTTGCAGCGGCAAGCTTGTCTTGCAAACCTTTTGGCTGACCAGTTTTTGTAAGGGACGGTGATGACGTCTGAGTTTGATCCGATGTGGCATATGATGGGCCAAGACCCAACCATATAACCACACCAATCACCAATAAACTCAGCACCAAAGCAATAAGCCCAAAGCGCTTCATTGATATTCCTTATGGGTTATATTGGAATTGACCCATGACAGGGAAGTGGTCAGATAGATCCCAAGTCATAAATAATGGATCGGCAGCTGAGCGAATAATGCGTACATCGTTACGTGCTTGCATGGACTGACGGTGGTTATTCGATGACACCACATAGTCTAAATATTCAACGGTGGAACCTCCACTGAAACCCGCACCCGCAAGTTTATTTATGCGTGGATCAAAGGTCGATGCTGTATATCCTGTACTCACTGGATCGGTGGCATTAAGGTTACTCAGCATCTGGGTATAATCTTGTGGCCATAGTAGTTTGTTGACGTTAAAGTCACCACCCATCAGTACCGCATCAAATGATAGAATGTTTTGCTTATCGACCAAAGCACGGATTTGTTTAAATTGTTGTTGACGCATATCACGTGCCGCATCTGTATCGAAGGATGCGGTATGGGTTGAGGTCACATGATACGCTTTGCCATTTTTCAGGATTTCGGCGTATATGACACCTTTATCGGCAAAACAGTCCGTCCCTGTACAGCCTGGATAAATCAGGTGATCTGTCTTCACAATCGGGTAGCGACTTGCAACCAATACACCACTATCATAAATGTTATAGCCTGAACCCACTGGAATATAAGTCTGGTAAGGATATTCCTGTGCTAATTTGGCCAACATGGCAGTACGGCCAGAAGCAAACGCTTCTTGGAATAAGATAGCGTCGTAGCCTTTTAGGTTTTGCGGCAGTTGCTCTAAACGCGAATCAATTTTACTTGCCACTAAAGGAAGGGCATAAATATTGTAGGTTAAAACCTTAAATTCATCGGCACTGCTGGCAACAGGTTCTGGCACGGTATTTTGATGGATAGTGTAGTGGAAGTCGTCATAACCACCAGTGTATTCAGCTTTAAAAGCAGTCTGGGCTGCTTTACCTGCATAGTTGGTGTTGAAGCGCTGAATATTACGATTGTTGAACCACGGTGCAGAAAAATCACTGCCAGATGCAGAGTGTTTAATATCACTGCCAGACCAAGTGCCTGTCATCGATTGTTTCAGCGTTACACTTGAGCCACCGCCCGTAATCACGGTATCAAAATTGTAGGTTTGACCTGACTTTACCCCCGTATAACGATTATAACGCAGTACACGTTTGGTCTCGTAAGGGGCAATTTGGGTGGCTTCTTGTGCCCATTCGTTCCCTTGAACTAAGGTGCGTGTACCATGATGATTAATATTGACGGATACCGTTTCAGGGGTGGTATTGGTCACATAAATGTATGTGTCGGCAATCGCTTGCTGACTGCATAGCAACAATGATAGCCATATGATATTTGTCATTAAATTTTTATTAAATTGGGTGCTCATTAGTCCCCTCCATGATGTTTTTATTAAATATTATGTAACAATATGAAGAGATCACTATGGCACGAAATTTTTTCAAGTCAGTGACAATGTGCGACAGCAATATTACATTCCGACGAATGAAGGTCAAAAAACTGATTTAAATTTAGGGGGCTGTTGACATTTCATAATGGCAACTAGATAAAGCGACAAGCTAGATCAATAGAACTTTTATAATGTCACTTTAGTGCTTGAATTTTATTACTTGCTATTTTTTTGCACAAAAAATATCAACAGACTTTAATTTTAGCTCATATCAATAGAAACAGATTACGGTTCTTTATTTTGACGATAAGCACCCGGACTGACCCCCGTCCATTTCTTAAAGGCACGATGGAATGCACTTGGGTCATGAAAGCTTAATTCATCACTAATATCTTGTAGTGTTTTGTTTGTTTTAGTCAAAAACTCAATGGCTGTGTCACGTCGGATATCATTTTTGAGTTGTTGGTAACTGACGCCTTCACTTTTTAAGCGCCGTTGGATGGTTGCATCAGACATATTTAAACGATGTGCAATTTCATTCAGTTCTAACCATTCCGCTGGTGGCATCTGCATTAAATGTTTACGTATTTGCGTGCTAATGGCATGCGGGTTTTTAAAGCGAACCAATAGGTTTTGTGGCGTTTGTTGAATAAATTGATACCACGATTGTTGGTCTTGCTTGATCTGAATATTTAAATAGTTGGCATCAAACTGAATGTAGTTTTCATTGCTATTATATTGAATATTTTCACAAAATCGAACTTTGTAGTCTTGGTCATTTAGAGGTGAATCACATTTAAGTTGAATTTGGTTCAGTAAAACTCTTTGTCCGCTTAACCAACATATCAAACCATGGATAAGCATTAAATAAGTGGCGTAACTGAACATTCTTTTGGTCTGTTTTTGTTCATAAATCACAATATAAGCATAGTTTTCCTGCACAAATAATTGACTGATAAAATCGTCTAAGATCAGATTTAAAAATTGCAAAATATGTTGCAGTGCTTTTTCTAGTGTCTCAGCATACATGACGGATTGTGATAGCAGTTTAAAACTTCCACGACGCATTGGATGGCTATCCATACCAAAAAATTCATCGTTCATGGCATCCGCAAGTTCAATCCAGAGTTGAGCATACTGAGAAACTGAAACACGGGCTTTACTGGACTGCATTAATTCAAGAGGAATGCCGGATTTGAGTAAGATGGCTTGCGTGTTTAAGCCTTGATGCTGCGCAGAAAGTAATGCCTCATGCACAAGATTGATCGAGATTGTACCTTTGCTATAGTTTAAATCTTGTTCATTCATGTGCTGATGTCCATGTTCAGTTCATTTGTCCGATAGGTTGGATTGTCCAAATCCATCATAGATGATGCAATATTTGGAAATTGTACTCAAGCTTGACTGCATTTACTCTGCATCTTAAGTCGAGTGTTCATTCAAAGCATTGATAGGAAAATAAAATGAAAATTCAAGGAAAGGTCTTTGTGGTCACGGGTGGTGCATCGGGTCTAGGTGCTGCAACTGCCACGTATTTGGTTGGTCAGGGAGCTACAGTCATCATGGTAGATATGAATGATGAACTGGGCATGGAAATGCAACAGCGTTTAGGCGAACACGCTGTTTTTGTGAAATTGGATGTTACCGATGAACATGCGGTAAAAGTATTCTTTGAAAATGTTGAGCAGCAATATGGTCAACTCAATGGTTTGGTTAACTGCGCAGGGATTGCTCCATCAGCTAAAGTGTTGGGTCGCGATGGCATGCATGATTTTGCCATGTTCCAAAAAGTACTGAATATTAATGTCAGTGGAACATTCAATATGATTCGTTTTGCTGCAAATTTGATTGCTAAATATGAGTTGAAAGCAGGTGAAGAAGAGCGTGGCGTGATTGTAAATACGGCTTCAGTGGCCGCATTTGATGGGCAAATTGGGCAGTCAGCTTATGCTGCTTCTAAAGGTGCCGTGGTTGCGATGACTTTGCCTTTAGCACGTGAGTTTGCACGTGAGGCTATTCGTGTGATGACGATTGCACCGGGGATTATGGAAACACCGATGCTGAAAGGAATGCCGCAAAATGTGCAGGATGCTTTGGGGCAAATGGTGCCATTTCCACCACGTTTAGCAAAGCCAGAAGAGTTTGCACATTTGGTGGGTCATATTTTTGAAAATAGTTATTTGAATGGTGAAGTGATTCGTTTGGATGGCGCGATTCGTATACAGCCTAAATAATCTATTTTGATTTGTGATCGTGATCTTTGTGGCGGAGTCTTTGCATTATTAAGTAAAGGTTTTGTATAACCTTCGGTTCGACCTACTTTTCTTTCGGGAAAAGTAGGCAAAACCATCTCCATTCGCAAAACCTGTTTAATTGAATTTACAGTCCACTTCTTCGCAGAAACATTATCTTTTTAGAAGTGTTTCAGGTTGCGAATGGGATTGTCGTGTATCAAATATTTCTTAAATTTTAATAAATGTCGAATTTAATAACCTGAACACAAAAGGGACGCTCAATGCTTTTAAATGAAGAACAAAAAATGGTTCAGGACATGATGCGGAATTATTCGCAAGCAAAACTGAAACCAACTGCTGCACAGCGAGATAAAACTGCAAAATTTCCCGCACAAGAACTAAAAGAACTGGGTGAGTTGGGTGCTTTAGGCATGACTGTGTCTGAACAATGGGGCGGTGCGGGACTAGATTATGTCTCCCTTGTGGTGGCACTAGAAGAAATTGCCGCAGGTGATGGTGCTATTTCTACCATAGTCAGTGTTCAAAACTCACTGCCTTGTGGCATTACTCAGCGTTATGGTACAGAAGATCAGAAACAAAAATATTTAACCAAATTAGCCACAGGTGAATGGTTAGGCTGTTTTTGTCTAACTGAACCACAAGCAGGCTCAGATGCAGGTGCACTTGAATGTAAGGCTGAACGTGATGGCGACTTTTGGGTATTAAATGGCACTAAACAATTTATTACCACAGGTAAACATGCTCAAGTTGCAATTGTATTTGCGGTGACAGATAAAGCGGCAGGGAAAAAAGGCATTTCATGTTTCTTGGTGCCCACCGAAACAGAAGGTTATATTGTTTCTCGTCTTGAAGAAAAAATGGGGCAACATTGCTCAGATACGGCAACCATCATTTTTGATCATTGCCGAATTCCTGCCGAAAATTTATTGGGTCAGGAAGGTGAAGGCTACAAAATTGCTTTATCTAACTTGGAATCTGGGCGCATTGGCATTGCAGCTCAATCTGTTGGGATGGCACGTGCGGCATTAGATGCGGCGGTGGAATATGCCAATCAACGTAAAGCTTTTGGGGTAGAAATTGTGCAGCATCAGGCAGTCGCATTTCGTTTAGCCGATATGGCCACCCAAATTGAAGCGGCACGTCAATTGATTTTCCATGCGGCTACTTTAAAAGATGTAGGCTTACCGTGTTTAAAAGAAGCCTCAATGGCGAAATTATTTGCCTCAACCATGGCTGAACGTGTCTGTTCAGATGCGATTCAAATTCATGGTGGTTATGGCTATGTTTCAGATTTTCCAGTGGAGCGAATTTACCGCGATGTACGCGTGAGCCAAATTTATGAAGGTGCATCGGACATTCAACGTTTAGTGATTGCACGTGAAGTGACCAAGCTTTGAATAGACTAAATTTAAGACTTTAGTGGGTGTTCAAATCCTGCATATTTTTTGATGGATTCGGAAATTGTAGGATTTCGCTAATCATGTTTATCTAGGCCATGAGTGAAGTAAAAAATGGTCAAAATGCTGAATTTATTTTGGCATTTGAAAATGAAAACAACAATGAAAATGGACAAAAAGTAATTACATAAAGCAACTGCACAAAGTAATTACATTTTTATAAAAATGGATAAGAGGTTGTCGCGATGAAGACGCTAGAACAAGCATATCAAGAGTTTAATTTTGATCAATTTCTTGCCGAGCAATTGGTAGGTACACCTCAGGCAATCAACGCCTATGTTGAATGTTGTGAGCGTCATCTTGGTTCAAATAAAATAGCCTTAATTTGGGAAGGCAAAAATGGTGAATCGGCAGAATGGACATTTGAGCAACTGGCAGATGCCTCAGGAAAATTAGCCCATTATTTTACTTCACTGGGTTTAAAAGCAGGTGATTGTGTTGCGGGTTTATTACCACGCACACCTGAATTGCTGATCACAATTTTAGCGACTTGGCGAATGGGGGCAATATATCAGCCTTTGTTTACTGCATTTGAATCTAAAGCGATAGAACATCGTATTAATACCGCTAAAACTCGATTGATTGTGACCAATGAAGAGCAACGTCCAAAACTCAATAGTGTTGATGTACCGCATATTTTAACTGTATATCAACAGAATACATTAAGTCAGCAAGACGATGACTTTTGGACAGAACTCATCAAGAAATCTTCAGTATTTGAACCGGTCATGCAAACATTTGCAGATGATTTCTTGATGATGTTTACCTCGGGAACAACGGGTTTAGCCAAATCCGTACCTGTTCCGCTAAAAGCAGTGTTGGCATTTAAAGGTTATATGACATATGCCGTGGATTTACGTGCCGAGGATTCTTTCTGGAATTTAGCCGATCCGGGTTGGGCATATGGACTGTATTACGGTATTACAGGGCCGTTAAGTTTAGGTCATAGCATTATTATGGATGAACGTGCATTTAGTGTGGATCATGCTGTACAGATCATAAAAAAATACAAAGTGAGTAATTTAACAGGTTCACCAACAGCATTCCGTATGTTCTTTGGCTTTAAAGAAAAGTTTGATCCATCTATTAAAGCGCATTTGCGTGTCGTGAGCAGTGCAGGTGAGCCATTAACACCCGAAGTGATTCATTGGTTTAACCATGATTTAAATGTGAATATTTATGATCAATATGGACAGACCGAATTAGGCATGGTAATTGGCAATCATCATGCATTAGCACATGAAATTAAAATTGGCTCAGCAGGATTTGCAAATCCAGGACATCGCTTTTGTGTGTTAAATCAGAACAATGAAGAAGTTGAAAAAGGTGGCGTAGGTACACTCGCAATTGATTTTTCACAATCGCCACTGGTTTGGTTTAAAGGCTATGATGGAAATAATCGTAAATCTTTTGTGGGGCATTATTATTTAACGGGTGATACGGTTAGCTTAAATGAATTAGGTGGTGTCGATTTTATCGGCCGTGCTGACGATGTCATTACAACGTCAGGTTATCGTGTAGGTCCTTTTGATGTAGAAAGTACATTGCTTGAATGTACTGAAGTTCTTGAATCTGCTGTGATTGGTAAGCCTGATCCAGAACGGACTGAGGTTGTAAAAGCATTTGTCGTGTTAAAACCTCAATTTTCTGCCTCGGATGCGTTAAGTCATAAATTACAAGAATATGTACGTTCGCGCTTATCTAAACATGCTTATCCAAAAGAGATTGAATTTGTAGAAGCTTTGCCTAAAACCTCTAGTGGGAAAATTCAGCGCAATTTACTCAAACAACAGGAAATTGCCAAAATGCAAGGGATTCAAAAAGTTGGTTAATTGGATTCTTCTTTTTAAAGAGTATTTTATTATTTTTAAATTAAAAACCGTCCTGTAGGGCTAATGCCAGTCAGTTAAGGATTTTAGAAATAAAGTCCTTAATTTTTAGTTATTCATGACGGAGTCTTGTATTTTTTAAATCAAATACTTGGAGCTCATATATTACTTTGGATAAGCCCAAATGAGAAGCAGAGCTTCGCAAGAAAGGCATCTTGCGGCGCAGTGCGCCTCACCGCAAAACTCGCCAAATCCCTTTTATTGATTAATAAATCGCAGAAACCTTACTTTTCCAATCTTGCGGTGTATACACCTCATGCCTCGAACAGTTGCGGATGACGTTTCCGCGTATCGAATAACATCATGAATTTAAAAAATAAAATGCCAGTCAGTTTCTTAACTGACTGGCATTAGTCCTGTAGGGCGGTTTTTTAGGTTAATCATTTCTAAGCTGCCTATCTGGCAGTGAACACAACTGTTGTGATTGTGGCATCGAAAGCGATTTTCTAAGCTGCCTATCTGGCAGTGAACGAAGATGAATATCTGCCAATGCTTAACATTGATTTCTAAGCTGCCTATCTGGCAGTGAACTACGCATCACAAAGCATTTGATCAATCGCAATTTTCTAAGCTGCCTATCTGGCAGTGAACTATCTTTGTCATATTGGACTAAATCTCTACGTTTTCTAAGCTGCCTATCTGGCAGTGAACCGACCAAAAAACCAACGAGGGTTTTATAAAATTTTCTAAGCTGCCTATCTGGCAGTGAACATTATCTCGCAAGGGGCATGGTAATGACAATTTTTCTAAGCTGCCTATCTGGCAGTGAACATTATCTCGCAAGGGGCATGGTAATGACAATTTTTCTAAGCTGCCTATCTGGCAGTGAACGGCAGATTATGCAAGATGCTAGTTCTGTTTCTTTTCTAAGCTGCCTATCTGGCAGTGAACCTGAATGTGTACCGAAACAACCTGACAGCAATTTTCTAAGCTGCCTATCTGGCAGTGAACTGCGGTTTATTTTCCGCTATCACTTGGGTAATTTTCTAAGCTGCCTATCTGGCAGTGAACTATTGATTAAATCCCTTTATCACTGGGGTAATTTTCTAAGCTGCCTATCTGGCAGTGAACTATTGATTAAAACGATTAAGATGGGTGATAAATTTCTAAGCTGCCTATCTGGCAGTGAACATACAAATTACATTATCGAACTATTTTATGCGTTTCTAAGCTGCCTATCTGGCAGTGAACAGATGGGTAACATTGGGGTATATGTTGATGAATTTCTAAGCTGCCTATCTGGCAGTGAACAGTAAATATAAAGGACAAAGCTTTGAAATAACAAGGGTTTAATGCTAAAAAATGCAAAATACCCAAAATTTTTCTAAAGATCATAACTTCTTGATTTTATAGGGCTGTTAAAGAGTACTTGGAATATTGGGGTAAAAAAGGGGGCTTGTCAAAGACTTCTACAGAATAGAAAGAGGATATCCTTTATAATCTGAACAGGTTTTAAATCAATAAATGCAAGTGGGACAACTTAGTGACTAATCTACTCGACATGGACTTAGAGTTAAATGATGATGAAATGCACCTTTATTCACGCCAAATTCTGCTTGATGGTTGGGATATAGAAGCACAAGAAAAACTTAAACTAGCCAATGTTCTTATTGTTGGTTGTGGTGGTATAGGTTGTACAAGTGCGGAACTATTAGCACGCGCAGGTGTGGGACAAATCACCTTGATTGATGCCGACACCATTGAAATGAGCAATTTACAACGGCAAATAGCCTATGTGGAAGAAAATATTGGTTTCTATAAATCTGAAATACTCGCGAAGCGCTTAAAGCAAATTAACCCACATATTCGCATAGAAAGTTATACTTCTAAACTTGATGAAAGCAATGCAGAACAACTTATTTCTACTCAAGACTTGGTTTTGGATGGTTGTGATAATTTCACCACTCGCTATCTGGTTAATCAAACGTGTGCACAATTAAATATTCCTTTAATTAGTGCATCAGCTATAGGTTTTCAAGGTCAATTGTTTATGGTAGAAGGAGATTCTGCTTGCTATGAGTGTTTATTTCCAAAAGAAGAACATACAAACGAAAGTTTGCGTTGTGCAGATTCAGGCGTACTTGCGACAACGCCAAATGTCATGGCGAGTTTACAAGCCCATCATGCCTTGCTTTATTTAGGATTAGCTAAAACTCCATTGAAGCAAAAATTATTGCTTTGGGATGGTTTAAGCATGAAACAACGCTTACTTAGTTTTGCAAAAGATACAGATTGTTTGGTTTGTCAGGCAAGATAGTCCTGCAAAACCATATTTTTTGCTACACTCACTACAATTTAATTCTACTTAGACATTATGAAAAACAATATCTGGTTAGATGGACTGCGTTCAGTTGCCCGAGTTGGGGAAACAGCTGTCATTGCAGCAAAAGCGGGCATTAAATACGCCACTGAAAAACCAAGTAACGCAAAATTGATGCGCGAAACTTTTGAATCTTTAGGTTCAACCTATATTAAACTTGGGCAGTTTATTGCCAGTACGCCATCCTTATTTCCACGTGAATATGTTGAAGAATTTCAAGGTTGTTTAGATCAAACACCATCATTGCCATTTAGTTATGTACAAGGGGTTTTAGCCTCTGAATTTGCAGGTAGAAATTTAGATGAAATTTTTGCCTCGATTGAAGAAAAACCTTTAGCTTCAGCATCGATTGCACAAGTTCACGCAGCGAAACTGGTAAGCGGTGAAGATGTGGTGATTAAAGTGCAAAAGCCAGGCGTAGAGACTATTCTCTATACTGACTTAAATGTCTTGCATTGGGCAACCAAGGCTTTAGAAAGAGTTGTGCCGAAAGTCAAATTTGCATCACTTGCAGATATTGTCGATGAAATTAAAACTCGTATGGTACGTGAAGTTGATTTTATTGAAGAAGCACAAAATTTAGATGATTTTGTCAATTATTTGAATGTCACTCAAAACAATAAAGCCACTGCACCAAAAGTCTATCATCAATATTCAACACGTCGTGTGCTGACCATGCAGCGTTTGTATGGTGTGCCTTTGACTGATTTTGATGTGGTCAAAAAGGTCTCTAAAGATCCATCTCAGGTTTTAATTACAGCCATGAATACATGGTTTGGTAGCCTGATGATGTGTAACAGTTTCCATGCTGACTTACACGCAGGCAATCTGATGTTGCTTGAAGATGGTCGTGTCGGTTTTATCGATTTTGGTATCGTTGGGCAATTAAATCCAACTGTATGGACTGCATCGATTGCATTTATGGATGCACTGCAAAGAACGAATTACAACCTGATGGCAGAAAACATGCTGAAAATGGGTATGACGGATAAGAAAATTGATACTCAGGTTTTAGCAGCGGATTTAGAGCGGTTATTTGGTGGTGTATTAATGGCAGATCCTCAGCAAATTTTAAGTTCAAATCCTGCCGATTTAAACGATATTATGATGGATATGGTGGGTGTCGGTGAGCGTCATGGTATTCGCTTCCCACGTGATTTCGCATTGCTATTTAAGCAAATGCTGTATTTCGATCGCTTTATGCGCATTCTTGCACCGTATACCGATATTTATGCAGACCAGCGTTTGCAAATGGTGCAAACACTTGACCCGAATGTGTTGTTAAAAAACTAAGTTGTTTTAAGAAAATCCCCCTAAATCCCCCTTTTTCAAAGAGGGACTTAAAAGCTCCTCCCTTTTTTAAAGGGAGGTTGGGAGGGATTAAAAAAGTCAAAATCTGTTAAGGGTAAAAATGTGGACGCAATTATCATTGAAGGTTTGAAAGTTGAAACAGTGGTTGGCTGTTTTAATTGGGAACGTCAAATTATTCAGCCTTTAATGCTTGATATGACGATTCAGACCAATTTAGAGCAAGCATCGAATTCGGATGAATTGAAAGATACGTTGAATTATGCGGAAATTTGCGAAATTTCAGCTACTGTGATTCAAAAAGCACAGCCAGAATTGATCGAACATGCAGCAAAACTTGTTCTAAATGCACTTTTTACTACCTTTCCCGCAGTCGAATCTATTATGATTACGATCAGGAAGCCTGCCATTATCGCGCAAGCAAATTCTGTAGGAATTCGTCTTGAACGCCACCGAAACGATATTCGCCTTAGCTCTGGCGAGTAATTGCCATCCTGAACAACATTTTAAGCAGGCATTTTCCCAGATTGCTGAAATGGGGCAGGTTCAATTCTCTGAAATTTATTTAATGCCATGTCGAGATGCGATTGGGGCAGACTATTGGAATGCTGCCTGTTTGCTTAAGTCTCATTTACATGTTGACGAAATCATGCACTTGTTGAAGAAAATGGAAACAGATTCAGGTCGTGTACGTCCATCCCATTTTATTTCCTTAGATGTCGATTTGATTGCTTGGGGGATAGATTTAGAACACATGCAATTTAATCCGAAAAAATTACCCTTAGCTTTAGACGTAAAAATTCCAATGCAAGATGTTTGGAAGCATGTAATTTTTGTATACGATGCTGCTATTGATTATCCCATTGTGCATTTAACTAAATCTAATCTCAGTTCATAGTGAACATCAATTCCTTTGCTTGACTATAGTCTTTGGTATTCAGTCTTCTCAATCAATCATATAGTATTTATATAGATTGATTTCATTGAAACAAATCTATGAACGGCTAGACTTGTTTGATGTTTCAAGCTATTTAAAAAAGTGTTTCTATGAATATAAAGAACAGCAAGATGACAAAGATAAAACTTTTAGGCATCACCATGGTCATGTTTTTGACAGGCTGTAGCAGTATGAGCGTAGAACAATGTCATACTGCACAATGGTTTTCTGTTGGTGAATCTGATGGCAGTTCAGGTCACGTGAGTCGCATTGATCGATATTTTAAGGCCTGTCAAAAAGCGGGGATTCAGCCTAATCAACAGCTTTATCAGCAAGGCTATCAACGCGGTTTAAGTTATTATTGTACGGCTGAAAATATATTTAATCAGGCATTAAAAGGCTCAGGCTCTTACAGTGTGTGTCCTTTAGAAAAACGCAGCCAATTAAAGCCCTATTATGATGTGGCATCTGAATATTATCATGCTAAAAAACAACAAGATGATTTGTTAGATAATTTAGAGCGTTATCGTACAGCGCTCCTTGATGATAAAATAAGCCCCGAAAATCGGGACAAATATCGTAAATTAATTCAAGAATTAAGAATTAAACAAGACAGAGTTGAATTTAATTATTATGAAGCTGATCGTAAATTAGAACGTTTTAAACGCCAAAATAGATTGTAAATTTTACTTTTATGATTCATTAAAAAGCCCACAATAATGTGGGCTTTTATTATGCGCAAAACACTTAAATATAATAACTGGTCTTGGTCATGAGCTTAGAAATTGCAGTCATGGTAATACGTACAGGCGCGGGTAAATCCACACCGCCAGCATTCAGCGCGGTATCTCTATGCTGTAATTCATCTTCATTCATTTGCACTAAAATTTTACGTGAACGATCATCTTGTGCAGGTAGCTGTTTAATATGGTCTTCTAAATGCAAACTCACTTGACGTTCAGTTTCAGCCACAAAACCTAAGCTGTATTTATCACCGGCAATGCCTGCAAGTGCGCCCATACCAAATGAAAGTCCGTACCATACAGGATTGAGTAAACTGGTATGGCTGTCGAGCTCTTTTAAACGGTCTTCACACCAAGCCAAATGATCTTGTTCTTCAACGGCCGCTTGTTCCATTTCGTGGCGTACATTCGGCAATTTCGCAGTCAGTGCCTGACCATGATAAAGCGCTTGCGCACACACTTCACCGCTATGATTGACGCGCATTAAGCCCGCAACATGACGTGCTTCACTCACGGCTAGTTTTGTTTCAACATCACTGCTTGGATTTTCACGATGTGCAGTGGTTGTTCCTGGAACGAGGCTGCGTAGCGCTTGGTCAAATGAATGAATAAATTTGTCGATACCGGTATATTGACGCATAAAATTAATCCTCTAAAGCAGCTTGTTGATGTGCAGCAAGCATAGGCTTGAGTTTAAACAAAAGCCATGTCGTGAAAATGGCACTTAAAATAGCAGTAATACTAAAAAGTATTTTAATATCAATCTTGAATATACTTAAGATGATAATGGAAAATACAGCAGAGGATACCATGAATACCGCATTTAAAATGTTATTTGCTGCCACCACACGTGCACGATGTGAGCGTGGAGAAAAGGCTTGCATCATGGCGTATAGCGGTACGATATAAAAACCACCACTAATGCCCAGTAATGTCACAGCAAGCATGACATGGTAATAACTTAAGCCTTGGGTAAAGATATCTTTTAAACCCAGCATTTCACCTGTACGTTCGGGAACAAAAGCTAAACTTGCAGCCAAATAAAAAGCAAAAACAGTTAGACCCGTTGCACCAAGAGGCACCATCTTTAAATTCACTTCTGAACCGCCAATTCTGCGACACAATAATGAACCCACACCAATGCCGACAGAGAAAAAGGTTAAAAGTAGACTGACCACATTTTCAGAGGCATGTAAATTTTGTTGTGTTAGTTGTGGAATTTGGGTGAGATACGTTGCGCCATAAAACCAATACCAAGAATTGCCCAGTAAAATGAGAAAGATAATCGGTAAGCTTTTGGCATATTTTAAGGTTTGAAAACTGGTTCTAAAAAAATTCCAGTCAATTTGGAGATCAGGCGACGTGACATTTTGCTTTAATACAAAGCGACTTGAGAAATAACCGAAAACGGCAATGATCACCACAGTCAAGCTAATCCAAATGAGATTGCCTTGTGATGTGGAAATAACTGCACCCCCTAAAATCATTCCCAGTAAAATTGCGATAGATGTCCCTGATTGAAATAATGCGTTTCCAGACATCAATTCATTCGGTTTTAAAATTTCAGGCAAAATGGCATATTTAATTGGCCCAAAGAAGGTGGAGTGTGTCCCCATTAAAAATAAAGCCAATAATAACAGCCATAAATGACCGAGGATAAAGCCAGCCGAACCAATCAACATGATCCCAATTTCAAGGATTTTAATGCCACGTACAAGTTGTGAGCGTTCGTACTTGTCGGCAATTTGTCCAGCTGTCGCAGAGAAAATAAAATAGGGTAAAATAAACAATAAGGCTGCGAGATTATTCAGCGTACTTACATCTGCGCTTTGTTGATTAATCCAACCATAGGTAATGACCAATAACAGCGCTTGTTTATAGACATTGTCATTGAGTGCACCAAAAAATTGAGTAACAAACATCGGTAAAAATCGACGCGTGCCTAAAAGATGTTCATTTTTTTCCATGGTTTCTGGACTTCATTAAGTTTTATTAAGAAATGTGAGCATTTGGTAAAACGCGATAAAAATCATGTATGATGTTTTTAACCTATACTTTAGTGAAAATTCCAATAGATTTGAGCTTGTTAGCAAGCTTTCATTGGGCATTTTCATTATAAATATTATACGAGTTTAGAGTTTTTTATGCTTTCAAAACTGGATTTTAAACAGTCGACTCTTACACTAAGTGTCCATTCCATCATACAGTGGAATGATCAACATACACGATTCTGTTTAAGTCTCTTTTTAAGCTTGCTTGCGCAACAAAGTTTTGCACAAGTGACACAGCCAAATGCAATCACCACTCAAGCAGAATTTCAACAACAACTCAAGAGTGAAGCTGTTAAACAAGGTTTGAATAGTACTGAAGAAATAGAAAAAATTGAAAATTTGCCAGAAAAAAAGTCCGAGCCTGATAGTTTGCAAATGCTGCAACAACAAGAGCAAGCCATACAGCCTTTGGCTGAATTTAAACCGATTGAATTTGAAGCGCTAGAAGAACTACCGATAGAACCTGTCAATCAAGCGATGGCAGATGAAATTTTTCGTGTGGCAGAAGGTGCGAAAAATGAAGCACAACAGTATCGCGCAGGGCAAATTTCTGAGGTCATGGTTTCTGATGCAACTCAGCAAGAGTTAGTTGAAATTAATCAAGCTCCTGTGAATGTTGATCGGTTAATCACAAGTATTCAAGCAGACAGTCAAATTGTTGTTGAAGCCAATGAGTCTGGAACAACATTACCTGAATTAGGCCCAACTGATGGTGATGAAATAGAAGAGCCGAATTTTTTCAAGCGCTGGTTCTATAGAATACGTCCATCACGTCAATTAAGTGCGACAAAAGTGCAGCGTATCAGCGCGGATATTGTGATTAATGCGACAGAAAATAATAGTGATATTTCAAATAAAGCCTATACTCAAGCTGTAGAGAATTTAAAAGCCAATATGAAGGGCAAGCTGTCCAGTTTTACCCAAGAATCATTTAGTGATTTTCCTTCAGCATTGCCACAGCTTCGAACATTGTCTAATCAAGCAGCGCAGGCTGTTGGCTTTTATAATGCGACGTTTAAATTTGAAAAACTCAGTGAAAATCGTGTTCGGGTTCGAGTAACGCCGAATGCACCCGTGCAAATTAAACAACAGAATGTTGAATTTAGTGGCGCGGGTCAGAATGAATCACAATTCCAAGTTATTCGTGTTTTGCCCGATCAAGAAGTCGGTGATGTTTTTAATCATGGTTTATATGAACAGACCAAAGCACGTATTACAGAAGCAGCAAGCAATAATGGTTTCTTTGATAGCTATTGGCGATTACACGATGTAAAAATTGCTCAACCGCAAGATACAGCAGATATCAATTTACGCTATGAAACAGGTGAGCGCTATAAACTAGGCGCTGTTGAATTTCGGATGAGTGATCCATCGAAACCCTTTCCAATTGATTTAGATGTCTTGCAAAGTATGGTGTCTTGGCAAGATGGTGCAGATTATGCTTTTTGGCGTGTTAATGGTTTGGCAAATAACTTAACCAACTCCCGTTATTTTAATTACACCTTGGTTGATGCAGTACGACCAGATCCAATCGAAAAACCGTTAGAATTAGCACCCGATATTCAAGCTTTGGTTGATCAGCAAAAAATATCAGAAAGTGATGCCAGTATTCAGGATAAAAAGAAAGTTGCTTCGTCCCAAGAAGTCACTCAGTCTGTGGTAAATGAACGTGAGTTTGCAGGCACGACCGATGCTCAAAGCGAACAGAATTTACGTCAATTACGGGTAGAGCAAGAAAACAAAGAAACTGAAGAAGATCGCTTAAAAGCCCAAGCACGTGCAGAAAAGAAAGTTCCTGTCATTGTGACATTGAATGCTGACCGTCTAAATAGTGCTGAAATGGGTGCGGGTTTTGGTTCAGACACTGGGGTGCGTTTACGTGGTCAGTATCGCCGCGCTATTGTGAATCGCCGTGGTCATTCCTTTGATGCCAACTTAGAATTATCGCAAATTCGTCAGTCTATTGATGGTCATTATAATATTCCATATAACCATCCACTAAATGACTATATTAGTTTGGTTGGTGGTTATGAGCGTGAAGAACGTGAAGGGGTAGCTCAAGGCATGGGCTTGATGATTGAGTCTGCCGTTGCGGGTGTGGATCGGGTGATTAAAAATCCTCGTGGAAGTTGGCAACACGCCTTTGGTCTACGCTTCCGTTCCGACCGTATTACTCAAGATGGTTTGGTTGATTTTTCTCAAATTCCAGAAGCATTCTTGGTAAATAAGAATGAACAACAACAATCATTATTGTTTGGTTATGAAGTGTCACGTACCACCAGCGATAAACGGGTTAATCCAAGTAAAGGCTTTAAGCAAACCTATAAAGCAGAATTTGGTAGTGAAACCTTATTGTCCGATGCTGATATGGCCATTGTAAATGCAGGTTGGCGTTTTATCTATTCATTGGGTGAAAATGATAACCATCAGTTTGTCGGGCGTGGTGATTTAGGTTATATCTTTGCACAAGACTTTAGTAAAGTTCCTTATAATTTGCGTTATTTTGCGGGTGGTGATCAAAGTATTCGTGGTTTTGATTATAAGAGTTTAGCTGCTGAGCAAGATGGATTTAGAATTGGTGGGCAAGCTTTAGCTGTCGGGTCTTTGGAATATAACTATCAATTCAAAGAAGGTTGGCGTGCAGCTATATTTAGTGATGTGGGGAATGCCTATGATCAAGATTTTAGTACGCCAACAGCATATAGTGTCGGTTTAGGGGTTCGTTGGGCATCGTCAATTGGCCCAATTCGTATCGATGTGGCTTCAGGTATTTCCGATGATAGTCATCCAATACGGATCCATTTCTTTATTGGTCCACAATTATAGATTTTAGGTTTTAGAGAGCATTATGGCTGAAGTAGAACAGCAACCAGAAACAGAATTACCTCGACCTAAAAAACGTCGTATTATGAGAAGTGTGTTATTCACATTGCTTATAGTGTTGGTTTTGCTTGTTGCTTCCTTCGCTGTCATGTTCACGACTGATAAAGGCAGTAAATTTTTACTGGATCGTGTTTTACAAAGCCAAAAAATTATTCATTATGAATATGAAGGCGGTAATCTTTTACACGGCATTATTTTAAAAAATATCTTAGTCACGTTAAAACCTGTTGACGTTAAAATTGATCGCGCCGATGTAAGCTTGGGTTGGCGCGCGATCCTTAAAAAAGAAATTCATCTGAATCGTGCTGACGTGCGTAATCTACAAATTATCACCAAGCATCCACCGAGTGATGAACCCTTTAAATTTAGTGAAATCCGTTTACCTTTTGTTTTACGTTTAGATACGGCGGATCTAGACCATCTGGTGATCAAGACCTCATCTGCCAGTGTAAAATTTAATGATATTCATTTAAATAATGCACTCTGGTCAGGCACAGAACTTAAGTTTGAAGATTCCCGTATGAATATGGGATATTTAGCAGTTAAAAATGCAACGGGAGAGATGAAGTTTGAAGGAAAATACCCTTTAAATGCTGTTGCTGATTTGAATATTCCATCATTGAATAAAACGCTTAATATTCATGATATCAAAGTTGTAGCGAAAGGTACTTTAGATACCATACAAGCGGGTGTTGCGACAAATACGCCTGATTTATTAACAGGTTGGGCGGTGATACATCCTGTACGCAAACATGTTCCGATGTTTGGTGAGTTGCAGTTTAAAAAATATCATTGGCCGTTAATCACTGAGCAAGAGCTATTTAGTAAAGATGGCGTAGCTAAATTTAATGGTGATATTGAGCGTTTAAATTTAGATGTGACAACAGACTTAAGTGGTAAAAATATTCCACAAGGTCAATACAATGCATCTATGCATACCGATTTAGTGCATCAATTGGATATTACGCATTTAAACGGTCAACTGATGAAAGGCGCCGTAAATGTTGCTGGTGTTGTCAGTTGGAAAGACCATGTGACTTGGGATGTAAATGGGCGCGTAGATAAAATAAATCCAAAAGATAAATTGATTCCATTGGTCATTCAGGATTTTTTACCGCCAAGTCTTGATGCAAAAATCGCGTCCAAAGGCCGTTTAGAAAAAGGCATGCATTTAACCGCATTGGTGGATTTTGACCGTTATGAAACATGGAATTTAAAACTGGATCAAGCCGAGCAAAAAGGTAAAAAGCCGAATCCAATGCTCTTGGATGTAGCTTGGAAAAATATTGATCGCGCCGTACCTTATGTGGGATGGCTCAGCAGTAAATCAGGCGATGTTAAATTGGCTTTGGTTGAAGGTAAGCAAGATATTCAAGTAACAACGTCGATTACTAAACACGATAAAGCTGTCTTGCCGGAAGGTTTATATAAAGCACAGTTAAACCTTAAAAATAATAATTTAAATGTCCCAAGTTTTAGTTATGTCGCAGGTAAAGGCAGTTTAAATGGAAGTGCAAAAGTCGAGTTACCTTCAGACAAGCATCAATTGAAGTGGAATGCTGTTTTAAATGCAAAAGATTTTAATCCGCAAATCGTGCTGGATGCTGCACCTGTAAACTTAATCAATGGACAGGTCAAAGCCAATGGTTTTGCCAAGCCAAATCAACAGATTATTCAGTTAGATGCAATTAATTTAACGGGTCGTTTGGCACAGCAAAATAAGAGTGAAACGGTTCGTTTAACTGGACGTAGTACCGCAGCGATTTTATTTCATGATCAAAAATCAGGTGGTGCTTTTAAAAGTTTTGCAGTGAATTATGATGGTGCACTCAATGCTAGTCAGATTCCAGTCAGTCAGGGGTTGCTGAAACTCAAAGTTTCTGGCACGCCAGAGTTAATTAAAATTGCTGAATTACAGCATTCAGGTGTTGCAGGGAAAATCTTTGCCAGTGGTTTGGTTGATCTTAAAAATGGCATTGGTTGGAATGTAAATGCATCCTTGGTGCGTTTTAAACCCCATTATTTTGTTTCAAGTGTGCGCGGTGAATTGTCTGGTAATGTTAAAACACAAGGTGTTTGGTCAGACACATTAAAGCGGATTAATATCGAAAAATTAAATTTAGCAGGTGTGATTAATAATAAACCTGTTCGCGGCACAGGAAATTTGGCGGTTGTGTTAAATGCCAATCAAAAGGGTTTCTTGCCGCAACAATTTGAAGCGAATAATTTGTATTTGGCTTATGCAAAAAATCAAATTCAAGCGACCGGTAATGCGCAAAATTTAAGATTAAAAGTAAATGCACCAGCATTATATGAACTTTATGGTGGACTTCGTGGTCGTGCATATGGGTATTTAAATGTGCAATCGCAACCCAAATTACAAGCAAGTGCAAATTTTGCTGTAGATGATTTTGGTTTTAGTAATTTAGTCAGTATTAAAAAATTACGTATACAAGGTCAATTACCGACTTCAGAACTTACTCCTACGTTACTGACTGCAAAAATGGAAAGTTTACGAAGTGGTTCGCGTGAAATTAGGCAAGGTGAAATTTCACTGGCGGGTACACGCAAAGCGCATATATTAAAAGTTCAAGCAGAAAACAGAATTTCTAAATTCTATGTGCAATTGGCTGGTGGTTTTAATGCACAAAATGATTGGTTGGGCCAAATTCAAAAAGGTGATTTTGACTCATTACGTGCGCGTTTAGTACAGCGTCAAAATGCATCTGTGATTTACAGTTCAGCCAAAACAGAACTATTGGTCGGTGCACATTGTTGGTCAAGTCAGCAAAGTCAATTGTGTTTTGATCAACCTATTCGTGTCAGTAAAACCAAAGGTAATGTGTCTTTTATTACCCAAAATGTCGATTTAAATGATTTTGCTGCATTTATGCCAGAAGGTTTGGCCATTACAGGCAAAGTGAATGGTTATGCAAAAGCGGCATGGGTTCAAGGTGCGAAACCCAAAATTGATGCCAGATTAGTGACACGCAATGGTGTGATTGGCTTGGCCGCAGAAGATCCGCAAGATATGGGTTCTACACTAAGTTATAACGAAATTGCTTTAATTGCGAAAAGTGTATCGGAAGGTTTGCAGGTTCGTTTAGATGTTAAAACACCTGAAATTGGTACAGGTTATGCCAATGTCATTATTGACCCTTATAAAGACAGCAAACCCATGCGTGGTGAAGTTGCCTTTGATCAAGTGCAACTTAAAGTCTTTAAACCCTTTATTCAAGATATCCGGTCACTTGCTGGAGTTTTATCCTTTGCAGGAAAAATCTCTGGTACCTTAACTCAGCCTTTATTCAATGGTGAAATGCGCCTTAAAGATGGTGCAATCAGCATGATTTCATTGCCCGTGAATCTCAATAATATTCAGGTGTACTCTTCGATTCGAGAAGATCATGCCAGTATTAACGGAGCATTTAATAGCGGTCGAGGTGTCGGTTTGTTAACTGGGAATGTGGATTGGAAAAATGATCCGCGTATTCAATTGCACTTAAAAGGTCAGAATTTACTTCTTCGTCAAGCACCATTGATCACGGCAGTCGTTACACCTGATTTAACTTTAGATGTCTTGCCATTGAGTAAAAAATTAACCTTAAATGGTAAGGTTGAGGTTCCGCGTGCCTTAATTTCAATGCCTGAAGCTTCAGCGCCTGTAGTCAATGTCTCATCAGATGTACGTATTGTTCATGAAGGGCAAGACCAGCTCGCAATATTAAAGTCTGCTCGACCATGGGATATTCGTGCAGATCTTATGGTTAATTTGGGGAATCAAGTTATTTTCCAAGGTTTTGATAGCCGTATTCCATTAATTGGACGTTTGTATTTATCACAACGTGGGCTTGAAACTGCAATGCGTGCCAATGGTGCCATTGGTGTAAGCCAAAGGGTGAAAATTGAGGCGTATGGACAAAGCTTAGATTTGAACCGAGCGATTGCACGTTTCAATGGGCCTTTGTACAACCCAACTTTAGATATTGATGCCAATAAGAGTGTACAAGGCAGCACAGTTGGCGTTCGCGTTACAGGAACTGCGACAAGCCCGAATATTCAGGTCTATAACGACGCAGGCTTATCTGAGCAAGAAGCTTTAAATGCTTTAATTACGGGTCGTATTAATGAAGGCACCAGTGGTATTAGCCAAACAGAGGGCTTTAAATCCGATGTCAATAATACGATTGCTGCTGCTGGAATTAGTATGGGATTGGGGGGGACACGTGCCTTAACCAATCAAATTGGTCGTACTTTTGGCCTGAGTGGCTTGGCACTTGATGCTCAGGGAACAGGCAGTGATACACAGGTCAGTGTGACTGGCTATCTCACGCCAGATCTCTTTATCCGTTATGGTGTAGGTGTCTTTACTCCGGTCAATAAATTGACCTTGCGTTATCAAATGAATAAACGTTTATATTTAGAGGCGAGTCAATCTTTGGAACGAGCGATTGACGTTTTCTATAATTGGCGCTTCTAGGATTGTAAGAAGTACACTCATTTAAAGTGATTGTCATTCACTTGGTATTAAAGCTCATTAAAAGGTGGGCTTTTTTATATTCTGTAATTAGGCAAGTTATCAATATTTAAGAAAATAATCGCAACTCTCAGATCTTAAATTAAAAGTTATTAGGATTATTTTATATGGTGAGCAGCTCGGTCTAGTGTTAGGGCTTTAAACTAGAGCTATCAACTTGTTTGATCAAGAAGGATAGAGTGAGTCTGGAGGGGATAGGTATGTTTATAAATTCCAGAAATGCAAAAACGAGAGCTAAGCTCTCGTTTTTTTAATCTTAAACTACCTTACTGATGTAAGGATAGCTTTAAAATTATAGTGCTACGATGTTTACAGCATTCGGGCCTTTTTGACCTTGAGTGATGCTGAATTCAACTTGCTGACCTTCAGTCAAAGTTTTGAAGCCAGAGTTAGCGATTTCGCTGAAATGAGCAAAAACGTCAGGACCGTTTTCTTGTTGAATAAAACCGAAACCTTTAGTTTCGTTGAACCACTTAACAGTACCTTTAACAGTATTAGACATAATACAATCCTATAAACTTTAATATTTTTTGGTTTACTAAAAAACCGATGTTAACTTGAAAATAAGAATGGAACTTTAAATCTGAAAAAAACGAAGGATTATGACTAAAACTGCGAAATAAGAGAAGATTTACCAGAACAAACTTTTTTCTAGTTGAGAAGAATAATATACATATACATAAGAATATGCAACTTAATTTATAACTTTTTTTGTTTTTTATGCTTAATATTTTAGTTTTACTTTTTTAAAATATAAAAATCAATAGTTTGCATTTTTGTTCTGATTGTCTTTTTAGGCAGCAGATGAGTCGAAGTCAACAGATTAGAAATGAATCGTGCGTTTGAAATACTGCTTATATTGTTTTTAGACTGTGTGGATAATTCACGTTAGGGCAGGTAAAAGTATTGTATATATGATGATAGGATATTGAAAATACATTATTTTTAAGTTAATTAGGGTGCGAAGGTGTAGCTAGCTGATAGTTTATCTATCGTTTCATTTACCCACTTGTAGATTTAAACAACTCATAGAATATCGAATAGTTCATTATTAAATTTTTTGCATAAAGTACTTTCTAACCACTATGTGAAATGTATAAAGTCTAAATGGGGAGTAAGTACTATTAGAAAATTGTTGATTCATGAGCATCATATTGGAAGCTATTTCTTCCTCTCTCTGCACGACATTTCAAATAAGCTATATATAGTACAAAACAAGTAAAGTGCAATCGCTTGAATGTTGGGTATGAAAACCTGAGCTTTTTGCCGATTTTGGATTGTTTAAATTAGTGTCATTGTTTGTGCAGTTTTTTAAATTGCGCAGATTGAATAAGACGGTACTTATTCCTAAACAATAAATGATTTGAAGGTTTTTTGAGTTAGATAAGTGGTCTATTCGCACCTAAATAAAGATATTTAAAATAATTCAACATTCGTTTTACAAGCCATATAATCATGTATTTCACTTCTAAGTCATGCTTAAACCGGTTTAAAAGCATTAATTTTCAATTAAAGTTGAATAAAGTTTGCTTTGTTAATGTTTAGGGCGTATAAAGGCACTTCGTTGATGCGGGATGGAGCAGTCTGGTAGCTCGTCGGGCTCATAACCCGAAGGTCGTTGGTTCAAATCCAGCTCCCGCTACCAACGAAAGAATATCAAGTTTATAGCCTAATCTACACAGATTAGGCTTTTTTTATGCCTTGAATTTAAGCTTAAACTGTTATTTTTTTCTTATATCAAGGCGGAGTGATTTCGTATTTTTATGAACTTTGATTATGATATGAAGAATAGGAGAATGTTCATGAATAAATTATTCACTTTAATTGCATTGGTTGCTTTGGTTGGATGTGCTGAAAAAAAGCCATTAACACTTGAAGAACAGTGGAAAGGGTATTGTACGAGCGTTGGTAATGCGGCAAATACGATTATGTTTGACCGTCAAAATGCAATTGAAAAGAAAGCTGCATTAGAACATGCTGATAAAATTGAAGATGCAACCACAAAAACATTCATCTTAGATATTATTGAACAAGTCTATGCATTTCCACTCGCTGAAATTGATACGGATCCAGAAGCAAGTCGTAATCAGTTTAAGCAAAAAATTACAGAAAAATGTATTGCGACACCGCATGACAAATTACCTAATTACAAACCGTTCTAAGGAACGGTTTTTTTTATTTGAGTAGTCTTGAATGATCTAAAAATAGCCTAAGCAAATTAAGAATAAATTGTCACATTTCAATTAATCATAATTATAGAAAAGCATATCTGAATAGTGAATAATCCAATGAATAACGAAAGATAAGGAGTAATCAATGGACGTTGTGGGGTATCTACACCATGCAGACTTGCTCTTAGAAGATGAACAGGGCGTTGTAATAATTAGCGGAAGTCACTATGTGCTTAGTTTAGGTGATAAAGTTTATATTCAACATATAATTGATCAAGAAACGAAGCTTTATCAAGTTCATATTTCATTTGCCAGCGCAGAGCATGCTATGCTGCATGAAGATGAAATTCAGATTAAATTTGAGGGTTGTCGTGAGAGTTTGCGTGAATATATTCATGCAACGACAGTACACTAAGGTTGAATATTTTTCTTTTTAGAAAAAGGGCAACATTAGGTTGCCTTTTTTATGTATAAATTCTAGTCAAAAGTTAATTGCTGCCCTATTAAAGGTGTAAATTAGAGCTAAATCGGTCGTGAATTAATCAAAAAGGCATCATTTAGCTACAAAATAATGAGCATCACGAAGAAACACCGCTACTGCATTAACTTTTAACTAGATTTTTAGTAAAATTTAGTTGTCCATATTACTTGTGAAGCTCGAAAGAAGCTGGAATTCATAAGTAATTTTTTAAAAAAGAGGAATAACACCGTGCTAGAAGCTTACCGCCAACACGTTGAAGAACGTGCCGCACTCGGAGTCCCACCGAAGCCACTTGATGATGCTCAAACAGCTGACTTGGTTGAACTATTAAAAAATCCACCAGCTGGTGAAGAGGCATTTTTAGTTGATTTGCTAGAAAATCGTGTTCCTGCAGGTGTTGACCAAGCTGCTTATGTTAAAGCTGCTTTCTTGGCTGCTTTGGCAAAAGGTGACGCAACTTCTCCTTTAATTACTAAAGAACGTGCGGTTTACTTACTAGGTACTATGCTTGGTGGTTATAACGTAGCACCTTTAGTTGCATTGCTTGATGATGCTGAACTTTCTGAATTAGCTGCTGAAGCGTTGAAAAAAACACTTTTAGTATTTGATGCGTTCCATGACGTAGCAGATAAAGCTAAAGCGGGTAATGTAAATGCGCAAGCAGTTATGCAATCTTGGGCTGATGCTGAATGGTTCACTTCGCGTTCTGACGTTCCAGAAGAAATCAAACTGACTGTATTCAAAGTTACTGGCGAAACGAATACTGATGATTTGTCTCCTGCTCAAGACGCCTGGAGCCGTCCAGACATCCCATTACATGCAAATGCGATGTTGAAAAACGTACGTGATGGTATTAACCCAGAAGTTCCTGGTGAAGTTGGTCCATTAAACCAAATTAAAGAATTGATCGCGAAAGGCAACCAAGTTGCTTACGTAGGTGACGTTGTTGGTACGGGTTCAAGCCGTAAATCTGCAACTAACTCTGTACTTTGGTTCTTCGGTGATGACATCGCTCACATCCCGAACAAAAAAGACGGTGGTTACTGCTTAGGGTCTAAAATCGCTCCGATTTTCTTCAACACAATGGAAGATGCTGGCGCGTTGCCAATCGAAATTGATGTTGCAAACATGAACATGGGCGACGAAATCGTTCTTAAGATTGATCATGCTGCTGCAAAAGTAACTGCATTCAAAGCTGGCGAACAAATCGCTGAATCTGAATTGAAAACGCCTGTTCTTCTTGATGAAGTTCGTGCGGGTGGTCGTATCAACTTAATCGTTGGTCGTGGCTTAACCACTAAAGCGCGTGAAGCTTTAGGTCTTCCAGTTTCTACATTGTTCCGTGTTCCAGTACAACCTGCTGCTACTGGCAAAGGTTTCACTCAAGCACAGAAAATGGTTGGTCGCGCATGTGGTCTTCCTGAAGGTCAAGGCGTACTTCCGGGTACTTACTGTGAACCTAAGATGACGACTGTTGGTTCGCAAGACACTACAGGTCCAATGACTCGTGATGAATTGAAAGACTTGGCTTGCCTAGGTTTCTCTGCTGACCTAGTTATGCAATCTTTCTGTCACACAGCTGCGTATCCAAAACCAGTTGACGTTCAAATGCAACACACGCTTCCTGATTTCATCATGAACCGTGGCGGTGTATCACTACGCCCAGGTGACGGTATTATTCACTCTTGGTTAAACCGTATGCTTCTTCCAGATACAGTTGGTACTGGTGGTGACTCACATACGCGTTTCCCAATTGGTATTTCATTCCCAGCGGGTTCTGGTCTTGTAGCATTCGCTGCTGCGACTGGTGTTATGCCATTAGACATGCCTGAATCTGTACTTGTTAAGTTCAAAGGTAAAATGCAACCTGGTATCACACTACGTGACCTTGTACATGCAATTCCTTACGTTGCGATTCAGCAAGGTGACTTAACTGTAGAGAAGAAAGGTAAGAAAAACATCTTCTCTGGTCGTATCCTTGAGATCGATTTAACAGAAATGGAAACTGACCTCACTGTTGAGCAAGCATTCGAACTTTCTGATGCATCTGCTGAACGTTCTGCTGCGGGTTGTTCTATCACGCTTTCTGAAGAGAAAGTTGCTGAATACCTTCGTTCGAACATCACCATGCTTAAGTGGATGATTTCTGAAGGTTATGGCGATGCGCGTACTATGGCTCGTCGTGTAGAGAACATGGAAAAATGGTTAGCAAATCCATCACTTCTTAAAGCTGATGCTGATGCTGAATACACTAAAGTGTATGAAATCGATCTTGCTGACATTAAAGAACCAGTTCTTTGCTGCCCGAACGATCCAGATGACGCTAAACTTCTTTCTGACGTTCAAGGCGTTAAAATTGACGAAGTATTCGTTGGTTCTTGTATGACAAATATCGGTCACTTCCGTGCGACTGGTAAATTGTTAGAAAAAGTTCCAGGTGGTGTATTGTCAACTCGTTTGTGGATTGCTCCACCGACGCGTATGGACGAACGTCAATTGATGGAAGAAGGTTTCTACAATACTTATGGTAAAGCTGGCGCGCGTACTGAAATGCCAGGTTGTTCATTATGTATGGGTAACCAAGCACGTGTAGCTCCGAACACAACTTGTGTATCGACTTCTACTCGTAACTTCCCGAACCGTTTAGGTCAAGGCGCTAACGTTTACTTAGCTTCTGCTGAACTTGCATCTGTTGCGGCTGTACTTGGTAAATTACCAACGCCAGAAGAATACCAACAGTATGCAGCTCAAATTGATAGCATGTCTGCTGACATCTACCAATACTTAAGCTTCGACAAAATGGGCGACTATACTGACGCTGCTGCGAATGTTGATACGAAGAAAATTGCTGCTGCTCAGTTGACTTAATGAGCTAGGATCAAGAAAAGCCGAAAGACTTTTCCCTAGCACAAGAGCAAATCTATGATTTGCTTTGAAAATTAAGATTAAATGAGTTAAAACTAAGGGCTGATTAATTAGCCCTTATTTTTTTGAGTATTAATATGTCTATCGGTATATGGGAAAACTTAGATTTCAATTTAAATGATTTTAAATGTATTCATAAAGGGTTTTTAAGAGTAGAAGATGGAAATTTTTTGCTATATAGGGATGATGAAGAAAAACTAAAATTAAAAGTTGAAGGAGTTATGAGTCAGGGTTTAGATTTTCAAGAAAGGTCTGGTTGTATTGATAAAAATGAAAGCCTTATCATATTTGAACATAAATTTTTAAAACAAAAAATATTAATGTACGCTTTACCAATAAAACAAACACACTCTTTAGTGGGGGATAATCCTAAATACACTGATATATTTATAGTTGATGAAATTGTTTTTGAAGACAGTCATGAGTTGAGAGGAGTAGAGTATTTAATAGAGTTTGTTGATAATTTTAAAGTTAATCATATATTTCCTTATTCTATACAATGGAAAGAAGAGCATAAAAGAATATATAAATTAGATGGGGTAGATCATGAATTAGTAAAAACTTTAATAAATAATGAACATCTACCAAGGAATAGTATTAAATTTAAAATTGAAGAAGATGAGATACTTATAATTAAAATTAATGATGGGAACAAAGGAATAATAACGTATAAAAGAGATGTAGAATTAGAAAAGAGAGACAAAATTAGAAAAATTATTTCCTATCTTTTAGGATGTCCATTGATTTTTTATGGGTATACCTTAGTTAATAAATACATGACTCCTCATTCTAGTTATATCAAAAATATTAATGATAATGAGAGGGGACAGTTAAGTATTAACTTTCAACTTCCAAGTCCTCTTAGTTTACAGGCTTCCAATATTATAGAATCTAATTTATTTCAAAAGTTGATTCAAGAATTTTATGTTAAATATATAGATTATGATCTTGGTAATATATTGTTTACATATTGGATCGCTGTAAATTCTAATTCAATTACTGCAGCAGTACATTACGGGGCTTTGATTGAAAAATTACAAGCTAGATATATGGGAATAAATAAAGTTAGTTATAGTAAGATTTTAGATAAATCTGTTTTTAAACAGTTAAGAAGGCAATTAGAATTACAGATTGAAGATTTTGAGCTAACTGATGAACAGAAAAGGATTTTTTTTAATAAGATAGGAAATATGAATACTTATTCACAGAAAGATAAAATGGATTTTTTCTGTAATGACATTTCATTATTACTATCTGATATTGAAAAATTAGCATGGCAACAGAGAAATGATGCGGCACACGGTAATGATATATGTGATGTTAATCAGGCTTGGAAAAATACACTCATACTAAGAGAATTAGTAAATAAATTTTTATTAAAATTATTGTCATCATCTGCTTTATATTTATCTTATTTAGATGGAAATCCTATAATTAAAAGAATTTAGAATAAAATCATTAATTTTATTCATTATACTTATTTATCTGAGTAAGATTAATTATTTTGATAAAAACCTCTATAAGAATTTCATTCTCTATGCTTTACTCTTTACGTAATAAATCGTTTAATCCCCACATTGATAAATGATTTAAAAAGTTGATATAGAAATGGCAAAACAGGCGCGTTTTTTATGTATTGGTGGATTTCTTAACGGATCAGCCGTGAAAGATCAAGGTGAAAGCTTTGAATGTATTGAGAAGTCAAAAAAAGTAATCTATCGAAAACTCGAAATTTTTCATCCAGATTCTTGGGATGACTATTACTATGTGTGTGAAACGACCACAGACAAACAAGCTAAAAATTGGGTGTATGGCATTGAGTCTAATTAATTGTTTATTTAGTAATTATTTTTAAATTCAATGCTCAAAAAGTTTTGATTTCTTACAATACCTATGCTCCATCGCATAAAGCCTTTTTGATCATTCCGCTGACAGGTGCATTTTTTGTCGATATTGTAAATGCGGTCGTTATTCAATTTTCAATTGGGCTATTTAGCTGAACAAATCTAAGAAGCATCGAAAGGTGCTTTTTTATGAAATGAATCATTGTTTGTTTGATGTGTAGTCTTTGAATTAAGCGTTATTCAAATTTCAGGCATTCAAAAGCCCTTGAGTGTTTATTGTGATTGATATTACGGAATATTATAGTTTTGTCTAAGCAAAAAGTTACATTTCAAGTGTGTTTTAAATAGTTATTTTAAATAGCCGAAAGTATACGTATTACGGCACATAAAACCCCCACAAATGCTAAGTATTGATAGGGTTTTTCTTAAAAAAATATTTAGTTATGAACGACAATTGCTGACTGCCATAACGGTGCAAGTTGTGCGTATGGGACTGGCTGAGTGTACTGATTCATGGGGTCATTGACTATAAGCATGGGAATTACACCCATAGGTGTTGTTTGAAAAAACATACCTCGAATTACAATTACATGACTCATACCGGAAGGAAATCCAGGTGGAACTGTTGAAATCTGCATAATCACAGGTTTATTTTGAGCCAAGGTATAATATAAAGACATTGGGTCAGCAGGAGGGGAATAACTGGAGAAACTACCTCCGAAATAACTTAGAAGTGCTTGAATCTCTGTCAATGATCCTGTTGTTGCACAATTATTAAAATTTGAACAACAATAAGGGATAGGGGCATTTTTTGAAAGAGCGATCATTTCACATTGTGCAGGAGTGTTCATAGGTCCATTTTTAAAGTGGATTATTTGTTGAGCTACTGCCGCCCAACACCAAACCTCTGTTTGTTGCGGGATATTCTGTATAGGTATGTCAACAGGAGGTGGGGGTGGGAATGCATAAGTTGATATTGAACTCATCAAAATTAAAAATAATAAAACTCCTTTTATCATATGTTTTTTCATTTACTTTTCACCCTTCTAATCTCCTGAATACTAAGTATATTCTTAAGAGAGGCTAATGAGTATAGCTATTGTGATTAGCTTCTAACGACATATAGAAAATAAAATCTTCCTCGGGAGGTTTTTTTAATGGGCGTAATTTATGAAAAGACCTTAAGCGGGATAGATTTGGATTTCTACCATACAACAGAGAAACAGGAAATACCAAAGAGTTTGCAAAATTTTTTGAGGGGCTGAAGGAATAATATGCAGGTGACTTTTACCGAATGATTAGATATTCTATTTGAAAATAAGGGATAAATTTATGAAAAAAATTATTTTAGCGATTTTGTTGACACTATCATCTACTGCTTTTGCGACCAGTGCTGACTCAGTGCGTGGCAGCTTTGGTTTTGTTAGTTTAAATGATTCACACAGTAAAATGATTGATGTGCTTGGAGATCCAAAGTCATCTTATAAGCATGTTATTCACGATCGTAAAGGTTGGCCTCATGCTGCTATCACTTATCTGTATCACTTAGACAATGTAAAATATGAAATTACTATTGTTGATGGAAAAGTTTATAGCATTAATTGGGAGCGTTAAGGGTGGCAAAGTAAGTGTAAAGCTGTATAACTGCGGTCACATAGGATGCTTTAAGAATTGTGGTAATTTGTTAATTACTATCGTTTTGATGATCTTCTTTTTATAGCTGATGTAATTTATGAAATCTGGCGTAGATCAGGTTGCTCAGGGAGCTTATACGCTCATTGGTCGCAGTACTAGATGCACCTTACGCACTCACATGCTCTTTTTTACAAGAAAGTGAAGTACAGATTGCTGCAATCAAATTGATTGTAGAGAGTGCTGGTAATTTTATTTACAGTAAAAACATTAACATACTGACGATCAAACCGAAATACAAGTGGATGATTAATGATTCTACACAAGACCTATTGATCTGTGGGTAACTTGTACTTTACGCCAATATTTCGCCAATTAATTATAAGTTATTCAAATTTCAGGCATTAAAAAGCCCCATGGTTAGGGGCTAGTCGTATACAAGTCAAAGCCCATATACTGTAAGAGGCTCATCTCAAACTAAGTGTATTAAAACACAAACTCAGATCATTTTCAGCAAAAGAATGTGAAAGTCACTCAATCAAAATAAAATTCACAACATTCATTAGCTCAAGGTCGTAAATCAGAAAATGGAATGGCTATATCGCATTTCACTTTTTCTTTATTTTCAACCAATAGGCCAAACTTAAACATGCAATCCACACAGGAATCAGCATCACGGCAATGCGCATATCTGGTGTCATCCACATAATCACTAAAATACACAGCATGAAAAGCACGCAAATATAATTAGTCAACGGATAAGCAATACTGGGGAAAATACTTATTTTTTTAAGCTGAAGCATACGTTGCTTAAATTTAAGATGCGTCAGCGAGAGCACCATCCAGTTAATCACAATGGCTGAAACCACAAGACTCATCAATAACTTAAAGGCTTTTTCAGGAAACATGTAGTTTAAAATGACACAGATCAGCGTCACAACCGCAGAGGTTAAAATCGCGGTGTAGGGAATACCACGTTGATTAATTTTGCTTAAAAATTTTGGTGCATTACCTTGTTCAGATAAACCCAGCAACATACGGCTAGTACCATAACTGGTGCCGTTATAAACCGATATTGCCGCGGTTAAAACCACAAAATTAAGAATAGTTGCAACCGATTGACTGCCTAAAGAATCGAAAATTAAAACAAAAGGACTGCCACCTTCTGCAATTTGGTTCCAAGGATATAAAGACAATAAGATAAAAATCGTGCAAATATAGAATAATAAAACCCGATATACGATTTGATTGACCGCTTTCGGAATGGTTTTAGTTGGGTCTTTGGCTTCGGCTGCGGTAATCCCAACCAGTTCAATGCCACCAAAGGAAAACATGATAATCGCCATTGCCATGACTAAACCAGAAATACCATTTGGGAAAAAGCCACCGAGTGCCCAAAGATTAGATACAGAGGCGGTTTCGCCGGCATGACCACTCGCCAGTAAATAAGCGCCAAAGCCAATCATGCCAATAATGGCTAAAATTTTAATGATGGAAAATAAAAATTCTATTTCGCCAAAGACTTTGACATGCATTAAATTAATCATATTGATTAAAATAAAAAAGCCCAGTGCAGAAACCCAAGTCGGAATTTCAGGCCACCAATATTGCACGTATAAGCCAATGGCACTCAGTTCAGCCATACAGACTAAAATATTCAGTACCCAGTAATTCCAGCCTGACATAAAGCCAGCAAATGGGCTCCAATATTTATAGGCAAAAAAACTGAATGAGCCACTGACGGGTTCTTCCACCACCATTTCGCCCAGTTGGCGCATCATAAAAAATGCAATTAAACCGGCAATGGCATAACCGAGTATGACTGCTGGACCTGCAAGTTGAATGGTTTGGGAAATTCCGAGGAAAAGACCTGTACCAATTGAACCGCCAAGGGCAATCAATTGAATGTGACGATTACTCAAACCATGCTTGAGTTGGCTTTGTTTGTGCGAAGACATAAATGATCCATTTATGTGGTATAGGGGAGTGAAAAAACAGCGGGGCTGAAAATAGTTGACTAATATAATAAATATTTATCAATTAATAAAATTATATTTATGAATTGGGCGTTTTTATGATTAAAAAGATGCGGATGCTTGCAATAAAAAAGCCACCGTTCCTTGGTTTGATCAAAAGAAAGGTGGCTTTTGGGGAAGTTATTTAGATTAAATATGGAGTTGCTTTTCGATGGTTGACCATAAGTTTTGATGTGATTTTTTAAACATCAGCATATGACCAATTGCTTTATGGTCGTAGCTTTTAGGTTTTAACTCGATCATTTGTGTGTCTGCATTTGGATACAAGCGTAGTAAATCTTTCACGTTTGCTGCAGTTGCAATTTCATCATCTGAAGACCACAGCACCGTAATTGGGCAATCAATTTTAGCGTGATAATCTTCAAATACGGTTTTACCAATCGCATTCATGACATAACCGGGTTTGCTGCAAAATTGAGCCCACTGCTTAGCCACATCTTTCGGTAGGTTTTCACCCATGCCAATCGCTTGAGTTGGGCCATAGCCTTTGGTTATGCGTGCTAATGGGAAAATAACATTAAACATCAGCGGGGCTAAAAGCTTGGTTTTGCCTTTTAAGCCTTTCACATGTCCAGTTGAGCCAGAAACAGCAATGACTTTTGCAACTTTTTGATAATTCGGGACAATGCCTAAAAGCTGCCCGCCAGCACTATGACCCAGTAAAATGACCTGATCTGTTTGAGTTTTACATAACAAACTATCTATTGCGGCAGGAATATCAAGCTGCCCCCAATTGACAATACTGGCTTCAGACTGATTTAAAGGGCCATGTAGCGAGCGACCAATGCCACGGAAGTCAAAGCTCAAAACATCATAGCCTTGTGTACTTAGCCATTCCGCAAAAGCTTGATAGAAATGCTGAGTAATACCCGTTGCAGGGCAAACTAAAACGGGGTGATTTTTTTTATGAGAAGTTTGCTTTGCATAAAACCGACCACTGAGAGAATACCCATCTTTACAGCTGATTTCTAATGTTTCAAATGTGCTCATATTAGAACATACGTTAAATTAAACTGATGACTACTGTAGCGAAGTTCTAAAAAGAAACTTGCATAAAGAATGACTTTAAAGTCAGAATAGCGTTCTAAAAATAAGGATATAAAGCAATAAATATGGACAATTTAGCTCAATCTGTTTCGCTCGCAATTATATTTAGCGGTATTTTTCTTTGGGTGGGGATGCTCACAGGGGTATGGAAATATTATCAAATACGTCATTCTGAACAGGCTCGTGCACATTATTATGTCGATATTGCACATAGAAGCAGCTTGCTTTATGCGCCAGCCAGTTTGATTATTGCAGTTTTAGCCTATTTTTCAGTATGGTCTGAAGGGGTGAATTTAATTTTTGTTTTGATCAATCTTTTCTTTTTTAGTTTTTCAATTTTAAGTTATGTGTTGCATGGTTGGTTGAAGGATACCAGTAATCAATTTAAAGTTCCGCATCAAATGGGACGTTGGCAATTACCAAAATGGCTGCTGACTAGTGCGATGATTCTTTTGGTGATAGGAGAGTTGGGCGCAACGGCAGGGTTGTTACTGGGGACAATCTTTGGGTTGAGTGTATTTTAATTTTGGTTGTTATACATGTATTAATGATTATTTTTCTGTGTTTAAGATGGGTGAAAGTTCACCCATCTTTTATTCTGTAGAATTATTTTGTTTCTGCTGACGATACTTCTGATCGGCCACAGCCCAAATATAAAAGGCAATTGAGACAATAAAAGCATACATGAAGAATTCAGGTTTTAAATTGCCTTGAATTAAACCATGCATAATAAGTGTCAGCATTAGAGCAACAGTGGTACTCAAATAGGTGACCATATTCTTATTTGCTTTTAGAGCGTTAATGAAGACTTCCTTATTGAAATGTAATGATAACATCTCCACCCCTCCTGTCATTTTGACCTAAACCCTATTGTTTTAGTCAGATTGGTTTCTATTGTTTTACTTGTTATTTACCACTATTTCAATAGCAAATGTCATTATTTTGTAATAAAACTATGTTAGGTGGATAAAAACATATGCTCATTTTATTAAAAATGTAAATACCAAGTATTTATTGAATAAATGTAATCTACTCTTTTAGTGTAGCAAGCGTTGGATTACGGGCGATATTCAACAATAGTCGAAGCATAAATAAGCAATATTGATGCCAGCAAGTTGAATAATTTTATTTGCGCGTGGCGAGAGATATGATGGTGTATTGGTGATGAGGGAAAAGATAGGTCTTTGAGAGTGTCACATGCATATCGCATGCGAAATAGAGTGGTTTAACCAAAACAATGCCTAAGAATGTAAACAATAAAACGCTGTTTGGGTAAAACATGATGTCTTATTGATCACGACTAAAATCAGGTTTGGGTAAAACTTGATTTTAATGACATTGGTTTTGGTTATTTTTTAACTTTATCAATCACAATAGCAATAATCAGCACAATAGAGGATGGAATAAGCCATGCTAAATTTTGTGCATTTAAAGGTAAATGCTGAACAATTTCAGGTAAATAAGCTTCGAAACCTGCTACCTTAACACCATCAAGAATACCGAATAAAAATGCAATTGCTGTGACTGGTGCAACAACATGAGTTGGTCGATTGAAAAATTTCCAAAAGAAACTTAGTAAAATAACCACAATTGCTGGTGGGTAAATTGCACTTAACACAGGTACAGACACGGCGATAAGTTTGGTTAAACCCAAGTTTGAAATAATGAAAGAGAAGCCAATTAAAACAAAAACTAAAATTTTATAAGGGATTTTAGTGAGTTCTGAGAAGTATTCTGCACAAGCACAGGTTAAGCCAATGGCTGTTACCATGCAGGCAAGGAAAATCATACCCGTTAAGAAAAGAGAACCAACATCGCCAAAAGCATGTTGCACATATGCATGCAGGATCACTGCACCATTTGCTGCATTTGGAGCGACTTCATGGCTTCCTAAACCGAGTTTGAACAGACTTAAATAAACTAAGGTTAAACCGACACCTGAAATTAAACTTGCGATTACTGCATATTTAGTCACCAGTTTTTTATCAGTTACGCCACGTGAATGAATCGCGTGAATAATGACAATACCAAAGACCAATGCACCTAAAGTGTCCATGGTTAAATAACCATTCACAAAGCCTTCAGAAACAGGAGCAGCCACATAGTTGTTAATTGCTGGTGGAATGAATCCAGCAGGAATTGCAAATGCGGCTATACCTAATACGGCTAAAGAAATAATCTTTAACGGTGCAAGGAAGTGACCCACGGTATCTAACAGTTTATTTGGATATAAAGATACAACGGTCACAACTGCAAAATAAATTGCACTGTAAATGAGCAAGCTGCTACTTGATGTACCAAAATAAGAAGAAAAACCGATTTCATATGAAACCGTTGCTGTACGTGGAGTCGCAAATAAAGGACCAACTGCTAAGTAACACGAGATGGTTAAAATCAGACTGGCGATTTTACCCAAAGGAGAACTTAAGTTTTGAATAGATCCTTCTACTCGTGATAGCGCCATAATGGTGATAACAGGTAGACCAACAGCAGTGATTAAAAAACCAAATGCGGCTAACCATACATGTTCACCGGCTTGTTGAGCCACAATAGGTGGAAAGATAATATTGCCTGCACCAATAAAAAGTGCAAAGGTCATAAAACCTAAGGCGATAATATCTCTTGTACGGAGATTTGTCATGAAAAGGAGATGGATTGACTAAAAGGGGTGATTTTAGAGGATACGAAAGTTTTTGGGTAATTTATTTTATGCTAGGTATGAATTTTATTTATATGAAAATTAATGTAGCTGAACAAATGGCTAAATTTAGGTTGATTTATATTGTTGATTATTGAATGGAAAAATAAAAATACTCTTTGTTTTTAAGAAATTACCACGTTTTATTTTCTTTGCAACAGCATTTTAAATGTTTGTAAATTAGGCATTAAAAAGCTGAAAAACCTAAGTTTAATTGCTTTATACACACAGATTAAACAAAAAAATACGAAAAGGTCTATAATCAAAAGCCTTATACATGAGGATGAGACAATGAAGGCTTCCGCTATTACCATTAAAACTGAGCAAGATATAGAAAAACTCCGTATTTCCGGGCGTTTAGCAGCTCAGGTTTTGGAAATGATAGGGGAGTATGTCAAGCCCGGTGTAAGCACAGAATACTTAGACGATATTTGTAATGATTTCATTGTGAATACACTCAAAGTGATTCCAGCAAATGTTGGTTATTATGGCTATACCAAAACCACCTGTATTTCTCCAAATGAAGTTGTGTGCCATGGTATTCCATCTGCAACGACTATTTTGCAAGATGGCGATATTATTAATATTGATGTTGCAATTATTAAAGATGGTTATTTTGGGGATACCAGTCGTATGTATTACGTGGGTACGGTTAAACCAGCGGCTAAAAAATTAGTTGAAACGACTTATGAAGCCATGGTTGCAGGGATTCATGCGGTTAAACCAGATGCAACTTTGGGTGACATCGGTTTTGCTATTCAATCTGTGGCGCATCGTGAAGGTTATAGCATTGTCCGTGAGTACTGTGGTCATGGAATTGGTCAGGTTTATCATGAACAACCCAATGTTTTGCATTATGGTCAAGCAGGTCAAGGTCTGAAGCTTAAAAAAGGCATGGTCTTTACCATTGAACCCATGATTAATGCTGGGAAACCTAATGTTAAAGAATTAAAAGATGGCTGGACTGTTGTGACAGCAGATCGTTCTTTAACTGCACAATGGGAACATATGGTTGTTGTTACCGATACCGGTTTTGAACTTTTATCACCATGGCCAGAAGGTACAGGTTCATATCCAGAAATTTAAAATCGGGTGCTTTCGGGTAGCAAGTTTATTACTTTATACTTTAGTATAATATTATCTATATGATAGATGAATAAAGTTGTTTAAACGATTAGTTTATTTTCTAAGATATTGTTTTATTTTGGTATTTTTTATTTCAAATGGAAGATTAATATTTTTTAACTATTAGTTCTGATTGTGTTTTATTTGTACTATGTGCACATAGATTCTAGCTGTAGTTTCTTGTTTTTAGTTTATAAGCTTACCCATCTCGGGTAAGTTTTTTTTGTCTCAAATTTTTACGCATTGCTTTTTATCATGCATCTAATGAGTGGTGTGTTGTCGTGTGAAGCGTAATGGCTAAAATTGATTGATTGACCATTTCGAATTTTGAGCCATTACGTTCTTTATTGCTTTTATATTGAGTACTTTATTGTTTGCTAAGGTGTGCGACGAGGTAATCAATAAAGACACGAACAGCAGGAAGTAGCCCACGACGTGATGGATAAACCGCATGTAAAATGCCATGCGGAGCTTTCCAATTGGGCAGTACGCGGACTAATTCACCACTTTGTACGTAGTCTTGTACAATGGTATCAGGCAGTAGCGCAATCCCACAATTTTGTCTAGCCAATTGGGCGAGCATCATTAAGTCAGAACCCATGACAATGGGGTTAACCTTAATCTTTTTCTGATGATTATTTTCATCGTGTACCACAATGTGCTGATCTAGATGTTCATCAGCCATACTGAGAATTTGATGTTGGCTTAAATCTTCGGGTTGTTTCAAATCACCAAACTCATTCAGATAAGCTTGGCTGGCAAATAAATGTTGTTCAATTTTCTCAAATTTGCGCAATATTAAACTTGGGTCATCATCTAAGTTTGAACGTACGCGTAAGGCAACATCAATGCCTTCATTGATGATGTCGACACGGCGATTGCTGACAATAAGTTGGATTCTAATTTCAGGATATGTTTTTAGAAATTGAGGTAAAATTTTCGCAATTTCATTTTGTGCAATAGATACCGGTAAACTGACCTTAATCACGCCACGAGGTTGGGTACTTAAATGATCCACTAAATCATGCGCAGCTTGGGCGGCATTCATCATCACTTGTGCGTGGCGATAAATATTCATGCCAATTTCAGTCACGGCAAAATGGCGTGAACTGCGCTGAATTAATCGAACGCCCAAATGCTCTTCAAGATTATAAACTCGACGACTTAATTTTGATTTTGGAATATCTGTTGCACGTTCAGCCGCACTAAATCCGCCGTGTTCAACCACCAATGCAAAGCAATAAAAATCATCAAGATCAGACAGCATTTAAAAATTCCATTTATGCAACAATATTGAAGATTAAAGGTTTATCGTTGCACTTTGTCAATTTTATATTTGTTTAATTTTTCAGGTTTGTACTGTTTGTAATCAATAACTTTCATAATTTAAACATGTGCATATATTTTATTTTTGCAATCAGTACAGCCTGAATTAGACGTTAAAAATTTCGTATTACCATTCAGACAATAATGCTTATTTTTTAGCATACCGCTGAGATCCAAAAAGTTTAATAATTGTTGATGGAATACAACTGGTTTTGGATTTGCTTGAAGCGAAAAAAGGAATGTGTATTATTCCCTAAAAGGCGAAAACCATGAGTTTGATGATTTAATTTAGAGTAAAACTTTATGCTGAGTTTTTGAGAAACTGAGCAATTTCATGAGTAAATTTGATCGGTTCACTGATCAGTGGCATGTGCCCAGACTTTTTAAAGATAATTTGCTTTGAGTTTTTCACACTATTGGCAATGATTTTTTGCCCTATTGAAGGGTAAAGTATCGATTTTTCTCCAATGAAAAAAGTACTCGGGCAAGAGAGCTGTGCAATGGCATGACGATAGTCTTCATTATGATGTAAGTAATTATTTACATACCATGCCAAATAATCTAAACGCTGAATAGGTAAAATAAGAGCTTGTAACTTAGGGCGCTGCAAGGCCAGTTGAAACAGTAAAGGTGTAACTTTATTGTTGGCTTGGAGCTGAATAAATGCCAGCCAAAGTTCTAATAAGTGTTGTCGAGATGTTGGATTCAGGTCGGATAGCACACGTGCAGGCACATTGCATGCAAGCAAGTCTGATATTTCAGCCAAGAGTTGTTTAAATTGAGCTTGTTTTTGGCTTAATAAACCATACTGCCACGTGGCATCAACAGAAATTTTGGGTGTCTGATCGATATGTAAATAACGCTCTAATTTTTCACTTAAATGACCATATTGCATACCATGCATCGCCGTAGTTGCACCCATAGAATAAGCAATCACGGAAAATTTATCCAACTGAAGTTGTTCAGTTAAACTGTTGATGTCACGCCAATGGCTAGAAATAGCATCAAGTTGCGGAATGGCACAATGATGAGAGCCACCAAAACCACGCCAATCTGGAATAATGAATTTATTGTTTCTCGCTTGAGGATAGAGGAAAGGCAGCCATTGCCAACTTTGCATGCCTAAACCCGATAGCACTAAAATAGGCTTGCCTTGATCAAATTCACGAACAAAAAGTTGTTCACCATCAGGCATACGATAATGTGGCATGGTTATGTCCTTATTTTGTTATTTTTCATCAAATATTTTTAATTGTGGAATGATGGTTTCCAACCAGCTAATCCAGCCCATTTCTAAATCAATTCCAAGTTGTAGAATCATTTTGTGAATAAATTGGGTTCGATCTTGATCATGCCGATTGGCAAAATCTTTTGCAAAAATAGTTTGGTAAATTTTTAGGTTTTCTCGGTGCAAAATCAGATGGCGTTCCAATTCAGGAAGGACACTATTGCCTCCCAATTGTGCTTCGGCACGTAGACGAACCATCAATTCTTCACGTAATTGAGCTGGAGGGCTTTGTTTGACCATCCAATCGGCCAATTCGGCACGCCCTAATTGTTCAACCTGATAGGTTTTTTTACGACTATTTGTATTGTGTTCTTCAATGGTTGAAATCCAGTTTTTTTGCTGCATGCCATTGAGTTCACGGTAAATTTGCTGATGTGTTGCATTCCAAAAGAAACCCATAGAACGGTCAAAGCGACGTGCTAAATCAATCCCAGTACTTGGTTTTTCAATTAAGCTCGTTAACAAAACATGGGCTAAAGACATAAACGACTCAGTCAGTAAAAATTTACCAGATCATTATGCAACATGTTGCATAAAAAACAAATCTAGAATATAACTTATGCAACAAGTTGCATTAAACACAATTAGCTAGCTGAGAAAGCACGCCAAGGAGATCATATGTCTAATTACCCTCATTTATTAGCACCTTTAGATTTAGGCTTTACCACACTCAAAAACCGTGTATTGATGGGGTCTATGCACGTAGGATTAGAAGAAGCACCGGGTGGTTATGATCGTATGGCAGCATTTTATGCTGAACGTGCTCAAGGTGGTGTGGGGCTGATTGTGACTGGGGGGATTGCACCGAATGATGCGGGCCTGACATTTGCACATGCCTCTAAGCTAGATAGTATTGCCGAAGCAGAAAAACATAAAGTGATTACCCAAGCAGTACAGGCTGCTGGTGGTAAGATTGCATTACAAATTTTACATACAGGTCGTTATTCGTATCAAGCCGACTTAGTTGCACCTTCTGCTATTCAAGCACCGATTAACCCAATTAAACCTAAAGCCCTCACATCAGCAGAAGTTCAGCAAACCATTGATGACTTTGCTAATTGCGCTAAGCTTGCCCAATATGCAGGTTACGATGGCGTAGAAATTATGGGTTCAGAAGGCTATCTCATTAACGAGTTTATTGCCGCCCGCACCAACCATCGTGATGATGAGTGGGGCGGTAGCTATGAAAAACGTATTCGTTTCCCGATTGAAATTGTCAAACGTACCCGTGAAGAAGTCGGTGAAAACTTTATTATTATTTATCGTTTATCGATGCTGGATTTGGTTGAAGGCGGTTCAACTTTAGATGAAGTGGTGCAACTTGCTAAAGAAATTGAAAAAGCGGGTGCAACTATTATCAACACAGGTATTGGTTGGCATGAAGCACGAATTCCAACGATTGCCACTAAAGTACCGCGTGCTGCATTTACTTGGGTAACTGAAAAACTTAAAGGTTTGGTTAATATTCCACTGATTACATCAAATCGTATTAATACCCCGGAAATGGCTGAGCATGTTTTGGCTTCTGGTCATGCCGATATGATTTCTATGGCACGTCCAATGCTTGCCGATGCGTTCTTTGTTCAAAAAGCTGAACAAGGGCGTAGTGATGAAATTAATACCTGTATTGGTTGTAACCAAGCCTGTTTGGATCATATTTTCTCAATGAAAATTGCAACCTGTTTAGTCAATCCACGTGCTTGCTATGAAACAGAATTGATTTTTAAAGAATCTACTGTAGTTAAAAGTATCGCTGTGATTGGTGCAGGACCAGCAGGTCTAAGCTTTGCAACGTATGCAGCAGATCGCGGACACAATGTTACGCTTTATGAAGCTTCCAATCAAATTGGTGGGCAGTTCAATATTGCCAAAACCATTCCGGGTAAAGAAGAGTTTTATGAAACCTTGCGTTATTTCCAACGTAAAATTGAATTACAACCGAATATTAAATTAGTTCTGAATCATAAAGCGACGTATGAAGCATTAAGTCAGTCTGACTTTGATGACATTGTGGTTGCAACAGGGGTTACACCGCGTGATTTAGACATAGATGGCATTGATCATCCGAAAGTACTGACTTATATCGAAGTACTCAAAGAACGTAAACCTGTTGGTCAACGTGTGGCGATTATTGGTGCAGGTGGTATTGGTTTTGATACGGCTGAATACTTAAGCCATGAAGGTGACAGTGCAAGTCTGAATCCTGAAAAATTCTATAATGAATGGGGCATTGATACCAGCTATGAAAATGTTGGTGGTTTAAAATCGGCAGAATTAGAAAAGTCCAATCGTGAAATTTACTTGCTACAGCGTAAGGCAAGTTCTGTTGGTGCTGGTTTGGGTAAAACGACAGGTTGGATTCACCGCACAGGTTTAAAACATCGTGATGTGAAAATGGTTTCAGGCGCAAGTTATGAAAAAATTGATGATCAAGGTTTGCATATTTTAGTCAATGGTCAGCCTACCGTACTTGAAGTTGATCATGTGGTGATTTGTGCAGGACAAGAGCCATTTACGGCGATGTTCGATCAACTTAAAGCCGATGGGAAAAATGTTCATTTAATTGGTGGCGCGAAAGAAGCCGGTGAGCTAGATGCAAAACGTGCCATCCGCCAAGGTGCAGATTTAGCTGCGAAGATTTAATTACTACTGATCTAAAATAATCCCCCTAACCCCCTTTATAAAAGGGGGAACTCCCTTTAAAAAGGTGAGGAGCATACTCCGCAAGGGGAGGTATTTAAAATCGAACTTTCTATATAAAAAAAGGAACTCAAACATGAGTATCATAACAACAAAACAAGCGCTGACACGCTGGCATGATATGGTCGCGACCCGTGATATGAGCATCTTAAATGAGCTTTTAGCAGAGGATGTGGTTTTTCGTTCCCCCGTTGCATTTAATCCTTATTCAGGAAAACAAGTGGTCTTTTTTATTTTGAACAATGTGATTCAAGTTTTTGAAAAATTTACTTATCACCGTGAATTTTATACCGAAGATGGTTTAAGTGTAGTCCTTGAGTTTTCTGCCAATGTAGGTGAAAAGAAATTAAAGGGTATTGATATGATTCGTTTTAATGAAAATGGTCAAATTGTTGATTTTGAAGTGATGATTCGTCCGAAAAGTGGTTTAGAAGCACTTGCAATTCAAATGGGGCAGCGTATGGCTGCATTTATGCCAAAGGCATAATAGCGATAAGAGTTGTTACATAAATGAGTGCCTGCTGTTCGCTAAAATGAACTTATACTGAAATTTCAGTCGTGACAGGTAAGCGTTTTAACTTGGTAAAAGAAGGTTTTAGAACAATGTGGTCGGTGCTTAAAACAATTAACCAATTGACGCAAACATGGCTGGATCAGGTGACAGGGGCAGAAGTGCCAACACTGTATTATGATCCAAATGGTCAGGTTAAACAGTTATTAGATGAGCTACCTCAGCTGAAACAAAAGTATCGACCAACACCGTGGTTATCCAACACGCATGCTCATTTGCTGTATTTTGATTTAATTAAGAAACAAACCATTCATTTAAAATACGATGCCATTGAACAATTAAAAATGGCTGATGGTGGTATCACTGCAATTGCATGGCATGGTTTACATTTACCAGAGACCACACCCACCATTGTATTAATGCATACCATAACGGGTTCACCAGAAAGTATGCGTGAATTGGTGCGTGATTTACATGCACATACAGGTTGGCGTATCGCATTATGTTTGCGCCGTGGGCATGCTAATTTACCGATGCCAGTGCCTAAAATGTCTATTTTTGGCTCAACGGATGATTTGCGTGAGCAAATTAGACACATTCAAAATGAATTTCCAAACTCTGCTTTATATGCGGTCGGTTCTTCTGCTGGAACAGGTTTGTTGGTTCGCTATTTGGGTGAAGAAGGTCAGAAAACACCATTTAAAGCCGCTTTTGCATTGTGTCCGGGCTATGACACCGAGCTAGGATTTAAAAATGTACATCCTTTTTATACCAAGGTGATGACCAAGAAATTGTTTAAGGCTTTTATTTATCCTTATGCAGAGACATGGAAATACACCGCATCTTTACAACAAGTTTTGGCGACAAAAAGTTTGCAGGAATTTCAATCTCACTATTTTGAACTGGCAGGCTATAGTAGTTTTGAGGCTTATAATCAGGCAACAAATCCAATTTTTGTATTTGAAAATGTTAAAATTCCTTTGATGATTTTAAATGCTGAAGATGACCCCGTCTGTAATATTCGTAATTTTGAGCCTTATAAAGAAATGATTCAAAAGATGCCCAATATGATGGTGGTGACCACGAAAAAGGGCAGTCATTGCGGTTTTTATGAAGGTTTAAATACACAATCATGGTCAGCACGATTGATATCAGACTACTTAATGCTACAACATCAAGAATGAATGACTTAACGTGGCTTTGAAATATTTTGATGCAAATAATATTAGTAAGACTGATAAGTAATGGGTGATTAAATTTGTATTTCTGTTATACTTAACTCAACAATAAAAATGACATGAAAATGTTATCTTTTAAAATTGATATATAAGTCTTATCTCGTTTGAATTGTCAAAATTAAAGTTGTTATTTCGAAATGCCAATGGTGGTATTTCTATATGTGTTTGAAATTTGGTGTAAATGTTGAATAATATTGAAAATTTAGTAGCAAAATCTGTAAATGGTAGTGAAATTGTTGTGTCGTTGGTGCCTTTAAAAAAAATGCAAAGTACTCGCGATGGGTTTAAATGGGTTGAAGTAGGAAAGAAAGTTTTGCTTCAGTCAGGTGTTGAAATTGATTTAAATCTTGATGGTCGTAGCTTCTATACAGGTGTTAATGAAATGTTTCGATTCACCTCACGTGTGAATTAAACAGTAAATAGCCACTGATCTAAAAACCGTCTTTAAGGCGGTTTTTTATTGCGCATATTGCTATTGATACAAAATATCAATAGCAATAAAGCGTATTTCTATAATGTTTTAGCATATAAATATTTGTTTATATCAGTGCAATAATGGATACAGCAAGGCTCTTGGTTTCATTTGTAAACAATTTAGATTCATAGAATTTTTTCTAAGCCATAAATTAAAGAAATTATTTTTTACATGTTTGTATATTTATAAGTGTTTTTTGTCACTTTTTGTCATTCATTGGTAATCAATATATGAGTATAAATAATGTTCCACTTTAAGAGAAGTGAGTGGTCTATGAAAACTTTAGAATTATTAATAACTTCATCATCTGCACTTATGATTATGCTTGTAATTTACGCATTCGGGCAAATGTTTAACTAGACAGTAATAAGTTGAATAAAAAAAGTGCCTTAAGGTGCTTTTTTTATATGTTTGATTTAAAACCAGATCATGATTAAGTTATTGTAAGGTGTTTTGGGTTCAGCTTCGCCCAACAAGATGATGGGGGATATGTACATCACTTTCGATTCTTAATAAATCACTATTCGTAAAAGTAAGCTTAACTTAAACTTTAGATAATAAACTCATTTTAGACTATTCAAAGCTGTTATAGTTTTAGGTTAACTAACTGATTATTATGATATATTTTAAATATAAGCAGCTATTTTATACCCTTTATATTTAACCTATAATTAATAAATCGATAAAAACTCTTTTCTGACTGAGCTTTTATTTGGTGGTAATGCTATTTCCCCTACTTATTAATATCATGATTTAATTGAAATTTAATATTTTTAAGGTTTTATTAGACGTTATTCTTAATCATGACTTAAATTCAATTCATGAATATTTGTTTCAAACAATCTATAGAATTCATTTTAGTATTCCATGTTATGCGCTTTAAAGCTTGAACTTTCCATCATAACTTATACATTCATTTTTAAATAATGGTTAAAAAAAATAGATATGCTTAAGAATTATATCGAATAATTTTATTAAATATATTTAATATTAAAAAATTAATATTTAATTATATTGTTTTTTTAATATTATATTTTGATACATCCTGCTTGTTTTTATTAATTTAACTTAGGTATATGCTAATAATGTCATTAATAATTGGACGAATATTGCTATCAAATTAAAATATCGAATAGGAATAGGGTTATGTCTAAATCACAGTCTCAAAATCAAACAGATTCTAATCAAAGAAACCAACCGATAAAACAGCCTCACCATTTACCACAGCAAGACCATAGGCATAATGAACAGAGATCATCTGAGAAGCAATCACAGGTGCAAAAATAAAATATTTTGTATTAAAAACTTAAGTTTAAGGGGGCTCAGGTCCCTTTAAATAGTTAAGGAGTCAATAATGCATATCAGACCAGTCAAAGCCTATAAGATGAATGAAGACTTTAAACTTTTACCTAAGCTAATGTATACGGGTGAATATGATGACGATCGTCATTTAATTAATGTATATGATTCATCAAAGGAAAAATTAACAAAAATTATAGGGACTTATCAATGGATATTAAATTCTACTGGTGAGATTTTTTTTATAGAAGAGGATTATCCTTATCTAGCAAATTAATAAGGCTATGTGAGATGAATACAACATATCCACAAAAGTTAGTTACATTTTATAAATTGGAAAGCCCTGATATTCAAAGAGGTGTTTGGGCTAATTATGATAAAAATGGAAATTTTATAAACCTTACCAATTACTACGGTAAGGAGTTAATACTCTTGGAACAAGATCGTGTCAATATAGATGGGAAAATATGGGTTTGTAAGGAGTCATTCAGATAAATTAAAATAAATATTATCTAAATAGTGAGAGATAGGTTTTAATCTGTACGTAAAATTATAATTTATTATCTGAGTTTTATATAAAATAAATATATGTGGTTGAAGTAAAATAAATAAAATTATCGTTAACTAAATAATAAAATATTCAGGCAATACTGGAGAGTTTGATGTATATTTATTTTCTGATGCTGAAAATACAGCGAGTAAAAAATGCTACCAAAACAATTGAAAATCCTAAGCACTGCTTTAGCGATTCTGGGTATCGCTGCATTTTTCATATTTCAGTATGTGATGCAGCCAGAAAAGTTGGGTGGTTTTACAGAAGGGACGGAACAATACAATGGCTACCGCTATGCTAAAGACAATCAATTTAAGTCTGTAGATCAGTGTGATGATGAAAAAGATGACCCAGCAATAAATTTTAATCAGGACTTTTTTGAAGGCTGTAAACAGTATTTTAATCATCAATAAGCCCTTCCAAATAAAAAGGGCTTACTTTTGAATAGTTATCTTAATCTTGGGCAGTAACCCAGTGACTTTTTACTTCTTCAGCATCTTTATTGAGCATAACTTGATTATTCTTAATCTCATCAACCCATGTAAGCGGAATAAAATGATGATGACCATCTTCATGTCTGGTTAACTTAAGTTGATCTGTACCTTGAAGATGATCTACTGTTCCTACTTTTGTGCCACATAATGCAATAACATCTGCATGTTTGGTAATGTCATTTACATTGATAGTCGCCATGTCATACCTCTCCTATAATAGCGGTAATCTTGCTTATCTAATTTAAGGCATTCTAAAATTTTTATCGTATATATATGCAAAAGCAAACAAAACGTTAACTAAGTTTACCTTTGAGAATCAATATGGTTGTTTAAACCCTTATTTTGAAAGGATCGAGGTTGAAATACGAGCTATTCTTTTTAGTATTACTCGTTGCTTTGCTGATTAAAAATAAAAATATCTTAGAACTGATTGTTAAAATTTTAGTAAGCAATAAATAACATTTTTATCTAATTAAAATCACATCTTTTAAATAAGATGATTCATAAATAAAAGACCATTAAAATAGCTTTTACCGATGAGTATTTTTAGGTGTAGCTACATACTCATCTTGCATTGCAACGAAAAATTGAGTTGCTTCATTGGATGTGCAATTCAGCCAATCAGTTCTATTTTCTTCAGAGATGACAATAATTGAGCGCTTTTCATGGTTTGGTGCATGGAATTGCTTCATAAAAGGGTGCTGATCGGCATTCATGGTTAACAGACTCATGGATCGAATCGGTTGATCATTGATGACCGCATTTTCATAGATTGCAGCCATAGTGAAGGGTAAGCCATCTTCACGAGCAATTTCATACCACTGAGGCTTTCCATCAGTATATTTGGGTTCAAAAATAGCGTCGACAGGTATTAAGGCAAATTGATTTTTATGCCATGCATGCCGAAAACTCGGCTTTTCGGCGACAGTTTCAGTTCTGGCATTATAGGTGTGACGACCATATTTTAATTCTTTAGCCCAAAATGGAATAAGACCAAATTTAGCAAGATCCCATTCGGGTTGATCAGCACCATGGATTAAAATGGGTGCATCATATAAAGGGAAAACATCTTCAGGAAAATCAAATAGAGGTTCAGAAAGACCAAGAAGATATGCTCGATTTCGTTTGATCGCTTTAAAGTTTGCACACATGAGTGGTCTCTTTATTTTTATTGATCATTATTATTAAAGCAAAAAGAATGAGCAAGAATCATGGATTTTACAAATTGAGTACTTTAAAGATTTTGACTGGGCAAGCTTTATAAATATTTTCAGGATAGAAATCTAATCAGCTGAACAGTGAATAGGAATAGCCCGAATGTGAATTGAATTGTTGAACGTGATTTGAGTGATTTTTGAAAATTAGACAGACTAAAATAATATTAATCATCAATGATCTAAAGTAAAGAACTTGTATTTCATGCTGTTTTTATTTGTTTATTTTTCATAAAATAGCAATGAATAAATATCTTGAGCTTTGGTAATGTCTATGCAATTAATTTGGTTTCGACAAGATTTACGCATTCAAGACCATGCTGCACTTTGGCATGCCACACAAGCGGGTCCTTGCATTGCTTTCGTGGCCATATCCTTTGGACAATGGGCTTTACATGACGATGCAGCAGTTAAAATAGATTTTTATTTAAGACAACTACAAGAGCTTAAAAAAAAGTTAAAGAATCTAAATATTCCATTAGTGCTTCAGGAAGTCTCTTTTTGGAAAGATATTCCCGAAGTCATTTCTAAGCTTACACAAAAACTGGATATTGAATGTCTACATGCCAATATTGAGGTCGGTGTAAATGAGTTAAAGCGGGATGCTCAAGTTCAACAATTGCTCGAGAAATATAATAAAACATTTGAGTTGTATCATGATCGTACCCTATTTCCTGTAGGTGCTGTTCGCAATAAAACACAACAACCATATCAAGTTTTTACGGCATTTAAGAAAAAATGTTATGAACTGCTTAGTTTAGGCTTGCCACAGTGTTACCCTCAAATAGAAGTACAGGCTGATCTTCCGAATAACGAGGTTTGGTATGAATCAGTTTTGACTGCTACATATGAACATTCAGAATATGTTAAAAAACAACAAGCTCACTGGCCTGTAAGTGAAGAATATGCCTTAACGCTATTAGATGATTTTATCAATGATAAAGTGATTAATTATCAAAAAGAACGCGACTTTCCTCATTTAGATGCCACCAGCCAATTATCACCTTATTTAAATTTAGGCATTCTTTCCATTCGTCAATGTATTCAAGCATTATTTCGCCAACAACACGGGCATTTTCATATAGAGCAATTGGGTCAGCAAACATGGTTAGATGAATTATTATGGCGCGAGTTTTATCAACATACGCTTTTTGATTTTCCGCAGCTTTCTAAACATTATCCATTTAAGGCCAATACACAGAATATCCCATGGCGGGATGCGCCCGAAGACTTAGCAGCTTGGCAGCAAGGGCAAACAGGTATTCCTATTGTAGATGCGGGAATGCGCCAATTGTTGGAAACAGGTTGGATGCATAATCGCGTGCGTATGATCACGGCCATGTTCTTAACTAAAAATTTATTGATAGATTGGCGACTGGGTGAACAATGGTTTATGCAACACTTGGTTGATGGTGACTTAGCCGCAAATAATGGCGGATGGCAATGGTGTGCCTCTACAGGCATGGATTCAGTGCCTTATTTTCGGATATTTAATCCGATCACTCAATCACAAAAATTTGATCCTCATGGTGACTATATTCGTCAATGGGTTCCTGAATTGGCACATTTAGATGCTCAACTCATTCATGAACCTTATAATAAAAATCCTGACTTGAGTTTAAATTATCCTAAACCGATTTCAGATTTGAAACAAACTCGGGTTCGGGCAATTGAAGCTTTTAAGGTGTAAGGAATCATCAACTGAAAAATGGATTGGGGTGGGTATTGTCGATCCAAGAAAATCCAGATAGATCTTTATATTTAAAATTTAATTGATAATGAATTTTGATGGCTTTCATATTATTGAAATAATTTAACGCTATATTGAGTGAAAATAAATAATTTAAAAATTCTAAAATTACAGCGTAGATTAAACCTGCTTATCTTGGGAGAGGTAAGCAGGTTTTTTATTTTGATAAAAGCAAATTTAGTCATCTAGTCAGGCTTTTTTATTTTTTAGTGAGATCCTAAGTAGTTAGCTATAATCAGGTATTTGAGTTGAATATATGCATGGGTGGGATGATCTGGTAGGTCAGTATTTTAATTGTAAGAAAAATAAAAAGTTAAATTTGAGCGTTCATCATTAGATGGTTTTTTTGACATTATATATTCATAAAATTAAAGTATGATATTGTTTTAAAATTTTGAGCTTACTCTAAATGCCAAATATTTATATAAAAAAACTAGATAAACTTATTAGTGATATAGTCTCAAAAAATAAAATCCCTGAAAAAATATTAATTGGCTATAAGGCTTATGCTGAGCTAATGAGTGATCGCAAATTTTTTGAAGAAGTGGCTGGGTCAGCTATGGAACCGAGTAAGCGAAAATATAAGAAGATTAAAATTAAAGTTACTCAAGATGATTATCAGCTTGAGGTGAAGTGTTCAAATTGATATAGCTGTATAACAACTAAAGCTCAGTCATTGATCGGGCTTTCTCTTGGCTGTTTTGAATTAATGGTAAAGTAATTTTTTGCCAATGTTTTAAAATCAAGTACATATATAATAATTTTCCAGAATCTATCGCTGTAGTTTCTTGTTTTTAGTTTCTACCTCCTAGCAAGGAGGTATTTTTTTTGAAATTTAGGAGAAACAAATGCTCCACTTCCTCCGTAAATTATTTTGTATTCATGCGTATGAATTCGACTTCGATGATAAGTGTGGATACACTCATGAATGCCGCAAATGCGGTAAAGATGATTAAGTAGTTCTCTAAATTGCCAATGTTCTCCGGCATATAAAACCCCGTCATTCGTTTGATGGGGTTTTTTTTTTATTTGAGTGGGCTAATCTAGCAAATGGCCATGTTGATATTAAAATTATTACTACTGATGCCTGTGCTATAGATAAATTTATCACACCATGCTAACACTTATTAATAAAAGCGATTTTTCTAGTGCTATCTCTCAATTTTAGCGTTGGATCTACAATAATGGCAAAGAGATAAAAGAGCTTGTTAATTGAAGAACTAAAGAAAAAGTATTGTTCTTAAAATGAATGGCTTTATTTTAATATTATGTATTTTGTTTCAGAGCGTATAGCATATTTATCAATATTAAGTATAAAACTTGAAATATTAATTTAATTTTTTATCCGTTAGGTTTATTTTATTATGAGGTCATTCTGTATACTCAATAAAGCTGACAGTTTATTTATATTTTAAGGCAATAGAAGGTTTTTTGTAATGATAGGATGTATCAGGCTTGTGTATGTCAGTCAATTTTATCGGAATGATGATACTTTTAAATTAGATTTAATGGATATTTTAACTACTTCAATTAACTACAATACTCAAGAAGATATAACTGGAGTCCTTTGCTATGGTAATGGTTATTTTATTCAATGTTTAGAAGGAAAGAAGTCAACTGTGAACGATTTATATTTTAATAAAATTTTAAAAGATAAGCGTCATGTTTCTTGTCAGTTAATTTATTTTGAAGAGTCTAAAGTTCGATTGTTTGACCAATGGGCTATGAAATTTGCTCCACTTAATGCCAATATAAGAACTTTCTTTTTAGAACATTACAATAATGAGTTCAATCCATTTTTACTGAATACATTAACAATTGGGCCATTTCTGAAAATTTTATCCAAACAAAATGAATGGGAATATTATATTTAATTTGATACAAAAAGATCCTATTTTAGGACTATTTTGCATAAGAAATTTTATGTTAATGTTATATCGAGAAAATAAGCTAAAAATTGATGAATATATAAATAACCAATTCTTAGGGGTATTCATTTCTTAAATAAACAAATAATTTAACTGTAGGCAGGAGCTATACGAAATATAATTTAGAGGGTAAAACATGTCAGATAAATATCCTCTCAAGGAGCATCCGCAAAAATTTTGGATAGTTTGAACAGTGGATGAATTGGTAGAACACAATAAAGTGTTGTGGTGATCAAATATTAATCATTTTTATTGGTGATATATTCCAGAGTTGTATATAAAAAGCCGACTTGTTTCCAAGCCGGCTTTTTGCTATTTTTAAGATTGGAATAGGTTCTTAACTGTTTTAAAAAAGATATTTAAGAAAATTCCGTATAACGACTATTATGTTGTATAACGGGTTTTATCTATTTTAAAATACTCGCTGATAGCTTAATCACAGAACTAACCATACCAACAGTTTCCACCAGCATTGCGACACAACATGATCTTCTATTACAACGCATACAGGTATACTTTATATATGGGCACGCCGATAAAACTCTTATGAGTAAATGGTCTGTCTTAGTTTGTATTGAAGATCTCCGAGACTACACCAATGATACCCATCATAAGATGGGAGCTCATTAATTGTTGTAACTACGATTTACTATACCTCTCTTACAGAATTTGCCTTGGTATCCATTATTACACTGGGTTAGATCACTGGGTGTTGGTATACCTACACATACACAATATTGATCTTTAACTGGTACGACACCCGAGATTTTGTCCCGTTCACCGCCACGCATTGTGAAGTTCCTATTTCCACCAGAGCTATAATGAATACTGAAATAGCACGTAGATGAGCTATAAGCATCACAACCCCAAGGAACTTTTTCTTGCTTTTCCGCTGATACATTACTTGAAATAAGCAATCCACCGCAAAAAAACAAGCCGCAAAGAATGCTTAACACAAATTTCATGAAAACACCTCCTTTTCAGATACAAGCCGCTGATAGGATAGATTTCTGTACTGACCTGAAGCGATTCTAAGTTAACTACAGATATATGGCTCATTTCTCCGCAAAATAAAATAGAGCATAACTATTCTAAGTTCAGCCTTGTTTGTTAATTTGATCACATTTTAATCGATTTATGGTATGTAATTTGTTTAATAAAAAGGCTGAGCTTGTACAGCCAAATATTGAGGTGTGGCAAAAAAATAAGATGGGTATGGAACTAATGCCGAAAAATTAAGTGAAGTATAGTCGGAATAAAAATATTGACTTCAACTCAACTTGAGGTTTTATGCTGAATCTAGTTTTAATAATTAATTAAATTATATGAGTAGCTTTAGTAAAACATTTTTGATTTATGGTGTCAGCAAAGGTCTTGGAAAAGCGATTGCAGAGTTACTACAAGATTCCATAGATACGGTTTATGGGGTTTCTCGTTCGGCTCCGGAAAGTATAGATAATTTGAAACTATCTGACAATGCTAAAGTGATACTAATAGGTTCAACATAGGGAGTGGATAACCATAATGGTAAAAAATTAATTTTAGCAGAAACAAATCATTCTTTAATTCCTCTATCGGATGTGATTCAAGTAATAAAATTTATCATTTCTACGATTAATGCAACTTGCGTAAAAGAAATATTGATGCCTGCTATGAAAGATAGAAATGTTTGATTAGCAAAATATTTATGCTGAATGCCTGAAGTGTTTCCTTCTTGAAAAAGCTGATGAAGACGTATAATCCAATTGATTAATCATATATTTGTTATATATCTAATGGTTTAATTTTTCCTTTAAAATTATAAAATTTAAGGCAATTTGATAACAGTCTACAAATCTAAAAATAGTTATTTTTAGATTTGTAGACTGTTGAACTGCAATTGAGAGCAAAGCTATGCAATGTGATGCAACTATATGTTATTTTAAGTCATTGAAAATACAACTGATTACAACCATATGCTCTCCCTACCAATCCAACACAAACTAAGTGGATTCTACTTTTTCTATAGTATGCTTGTCGGTTGGTTTTAATTTAAATAATTATGTAATACATATACTTATGTTGTATTTTACGGGCGCATTATTGCTGCATTTTTTAGCTTGTAGACTATTTGTAGACTGTTGAGAAAAATGATTAAATCATTAATCGCTAAAGTTTGATGAAATAAACATGAAACTCAACAAATCTAATGTTGATGCTATCCCATTGTCTGAATCAGGTCAAAAAATTTACCGTGACTCTGAATTGATTGGCTTTGCAGTTCGGGCAACCAGTAAATCTAAATCTTATATTATAGAACGTCGCCATGCAGGGGAGCTCTTTCGTATTGCCCTTGGTAAAACTAATGAAATATCTACTTTATCTGCCCGAGCAAAAGCACAAATGATTTTGGCAAAGATTGCCAACGGAGAGTACCAGAAGCCAGCGAAAGTAAAGTCAGTCAACAATCCATTAGATATGACTGTGGGTGAAGCTTTAGACATCTATATAAAACAGAATGATTTTAAGCCAAAAACTGTGCGCCAATATAATAAATACTTTGATTTATATTTAGGTTGGTCCAAAAGAAAGCTATTTGAAATTACAAAAAATGAAGTACTTGAAAAGTTCCTTGAGGTTACTCAAATTAGTCCATCTTCTGCCAATGGTGCAATTTCGTTATTAGGTACGTTGTGGAAGTACATGCATGTGCTGTACTCCAACGATGATAATCCAATTTTAAAAACCAATCCGGTTGACGTAATTGCTGTCACTAAGGGGTGGAATACTATTGAACGACGCGAACGTCATTTGAATAAAGAGGTGATTCATAAATATTATAATGCTGTCTTAAATTATCAGGATGAGCTTAACTTAGAGAACACTGCACGTTCAAATACCAATCGAGATATTTTATTGTTTGCAATGTATACAGGTTGCCGCCGTCAAGAGGTTTGCCAACTAAAATGGACTGATATTAATTTTAAAAATGGTACGGTAATTTTTAGGGATACAAAGAACGGCACAGATCATATTTTTCCCATCGGGGATCATCTACTTTCAATTTTAAAAGATCGTTTCTTGCTTCGTGAAAATGACTGGGTGTTTCCTGCAACCAAAATACCTACATCTGCAAATATACATGCTACAAAGGTTGATCGATTATTAAAAATCATAGGCGAAGAAGTGGGCTTCTATGTCTCTATGCATGATTTCAGACGTACATTTGCAACGATCTGTAATTTGCTTAGATTCAACATTTATGTGACCAAACGATTGTTAAACCATACCGCCAAACCACGTATGGATGTAACTGGTGGCTAAACAATCTGATTTAGAAACTCGTGCAATGATCGGTCGTAAACTTGCGCTGGCGCGTGAACGCAGCGGTATGCTTCAGCATGAAGTTGCTATCGAATTATTTGGCGTAGCACAAAAAAATCGTATTAGTGAAATGGAGAATGGAAAAACTCTACCAGATGCAGAATTACTTCAGGTGATGTGCAGTCTTTACCGGGTTTCAGTAGATTGGGTACTGGGTTTTACAATTAATCCTGAATTGAATGAGACGGAATCAGTAGCTGGTCTTCTGTTTAACGGCTTTGGTGAGCAAATTACCGAGAATATTAACGCCGTAACCTTCCAGATTTCTAAGCTTTGGGCAATGCATATCACCAGCTTCCCTAAAGCTCTTAGCATGCAGCTATTAGAGCATGCTAAAACTGTAGTGAACCAATATTTATTGGATCAATGCTCAAATGATAAATTACAGCCAGCTATGATTGAACTGATCCAAACAATTAAAGCTTGTGAAAAGGATCGGGCGATTCAATTCAATTACTTGGCCAAAGGCTTAGATGATATTTTTGAGCGCGATGAAGGTGATGTACAGGAGAAAATTTTACTTGATCTTAAAAAATCAAGAAAAACACGTTTTTCTCAAACCACATTGCCGAAAAGTGATTGCCAAGATAAGCAGATGGATTTTTTAGATGGTTCTGGGTTGGGTTAATTTATGGCTGTGCAATCTTATCCTCAAGAGGTTTGGGATCGATTAAAGGAGGTGTATGAAACATCTCCTAAGTTGACATGGCAGCAGCTGGTAGATTTTGTTGCTGAAGAACTGGGCTGTGAAATGCCTTCGGCGTCGGTTGTGCGCCGTAAAGCATTGGCTGAAAAATGGAAGAAGAGGACTAAATCACTAGTCAAAAAGAGTGCCCGTGAGCTCAATAATGAGATCAAAAAAATGACTAGTCAAAAGGCTGGTCAGAAAAGCTCACAAGGTGATGATAATAAAGATAAAAATAGGTCTGAAAATGACGTCAAAAATCCGTCATTTTTACCTGATTTTACTAGTCAAAGCTCGGGTAATTTTGATTCTGATGACAGGGTGCAAAAAACCAAATTAACATCAGCTTCAATTATCAAGAAAAACCGCTACCGTCTAGCAGGTTTAGGTGAGCTTGCAGGCGATACAATTGATAGTGTGATCCACATCCGCGATGAAGTGTTACAGATCGATATAAACGGGCCAATCACTGAAGAAACTGAACAGATTTTCAAGAATGTAAAATTTAAGATGGGGCTGATCAGTCAAATTGTTGAGTTAAATGTTAAGCAAAGTATCACCTTAGCCAACATTGCGCGGTCAGAGGCATTGTTTTGGGGCTTTGAACTGGAAGACCTCAAGGATTTATCGGAAGTGCAGGCACGGCGTACAGCTGTTGTTTCAGATGCTGAAAGAAAACTACAGGAAGCTAAAGAGAAAATGAAAGAAGGCAAACGTGCAGCATTCCAGCGTAAGCTTGAAATTATTGAGGCTGGAGAGAGTGAGGAAGATGAATTTCCCCCAAAAGATTCTGGTTTGCATTAAATGAGTAGGCAATAAATCATTTGTTGTTTTTATTCTTGATAAATAAACGATTGTGTTTATAAATATAACCTACTTTATAACTATAAGACTCGACAGTATGCACCCTCTAAATGTTCTATTTGTTGCTGGATTTGGTCCCATTACTCAGTCTCATGAGAAAAGCCAATCCTTATATGTAAATACTTTAAATTTACCCTTGAGAGCAATGGAAGGTAATGAAACTTATCTTTCCTGTGAGAAAGGTGAGATAGGGGGTGTGAATCATTTTGCGCTGTGGCCGCTTGCTCAGGCTGCGCAATCTTGTTTTGGATCAGAAGACTGGCCATCCAATATAACCGCTCCGCAGAGCTGGATTGAGTTTGAAGTTGAAGATATTGCTGTGGTTTCAGAGCAAATGATTTCTAAAGGTTATTACTTATTGGTTAATAACCGTGTTGAACCTTGGGGGCAGTCGGTTACTCGGTTCCTTAGCCCTGAAGGGATATTGATTGGATTAACTGTCACCCCATGGTTGCGTCCCGAATAAAATAGTTTGAACAAAAGAGTGAATAATGCTTCGCTGTTTTTATACTTTTAATGATTGATAAAAGGTCCTGGTTTGTATTAAGTATGCAAAAAGTGAAAGAAAATTCAGATTGATTTGATTTTTTGGTAGGAGTGGCAATATATGCTTTACATAAAGGCTACTCTTGCATTACAGCTGCTACATTTTTGCATTAGGTGTGATTTAAATGATTCTAGTATTGCGAAAAATGCCAGCTACATCAGATTAGGTGCTAAAGCTTCTTAAAATTAAATAATTAATTTAGTAAATCTCTTTCATAAATCAAAATATTTTTTTCGCATCATGGTTGTACAATAATCTGGGCTTCCAATTAAAAAACGCCAAGTTGATTTGAGTCTACCCAACTTGGCTAAAATAATGGTTATTTTAAGTTTTTAGTAAAAAAATTAGTCAATTTATCAAATGGAATGAGATCGGTACGGTCATATAAATCAACATGTCCTGCGCCTTTAACGTAATACAGTTCTTTCGATTGTCCTGCAAGTTTATACGCCTCTTCACTAAACTCTTTTGAATGCGCCTGATCACCAGTAATAAACAACATTGGACGAGGTGAAATGGTTTCAATATCATTGAACGGATAGAAGTTCATAAACTTCACATTACTGGTCAAAGTGGGATGTGTGGTTGTTTTTGAGTCAGCACCTTTAGGGGTGAATTCACCGCGTGATGTTCGATAAAAGTCAAAAAACTCACGTTGAATTGGATGCGTGTCTGCTGTTAACTCATGTACTGTACCACTGGTATATTCAGTTTTCCCACCCGTAAATTCAACATAACGTTGTTGAGCTGCATCTGCAATGATTTGTTTTCTCTGCGCTAAAGTCTGAGAGTAGTTTAGGGCATTACGGTTTGCAGCACCCATATCGTACATACTGACGGTTGCAATCGCTTTCATACGCGGGTCAATTTTAGCAGCGCTAATCACGAAACTCCCACTTCCACAAATACCCAAAGCACCAATTCGGTTGCGATCAATAAAACCACGCGTCCCTAAATAATCCACCGCTGCACTAAACGCTTCTGCATAAATATCAGGTGCAACCACATTACGCGCTTGCCCTTCGCTTTCACCCCAAAAAGATTGATCAATCGCTAAGGTGACAAAACCTTGTTCAGCCAGCTTTTGCGCATAGAGCATCGAACTTTGCTCTTTTACTGCACCCATTGGATGTCCGATAACAATGGCAGGTGCTTTGCTATTCTTCTTTAAATTTTTTGGAAGGACTAAATTACCCACAATATTCATATTGTATTGGTTTTTAAAGGTCACTTTTTGAACAGTGACTTGAGAGCTTTGATAAAAATTATTTGCATCATTTGACATATCTGCTGCCATTGTTGAGGGGGTAGAAAATAGAGCTATTGTTGCGACTAAAAGTGTGCTTGCTGTAGAAACTCGAAGTTTCTGTGTGAATTTAGAGAGTTGCATGATGATTTCCAATAAACATAAAATTGATAAAAGGGCAGTTGATGCTCTATTTCACTTGGCTGATCAAAACATTCAGCTCATCTTTTTGAGAAAAATCGTTTGGTAATGCATCCATTTTTCCAAGGAAAATTAATCCGTTGGCATATCCAACATCAGAATCTTTATAGAAAAATGCAAGATTGCCCCACGGTGCGAAATAAGTAAGATCACCTGATTTTCCTGCATAGCCTTTAGGTGCACCTTGAGTTGATAATTTTTGAGGAAGATGGGCGATTTTCTCTGATGCTGCATAGTCTTTTAAGGTCAAAGTTAGAGGCAGGTGTTGAATAAAATCTTGCGTCGTGGGTGAATCAATTAAGGTCACCGAAATCGGCTGTTTTGATCCTTCAATCTGAATTCGAATATTCATGTTTAAACGCTTCTTTTGTGAATGATGATCGACTCGGTTTTTGGCTTCGGCATTTATTACACTTAAACTTAAAAGAACCAAGAGCAAGCTTAAATAGCCAAAAACAACCAAGGAATACTGTGTTTTATTCATGATTGAGATCATCTCAATTCCATTAAACTGAAGGATTCAAATACTTTTAAATCGGTTTTGAGCGCATCTAAAATAGCAACTCAAGGAACTCCAATGAATTGAGTGTAAGTGCTTTCAAGAAAAATGATTAGACTAAAAAACAGACATAAACTTATGAGTAAATTTCATCAATTAAGCTAAAATTGCTTTGATTAATCGATATAATTAAACGTAGACAGGCTTTAATCTTGAGAGGAATACACGGATGATCACCAAAGAAAATTATAATGATTTGTATGCCTTTCTGATGGTGACTCGGGAAGGAAGCTTTACCAAAGCTGCGGGTAAACTGGGAGTGTCCCAATCTGCATTAAGCCATACCATTCGCGGACTAGAAGAACGACTCGGAATTTTATTGCTCACGCGTACCACACGGAGTGTTTCAGTCACTGAAGCGGGTGAACGGTTACGACAAACTATCAGTCCCAATTTTGACCAAATTGACAATGAACTTTCACTTCTGACCAAATTGAGAGATACGCCAGCAGGTACAATTAGAATTAATGCCAGTAGTCATGCCATCCGACAAATTTTATTACCTAAACTCAAAAATCTGAGTCTGCTTTATCCCGATGTCCATGTTGAATTAACAGCAAACAGTGGCATGGTGGATATTGTGGCGGAACGTTTTGATGCAGGCGTGCGTTTTGGTAGCCGCGTGGCAGATGGAATGATTGCAGTGCGTATCGGTCAAGATGTCAATATGGTGGTGGTGGCGACACCCGAATATTTTGAGAAAAATGGTAGGCCACAAACACCTCAAGAATTGACACAGCATCAATGTATTGGGTTTAGGCTGACTATACAGGGTGGCATTTATGCGTGGGAGTTTGTTAAAGATGGTTTAGAAATTAAAATTAAAATACAAGGGCAGTGGGTTTTTAACGAGTCTTACCATAGTGTAGATGCCGTAAGACTCGGATTAGGCCTGGCGTATATTCCTGAAGATATGGTGCAAGATGATCTGGAACAGGGGCGTTTAATTAAAGTACTTGAAGCGTACAGTATTACCTTTCCGGGCTATCATTTATATTATCCGCATAGACGACAGCAATCTCCCGCGTTAAAACTGGTTATTGATACTTTGCGTGTAACAGATGACGCCAAGTAAGTAATGAAAATACAGCACTTAAGAGTAAAATCAATGCGCTAAACACGAAGGTAGCTTGATAGCCTTGAGTATCAAACAATACTCCACCGAGTGTTGCACCTAAAGTAATCGCCAGTTGTATAATGGCCACCATTAAGCCCCCACCTAATTCTGCATCATGCGGCAAAGTGCGGGTAAGCCAAGTATTCCAAGCCACGGGCGCTGACGTTCCAATAAAACCCCAAACTGCCATCAATAAAGCAACGATCCAAATTTGATGCCCAAAGAAAATAAGAGCTGTTGCTACCAGAGCCATGCCGATTGGAATAAAGAACAGGTAGCGGTACACATGGCGATGTAAAATATGACTGATCACGAAGGTTCCAACCAAGCCTGCCAGACCCAAGACTAGAAGCAGGGTTGAAAGCATATTGGTATTGACCAGAGTCACACTTTCTAAAAATGGACGTAAATAGGTAAACAGCGCAAACTGTCCCATAAATAAGAACAAAACACCAAGCATGCCCAAAACAACCACTGGTCGTTTTAATAAAGAAAATACCTGTCCAGATTTTTGTTGCGTATTAACGGCTGGCAAAGCGGGCATACTTTTGATTTGCCAAAGTAAAGCCATGATGGCAATAGGCACAATACAAAAGAAAGCACCACGCCAACCAATGATTGAACCTAAAAAACTTCCAAGCGGTGCAGCCACTGTGACGGCCAAAGCATTGCCACCATTTAAAAGCCCCAGTGCTTTGGGTACTTGGTTAAAGGGAACTAGTCGCATCACAATTGAAGTGGAGATGGCCCAAAAACCACCAATGACAATACCCAAAAGGGCGCGTCCAGTCATAAATAATAGTGAATTATGCGCAAGGGTCACCATAATGCCTGAAATAATCATCAGAATGGTTAAACCCAGAATCACATGACGTCGATCCCACTGTTTGGTGATTTTGCTGATGGTTAAACTACTCAGCACTGCGAAAATCCCTGAAATGGCAATCGCCTGTCCGACTTGTCCTTCACTCATATTTAAATCGGATGCGATGGGGGTTAGGGCGTGTCCTCATTTGGCTTTACACCAAATAAACATGCAAGCAATGTAAATCATAGACTGATAATTTCGTGCAAGCTTATCAAATCGGGTTGCAATCGCTCGAAAATGTTTTAACCTCGCAAACGCATTCTCAACTAAATGCCTTAATCGATATAGATATTTATCAAATTCTTTATTTAATCTTTTACTATTTGATCTCATTGGAATAATTGGAATCATATTTTTATTTTTAATCAATATTCTGATGGTCTCAGCATCATATCCCTTATCTGCAATTAAATAATCTGCTTTTTCTACAGTCTCTATCAATTGCTCTGCAACTTGGCTATCGTGGACTTGACCCCCAGTGATTTTAAAATCAATCGGTAATCCATTCGCGTCGGTTGCAAGATGTATTTTTGTTGTTCGCCCACCACGTGATTGTCCAATTGCTCTTTCGAAACCATTCCGAGCTCCACTTGCATGCTGATGCACGCGTATGTAGCTTCCGTCAATGAATACCCATTCTTGATCCAAGACGCCACGTAATCTAAAAAAAATTTATTCCACAACCCCTTACTTGCCCAACGATTAAAACGATTATAAGCAGTTTGCCAAGGACAAAATTCTTGAGGAATATCACGCCATGTCGCACCTGTACGTAGTTTCCATAAGATAGCTTCCATGATATTTCTACTATTCTTTGAACAGTAGCAACCGTGTAATCGCATTGTATCTTGGATTTGCTGCCAAATATTATCTGTTAAAAGAGTACGTGCCATTGAATAATATTGAAATACAACTAATTTGGAATATTATTTTAAGTCTTTAACATCCATTCTTCAAATGAGGACACGCCCTAGTAAACTGACGGGCATAAATTCAGAGGCAATCAGCACAGCACAGCACAAAGACATTACCCAGACAGCTCCCCAAGCAGGAGGGCTTGATGGCGCCATCACTGGGGCAGTTAGATTGGGAGAGAGTGACATAAGACTTCCTGCTTTGATCAAAATAAAGCATTGAGGTGTTCGAAGAAGTCAGCAGATTAACAAAGATTTGGGAAACAGATTAGATTCTGAAATACGAATAGACTTATGAGTTCTATTTATGAATGTTTAAAAAGTCGATGGTGCGGTTAAATTCTTCAGCCATTTAAAGTGATATTGTTCATCAATTTGAATACACAAGTTTTTGATTATTATGTCAGAGCACTTGTGTTGAACGGCCACATTTCTCTTAGAAAAAGTTAGTCTTGGACTACTCCCAGTATCCTAGTTACGCCAATAGCTCAGGGAGAAAAGAATCTCATCCTCCAAGCCTAACTTAGGTGGTCTGCCTTTAGTTGGAGTATGCCTCTGCAATTACTCAAGCATTAAATGAGATGCCAGTGTATCGCTTAAACTGAGAATCAGAAAGCTTCTTTGAGTCGATGTATTTCATACACAGATTATGTATGGATATTGCAATATTTTCAGTACATATTATCATCAAAAATATGATCCTTTTTTGATTTATGAAAGAGATCAAGTAATTATTAGACCACCTTCTGGTGGCTTTTGAATATCTAAGCACTCATAATACTTATAAATAATAAATGATCACTTAAGTAAGTATGGAAAATAAAGATAAATACGATGAGGCTGTGTACAAGGCTCTTTTTGACTTTCAATTAAAAGAATTCGATGATACTAAGGCTCAACATTCAAAATTAGAAGATAAAGCAGCTAAGTATTTAACATTCACTTCAATAATTATTGCAGCGTTAAGTATTTTTTCTAAGCAATATTTATTTGATACTAATGAAAAAGATTTTCTCTTTTATATTATTGTTTTTTTGATCGTTTTAATTTTTATTAGTTTGTGTTGTATCGCGAGGTTCTTATTTCATGTGGTTGAAGTTAGTGAGGTGGGACGGCTTAAGAGTGATAGCGAAATGATAAATTTTTTTATACAAAATGATTTACCTACTGTTCAATATAATTTAGCTAAAGATCTTACCCAAGCAATACAGATGTATGATGCCAGAAATCGTATTAAAGTTAATTATCTCAAAAATGCGTTTAAAGAGATAAAATTCTGTGGTTTATTGTTGGTATTAACAGTAATATTGATCGTAATTGATACACTTGTTATTTAATAATTATGATTAATTACAATAGACCAACACCACCTGATGTAAACAGACCTCCCGTTATTGTAGAAGAGAGAAGCCTTGATAAAGATAAGGTGATAACAAGATGAGTACTATTAAACCAGTGCCTCCAACCATACCTACTCCACCAATTAAAATAGTTGGTGATTCTATGCCGAAAGGGTTAGGTAAAAGCAAACCAAAATGAGAAATCTAATAGGTTATTAGTTCTTTATTGTTATAAGTTACTTTTTAAAAAGTTACCATTAGGTAGCTTTTTTATTCTTGGCATAACTGGAACTGACAGGAACTTATTGAATACAGATAATCAACAATCACCTTATATAAAATAGGGTGATTTTTTTATGTCTCAATCTGCAAGTGGTTTGCAATATGATGAGCTGGGTTTTCTGATTGGCTTGAAAAAGACTGGTCGTGATGTTGCCAAGATTGATAAGAATGTAGAGCAGATTATTAATCTGCTTGAACAGGCTTTAAAAGCCAGAGAAAGCCAACAGTATCAGCATGAACCTTCTCAGCCTAAACTGAGCGCCTTGGCACAGGCATTGATTGATGCACAACGTGAGCCGGTTAATTCAGAGGATTTGATCCGAGAACAAAGACAGGCTACAACTGCTATAAATCAATTGTTGGAGACAGTAGAGGATCTAGTCTCTGAATCAGTACAGTCATCTAATTCAAAAGCGAAGCCAAAGCGGTCTGCAATACAGAATGATTCAGTCACAATTGATTCGCAGGAAAGCATTGCGCGTGAACTGGGATCAGACCGCCAGCGGGATGCAAATGGCCGGTTTATTGGTTCTGGCCAAGAGAGTGGATCATCAGCCTTAGGTAAAATTACTCAAACGCTCAGTACGGCGATAACAAATGGTTTAAACACCACCCCTCAAGGCGTAGATCCGACCATTGATGCAATAAATGAAGTGGCAACGGTACTTTCTCCAGTTAAACGTGTTGCCGGCTTTATGCTGCGTCCTTTGTCCGGCCTGATGAAGAGCCGTAAACGCAGTGAGCCATTGCCTAAGGAAGAAAGCGAACACAATAAGAAGCAAATTAAGATGCTTCAAAAGATTGCTGACAACTTGGCCTCAAGAGGTGGATTGCTGGGCGGTATTGGTAAACTTTTGGGTGCTGGTGGAGGTCTATTAGGTGGTTTATTAGGCAAAGGTGGTAAGGGTTTAACCAAACTGTTGAAACTTGGTAAAGGGTTGCCAGTCATAGGGGCTTTACTTACTGCATTGTCATTCAGTGATTGGAAAAGTCAGAATACCGAAGAGAAAGGCGGTACGGTAGGTAGTCTTGCAGGTGGTACTGTCGGTGCGATTGCTGGAAGTCTACTAGGGCCTGTAGGAACCCTTGTTGGCGGCATGGTTGGTGCTTGGGTGGGTGATAAGCTGGGCAGTACTGTAGCGCCATATTTTAAGGAATGGACAGACAGCTTAAAGGCAGCAGATTCACCCGGTATTTTAAAGGCTGGCTGGGACAGTTTTATTGACCTTGCCACGAAGGCTTTTAATTTAACGCCAGCTGGAAAGAGTGCCAGTCTAATTAAAGATGGCTATGACTGGATAAAACAAAAGCTATCTGGCGGGGATTCATCATACTTATATCGGAAACAATACGGCGGGCAAGGGGTAGATCAGCCTGCACAGTTTGGTGGAGCGTCTTTAAATTCATTTTCAGCGAGTGAATATGCTCCACTGTTAGATGAAATTGCACGAGGAGAATCAACCAAAGGGGCATTTGGTACATCTGGATATGATGCAGTCTATAGTGGTGCCCCGATTAGACCACCTAAACCAATTTCACAAATGACTTTTGGTGAGGTTAAGGCATATCAAAAGCAATTGATTAAAGCAGGATCAAAGTCAACAGGGGCAGGGCGATATCAGAATATTTGGAATAAAGGTGCATTTGCGAAAATGGCTGAGCAAGCAGGTTTTAAAGACAGTGATATATTTAACGCAGAGAACCAAGATAAGCTGGCTATTCACTATGCAGGTGGAAAGAAACAGCTAGACAAATGGATTGAAACGAAAAACGGTGTTGCCTTGGCAAATAAAACTTCTCAACAATGGGCAGGCGTGAAAAATGCACATGGCGTTGGCAACTATGACGGTGATGGTTTAAATAAAGCCCGTCATGGAGGTGTTGAGGCTATGCGTAAGGCCAGTGAAGAGATTTTAAATAACAGAAAACAGTCTACGAGTTCAAAAACGCCAGTTAGTAACCAAGCTACATCAATCGTAAATAGTGCAAAAAATAATACGGCTTCTTTGCTTGCTGCAAAAACTTCGGAAACGCCTACGATTACACGTACAAGTTCTCTAGGTGCGTCATTTAATCCGCCTAAGATTAATACACAAGTAGAGCCAGCCAAAGAATATTTAACATCTCCAAGCCCTCAGCAAGTCGTTGTTGTAAATCAAAATAGTGGTAACATTAACCAAAATGTAAGCGATCGTCTATTAGCGCACGCTATTACTGGTGGACTTGGAATGGGGAATAATCAAAATGGTTAAGTGGTACTGTATCAACGTCTTACCAATTAAAGAAAATAACAAATTTTCCTTGTAGATAATGATTAAATAAGAATACCGCCGTGATGGCGGTATTCTTTTGTGTCAATTTTGCTCTTTAGACTAACTCATCATATCTTCAACAGCCATGACTGCTAAAGCAAGATAATGAGAGATAAAGATATAAACCAGAAAAAATATAGTAGTGCCAGCAATAAGTGAACCAATATCACCAATATATAATTTAAGCCATCCACCAATACCAAGAGCAACTATGAACGAAATTCCTCGGCGAGCCCAAAAATAAATACTGCGTTTTCTAGGAGTTCTTATTAAGTTTTCAGTATAAGACGGTTTTTTTGCCATAATTTTTCCTTTATAAAGCCTCGTGAAAGCAGGGCTTTTTTATGTCTCACTGAATTTCAAAATGGTGCTTCTTAGTCACCATTTTTATTTCTATACCCCGATAATATCTGATCATTGGGTCCTTTATGTCTTTAGTGACGTGCTCATGAAACTTTGCATCTTTCATTAGCTTGGAGTAGGTCATATACCCAATAACGAGTAAGTTTGGACCCTTTTTAGTTTTCTTGAATTCTTCAATATGTTTATTAATTTCTTTAACACTAATATTCATTTTAAATTACTGCTGATAAACATTATTGTATCTATATAACAGAAAAATATGACAATTTATAAATTTAATTTTGCATTTTGTCATAAAAATGATTAAGAAGTAGTAAGGTTATTGCAAAATGCGATAATTTCTTTTATCCTAGATTTATAGCAAAATGCGATAAAGATGATGCACGTTATTACTCACGCCAGAATTACTGAAGCAAGTCAGAAATGGCCGCATGCCCAAAGTGCATTAGATGGCTGGTATCGAATTATAAAAGCAAATGATCCTAAGGACTTTGCTGCAATGAAAGCACTTTTTCCTGCTGTAGATAAAGTAGGGAAATTCTATGTATTCGATATTGGCGGAAATAAAATCAGGTTAATTGCTGTGGTTATGTATAAAGCCAAGAAGGTTTATATTCGGCATGTACTGACACATAAAGAATATGACAATGAAAATTGGAAGGAGGGTTAAATATGAATGCAATGATTAAACAGGCAGTAGACCATTGGCGTTATGTTTCACCATTGCTAACCAAGCCTGAAACAAAAGAAGATTTTGATGCGCTTGTTGAGGCATTAGATGAATTACTTGATATTGTTGGAGATGATGAGAGCCATCCTTTAATGGGGCTCGTACATCAGCTTGGGAACTCAGTATCAGAGTATGAAGATGAGCATTTGCCAATGCCTCAAGGTGATGGGCGTACTGCATTAGAATTTTTAATGGAACAGCATAATTTAAGCCAATCAGATCTACCTGAAGTCGCAACCCAATCTGTTATTTCTGAGATTTTGAGTGGCAAGCGCCAGTTGAATATCCGCCATATTAAGGCTCTATCTACAAGATTTAATGTTTCTGCAGATACATTTTTTTAAGAAAAACTACTCTGTAATTTAGTTAGTGATTATTCATCCCTCAATGGGGGATGAATAATATTGGAACTGACTTTAAGAGTATCAATAATATTCAGTCAAAATTGCCCTATTCAACAATAGGGCTTTTTTTATGGGCAATCTCAACCTTACTACTATTACAGATCAAACGCCGTATGTTCAAAAGATCAAACGCGCTTTAGAGAAGGCATCTGGACAATCTATTCCCCTGACAGAAGTAAAAAAGGTGCAGCGTAAAGGTGGCGTCAGTGTTGCGCCGATTGTATTTTTATTTGCTGGTGGTCAAGAATTAACTTTATTTGCTCGAGCAAGTGCAGATGTATTCAAAGCTTCGCTGAACGGTAAAGAAATTGTACTGTCTGGTGATTTTAGTGATGATTATAAGCAGACATTTGATAATGCCGTATCAGGTGTTGCTCAACTAATACGTACCGCACAGCCGAAGATTGAGCAGCAGAATAAAAAAGAAAAGGTGAATATTCCACGGCGTCCGTCCAATAGCATTCCCAAACAGCTGGCAGAAAAACTGGAGCAGGAAAAGCAACTTGATCAGGAGATAGCGGGTAAGACAACGCAGCGTGATCAGCTACTTCAGCAGTTAGAGCAGGCAAAAACACAGTCGGCCTAATTATTTGGCTATGTGGAATAAGTAGTGGAATCTGAGCTTTAAGAATAGTCCGTGTTTTCTTGCCGAATGGTTAAACTACCTGTTTAGCAGTACTAATCAAATTTGTGGAACATTGGTCAAAGAATAGGCGTGGAACGTGAATAATCACAAAAAAGCCGTTCCAGTGCGCTGAACGCTGGAACGGATTGAAGTAAGGTAATGATTTATATGGAAATAAAAAGAGAATTTCGTATAAGGTGTATTATGTTAATTTTAGAATATATTAAAGATTAAAAAGAGCTTATGAACTATGATTTTTGACTTACTAGACCATGAACAAGAGTTTTTAACACTGCTAGATCAATTAATAGCGGAAACACCAGAATTTGAAAACAAACTCACCCTTGTTGATAAAAAATTGACGTTTATTAATAATCTTATTGAGTTAGAAAAATATAGGTTAGAGCATAGATTTAAAACAGAGCAACATGAAGATGAGCACGCATTAAAAAGATATGTGTCTCGTAGAAATAAAGATTAATTATTTTATATTAAGATTTTAAAATTTAGCAGAAGCGGTGAAATTCTTAGACATGTGACCATAAATTTTGAAGGATGGCAGGATACTCCTATCGCAGCCATCAACCGTGAATATGTGAATGAACGCTACAACCAACTTAAAGAACATGGTTTACGTGGTAAGCCCAAGCTAAACGAGCATGAATTAATTACGCAATGGACGAATATAGAAAGGAAAATGGGATACCATTAATTCAAGAGAACCCATACTAGGAGTTAAATGTCACTAAAATCATATTCATAGTTATTTACACTAGATAACTCTTTATTTTTATCCTGAACTATTCGAGCAATATCATTTTCATCAGTTTTAATCCAGTCTCCATTTTCCTTGATATTTACTGCTTTAGTTAATTTAGCATTATTATATCTCTTGTAGATTATTGGCTTAGCAACCCCCTTATAGCCTTGCTCATTACAGTTATCTATAATCTGCTCAAAATAATTTAGCATTTCTAAGGAAATATTAGATTGAGCGACCACAAGTTCATTATATTTCTCACATAACTCTTCATTAAATCTTCTAAGACCAATAATACCAATTTGTCCCTTTGGAATTGATTCAACTTTAGGGATAGCTTTTACACCCTCTCCTGATTCCTCCTCGCCAAACTCAACTCTATACAAAAAGTTTTCCCGTTTATGCGGACACGATAATGAAAATAAATATTCATTATCTTTTACTCTCTTCCAGTCCTCTTCTCCTAAAACATGTTTTGATGCAGAACGAACCGCTTCACTTATCGAATATTCTATTATGTCTTTTAAATCATTAACCTGAATAGCACTGAGTACTTCATCATAAGAAAGTTCTGACTCATCCCAAATGCGTCCCTCATTATAAAATTGATTATTTCTTAAATCGCAATGACGAATTAAAGAATATGTTGTTATGCCATTATTATAAGAATAATTGACTCTAACTTTAGTCAGATGCTCATTAATAGTATTAAGAATATGTTGAGCTATTAAAGTATTACCTGCTAACGCAACTACAGATTCTGCTTTGTAAGAGTCAAATGGGATATATCTCCTGAATTCTTTAACAAAATAAGGCGCATGAACTACAATAGGAATTGCATAAATTTTTTTGAAACCTGATAAAATTGTTTTTGGAATAGTACTTAAACCATTTGTAATGGCTGAGTCACCTATAAAGAAAATTTCATCGCCATCAAATCCTGCTACAACTAACGTCATAAATTACCCCCAAATTTCCTAGAACTAATGCTAAAGCCTTTGCACCTAATAATTTAATCGCATCAAAAGTTAGCTCTAATCCTTTATCTAAAGCAGAACTCTTAATCTTATCCCACACTGGTTGACTCCTAATTATGTCTATGAGTTCATGACCTTTCCATGTTAAGCATTTTACATACACATCTTCGTCAGTATCTAAATTACTCAGTATATTTCCATCAATAAAATTAGCAAGTTAACTGTCCATTTTACTGAAGCTAATACAAACATAAAAACCCTCTTGGAATTTTTCGGGTTCTGTCTCCTTAAAGAATTAATCCCCATTTAACATAATGGTGCTTATACGAAACGCGTTTCATTTAAATTAATAATTTCAACAACTTAACTGTTTTTAAAAATTCAAAAAAGCACAAAAAAACCGACTCGGAAACAATTCGGCTTTTTTATGTACAACTCTGGAAGTTATTGCCAATAAAAACGATCAATATTTAATCAAAATAGCACATTATTGTATGTTATCAACTCATCCACTGCTTAAATTATCCCCAATTTCTGCGGATAACCCTTGGGGTGAAATTTAAACAGTTTTGTACGCATTTGCTCACAACAATTCCCGCCCTTTGCGGCTATACGACCTCACGCTGATTTCTTATCATGGGGACATAGAGAGCAGGATGCTCCAGATAAGAATAACAAGATCAGATACAAGGAATGTGAGGTACGACAGGAGTTATACCAAAGCACCCAATACGAAAAACCCCGACAGGATGTTGGGGTTTTTTATTATAAAAAATTAGATTATTAAGAGATTTTTTATGCAAGTGTGGATGAGTAGTGAATCAGGTAGAGATGCTTTAAATGAAGAACAGTTTCAGCAATTGAATGTTGCTCGTAATAATGTTGAGAATATACTTAAAAGCAGACTTGAATATAAAACTTACGATATACCTTTAGAGAGTTGGGACTGTATTACGATAATGATGGGTCCAAAAGGCTTCGAAGAACGAGTAATGTATTCATTTAAAAAAAAGATTATGGATTTTCGCTTAAAAATAAATTACGAGAAATTTAACTCCACCGATGATTTGGGACGGCAAAAACTTATTTTTGAGATGATGCTCAGAAGTTTAGACTTGTTAAAAATTAAATTTGAAAAGGTTAGGCCTAAGCTTGATGAAAAAGTCTATGAAGAACTTGATAGACTAAAAAAAGATGTTTTAGATATTTCAAAAATTGATTCATAACTCATATGGCCAAGACCATACAATGATCTTGTTAGAACCCAAATAGAAATGTCCGCTTTTAGGATATTCACTAGATCCAAAAGACTGCTTAGGCGGTCTTTTTTATTGGAACAAGTACGCTGGCTATAGTTATAAAAATCTTACCCTAACCATATATAGCTTTAGGAGCGGGTAATGCTGAATTTTGGTTTGAATGTACTGCTGGTCATACTCTTTTTAGTACATGTATTTTTTGCATTTAAAGGTTTTCGTGACAGTAAAGTACAGCTCATGCATCTTTTGCGTCAGGGCATCGTTGATAAGGTTTTTAACCATTCACGGAAGACGCTATATCTGCTTTTGATCCCCGCAGTTTTGGTCACCGGCATTGCCACATGGTCTTTTTACAATGTGCTGACTTACTGCGGCGCTTCTGATTTTATCCTTTATATTTTAATAGCATTTTTTGCGCTGTATTCCATGATGGTGATTGCAGCTTTCCTGTTCTGTAAAGTCATTCAATTGGCAGCGCATAAGGCGGGGCTATGATCGATCGAAATAAGATACACGCCATGCTTAATCATTGGTTTGAAGCTGAAATTAACGGCTATTTTGGATCACCTTATGGGCCAGACTTGAACAGCTTGCTTATGGGTCCTTTAGATTCTCCAGTGGCAAATGAATTCATCAACAAGATGAAGCAGGATATTCCGATTCTTCAGCAGCTCAGTGCAGATCAGCTTGCGCTATATAGCCAAAATGAAGGCTTTGAAACAAAGGTTATTTACCTCAAAGTCGGTGATGTGGCGATTAACTTAAATCAGATCCGTGACAGTCAGATGTCGCAGTCAATGCAAGGGGAGACATACGATGCTGACGCAAGCTAATTTTGAAGCACGTATTGTTGCCTCATTAGATGACTATGAAATTCAGGAACGCTATAACGCGCAAGATCCATTGGTGATCCAGCAGATCCGCTCTATTGCAGCATTCCTTTCCTTATTCAGTCAGGAAATTGATATTGCAGAACTGGAACCGTTCATTAAAACCCGCGACCGCTCAATTATCGCTGATGCGACCAATAAAGGCATTCTACCGATTGGAATGCCGGCACAGCATATTTTGGAAGTGCTCAACCGTTCAGGAAACAGCATTAGCTTAAGCCAAGGCCGTCAAATTGAAGATAATAGTGGTCGTCCATGGCGCTTGCTCCAGTCTGTGACTGTATTGCCGGGTGAAACGGGAGAAGTACTGGTAGAGCAGAGTGAATACCGTGAAGTCCAATACCTTGTACAGAACAGTGAAAGTTTCCATCGTACGCAAATTAAATTACAAGATGATTTGTCATTAGCCGGTATTACGGTGCGTGATGATCAAAACAATCCCTACCTGCATAAAAAGCGCTGGATGAATGTCGCACCGTTGGAATACGCATTCAACCTGACAACGGATAGTCTACGTCGAATATTTATAGAATTTGGTGATGATGAGCGAGCAGGATGCACTGCAAAAGCCAATCAGATATTTACCTTGGGCATTTTAGAAACATACGGCGATGTTGATATTTCGCGTTTAAAAGATGCTTCACTGGTTGATGTATTTAATGCCGATGAGCAACGTGTCTCAGTGCGCTTTAAGCAAAGTGGAGCGGTACGTCAGGGCGCAGATCCGCTAAATGTATCTGAGCTGCGCGTACTGTCCAGCTACCCATCGCTTTATGATGAAAACGCCGTGTTTCTGGGTAACTTCGATTATTCAGTCCGGGCTAAATTTATGCCACGCGCTAACTATCTGGCGGTGTGGAATGAAAATGAACATGACCGTTACTATGGTGCAACCTATCAAGATATTAATCATCTGCATATTGCGGTAGTCGCTAAAAACAGCGTGGAGCAGACAACACTGGAACAGGAAATCATTCAGTATATTGGCCAGCTGGATAGCCTATATAAAGACCGGGTGAGGGTACATGCTGTATTAGAAAAGCCTTTTGCAATAATGTTAAACGGCCGCTTGGCCGCCGTGCATGATTTAGACGGTGTAAAGGTGCAGATCAAAGGTTTGTTGGTTGACCGTTATGGCCAAACGAAATTGAGCTCAAGCCGTTGGTTAGTGAATGGCTTCAATACACAGGAAATATCAACCCAGTTGCGTAAAAATATTACAGCCTTTCAGGACAATATCAGTGACTTCTCGCTACTTGTGCCTGCGGGTTTGAATAAGCCACATGAATGGGTCTATATCTCCAATGAAAGTATCACACTGAATCTAGAACGTACCGCAGAGATGGGGGCAGCATGGGTAATGTAAGCTTTACGCGCCCCATTGATCAGCAAGTCAATAATTACCAAGGCTTAGAAACGGCATTGGCCAAGGCATTTAAACAAGTCTTTGCCGATGTCTTTGAACAGCAGGTTCAGGACATGCTGGACTATGGCTGTCCGCACTTAGGTAGCCGAAAAGTCATTGAGCGCTTTTCTAAGCAAGATGGTCTTGTGGTACTACGGCGTCCACTGACTTCAGATACGTTGATGCGGGTCATCTATGCAAACTGGTCAAGTCTGGCCAGTGAGCGTGGTTTAGGCTTTTTAGAATTTGTACTACGCATGATCTGGACGGATCAGTGGCAAATTAAGCGACTCTGGCATCCAATCAAAACCTACTTGAATTACCCAAAGCATATTACCGATGAGGAAAAGCCAGATCATTTCCTCACAAGCCGGTTGCGTATTTCAATTGAGGACAGCGTTGATACATCCGAGATTATTGAACTGTCACCGATATTACGGCGTTTGGTTCCTGCCAATGTCGTGCTTAAGGTTCATTCAAAGGCTTTGGATGTGGAGCTGGGGAATAGCTCAATAGGTGCAGCAGTATATGGCAAGGTTTATCAGGTAATTGACTTCAGTGATTAAGATTGAAAGTTGCAAATTATGGGGAATATAAAAAGGCGGGAAAACCCGCCTTTTTATAGTTTATTAGTAGGGGCTAGTTGGTAAATCTCTAAAGCCTAGATATAGTCCATAAGCAGCTTTTTGATCAAAAGCTGAACACAAACCAGATTTAAGTGAAGGATCAATATTTTTACTTAGATCGACTTTTTCGTTTGATGTGTAATCACCAAAATATAATTTTCCATTTAATTCAACTACGACCATTTGGTATGCATCAGAAACATTCCCATCAGCTTCTTTTACATATGCAACATTCTTATTTGCCCACTGTTCTGTCATAACATTTAAACCCTGAGTTTTTTTCTCATTTACCCAAGCTGAATATGTTTTATTGACTAAGTTATTCTTGTCAAATTCAATAGTAGAGTGTGAAAGTTGAGTACTTAAGAACTGGTAACACTCAGCTCCCTCTGGAAAAGTTTGAGTAGATTTGAAAAAGGCAAGTCTAAGCTTTAAAAATTCAGTTGGTTCTGAATTGAGATTTTCAGAAGCGAAAATAGAGTTTATTACTTCCGAAGAGTTAATTTTCTTTTTAGAAAGACTAAGTGTCTTAAATGTAATGGTTTGAGTTAGACCACCTTTGTGCTGGTCATACGAAGTTATTACAGTACCTTTATCATTTTTTTCTAAATATAGAGGCAGGCTATAACCGTTAGATTCATATAACTTATCTTTAGTAAGAGTAAAATCATATTCTGTATAAGGATTTTCAGCCGTAGCGTATTGCTGTTCAAAATCAACTTGTGTTCTAGTCGTTATTGAAACATTATTATCACGTAATATTAGTGATTCACTAAATATTTTATATAACTCCCTTCCCATAAAATCATTTCTTTCACCTATTAATTCGTAAGTATGCATTGGAAACTTAATTGAAGTATTAGTTGCACTACTATTGTAGCTGTCACCTGTGCCACCTCCACCACATGCAGAGATAGTTAAGCCCATTAGGGAAATCAAACTTAGTTTTGAAAATTTTGAAGTTAATAATTTCATTATTGAATTACCCGAATATTAAATTAATATAAATTATGTATTTAAAAATAATAAGAATTTAGCAAATGCTATTCTAAAAAATTGAAGGGATTCTATATCAATTTAGAAGTTTTTCCTTTAAATATTTTTAACAAAAGGTAAAAAGTGGTTGCGCGGTTTTGATTGGAACACTGCAAAACCTACACTGCGCTGTATTGCCAAAATAGCCTCAATATTCTAATTATTGGGGCTTTTTTATGGCTGATACAGCTCGAAAAACCAAGAAAATTAAATACAACTTATTTGAGCGTGGCCGCCAGCATTCAGGTAAAAACCGCGCCAATGTTGATATGAAAGAAATGATCAATCAGATTAACCATCCGAGAGTTCAGGAAATGATTAAGTCGGGGACCATGTACGGCTATAACGGGCATGAGATCCGTCGCCGTTATGGGATGTTTCCGCCTGAATCAGTGATCATTGATGGCAAAGTGGTGTATTTAGAGTCAGCATTCAGAACACTTGAATCTTATGCCGATAAAAATGGTGATGTAACCCATGTAGCAGAGTTTCTCGATAATGCAGCAGGGGAACATGCCCGCAAGCAGTATCTAGCCCGTGTAGGCGGTTTCAGTTCAGCTCAGGATTACCGCCGTTCTGGACTAGGTTTAGTACCCGTTAATTTCTATGGTTATGATTATGTCACACAGCCGAACTATGTCACTAACGTAGGTGATGGCCAGCTGTTTGATGGCCTAGCAGTACCAGAACATCAAGAAGGTCTGATTTCCTGTTTTGACAGTGCGACAGATGTTTCGCTGCTATCACCTTCGGAAGCCATGATTGCCAATATGCTTGAACAGCAAATTGTGCGAGATTTTGATCATATTCACGCCCAGCTTCAGCTGCATCAGTTCAATGAGCAGGCTTTAGATCAAGTGGATCAGCTGGCAAATCAGTTGGCTAAACGTGATCAGCGTGCAGCATTACAGGTTCAGCGTACACAGGATTTCTATACAGGCATGGTCGGGGAGATCCGCTCTTTTGATTCAGTGTGCAATGAAGCAGAGCAGCTGCTAACAGAAAGTGAAATTGCGCGTATGCAGATCGACGGTGAAAAACCGAAGGTTAAACCCGTAAAAGCGAAAGGCTTTAAAATCTTTGGGTGGGGCTGATTATGAGCATGCCTAAAGATTCGCTTAAATGCATTCAAGATACCTGGTATAAAATGCTGGTCGATTTTCGGGCATGGTATATGCCCGAAACCGTTCAGACTGATGAATGGAAAACTCGGCAGATCAGCACGGCGATTAAGTCCTGTCCAAGCCGTCTGATGGACGATTCAGAATCAATGCTGGCTGAATACCGTAAAAGCCAAAATGCTGATGTTTCAGGTGGTGCTACGGCGTTTATGCCGATTATGCTGACCGCTACTGCATTGATTGATCAGCCGCCCGATGTTAGTCAGCTTCTGCCAGTGCCATACTTTGTACCTGTGGTAATCAACGATCAATTAGTGAAAATTCGCTTAATTGCTAAGACTGTACGTGCGCAAATTGCTTTTTATGCGACTAACTCACATGATGCGCGGTCTGTATGCGATCAGTTCTGTGCATACATGCTGGATGAAGATAAACGCCGTGTTGCGGTGCCTTTTGAGATAGCGGGCAGTCATATTGAGTACAGTACCTTTACAGTTTTAGAAAATCAGTTGTTTCCATCACCAGTACCCAGTGAAGCAATCAACCTGTCTATTTTTACGATTGATGTGCAGCTGATTGGTTATGTGCCGCAAATTCTAGGGCTTGGTGGTCAGCATGATAACAACACTGATAATGGCTATAACCCTGACGGATCGGCAGTAGAAAAACCATTGGAAGATTTTGTGGTGATTCAAGCTGATAAATTTGCTGAAGACGGTCATACCCGTGTGATAGCCAATAAAGATACTAGCGAGATTACTGTAGAGAACATTCATGACTGAGTTGATAGGTTTTGACTCAGCCTCTTCCAGTCAAGTGCCCAGAACGGCTGAAGAGAATATTTCACGGGGGCGCGCTGCAATGCGCGTGGTGCTCAAGACCAAGCACGATTTTGACCACGCCATGTACCGTCAGGATATGGGCTGGATTGATTTTGTCTGGGGAGATGCAGGCAAGGTGCGGCCCAATGGGAAAACCAAAGGCGGCAAAGGAATTGTCCATATTCTGGAGGCAAGGATGCGTAAGGATGGCTATTCTGCAACGCAGGCTCATGCCTTGGTGTATCGAATGGTTACTGTGCTTGCGAAAGGGAAAATACTCAGAACATTCAAGCACGATTTATCAAGTCAAACTGTGATTGAGCATCAAGGGTATGAAGCAACATTGATTAAAACGGATAGCAATGAATGGCTGCTGTCTGGCTGGAAAGTATTTGATTGATAAGCGGTTGATGACAGCAGTTACACTGATGGGATTCCTGCTGCTACGCACAATATACCTACACCTCGACGTTATATTGTGGGAGCAACCGCTTACTTTTTATTCTAATGTTTTTGGGAGATTTGTCAAATGACAGAAATGATCCGTATTGACAGCCGTGTGACTGGCTTTTCTGATGAGCCTATACGCCTAATGGCAATGTGTTTTCAGGATACTGGAGAGATTCTGTTGCAAAAGACGGAGATATTTACCGCTTTGGCCGTACCGCCAGATCTGCGTAAAAATACGGTCGTTGTTACTGATTCACCAAACTTGATTAAGAACTGGCAGCTGAAATTCGATGCGCAGCAGCATCTTGAAGAAGTGATCCGCATTTATCAAGCAAGCTACCGTGGTGGACTGGTTGAATTCGAAAATTCAATTACCCGTTATAACCCAATGAACATTCTTCAGGTGCGTAAAATTGATAAGAAGGGCATGCAGCAAGAGTTTGACAGCAGCTCGCTGAATAATGGGCATATTGCAGCGCTACTGGCGATCTGGGCAAGTCATAAGATAGCAACAGGGTATGGAGTAATGTCGAATCAGGTGCAGGAAGCGGATAATATAGATCGGACGATGTTGCCTTTTAGTATTTAAAAAATTTATATGATTCTAATCAGAGGTATAAATTAATTCTATTAATATTCAGTTCATGATGGTAATAACCATCATGGAGCAGATATTCTTATTGGTGATAATATAGACACTTTAAGTGGGAGCCTATTACTTCCACTTTTACTAATTTTTTTAACTTTAAGTATTTTGAACTGTTAGTGTTAAACCTAAAGCATTTACTACACGATTGATAGTGTCAAAACGAGGTGCTGAGTTCAATAAAGGGTTATGTATGTCTAGAATTTTGGTGGGTATTCAGAATTAAATAGCTCATGTAATCCTATCTCAGCAGGATCATTCAGTATGAATGAATTTTCTTGTGTTTTATAAGCTAATTCAAACTGTCCCTTTTCTTTGTCAATAATTCTAACACCATCCAATACTGCAAAAACACCAAATAAGACATCATGAGCTATTAACTCAATTATGATATTCACGTTCTTAGTATTTTCTTCTGATAAGCTGTTATACCATTCAGATAAATTTTTCATCTTAGGAGAAACGCTTCTACCAAGTGGGCTTTTTAACCTAGAAATAACACCCTTGATTCCGTCATCTCGAACGTAGAGCTTAAGCGCATCAACAAACTCAGCGTTATCCATTATTATTTCCTTATTTTGATAGATGCTATTACATCATTGTATTTACTTTTTCTAAAATTAACATAATGCACCTTATATAAAATCATGACGAGGTTCAGCGCATTATCATGGTTTCTTTGCGATTATGCTTGTTTCACGCTTACTATTTTACGCAAGTAGAGCACCCTGAAGTGTTCCATTTAATTGTTATTAATGCAAAAGCTATCAATCAAGATCAATACTTATATAGTCGAGATCAATTTTAAGATTTTCCTGAATGTAGCTTAAATAAGGAATTTCATTCTCTTCTAAAGGGTATTGTCCAACTACATACAGTTTAATTTTTTGATTGGTATCTAACCGATGTGCGTACTGAATAATTTGCCCTAAAGCTTGGCGTATACATGTCGCAGCATACGCATCAGATTTAACTTCATAAAGTGTAATACAGTCTTTTTGGTATAGTGTTAAATCTACATAATTTTTTTCACATTCAACATTATGTTCACCATGTTCATCAATAAGTATTCTTCTTAATTTATTCTGTATTTTATTGTGAGTCTGTTTTGCAATGTATGAGGGGGTAGTTATTCTTTCTTGATCATTAGTATTCTTTTCTTGTTGAGTTCCCTTACTCTTTTTAACTGCATTTTTTGGTGTAATTGGCTTTAATGAGCCATCAGTATTTTGTTTTTTTGGAATAAATTTGTCACAAAGTACATGCATAAAGTCATGTGGGTTTAACTCAATTGGTTTGTTTTTAATAAGAATTTTTTGAATTTCTGATATTGTCGTTTTTCTAGTAACAGCTAAACCATAATGAATTGCAATATTTTTTAAAAGCTCCATTTTAAAAATAGGGATCAATCGTTCGTTAGAGTAAAGATAAGCAACTTTCCATTTAAAAATATTAGGTAAAGGAATTTGGTCAATTTTAGAAAATTCACCTATTGATGAAAATTTTATAGTATCCAAAATATGTTCTTTAACTTGTGAAAATGCTAAGTTTCTATCATTCCCATACTTTTTATCCCAAGTAAATAACTCATCATTAATATAACCTTTAAGTGGATCAGGCTTTCTTCTTTTATAAATACCAAACATTCTAGAGCCAAATGGACCACTAATTGTTCCAAGTTTGATAGTTCTGTTTTCTATCCACTGCGTAAAGGTAGTAGGATCTCCAGTTGAAACGTATTGTTCAAGGGACATCTTTTCAACTTTATCTAAAGGCCATTGTTCGAGAAAGTTGTTTAATACATTTTGATAGTTACTCATGGAAATCTCTTTAAAGGTTGTCTTGATTGATTTTTTAATGTGTAAAAGTTTGTATTCCTACTTTTTCTTCTTCGGGCACTTCTTACCGTTTCCACCTGACAAGCAATCACATGCTTGACCATCGCCGTCGCGGTCTAGACTTTTCCAGCCTGTTTGTCCCGATTTTTTGCGTTGTTCATACCATTTCTGTGCTTGTTGTTGAGTAGAAAAGTCAGCGCATTTTTTGGCATAAACTTGGATGGAAGTGAACCCCAAAACTAAAATGAGTAAAAATTTCATAAATTATTTTAAAGTCAAAAAATTAGCTAAAGTCTAACAACTCCTAGCTTGTTTGCTCAATGAATCTCGTTAGAAAGTCGTATGAATAATCGTTTGGTTGACAAATTCTATTTTGAGTCCTAAAAGTTGGTTGACAAAATTTTAAAATAGTCCTAAATCAAGCTTTTTATTTTATAAAAACATAGAAATGGAAACTTTATTAAAAATTGGTGGGGTATTAGCTGTTCTCGTTGTGCCAATCATATTGTCATTTTTAAATAATAGATTAGCGCACTTAAAGCATACCCAAGAAAGCAAAGCAGAAGCCTTAAATTTGGCAGATGAGTTCGAAGCTAAAGAATTAGAAAAACGGTCAACTTTGTACAAAGATAGATTGGCCAAATCTCTTTTCAATAATGATGCGCTCACTTATAGCGAAGCTAAATTTTTCTCTAATTATGAAAATGCGGATTTATGGGTAAGGGAGTATGTAAAGATTAGAGGAATGTTGAAGCGTGAAAGGGATGATGATGGGGCAGTAACAGAATTTAAGCACAAGTCGAATTGGATTAAAGTAACTTTTGCTCTGATTGGGTACGTGACTTTTGCATTTATTGGTTTAACTCCTTTTTATAAGTTTTATAAATATGTTGATTTAGTAATTAACTATTATGAGAAAGGAATGTTTTTAAGTATTTTCATAATTGTAGCTTTACATATTATTTGTTTGATTGCTGGATTTTTATGTCTGAAGTATGTTGAGAAATGTGCTGATTGTGGCATCTTTCTACATGACTTTTATAAAGTTGCTTTTAAGGTGACGGGCACAGAAGAAAAAAAGAAATTGAAGTAGATGCTGCTGCGTAGATTATTAGCTAGAAACGGTTTTCTTGAAAATTTTTTATGAAAAATATTCAAGAAAACCTTAAATTATAATAAAACGTAAATTATACTTTCTATAACGTTATAATATCGTAGGTCTTAATTTTTTTATCGATTGTACAATAATATGCTTGTTTGATTATAAAGTCATCTTTTCTATCAAATTTTATTTGTAATTTTTCAACAACTTTTACTATTTTAATAAGGTTTTCTTTATCGGTATTAATTCCTATAATTAAGCCTTTGAGCTGATTGTAATCGTATTGAAATGTTCGATCCTTCGCATCCGAATAAAACTTCATGATATCACTTATTATAATTCTATATTCATTTTCATATTTCCAATGTTCAGATTTAATTAATAAATCATTAAATTGAGTAGAAGAATATTTAGTTGGGAATTCTTCATCATAACAGTTAAACAGAAGTTTACTTTCTTGATCGTAAAATTTAACCCATTGGTTTACTACTTCATCTTTCATAAGCATTCCAAAATTTTCAAAAGGGTTTATCTTTGTTCTTTTATTTTCATTATAATTAACTTCATTTAGTTTAAATTTTATAACTTCGCTCTTATTATTTTTTAAAGTTAAGTAGTTGACATTGTTTTCTTCTATCATTTCATATATGAAGCATATAGATGTGTGGTTTTCAGCATAATGTGACCATACAATAGGATTATCCATTTCTTTCATAAAACAAGTCACATACCAATTATCAAACATAGATTCATTTAATATTTTTAGGTATAAGTTGATGGTCTTAAAATATACTTCTGTTCCTATTGATGACTCTTTTATTGAAAAATATCTTTCATCCTTTTTTAAGAAAGTATGTTCGTTAGATTTGATAATATTTTTAATATCGAAGAGTGTTTTGTCATCAAAAATTTTTGAATTATTATCGAAAATAAAATTATGAATATTGAGGAGAATTACCCCTAGAATAATTTCAATTTTAAAATTTGGTATTTCATTTTCTACCAAATAATTAATTAATGTGTTGAAGTTTTTGTTTTTAAGTAAAGGTTCAAATGCTTTGGTAAAAAAATCAATTTGCTTAATAAATTCTAAAGAATTATAGTCTTCTTCAGTAATAGTATTTATTTCAGAATCTAAGTAAAATTTTCCTGTCTTTGTGCATCTAGGAATATTAAATTCTCTAAACTTCATTGTGTATTTATATTTTATTTTATCTATATCTAATTTTTCTATATCGATTTTTGTATCTAGCTCTGTAAGAATATCTGTATATAGAAACATAAAGTTTCGTATAAAGTTAATCCAAACAATTTTGTCTCCCTTCCAAATAAGATTTCTATAACCCTCCATTGGATCATTGAGTTGTTGTACAGTCGGGAAAAAAATACATTGCTCTTCAAGCTCTCCTAATCTTGTAATTTTTTTTCGGCATTGTTGGTATCATCGTATTGGTTAAATAAATTTCTTAAAGATCTGAAACGGTAAAATTCCATATGTACTATACCTTTGTTACTTGGAAATATTTGTTCTATAAATTTGTGTAGTTATTACAAGAGCTTACTTAGCTTTGTTTTCATCACTTTTTTTTAACAGTTCTTCAATCATTTGAAAGTATTTTTTATTATTTTCAATACTCTGTTTTAACAATTCTCTTAGATCATTTACTTCGTGTTCAGTAGTAATAGGCTTTTGAAAACTCTGCTCTAGTCTCGCCACAATATCCGCATTCATAGAGCGGTTTAGCTCTTTAGCAGATTCTGCAATTTTATCTTTTAGTTCTGGCGGTAAGCGTAAATTGTATGCAACACCTAAATGTTTACCCATGACTTCATCCTGAAAAATTCTGTTGACATGGTATCAAGTGGACATATATATTTGCAATATGTCCAGTGGACATTATTTTTAATAAAAAAAGCCCCTACAACTTGGCGGAAGGAGGGGCTCATATCCATTCTCGGCAAGGAGATTAGACATGAGTAGTCTAACATTTAATGCAATACAATTTCATCCAATAGAAACTAATGATCAACAAATTTGGATTACATCAACAGAATTATCCCGAGCTTTAGGTTATTCACGTGCTGATGCAGTAACTAAAATTTATGATCGTAATAGTGATGAATTTGCTCAAGACATGACAAAAATTATAGATAATCCTCAGAACCCCAATTTGGTGTTACGAGTGTTTAATTTACGCGGTTGCCATCTCATTACATTCTTTGCCCGCACACCAGTCGCCAAAGAATTCCGCAAATGGGTACTCGACGTTTTGGACAAAGAAGTATTGAAACAGCAAATCGATACACGTATTAAAATCAGCGCACATCAACAAGCCGAACTTAAAGAAATCGTTGATCGCCGTTGCGAAGGTAGTGTGAAAAGAAGAACTGAACTTTGGAGCAGACACAACCAACACTTCCGTATTCCTCGTTATAGTGAATTACTCGCTATCCATTTTAGTGATGCAGTGACATTTTTAGAAACAATGAAACTTAGAACTGTACAACAAGAAGTCAATATTCGAGATTTAGCTTTGCATATGCTTTGGCTAAACCACTGGTGGGATGAGTTTGGAGACTCGATTCGTAAGCTTAGCCCGAAGATGGGACATGGCATTCATGATCATTTTAAATTTGGTGCACATGAAGCAAGATTATTTTTAGGAAAGGCGACGTATATGCCTATTTTTGAACTTGCTCAGTCGCATGACTGGCATAGGGGCGGAATGGATTATAAAACCTTGAAAGAAGTAGCTAGGTTGCAAGTAACAAACTAGCGTTAAGAAGGTGATCAACACAATATCTAGAATAATTAATTTGTTGTAGTGTTTGTTGGTCACTTATTTTATTTGATGCTATTAAATTAAATAATTTTTAGGGGACAACGTGGAAATTAATGAAGATATATTAAAGGGGCTGCTTTACGCCTCACATCATTTGGAAGGTCAGCTCATTTTTCCAATAACAAATACACCAATATATGAAAATACACCAAGATATACAGCTGTTGATGCATTAGCATTGATTTCAATTGAGCATTCTGCAAGTTTAAGATTTCTAATTGCTCATGCAAAATGCAATACATCTGCATTTGCACTTTTCAGACTACAATACGAAGCGTTAGTAAAATCTCTATGGGCTTTTTATGTAGCTTCTGATGAACAATTAGATCTAATTGTAGGTGAGTTAAGCGAAGAAAGAGCAGAAAGAAATAATAAAGAACTGCCACCAATATCTAAGATGTTGCAACAATTGGAAGCAAAAAATACACCGGCACATTCTGCTGTACAACAATTAATTGAATTTAAAGATATTTCATGGAAAGCCTTAAATTCATATGTTCATTCAGGTTTACATGCAGTTAAAAGAAGTATGCATGGATATCCACCTGAGCTTATTTTTCCGATTATCAGACAATCAAATAACTTAATGTGCCTTGCTGCTTATACACTTGCAGTAATTACAGGTAATAAGCTGGTTATTGATGGTGTAAGTACCACAAGAAAAAAATTTAAGGATTGTTTACAGTTGGACTAATCCTTAAAAGTCTCATTCAAAGCCTGTTGCACTGCATCTACACGCGACTTACGACATAGACTCTTCAACAATCTTCATTAAATTATCAATGTCAGGTTCTTCTTGTGACTCAAGCAAGTCAGCATTCTTCTTAAGAACTTCATAACCTTCTTTAAATGTTAATTCTTTTTTAGTCATTACTAGATACCTGTGTCACATTGGCTTTGATAGTCCCATCCTGTAATTCTACTTGGATGCTATCACCTGAGATTTGTTTAACTGAACGGATGGCTTTACCGTTGCTACGGACTATACCGTAACCCTTGGCCATCACATTTCGTGGATTCTGTAATAGGGTTTCACGCATCAATGATTCAACTTGATTTGAGGCAAATTTGATTTGTTGCTGTGCTAAGTACTGTAAGGTGCCTTTCATCATATCTAGGCTTTTATTGGCCTCATTGATTTGACCATGAGCAAGCGTTTTAATCACTCTAATGTATTGGTCATTTTGGCTTTGATATGCCGTGATCTGGTGTTGAGATAACAGCTTTATCGTTTGCAAAGATTCCAGTACTTCTTGAGTACGTTCAACAATCAGGTTGCGAATACCGCCAATCACTTTGCTAGGTGTATCAAAAGACCGGTGCGCCACTTCATCCAAAATTGTTCGATCTTTTTCATGGCCAATACCCACCCATATAGGAACTGAGCGTTTGCAGAGTAGGGCTGCTAAGTTGTAGTCATTTAAATAAGCTAGATCATTCACGGCACCACCACCACGAATAATAACAATCAGATCTGGCGGTGCTTTAAAATCTTTAGCCCATTGGCGTAATCCATTTCCTAAGGCATCAATAATTGAGACTGCAGCGGTATTTCCTTGGAAAGTCGCCGTTTGATAAACAAAATGACAAACGCCAGCTTTACTTAAGGCATCTGCATCTTTCTTGAAGTCACCAAGACCTGCGGCATTTTCAGGCGCAATGACCAGGACATTTTGAATATCAAATGGAGTAGGTAGTGACTTATTCTTATTTACTAACCCTTCAGTGCTTAAGCGTTCTAATAGTTGCTGATAACGCCGTGCAATATCACCTAATGTATAACTTGAATCAATATCTTCAATATTTACTGAAAAGCCATACTGTGGATCAAAACGAGCTTTTACTTTAATGAGAACATTCAGATCTCGAGATAGTTCAATCCCACTTTCACGTTCGAACTTTAAAACCATTTTAGCTGCAGAAAACTTCCAGATTGTAGCTTTACAGCTGGCAATCACTTTATCGGTATCTTCTTCTTTTTCAGCCAGCTCTAAATAGTAGTGGCCACCTTTAATACTTAGATTACGAATCTCAGCTTTAACCCATACTGGTTCATCAAAAGCTACACGTATAACTTCTTGGACAGTATTAAGGTATTCACTTAATGACAGCTGAAAGTCGGACATAAAATAGGGTATTACCAAAATGATTAAGGAAAATAGTATATAACCATGCAGTTAAAGGCAATCTAGATATATTGGCCTTATAAAGGTATATGGCATATTTTAACTATAGTGGACGGAGTTGTAGTGATTCACTAAGCATTAAAGCTCATCGAAAAGATGGGCTTTTTTAATTGCTGGTGATCTGAGTTAAATGTCAGTATTTAATAGCATCGAAAAATTGATTGTTTTTAACAAAAAATAAACATAATACCGATTGGTAAACAAATAAAACCAACTATTATAGTCAGATTAGTGATTCTCCACTTTAACTGGTTATCCAGTTTCCAGCCTGTATCTTCCCCGAGATACAGGTTTTTTTATGTTGGTCATAAAATTGAAAGAATCTAATCGTATATTTGCTGAAAATAAAAAAGCTACAAAACATAGATGATGAAAGAGTTGAACCTGTTTAATTTGGGAGAGTTAAGCAGGTTTTTTATTTTTATATAGCAACGAAAGCTCGGTCACAGGATTAAATTTTTATTTATTCTAAACAATAGATTAAGAACAGATAATAATTTGATTTGGTTGGTATTATTTTTAATAATGTCATATTGCGCCACTGTAATGTATTGGACTAGTGTAGAGAATAGCCGGCAGAAACTAGCTGTAGTTTCCGACCTTCCAAGGTCCTTAGTTTCGCCCACATCATCTTTCCTTGTGTGGGCTTTTTTTTGTATGGAGAAACAATATGCTCCAACTCCTGTTCTGTTTGTTTGGTTTACATGGCGCAACTGAAGTTGACTACACTGCTGATGACGAAGAAATTAAAGTGTGTCGAGATGTTGAAGTAAGTTAAAAAAAATCGGCTATACGGATTAACTAGAGGAATCCGTATAGCCTAAAATGCTACAGTGATAGATTAAGGTAAGCTGAAGCTTTTGACGAAAATGAGAGCTCTAAATATTAAACCCTACAAATCAATTACTACCGATGGCGCACTGCGCTGAGCTTCACCATGGTACACAGCCTCAATGTTGTTGCCATCCGGATCAATTACAAAAGCAGCGTAGTACCCAGAGTGATAAGACCGCTCAGCAGGTTCGCCATTGCTTTGGCCGCCATGAGCTAGTGCCGCGAAATAGAACGCATTCACGGTTGCACAATCTTTAGCTTGAAATGCTAAATGGTGCCGCCCTGTTAGCATACCCAGCGCTGCTGGGCTTTCTGCCGAAGATACGACGAGCTCGTCAGCCCAAAAATAGCTTTCTGTCGTACCGATGATGGGAATATCCAGTACAGCCAATACCGCTGTATAAAACTCTTGGCTCGCCTTAAGATCGCGCACAACAAGTTGAATATGGTCGATGAGCCTTCCACGATGCAGTTGAGTTTTCATGTCATTCTCCGTGTATAAAGGCAAATTTGTAAATTCAACTTGATGTTCCGTAGAGCCAAAAAATCTCTAAAGGAAAGGTTTAGGATTCTTGGAAGTAATGAAAAAAGAATTGTTTTTTGTTTTTCTTATTTTCCAAGAGACCAAAGCTGTGTCGACAGCAAGTAAAGCTCCAATAGCAAAAAAGAGTATGTTAGTTAAGTAAACTCCAAGTCCAAAACTTATTAGGCTTGTCACTCCAAAGAAAATTAAAAAGGCGATATAAACGATATGTCTCATTGTCTATTCTTTTATATTAATGATTGCTTATTGTGATCGATATTACAGAATATTTAAATTTTGTCTAAACAAAATATTCCATCCAAATAATTTTTTCACTAGCCTGATGTATTACGGCACATAGAATCCCTGTTCAATTGGATTGTTGGCGGGGTTTTTCAATGTTTATCAAAAGGTAAACTAATGATCTTGTTTCTAGACCAGATCGCGCGATTATTGGTATATCCTATGCTTACTTTAAAACAATTAAGGATTTGGTAATATGAGTATTTGGATTGCCAATAAAAATGAGTATGGTGAATACCAGTTTGATGAAAGATACTTGCCTGCATGGTATACACCGGAGTATATCGAAGTGGGTACACTTAAGTACTATCGCTATATAATTAGAAATAAAGATACTACTTTTTATATATATTCAGTTGAAAAATTTAACCCTAAGGCTTTAGAGAAACTTGAAAGTGATTGGATTAAATTTTTTGTGCCATGCTAAGGCCGTTTGTTATAACCACCTTCGGGTGGTTTTTTATTGCGTAATTTATGAATAAATTTTCCCCCTAGCATATCTATGGGTCAAGCTGATAGCTAATTATCTCGATTGTGCACACGAATATTTGGATAGGTTTGATTGAGAAAAAGAAGAATTTTTATTTTTTTAAACTTAAAATCCTGTTTTGATTGTTTTATTTATGAATATATTGTTTTTTTGAAGATGGGAATGTAAGAATATAACAATGCATTATTAGAAATATATTGTTACATTGCTTGTTGATGACTATTTATTAATAAAAATTATGGAAGATCATAATGCCTCAAAATAATCCTAAACCTATATTAGAACAAATTTATAATTTTATTGTGGAGAGACCAGCGATAGGTTCTCAAAGTCAATTTATGCAATTGAAGATATTCTTAAGTGAATTGCATGAGTCCGATCAGTCTACCTTTGAGGCCCTAAAACCTTATAATTATAAGGGAGTATTTAATGGGAAAGTGCAAACTATATTGGCTCATGCTGCTCCAAGCTTTCTACAAAAAAATGAATTTTTAGATTGGATTAGTAAACAATTAGAACATTAAATATGTATTTTAAATGAACCACCTTCGAGTGGTTTTTTTTATTGCTTGGAGAAAATTATTTACCAGCTGTAGTACTCAAGAACCAAAACTTGTAGAGCCTCAATATCCAACAAGTGAATGTAGAACATATCACTCTATGAGTACAGCGCCAATGGCTCCATATGCTGCTGAAGCGCTTAGAATTAAGTGCGAAGAGTCCCTAAAGAAGTAACTCATCGTAACAACACGAAAAAACCCCACCTAAAAAGTGGAGCCTCTATATATTCAGTGATCTGCGTCGTTAATCACTAAGTATATATTTTATTTTGTTTGCGGCACTTCTTTGTTAGGTTCTACTGTTTTATCAGGTTCGCTTGACGGTTTTGGTTGAGTTTCAGTAGGTTCATTTGCAGCTTGAATGGTATGGATAGCTGTAGAATTGACTTTAGTTGAGAAAGCTTTGAATCCAGTATTTTGAGTGGTCATGTTCTTTCCGTTGAATTATTTAATGAGTAGTCATCATGGGCTTTTAAACTGTTAACACTACAGTAGTTATGAGATGGAAATGTGGAGATATGTACGATTAAAAATCTTTATATCTTATTTATATTTCAAGGATTTTTTAAATAAGACTGTACCGTGCTGGTCTGCTTGACTATCTGAATAGTCAATGTAATTAATTTATATTTTCTCGATACAGAATAGATACAACGGTGTAATGGAACAATAATTATATATTTAGGTCAAGCTGATATCTAATTATCGAGATTGTGTACATTTACAAGCTGGGAAGAACACATTTATCAGTGAATATATTCACTGGAACAGCTTAAAATTAAAACAAATTGAAAAACTTAAAATAAAAAATACAATCTCTCGTCTTTTTCATAATGGCACTCCAACCTCTTAAAGAAATCCCTGAATGGTGGGAACTTTGCGTTCGGTATCGCTATGACATTTATGCATTTGCGGTCGAAGCGCTGTGTATTACTCCCACATGGCAACAAGAACTTTTATTCGAGTCGATCGCATTTGACGGGAGTCGCACATCTGTAGCTTCAGGACACGGTTGTTTTGGTAAAGGCACTAAGATCCGCTTAGCGAATGGTAAGTGGAAGCGTGTAGAAAAAATAACAATTAATGACGCCGTATTAGGCAGTGATGGCATTACACCGCGGGAAGTGATCAGCACTGTTACTGGCTGGCAGGATTTATACCGTTTCGAATATGAAAATGGCAAAAGCCATATCTACAACAAGTCTCACATCCTTTGTTTAATTGCGCTTGAAACAAAAAATGGCTGGAAAGCTGGCGATTACATGGAAGTGCTGGTCTCCAAGTGGTTGGAATGGCCAGAAGAAACCAAGCGTCAATTTGCTGCCTATGAGCTGAAGCATAAGAAATACAGCCCTATACGCATTGAACGTGCCGTATCACTAGGTGAGGGTGAGTATTTCGGCTTTGTACTGGATGGTGACTCTACATTCCTCACTGCCGATGGAATGGTGCACCACAATACGGGTAAAACTGCTTCCGCAGGCATTGTGGCGCTTTGGCACCTACTGTTCTTTGATGAATCCATCACGATGTTTACTGCTCCGCAAATTGGGCAGCTGAAGAAACAGGTCTGGAAAGAAATCAGCATTAACCTTGGACGGCTTAAAAGTGGTCCATTGGCATGGTTAGCTGATTATGTCGGCTATCAATCTGAACTGGTTTACATCAAAGGATCAAAAGAAAAGTGGTATGTCTTTGCTAAGACAGCACCAAAGCACCAGCCGACTAACCTTGCAGGGAACCATGCTGATAATTATCTCTTATGGGGGGATGAGGCCAGCGGTATTCCTGATGAGGTTATGGACGTTGTTCTCGGTGCCTTAACGCATGAAGATAACCGTGCTGTTTTAACTTCACAGCCAACACGTAATGCTGGCCTCTTTTATGAAACCCATCATACGCTGAGTCATCGATCTGGCGGTGTGTGGACAGCACTGACATTTAATGGTGAAGAATCACCGCTGGTCAGTAAGCAGTCTTTAGCGGAACAGCGCCAAAAATATGGCAGTCGTGACGATCCTCAATATCAAATCCGTGTACTTGGACAATTTCCTGACCGCGCTGATGAGTTTCTGATCACAAAGCGCAATGCAGAGAATATGTACTGTGGCGCTTCAATTCTTAAAGACCATCTGTTTGGCTATGTGATTACTGTCGATGTTGGTGGTGGTGTTGGCCGTGACGATTCTGTTATTGCGGTTTCTAAAGTGTGGGGTGAAGCACAGTGGGGAGATCGAGCACGGCGGGTTGAAGTGGTTGATATTCCGCTTTGTAAGAACAAAGATGATATTACTGAGTTGTTCGCTAAGATCCACGAATGCATTCTGAAGTATCCGAATGCCACACTGGTGGTTGATGATAATGGTGCAGGTAAAGGCTTAGGTCAGCTTTTAACAAAAAACGGCATCTGGTATATGCCAGTGCATTGGGGTGGGGCATGCTTCAGTAATAGCAACCGCAAAGAATATGTGAATAAACGTGCATTGGCCTATGTCGGCTTATATCGAGCTATTGAACAAGGCCGTTTCAAGATTAAAACAGTTAAATTTAAGGTCAAGATTCAGGCTCAGATTATTAAAATTCCGTATACTTTTGATGAGCACAGCCGTTATAAGATTTTTAGCAAAGATGAAATGAAGCGTATGGGCATCAAGTCACCCGATTTGGGCGATGTATTCGCATTTTTATTCTTGGAAAATGTGTTCTATACCGAAGCGTATGAAAATGTTGTTATCGTAGATGAAAGCCCTGAGGCGCATGAGCAGGCTGCAAAAAAATCACGTTTCAGTCAGTTAAAAGAGGCTGCCGAAAAAGAATTTGGAACATGACCCTTTTTCAGCATCATCGAATTATTAGCATTTAACTTTAAGTTAAGTGAATAACAGTACATGACAATGAAGCGGGTTAATCAGGCTGTAAATGCCATAGCGGCAGGTGTTCAACTATTTAGTGAAGGTGTCCAACGATTTAGTGATTTAAAAGAGCTGGTCAGTAACTTTAAGGCCAATGTGCATCGTAACAATAAGGCTAATTTGCGCCGTAAAAATAATGAAAATCAGCCAAAATATAAGCCTTTATTCACCGATGAAATAATAAAAAAGGTGTATTTGAATCCTAAAATGAAACTGTCTGATTATGGACATTTTATTATTGCGAATGGCGGTTATATAGCGGTTGTAGCCGTTGAGGGAAATATACCTGATTCAAGAAAATCAGTTGTTTTAGAGTTTAAAGAAAATAGTGCTATGAGTATTGACGATATTCTACAGCTTTTATCCACATACCCTGAAGCAACACTCATTGTTAATGATAATGGCGAGGGTAAATTCCTAGGCCAGTTATTAAAGAAAAATGGTATTTGGTATATGCCCGTGCATTGGGGTGGAGACTGCTTTAGTAATGACAATCGTAAAGAGTATGTCAATAAGCGTGCACAGGCTTATGCCTGCTTATCTTACGCAGTCAATACGCATAATTTTAAAATTTGTCAGCCGCACAATAAAGAAAAAGTGTTGAAAGACCTTAACAGCATTCGTTACAGCTTTGATGAGCGTTCACGGGTTAGAATCATGCCAGTATCTGAGATGCGTGAGATCGGGCTTGATGCTCCAGATATCGCTGATTTATTTGCGTATGTATTTCTTGAGAACACGACATATTGATTGGAACTAATCGGTCCTTACCAGCATCGCACCGCTAACAATACCCAAAGTGATTAATTGGGTGGATTATGGCAATTCAGTTTTATTTAACAAATGCGGGCAAGGCTGCTGTACTCGATGCTGAAAATATGGGTTTAAGCATTGCGTTATCTCATATCGGTGTGGGTACAGCAAAATATAATCCTCAGACTGCATCATCCAATACTGCGCTGGTTGCTGAGTTGGAGCGTTATCCACTCAATGGCGGAAGCGTTGAGCCGGTATCAAGGACACTGCGCTTTATTTCAAATATTGAACCGACAGTGACAGCAGACTGCTTTGAAATTGGCCTTTTTACATCCTCTGGCATTTTATTTGCAATTGCTTCTACAACAGGCAATACGCCATTAATGCGTTTGGTTGCCGATATTGTCTGCATTGGCACATTCGGTATGAAAGTTGAGGACATCAATGTAGAGAATCTAGTGATTCAGCTAGATCCGCATGCACCTGTCTCTGTCGCGCTGATGAATCAGCATTTAGCGCATTCTAATCCTCATCCGCAGTATCCGCTATCTACACAGCTGGCGAATGTCATTTGGCATGTTGGTTCTTGGCATGGAACAGACAGCACACAATATGATCCTGCCATCGCTTTAAAACCGCTGTTCGGTTATGACACCAGCTGGATGCTGCTACCGCATATTCCATATGGGGTAGAGGATGTTAATCAGCCAGTTGGAGCAATTACCGGTATTTCTACAGGTTCAGCAATTAAAGCCTTCACAACACGTATTTGGAAACGCCTGCGTGACGGAACTTCAGCACCTGCTTACAGCTTAACTGCTGATAAGGCCGTGGTTGATGAAGGTGGTAAAGTCACGTTTAAACTTGTTACATCGGGACTAGATGCAGGTACACCCGTAGATTGGTCGATTACTGGTATTCAGGAAGATGATATTTCGCCAAGTGCTTTAAGCGGGCAGTTTATTGTAGATGCCACTGGCAAAGCGTCTTATAGCATAGACGTTGTGGAAGATAATAAAACGGAAGGCACCGAATTCCTGAAGTTTGCTTTAACGTACATTCCGAACAAACAAGTCAGTGTACTGATTGTCGATACAAGCAAATACCCTGAGGGGGTGCTTACCTATTATGAAGGGATTCATGAAATTGAGATCCTACCGAATCAGACTGTGCAATTTCATTTGCATGGCGCAATGGGTGGTGGCGCGGGTTCAATCTGGTCGGGTTCAAGCACTTCGGCAAATGGTATGGATGGTGGGGAAGTATCCTGCACGATTGATACATCGATACTGACAGCAGGCGGCGGTAAAGCGGGTACTGGTGGAGAATGGGGTAATGGTTCTTCTTTCCATAACGGCCAGCCGGGTAAGGGCGGTTTACCTGTAGTCGTTGATGCAGCCAGCCTTTTTGAGAACATCGAAGAGACAGCTGGTATTAATGCAATTACTTATGATCGCGGGACTACTCAGAAAGGTGCTGATGCGCTGCCATCTATTTTAGGTCAAATGCCTGGGGGTGGTAATGGGGCATGGGGAATCGGTGATGAATCATGGTCGTATGGTGGTGCAGCAGGTTCTGGCGCACGAGTACGAGCAATATTTACCAATACTGACAGTCAGCGTGTTACCGCTAAAATTGCAGTGGGCAAATTCGGTGAAGGCTGGAAAAGCTGGGGCAATGCAGGTACAGACGGCGGGATCGGATTTGCGATCGTAGAAACCTACAACGACAACATTGACGAGGTCGCACCTCCAGTACCAGTTCTTACCATGAAGAACATTGCACCGATTACTGATCCAGCGCCAGAAGATAAGGTGACTGTGAGCGGCACTATCTTAACCAATGGCATTGCGATGCCGTATGAAGTCAAGGTTAAAGTCGGCGCAGCTGAAATCACTGCTGTGATTGGGACAGAACAGAACTCAGACAACAGTTACAACTGGTCAGCTGTGATTAATGTTGGAGGCTTAACCCAAAATACGTTGGTAAAAGCACAAGGTAATGCAAAGCACTTAATCTATCCCGACTTAATCAGTGAATTCAGTAATGCAGTTCAGAAAACTCTTGCAGTGACGATTACGCCAGAGCCTGAACCAGAACCGGACCCTGAAACTGGAACAGAGTAATTTCAATTTAAGCCTCACAGTCATGTGGGGCTTTTTAATTTGGAATTGTGGATCAGCTGAGTCGAGAACCCGCCTTAACATACAAGTTATAGGCCTGAGGTTTACTTTACATGATTAACGAATACCGCAATGCCATCCGTGATCATATCAATCGCTTTATTGAGCAAGGCAAGCTCAATCAGCTGATTGTCTGGGACGTTCAACAGGATGAAGCGCAAGATCCAACACTATTGAGTTTAAGAGTGTATGGCTCAAGGGCATATACAGATGTCATTCAAGTGGCTTGTGGCACCAGCGGTATATGGGAAAAATTGCCCGAAAAACGGATAGCAGTTCCGTTAATTGCTGATGTACTTCGATTTCGCCGTGAATTTCTCTAAGGAAAATAATTGATGGCTAATCAAACTCCTGATCAATTGCAGCAAGCGCATAAGCAGATGCAAGAAGCACTGCGCAACGGTAGCTTACGCCGTGATCTGCAAGGTCGTAGAAGCGCTGACAGCAAGCAGCGTGGGCAAGCGGATAAAGAATTTAACTTTGATGAGTTCGGCAGAAAGATTCCTAAGCCGACATTTTTGCGCCCTGAGAATATTGAAAAAGGTGAGAACTATGATGTTGAGCGGGTGCTCTATACAACGCTTGGACAGCAGAAGGGTGATGCTCCAAGGAAAATTACCCGTGAAGATATTATGGCCTTTAAGGACAATATTGATCTTTTGCGGGAGCAGTATTCCAAAGGCATTACCATTCAAAATATTGTCAATCTCAGCCATGCCGATGATATAGACCGCGCCAATGAGCAAATACATCTTGTTGTACCGCTCAGCCGAAAAGATAGCCTCGTTCATTTACTGACGAATGCTGGACCGAAAAGCAAGGTGACGAATCATCACGTAGAAATTGAGTTTAGCAGTTTCAGTTCATTGGTTTCGAGTACCAGTCAGAATGCTGTCAATCAAGTAAAGCGCTGGCTATCAGGTGGAAAGATTAAATTTGAATGTGACTGTGAACGGCATACGTACTGGTATCGCTATATGGCCACAATTGGCGGCTATGGTTTAGGCCGTAAAGAAAATGGCTATCCCAAACTCAGAAACCCTTTGCTGTCAGGTGTTGCGTGCAAGCATGTGCTTAGAGCGGTTCACTGGATTCAATCACCTTCAGGTATTGAATATCTTAAAAAAGAAGTCAAAAAAGATCGAAGCAAGCAGCTCAGTGTGCGGAAGAAACAAACTGATAAGCAAATCTTGGCAGAACTGGATCAGCAAATAAGCGGTTTAAACAAAGAAACCAAAGGTAGGATTCAGCCAAATATTCAGAAGGCCGAAAAGGAAATGATCCGCCGTGCTGCAAAAGTAGCGAAGGAGCATTTTGCTGCACAAGGAAAACAGGCAAAACAAGTTCAGGATGCGCAGGATAGATCGAAATATACAGAATGGCGCAACAGTGGAATTGTGACAGATGAGGTTTATCAGGAACTGATGCGGAGATTTAAATAATGCTAAATAGAGCAGTCAACCGTGTAGCGAATGGCCGTCATATGGCCGCTCGTCGTATTGTGATGAATACAGTGGCCAGTATTCCAGCGCAGGTGTGGCGCAAACGTATTGTGTACACCAATCCAGTCGATGCTAACAAGCCAGCAGATCCACTGTCGTTTGAAGCCAATGCATTGTCTATGCAGGATGAGCCGAACTATGAATATGACCATGTTGGGCATGCTTTCATACTGGCGGACAAATTTAACGGCGGATATATCCATAAAAACAACTCAATGAATAACCCTTCAGATCTGGCAATACTGGCTCAGATTGAAGTCTATGACGCGGATCTACCAACCTTAGCAGAACAGCTTTTGCAGATTCCTGATACCCAATTAAATGAGGGGGATTTACTGGGTTTGATGATTGATGAGGGTTTTATTTTGTGGTTTGAAATCGTTGGAATCAGCGGTCAGACCTTAATGTCTGATTTCGGCAAAAAGTATGTATTAAACCGCCGTGATGAGATTGGGCTTGATCCAGTGAAAAGTGAAGTTGAATCACGTACACAGTAATTTTTTAAGTGAGTAGAAGTCATGTCATTTTTAATTTTTAATAAAAAAGATCAACAAGTTGGTGATATAGGAATGGCAGGGCAATGCACTTCAGCTATTTTTAATTATCAAGTGATTGGATCTGGTGCTGTCGTTGAGTTTTCAGGGAGCAATAAACCTGATTGTGATGTATTAATAGACGAACATTGGGAACCGATTGTCACGATTGAAGCGGGTACACCTGATTCAGAGCCATTTCGACAACATGCATGGGATAAGATCCGCTATAAAGTTACAGCTGGCAATAGTGTTGAAATTTATGTATCTAGCGGTGTTAGCGGTTGACATCCTCCCTCCACAGAAAAAACGGCATCCGAGAGATTGGTGGTCAATTTGACCACCAAGAGTTTTAGTTCTGTGTATTCTTATTTTTATCATCACTCAGATGAGGTTTTTTCTACTGGTTGGGGTGCGTTGACTGGTGCATCTTGTTGGGTGGTTGCTTTTGGTTTTCGGTTAGGCATATAGTCTGGTTCACTTGACATTGCTAAGTATAGAAAAGTAAAAAATATGGAAGTTATAACAGCAACAATGGCAATAAATTTCCAGCCTAAAGTAGTTGACTCTAAGTCATCTGATGAGGAGTTTTTTTTCATAAAAAAGCCTAAATAGCAAAAAGTTAAAAGCGCATCCCTTATATCATAAAAGTGATTTATCAGAATAGCCGTACCATATTGCCCTTTAGAGCGGTGATATAAGGCTATACGGATAAAACCTGCATAATGATCTGCAGATTTTTTTAATTTGAAAATACCTTTGGAACTGCCCATCTTGGTGTTTTTCCCTTCGTGCGAATCTATTTCTATCCAAGATTTTAGACCCACGACAGGTAAAAATATGTCTCTATCTGATTTAATGCAGCAGCAATTCCAAACGCAAATGCTCGCCACACAGCAATGCCAAAACTATTTCTATAAAGATGGTGAAGAAAAAGGCTTTGACAGCCTTGTGGTTATGCCTGAAACCCGCCCACAGGCGCTGAATGACTTACTTGATATTATGGGTTTTGACAGTGCAGCCGATGTGGATGAAGCGATTAAACAGGGTATCGGTCAATATCAATATTGCCACGGCGGTGATCTGCCTCATCCTTCAGTGATTGCTTCGGCATTATGTAATGGTGTGGCCATTGCAAAGAAGGTCCGCAGTTTCAGTGATTCTACGACTCAAGCCTACCAAAATATGGAAAAAGGCTTTGATGACATCAGCAATACGCATCAGGAATCGGTGAGTATTGTCCCAGCACTCTCTGTAACCACGATTGCAACAACCATTGCCTATGCATCGCCGATTGTGGCTTATATCCCGAACAGTAATGGTTCAAATGAAGTACCGATTGTAGCTGCGCGCTTTGTGACTGACCGTGCATTCGGTGCCATGAATAAAAATGATTATCTGGATGGTGTTCAGGCTGCGAAACCTTACGCTGAAGGTCGTTTCCGCTTTGCGCTCAGCAATAATGGTTCAGGTGCAGTTTATGCGGTGGTAGCTCATACGCATTATGCTGACTATGCTGCCAAAACACCGGATACTAATGCACCTTTGCTGCCATTCATCAGCGGGAATATTTCCATCCGTATTGCTGGAAAAGAAGTGGCACATACCCGCAACCGTAGTAAATCCAAACTGTCAGGTGTGATTTCTGCAATTGCTGAAAAGTCAGCAAAAATTGCGGGTGAAGAATATACGGTGACTGGAAGCAGTATTAATCTGGATACCAGCACCATCTCAGTGACACTGAATGAAGCCCTGCCAGCAGGTGTAAAACTTGAAGTCTGTTTAATTGCTGATTTTGATGCCCGTGATACCTCCAATAAGTTCAAGATGGAACCTGTTGGCGTCAGCATGCAACCTGAATATGAAACACTGGTCAGTGCGCCGATCATGACGCAAATTCGCGCTTCTAAACTTTTAGTCAATCAGATTTCAAGTGAACTGAAAGTCGGTTTTGTAGGAACAGCTTTGGGATTGATGCAAGGTAAAATTTATCTTGAACAAACTATTCGCTTACTGGGTGAAGGTAAAGACCGTGCTACCTACAATGGACGAGAGTTTACCTTTGATGCTTCCCGTGGTGTAACTGGAAACTTAGCGGCCGCTTATAACACTTCAGGCGATTTGTTCGGTGAGTTCATGAAGTACCTAGAAGCAGCCAAACTCGGTATTGTTCAGGATTCAGGTGGTGCTACGGTTGGTTTTGATTTGTATGTCGGTGATACGGCTAAAATCTTCTTTGCTCAACTTTCATCTGACAAAATGCCAGTGAAAACAGGTGCAATTGCAGGTCATGGTCAAATTGTACGTATCGGCACACTGGCAGATGGAACCAATGTTTATCATGTCCCTAGCTCAGCAGGTGTATTGACTGAAGCCGGTCAAGCATTTGAAATGCTACTAACAGGGCGTGGCAATGAACCAGTGCGCAATCCGTTTATTGGTTTCACTGAAATGCCACTGACTGTAAGCGAAGCGACTCCGGATCCGCGTGAACAGTTGATTGCATTAATTGGATCACAAGCAGCAGAGCTTAACCCGCTTGATCGTTATGCCGATCAGTTTGCATTGATCACCGCAATCAATATGCCAAAACTTAAAAACTAAAATTCTGCAAATTAAGGCGCATTTTCCATGCGCCTTAATTCATTTCTAATTTGATAAAGGGTGACACACGATGACTCAAGCGGATTCAAATACTCCTGAGACTGCTACAACCAGCAAACGAGTAACAAAACCAAAAACAACTGCTGCTAAAGCTGCGGTAGATACTGAAGTACTTGCACCTGTCGAAACTGAACAGTCTCCATTACTTGATGCAGCAGTAAATCAAGAGAAGATCTCATCACAGGCTGAATTACAGGGAATGCAGAGCGATACCGCAGGCCAAAGCCCAGTAGCAGATGTTGAACCTGACAATGGCAATCAAGAAATTTCAGTTACGGCAGATACTGAAAGTAGTTCCCCAGAAATTCCAGCAAGCTCAGTAAATGAATCAGTTGGAACTGAGCAGGTGCTTCCTAAGGTTCAAAGTCCATCACCTGTAAAACAAACTACAGTAGCAAAAAGTGGCCTATTCGTGGTTGTTAAAAATACAGGCGTACAAACTGTATTTGAACCGCTATCCAAGACTTCAATCAAGTCGGGTGAAACTGTAGAAATCCGCTGTAGCACTGGTCAGTTTAAGCACGACGTCCTCAATAACCTGAAGCAGTTTATTGGGCTGGGTAAAAATCTGGAGATCCAAAATGCATGATTTTGATGGCACAAATCCGTTACTTGAAGCGCTGGGCGATGAACCAGAAATCAACGAAATCGCTTTAACAAATGCATCACCATTCATCATTGTTGAACCCTTACAGGAAATTGTATTCAATGATGCTTTGAAAGTCGCGGCCATTAATCAACGACTGAATGAGAAACGTATCAGCGCATTTTTATCACATGCACTGTCTAATAAAGAGCAGCCGCTGAATATGACAGTGCAAGAGCGTTATTGCTTGATGCTGAAGTATGTAGAAAAGCAGTCAGCCACGCTATTTTCCACTGATGCTGATTTTTCTAAATGTTATTTGCACTCAGAAGAAAATTGGCAACCTGAGATTTCACATAACGGCATTACTGTTCGGCAATTGGTTGGCCGGGAAGCAGAGTACCTTGAAGAGCATTGCGCCAATGCCGCGGAATGGATTGCATGCATGTTGGCATTTCAAATCAGCTATGACGGGCATGAAAAGCTGTCGGAACTCCCAAACCGCAGTGCCAATGATAGTGAATTTATTAAACAGTTTTCTGAGCGGTTGGAGTTTTTAAAGAAACAGGCTCAGAGCGATTTTGACTTGATCTATCAAGATTTCATTACCCTCAATAACCAATTATTTACCATGATTCATTTAAATGTCAGTAATCAAGGTTTAGTCATTTCAAGAGGTGCAGATGACGCGCCGCTTCGATTTCGCCCCGCTGCCGCCTTTTTCGGAATCATCAAAGAATTGGACCAATCATTTGCTTAGTACGGCTCAGGATCTGGCCCAGCATTGCAAGATGTCTTTATATGAAGCTCTAAATTTGCCTGTAAGTTTTGAGGCCTTTTTTATTCATCTGATGCATGGGAAAAGAGAAAGTTAGAAATTGAAGCTGAAGCACAAAAGCATAATGCCCTTATCAAAATGGGGAATGAAATAATTAAAGTCATCAGTAATTCGGGAAGGAAAAAATAGATGAATACGACAAAGATTTTAGGTGAAGCCGTTGGTATCCAAAGACAAGACATTATTGACCGCACAGAAGAGCAAACTGCGGACGGTCTGACAGGTGCTGTAATTTTAGGCCGCTTCAAGCGCGGCCGCATGGATGTACCAATGTCTATTCATCTGGGTAATATTCGTGGCCAACTTGGATATGATCCCAAGAACCCGGACTACATTGCTGTTCAAGATTGCTTAGATACAAATGTGCCCAGTGTGCAGGTGTTGCGGGTAAAAGAGAGTATAGAAAATGCTATATGTGTAGGGGCAACCAAAAAAATCACCTTAGGTACGATGTCAAGCGGTGGATATTACAATATTAAAATCAATAATATTCTTCATGAAGGGGTTATCGGCTTTAGAGATGGACGAGATGATTTAAAATCTATATTTGCACTGTATGGCATTGAAGTAAAACCACTTAATTCAGATTTTCAAGAGATTATCTCTAATGGTGGAATCTATAATGAGGTTGAGTATGCTTCATTTTTTCATCCCGCAAATAGCCATGTTGATATTGAAATCATTACTGTTGATGCCAGTAAGATCGATGAATATATTGTTGATGATACGTATGGTGAGAATGAAACAGTCCTTATTAATTCTATTGGTGTTACGTTTTGCTTAAATTAACAAGTTTTATCTTAAAGCCCGCTATATAGCGGGCTTTTTTATTTGGAACAGGCTTTTTTTCACATTCATCGGTCGCGCCAAAATACCTATATAGAAAATCATAGGTAATTAAGCCATGCAGGAAAATACTATTCCGTGGATTATTAAAATAATTCCAGCCATTGTTGGTGCCATTCTTGCCCTTGTCTTAAGTGGGGATATTGATAAGAACGGAAAAATCCAAGTAACTGTCAGTGTTATTTGCAAATTTGCAGCCAGTGTAACGGTGAGCTTATATGGTGGTTCAGCATTCATTGAGCATTTTGAAATGCTGAAGACTTCAACCATGTATCAGGGCTTCATTATGCTGATGTTCGCTGTATTTGGGCTTTTAGCGATCGGCATTCTTTACCAAGCTGTAGCAATGTGGAGAGGCAAATCCTTACCAGAAGTTATTGCTGAAATCAAAGCTGCATTTCTTGCCATTCTAGGGAAGGGGGAATGACAAGTGAGTATTGATCAATCACAACAAGTTGCTCAAGCATATTCATGGCTTCGAGCTTTATCTGGTGGGAAGTTATCAAATGAACAAGTCACTGCTGGTGATAAGGTTATTGCCATGCATGGACTACCAGTATTCGCAGATATCATTGGATTTAAATTAAATGCCTTAGTTTCTGGACTTCGTGATATTTCGGAAAAAGGTTTTTCAATCATCCGTGAATCAGAAAGCCTTGAATTGCAAGCCTACTTGGATACTGGTGGCATATGGACCATTGGGTATGGAACAATTAAATATCCTAATGGTGTACGCGTTAAGAAAGGTGATGTATGTACCCGTGGACAAGCGGAAATTTGGCTTAAAAACGATTGCTTATGGGTTGATGCCTGTCTTGATAAACACGTAAAGGTCAATGTAAGTCAGAATCAATTTGATGCACTGGCATCCTTTATTTATAACATTGGTGAAACTGCCTTTATTAAAAGCACAATGTTAACGCTAATTAATAACAGCAATTTTTCTAGTGCTGCATCTCAATTTGATCGTTGGATCTACGACAACGGCAAAGAAATAAAGGGGCTTGTTAATCGACGAGCTAAAGAAAAAGCTCTATTTCTAAGTTAGGGGGATGTCATGATAGATGCACTTTTAGCACCGTTTTATAAATGGATCATTTTAGTTTTATTGCTCTTTATGACTGGTTATGTGTGGTACTGCAATTCTTTAGCTGGTGATTTACGCAATGCTGAAACCGCATGTGATGTAAGTGTGGCCAAAACCATTAAGCCTTATGAAGATGCGATTGATCAAGCTCAAAAAGAAAAAGCCACCATCATGCAAACATGGTCAGCAAAAATAATAGAGGTAGAACAGAATGCGATTAAAAAAATACAAGATGCGAATGCTGCCGCTCGTAGTGCTGACTTGGCTGCTATTGGGTTGTCAAAGCAACTCAGCGAAGCCAACAAACGTCTGTCCACAGCTCCCAAAGAAATCATCATTGAGTACACTGTTACCAACAGTGAGTTACTCGAAACTTGCACAGCAGAATATCGAGGAATGGCAGAAAAAGCAGATGGACATGCAATTGATGCAATGAGGTTGAGTGAAAGCTGGCCAGAAGAAATAGCCCTCAGGTGAGGGCTATTTCCTATAACGAATACTAATTTTAGTATTTATTAAACCGATTATGAGCTCATATGGCTCATAATCTAGAGTTTATTTAAATTTTGTCCCATGCATCTTTAATTGCATGTTTTGCTTGTTCCCACTTTAAACGGGATTCTGCTTTGAGTTCTTGCCATTTAACCTTCAAGTCATTCTCTGACTCTTCAAATTGGGCATTCTCACCACGTTCATTTCGTGCCTGTTGCCCAAGTTCATAAGCTGAACGCAGATCACGGTCATAGTCTACATCTGGTAATTCGTATTGGATCTCGCCATAGTAAGGACGATTCGTATAATTTGTACGCCAATCATGCTTGATAGTCTGCTCATCTTGATGGTGATTAGTATTCATTTTAATCTCCGGGTTCATAAAACTAAGAGCTTAAAAATTTTAAAGAGAGGTAAATTAATAAGTAGTTAGCCCATTATGTTTAATAACTTATTAATTTGAAGTTTGGATGGGATAGAGAAGTATTGAAATCTATCTGTTTGGCTGACGTTGATAGCCATTCTGCTGATTGTGTGGACGCTGAATATCATTTTGCTGATTGTGTTGGCGCTGAATGTCGCTCTGAATATCGTTTTGCCGATTGTGTTGGCGCTGAATGTCATTCTGCTGTTTCTGGTTTAGATTGTTCATTTTACTGGACCTTATGTTATTAAAAATAACCTACTCAGTTTCTCAGTAGATATAATAGTAATAACATATAAAATTGATATTGAAATTTATTAGGTGTTACATTTTATTTATTCAGTTATTGAATTTATATTTTTGGAATAGTTGTTACTGATGTTTAAAGGAAAATATAAATATAATATTAACAAATAAATAAAATTAATGATGATTGATAATCAGAAGTGTTTTCATATTTTAGTGAGTTATGTTTTAACTTAATGATTTACATTTTGTATTCGAAATTTAGAGACTAGGGTTAAATATTTTCTTAATTTTGTGTTCTAGTTCAATATTTATTTGCTCTAATTTAGGTGTATATTTAACTAAGTTACTAATAAATAATTATATTTTATTTTTGTAAATTGGATGATTTTTTAGAATAGCACCCAAATAAATAGATATGAAATAAACATTGATCTGGTGCTTTATAAACATGAGATGGTTAGTTTTTTGAAAAAAATTAAATATTTTTTCACTAATTTTAATTGATGCCATTTATCTTTATGTTATAAATTTTTGTTTTACTCAATAATTTTAATTAATGTGATTTAGTTCACATTAAATTTTTTATTTTAATTGTTATAATAAAATGTAAGCTATTGAAATATATTTTATTAAGGGGATTTTAGAATATCTAACTTTTTTAAAAAATAAAATTAACATAATTAGTGATAAGTTGGCTTAAGGTTTATTATTGATTTACCGCGAGAGAATTATTATGCCTACAGTAGTAAAGGAAATAATTCAGCATTTAATAACTATGAAATCACACAGTTTTTTTAGATCCATGTATCTAAAAATCAGCCAAAGAACTAAAGTCATTTCATTTTTTAGATAATGAAATTAAAAGTCTTAACATCGAAGGTTTTGACTTTCCCATAGATATGAATGGCATAGAGTAATGGATACATGAGAAGAATAAAACTCAATACAGGTTCTATGCTAAATATCTTGAACGCAGATAAAATCACTCACTTTAATTTAGTCGGAATTTCGATAGAAAAACTTTAACTAGGGGGATGCCCAAAATTGGACACACCCTTTTTTATGGCGATTTATGTAGTATTGGCCGTATTAGGTATCGCAGCTTTTTTCTATTTTCAGCAATCAATGAAAGCTGATGAGCTAGGTGGTTTCAAACAGGGCACGGAGCAATACAATGGCTATCGCTATGCCCAATCATGGGCTTTTTGATCAGCTACTTAACATAAAATTTCTTTTGTAGTTGAGATTCTATATTAAATACAATTAATAATTATTGAGCTATAATCGATGATTAAATTCATTTATATCAATCATATATGGGAAAATTTAACATAAAAAGTTTAATTGCTAAACACGCAATTATTTTTAGTTCTACAGATTCTGAAATATCTATCCATATCTTTATGGAACCATTTATCTATCAAGAACAGATCTTAATTCCAACAATTCGTTTAGATAATATTGACTTACCTTCGATAAAATTATGCGATTTAGCAAATAGTTCTTTCACATTTACTCAAGGGGATATAGATGGTTCTATATATTTAAATGGAGCTCATCATCCTGTAGATGTATTGGGCCTAAGCTTTATTTTAACTCGTCAAAATCAATTAACTGTTTTAGTTAAAGGTATTTATGACTTTGAACATGAGGGTTTTGATGACTTACTTAGTGAAGCATTTGTATTAAATACATTACTTAGTAGTTGCGATGTTAATGAACACTAGTATATATACTAATAAAAAAACCCCGACAGGATGTCGGGGTTTTTCGTATTTGATGCTTAGGTATAACTCCTGTCGTACCTCACATTCCTTGTTCTTTCTCTTGTTATTCTTATCTGGAGCATCCTGCTCTCTATGTCCCCATGATAGAAAATAAGCGTGAGATCGTATAGCCGCAAAGGGTGGGAATTGTTGTGAGCAAATGCGTACATAAATGCTTAGATTTTATCCCAAGGTTTATCCTCAGAAATTGGGGATAATTTGAGCACTGGATGAATTGATAACATGGACAAAAGCTTTAATTTGATTAAATATTGATCAATTTTATTGGCGATATGTTCTAGAGTTGTACATAAAAAAGCCGACTTGTTTCCAAGTCGGTTTTTTAGGTTTGCGTCCCAATTTTTTATAGCATAACTTTCTGAAATTTAAAACTATTTCCAGAAGAATTTCGTATAAGCGCCATTATGTTAAATGGATTTCTTTTATCATCTAGATACATTACTTGTTGCTAACATAAATGATAATATTAAAAATATACAACCACTTGTTTTATTTAAATTATTTTGTATTTTTGACGTAAGTAGTTTAGTTTTAAATAAAAAAATAAAATTCGAATAACTAATATGAATAATTAGAGCAATAAAACAAAATAAAGAGCTTAAAGTTAAAAGTTGTGGAATCAAACTTTGATTTACATGGATAAATTGAGGAAATAGTGCAATAAAAAATATTATAGTTTTTGGATTTGATAGTGAAGTTAGAAAACCTTGAAAAAATATTTTTGGTTTATTCACTTTTTTATTGAGAGTCTGATTTTGATCACTTGAATCTATATTCAAACTTTTATTTTTAAATGTTTTAATTGATAAGTATACTAAGTAAACGGCACCTATATACTTTAGTAATGAAAACCAAAATATATCATGTGCAAGAATTGCTCCTATACTTGTTGCTGATAAGATTGCTATACAGAACATTCCTAAAACTGTTCCTAATATCCCCCACATAGTATTTTTTCTACCATAATTAAGAGTATTAGTAATTGTAAGTAAGGTTCCAGGTCCTGGACATGCTATTGTTATAGTTGAAATAAGTATAAATAACAAATAACCAGTAACTACATTTTCCATATTCAAATCAACACATAGTTTTAAACTGATCCATTGTATATATTTTCAATATTCAAAACTTAGTTTTTCTTAAATTTTAGAACCCAATTTTTTCTTAATAAAATACTTCCAATCACTGTATCGACCTTTTGCTCGACTTCTTTATTATTTACAAGCTGAGCAACATATGCAGAACTACTCGAAGCTTGTACAGCAGAATATCGAAATGTGGCCAAAACAAAAAACTCCCTAAGTCAGGGCTTTTTACTTTCGCAATATTTAATCATAAACTTACGAAAAATTAATGTCTCAAAGTGCAGTCTACAAATTTTCGAAAAATTTATTTTTTAGGTTTTTGTAGACTGTTTTGTAGACTGTTGAACTGCAATTGAGAGCAAAGCTATGCAATGTGATGCAACTATATATTATTTTAAGTCATTGAAAATGCAAGGATATGCAGGCTGATGCAACCTATTGCAATTCAACACAAACTAAGTGGATTCTACTTTTTCTACTACTCCATAGTAGGAACCTTCATGCCATTTTGGAGCCTTTATCTAGAAGATCAGGGCTTTAATTATCAAGAAATAGGGCTTTTATCTTCTATAGCCATTGTGACACGTTTTTTTGCGCCGTTTATTTGGGGCTGGATTGCGGATAAGTCTGGTAAAAGAATGTTGTTGGTACGTATTGCGACTTGGGTTGAAGCTTGTATTTGGTTCATGATTTTTCTAATTCCAAATACATTCCAATCGGTTGCATTACTGATGCTTATTTTTAGTTTTTTTCAAAATGCCATTTTAGCGCAATTTGAAGGGGTGACTTTATTTTGGTTGGCGGAACAACGCACCCAACTTTATGGCAAAGTCCGGAAATGGGGCTCTATCGGTTTTATTGTTGCTGTTTTTGGCATAGGGGCTTTGCTTGAAATCGTACCCATTTCGATGCTGCCTATTATGTTGCTATGTATTGCATTTTTGGCCTTCATTTGGTCTTTCACGATCAAAGAGCCGACGACAGCACCTCATTCGCAGCAGCAGTTAGAACCATTGTTACCGATATTAAAACGACCTGTTGTTGCTGCATTTTTTGCAATTGAATTTGTTTTATTATTTTCTCATGCGCCATTTTATAGTTTTTATAGTAACTATTTACATCAAGTTGGTTTTAGCACCACTGAAATCGGTTTTTTGTGGTCAGTTGGGGTGGTTGCTGAAATTATCATGTTCGCCTTTGCGCATGTTTTTTTAACCCGATTCTCTTGGCGTTATTTAGTCAGCCTTTGTTTGGTGTTAACTGGAATCAGGTGGATGATTGTTGGGCTATTGCCAAACTCCTTTATGGCTCAGTTTTTAGCACAAACTATTCATGCTTTTAGTTTTGGCTTATTTCATATGATTGCTATGCGTGTTGTCTTTCAAAATTTTTCTATAGGACAGCAAGGACGTGGGCAAGCCATGTATAGCACGATGTGGGGCTTAGGTGTGGCTTTGGGGAGTATCTTGGCAGGCCGATATTGGCAACTCATCTCTGGGGAAGTGATTTTTATTATTGCTGGCTTTGCAACTTTTATCGGCTTGTTGTTTGTTCGTTGGCTTCCAAAACATATCCAACAAGCCTAAAAAGCTTAATAACGTAAATATAGTGTGACTATTTTTTAGAGTTGAATTTGACTATAACGATTAAACCATGGCTGTGCTTTTTCAAGTTGAGCTGCCAACTGCAGTAATACGTCTTCTCGGGCAAAAGGTGCAATAAATTGCGAACCTAAAGGTAGATTGTCTGCATTCCAATACAGTGGAACAGACATTGCTGGAAGACCCGTGATATTAGCCAATTGTGTAAAAGGAACCCATGTTAAATTTTCTTTCACAATTCGATCTACCAATTTCCCTTGCGCCAATAAATGTGCCTTGCCCAATTTTAATAAACTTTTCAAAATGGGTTTTTGCCAGTGAGGTAATTTAATTTCACCGTTTTTAGGTGCAACAGAAGCGGTTGCCGGCGTTAAATACAAATCATATCGATCAAAAAAGTGATTCATTTTCGTCGCATACACGCCCCAGTTGTTGAGGTTGTGAATATATTCAAGCGCTGTCGTTTGTTTTCCGAATGCTGCAAGTGCCAATGAATCCAGTTCAAAATCACTATTCTTCGCTTGATGTTGCTGCTTAATCTTTTCAAGAACATAAGAAAATTGACTGAACCACGTGGTAATAAAATCTTTGGCGAGTGCCATACCATCAATAGGCGGTGTGTCTTCCACCACAGTATGTCCTAATGACTCTAATAATTTCGCTGTATGTTGAACTGCTGCAATTGCATCTTTGGAAATAGGCGTGCCGATAGGTGAGTGGGTACTAAAAGCAATTTTTAATGGTTTAGGTGGTTGTTGAATGATGTCTAAATAGGGACTTTGAGGATGTTCAATTTTAAACAAGGAACTATGTTCTGCGCCGTGTGTCGCATCAAGCATGGCAGCACTATCTCGAACTGTTTTGGTCAGTACATGTTGAACTGCCGCCCCATGCATCGCTTCACTCATGTGTGGGCCCCAAGGCGTACGGCCACGGCTCGGTTTTAATCCAAATAAACCACAATAAGATGCAGGAATACGAATAGAACCACCACCATCTCCAGCGCCAGCAATGGGCACAATACCACCAGCAACTGCGGAAGCCGATCCGCCTGAAGATCCACCACTATTGTGTCTTAAATTCCAAGGGTTATGACACGTTCCCCAAGCATCGGGTTCAGTAATTCCTTTAATCCCGAATTCTGGCGTGTTGGTTCGACCAAAGGTCACAATTCCGGTATTTTCCCAGCGATTGACAATTTCAGAATTTTGTTCAGCAATATGATGAATTCGTTTTAAGCCTTTACAGCCATATGACGTGGGATAACCCGCATATTCTTGAAATAAGTCTTTCACTAAAAAGGGTACACCAGCAAAAGGACCCGTTAATTGTTGTTTGGTTCTGTGCTCTGCATAGTCATACATCGGAATAATAATGGCATTTAATTGGGGATTCGTGTCTGCGGCACGCTCCAATGCTAAGTTGAGTAATTCTGAAGCTAAAACTTCTTTATTGGCCACTAATTCGGCCAATCCTAGCCCATCATATTGAAGATATTCAGAAAGTTGCATTACTAGCCCTTGTTTTATTTTAATATAAGTCTCTGTTGTTGTAAGCGATTTTATATGAAGAAGCAAGACAGATCGGATGAACTTTATAAAGCCTTTGATTGTAGATGGCCTCATCCACATGGTTAATTTAATCGTGCTACTGATTCAGCGGTGGCCTGAATTCGTTTAGTAATCGCTGGAATTTTTTTCTATATGGTTTTTGATATTTTTCTGAATTTAGTTTTGAGTTGGAAAGCATTAATTTATGGATGTGTTGCTCTACAATTTGCTTTGCTCAGCACAGACTAAAATCAATTCCAAGGCATGAAGGAAACATAAATATATTGTTGTAATATGGTTGATAAATACTGGGTTTTCATAAAAATATGCTAAGTTGTATTTAGAAATTTTATCATTGAACTTATGATGTATGAAAAAAACATATCTTACGATTTTTCTCATATTGTGCTCATCTGTAGTGATGGCAAATGAGAACAAAGCAGTAGTTGCAACAGAAGAAATGGATCGAGTTGAAGATTCGAATCCTATTCGTATTGTAACGCGTCCCGAAATTGTGGGTTTATGGGGTATGCAAATAGCGAATAATAAGAAATGTATTGAATATTATAATTTTAAAAGTAATAACAATGTGGTGATCAAGAGTGGACAAGAATGGTCATCAGGTATTTATGACTATCAATCATCACAAGAAGAACGTAGCGCATTACCAGCTCTAATATTGCAAGTAAAATACGATAACAATGAAGTGGATTGTTCAGGTTATAGCGAAGACCAAACAGGTGAAATTTCTCAATATTTCGTACAGTGGAAAAACTCATCAACCATTAATTTTTGTAGTAATGAAAAAGCAGAACAATGTTTTGCGACATTACGCCGTATTTTACCTTAGTCATTCTAAGCATATAAAAAAACCGCTCTTGAAGAGCGGTTTTTTTATATTAAAGCAGGCAGATTAAGATCCTTCTTTAACATGACCTTCTAATTTTTGAAGCAAATGTTTTTCTAGATAATGAATATCCATTGCTTGCGAACAGAAATTCGCATCTTCTAAAATTAGATCTTTATGTAAAGGAATATTGGTCTTAATTCCAGTCAAGATCATCTCTTCTAATGCTTGTTTCATACGTGCAATACACGTTTTACGGTCTTTACCATGCGCAATCAGTTTAGCAATCATTGAGTCATAGTAAGGTGGAATACTATAGCCTTGATAGATATGCGAATCTAAACGAATACCTGCACCACCCGGGGTATAGAAGTGTTCAATTTTACCTGGTGATGGTAAAAAGTTCGTTGGATCTTCCGCATTAATACGGCATTCCATAGCATGACCATTACATTCAACATCTTCTTGTTGAATATTAAGACCAAGACCGCCTGCAATGAGAAGCTGTTGTTCGATAATATCGATACCAGTGACCATTTCAGTGACTGGATGCTCAACTTGAACACGCGTATTCATCTCAATAAAGAAGAATTCATCATCTTCAAATAAGAATTCGAATGTACCTGCACCACGGTATTGCATTAGTTTACATGCATTGACACAAGCTTCTAAAATATCAGCACGTGCTTGTTCAGGTAGGCCGGGTGCTGGTGCTTCTTCAAGTACTTTTTGATGGCGACGTTGCAAAGAGCAGTCACGATCAAATAAGTGAATGGCATGACCATTACCATCTGCTAGAACCTGAACTTCGACATGGCGTGGTTTTTGTAGGAAGCGTTCCATGTAGACGGTGTCATCACCAAACCACATTTCTGCATCACGCTGTGCTGCTTGAACTGATTCAAGTAATGTATCAACACGCTCAACAATACGCATACCACGACCACCACCGCCAGAAGCAGCTTTAACGATCAATGGGAAGCCAATTTCTTTTGCTTCAGCCAATGCATTGCTTGTTGTTACGGCATGCGCTGAACCCGGAACGGTTGGAACACCTGCTTTACGCATTGCCGTAATGGCAGAAACTTTGTTCCCCATTAAGCGAATGTGTTCAGGGCGAGGGCCAATGAAGATAAAGCCTGAGCTTTCTACAATTTCCGCAAATTCAGCATTTTCAGACAAGAACCCATAACCTGGATGGATTGCATCTGCACCAGTGATTTCAGCAGCAGTAATAATTGCTGGGATGTTTAAATAGCTTTCACTACTTGCACCCGGACCAATACATACTGCTTCATCAACAAAACGAAGGTGCATGAGGTCTTTATCGGCATCGGAATAAATACCAACGGTTTTAATTCCTAAAGTTTTGCAAGCTCGGGTAATGCGTAAAGCGATTTCACCCCGGTTTGCAATTAATACCTTTTGCAACATTATAAATCCCCGTGGTTTTATGCGCGATAGCGGAAAAGTGCTTGACCGAATTGAATCACTTCACCATTTTTCACTAAAATTTCTTCAACGACACCGCTTTGGGTTGCTTCAATTGGATTCATGATTTTCATGGCTTCAATGATGCCTAAAGTTTCACCAGCAGTAATGGTTTGACCCACTTTAACAAATGGTGCTTCGCCTGGGCTTTGTGCTGCATAGAACACACCAACCATTGGAGAAGTTTCTACAGCGCCACGTGGAGTTTTAGCCGCAGGAGTAGCTGCAACAGGAGCAGGCATTGCCGCAACAGCGCCAGCAACCATAGGATTACGACGAGTTAATGCGATGGATTGATCACCTTCTTTAACTTCTATCGCTTGTAAGTCAGATTCAATCATCAGGTCGATGAGTTTCTTGATTTTACGAATATCCATGAGACAGTATTCCTAATTATGATTGCGTAGTAGGTTGAATTTTTTCGATGGCATAATCGAGTGCAGCGGAATAACCTTTTGCACCTAAACCGCAAATTACGCCAACGGCTTTATCGGATAGATATGAATGATGTCTAAATGCTTCACGAGCATGCACATTAGACAAATGAACTTCAATAAATGGTATTGCTACGCCAAGAAGGGCATCGCGTATCGCAACAGACGTATGTGTTAATGCTGCTGGATTAATAATAATAAATTGCACGCCGTGTTGCTGCGCTTGATGAATTCGGTCAACAATTGCACCTTCCCAATTACTTTGGAACGTGTCTAACGAAATAGATGATTTTTGAGCTTGTGTAATGAGTTGCTGATTTATGTCCTCAAGAGTGAGATGTCCATAAACTTCAGGTTCACGCTTACCTAATAAATTAAGATTCGGTCCGTGAATGACTAAAATGCTCGAACTCATTCAGCTTGCTCCATTTCTAAGTTGCAGTAATACTTTGCAAGATGTCTGCAAAGTTGCCTCATTATGGCACAAAATCCTACATTTTTTTTATAATTTCGTTAAAATGAAATAGAATATATGTGTCATATCAGCGCTATATATTGAGAACTTTGCAAGGAAATGGCAATGTTAAAAAATGACAATTTTTATGATTATTCTTTGTTTTTATATTCTAAACCGAATTGACCAAAACAGTTCATGTAAATTGTGTAACAGCCATGACTCAGTGATCCAAGGTTAGAATTTCTTGTTCGTTGGTAGCGATTGATCTTATTGCATCATTTTCCATGGTGAATAGTTGTCGTGGTAAATACTTGTATGCAATTTAAGACAAAGTGCTGTTTTATTTTAATCAGCTTTCATTTAGTTATCATGCTATTGATGATGTTTTTATGCTGAATATACGTTATGAATATTGTATCGTTCTTGTCATTTAGGGTAAAGCATAAAGATATGGTTTTTATGCTTGTTTTTTATAATTTATTAAAATAAAACATATGCTTATTGTATTTTATTTGGTTTGATTCATGTGCATTATAAGCTGGGTATTCAAGTCTTAAGGGGTAAAAAATACTTTCTTCATCGGAGATATTTAGTGTTTTTCTCTAACGAAATATCGATATATGCAAAAAGGGGTGGTTGTCTGATTAAGCATTAATATGAGCTGTTTATATGAAAACGGAGGCTTATTTTATAATCATCTTGGTAGGCAAAATAAAAGTAAATTTTTTAGATGAAAGGATTCTTTTGAAGGGATACATCCATCTTGATGAACAGCGGATTGACCTTTTAGTTCATGAATAGCATGTATAGGGTGACTGAAAATGATTGCATGAGATGATCTTCATTGGCAAAAGTTATGTTATTGCGATTATAAAGTTCATTATTGAGCAGTTGTTCGCTGATTTTACGATCAATTCACTTAAATGCTTTTTTAGTTTGATCAAAAGAAACCGTCATATCTATTTTAACAGTTTCGCTTTATGGCTAAGGGTTATAAAACTGTATTCAGTGTTGTACCAAATTGATGTCTATTGCTATTTTTTTAGTTAAATTATTTAAAATCAAAGATTTGATTATTTGTTTTTCATAACTTGAATTTGTAACTTTTTCAAAAATGGAATAATGGACATCTATAAAGCATTTGGTTAATAATTTGGATAATCAAAAGGGCATAACTAAAAGTCTTTAAAGTCCTAATAAAGCTGAGTGTGGTTACAGTTAATCGCATCGAGCGTAGATGGAATTCTTTGTTGAGAATTAATAGACGAATAAAGATGGATATGAACATAGCTAATCCACTTACATTTAGCAGCCATCCGACAAAGCGGCAAAACAGTAGTCCAAATAACCTAATCGGCATCAACACTAAAAAGATGACTTTTATTCATACAATTTCATTATCTCAGTTTTTTTAAAATACAGGTCACAACGCCCCAAATAATTAATGGTTCTTCATCGCGTAAATAAATATCAGGATAATCCGGATTTTCTGCTTTTAACCAGATTTTGGTTTGGGCGCGTTGTTGTTTTTCTTTTATCAATCGTTTTACGGTAAATTCATTATGAATTAATGCCAGAACAATATCGCCGTGTCCTGCGGTTAAGCTACGATCAATCAGGATTTGATCATCTAGGTCTATACCTGCATTTTTCATGGACAGTGAATTTACTCGCAATACAAATGTAGTTAATGGGTTATGCACCAAATATTCATTTAAATCGATAAAGTCTTCTGTGTAATCTTGGTCTGTAGAGGAATAATCATCGGGAATAGAAGGATAAGGAATATTTAATGCTGTTCGGTTTCGAATCGCTTGAAGTTCAATTTTTTGACTTAGATCATCTTCAGGTTTTGGCTTGAGCCATGCTTTTATTTCTAAAACTTTAGACTCTGGCACGCGCATAACCACGGTTTTTTCTTGATAGTGAGTTTTACGTCCTGCATTTTTGCGCTTTCCACCATGTTGATGTTCTATGAGCGGGCAATCTTCTACTTTCATTTTTATATCTTGAATTTGTAACTTTTTCAAGATTAGCAAAAAACCATGTAAATAAAAAGATTGCCAACACATTTATAATCTAGGATAAAATGCAGCATTCAGCTTTATGTAGCAAGGTATAAGCAATGATCCAGAAATCTCCTTTAGAAGAACTCATCGCAGAACAAAAGTTATTGTGTGAAGAGTTTGATTCTGCCTATATTAAAGTTAGTGGTGATGATGTTGTTGCAGTTGCTGTAGAGACATTAAATCAAGAACCGATTGTTGGTATTCGTAAAAAACCTGAAACAGAAGAAAATGTTGCTTGGTTTATTTATGGTGGGGAACTGGGAGACGGTGAAGATTTTTTCCAAACCATGACTGTTCGAGAGTTACAGGATATTTTGCCTGAAGTGCTACCGTACTTAGCTTTGGCTGAAGGTTTTCGTTTTATGATTGATCGTGAAGATTATGAAGATGTTTGGAAAGAAGATTAAGTCCAAATTTAGCCACTATTAAGTGGCTTTTCTTTTAAGCCGTTACATTTCTATGTTGGTGTATAAATAGACAATTATTTGTACTATGTTAATATAAGATGCAAATATACCTTGTGTAACGGGAGTTGTTCTATGACAGCTTATTACAGCCTTATGAAGGCAAGCAAATATGAGGATGATATGATTCCTAAACTTGCTATACATGCCTTTCGTCATGCCTTTAATAAAGCATGTTTGGTCGCGACCGTTGTTTACGCCAAAGATCAGCAATTGGTACAACGTGAAGTGAATGGGGTTGAGACTATTCTTCAAGACTTATCTCAATGCTATGTCACAGTTGATCATCTTCCTAAAATATTAAAACGTAAGAAAAAACAAGAGGCTGCTGTATAACTTAATGCCTCAACCAAGAATAAGAATGTTTGCTGGTCCTAATGGGTCTGGAAAAAGCACAGTTAAAGAATATTTATTGCCCCATCATATTGGGGCTTATTTAAATGCTGATGAATTAGAACAAATGCTGAATACAACTCATCAATTAAATTTGATGGTTTATCATTCTGCGTTAAAAGCACAAGATTTAATTGATTTCCTAAAGCAGAAAAAGCGCCCTCAAATTGGTCATTTCATTCCTTTATTGAAACTCGATCCTATTTTATTGGATGACTACAACATTCAGTTCGATAGATCAGAAATTGATTCCTATCTCTGTGCGCGTATCATTGATTATATTCGCTTAGAATTTTTACGCTTAAAGATCAGTTTTACTTTTGAAACAGTGATGTCACATATTTCTAAAGTAGAATTTCTGCAAGAGGCACAACGCCAAGGCTTTAAAACCTATTTGTATTATGTATCGACTGTCGATCCGCTGATTAATATTGCTCGAGTTCAGTATCGAGTGAGTGTAGGCGGCCATCCTGTGCCTGAAAAAAAGATTGTAGAGCGTTATTACCGTAGTATGGATTTATTAATGCAAGCGGTAGATGCCAGTGATCGAGCGTATTTATTTGATAATTCTTCAGATGGTGAAAAGGCTGCATTTATTGCCCAGATTCAATCAGCAGAAACCTTGAAAATGAATCCTGATGTTCAGCAATTACCATGGTGGTTTGCAGAGAAGGTATTTAAAGAATTCATAGACGAATAAAATACTTAAAGATCATCTTTAAAAACAAATAACCTTTGGTATATTGTAAAAAATGTTGTTTATAAAATTAAATAATAACTATTAAATCAATAACTAAGGGTTAGATAAAATGACAAATATTCAATCTTCTGAAAAGATACAAACGATTGGTGCAGATCTTGATGTGAAAGAGATTGAGCAAGAGCAACAAGACAAGAATAACAGTACAGATGTTACTTCAGGATTAGATGTATTTGATTTAGCAGAATTAGGCAGTGATTTAATTGATGTATTAAGAGACTTGGTGAGTGGGATCAGTCTGGATCTATAAAAGGGCTTCAATAAATTAGATAAGATTTAACCATACTTTATATTGTATACACCGCATACATAGTAAAATAATTGAGTATGAAACGGTCAGCTAATATAGCTGCATAGATTTTCCAATTTACAGCTAGGAAACTCAAACACACCCATTAAAAGAAACTTCTCAATCCATCATCCACAAAGATACAGCTATTGATATATTTTTAAATATATTATATAAAAGTATATTGTTTGGAGCACTCTATCATGCACGATTTCCTATTCGCATTTCTAGGTGGAACACTTTTAGGTCTCTCTGTCGTGGGCTATTTATATGTAAATGGTCGTATAGCAGGGGTTAGTGGTTTAATTGCCCAAGTCTTAAATTTGCAAACAATATTTAAGACACCGGCACTGTGGTTTTTATTGGGCTTGTTTGTGGTGCCATTTTTTTATGGCATTGTGCAAACGCCAAATATTGAACTCAATGCAAGTCCGCTAATGATGATTGTTGCAGGATTATTGGTGGGTTTCGGTACGCGTATGGGTTCTGGATGTACCAGCGGACATGGTATTTGCGGAATAAGCCGACTTTCTAAACGCTCCATGATTGCAACCATGACCTTTATGTTTGCTGGATTTATTACGGTTTATCTCATTCGTCATATCATTGGAGCGTTCTAAAATGAAAAATATATTGGCTTTTGTGTTTGGTGGATTATTTTCAATGGGTTTAATTGTTTCAGGCATGTCTAATCCTGAAAAAGTATTAAATTTCCTTGATATATTTGGTCAATGGGATCCAAGTCTTGCATTTGTAATGCTAGGGGCGATCGCCGTAGCATTTATTCCATTTCAAAAAGTGGTACATCAGAATGAACCAAAAACACTATATGGTGAGGCGATTAATTTACCTAAAAACAATGCGATCGATTCTAACTTGCTGATTGGGAGTTTAATTTTTGGAGTCGGTTGGGGGATTGCGGGTATTTGTCCAGCACCAAGTTTAACTTTAATTGGTCTAGGCTACTATCAGATGATTTATTTTATTATCGCGATGTTCGCTGGTTTATTGATTCATCGTCAATGGGCAGGGAGAAATTCATGACACAACATCCACAGGTACAGCATTTTTTTGATGAGCAGACCAATACCTTTAGTTATGTCGTTGTTGATCCTATCAGCCGAAAATGCGCCGTAATAGATAGTGTTTTAGATTATGATGCCGCATCGGCAACAACGAAGACCATAAACGCTGATTTGATTGTTAATTACATTCAAGAAAATAGCCTAAGCGTAGAGTGGATTTTAGAAACACACGTCCATGCTGACCATTTAACCGCATCACAGTATTTAAAAGAGCGCTTAGGCGGTCAAATCGCGATCAGTAAGAAAATTGCTATTGTACAAGAGACTTTCAGTTCAATTTATAACTTGGACATTAAGCACTTTAACGCCCAGCAAGCATTTGATCATTTATTTGCAGATCATGAACAGTTCAAAATTGGTGAATTAATCGCATATAACATACCAACGCCAGGGCACACACCTGCATGTTTAAGCTATGTGATCGGTGATGCTGTATTTGTTGGTGATACCTTATTTATGCCTGATTATGGAACAGCACGTTGTGATTTTCCGAAGGGCAGTGCTTCAGTTTTATTTGATTCAGTCAAAATACTTTATCAATTAGCTGAAAATATTCGTGTTTTTCTTTGTCATGATTATTTACCTGAAGGGCGACATCAATATAGCTGTGAAAGTAGTATTCAAGCGCAGAGGGGCACAAATATTCATATTAATGATCGAACAACAAAGGCTGAATTTGTAGCAATGCGTAACCGCCGTGATGCCACACTGGCAATGCCTAAACTAATTTTACCCGCTATTCAAATTAATATGAATGGAGGGAAATTCCCTGAACCAGAAGAAAATGGAATTCGCTATTTAAAGCTACCGTTCAATTATTTTAAATAGCCAATATTTCTGATTTTTTTGAAAAGAGCACCACTTTATTTGACTTGCTAAATTAAGGTGGTAATTAGATAAACCATACAACTATTTGTTTAATAGATATTTTTAACAATATGTTTAAATCACCATAAAATAGCCTAAGTAAAAATAATATTTTTAAAAAATGGCAATTGATTAATTTCCTATTATCATCAAATATAAATCAACCTTAAATTGTTATAAAAGAAATTTATGTTTTTAAATTATCAAATTCATCTCAATGAAACAGTAACCGAAAAAACACCTATCGTATTTATTCATGGTCTTTTTGGTAGTTTAAGTAATTTAGCCATGATTGCTCGTGAATTTTATGATACTCATCCAGTAATTCAAATAGATGTACGGAATCATGGGCTTTCAGCACATTCAGATGAAATGAATTATGTTGTAATGGCACAAGATATTTTAGATACGCTAGATTCCATCAATATTCAGAAATTTTCTGTTATTGGTCATTCTATGGGGGGAAAAATTGCGATGCAATTGGTTCATCAAGCAAGTGAGAGAATCGAGCAATTGGTTGTCTTGGATATCGCGCCATTTGCATACACTCAAAACCACCATGAGCAAATTTTTAAAGCCTTATTTGCAGTACAAAATGCAAAAGTTGAAAACCGCCAACAAGCAGCTCAAATCATGCGTGAATATTTACATGAAGAAATGGTGATTCAATTTTTAATGAAATCTTTTACTCAAGGTCGCTGGCTTTTTAATGTCGATGCATTATTTAAGCATTATTCAGATATTTTGCATTGGGATACTATCCAACCATGTAGCAAAGAAACACTCTTTATTCGAGGCGGTGGATCTGCATATATTAGTACAACTGAACATTTTGCAGCAATTGAACAACAATTTCCGAAAGCTAAAATTCAAGTTGTAGCAGATGCTGGACATTGGTTACATGCAGAAAAGACCCAACAAGTAGTTGATCAAATCAAAAAATATTTAAACTAAATTTTAGGTAGCAGCTTCATTTTAATTAAGCTGCTCTTAAATTAAGGAAGATTATTAGCCAGCAGTTGACCTTCTGAAGTTAACTGTTCGGCCATTTCAGCTGTTTTTCTTAACCCCGGCATACGGTATTCAGTATGACCATAGTCTTGAATGGACTTCCAGCGGCCACCCCAAGTTAAACCCAAAGATTCAGCAACTTCACCATATAATTGGTAGCCTTTCATAACTTCCGGATTACGTTCTGAAATAACCACTTTACCATTACGTTTAAATGCAATATCGGCAGCCAAACCAAATTGATGATAACTTTGGAAACCTTTGGCACGAGTAACATGACGATTACCCGCCAATAAATTCTGTTGCTCTGGACTGCGATAACCTTCTAATAAAACCATTTCATAACCATGACGTTCTTGCATGATTTTAAAGACCATGAGTAAACGCTGTTTATAACGTGGATTCATTTTATGCCATTTACGATCAGCCGTAGCAATATCACTGTGTGAACTTTGCATATGCAGATCCTCAATATTAGGATTAAATGCTTCAGCCTGAACACTATGTTGTGTCCCAATCTGGCTTTCAGCCATAATTGCTTCTTCAATTAATGATGCATTTACTTCATCTGGCGGAGACAGCATTTGCCCATCAAGTAAGCCATAAATTTGAGGATCAACTTCTCTTAAATAGTCAGCTTCAATTTTGGTGGGATTAATGGGACGGGTAAAAGCAAAAATTAAAATACTGCTAAATAACAAGAATCCAGAAATAAGAATCCACCATTGTTGTAAATGCCAGTGCGATTGAGTTTGTGCAGGTGCAGCAGCATTATTGAGTTGTTGGGCAAAATGCTTGGCAGAATAAAGCCGCTTCTTACTTTCTGGAATAAGAACAACAAAAAAACCTTGCACTTTATGACGTAATTCATAAGAAAATAACAAGGCCAAACTGCTTGAAACAAAAATAAAGCCAATAAAAATAACAATAATCATGGAGACACGGCGGTTTCTGTCAAAATGATCGGTGTTCTTGTTACTGTAATTTGTATAGAAGCTTCAGGGGTTTCATTTACTGCAATATTATTTCCTTTAAGTAAGTTACTTTCTTTTTCTTCATTTTGTGCTGTTAATACTTTATTCGCAGCTGTCAATTTAGCTGTTTCTGTTTTTAGTGCTACTTTGGAAGCAGCAATATTTTTCGCAGTAATTTGATGTTCTTTAACTATATTCTTCAAATTATTTAAATTTGAAGTCATTTTTTTCGAATCATGATGATGTAAAAAAGCCTGACTTAAATCCATATTTTGAGGTTGTGGAAAATCAGTCATATGTTCAATATTTCCATCTTTAACAGATAGATCATTATGAGTTTCCTGTGGAGTTGGATACTTTTCTAAAACTGGAGACACTTGATCATCAAGCTCTTCTAAAACTTTTTGTTCAGAAAGCTGTGTATTGATAACCGCTAAAGGTTTTTGAATTTCATGATGATTTAAATAAATATACACCGTAATTAAGCTAAAAATAGCGCCAGTAAAGAAACCTGAAATTCCATACAGTACCGGCAAATGCTTTATATTTTTTGTAGGTCGTAATAGTCTTAAAGACTTTTGTTTTTCGTTCGCCATTTTTTATTTTCTTTATGGTAAATGAATGGTGATATAGGCTTGTTCTATAGGTGGACTAATAATATTTTGATATTTAGAAAATGCCTGATCATTTTGTTTTAAAAGCATAAAATTTAAGCCAATAAATGACAATAAAGCAAAAAGTACCAAAAATATTAAAATCCAAAAAAATGGTAATTCACGATGAATAATATGTTTAATCTGATCAGGTAAAGCTGAAAATGGAGAAAAAGCGGGCTTCTTACCTTTTAAAAAGTCAATTTCATCACTGATACGCATCACCAGATGATTTAGATTTTCTATAGACTCTATGCGGAATTTGCCATAGAAGCCAAGTAACATACAGTAATGAAAGACTTCTAAAGCTGCTAGCCTATCTTTGCCTTGGCTACGAAGAAATTCTAAAATTTCAAAAAAACGATAGCCTGCGAGTTGTGAACCGAAAAGACTTAATTGTAATGGACTAATCATCCAATTATTTTGTAAATCAAAGAATTGAGCACTTTGTTGAGTAACGATTGTTTCATCAAGTAAGGCGCAGTAGGCATATTTCGCATCATGAATATCATTAGCCGAAAATTGTAGCTTTCGTGCTTGATTTTCAAAATGATTTAATAAGTTTAAAATTTTATCCCGAAATTCATCCACATTAGATGGAATATATTGCTGCTTCAATAAAAAAACAATATAGAAACCATCATGTAATAAATCAATAAGATTGGTTGCACTACTCATTTTTGATTGTGCCGAAGTAGGGTTTAAGCCTATACCAATTAGTCCATCCTCAAAAAGTGAATGTACCGTATTATTTATATTCATAGCGTGCTTCCTTAGCTATTGATCACCGCAATCAGTTCAATTGAAATATCTTGGAAACCTGCTGGCACATAAATGCAAATCGATTGTGCATCGAGCATTCGTTGGTACAACTCATTATTGGGTTCAATTTCAAAGTAGCTCACTCCAGAACGAATTGGAATTGCGGTCGGGACTTGCATTAAGTGCTGTAAAGGAATGACAGGAAGTGCTGCAACAACACGTTGTTCAACATCCACTGAGTTGCCGACTTTAAAACGAAGTGGTACCAATTGAATAAGGTCATGAGACTTCATCATGCCACTTGAAACTGCAATATAAAGTCGAGTGTCTCGCGTAATTTTGTCGGACTCCAGACTTCCTAGCCAATAGGACGGTTTAACTTCTTTTAAAGCGATACTGATATAGCGATTTGAAATAATGGTATCGAGTAAATCGCGTAAAATAAGATCTAACTGTGAAAAACTTTCTTGTAAATGATGATGCTTATAAACAGGGAGTTGGTCGACTTCATAGGCAGTAGAAAAGGTAAGCAGCGATCCCGTTAAACGTAATAATTCAAAAAACAACCGTTCCGGATGAATGTGTGGATATTTCAGAAGATGATTCAATGTTGCATGTGCTGTATTTAAGGCATTGACCAACCAAAAAGAAACAATATCTCCTGAACGAAACTCAATAATTTTTTGTTCATTTTCACGATTATTGGTTTGAATGGTTTTAATTTTGGCTTTAATGACATTTAAGGTCCGTTTTAACGCTGAAATCAGTGTTTCACATGCTTCAATGTGCAAAATCGGTGGAATAAATTTATGATCTAATTCAAAACTGCCTGAACTTTGACGTTTCACTTTAGCCACTGGCAAATATAAAAAACCATCTAATTCATGATTTGGTTCAATACTGGATTCAAAGATTTTAAATTCTGCACGGCGCCTTAATAACGTGATATCCGCTACCGTTGCATCGGTAAATAAATCATGGGTTTCTGTTAAATGTGAGTGATAACGGCTGGGTTTAACACTTTCATCATAAGAAACATTTTTTTTATGAGGTTGAATAATCGGTAAAGCCAAATAGACCGTCATTTCACCACGTAGATTTAAATCATCAAGCTGAATCGGATGGGGTAATAAATCACGTGCAGGCGCTTGGTAAATCTCACCATCTTGCCAAATCATCTCCACTTTTTCTAAAGTCAAAACATGGGTGCTTAATTGCACTTCATCAAATACAATCGATTGCACGCCATACGAAAATGGAATGGTTGCACGAATGGTATGATTCAAGCGCTGTTCATGATAGGCATCTTGTAATTGAAAATGTTGTGGACGTAAAAATAAACCTTCGCCCCAAAGAATTTTTTCTGCTTTAAACATGAACTTTACCTATTGTTATTTGTGTCATTAATATTTTTTTGTACACCCAAAAGCTCATGGAGCATTTCTAACGGATTTTCATCTTTAATTACTTGCGCCAACCATTCATGTAGTGGAAGCTGATTCCATTGAATGGTTTTTTGTAGCATGTAGCTGACAGGGCTATGCGGTTCATTGATTTTGAAATAATCGGCAATCTCTTGTAAAACCTGCATAGCTTGTTCACGATTTGCCAAATGATTTTGAGCCTGTAGTTGAAAGTTTTGTGGTTTTGTTGTGACTACTTGATCAAGAACTGTTTGAATCGTTTCGGCAGGCATGGCTGTAGCAAGATTAGGCGTAGACTGATTTGACACAATCTCTTGCAAGCCGAATGCATCTGTTTTATATAGTTTTTTTAAAATACTATGGATAGACTCCAATTGTGAATCTATCGATGAAAAACTAGGTGCATCTATCTCCATTAAGCTATTCAGTACATTTTTTAAAATATTCCATTGATTTAAAATTTCTAAAAAGTCCTGATAATTTTGATATTGAAAAGATTTTGATGTGTTAATCAGGGCTTGTTCAAATTGCTCAAGTGATGCATTCACTTGTACTTGATCTTCAGTCTGTTTACGGCGTAAATTTTGTTGGTGCAATAAGCCCTCATAATCAATTAAACAATAAAGGGGTGAAGCATTTACAATTGGAATATTTTTAATTAATACAGGTAATTGATTAATTAACCCTTGTAACAATCCCAGACGTTGATCTAGATCATCATCTTCAATTTCAGGATGTAATAATGTCCAAAAATGACTTAAGCTACGCTGAGTAAGTTCTAGACTTTTTGCGATACCTTGAAAACCGTATAAGTTTGCCCATGCTTCCATTAACCAACTGTATAACCGAATATCTTTGGTTTTCTCAGTTAATAGCTCAATGGATTTCGCATTGACAAACTGCCAATCGGCCAATTTCGGCTCCTCAATCCAATCACCTTGATCTAGCAAGGGATCATCTTGAGATTTTGCTTTTTTTATTGCATGAAATTCATTTGAAAATGAACAGTCCATTCCGCAAGGGGCTTCATCTGAGATGACTTTTAATAATGATTCGAGCTTTACACTCATATTATGCCTTTATAATATGTTAAAAATTTTAAATTATGCTTCTATAGCTTTGATTTTATGATTGCTACGTTTTTTTATACTTTTTACAACAGAATCAAGTTGATAGACGATCTCATCGGCCTGAACATCAATAAATATTTGTTTTGGTAGTTTTTGTTCTGCTAAGCAAACTAAAATTTTCGTTGCTAAAGCAGGTAATACTGAAGAATTCAAAATATTATCTACATTACGTGCACCGCTATCGACTTCAGTACAACGGCTGAGCAGTAATTCAACCAATTCTTCACTGTAAGTGACTTTGCTGGCATATTGTTTTTCTAAACGAACGGTAATTTTAGCTAATTTATGCTTAATAATACGTACCAGTAAATCATCATGTAAAGGGAAGTAAGGTACAACACGCATACGACCTAAAAATGCAGGTTTAAATTGTTGATATAAACTTGGTTTCAATTGATCGATGAGTTTTTCGGCGATTGGCCATTCCTGAACAGGTGAATTTAAACAAACCTGCATAATTGCATTTGAACCAACATTAGAAGTTAAAAGAATGGTGGTGTTTTTAAAGTCGATTAAACGACCTTCACCATCTTCGAGCATGCCTTTATCGAAAATTTGATAAAATAATTCTTGAACATCACGATGCGCTTTTTCAATTTCATCTAACAAGACAACACTATATGGATTACGACGAACAGCTTCAGTTAAAACACCCCCTTGACCATAACCAATATAACCCGGAGGCGCTCCCTTTAATGCTGAGACCGTATGTGCTTCTTGATATTCAGACATATTGATCGTAATTAAGTGAGATTCTCCTCCATATAACGTATCAGCAAGTGCCAGCGCTGTTTCTGTTTTACCTACGCCACTGGGGCCAACCAATAAAAATATACCTTGTGGTTTATTCGGGTCTTCAAGTTTTGCTTTAGATGTTTGAATCCCTTGTACAAGTTGATGTAACGCATAATCTTGTCCCATCACACGTTCAGCAAGTTTATCTTGCAAAGTTAAAATTTTCTTGATTTCATCACTGACCATTTTCCCTATAGGAATACCGGTCCAATCTGAAATAATTTCATTAATTATCTGTGCATTGACCCGTTCAAATACCAGCGGTGTCGTTCCTTGTAGGGCAGCCAATTGTTGACGTAAAGCACTAATGGCTTGTTTATCTGGATTTGAAGCATCAACTGACTGATCTTTTTGTATATAAAATTGAATTTTTTGAACAAGTTCTAGTTCAGATTTCCATTGTTTTTCAGTATTGGTTATTTCAGTAGCTAAAAGTTCAATTTTCTGGCGTAACGCTGTTAAACGCTCATGATGAATGGGGCGATTTTTATGTTCATTGTCTAGAATTTCATGTTCAAGATGTAAGTTATATCGTTGCGCTTGTAGATGATCTAACTTTATCGGTTGAGCATTCTGCGTTAATGCAACACGAGCAGCCGCAGTATCCAATACGCTAATCGCTTTATCTGGAAGTTGTCGTCCAGTTATATAGCGGTGAGAAGACTGTACCGCTGTAATAATCGCTTGATCATCAATTTGTAAATTAAAATGATTTTCCATGACAGGAATCATTGCTCGTAACATATCAATAGCAACAGTTTCAGTCGGTTCCTCAACTTTAACCACCTGAAAACGCCGACTTAATGCCGCATCTTTTTCAAAATATTGCTTATATTCAGCCCATGTTGTTGCAGCAATAGTACGTAATTCACCTCGTGCTAGAGCAGGTTTAAGTAAATTTGCAGCATCATTTTGCCCAGCCTGTCCACCCGCACCAATTAACGTATGTGCTTCATCAATAAATAAAATAATAGGATGACTTGAACTTTGAACTTCTTGAATCACTTGTTTTAAACGATTTTCAAATTCGCCTTTAACACTGGCACCTGCTTGTAACAAACCCATCTCAAGGGTATGTAAATGCACATTTTTTAAAGCATCTGGAACTTGATTGTTGGCAATTTTAAGTGCTAAACCTTCAACAACAGCAGTTTTTCCGACACCAGGTTCACCCGTTAGAATCGGATTGTTTTGACGACGGCGCATTAAAATATCCAGTAGCAAGCGAATCTCAAATTCACGACCAATCACAGGATCAATCTCACCATTTTTAGCTTTTTCAGTTAAGTTACTGGTAAATTGATCTAGAGCAGGTGTTTTCTTTGAAATTTGTTCTGATGACTTGTTGTCTTTTGTTGGATGATGATTATCCAAAACTTGTTCAGATTGATGCTCAGTACTGTGTAAACATATCTCTAAAAAATGATGTTTCATGGTATCGATAGGGAATAGGTCAAACAAACTTGAAGCACGCCCTGCAATTTGATAAAGATCAGAAGCCGTCAATAAAACAACCAACAGATGACCACTTCGAATAATGGGTTTCTGTTCAGCTGAAGCCAATAACCAAGCTTGTTCTAATAAGTGAATAATTGATTTGGCAAAGATTGGAGTACGGTTATGACCTTTCGGTAATTGTGCAATACTTTGTTTCAAGTCATCGATTAAACCATCAGTCGAAATTTTGTATTTTGCTAAAAACAGCTGCAAATCATTTTTTGAAGTTTGCTGTAGCAATTCTAAAAAGAAATGTTCAATTTCGATTTCATAATTATGTTGAGCTATACAGCTGTTGGCTGACTTTTCCAGTGCCATTCGGGCACAAGAAGATAATTTTGTAATCAAAATTTTTAAATTATTCATATGGCACTCGCTCTTCTCAAAGAACAATTAATTTTTATTGTATTTTCAGCACTTAATCATTTTTAATTTAATTTTTATTAAAAACAAAGATTTATATTTTTATGTGTGAAAGCGTTTGGCGTATTCTACACATTTTTCCGAAAAAACAAAAAATATATATGATCTATTTTGGCGTTTTACATACAAAAACCACAAAATAGGTCGAAGAATGACAATTATTGTTAATTTTTTTGTTGACTTAGTAGGACTATTTTTTGTTAAATTCGCAGCGTTGATTTGAAATTATAAAAATTGAAATAAAACTGAGCAAATCACCCATGTGATTTAACTCATATTAATAATTAAACTTAAAATAATTAAAGTAGAGGCTGGCTTTGAATCAAAGTATATTTTTTATCTCCGTAATTGTAATGATCATGGTCAGTCAGTTTACATTTGCGGATGAAAATCGAATTGAGCTTAAAAAAGGATGTATTAAAGATTATCCTTTGGTTGCTGATGAAACAGATCCAGACTTACTCAATATTTATAGCCAAATTTGTGATAAAAAGAATAAGAAAAACATTGAATTAAAGAATGAGCTATTTATTCAAGCTGCACAAAAATTTCAACAATTGGGTAAAAATCTAAAAGCATTACAATTGGTAGATAGTTTGCGCAAGCAAAATATTCAGCATACAGCACTTACAGATGTTACTTTTCTGGCAGGAGTAGGCATTGCTCAAAGTTCTTTACAACATATGCGTAATAATGAATTGCGTTATTTAAGTCCTGAAATGACCTATCCAGCAGCAAAACAATTCTCAGAAAGTATTCGTACATCGCTAGGAATACTCGATGCTTCAGCGTCTAAAGTTGAGATGCAAAGTATGACAAAGAATAAAAAATCAATAAAAGAAACTTCAAAAAAGCTTTCTTTATCCCATTATTCAAGCAATAAGAAAACCCAGCTCAGCCGAGCAAAAAGCATTAATCCACCGCCAGTAAAAACATCGGTAAAAACCGCTACTGCTGCAATAAAACCACAAAATACAACTTCAACAGCTTCGGGTTCTAGCCCATTTTCTTCATTTAAAAATAACTAAAATAGGAGCATATTCATGGCTAAACGTGAAAGTGTGCAAAAAAAATTGCAACGAATCCGTCCACCTCGCGTACAACTAACTTATGACGTGGAAGTTGGAGACGCTAAAGAAATTAAAGAGCTACCCTTTGTAATTGGTGTGTTGGGTGACTTTTCTGCGGCTTCTGAATTAGAAAAAACCAAATTAAAAGATAAAAAATTCATCAATGTCGATTTAGATAACATTGATGAAGTCATGACCTCTCTTGCACCCCGTGCAGCTTTTCAAGTGGAAAATATGCTTACGGAAAAAAAGGGATCTCTAGCAATAAATTTAACCTTTAATGGCATGCAGGATTTCCGTCCAGAAAATGTGGTTCTACAGGTGGATCCGTTACGAAAATTAGTTGAAGCACGTGAACGATTAACAGATTTGCGTAACAAAATTTCAAATAATGAACGCCTTGAAGACTTGCTTGATGAAGTTTTACAAAATACCGATCAAGTGCGTAAGTTGAGCGTGGAGGCCGAACATGAATAATTTACATGCTGGGACTGCGACCCATATCAATGATGTTAAAGAATTTACTTTGCTTGACAGTATTGTTGAACAAAGTCGTATTGCACGTAATGATGAAGAACATCATCGGGCAAAAAGCCTTATTGCAGAATTAGCCAAAGAAGTCATGGAGGGAACGATTGTTGTTTCTGAAAATATGACGCTATCTATTGATAAGCGGATTGCGGAAATTGATGCTTTAATTTCTAGTCAATTAAGTCAGATTATTCATCATGAAAAATTTCAAAAAATTGAATCGACATGGCGTGGTTTGTATTATTTCTGCCAAGAAACGCCATCCCATTCTTTAATTAAAATTCGTATGTTAAATACAACTAAAAAAGAGCTGATTAAAGATTTTCAGGGGGCGACAGATTTTGACCAAAGTAGCTTATTTAAAAAAATCTATGAACAAGAATATGGTTCATTTGGTGGTGCACCATATGCCAATTTAATTGGTGATTTTGAATTTGATCGTACACCATCAGATATGTATTTATTGGAACAAATTTCCCATGTTGCTGCCGCAGCACATGCGCCCTTTATTTCTGCGACAAGTCCCAATATGCTTGGGCTAGAGTCATTTACGGATATTGATCGACCGCGTGATGTTTCAAAAATATTTGAAACGGCAGAATATGTGCAATGGCGTTCATTTCGTGAAAGTGATGATGCCCGTTATGTCGCATTGACTATGCCACGGGTATTAGGACGTCTGCCATATCATCCTAAAGATGGTACACCGACGGAAGGATTTAACTTTGTTGAAGAAGTTTCAGGTCAAAACCACGATGAATATTTATGGATGAATGCGGCTTATGCTTTTGCTACACGTTTAACCAATGCCTTTGATATGCATGGTTGGTGTGCGGCCATTCGGGGTGTGGAAGGTGGTGGCTTGGTTGAAGGTTTACCTGTTCATACCTTTAAAACCAATGATGGCGAAGTGGTTTTCAAATGCCCAACTGAGATTGCGATTACTGATCGCCGAGAAAAAGAACTCAGTGACTTAGGTTTTATTCCACTGGTTCATTGCAAAAATACCGATTATGCAGCGTTCTTTGGTGCTCAATCGACACAAAAACCGAAGAAATATGATAGTGATACAGCAAATGCCAATTCTGCTTTATCCAGTCAAATTCAATACATTATGGCTGTTTCTCGTATTGCACATTACTTAAAAGCCATGATGCGAGATAAAGTCGGTAGTTTTGCTTCTGCTGGAAATATTGAAACATTTCTAAATGAATGGTTATCACAATACATTTTGCTAGACGATGGAGCCTCTCAAGAAGCGAAAGCACAATATCCACTTCGCGAAGCTTCTGTAAAAGTTGTAGAAAACCCAGCTCAACCTGGGCATTACAAGTCAGTGGTCTTTCTCAGACCACATTTTCAATTGGATGAGTTATCCGTTTCTTTACGACTCGTTACTGAGTTACCTCAGTCCTCTCATTAAGAAGAGTGCAATTTTATAATAACTTTAAATTAAAATAGGAAAATCAAAAAAATGAAAGACATATATGTACAATTTCGAGGCAAATATAAAGTTGATGGAGAATCGCGTGATACTGAGCACAAAGATTGGTTAGAAGTTAACTCTTGGGCACACAATATGCGTCAACCCAAATCAGCAACATCATCCAGTGTTGGTGGTCATACGGCGGAACGTGTTGAACATTCAGATATGATTTTTGTTAAAGATCTGGATGCGACCAGTCCAAAACTTTGGGAAGCGTGTTCAGCGGGTTATACCTTTGATGAAGTCCAAATCGATTTTTACCGTGCGAATGGTGATAAGCGGATTAAATATCTTCAAATCAAATTAAAACATGTGCTTGTTTCTAACGTCATACCGACTGTAAATGAAGAAGGTGTACCCACTGAATCATTTGGTTTGAAATATGCAGCAGTAGAATGGACTTATAATCAACAAGATATTAACGGTACGCAAAAAGGTGCTGTGACTAAAAAATGGTCACTTTCTAATAATACGGCATCATACGCTGCATAATTTTGTGACAAAAACAGTGTGAAAAAAATAGTGGTTAACAACGCTTAGCCACTGTTTTCTATTTTGATCTTAAAATAAGTAAAATATGAATTTAGACCAATTATATCCTTACGGCTTTAGAACAACGCTATTTGACCGTTTATTACCTGAAACTGATCAAAATTATAGGGGAATCTCTCTTCAAGAATTACGGGAATCTGTAGCTTCTGATCTAGAGGATTTACTGAATAGTCGAATGGCTAAATTGGACCACTTAATTGATCAGTTTCCTTTGGCGAAACAATCCATTTTGCAATTTGGAATTATTGATTTTGTTGGGCTATCGACCGCTAATCCAAGCGATCGAGACAAAATTTGTCAATCCATTGAGCGATCGATTGCTGCGCATGAACCACGGCTTAAACAAATTAAAGTCGAGATGTTACTCGATGGTCAAAATATGGGGGCTTTATATTTAAGCATTCAAGCATACTTAAATATTCATCCTTTATTTGAGCCTGTCATTTTTGATGCTGTATTAAAACCAACAACACAACAATATGTTATTTCGGCACGATCTTAAGTGGGTTTTCTGTGATTGAAGAACTGTTACCGTATTATGAAAAACAATTACAAGAATTTGGGCAGCAATCGCGTGAATTTGCACAAAAATATCCCAAAATTGCTCAGCGTTTATCGCTTAATCAGGAGCAAATTGACGATCCGCATATTGAGCGTTTGATTCAAGCTTTCTCATTGGTGGCGGCTCGTATTGATAAAAAACTTGCAGATAGTTATGAGATTTTTACACGTTCATTATTTGAGGTGATGTTTCCTCAATACCTCAAACCGTTTCCAGCATGTTCAGTGGTGAGTTTTGAAGATATCAAGAAAATTAAACAACTTAACCAAGCACATGAGATTCCTCAATCGACAACATTAAAATCACGTAGTTTTAAAGGGGTACAATGTGAATTTACCACGACACGTTCTGTCCGATTGCTACCCATTGCATTAAGCCAGTTAAACTTTAAGACTCATCCAAGTGCATATATGCACTTAAATCAAAATGCAATATTGAGTTTAAGCTTTGAAATTTTCAATCAAAGCCACAAGCATTTAATACATGAGAAATTACCTATTTACTTAGATGCCATTTCCAATTTTCCTTTACAGGTTTTGGATAGCATATTTTATCAAAGTACCGGTTTCTCATTAAAAGTGGGCAACCAAATTATTGAAATGAATAACCCATTCGAGGTAATTGGTTTTAGCGAACAAGAAAGTTTATTGCCCATTGATCAGCATAGCCATCATGCTTATCGCTTATTGATGGAATATTTTTGTTTTGCTGAAAAATTTAATTATCTCAATCTGAATTTAAGTTTTTTAAAACACTTAAAGCAAGAGCAAAACGAATTTGAAATCTTAATTCATTTAAAGTTGAACTTGAATGATCAAGCCTGTATTCAAAATTATACAGAATTAAATCTTGCTAATTTTAAATTGTTTTCAACTCCCATCGTTAATTTATTTCATAAGCAAGCCGAACCACAAAAAATTAATCATAAACAATTGGAATATCCATTAATCACAGATATACATCATCCAGAATTTTATCAAGTCTATTCTATTCTTCAGATGAATATGATTCGAGAAAAAAGTAATCACGATCAGGTGGTTTTTCCTATTTTACCGTTTTTTGCGATGAGTCATTACCAGCAAGCCGATGTCCAATTTTTTTATAGTCTAAGCTCAACACAATTACCCAATAAATTGCTTGAAACTGGCTATTCCATTATTTCTAAACATTTATTACCACACAGTACCAAATCTGATTTTATGAGTTGTCAATTGTTGTGTTCCAATCGAGATTTACCGCATCAGGCACTCAGTCAAGCCAATAATACGCTTAACTTAAATGATAGTCATTTGGCACGGCATGCTCTTATTTTAAAAAGACCAACGCCATCTTATTCTTTTGCTCAAAATAAAAAGGAGCAATGGCGCATTATTTCTCATCTTTCACTCAATACTTTGTCGTTAATGAAAGGAGATGCCATCAGTCATATTAAGGAGCTTTTAGAGCTGTATAATTTGCCTAAATTAAAAGAAAACCATCTCATTATTGATTCTATTAAAAAGATTGATTTTTCTTTGACGCAAAAATTGATAGAAGCCAAACCTTTTCCTTTATTCGTGCGTGGCGTGAAGGTGAGTTTATCTATTGATTCACAGATTTTTAGGGGGCACAGTCTGTATATTTTCACTCAACTTTTAAGTCATATTTTTAGTTTAAAAGTTCAAATGAACAGTTATGTCGATCTGGTCGTAAGAGATTCAAATACACAACAGGAGTTATACCAATGCGTGCAGAACGTTGGTGGCAAGAAGCTTCTGTAATTGATGATTTGATGACAAGACCTACATCTTATGCGTTTATTCAGGTGACACGTTTGTTACGACACATACCTGATTCACCAAAAACAACACGATATTGGGCGAATGATTTTAAATTCCATAGTTCTTTAAATCTTAATTTTCCTGTTTCTGAAATTGAAACACTCAAGTTTGAAAATGAACGCATCCATTTAACCAATTTAATGGTCGGTTTAACGGGAATGCAAGGTGTTTTGCCTTATACCTATACCCATAAAATTAAACAAAGTGGTCGTCAGCAAAAAGTAGAAACCATTCATTTTCTAGGTTTATTTAATCATAAATTGACGGCGCAATATGTAGATGCGAGTTTGGCGTACCATTTACCGATACGTTATGAAATAGAAGTAGAAAATGATTATCTTGATATTCTGCATGCTTTAAATGGCTATGTGAGCTCACAACAAGAACAAGCTGAGTTAGATGATTATTTCGCGGAATTTTCAGGTCTCATGCAAGGTCAAAATAATACGGCGTATGCTTTAACGACTATGTTGAGTTGTATTTTTAAAACTAATTTTGTAATAAAAGAATTTGTTGAGGAAAAATTTCAATTAGAAGATGAACAAAAAACCTCTTTAGGCGGCTTAAATGCCAGTCTATTAGGCATAAATAGTTTTTGTGGTGAACATATTCGACAAATTGATGGAAAAATTGAAATACAAGTCGGCCCATTATCTAGAAAAGACTATCTCAGCTTTTTACCCAAGCAAAAAATGAGTCATAAACTAAAAAAAATACTCTCTACTTGGTGTAGCCCAACTTTAATGGTCGATGTGCGATTAATTTTAAAAAAAGAACAGATACAGCCACTGTGCTTAGATTCTAAATCAGAAATCGGTTTAACGCAGGGGGCTTTTTTAAGGTCAAAACCTGCTGTCGAACATAACTCCGAAACATGTTATGCATTATTGGGGGATATTTTATGATTAAACTCCTGATTGGAACTTTTAGTAGTAGCTTTATCCTCATCAGCATGGCGATTATTTATTATTGGCGCGATATTCAATATGATCCATCGAGTATAGATTTAATCGCATATTTTATTTTGTTACCCGCAATATTCTCTTTAATATTACTTTCGCCATATCTAATTTATCGGGCTTATCAATATCAAAAAAATCGCAAAGAAACACAACAACAAGCGCGATTACAACAGCAAAAATCTGACCAGCTTGAACAAGAAAAAAATAATGTAAAAACTGATGCTATTCAATGGCTCGCTTTAAATGTTTTTTCTTCGTTTGCGGTGAGTGCATTGGGTGAAAATGAGACCATTCTTGAGCAGATGAAAAAATTTAGCAGTCCAGAATTGGATGTTAATTTGACCAATGCTTATGGTTTACCTGTTCTATCCTACAGAATTACAGCGCTTGATGATGATTTGCAACAATCGCAATATGATGACGAGATTGATTTGGATCATGCTCGTATACAGCGAATAAAAGCTTTAATTCAGCAGCAATTAGAGCAACAAACTGAAATTTTAGGGCAGCTGGCTGAACATTTAAAAAAATCTGCACTTTTTTATGATGTTGAACTTGCCTACCAGTATCGTATACATCCTGCTTGGGTCATTTCAGATGGTCAAAAAGATGATCAGAAAGGTGATCAATATGAGAGTTTTGAACCGCAAGTTGAACAAGTCTCACGCTTAAATTGCTTGAATATCCATGTTTTATTGGCAGACAACTTATTCCCTATATGGGATGAAGCTTCTAGCCGTGAGATGTTGCTTCAATTTATGCAATCAATGGGCATTCTTTCGCAGCAGATCCAGATTAAACATCATTTTATTGCTCAGCAAAGTTCATATCAGGATTGGTTGAATTTATTGGAGCAGATCTCAACCCAGCCGTATGAAGTATCGTTGGTGATTAATGTCGATTCTGAAATTGATCAAGCATGGATTAATGAACAAATGTGGTTAACCGAACATTATTTGGCGGCAGAATTTTCCTCGAGTTGGTGTATTGCGGCTCAAGATATACAAATGAATCATATCGAGGTGATGAAGACGCTGAAAGTTGCATTAAATGCTGATGATTTATCAAACTTTTTCTATCAGATGATACCCAGTCATGTAGAACAGACAGAACAAACTGATCCTTTTATTTTGCTGTTAGATGATGCAACCGATATTAAAGTCATCAAAAAAACAACTCAAGTATTTGCACAGACATCGGTGGATACACATCATTTTTTATATCCCAAACAAAGTTTTGGAGATACACAGTCATTAGCAAAAATCTTTAGCTTTATGTTAGGCGTGCATTTATCAGAGGAGCTGACTGCAATGATATATAGTGCCGATCAAGCGTCAACGTATGCTTTTTTTCAAGCTGATCCTGAATAAAATCAAATTAAAAATAACGTATTTAAAATATTCATAAAAATTAAGAGAATAACGAGAATCACATGTTTTATACCATTTTAGGTTATGTCTGGCAGTATGTAACGAATCCTAAAGCTATTATTGCACTGTCTTTTTTAGTCGCATTGGTTTCCTCATATAGCATTATTCCCCGAAACGTTTTTTGGGTTTTGCTCACAGCCTACATTTTGGCTTTAATTGGTTGTGCTATTTATTGGTTGATTCAACAACGCCATCATTCCAAACAAGGTGAAGTACTTGCTGAAGCGATTAAAAATAATATGCATACGGAAGATGCGAAGCAAAAAGACAAAGATGAATTACAACAGATAAATCAACAAATTAAACAATCTATCCAATTGATTCGTAAATCTAAACTGGGCGATAAAAAGGGTAATGCTGCCTTATATGAATTACCTTGGTATATGGTGATTGGTAATCCTGCTGCGGGTAAAAGTTCCGCTATTTACCATTCAGGACTGAAATTTCCATTTGAAGAGTCACATCAAAAAATGGTTTCGTCTGGATTAAGTGGCACTCGAAATTGTGATTGGTTTTTCTCAACGGAAGGTGTCTTGCTGGATACAGCGGGGCGTTACTCGGTCTATGCTGAGGATCGCTCAGAATGGTTAGGACTTTTGGGTTTATTAAAGAAAAGTCGTCCTAAAGCACCCATTAATGGCCTAATTGTGATTGTCAGTATTGCAGAATTGATGAGCCAAAGTCCTGAAAAATCCATTAAATTGGCTAAAAATTTAAGAGCACGTATTCAAGACTTAACCGAACATTTAGAAATTTTTGTACCGGTTTATTTGGTATTTTCAAAAATGGATTTAATTGCAGGATTCACTGAATTTTTTGAATGTTATGAAGTGAATGAATTTGATCAAGTTTGGGGAACAACATTAACTTATGATCCAAACTCTGCAAATAATGCGGTAGAGCTGTTTGAACAGCATTATTCTGCTTTATATGATGGTCTAAAAGGGGTGAGTAGTACTCACTTGAGTCGACGTTATACTCAAAATATTTCACCCAGTGTAATGACCTTTCCTTTGGAGTTTAAGAGCTTAAAGCCCGCACTTAAAACATTTATTGGAACATTATTTGAAGAAAACCCATATCAGTTCAAGCCTGTATTTCGTGGTTTTTATTTTACCAGTGCCTTGCAAGAAGGCGTCATTGAAAGCCCAATGACGGAACAAATTGCACAGGATTTTCATTTATCCAAGAGTGTGACTAATGAAAATGCTATCCCGACCAATTCTATTTCACAAAATCATGGTTATTTTCTTAAAGGTTTATTTTCAGAGGTCATTCTGAAAGATAAAAATTTAGTCAAACAACATATTAATCCTAGGCGCAAAAAAAAACGTTATCTTGCATTTATGACGGCATTGTTAGCTGTCTCGATTATTTTAAGTGCATGGGTTTGGTCATATCGTAATAACCAGCAGTTGATTGCTGATGTTCAAGCAGACTTAGACAAAGTCGTACAATTAGAAAAACAATCAGGGCAAGAATTATCAACACAACTGAATGCCTTGTTAATTTTACAAGACCGAATGCAGCAATTGGATCAGTTTTCTGAAAATCGCCCGATGAAATTTGGCTTTGGTTTATATCAAGGCAATGAATTACGTGAAAAATTAAAAACGGAATATTTAAAGGGGGTGAAGCACATTATTTTACAACCCGCTCAACAAAATATTGCTCAATATTTACAACATATTAAAAATAATGCAGCGACGTTAAAAGCCAATCATGTCAATGTGGAAATTAAACAAGTTGCTAAAAATCAACAATATTTAGAGCCTTCTGAAACCAGCCCACAAGATGCTTATAATGCTTTAAAAGCCTATTTGATGATGAGCAATCCACAATATATGGATTCAAGTCATTTAAGTGATCAAGTGACACGTTTTTGGCGTTCTTGGTTAGATTCGAATCGTGGGCAAATGCCACGTGGCGAGATGCTGCAAAAAGCAGAGCAAATTCTATCTTATGCGATGATTCTAGCCAATGATCGTCAGTTTCCATTACTTGAGTCGGATACATTGCTTGTCGATCAAACTCGTCAAGTTCTAGTATCTATTATTCAGGGTATACCCGCACGTGACCGTGTCTATAATGAAATTAAAATGCGTGCAGCTGTTCGATTTCCTGCACTTACTATAAAACAACTGGTCGGTCAAAATAATCAGAACACCGTACTTGGTAGTTATGCTTTGCCCGGTATATTTACCTATAAAGCATGGTCTGAACATATAGAAAAAGCGATTGATGAGGCGGCAAATCGCCCAACAGATAGCAAAGATTGGGTTTTAAACAGTACACAATCGGATGACCTGACTTTTAGTGGTAGCCCAAATCAAATTCGTAAGCAATTAACAGAATTGTATAAGCAAGAATATATAGCGGAATGGCGTAAATTTTTAAATGGCATTTATTATGCAAAAACCAATGATTTCAAACAACAAGCGAAAAATATTGACGTTTTAGGCGAACCTGAAAATTCGCCTATTCGTTCTGTGATGAATCGTATTGCCAAGGAAACCAGCTGGGATAATCCTATCGTTCAAGCAGATTTGGCTGCTCCTCAAACGGGTTTTGTCGCATGGTTTAAACGTAAAATATTAAATAGCGATGAATCTAAAATGACCCAACAAGCATCGAATCAAGCACAGGGAGTGATTTCAACAGAATTTCAGATGTTCTACCAAATGGTTCGTAAACGTGATGATCAACAGAATAAATCATTGCTCGATGAATACATGCAATCCATTGCACAAGTCCGTAGCAAGTTCAATGATTTAAAAAGTGCAGGGGATATTGGTCCTACAGCCATGGCTTTGGTTAAGCAAACCATTAATGAGCAAAATTCTGTCTTTAATGGTACACAAAAATTAATTGATGAGAAAATGTCTGTTGGATTGAATGAAATTGATCAACAGTTATTACAAAAATTATTGATGAGTCCACTCACCCACTCATTCAATAGTTTGTTAATTCCAACACAGGATGAAATCAATAAATTATGGACGATACAGGCCAATCAACCCTTTACACATAATTTAAGTCAAAAATACCCTTTTAATTCTTCTGCGACATTACAAGCAACAAGCAATGAAATTGGACAAATTTTGGGTGAAAATGGCAGTATTGCACGCTTTGCTAAAGATCATCTTGATCCATTGGTGATTCGTCGAGGCTATAGCTTAACGTCTAAAACATGGAAAGACTTAGGCATTAGCTTAAACCCTCAATTTGTTATAAATTTCAAAAATTATGTTGCGCCCAGTAATGGAATGGCAACAGGAGAGCTCAATCAAACAGCGACTCCAACAGCAGTCAATCAATCAAATTTCCAGTTTTATCCATTAGAAAATGCTCAATTACTTGCTTATACCATTGATATTGATGGTCAACGTATGGTCTATGAAAATGGAATCCAACAATGGGTAAATTTTGTGTGGCCAAATCAAGGGGCTATTCCGGGTGCGCGTATTACCGTCATCGATTTAGAAGGGCAGACACACACGATTTTTGATGAACCGGGTGAATATGGGATTAATCGTTTAATTGATAGCGCACAGCGGACTCAACAGAGTAGTCATTTTGAGATGGTTTGGAAAAATCAACAAAATCCTAACTTAGCTGTAAAGGTAAATTTTCGTTTAATCAGTGGTGCTTCGGATCATATTGGTTCTAGTCGTGGCTATATTGGAATGCGGTTGGTTGATCAAGTGGTAAATAATAACTCGGTTCGTGTTGTTGCAGCACAAGCTGCACCTGTGCCTGCTACAGCCGTTAAAACAAATGCGGCCTCTGTATTCGCTGATCTAAATGGAACTCGCCCATGATTTATAAAAGATATGCAATAAGACAACAAAAAATGGGGGAGAATTGTGATGTATAAAATAAAAACTTTTCCACTTTATTATGGTAAATGTCCTGCACATGGAGATTTTTTAAAGACACGTGGTCAGTCGACTTTAATTCAATTAATGGATCAATGGATTACTGAAGCACTCGAATATGCCATGCAATCGCCAGATTTTAGTAGGGTTTATTCAAAACTACCTGCATTAGATTTTTTTATTGCCAATCCTCAAGAAACCAAGTTTTTGGTGGCAAATTTGATTAGTAGCAAAGATAGTTCAGGCCGCCAATTTCCGATGCTCCTGAGTCATTTACTAGAGGTAAATACGCCATACGAACATATTTTGTATGCACCATATAGCTACAAACAGACATTAATTAATCTATTGCAGACAAATCAGGTGATACATTCGATACACGATCCTGATATTTTGCTAGACAAATTGAGTAAATTAAGTAATGAAATTCAGATATTTACCCATATAGAGAGTGCTAAATTTTATGAATATCATACGATTCATTCATTCTCTCAATTGATGAAAGTAAGTGCTTATGAACTTTCTCAAACTATGATTGGATTAGGTTTGTTGCTACAACCTGTTATTCAACAAGGGACCACTCGATTAAAAAAAGTACTTATTTTACCCATTAATAATCCAAGCTATTGCTATGAAATTGCTGCTTTTTGGGTCAATTTAATTAGTTATTTTATTTCTAAGCAAAATGTAGAGCTATTCATTGGAATTTTACATCGCAATTCACCAGTTTTGTTAATTGGATTTCAAGGTGCTGATATTACTGCATTAAGTGAAATATTTACTCAAGAAATGGATTCAGAGCATTGGGTTTCATTAGCAAAAGCAGATTGGGTTGATCCTTATTTAGAACAAAATGCAGGACTCGCAGCCTTAGAACAGTCCTTATGTGAGCGCCATCTAAGCTTAAATCAAGGTATTAAACTTTTTAGACACACATTTATAGCTGATTAAAAATGATTAAATTACAAAAAATGAGAAAAAAAATTAAAGTGCTGACTTTATTGAATCTTGTATCTATAAGCTCTTTGGTACTGGCTGAACCTATTGTGGTTGAAGGTGTCGTGCCAAATGAAGCCAGTAAACACGTTATTTTAAATAAAATGTATACAGTTTATGGTACGGATCAAGTTATTGATAAAATTAAAGTAAAACCAGTTTCTGCACCAAATGGCTGGAGTGATTCAGTAACTAAAATCATTACAGCAGATTTAAAGAAAGTTAAACAAGGGAAATTATCTGTACGTGCCACACAGGTCGAATTAACGGGAAAAATGTTAAATCAAAATGACATTCAACCCACCACAGCAAATTTTCAAAATATGATTCAAGCGCCATATCGCTTAAATATACAGTTGTCTGCGAGTCAAGCAGAGCAGAAAATTATTGATGATGCTTTAAAAAATAGGATTATCGAGTTTGAATCTGGAAGTGTGATATTGGCTGCATCAGGAACCAAAATTTTGGATGAAATGGCAGTTGCATTAAATAAAGTCGCTGGAAAGAAGGTTAAAATTATTGGTCATACGGATAGTTCAGGTAGTCCAGCTAAAAATTTAATCCTTAGTCAGGAACGTGCAGCCGCAGTGAAAAAGTATTTAACAGAAAAAAATGTGCCAACAGATTATTTAACGGTGGAAGGATTAGGTTCAACTCAACCAGTTGCTGATAACACAACCGTTGATGGTCGTAAGAAAAACCGTAGAATTGAATTTGAAGTTCAATAAGTTTTGTTATTCAAAATCTTAAATGTCCTGTTTTTAAATGTAAGCGTTAAGAACAGGATTTAAAAAAGTTGTTCAACTATGACCTTCTGAGCTTTACGACTTGGCATACTTTTCTTAGGATAAAAAGAGGCATTATCATTAGATAATGCCTGTCATTACAAGCGTTCAATAAATATCTAAATGACATTACGTAATTCACGTGCTGTTTCAAGAAGTAAAGGCATAATTTGCTGAACTAGATATTCTTTCGTTGTTTTGGTTGTAGGCGAAACAATATTTAATGCCGCAACGACATTGCCTTTCGGTCCATATATAGGTACGGCAAGAGCATGTACACCAAGCTCATGTTCTTCGCTTGAATAACACCAATCTTGCTCTTTAATTTCCTCTAAAATCTTTAGAAAGGTATCATTGTCTGTGCAGCTAAATTTGGTTAATCGCTTCAATGGATATTTTTCTAACCATTTTTTTTGCTCATCTACGTCTAAATATGCCAGTAAAATTTTACCTGCTGATGTTGCATGTGCTGGCAAACGATTCCCTAAATGGAGTCCATAAGGATTGACCCGATCTGTTTGTTGGTGGGCCGCACTTCGGGCGATGGTAATTGCTTCATAACCATCTAAAACCATCACTGAATAAATAAGTGATGTTTGAGTGGTGAGTAAGTTTAATAAGGGTTGGCAAATTTTAGGTAGTTGTGAACCACTTAGATAAGCACCCGAAAATTTTAATATTTTAGGCGCCAAATAGTAATAATGCCCATCAAATTCTAAATATCCCAAATACTCAAGCGTGAGTAAATGCCTACGCGCTGCTGCACGCGTCATACCTGTTTTTTCAGCAGCAATACTGATATTTAAGCGATGACGTTCAGATCCAAAACAATCTAAAATGGCCATACCTTTGCTAATGCCCGCGATAAAATCTTCATGTCGAATATTTTTTTGATTATCGGGATTTTGCAAATTTTTTTTATCTTCTAACTTAACCTCATGCATGAGTTAACCTTTATTGAGCTGATCAAACAAAATTGAGAGTAATTGAATATCTATCTAGTATATTCAAAAATTAGAATAATTGTTCGATCATCGAACCTAAATACTACAAATCGCACAAAATTGCTGTTTTATAGTAGATGTTCAATCAAAAAAAATGAAAAATAAATAAAAGGAATTCTAATGAAAACACTCGGGATTGAGTGATTCAATTTTAAGCTTATCTATTCATCCTGAGCATTAGTTTTCATCCTTATTTATGCAGCGTACAGACGGAGTTGTCTAATGATTGATAAAAGTGCTCACTCATTAACCGAAGCCTTATCCCAAATTAAAGATGGCTCCACCATCATGATTGGTGGTTTTGGTACAGCAGGTCAGCCTGCGGAACTGATTGATGGTTTAATTGAACTGGGTACTCAAGATTTAGTCATCGTCAATAACAACGCAGGCAATGGTGATTATGGCTTGGCCAAACTGTTAAAAACCGGTGCTGTGCGTAAAATCATTTGTTCTTTCCCACGTCAATCCGACTCTTGGGTCTTTGATGAGTTATACCGTGCTGGCAAAATTGAATTAGAACTGGTGCCGCAAGGAAATCTAGCTTGTCGTATTCAAGCAGCAGGTATGGGACTGGGTCCAATCTATACTCCAACCAGTTTTGGCACCTTGCTGGCTGAAGGCAAACCGACCATGCACTATGAAGGCAAAGACTTCGTTTTAGAAAACCCCATTAAAGCCGACTTTGCCCTGATTAAAGCGCATCAAGGTGACCGCTGGGGTAACTTGGTGTACAACAAATCAGCACGTAACTTTGGCCCAATCATGGCTATGGCAGCAGAGGTCACCATTGCACAAGTGTCAGAAGTGGTTGAACTCGGTGCTTTAGATCCAGAACACATCATCACCCCGGGTATTTTTGTCCAGCATGTGGTTGCTATTGGTACTAAACAACTTGAGCAATCTGCTTAATTACGTGAGGATTAAAAAATGAGCTATACAAAACTATCCCGCGATCAAATTGCAGAACGTGTGGCACAAGACATTCCTGATGGTGCTTATGTCAATCTCGGCATTGGCTTACCGACCAAAATTTCCAACTATTTACCTTCAGACAAAGATGTCTTTTTACATTCTGAAAATGGGCTATTGGCCTTTGGTCCACCGCCTGCAAAAGGTGAAGAAGATCCTGAACTGATCAATGCCGGTAAAGAATTTGTCACCTTGCTACAAGGCGGTGCTTATTTCCATCATGGTGATTCCTTCGCGATGATGCGTGGTGGTCATTTAGATATTGCCGTGCTGGGTGCCTTCCAAGTGGCTGCAAATGGTGACTTGGCCAACTGGCATACGGGTGCACCAGATGCGATTCCTGCGGTCGGTGGTGCGATGGATTTGGCCGTTGGTGCGAAAAAAGTCTTTATCACCACTGACCATGTTACTAAAAAAGGTGAACCGAAGATTGTCGCTGAACTGGCTTATCCAGCCACCGGTTTAAAATGTGTCGATCGTATTTATACCGACCTCTGTGTGATTGATGTCACGGCTGAGGGTATGAAAGTGATTGAGAAAGTGGACGGTTTGTCTTTTGAAGAGTTGCAGTCAATGACAGGTGCGAAACTGGTTGATGCGACTGTTTAAATAAAAAAGAAAGTCCCCCTTTATAAAGGGGGATTTAGGGGGATTTTTGGAATAAATCAACTTTTTAGAATCCCTCCCAACCTCCCTTTAAAAAGGGAGGAGCTTTCTCTAAATAAATTTTGAGCTGATTAAAATGAAAAATGCTTATATCGTAGATGCGATTCGTACACCCTTTGGTCGCTATGCCGGTGGTCTCTCTGCTATTCGTGCCGATGACCTCGGTGCACTGCCGATTAAAGCCTTGATGGAGCGTAATCCATCGGTGAACTGGGAATTGGTCGATGATGTGATTTACGGTTGTGCCAACCAAGCCGGTGAAGACAACCGTAATGTCGGTCGTATGTCGGCACTGCTTGCAGGTGTACCGTATCAAGTGCCTGCCACTACCGTCAATCGTTTATGTGGTTCATCACTAGATGCGATTGCCATGGCCGCGCGTGCCATTAAAGCAGGTGAAGCAGATTTAATTATTGCTGGCGGTGTAGAAAGCATGAGCCGTGCGCCTTTGGTGATGGGTAAAGCTGAAACGGCTTTTGGTCGTGCTCAGAAACTTGAAGACACCACTATGGGCTGGCGCTTTATCAATCCGAAATTGAAAGAAATGTATGGTGTGGAAACCATGCCGCAAACTGCTGAAAATGTGGCAGCACAGTTCAATGTTAACCGTGCCGATCAAGATCAGTTTGCGCTTACTAGCCAACAACGCACCGCCGATGCCCAAGCACGTGGTTTCTTCGAGCAAGAAATCATTCCGGTCACTATTCCGCAGCGTAAAGGCGAGCCTGTGGTCATTGCCAAAGATGAACATCCACGTGCCACCACGCTTGAAGCCTTAACCAAGCTGAAACCTGTAGTAAAAGCTGACGGTACGGTGACGGCGGGTAATGCCTCAGGGATTAATGATGGTGCAGCAGCGCTACTGATTGCATCGGATGATGCGATTGCACAATACGGCTTAAAAGCCCGTGCCAAAATTATTGGCGCAACCACAGTCGGGGTTGAACCGCGCATTATGGGCTTCGCTCCTGCACCTGCGATCAAAAAACTCTTGGCGCAAACGGGTTTAACCCTTGAGCAAATGGATGTGATTGAACTGAATGAAGCTTTTGCTGCTCAAGCTTTGGCCGTGACGCGTGACCTAGGCCTTGCTGATGGTTCGACACAAGTCAATCCAAATGGGGGTGCAATTGCTTTGGGTCATCCACTCGGTGCATCAGGTGCACGTTTGGTCACCACAGCACTGAACCAACTTGAAGCCGCGGGTGGAACATACGCTTTATGTTCAATGTGTATTGGTGTCGGGCAAGGCATCGCGCTCATTATTCAACGGGTTTAAGTCAAAGGATTGTCGTCTTATGAGCCACTTATATGCGAGTTTATTTTACCAAGCCGATATGACTGAAATTTTCAGTGATCATGCTTTGCTCAAGTACATGATTCAGGCTGAAGTGGCTTTGGCGAAAGCACAAGCGCAAGTTGGCGTGATTCCTGAATCTGCTGCCGCAATCATTGCCGATGTTGCCAATACTCAAGGTATTCAAGCGATTGATTTTGAAAATCTTGCAATAGCGACAGGACTCGCTGGGAATATCGCGATTCCATTTGTAAAGCAGTTTACAGCAGCAGTAAAAGCCGTTGATGAAGATGCTTCCCGCTATGTGCATTGGGGGGCAACCAGTCAAGATATTCTGGATACGGCGTGTATTTTACAAGCGCGAGATGCTTTAGACGTTGTGGAATTTCAATTGCGACATACGTATGCAGCATCACTTGAACTTGCAGAAAAATATCGTGCTGAAGTGATGATAGGACGTACTTGGTTACAACAGGCACTACCCATTACTTTCGGGCATAAAGCTGCACGTTGGGCAAGTAGTTTTAAACGTGATTTAGACCGTTTAGAGCAAATGAAAGCACGTGTACTCACAGCTCAACTCGGTGGTGCGGTGGGTTCACTGGCATCTTTACTGGATCAAGGTTCAACGGTGGTTGAAGCCTATGCAGCACAACTCAACCTGAGTGTTCCAACCTGTACTTGGCATGGCGAACGAGATCGTATTATTGAGACCGCAGGCTTTCTTGCCATTGTGGTGGGTAATACGGGGAAAATGGCGCGTGATTGGTCATTGATGATGCAAACTGAAATTGCAGAAGTATTTGAACCTACAGCAAAAGGGCGTGGCGGTTCATCAACCATGCCACACAAGCGCAATCCTGTTGCGGCAGCTTCAATATTGGCAGCAGCCAATCGTGTACCTGCACTCATGTCGAGTATGTATCAAAGTATGGTCCAAGAACATGAACGTAGCTTAGGGGCTTGGCATGCAGAATGGTTGGCTTTACCTGAAATTTTTCAGCTTTGTGCAGGTGCATTACAACGTACAGTTGAAGTGCTGCAAGGTTTAGAAGTCAATAGTAAAGACATGCAGCGCAATATAGAAATGACACAAGGGTTGATTATGGCTGAAGCTGTCATGATGGCACTCGCACCGAAAATGGGGCGTTTAAATGCACATCATTTAGTTGAAAAAGCCTGTCAGCAAGCCGTTGCTGAGCAAAGTCATTTACAAGATATCGTAAGTTCATTTACAGAAGTAAAACAGCATTTTAGTGCTGCTGAATTAACACTTATTTTTAAACCTGAATCTTATTTAGGCAATATTCAGGATCAGATTGATGCTGTGCTTAAAGAAGCAAAAGGAGAGGCAAAGTGAATAACACCATAACCAACCGACAAGGAAAAACTTTATCTATACAGGTTGATGGATCTGAAAATTTGCCTGTCATTATCTTGTCTAATTCTTTAGGTACAGATAAAGGCATGTGGGACCCACAAGCAGCATATTTTAAAGATAAATATAAAGTTGTGCGTTATGACACGCGTGGTCATGGCAAAAGTGATGTCATTGAAGACACAACCTTAGCCAATTTAGGCGAAGATGTGATCGACATTATGGATGCTTTAAATATAGAAAAAGCTCATTTTTGTGGCATTTCTATGGGAGGCATTACTGCGCTGTGGTTAGGTTTAAATGCAGCTCATCGTTTCAATAGCATTACCGTTGCCAATTCAGCAGCTAAAATTGGTCAAGTCGATGCATGGATTAGCCGTGCGGATGCCGTTGAACAAAATGGTTTGGCGGATTTAGTAAAAACAACACATAGCCGCTGGTTTAGCGAGAAATTTGATTATCAACATAATGCTTTGGCACAGCAAACGATCCAAAGCTTAGCGACTACCCAAGCGAAAGGCTATGCAAATGCTTGTCGAGCTTTAGCATATGCAGATGTTCGCCATGAATTACCCCGACTCAAAATTCCAACTTTAATCATTTGTGGTTCGAAAGACCCTGTAACCACCGTAGAAGATGGTGAATTAATTAAAGAACACGTACTGAAGGGTGAGATTGCAATTTTAGCTGCATCTCATTTATCGAATATTGAATGCCCCGATGAATTCAGCCAAGTGCTAGAGAGATTTATCGAGAAAAATCAATAGAGTAATTAACGAAAAGGATTTGGCCTTAAGGAGGCAACAATGGCGTCTCAGGATAGTTATACGCATAAATCAGGAATTGATGCGCAAGCATTAATTAATCAATCGCCAATAAGCAAATATCAATGGCTTATTGCAGCCGTCTGTTTTCTGATTGTTTTTGTCGATGGTATTGATACCGCAGCAATGGGTTTTATTGCGCCTGCACTTGCTCAAGATTGGGGCATTGATCGTTCACAGCTCGGTCCAGTGATGAGCGCAGCTTTGGGTGGGATGATCTTTGGTGCCTTATTTTCAGGTCCAATGGCTGACCGTTTTGGACGAAAAATTGTATTAGCAATTTCAATGCTGATTTTTGGTGGCTTTACCTTAGCCTGTGCCTATGCAGCGGATCTAGATAGTCTGGTTGTTTTTCGCTTTTTAACCGGTATTGGCTTAGGCGCTGCAATGCCGAATGCAACTACTTTGTTTTCTGAATATTGTCCTGCACGCAGTCGTTCATTATTAGTGACCTGTATGTTCTGTGGTTATAACTTGGGCATGGCAGTGGGTGGTTTTTTCAGTAGTTGGCTTATTCCTAACTATGGCTGGCACAGCTTATTTTTAGTCGGTGGCTGGTCACCGCTTATTTTAATGTTGGTGGTGGTTTTCTTTTTACCAGAATCGTACCGTTACCTCATTTTAAAAGGCGATAAAACAGCCCAAGTTAAAAAAATTCTGACTCGTATTGCACCAGAGCAAGCCGCACATGCAACAGAATTTCATGTACCCGAAGAAAAGAACGAAAGTACTGCAAAAAAAGGCGTATTTGGAATCCTATTCTCAAAACAGTATGCCAAAGGAACTTTCTTGTTGTGGTTTACCTATTTTATGGGTCTGGTCATCATTTATTTACTCACCAGCTGGTTACCAACATTGATGCGTGAAACGGGTGCCACGATGGAACGCGCTGCATTTATTGGTGGGTTATTCCAGTTTGGTGGTGTGCTTAGCGCATTGTTTGTGGGTTGGGCAATGGATCGTTTTAATCCAAACCGTGTCATTGCTGGGTTCTATTTTGCAGCGGGTATTTTCGCTTTTATCGTAAGTCAAAGCCTAGCTAGCCCAACTTTACTTGCCATCTTTATTTTATGTGCAGGTATGGCAGTCAATGGTGCGCAATCTGCAATGCCAGTACTGAGCACGCGTTTCTATCCAACACAATGTCGCGCAACGGGTGTGGCATGGATGTCTGGTATTGGCCGTTTTGGTGCCGTATTTGGTGCATGGATTGGCGCAGTTTTACTGGGTAATGATTGGTCGTTCAGTTCAATTCTAAGCATGTTACTGATTCCAGCGACTGCTGCTGCACTTGCCATTCTTATTAAATCATTCGTTGCCCATACAGATGCAACTTAAGAGGTATTCATCATGAATGACGAACAACGTTATACACAAGGCATAAAAGTTCGTACTGAAGTATTAGGCGAAAAGCATGTCGGGCGATCTTTAGAAAATTTAAATGATTTTAATGAAGATTTCCAAAATTTCATTAGTCGTTTTGCTTGGGGTGAAGTGTGGTCACGCCCAGGTATGCCACGTCATACACGCAGCTTAGTCACAATTGCGATTTTGCTCGCACTTGGGCGTAACGATGAATTACGTATGCATATTCGCGCGTGTTTCAACAATGGTGTGACCAAAGACGATTTGAAAGAACTCTTTATTCATTCTTCTTTATATGCAGGTTTACCTGCTGCCAATGCAGCTATGCATATGGCTGAAGAGATTTTTGAAGAAATGGGTATTGCACCGAAAAAAATTGTGGAAGACCAATAAGGTATTTAAGGGAGAGATCAAATGTCTCAAATTATTTGGGGAGCTTACGCACAGCGTAATACCGACGACCATCCGCCAGCACATACGCCAGGCTATAAAACCAGTGTGTTACGTTCACCGAAAAATGCATTGATTGCGATTGGTGAAACCATTTCGGAAGTAACTGCTCCACATTTTTCGGCTGACCAATTTGGGCCGAAAGATAATGATTTAATTTTAAACTGTGCCAAAGAAGGTTTGCCTGTAGGTGAACGTGTGATCGTACATGGTTATGTCCGTGATCAATTTGGTCGTCCTGTTAAGAATGCGTTACTCGAAGTTTGGCAAGCCAATGCTTCTGGGCGTTATCGTCATCCCAATGACCAATTTATTGGCTCACTCGATCCAAACTTTGGCGGTTGCGGTCGCATGATGACCGATGAAAATGGTTTCTATATTTTCCGTACCATTAAACCGGGTCCGTATCCTTGGCGTAATCGTATTAATGAATGGCGACCTGCACATATTCACTTTTCACTGATTGCTGATGGTTGGGCACAACGCTTAATTTCACAATTCTATTTTGAAGGTGACACCCTGATTGATTCATGTCCAATCTTGAAAACCATTCCATCAGAAGAACAACGTCGCGCACTCATTGCTTTAGAAGATAAAAGCAATTTTATTGAGGCAGATAGCCGCTGTTATCGTTTTGACATCACCTTACGTGGTCGTCGAGCGACTTACTTCGAAAACGAACTACATTAATGGATGGAGTATAAAAAATGAAAGGTTGGAATTTTGAAGAATTACATGAGACGCCATCACAAACAGGTGGGCCTTATGTACATATTGGCTTATTACCTAAACAGGCCGGCATTGAAGTTTTTGAAAATAACTTTAATAACGATCTGGTTAAGAATAATCCGCAAGGTCAGCGCATCCGTTTAGAAGGTCAAGTCTTTGATGGTATTGGCGTGCCTTTACGTGATGTTTTAGTTGAAATTTGGCAGGCTGATGCCAACGGCGTTTATCCAAGCCAAGCGGATTTCCAAGACAAAGTAGCAGACGTTAATTTCCATGGTTGGGGACGTGCAGGTGCTGACTTTAAAACAGGAGTTTGGCATTTTGACACCATTAAACCAGGGACTGTTCCGGGACGTAAGGCATCAACTCAAGCACCACACATTAACTTGATTATTTTCGCTCGCGGGATTAACACCGGCTTAAATACCCGTGTGTATTTTGAAGATGAAAGTGATGCCAATGCTCAAGATCCAGTACTCAACAGCATTGAATGGGAACCGCGTCGTCAAACCTTAATTGCCAAACGTGAAGAGCGTGATGGCGAAGTGGTTTATCGTTTTGATATTTATATTCAAGGCGATAAAGAAACCGTTTTCTTAGATATTTAATCGAGCAAAATCTATTTCAGGATATTCGGCAGTCGTGATTTGAGCGCTGCCGATTCACAAGGAAGAATAATGATGAATCTAAATCAATTTGCGAAACAACTCTGTTTAGCCGCATCCATTTCACTTGCTTTTGTTGCAGCACAGGCAGAACCTTTAAATAAAGATATTTCTCCTGCAATTTATCACGTTAAAAATTTGAACATTGGCGAATTACCTGTCAAAACCATTGTACCGATTACTGCAAAAACCAAGCAACAAGCCTTAGAACAAGCGCAAATGATTGCTGAAAATCCAAATGCGGATATGGCTGAATTTCGTATTGATTTACTGGATTTTGCATCCGACACTAAAGCGGTAATTGCACTTGGCAAAGAGTTAAATCAAGTTCTCAAAAATAAACCTTTAATTGCAACAATTCGTACAGCCAATGAAGGCGGCAAATTGAAGGTTTCCGACGCTGAATATGAAAAAATTTATAGCGAATATTTAAAGCAACCTTTTATGCAGTTGCTGGATATTGAAATGTTTCGTGATCAAGCACGCGTAGAAAAACTCACCCAGCGTGCGCATCAAAAAAATGTCTTGGTGATTATGTCAAACCACGATTTTGATAAAACCCCAGCTCAGCAAGACATTGAACAACGATTATTAAAACAAGATCAAATGGGTGCAGACATCCTTAAAATTGCAGTGATGCCGAAGTCTAAACAAGATGTACTGACCTTAATGAATGCAACGCTCAATGTCAGTCAGAAAAGTAAAAAGCCATTATTGACCATGTCGATGGGACGCCTAGGCACGATTTCTCGTATTGCAACAGCAAATATGGGCGGCAGTATGAGTTTTGGCATGATTGGTGAAGCCTCTGCACCCGGTCAAATTGATGTTGCTCAATTAAAACAATTTTTAAAAACCGTTCAGCCAACCCCTTAATTTTTGGACAAGGATATCGCCATGAAATTAGCTTCACTACGTTTAACAGCACTGACTTTAGGATTAGTAAGTTCTGGATTTGCAGCCGCAGAAACCTATATTGTCGATCGTTATCAAGATGATAGTGCCAAAGGTTCATTACGTTGGGCAATAGAACAATCCAATACAAATACAGCTCAAGAAAATGAAATCTTAATTCAAGCTGTGGGTAAGGCACCGTATATCATTAAGGCAGACAAACCATTACCGCCTATTAAATCATCAGTCAAAATTATTGGCACTCAATGGGACAAAACAGGTGAGTTTATTGCCATTGATGGTTCAAATTATATTCAAGGTGAAGGTGCTAAAGCTTGTCCGGGTGCAAACCCTGAACAGTATGGAACCAATGTGCGTACTACGACTTTACCGGGTTTGGTTCTACAAGATGTCAATGGCGTGACCTTAAAAGGTTTGGACATTCACCGCTTCTGTATTGGTGTTCTCGTCAACCGTTCAAGCAACAATCTGATTCAGCATAACCGTATTAGTAATAACTACGGCGGTTCAGGGGTCATGTTGACTGGTGATGATGGTAAGGGCAATCCCACTTCAACCACGACCAACAACAACAAAGTGCTGAATAACATATTTGTGGATAACGGTGATGGTTTAGAGTTGACACGCGGTGCAGCATTTAACCTTGTCGCAAATAATCTTTTTACCTCGACTAAAGCCAATCCAGAGCCATCACAAGGCATTGAAATTTTGTGGGGCAATGACAATGCCGTTGTGGGTAATAAATTTGAAAATTATTCAGATGGTTTGCAAATTAACTGGGGTAAACGTAATTACATTGCCTATAACGAACTGACCAACAACTCGATTGGATTTAACTTAACTGGTGACGGTAATATTTTTGATAGTAATAAAGTACATGGTAATCGTGTAGGTGTGGCTATTCGTTCAGAAAAAGATGCCAATGCGCGTACCACATTAACCAAAAACTTAATTTGGAATAATGGCAAAGATATTAAGCGTTGTGAGGCAGGTGGTTCTTGCGTACCGAATCAACGTTTAGGCGCAATCATTTTTGCTGTTCCTGCACTAGAACATGCCGATTTTGTCGGTTCTCGTGGTGGTGGTGTGGTCATTGAAGCGGCAAAACTACAAAAAACTTGTACTCAGCCAAATGAACAAGGCTGTAATGCTGTTCCAAATCAAGCGATTCAAGCACCTAAATTAAGTTTCAGTAAGGGGCAAATTATTGCAGAGGTCAAGGCTCAGCCGAACCAACGCTATCAATTAGAATTCTTTGCGAACAGTCAATCGAATGCTCAAGAAGCTGAACAATATCTTGGCTCACAAGTGATTACCACCAATGCTGAAGGAAAAGCACAGGCATCTTGGAAGCCTGTTACTGCTTTAGCAACAATCACCGCGACTTTAACCAATCACTTAGGTGCAACTTCTGAACTCAGTCCAGCAGTACGCATTAAATAAAACAATTAAAACGTGGAAAACTCATATGGTGTGAGTTTTCCAAACAGAAAAGGGATATTTCGTTATGCAACACTTTTTTAAATTAAGCCTTTTGTCCGTCGCTCTGTTGGGTAGTCAATTTGCCAGTGCCAATGAATTTTGGTCACAAGATCGTCAGTGGTTACTCGGTGACTGGAATGGGGAGCGTAAGCAACTTGAAGATCAGGGATATAAATTTACTACATCCATTATGAGTCAGGCGGCAACCAATTTGGCAGGTGGTTATAACGATGACAATACCTTGGAGAATGCAGGGCAGTTAACGCTCGGTGCGACTTTTGACCTCAACAAAATTGCAGGTTGGGAAAACACGACCGCAGCAATCATGATGACTAAGCGAGATGGTAATTCACTCACGCTAGAACGCATTAAAGACCCACGAAGCAGTGCTTTGGGTAATACACAAGAAATTTATGGTCGTGGCAAAATTTGGCGTTTAACACAGGCTTGGGTCAAAACAGGATTTGCAGACAATACGGTTCAGTTCAAAATTGGACGTATGGGCATGTCTGATGACTTCAATAGTTCACAGTGTGAATTTCAAAATTTACTGCTTTGTGGCGGTCAGTTAGGTAAATCGATTGGTTCAATTTGGTACAACTGGCCTGTTAGTTTATGGGGCACCAATGTCAAATATCAATTTGCACCAGAATGGACATTGGGATTAGGTGTTTATGAAGTCAATCCAGACAACGTAAAAACTCAATCAGACAGCGATGGTTTTAACCTTGACATGAATAATGTTGAAGGTGCCACGATTCCAGTTGAACTGGCATGGAAACCAAAACTGAGCATGTTTGATGGTTTGCCGGGGGAATATAAACTCGGTGCATTATATTCAACAGCTGAAGCCAAAGATGTCAAAACAACAGGCAAAGTCCATGATGGTAAACAAAGCTTTTGGCTGAATGCTCAACAACAATTAACGCAGCAGGGCGCAGATCCCAAACGTGGTCTATATATCAGTTTTAATGGTGTAATTAATGATAAAGCCACCACGACAGTCCAGAGTACTCAGCAGATCGCACTTTGGTACAAGGGGCCTTTAGAGAACCGTCCTAATGACTCTGTCGGTTTTGGTCTGGCGAATTATGTGGTCAATGAACGTGTACAAGACCGACAAATTGCCACCAATCAAAATCGAGGTTATGACCGCTATGACGCATTTGCCAATGACTATACGCCAATTCAACGGGATGAATTAAACGTTGAATTAAATTATACCTATCAATGGTCTCCAGCAGTCATGTTGCGTCCAAATCTTCAATATATCCATCAACCATCAGGTGTTAAAGAAGTCGATGATGCATGGGTTGCAGGATTAAGTATGCGCGTCAATTTTTAACAGTACACAAAATCCAAGGTGATTAAAATATAAACAATAAAGCACTTTGGATTTCAACATTTTTTAAATTGCTCAAGCAAAGCTATTGCGACAGCACACATTATCCGTGATTGAAAATGATGCTCAAAGGAGAGGGAGTGATCATTTAAACTCACAACACTTGGAGTAAGATGTATGTCTGAGCCTCATTCTAAGTCTCAACCCATATTCAAAATATGGTGTTTTATACTTGGCCTAGCCTTGTTATTGACGGGCTTATTTTATTTGATTGGTGGTGGAAAACTCATTAGTTTGGGTGGTTCATGGTATTTCTTTATTGCTGGATTGCTGACCACAGCATCAGCAATTTTTGTTTTTAGAAAAAAAGCATTCGGTGTGTGGTTATTTGCGCTCGTATTTGTAGGCACCCTTGTTTGGGCATGGTTTGATGCAGGTTGGGACTTCTGGGCACTTTTTTCCAGACTGATGTTCCCTGCGGGTGTCTTTGCAGCTTTATTGTTTACTTTACCCGCTATTCGTCGTTATCGAGCACAAAGCAGCTTGGTTGTACCCGCTTATACAGGTGCAACAGTTGTCGTTATTGGTATGTTGATTGCTTTTTATCAGATGTTTCAACCTCATCCGACTGTGACGGCTTTAGGTCAAGAATTACCCCTCATTCCAGTTGATGCAGATAAACAGCAAGTCAATTGGCAGCATTATGGTAATGATACTGGCGGTAGTCGTTTTGCTGCCCTAGATCAAATTAACCGCAACAATGTGCAGCAATTAAAAGAAGCATGGCGTTTTCGTACGGGTGATTTGACGACAGGTTCTGGTAATGGTGCAGAAGATCAAACCACACCTTTACAAGTCGGGGATAAAGTTTTTGTTTGTACACCGCATAACAACATTATTGCTTTAGATACAGATTCAGGGAAACAAATTTGGAAAGCGGAAGTTAATTCCAAAGCTGATGCATGGGAGCGTTGTCGTGGAGTAGCCTATTTTGATGCTACGCAGCCCTTGGTACAACCAACTTTAGCGGGTGCGACTCCTGTAACAACAGTGGCAGCAGATACGGCTTGTCCACGTCGAGTCTACACCAATACACCCGATGGCCGCTTAATTGCAGTTAATGCGGATACAGGTGAACGCTGTAAAGACTTTGGTATCGATGGAACCGTAGATTTACTTGTAGGTTTAGGTGATGGAACCAAAGCGCCTCGTTTTGAGGTGACATCAGCACCGACTATTGCAGGTACAACTCTCGTTATTGGTAGCCGTATTGCAGATAATGTTGCAGCAGATATGCCGGGAGGTGTTATTCGTGCATACGATGTCATTACAGGTAAATTACGTTGGGCATTTGATCCACGTAATCCAGATCCAAATTATGTGCTCAAAGCTGGCGAAATTTACAAGCGTAGTTCTGCGAACTCTTGGGCTGCAATGTCTTATGATCCACAAATGAATACAGTGTTTTTGCCAATGGGCAGCTCATCTGTGGATGTTTGGGGTGGAAATCGTCAACCGATTGATCATAAATACAATTCTTCGGTATTGGCACTTGATGCCACCACAGGTAAAGAAAAGTGGGTCTATCAAACCGTACATAATGATCTGTGGGATTTTGACTTACCAATGCAACCGAGTTTAGTTGATTTTCCAATGAAAGACGGAACAACGAAACCTGCTGTTGTGATTGGAACCAAATCAGGTCAGTTCTTTGTACTTGATCGTTTAACCGGAAAACCTTTGACCAAAGTTGTTGAGCAACCGGTAAAAGCAGCGGATATTCCAGATGAACAATACAGTGCGACACAACCACGTTCAGTTGAAATGCCACAAATTGGTAATCAGACATTAACTGAGTCCGATATGTGGGGCGCGACGCCATTTGATCAATTGATGTGTCGTATTAATTTTAAATCAATGCGCTATGATGGTTTATTTACAGCACCCGGCACAGATGTATCACTGAGTTTCCCGGGGTCATTGGGTGGTATGAACTGGGGCAGTATAGCCTTTGATCCGACGCACCGTTATATGTTTGTCAATGACATGCGTTTAGGTTTATGGATTCAACTTATTAAACAGGCTCCAGAAGACCTTAAAATTCAAGCCAATGGTGGAGAAAAAGTAAATACGGGTATGGGTGCTGTACCGATGAAAGGTACACCATATAAAGTAAACAAAAACCGCTTTATGTCTGTATTGGGTATTCCGTGTCAAAAACCGCCATTTGGAACAATGACAGCAATTGATATGAAAACCCGTCAAATTGCATGGCAAGTTCCTTTAGGCACAGTACAAGATACAGGTCCGATGGGAATTAAAATGGGCTTAAAAGCACCCATTGGTATGCCAACAATTGGCGGTCCAATGGCAACTCAAGGTGGCTTAGTATTTTTTGCAGCAACTCAAGACTACTACTTAAGAGCATTTAACTCTTCAAATGGTCAAGAACTTTGGAAATCTCGCTTACCTGTTGGTAGTCAAGGTACTCCAATGAGTTATATTTCGCCTAAAACCGGAAAACAGTACGTTGTCATTTCTGCAGGTGGTGCACGCCAGTCTCCAGATCATGGTGATTACGTGATTGCGTATGCCTTAGATCAGTAATGTATCAATGCTATAAAAAGGATTTATCCTAATCAATGCCTGCTGGTTTAATACTGGCAGGCATTTTTGTTGATGATTGACCACTGTATTAAATCATTACTCTAATTTCATAAGCCGTATTTTGAAGTAAAGGTAAAATACTCTGAATGAGATATTCCGCTGTAACACGGTTAACTTGTGACATACAGTTCAATGCTGCAATGGTTTTACCTTGACGGTCTAACACTGGTACAGCAATTGCAATAACCCCAAGTTCGTGTTCTTCTTTTGATAAGCAATAATTTTGCTGAGTCACGTGATTAAGCGCCTGATAAAATGCCGATTCATCTTGGAGTGTAAAAGGGGTTAAACGTTTTAAACCATATTTATTGAACCAATTTTTTTGTTCTTCTTGATTTAAAGCTGCGAGCAAAACTTTACCTGTAGATGTTGCATGAGCAGGCAAACGATTGCCCAAATGCATACCATCAGGACTGGCGCGCATATTATCTTGCTGGGGTAAAAAACTGCGTGCAATGGGCACAATTTCATCATCATCTAAAACGACAATTGAAAAAGTCAGCGTGGTTTGCATACACAGAATATTTAAAATAGGCTGGGCAACTTTGGGTAAATGTGCAGAACTTAAATAAGAACTCGAAAAGCGTAGAACTTTATGGGTTAACCAAAAAGAATGTTCGTCCGTTTCCAAATAACCTAAAAACTTTAAAGTTCGTAAGTAGCGTCTTGCCGCAGTACGGCTGATTCCTGTACGTTCAGCAATTTGAGTTGCATTGAGCTTTTGCCGATCAATCCCAAACGCTTCTAACAAAGCTAAGCCTTTGGCAAGTCCAGAAATATAATCATCATTTGTGATGGTTTCACCTGAAGTCTTATTTTCAATTAAATCATAGCGCATGAAGCATCCTTGCTGATAAAGCATCAATTTATGATGTTTTGTCCGGTATACGGTCAACATCACCGTAATACGGTGAATATTCACGTTTTACTATAGCTGAAATTTTATAAAAAATTTAGTTTAAGTAGATAGGACAGGGAGCATAAATGATGGAAATTTTAAATACCAAAGTTGCAATTATTGGTTCAGGACCAGCAGGACTATTGCTAGGACAGCTTCTTTATAAAGCGGGTATTGAACATATTATTATTGAACAGCGTAGTGCAGATTATGTTTCTGCACGTATTCGTGCAGGTATTCTTGAACAAGTTTCTGTTGATTTACTTAAACAAGCTGGCGTAGACCAAAACTTAAATGAATTAGGTTTACCTCATCATGGAATAGAAATTCTAACCAATGGTGAAAAATATCGTATTGATTTATCAGCTTTAACTCACGGGAAGCAGGTGACTGTTTATGGTCAAACTGAAGTCACTAAAGATTTAATGCATGCACGTGATGAAGCCAAGCTGACATCATTTTATGAAGCGAATGATGTCAAAGTACATGAATTTTATGATTTACCTTATGTGACTTTTAACAAAGATGGGCAAGAATATCGCGTCAATTGTGACTTTATTGCAGGGTGTGATGGATATCATGGTGTATGTCGTGCCAGTGTGCCAGCAGATAAAATTAAAACATTTGAAAAAGTATATCCATTTGGCTGGTTAGGTATTTTGGCGGATGTACCACCAGTATCTGATGAATTGATTTATGTACAATCAGAACGTGGTTTTGCACTTTGTAGTATGCGTTCAAGCACACGTAGCCGTTATTATTTACAAGTTCCTTTAACTGATAAAGTAGAGGATTGGTCAGATGAACGTTTTTGGGATGAATTAAAAAATCGTCTAGATAAAGAAAGCTGTGAGCATTTAGTTACAGGACCTTCAATTGAAAAAAGTATTGCACCTTTACGGAGTTTTGTAACCGAGCCAATGCGTTTTGGACACTTATTTTTAGCAGGTGATGCTGCACATATTGTTCCACCAACTGGTGCAAAAGGGTTGAATCTAGCAGCTTCTGATATTGCATATTTATCTAGTGCATTAATTGAATATTACTTAAATGGTTCTAAGCAAGGCATTGATGAATATTCTGAAAAATGCCTAAAACGGGTATGGAAAGCTGAGCGTTTTTCTTGGTGGATGACAAATTTATTACATCGTTTTGAAAATGAAAGTGAGTTTGATTTAAAAATCAAACATGCTGAATTAACCTATATTCTTGGCTCAGAAGCAGGGCAAACGACTTTAGCTGAAAACTATGTTGGACTTCCTTATGAACTTAAAGCGTTTGAAGAATTAAAAAAGGTAAGTTGATTTAACTTTGTATGAATAAAAAACCAGCAGCAAGCTGGTTTTTTATTCTTGTATTTAACAAAATTCATTTTGAAGAACAACACTTTTGAATAAATAAAAACGTGTAGAAATAATAATATAGAGAGTATTTATATGCAATTAACGAAACTTAGGTTTCCTTAAATTGATATTTTTTTAAAAGCGATTAATTTGGGATGTAATATTTGCACTGCTTCAGCATGTTGATTTTTAGTTTCACATTTAAAAGTTACCAGTGCCTGATTTGGTTTTGATTTCGAGGGTTTAATTTCAATAATTTCTGATTCAACCGATAAAATATCAGTCGCTCGCGTGGGTTGGGGCCATACAAGATCTCCACCAGCCCCAATAATGCCATGATGTAAATTTAAACTTTTGACTAGTAGTCGCATGGTAATCGCAGCAGTATGCCATCCACTTGCAGCTAAGCCTTTAAAAAAAGTATCTTCTGCTGCAACAGAATCTAAATGAAAGATTTGAGGATCAAATTCCTGAGCATATTGAATAATTTTTTCTTCACTTAAAGCATAAGATTCACTGACAAATTTTTGCCCTACGTATAAATCATCTAAAAAAAGTTGAGTCACTTTTTCTTTCCTTATCTAAAAATATTTAAAATTGTATAAAATGATTGCATATATTTGCATATACAACTATTGTATATACAATATTTTGGTAAATTTCAATATGCACGAAGTAAAAGAAGAATTAAGACAAAGCTGTACCAGTTATAAAGTCAGGAAATTAATGCGTGAGTTATCCCGTCATTATGATACTGAGTTAAGCCATGTTGGTTTAAAAACCACACAATATGCTTTGCTTAATACTGTGTATAAAGTCGGAACTATTCGCCCGACAGAATTATCAAATATGATGAGATTAGATAATTCAACATTGACGCGTAATATTCAGGTGATGGTATCGCATGGCTTTTTAGCTTTGGAAAAAGGGCAGGATGAACGCAGTCGTGAAATTTCAATTACCGATTTAGGTCGCGAAAAAAGAAAAGAAGCCTATGTTTACTGGGAAAATGCACAGCAGAAAATGAATCATTTAATGGGACACGATAAGGTGCAAGCACTACATGCCTTAATCAATGAAGCATTAATTGCATTAGATACTGATAAATAGAAACTTTAAACAATCTAGTGTTAGTGCAACGGCGCATAAATAGCTATGTCAAAGGTAGAAGTATGCGCTTTAGCTTCACGTATTTTGTGCCAGATCATTTTTATTATTCATTGATTCAACTTGATTCCAACAAGTTGAATCAATGAAAACCTGATTGGTTCGTTGAGCCTAACCAACAATTAATGATCGTTATAAAAATCTGTCTTTGAACTATGAAAATGAGTTTTAAGTTCTTTATGGAATTTAAGGATAGTTTACTAAAGAAACTTTTATGAATGCAAATCTAGTAAAAATCACTTATTTATCAAATATATAATTATATCATTTCGTATAATGTAGCCGAAGATTATGTTACATAGCTGATTTGCAATGATATTTCTCACATGCAAATCAGCGTTATTTAACATCAATCTTCATTATGCGAAGTTGATGGGCAGGGTGGTTAGTAGTCAGGATCAACAACTATAATTAATCGTCTTTTTTTAGTATCTCAGCTCTATATTTCATCACATCTTCTGTTTTTAAATCCTTTAAATATTTTCTTATTAATGAGTGTATTAAGTCAGATTCTTTAATTCTGATTTTTGTTTCAAACATCATTTCCAATGCTGCTTCTTTGATCATTTCTTCTTCGTCATCTCTTAATCTAACTGTAACTGCCATATAGCTATCCTTTTAAAGTAGGGCACATCATATCTGATTTATATTTTATGATATGTTGCGAAATCACAAATTAGATATTATAAAGTCTATAAATATCATTTGTGATAAATCATAAAATGAACAATGAACAATTATTTTTCAATAATAAGCTCGAATTTACACAAGCAGCTTTTAACCGTGTTGCAGAAATTGTTTCTCAACAAGGACAGGTGGCTTTAGAGAATTTTGTCCCTGCTTTAAATACTCAGTATTGCTTAGAGCATCTTGCTTTTGTTGCATCTGAATATTCATACGACTATTCATTCATTGACGCTCATTTAAAGAATTACAAAGCAGCAAATGCAGACTTGTCAGAGTTTGGAGGGGAAGCTTAAAAAATGAACAATGTACGTAAAAACACAGGGGATATGCCTCAGATGACCCCCTTATAAGATGGGGGTATAAGATGGGGGTATCGAATTTACAACCACAAACAGCAGAGTTCACTTTTCCTCGTAAATTAGACAACTGCAAACTTGTTTCTACAGAGGAAGGTGTTAAACCAGTTTTATTCTCAGTTCCTTGCGATATAGATTCTGTTGCAGCAGTTGATTGGGTTACATTTTCATTTGGTGTTGAAACTGGTGATCATAAATATTTAAATCTTGATCCTGAATTTGTCGAAGCTGCTTTAACTGACTGGATTGAAACATATTTAGATCAGCTTTTATTTGAGATTTTTGGTTTTGGTCTTGGTGTTAAACGTGATCGTGGAATGCATTTCCATGCTTATAGTTATGAATTACAAGATGGTTTAGGCATGGTTTTGTATGGACATGCTAATAAAAAATATCTATACAAATTAATGGCTCAGGTTGCGCTATAGCTCGTAAAGGTTGGGAATCTCAGCTCTATAAATTTTTAACTCGTGTTTGTTCTCGTCCAAAACTAAACCGTATTGACCTTGCACATGATGATTTTGAAGGTGTTCATTTAAATGTTGATATTGCTAACCATTGGGATGAAATAGACGGTTTTTGGTGTGGTGGTAAAGAACCTAGTGTTGAACATAAAGGCAACTGGAAACGTCCGAACGGTAAGGGTAGAACTCTTGTAATTGGTACACGTGAATCAGGTAAATACCTACGTATCTATGAGAAAGGTAAAAAAGAAGGCGATATTTTAAGTCGTTGGACACGTGCAGAGGTTGAGTATAAATCTTCTGACCGTGATTTACCCTTTGATGTTTTGTTATATCCATCTAAGTATTTTGTTGGTTCTTATCCATGTTTTGAATGGCTTGCTCAGGAAATCCGTGAACAATTTCAGACTCCTGAGCGCATAAAAACTGTTAAAAAACAAACAGAAATAAATTAGGATAAAGCTATTCAGATCACTAAGAATCAGTTTGGTAAATATATTCGTCAATTCTCTAAAATAATTGAACCTAATGAATTGATTAACTTGCTTTCATCATCAAAAGACGTTGTTCCAAAGCGTCTAAAGTTCTCACATGCTGCTGTTATGCAGTCTATTCGTATCAATAAACCAATTGAATCACACATTGATGAATGGCCTTTATTTGTTGGCGTTCCATTGGTGAATCAATCTTCATATAAGGAATTTATTAATGAAGTTCGTATCTGACATCACGATTTTGGGTGCAAAGCAATCTAAAGGCGAATTTGATGGTCGAAAGTTTGATTCAACTAAACTTTTTTATCAGGCTGATTTAAAGACTGGAGAAAACTTTGTCGGTCAAGTTGGTGAATCTATTACTTGGGGAACGTCTTTTAATTTTGAACGTATCAAGCACATGAAGTTTCCAGTCACTTTAAAAGGTACGTTTGAGATGGTTTCAAATGGTAGTCAATCAACTTTAATTCTTCATGATTTAGTTTTGCCTGCAACAGAATCAGCTAAAAACTAATAGAAAAGCCTTTGTATATCAAAGGCTTGAATTACATTACTTCGTATAATGTATATTATGTTAAATAGAATATCTAAGACTGTGGCCTACACAACCTCAGTTGTAGCCACAGCTCAACATCATGAATCTGGACAAGTTTATTCATGATGTTGAGTAGCTTGTGTAACATAATATACGTTATGCCGAAATCTGACGCGCTATCTCATGCGTTCAACATGATGATCGAATTTAATAAAGAATTGTTTTAAACGGTCTATTTCTGAATCTTTGTCTAAATCTGAATTTTGCAGTTGTTCTATTACGGTCTCCAGTAGATCGCGCATGTACACATAATCAGCCTTGGTTAAAACACCTTTTGATCTATCGTAGCCGACCATTTTAAAAATATGTCTGTTCATCAATCTTTACCGGCATATTATCTATGGACTGTGGTTTCTTGTTTCTGGTAAATCTACTTTTTATTATTTAATGCTTTCCTTAATGATTTGAATCACGAATTGGAATTATAAAAAATACTCTGTATCACTCTGAATTTTAGGCGAAATATGTTGCTCAACCCACGTTAACCATGCTCTTGTTTTAGCATCTATAAAATGACGTGATGGTAGTAAGGTATAAACACCAATATCAGGTGATCTCCAATCGGCTAAGACACGGCGTAATCGTCCAGTACGTATAGCCTCAATTACCGTAAAGGTTGGAAGCAATGCAATGCCCATATCTTGCTGTACCATGTCCAGTAATAGTTCTGGCGTATCTGCAATCAATGGCCCCGTAATATCGATTTGATACGAACAACTATTTTCACTGACGAGATGCCATTGCGGTGTAATAGATGGGTTCACCAATCTTAAACATGCATGTTTTTGTAGATCATCTAATGATTTCGGTTCGCCATATTTTTCTAAATAGGCTGGTGATGCGCAAAGTAATGAAAAGATTGTCCCAATTCGACGCGCCATAAATCTTGAATCAGCCAAAGATTCCGTGAGATATAAACTGACATCAATTCCTTTAGCTAAAAGGTCGGGTACATTTTGCGAAGTACGGTATTCAACTGTAAGTTCTGGATAGGTTTGACAGAACTCTGCCAGCATCGGAGACACATAATGATGACCAAAACTGGCCATACTTAAAACACGTAACCTGCCCTGCGGTTTGGTTGCCATTCCCATGGCTTGAGCTTCGGCTTCTTCCACCATTGCCAGCACTTGACGGCATTGCTCTGCATAAGTTGCACCAATATCGGTCAACGCATGCTGTCTTGTAGATCGTTGTAGTAATTTTGTTCCTAAGCGCCCTTCTAACTCGCTAATGAGTCGGGACACTTGCGCTGTTGTCAGTTCCATTTGCTCTGCGGCAGCCGTAAAGCTTCCACTATCAATGACTTTTAGGAAAGCATGCATTGCATGGAGTAATCCACCATCAAGATTTTTGCGCATAACGTAAATATGTTTTTCTTAATTACGCATTGTTGCACCAGTCTGGATCACCCACAATGACATTAGTGTACATACATCGAACAGTTCTACGGTCTTAAATGAACTGATCAATATTTTTCTCAGTATGTCATTTACTCCAAATATTCAACCGGATGTTGAAATAAGAAAGTAGCTCGAACTACAAAATTCTAAGGAGACATAAATGAATATCGCGACAAAATTTACGCCAAATAAGATTCCAACCAAGGATGTATCACTTGAAGATAAATATCTCAGTGATAACGGTACTGCTTACATGACAGGTATTCAGGCCATGGTGCGTTTACCACTTGCGCAAACACGGCGGGATACTTTAAACGGTTATCATACTGCTGGTTTTATTTCAGGTTATCGTGGTTCCCCTGTCGGAAATTATGATAATTTTCTCTGGCAAGTTGAAGGCATACTCAAGGACCATCATGTTGTTTTTCAACCCGGCGTAAATGAAGATCTCGCTGCTACTGCAATTTGGGGTACCCAACAAGCCAATCTTGCAGGTCAAGGTAAATATGATGGTGTAACCGCATGGTGGTATGGAAAAGGCCCGGGGGTAGATCGTTCAGGAGATGTTCTGCGTCATGCCAACCTTGCTGGAACAGCAGAACGAGGTGGTGTAGTTGCCTTCTTTGGTGATGATCATTCTTGTAAATCTTCGAGTATTCCACACCAGTCCGAACACGTCATGATCGGTTGTGGTATTCCAATTTTTTATCCGACTTCAATACAACACATTCTGGATTTAGGTGTACATGCGGTCGCCATGTCACGTTTTGCGGGTGTATGGACGTCGATGAAGTTAGTCAGTGAAATCGTCGAAACCTCTGCTTCTGTGCATGTAGATTTAGATCGAGTCACCCCTGTTTTACCCAAAAATGTTCAAATGCCAGAAGATGGTGTCAACATTCGTTGGCCCGATCATGGCATTCAACAAGAACAACGTCTTTATCAATATCGCTTACCCGCTGTATTGGCTTATGCACGTGAAAATAAACTGAATCAGGTGACATGGCATTGTGCTGATGCGCGTATTGGTATTGTAGCAAGTGGTAAAGGTTATTTAGATACCATTGAGGCATTACGTATTCTCGGAATTGAAGGTGAAACGGCGCAACAGCTCGGACTAAGAGTGTATCAAGTTGCTTTAATTTGGCCCTTAGAACCACAAGGTCTTCGTGAATTTGCCGAAGGTTTAGAAGAGCTGATTGTTGTAGAGGAAAAACGCCCGATTCTGGAAGCACAAATTAAAGATGAACTCTATGCGCTTCCAGATGGCAAACGCCCTCGTATCATTGGTAAAGCCTGTGATGGTAAAGGTGAATGGAGTACATCAATTAATGAAGCGCCTTTGATTGGTCACTATGAATTCCAACCTGAACCGATTGCAAAAATGTTGGCCGCTCGATTCTTAAAATTAGATATTCCTGAAAGTTTAAAAACGCAAATTCAAAATAAAGTTGAGCTGTTACAACAAGCAGAGCAAGCATCACAGCATGCGCTTGATATCGCAGAACGCAAACCTTTCTTTTGTAGTGGCTGCCCTCACAACTCATCAACTAAGCTACCCGAAGGCAGTCGTGCACTGGGCGGGATCGGTTGTCATTATATTGCCGTGTTACAGAATCATGGCACGGAAACGTTCACGCAAATGGGTGGTGAAGGCGTAAGTTGGGCGGGCGCTTCACATTTCACCAATGAAAAGCATATTTTTGCCAATCTAGGCGATGGAACCTATTTCCATTCAGGTTATCTTGCAATACGCCAAGCGATCGCTGCAAAACTCAATATGACCTACAAAATTCTTTATAACGACGCAGTGGCAATGACAGGTGGGCAGCATGTCGATGGTCATTTGAGCGTGGCACAGTTAACCCGACAATTGGATGCAGAAGGAATCACAAAACAAGTGATCGTCACGGATGAACCTGAGCTGATTCATGCCGAAGAAGGTATTGCGTCTCATGTCGAGATTTATCACAGAAATGAGCTAGATGATGTGCAACGCAAATTACGTGAGATTTCTGGCGTTACGGCGTTAATTTATGTTCAAACCTGTGCCAGTGAAAAACGCCGTCGTCGTAAACGCAATACTTACCCAGATATTGCAGAGCGAGTTTTTATTAATAGCGAGATTTGTGAAGGTTGCGGCGACTGTTCTAAAAAGTCGAACTGTTTGTCAATTGAACCTATTGAAACAGCATTAGGAACCAAACGTCAAATTAATCAAAGCAGTTGTAACAAAGACTTCTCTTGTGTCGAAGGTTTTTGTCCAAGTTTTGTCACAGTCCATACTCGAGATATAAAACGCCCAGAAATATTCAAAGGTATAGAAGCCGGCTGGCCAGAAAAGCCCATCCTTCCTGAATTGGATCAACATCCCATCCGGATCATGGTCGGTGGTGTTGGCGGTACGGGTGTGGTGACAGCAGGCGCTTTACTTGGAATGGCAGCTCATTTGGAGGGTAAAGCTGCACGTATCATGGATATGGCTGGACTTGCTCAAAAAGGTGGTACGGTTTACTCCTACATACAACTGGCGACAGAAGATGAGCAAATCTCTGCAACCAAAATACCTGCGGGTCAATGTGATTTATTAATTGGTGCAGATGCCATTGTGGCAGGCAGTAATGCAGCACTTTCTCGTTTAAAAGCGGATGCTGTTGTCATTGTCAATGAAGATAGTTCCCCTACTTCTAATTTCCTTGAATCTCGTGATTGGTACGCGCCAATTACAGATTTGATTCATCGACTTCGTGGTCGAACAACACAAGGAAAACTCGTATCTTTACCTGTAACACGTATTGCCACACAAGTGCTGGGTGATGCAATCTTTGCAAATCAGATTTTACTTGGTATGGCTTGGCAATCAGGTCAAATTCCGTTGAAACGTGAAAGTATTGAGAAGGCAATCCACTTGAATGGTACGGCTGCTGAAAAAAACCTTGAAGCTTTCCGTATCGGGTGTCATCTGATGAGTGAGCCTGACTTAGCCAAACGCATTATTGCAACAATACCAGTAAGCAGTAAACCAACCACGTTGGCTGAACTCATTGAAGATCGTTCTGCACGTCTGGTCGAATATTGGAATCAAGATTATGCAACTCAGTATCGAACTCTAGTGGAACAAGCTGCCAAAGTTTTACCCGAAGAATTAACTGGAACCATTGCGACACAGCTCTATAGAGTTATGGCGTATAAAGATGAATACGAAGTTGCGCGCTTACTCACAGGAAAAAGCTTTAAACAATCAATTGAAACCCAATTTGGTCAAGGTCTACGTTTAACATATCACTTAGCACCTCCTGCTTTGGGTGCTCATGGTGCCATACGCAAACGTGCTTTCGGATATTGGATGCGTATTCCGATGATGATCCTTGCTCGCCTACAGTGGCTGAGAGAAACGTTCCTTGATCCATTTGCTTTACAGCAAGAACGTCAAAAAGAACAGGCTTGGCGTGATCGTTATATCGCATTTGTAAAAGACATTAGTTTTACACCTGAAAGTTATGACTTATCTGTTGCTGAACAAATCGCTAAATTACCAGTAGATGTACGAGGTTTTGGTCATGTCAAAATGCAAGCGATGGACACAGCGATACAGCGTTGGGATGAGCTTGCATTGAGTCTTCGTAAAGAACATGAATAAAGGAAGTAAATTTATATAAATAAGTAGCTGATACATGACCAAACAAGGGTTGTATTGATCAGGTTCAGCTACTTAATATTTATTTTCTGATTTGAAATTAGAATTCACAATTAGATAGCGAAGGTTCTTTTTATGATGAATACGTTAGTAAGAATCTTTCAATATCTCTAATCATATCTATTACATCTTCTTTTGAAAATTGATCAACATTTCCATGAGCAGCATTATTTCTTACATCGGCTAATGCTGTAATCTTTTTTTGTTGAAGAATATTATAAACTTCTGCATTTTTTAACGCTGCATTAAGTACATCCAATTTCTTAGGCTTAATTGATTCAGGTAAATAAATATCTATACCATTGTTTTTACAAAGTTCTTTGATTTAAGTTTCTAATACCACACCAGCAGTAACCGCAGCAGCTACAAGATAGCCAGAATCTAAAAAGTGTTTAGCTTGATCTAACTCACTATCAAAAACTTCAGATTGAATAATAGTTTTAAATGATATTAATAATCCAGTATTCACATCATCTAAAGTAGCTTTTAAAACACTATTCAAACGTCTTAAAATAGTAGGTTTCCCCTCAAAAGAGTGAGTTTGTTTTTCATCTGAACAAAATAATTCATAATGAGTTGCTTTGTTATCAGCACAAATTAGTCTAAGTAATGATTTCGAACTAACTAGCCACTGTGTATATAGGTCTACACTATTTTGATCTAAGTAAAGCCCCCCATTTGAGTTTTGTTTAGCTTGACTTAGTATTTGTTCAGCTTGGCTAATGAGTTGTGTTAGTCTCTGCTGAATTTTCTCGCTCATAATTATTACTCAAATAAATTTCTATTCTGAAGCCGCACAACTTCATTTTGTGTTAAATAGCATATCTAAAGACAGTAGTCTGCATAACGTTGTCATAAGTGCTTAATGAAATACTTAAAATTTAAAAAAAACTATCTATGTCACGAATGATTCAGCATTTCTATTATCAAACTGAACGTATATTATTGCGCATGGTTTAATACTTACGTCTGCTATGAAAAATCCGTTTTCTGATAACCCTCAAATTAAAGTAGTTTCTACTTTTTCCGAACTTGTAAATTCCAATTTTCAAGGAGAGATGAATGCGCTTTGCTGGTATAGAAATTTGGTTGGAGATTTCAAGGAGATTGTGGCTAAACTTGAGTTAAAAGAAAATATTACAGAAGTTTCCGTTGAAGATCTTTTAGCATTGCAACTTTCAGAACATGGTCATCTCGCACGGGAAATTATTTTAAGCGATATCCAGCTATTAACTGATTTCGGAGCATCCCCTTCGCTTAATTTACTGAAATGTTACGAACGAGATGATGAGCTAGATTTTATTTCAACAGATGTATATTCCTATCATATTGACCGCTCACCCATAGAAACAGATACTTTCTTATGTACATACTACGGCGCTGCAAGTGATATCGTGCCCAATGATCAGGTAGAGCAAAAGATTTTAATTCCCGAGATCAGAGAAAAACTCAAAGAACTACATGATGGCCCAGAAGCTGAATTTGAAGCGTTCTTAGCAGAATACTTTTTTGATTTACATTATCAGCCTAAACCGAATGCAAAACCCGTGAACTTAGGTTCAGGACATCTTTGGCGCTTGGCGGTAGATCATCCAACGCAAAAGGTCTTACCCTGTGTGCATAGAGCACCTATTGAAAAGGATGGCGAGTATAGACTGCTATTGATTTGTTAAATGATACCCCCTCCTTTGAAAAAGGAGGGTTGGGGAGGATTTAAAAAAGCTTAACTAATCAGCATTACTCTAATGAGCTTTTTATCATAAGAATTAACTGAATATATTTTAAAGTAATCCCTTAAAAAGGAAAAAACATCCTACGCTAAGCAACAATACAGCAAAGCATTTTTTCAACATTTGTGGTGATAATGCATGTGCCACTTTAGCACCTAACTTCGCTGTAAAAAAACTCATTGAGCTTATGCCAATAAAAGCATAAATATGCACATAGCCAATACTGTTTGAAACCAAAATATTGTCTTGCGCCCCAAAAAACATAAAGCCTAGTGCACCAGCTATTGCAATGGGTAAACCACATGCTGCTGATGTTCCAACCGCTTTTTGCATGACCACGCTATAATGATTGAGATAAGGTACAGTTAAACTACCACCGCCAATTCCAAAAATTGCTGATGCAACGCCTATCCCAGTACCGGCAAATACTTGTTTAGTCGTTGATGGAAGTACTTTATTCTGCTCTACTACTTTTTTTGCACCAACAAACATGTTGTATGCAACCCAAATTGCAAATAATCCAATAATTAACTGTAGCTTAGCACTCGATAATAATCCCGCAACACCTGCCCCTAAAAAAGATCCGATGACCAGCCCTGGTGCTAGATTTTTGAATACCGACCAAATGACTGCACCATTTTTATTATGGGCCATCAATGAACTGATAGATGTCACAATAATGGTCGCTAACGATGTACCCAAAGCTAAATGCATCACAACCTCAGGATCATAGCCCATTTGCGTAAAGACCACATATAAAAGTGGTACGATAATTAGTCCACCGCCAACACCAAAGAGCCCAGCAGCAAATCCTGCTAATGCACCTATTGCTAAAAAAATAATTAATTCCACGACATACTTACTTGATTGAGAGTTAATGTTAAATAAAAAGTGAGTTTAAGCAGTTTCGGTCTGCCCCACCTGATGATAAGCACGATTAAAATAAACCAAACTTTGATCATGTTGGCTTTGTTGAATCGCGACAATACGACACATGAAAACAGTATGCGTGCCAACTTCTTGAATTTCATCAATTTCGCAATCAAAATTGACCAAAGCATCTTCTAAAACAGGTGCACCCGTTTCTAACTCTGTCCAAACGCCATGTTTAAAACGCTCTTCAGACGTCATTTTAGATGCAAAGACATTCGAAATATGCTGATGCTGTGCGCCTAAAACATTCACTGTTAAAATTTTATTTTCTATAAAATGTGCATGTGACCGAGAAGCTTTATTCATACAGACCAATAATGTCGGTGGTGTATCCGTGACACTGCACACGGCAGATGCAGTGAATCCATGACGATCAGACATGCCAGCCGTAGTCACGACACTCACCGCACTGGTTAACAAAGACATTGCATCTCTAAAGTCTGTTGCTTCAATCATCATTTTATTCCTACATTGAACCGTACATTTTTGTTTAGATTGATCTATACCAGCGATTTAGTCACATCGGCAGATTTTCTAAACGAGTTCCGAGTAAAACGAACACATGCTTTTACTCGGATAAAAGCTACCCATTTTATTAAACGGGTAGCCTTTTCACATTAAGCTATAGATGCGTATGAAGGCGAAAGTTCTTGTCGAACGATTTCTGCGCCTGCGCTTAACGCATTCAGCTTGCCTCTTGCAACGTGACGCGCTAAAGGTGCCATGCCACAGTTGGTTGATGGATAAAGTTTATCGGCATCGACAAACTGAAGTGCTTTACGTAGCGTATTCGCAACTTCTTCTGGTGTTTCAATGCTATTGGTTGCCACATCAATCGCACCAACCATCACTTTTTTACCGCGAATCAGCTCAATCAGATCCATCGGCACACGAGAGTTTTGGCATTCGAGTGAGATGATATCAATTTTAGATTGTTGCAACTTAGGGAATGCTTCTTCATATTGACGCCACTCTGAACCCAAGGTCTTTTTCCAATCAGTATTGGCTTTGATCCCATAACCATAGCAAATATGAACCGCAGTTTCACATTTCAGACCTTCAAGTGCTCGCTCAAGCGTTGCAACACCCCAATCATTCACTTCATCAAAGAACACATTAAATGCAGGTTCATCGAACTGAATAATATCCACGCCAGCAGCTTCTAACTCACGTGCTTCTTGATTCAGAATCTTGGCAAATTCCCAAGCCAGTTTTTCACGGCTTTTGTAGTGACCATCATACAGCGTATCAATCATAGTCATCGGACCCGGCAATGCCCACTTAATCGGCTGATTTGTTTGGCTGCGTAAAAACTTAGCATCTTCAACAAAAACAGGCTTTTGACGGCTTACTGCACCTACTACTGAGGGTACGCTCGCATCATAACGATTACGGATACGAACCGTTTCGCGTTTCTCAAAATCAACGCCATCCAGATGTTCAATAAACGTGGTGACAAAATGTTGGCGGGTTTGTTCGCCATCACTAACGATATCAATGCCTGCATGAAGTTGTTCTTGCAATGACAAACGTAAAGCATCTTGTTTCGCTTCGAGTAATGCTTCACCTTCGAGTTTCCAAGGTGACCAAAGTTTTTCAGGCTCAGCAAGCCAAGAAGGTTTCGGTAAACTGCCTGCAGTTGATGTTGGTAATAAAATGGCCATTTTAAATCTTCTATCTCTATGTTCTATTTCAGGTAAATTAAGCAGCGTTGCTATCTACGGTGTAATTCGCAGCCCATTGTTCAAGGATGTCTTGATAAGGCTTAATAAAGTTTTCTTCCGTCCATTTACCTTGCTTTACTGCTAATTGACCACGTTCAACTCGGTCATAAACAATTTGTGTTAATGAGTAATCTGGATACTCTAGGCTTGCTTGATAGACTTGTGCCGCTGATGAATTTGCATTGTAAATTTCAGGACGATAAATCTTTTGGAAAGTTTCCATGGTGCTAATTGCACTGATCAGCTCAAAATCGCTGTAATCACGCAATAAATCACCCGCAAAATAGAATGCTAAAGGTGCAGCGCTACCTTTCGGCATAAAGAAGCGAACCTGTAAGCCCATTTTATGGAAATACTCATCAGTACGTGAATATTCATCTTGTTTATACTCAACACCTAAAACAGGATGCTCATTGGCAGTACGGTGATACTTCTTCGCCGTTGAAACACTCAAGCAAATCACAGGTTGTTGATTAAACTCTGCTTTAAAAGTCTCTGAGTTCACTAGGTATTGATAAAGCTTGCCATGTAAATCACCAAAACCTTCTGGTGCGTACGAAGTTGAATTCTCTTTATTATGTTCTTTCAGCACCACGCTAAAATCGTAGTCACGTACATAAGATGAGAAGCTATTACCAATCATGCCCTCAATACGCTGATGGGTATGATGATCCGTAATCGTGCTTTTAAGCATTTCAATGATCGGGAAAGTTTTACCATTACCTTCAATATCTAAATTTGCAGAAATAATATCGATTTCAAGTGAATAGCGATCACCATTCGGGTTATCTGTTTGTGCTAAAGCATTGAAACGATTGTTAATCATTCGAAACGTATTACGTAGGTTCTGCTCACGGCTTTCACCACGGGCCAAGTTGGCAAAGTTAGTTGTTAGACGTGTGTTATCTGCTGGTTGATAATTTTCATCAAAACGAATGCGTTTAATTGAACATGCAAACTCTGTACTCATGGCGATCTGTTACCCTAATTTCTGCAATAAAATCTGAATTTCTTTATGCAGTAATTTATACCCGAATCATTACATGAATAAAAATGATTTAGTCTCAACCTAAAGTGAGTAAAATTCATGTTTGGGAATTTTGTTGTATTTATTAAGAATAAAGGATGAAAAGTTGGCTACCCAATTTTTGATAAGAAAAGTCATTAAACCAACATAAAATGGTGGAGAGTAATCATTTAGGATTTGCGTTATTCAACATATAAAAACCATATAATACAATAACTAAAAAGGATTATATGTCGAAAGGTGGCTAAAGAATTTACTTGTAAAAGTGATTTTTAAGGGCGTGAATTGAATTCAATATCTGACTTGAAAACTTCTATCAACGACATTTTTATTTTGTTATTTGAGTTGGGACAGCAACCATTTTATAAAGGCTCTAAAATCATCAGAAATGAATTTAACTCATCTAAAAGTTAGTAAAGATCAGTATGTTCATCTTTTAAACTTATCCAAATTGCTGGAATATTGGGTTTAGATTCAAGCCATGTCAAACAAACTCACATGTCAAAAACTGACTCTCCCAGCAGGTCATGACAAACTCCTACTGTGCACCATGTTCAGAAGACGTTATGGAAATCTTGATTGAGTCAGGCATCAACTTTTCCATCTTTTTTACAATCCCAATATTCACCCTGTCAAAGAATATGAAATGAGTAAGAAAGAAGAGTTCTATCAGCAAGAATACTGCGGCTGCGTGTACTCACTTCGAGACACCAACCGTTGGCGCATAGGTAATGGTCGTGAACGAATTAAGCTTGGTGTGAAGTTTTATTCAAATGCCATGGATGATGAAGCTTAAGCTTCGGTCGCCAAATACCAATTTTTCCACGAACTGGTTCCACGAACTGGTTCCACGAACTTCAATTGGCACCGTTGGAATCAATTTTTCTTTTAAAACTTGGGTTTGCTCAACTGCTTTTGCAAGTCGTGCTTTGACTGAATGAATACATTCACGATCACCAAACTCACAGCGATCCAAAGTGGTTCCACCACAAGGTCCATTGGCTAAACCCTTTGGACAAGTTTCAGGGCAAATGTATAAAGTATCTCCCAAACGACATTGACCACAACTTTCACAGCCCAGCACGCCATGTTTACTGACAAACTCGGTTTTGAGTAATGCATTAGCCGCCGCGGATTTATCCCAAAAATTTGCTTTAAAGATAAACTTGCCTATGCCTTTAGCAATTTTAGATTCAAATAAAGCATCATGCATCAAATGGAGATGCTGATATTTGATAATCTGACTTGATGTCGGCTGACGAGAAAAATAAGGCAGTTCAGGCATAAACGCTTTACTTGTCTTCACTTGCCAAAGTGAATTCCAAAGTAATTCAAGTGCATCTAACTCAAGATGCCGATATTCCTCAACATAGCTTTCAAGCAATATCTGTTCTTCAGGCTTATGACAAGCGGAAAGATGAATACCTGCAAAGCCAAGATACTTGCATATTAGGATTTGCAAAGCACAGCGCAAATAAACCCGATCGGTAAATCCAGCTAGTTTTTCATTTTCTAAGACTTTTAACATATGCGGGGTGATAACAATGCCTGCGACTTTATGTTTCACCATAAAGCGGGCACGCTCTAAACTGAGCGGCATCACACAAGCGAGTATTTTCTGTGGGTAATGATGATGCGTTAAAAATGATTTCGCTTGCTTTAACGCTTCGATGTCATAACCCAATTGCGTGATAATAAAATCTGCACCTGCTTTAATCTTCTTATGCAGTTTTAAGTACTGCGCATCACGCTCAGCTTCGGCATATTTGAACGGGTTAAAGGCAACACCGATTTGAAATCCGCCATGCTGCTTGGCTGCCATCACAGCGTTCACAGACTCTAAATATCGGGTACGAGGAGCTCCATCTCGTCCATGATGATGTTCTTTTAGTTTATCGCCTGTAAGCAATAAAAGGTTCTGGATATTGGCTGACTTCGCTTGCTGCAAGAATACGTCAAAATCCTGAATATCCCGCCCTTTACCTGAAAAATGTAAAACCTTATCGACTGAATCAGGATAATGCTGGCTGGCTTCAAGCGGTGCAATGTCATGATCTGAATGTACACGGTCTGCCAATGTCATGACTAACGGATATCCAGCAAATGTGTTTTTAATAGGAAAAATCTTTGTCAATGAAGTGAGATATTCCACTAAGATACAAAACTGGTTCTGCTGAAAACAAGAAGAAAGTTGTGACATAGGAAAGGTGCTTATCGAAAGATGACATCAATAGGCGTGACATTATAGGTCATAGCACTTCAATATTGCGTTATTATGCAAACGAAAGCTTGCATTTGCCTATCTCTCGATCATTTACTTCTTTGGTTAAATCTTTAAACATGTGAATGGTGTCGTGGGTTTTCAGCATTGTACAAATATTTTATACCCATCTTCAAAATGAAGACTATAAAAGTGCAACGCAACTTTGCCATGAAGACTTTGTTTTTTATCTTCAACTTGATTCACCAATTCGTGGTACAGATGGTTTTATAGAATCTGAAAAACAGAATTTTGATGCTTTTAAGGGCTTTCAGTTTACGATTGAGCAAATATTTACAGATAAAGATTCAGTTGCCGTTTTTATGATTTTTGATGGAAATCAACCTGGAACTTTAATGGATATTGAACCTACAGGTAATCAGGTTCGATTTTCACTGATGATGTTACTTAAAATTCAAGATGGAAAAATTATTGAAAAAAGAGCTCATTTTGATAAGGCAGATATCTTAAGATAGTTAGGGAAATAAAAGACTGCTCCGCTAATCGAGGCATGATTTAGTGAACAAAAGTTAACCTTATTTTGATAGAGCCTAAACAGCCCTTGTTTTGATCACTTAAAAATTCATATAAATACAGCACACTAAACGATCTGTTTAGTGTGCTGTATTTGACATTAATGAATATAAAACTTAGAAATTCACAGTCCATGATAATTGTGCTGTGCGTGGTGTACCCAGAAATAAATAGTCATCTCCAAAGAAGCTTCCCGCATCTCGCCAGTATTTCTTATTGAACAGATTGTCAACATTAAGGCGAAGCATATTGTCATAACCATAAGCACGGAAGTTATAAGCAGCACCTGCATCGAATACGGTATAGCCCGAAACTTTCACCGTGCCTGTTTTATTGGCATATTTGCTGCTGCTGTACTGCATACCTGCGAGTAAACGTAAACCCTCTACTTGAGGCATTTGGTAAGACAGATGACTGGCGAAACGAACCGTCGGTACATTTTGAGTTTGATGCCCTTTATAGTCATCTACTTGTACATCTTCCAAACGTGAACGGGTCAGTGCCAAAGTCGATGTCATATCTAAATTTTGCGCTACACGTCCTTGCAATCCCAATTCCAATCCAAGGTTATGCTGTTCACCATCGGTGACATAGTCACTAGCAGTATTGGTATATTGGTTGTCTTGCGTTAAGTCAAACAATGCCGCAGTAAAGAGTAAGGCTTGCCATTGTTGCTTAATACCCAGCTCATACTGGGTTGAATGTTTTGGCGCTAAAGTGGCATAAGCATTATTGGCATACCACGGTGCTTGACTGCCATCACTCAAGCCTTTGGCATAAGAGGCATACAGATGAGTGTTCTGCCAAGGCTGATACATCAACGCGAGCTGTGGCAAGAAGCGATTGAAGTCGGTGTCACGGATACTGTTGCCATCCGCAGCATAGGCACTTTCATTTAAATGTAAAAGTTTACCACCCAGCAAAACGGACCAAGCATCATTAAACTCAATTTGGTCCAGCAAGTTGAGAGCTGTTTGTTGACTATCCAATGATTTATAATGATTGCCTAAGGCTTTGTCCGTAGGTGTGTAGGTGATAGGATCATTAGCAATATTTCCTGAACCTATCAAGTCATTGATTGCATCATACTGAGCATGGCGTTTATAAGCATGTGACAACTCTAAGCTCAGGTTATGTTGCCATGCCCCAGTATTGAATTTACCGTTTAAGCCTGTTTTAAATTGATTAGTCAGATAACTATCATCAGGGCTACGGAAATCATAAATGTCATAGTTACCATTTTGGTCAAAGGTATATGCAAAGGCTGAATAATCATCAACCACTACACGACTTTGTGAAGCAGATAGGTTTGTTGTCCAGTTTTCATTAATTTGGTAAGTATATTTTAAGCTGGTATTTAAACTTTCATTGGTTACAGGGTTGCTCCAGTTTTGATAACCTAGCAAACGGTCCCATTCAACTCCTGTCGGTACAGTTTCACCACCAAGCAACTGATAACCGGGTACTGAGCGCTGTTGTTGACGCTGTGATTCAATATCAAATTCTAATTTTGACCGATCCGAAATTTTCCAGTCCAAAGCCAAAGAACCGAACGAACGTTTTCCATCAGCATGCTCAACATAAGGATGGATTTCTTCATGAGCCAAATTTACTCGATAGCCAAACTGCTGATCTTCACCTAACCATCCACCAAGGTCAGTTGCCACACGGTTGCCGCCATGACTATCTGCTTCGACTGTAATGGAATGAATATCTTTTGGACGTTTGCTGACATAGTTAACCACACCGCCCGGTGTTGACATACCACTTTGAATGGCACTCATACCTTTCAAAATTTCAACTTGCTCTTTGTTTTCAAGTGCGACATTTTGCTCACCGCGTAGCAAATTACCGTTCAGTAAATAACTCGATCCCGAATTTAAGCTAAAGCCGCGCATCACAAAGTTTTGATAGTAGCCAATTGGCGCGTAGCCATCACCAACGGATGCATCATTTTTGACCACATCGGCAAGTGTTTTTGCATGTTGATCTGCTATACGCTCGGCTGTTACTGTGCTGATGGATGCAGGAATTTCAGCAAGATTTTGCTGAGTAAAACCTGATAAATTGACTTTGGGTTGATAGTAAGTCGTTTGTGCTGCTTGAGCAGTGACTGTAATAGTTGCAAGTTGCGGTGTGTCGCTCTCCTCTGCTGCATGTACCCATACCGAGTTCAGCCCTAGGCATGAAAATGAACCAACCGCCAATAATGCTTTTTGTAAACGAGAAAATGGATACGTTTTCACAGTAGTTGCTCACCCCAAAAGATAATTTTACAGCCCGAATTTTGCGGCATGAGTATTCACAATTTTCTCAGAATGAACAAGCACATTATTCAACATATCTCAGCTTTTTTAAAAATTATCTCGATACGGCGCTGTACACAAAGATTTATGGGCTACATTTACTCCTCAATCATTTTATTACATAAATCAATTTAAAAATCCTTCATGAGCTTAACTTTAGGTAAATATCAGTTAAATAAAAAAAACACCTAATCAAAGGTGTTTTTTTTAAGATCAATTTTTTTTAAATTTCAATCTGGCTGCCTAACTCGACCACTCTGTTGGAAGGAATTTTATAAAAATCACTCACAGGGCTGGTATTTTTTTGCATAGTCACAAAGAGTTTCTCACGCCAATTGGACATCTTATTTGACATAATTGGAATAAGTCTTTCTCTAGACACAAAGAAACTTATATCCATTAAATTATATTCCAGTCCTAATGTATCGAAAGCTTTCTCTAATGCTTTAGGAACATCAGGTTCTTCTTTAAAACCATAATTTAAGCGTATTCGATAAAAGCCTTTATCCAGTACTTCGGTCTCAATTCTATTTTCCGTATCGACATAAGGAACCTCCATAATACTTATGGTGACCAATAAGTTACGTTCATGAAGAACCTTGTTATGTTTTAGGTTATGTAAAAGAGCATGAGGTACGACTTGTGGTGTTCCCGTTAAAAAGACAGCATTTCCGCTAATACGTTGATTTGTATCACCCATGTACTGAATAAAAGTATTTAGAGCAAGCGTATCCTTCTGCAATTTTTCTTGCAGAATTTCTCTGCCTTTTTTCCAAGTCATCATTAAGGTAAAAACGATAATCGCAATAAATACCGGAACCCAACCACCAATAAAGACCTTGAGCAGATTAGAACTCAGTAAAATAAGGTCAATAAAGACAAACGGAATAATGAAAAGTAATACTTTCCATGTCTGCCATTTCCAATAACTATAAGCAAGAAAAGCAACCAATAACGTGTCACAGAACATCGTCACTGTTACGGCTAAGCCGTATGCGCCCGCTAGACTACTACTATTTTCAAATATTAAGACTAAGATCGTAATAGAAATAAATAAGAGCCAATTAAGTAAGGGTATATAAATCTGGCCAATTTCTGAATCAGAGGTATGCAAAATTGTGAGGCGAGGTAAATATCCCAATTGAATTGCTTGTTTCGCCATAGAAAATACACCGCTGATTAAAGCTTGAGAAGCGATTACTGCGGCCGCTGTTGCAAGAATAATCATCGGATAGAGCAGAGCCGAAGGCAAAAGTAAGTAAAATGGGTTTGTAATAGCGCTTGGGTCTCGTAACAGTAATGCGCCCTGTCCAGCGTAATTCAGGATTAAACATGGCAGAACGATTAAAAACCAGCCTAATCGAATAGGCAAAATTCCAAAATGCCCCATATCGGCATACAAAGCTTCTCCACCTGTAACCGTTAGAACGACTGCTCCCATCACAAAAAATGAAATAAAAGGATTATTCACCACAAACAAAAAAGCCCAATGTGGACTAAGCAATGCGAGCACAAACGGACTTTGAATAATACTGCTGATACCTATAGCCCCAATGGAGAGAAACCATATTAAGGTTATAGGACCAAAAAATTTCCCCATGACGGCAGAACCATGTCTTTGCACAGCAAAGAGTGCGACTAAAATTCCGATACTGATTGGAATGATGAACCGGTCGAAAGCCGGTGTTGCAATGGAAAGACCTTCTACTGCTGAAAGTACAGAAATTGCGGGCGTAATAATCCCATCCCCAAAAAATAAAGAGGCTCCCACAAAACCTAAAATAATTATTATAAATTTCTTTCGAGGAGATAGACCTTTTTGGCGAAGATTTAACGCCAATAAAGCCATAATTCCCCCTTCACCATTGTTGTCAGCTCTCATGATGACCAATACATATTTAATTGAAACAATTAATGTGATGGTCCAAAAAATCAAAGACAGAATGCCTAGAACATTAATTTCATTAATAGGTAATCCACGAGTGGCATGAAAGCTCTCTTTTAACGCATATAAAGGACTCGTTCCGATGTCACCGAAAACCACTCCTAGTGCAGCCAGTGTCAATGCTGGTACTGCCGGCTTACTCACTTTATTCTGCATGATATGCGAATCATAAAATTGATAAGCCTATAATTTTATCATTAGAGTGGTCTTAAAATTTCTTAGACATAAAAAACAATGCTTTATAAGAAATTAATAGGTTTTTTATGTAAGTCTGTTCCATATAAGTGCACATTCAAAGCATTTGAATGGAACAAATATCATCCGATTGCTCGATATTATTTCATCTCTACGGTGTACATGCGTTTTAAAAGGTATTTAAACAAAAATTTATCTAGAAATTTTTTTTATGACTTTTACACATATTCTTATTCAATAAAAACCATTTTTAATCTTATAAATTTGTTATAAATTAAACAAAATTTGTTAAGTTTATAACATGAAAATATCTTTACTGATCTCATCACTTCCCAGTCAAAGCACAACCGCAAGAATGCGAATTTGGCGTTCATTAAAGTCAAATGGTGCAGCAACGTTGCGAGATGGTGTCTACCTTTTACCCGAACTACATTCTGAAAAATTCGAATCTGTTGTTCATGATCATATCAATGAACATGGGCATGCCTATATCTTTCAGACCGAAGCGCCTGCACATTTAGACCTTGCTCAACTTTTTGACAGAACTGGAGAATATGAAGAACTGAGAACCGAAATTTCACAAATACAAAATACGCTTGAAGCAAATAAGAAAAAAGAACATCTCAAACAGATTCGAAAATTAAGAAAAAACCTCAATTCACTGATAGAAATCGATTTTTTCCCGAATAATCATCAAAGCAAAGCACTGAATGAACTCACCCGATTAGAACATGCGATTGCTCGGTTAGGTGAATACGATGAACCCAATAATTTTGAACAGCAATTAAAAGTCTTATTTAAGCAAGATTTTCAAAGTAAAATCTGGGCAACCAGAAAGCGTCCTTGGGTTGACCGTTTGGCATCGGCATGGATCATTCAGAAATTTGTAGACCCTCAGGCAAAATTTCTATGGTTAGAGCATCCCAATGACTGCCCCAAGGATGCCTTGGGTTTTGATTTTGATGATGCTCAATTTACCCATATCAATCATCTAGTCACCTTTGAAGTATTAATGCATAGCTTTGAATTACAAAATCCTGCTTTAAATAAAATCGCTGAAATTGTTCATTTTTTAGATGTTGGAGGAAATGAGCCTGCCGAAGCCTTAGGCATTGAAAAAATCTTGCAAGGCTTAAGAAGCACGATCACAAATGATGATCAATTACTCCATCTTTCAAACCATATTTTTGATGGCTTATATGCAGATTTTCAAAGGAATTTAACATGAACAATCAGCCATCTTTAATAGATGAAACAGAAATTGAATCTATCAGCTTTTGGCAAGCTTTTAAATTTTGGTTAAAACTGGGATTCATTAGCTTTGGCGGCCCTGCTGGGCAAATCGCGGTTATGCATCAGGAGTTGGTTGAAGAAAAAAAATGGATTTCAGAACAGCGTTTTATGCATGCCTTGAATTATTGCATGCTCTTACCCGGCCCGGAAGCTCAACAACTTGCAACGTATATTGGCTGGTTAATGCATAAAACCAAAGGAGGCATCGTTGCAGGGGTTTTCTTTGTTTTACCTTCTCTTTTTATTCTGATTGGGCTGTCTTGGGTCTATGTAAAATATGGCAATGTTCCGATTATTGCCGGTTTATTTTATGGGATTAAGCCTGCAGTTGCCGCCATTGTATTTCATGCCACGTATCGTATTGGCAGTCGATCATTAAAAAATAAATTTTTATGGGCGATTGCAGTTGTCGCTTTTCTGGCGATATTTATTTTTAACATTCCTTTCCCTTTCATTGTTTTATGTGCAGCAATATCGGGTTATCTGGTCGGTAAAAAACATCCTGATTTATTTAAGCTAAATGCACATCCGTCCAGTCAAAAATCTTATGGACGTGCAATTATTGATGATGATACCCCTACACCGGAACATGCTATTTTTAAATGGTCTCATCTGATCAAAATAGCAGTAATTTCAGCAATTTTATGGGCAATTCCACTGGTTGCTTTAACAATGATTTTTGGATGGAGTCATTCTTATACTCAACTGGCTTGGTTTTTTACTAAAGCTGCACTCCTGACCTTTGGTGGTGCTTATGCTGTTCTGCCTTACGTTTATCAGGGTGCGGTTGGTTTTTATCACTGGCTCACCCCAACTCAAATGATCGATGGCTTAGCTTTAGGTGAAAGTACCCCCGGCCCATTGATCATGGTGGTGGCTTTTGTCGGTTTCTTAGCTGCTTATAACCATTCGCTGCTGGGTGCTGAACATCAATTTATTGCTGGTGCATTAGGTGCAATTATCGTCACGTGGTTCACTTTTATTTTCTCGTTTTTCTTCATTCTAGCAGGCGCACCTGTTATAGAGTCCACACATAATCAAATTAAATTCACGGCCCCTTTAACCGCTATTACTGCTGCCGTGGTGGGGGTAATTTTAAATTTGGCCCTCTTTTTATGTTACCACGTGCTTTGGCCACAGGGCTTTGAAGGAAATTTTGATTATATCTCTGCCATCATTGCTATTTTAGCGGTAGCCGCATTATTTAAGTTTAATCAAAGTGTGCTCAGAGTCATCATTGGTTCTGCTTTAGTGGGTTTAACGATTAAACTTTTAATGTAATTTCTATTTGAAGCCTAAATTTTTCGCTATAAAACCTCGACAGGATGTCGGGGTTTTTTATTACCCAAATGTTTATTCTGTCGTGAGTTAAAGAATACATTTACATCTTAAAACAGAGCCACTTTGAAACTTTGATATGCTAAATAGATAAGCTGTGGTACAGAACTCTAGGTTTCGCAAAATTGATAATAACCAAGCAATAACAAAGGAGAATCAGCATGGCACAGACCAGCCCAGACCGTAATCCAACCCCTGACTTAGCTGAAGATAATGCCTTTTTCCCTTCACCCTATTCACTTTCCCAATACACCGCCAGTAAAACTGATTTTGATGGAACAGACTATCCAACGCCTTATATTGGGCATAAAAAAATTCTGATGGTTGCAAGCGATGAACGTTATTTATTGATGAAAAATGGTAAGTTTTTTTCTACAGGCAATCATCCAGTGGAAACTTTACTGCCGATGTACCATTTAGACCGTGCTGGCTTTGACATTGATATTGCGACCTTATCGGGCAATCCCGTTAAACTTGAAATGTGGGCGATGCCACATGAAGATGCTGTCGTGCCTGCAACCTTCCAAAAATACTTAGCGCAGTTTAAGAAACCCTTAAAACTGGCAGATGTATTGAAAAGCAGTTTAGGGGACGACTCGCCCTATCTGGCTGTTCTCATTCCCGGTGGACATGGGGCTTTAATTGGTCTACCAGAAAGTGAAGACCTTAAAACCTTACTGAAGTGGGCAGTAGCCAAAGATAAATTTGTCATTTCTTTGTGTCATGGGCCAGCAGGTTTATTGGCAGCGGCATTCAATGAAGCACCCGAAAACTATATTTTTAAAGGTTATAAAATGTGTGTTTTCCCCGATGCACTGGATCAAGGGGCAAACCTAGATATTGGTTATATGCCGGGCGAATTACCTTGGTTACTAGCAGATCGCTTAGAAAAGTTGGGTGTCGAAGTGGTCAATAAAGAAATGTCTGGGCAGTGTATTCAAGACCGTAAGTTAATTACCGGAGACAGCCCATTGGCATCGAATACTTTGGGTAAAATGGCAGCGCAAGCACTCTTAGCTGAGGTTCAATAGTTAAACTTTATTAAATCAAGAGCGCCTAGGCGCTCTGTCTATAAAAGATTCTATTTACGCATCAATACTGTACTTTGAATGTGTACAGACATCACTTGTGCCCTAAGATTAACTAAAATTCAATCTATGTCTGAAATAGCAACAGACTCTATTTATTAAAAATAGCATTAAGACAAAGCGTAATTTCCACCTAATGCTGCAATTAATTGTGCTGTATTTTTAAGCTGCAATTGCTTAAGTTCTAAAGCTGCCTGTTCGGCTTGCAGTCTTAAATTCTGAGCGCTCACCACTTCCAGATAGCTTACTAGACCTGTATTATAGCGCTGTGTAACGACTCGCTCATTTTCTGTAGCCAGCGCAGACAATTTAGCCTGCTCCGCCTGCTGCTGCCTGAAACTGGCAGACTGCATCAGCGCATCCTCCACTTCTTTCCAGCCTGTCAGTACAGCCTGCTTATAGGCTGCGGATTTTTCATCATAATTTGCTTGCGCTGCAGCGATGTCAGCTTTTCTTTTGCCGCCATCCCACAGCACCGCAGCGGCTTTCAGCCCCGCCGACCATAAATACTGTGGAGATTGGAACAGTTGACTGAAAATCTGGCTGTTCATGGCGCTGTTCAAGCCAATACTGACATCCGGCAGCCATGCCGTTTGCGCCAATCCCAGCTGTGCATGAGTCGCTGCTAGATCACGTTCAGCACGCAGCACATCAGGCCGCTGTATTAATAAACGACTCGGAAGCTGTGTCGGCAGCGCTGGGACTTGAAACACTATTTTTTGTGGCGCCAACTGAAATTGAGCAACGCCCAGACCTTGTAAAATAGCCAAAATATTTTCTTGCAAATTACGTTCTCTTTGCGTTTCTATTCGCTTTATCTGCACCTGTTTTAGCTGGGTTTCGGCCTGTATGACATCTGCACGTGCAATCATCCCCGCAGTATATTGATTCTTTAAAATCTGCACTGAACGGACATAACTTTGCTGCGTTTGCTGAAGAATATTGATTTGCGCATCCAGTACACGAATATTCCAATAGGCTTCTGTGGCTAACAACTGTTGGCTTAATTTGACCGCCTGCAATTCTGCTCCAGCAGCTTCAAAATTGGCCTGCTGACCTTCTATGGCCTTGGCCACCCGCCCCCATACATCCGGGATCCAGCTGGCCTGAATTTCGTTGCTAAATTGACCGCTTGAAGCGGTATTTTTGCCGCCGCTGCGGTTTGCAGAAGCATTCAGCGCCAAACTCGGCTGGCGGGCAGCACGCTGCTGTTGCAGCAATCCATGGGCGTAGCGGAAACGGGCCTCCGCCTGCTGCAAGCTTAAATTTTCCTGATTCAGCTGCTGCATCAACTGGCTAAGCATAGGGTCTTGATAAATCTGCCACCAGTCCGCCCCAACTGGCTGCAACGCGCCAGTTGCTGTCCAGTTTAAACTGGCATATTTATACTGTTCATCTACTTGAATCTTAGGCGCCTGATATTCCGGCGGTCGCACAACAGCGGTTGAAGCGCATGCGGTCAATATCATTAAGCCGCTAAGGCAAACCGCATTTTTATAGAACAAATTTTGCATCCCACTTTATTCCTATTTTCCTAAGCTCAAGGCATTCTTTATATTCAAACGCTGCAATCGCTGCGCCATTTTTTCCAACAGCAGATACATAATTGGCGTGGTATATAGCGTCAGCAGCTGTCCTAGCGCCAAGCCTCCGGTAATCACCACGCCTAAAGGCTGACGCAGTTCTGCACCTTCGCCCCAGCTGAATGCCAAAGGAATAGCGCCCAGCAAAGCCGCTGTATTGGTCATTAAAATCGGGCGGAAGCGCAAAGCCGCTGCCGACAGCACCGCGTCACGGGCAGATTTTCCTGCACGGCGTTCCTGTAGGGTAAAATCAATCAGCAGAATGGCGTTCTTCACCACAATGCCGATCAGCAGGAACATGCCCAGCAATGCAATTAAGGTGAATTGAAAATTAAACAGCCGCAGCGTCAGCAATGCGCCTAAGGCGACCGCGGGAATCGTGGATAAAATCGTCAGGGGATGAATCACGCTTTCATATGTCACCCCCAGCAGAATATAAATCAGGCCAATCACCGCTAGAACCAGCAATGGCGTACTTAATCCTGCCTGTAGGCTTTCAGCTTCTACATCTTTGTCTGCGGTCATGAAAATCTCATTCGGCAGCATAATTTCCGGCAAAATGCCGCGAATGGCTGCATCCGCCTGTTCAGCGCTGTAGCCTTGCTTCACCACATAGCCAATGCCCATGGCAGCATACTGATTACGCCGGTAAATCCGGTCATTGCTAATGCCATAAGACCATGCAGCGAAGTTGCTGAGCGGCACATATTCGCCCTGCTGATTCGGGACTTGCACATTGGCCAGTGATTCCGGCTGCTGGGTAAAATGCTGATCAACTTCCATCACCACATGAAATTGATTGCTTTGATCATAAATCGTGGAAATCTGGCGCTGCGAGAATGAGTTATTCAGCACGCTGGAAATGCTTTCAATATCCACGCCCAAGCGCCGCGCTGCTTCACGGTCAATATCCAGCGTGACATGCTGCGCACCTTCATCGCCCATAGTTTCCACTTCTTCCAGCTGTGGCAGCTTTTGCATCGCTTGGGCAACTTTTGGCGCCCATTCACGCAGCAGCGCAACATTATCCGACTGGAGCAGCAGCATATGATCTTGCCCGCTGCCGCTGGAAAATGGATCATCCAGTTCAAGTTCCTGCTCGACCCATGCTGAAAAAACCGCGCCAGCCTGCCACGGCGCATTCTGCTTTATCCGCTCGACAATTTCATGTGAGGCTTTACCGTCACGCTCTGCCTTGGGCTTAAGGTTCACCATTAAAAAGGAATTGGTGGTTCCGCCTGCACCGCCCGATGTGCCAATCACATCCTTGACTGCCGGATCGCTTAACAGGCTTTGGCTGAACGCCGCAATTTTCGGCTGCATAATCTGGAAAGAAAATCCGTCATCGCCGCGGATAAACGCCTCAACGCGTCCAGTGTCCTGTTCGGGCAGTACCCGTTTCGGCAGCGCCTGATACAGATAGGCCGAGGCTGCAATGGCGCCGCCCCACAGTAAAATCACCACATAGCTATGCCCGATCATCCATTTTAAGGAATGCAAATAGCCTTGGCTGAGCTTCTGCATACAGCTATGACTGATGCGGTATAAAGCATTATTTTTAGCATTTTCAAGTGGTTTCAAGCAGCGCGCTGACAAGCTTGGCGTAAGCACCAGCGAGATAAAAACCGATAAAATCACGATAAATACCAGCGTTAAGGAAAACTCCCTAAACAGCCGCTCAATCACGCCGCCCATAAACAGTACGGAAATAAAAATCACCGCCAAAGCCAGATTCATGGCAATCAAGGTCATGCCGACTTCCTGAATGCCCTTGAGCGCAGCCTGCACAGGCGGCTCCCCCTGTTCAATGTGGCGCTCGATATTTTCCAGCACTACAATCGCATCATCCACCACCAAACCGATTGCTACAATCACCGCCATAATGGAGAGATTATTCAGCGAAAAACCGGCCAAATAGATCAGGCTGCACGCGCCAATTAAGGTAACCAGCATCGCAATGCTTGGAACCAGCGCGCTTTGCAGGCGCCCCAGCATCAATGCCACCACAATAATCACCAGCAGCATCGAAAACAGTAAAGTATCACGCGCTTCATTCAGTCCAGCACGGATCACTTCCGAACCATCCATCACAATGCTGAGCTGCGCATCGGCAGGAATCTGCGAACGCAGCTGCGGCAGTTTCTGTTTAATTTTTTCAATCACAGCCACGGTATTGGCATTCGGCTGCCGGCTGATTTTGATAATGACCGCAGGTTCGCCGTTATGAAAACCGCTGACATAACGGTTTTCTACAGCGTCCTGAACCTCGGCTACATCTTTAAGGCGAACGGCGGTCTGGCCATGCTGATGGATGACCAAATTGGCAAAATCTGCCGCATTTTGCAAATTGGCTGAGAGCGCCACCTGCCAGCGCAGCTGCTGAGTTTCTACCACACCCAAAGCCTGCACCACATTGCTTTTGACCACTGCTTCACGGACTTGCTCCAGCGATACGCCTTGTGAAATCAGCGCATTCGGATTTAAGCTAATCCGCACTGCCGGCATGGATGCCCCGTCAATGCTGACATCGCCAACACCGCTGATTTGCGCCAGAGCTGGCTGCAACTGGTTGCTGGCGATTTCATACAGCTTGCCGGCCGATAAATGCTTTGAGCTGAATGCCAGATAAAAAATTGGGCTTTGGCTTGGATTGATCTTGAAATATTCAGGTGGACTGGGCATGCCAGAAGGCAGTTGAGGCATGGCTGCATTAATGGCGGCCTGCACTTCCCGCGCTGCTTCATTGATGTCAGTATCCAAATCAAAATGCAGCACCACCTGCGCTGCACTTTGGTTGCTAGATGAATTAATGCCTTTTACCCCAGAAACACCCATCATGGCACGTTCCAGCGGTGTGGCGACCGTAGCCGACATGCTTTCAGGGCTGGCTCCCGGCAAGCTGGCCCGAACCACAATGGTTGGAATATCCGCCTGCGGCAAAGCCGCAACTGGCAAACGGAAATAGGCCAATATACCCAGCAGTACAATCGCGATTGCCAATAAAACACTGGCCACCGGACGGTGAATAAAAACGGAGAGCAGATTCAAGGTGCATCTCCCGTTTCATTCATGGCTGGCACCGCTGGCTGGGCCTTTTGCGGCCGCTGCAAGCGGTCAAAGAACAGATAAACCACTGGTGTGGTGAATAGCGTCAAGAGCTGGCTTAAAATCAAGCCGCCCACCATCACAATGCCCAAAGGCTGGCGCAGTTCAGCGCCGGAACCTGAAGCCAGCATGAGCGGAATGGCGCCGACGAGTGCAGCTAGCGTGGTCATCAGGATGGGCCTGAAGCGCATTAAAGCGGCCTGATAAATCGCCTGCTGCGCTGAGAGGCCTTCATTGCGCTGCGCTGCCAAGGCAAAATCCACCATCATAATGCCGTTTTTCTTGACCAAGCCAATCAGCAGAATAATGCCGATCAAGGCAATCATATCCAACGGGCGACCGACCATAAACAGCGCCAGCAGCGCACCAATAGCCGCCGAAGGCAAGGTCGAAAGAATGGTAATTGGGTGAATAAAGCTTTCATACAGCATACCCAACACCAGATACATGGTTACAATGGCCGCCAGTACCAGCCAAAAGGTATGCTGTAATGAGTTTTCAAAGGCCGCCGCTGCGCCCTGCAACTGCACGTTGACCTCCGCCGGCAGATTCAGAGAATCTTCAATACGGTGAATGGCCTGAATGCCTTCACCAAGGGAAATTCCCGGTGCTAAATTGAAAGACACGCTATGTGCGGGGAACTGCGCCTGCTGCTGCAAAAGAACGGGAGTGCGCTTTTGCGCAATTGCAGCCACAGAACTGAGCAGCACTGGTTCGCCGCTGGAATTTTGAATATAGGTTTGATTTAGCGCATCAATGCCTTGCGTCAAGCTAGGGTCAAGTTCCAACACAATGCGATACTGATTCGCCTGCGTATATAAAGTGGCAATTTGGCGCTGCGCAAACAGATTCTGCAAGGCGCGGCTGATATCTTCAATACTCAAGCCTAAACGCGCAGCCGCATCACGGTTGACATCAATAAAGGCTTGCAGGCCTTGACCGCCGTCTTCACTGGCCACGTCCGAGAACTCCGGCTGCTGCCGCAGGGCTTCAACAAAGAGCGGGCTGAACTGCTGCAAATCTTCATCTTTGGCTGCGGTTAAGCTCAGTTGGTATTGCGTCCGGCTGATTTTGTCTTCAATGCTCAGCTCCTGCACTGGCTGCATCCAGCCTTTAATTCCCTGCACATGGCTGAACTGCTGTTTCAGGCGCGCCATGACCTGATCCGCACTGTCACGTTCGGCATGCGCTTTCAGGTTAATCAGAATGCGCCCATTGCTGAGTTTAGGATTATTGGCATCAATGCCGATAAATGAAGATAAGCTCTCAACCGCAGGGTCTTTTAAAATCTGGCTGGCCAGCGCCTGCTGCCGTTCACTCATGGCCGCAAAGGAAATATCATCCGGCACTTCGGTCACCACCTGTATGACGCCGCTGTCCTGTACCGGGAAAAAGCCTTTAGGAATTACCCAGTACAATGCGCCAGCCAAAACCACGGTGCCAAGCATCACCGTAAGCATCAGCGCCTGATGCCGGAATACCCACTGCAGTGCCTTGCCATAGCGCTGAATCATCCAATCCAGACTCCAGCGGCTGCGGCGCGGTGCATGCTTTGCATCTTTGAGCAAATAAGCGCACATCATTGGGGTCAGGGTAAGTGACACCACAAGCGATAAGCCAATTGCCGCAGCTAAAGTCACGGCAAATTCATGGAACAGCCGACCCACGACATCGCCCATAAACAGCAATGGAATCAGCACAGCAATCAGCGAGATGGTTAAAGAGATTAGGGTAAATCCAATTTCCCTCGACCCTTTGAGCGCTGCTTGCAATAAACTTTCACCAGATTCGCGGTGCCGAGCAATATTCTCCAGCATCACAATCGCGTCATCCACCACAAATCCTGTGGCGATGGTTAAAGCCATCAGCGTCAAGTTATTGACCGAAAAGCCAAGAAAATGCATCAGCACAAAAGTACCGATGATTGACAAGGGCACGGCAATGCTCGGAATAATAGTGGCAGACAGGTTTCTTAAAAACAGGAACGTCACCATCACCACAAGGCAAACCGCAAACACCAGCTCTTTCTGCACATCCTGAATCGCGCTGCGGATGCTTTCCGTGCGATCTGTCAGCACCCTAATCTGCACATTTTCAGGCAAATTGCGCTGCAATTCCGGCAAAACCTGTTTAATCTGATCAGCCACCTGAATGACATTGGCATTTGGCTGGCGCTGCACATTGACCAAAATAGCGGACTGGCTGTCTGCCCATGCCGCCATATAGCGGTCTTCACTGCCTTCAATCACTTTCGCGACATCTTTCAGGCGGATCGGCGCGCCGCCGTTCCAGCGCAGAATCAGATTTTCATAATCCGCAATAGAGCGGATCTGGTCATTGGCATCCAGCATGGTGGTGCGGTAAGGCCCGTCAAAACTGCCTTTGGGCTGATTGGCATTAGCCGCATTAATTGCTGTACGCACATCCTCGGCGCTCATTTTATAAGCCGCCAGCGCAGCAGGATTCATCTGTACCCGTATGGCTGGGCGCTGTCCGCCGGCAAGGCTGACCATGCCGACACCAGAAAGCTGCGACAGTTTCTGCGCAACCCGCGTATCCACCATGTCATAGACTGTGGTGAGCGGCAAAGTCTTGGAACTGACCGCCAGCGTAATGACCGGAACATCCGCCGGATTGACTTTGCGGTAAATCGGCGGTGTCGGCAAATCACCGGGCAGTTTGCTGCTGGCCGTGCTGAGCGCTGACTGCACTTCCTGCTCGACCACGCCCAATTCTGCGCTCAGTTCAAACTGTAGCGTGATAACCGATGCACCGACCGAGCTGGCTGAAGACATTTGCTTCAAGCCAGCAATTTTACCCATTTCACGCTCTAACGGCACCGTCACCGTGCGCTGCACCGTATCCGGATTGGCGCCGGGTTGGAAAGTGTAAATTTGAATAATCGGATAATCCACCTGCGGTAAGGCGGAAACAGGCAGAAGACGCCAGACTAGCAGCCCGCTGAACAGCAGCGCCAGCATCAGCAATACTGTGGCGACTGGGCGCAGAATAAAGAAACGTGAAATATTCATGCTTTATCCAGCTGCCGGCGGAGTTAAGCCAGCTTGCGGATTTTCCTGCACAATTTGCACCTCCTGCCCATCTGATAACCGGTCGATGCCTTCTAAAACCACACGCTCGGTGCCATTTAGTCCAGCTAAAATTTCGGTTTGGCTCTGTGAAGTCACGCCCAGCTTCAGCATGCGCATTTCAGCTTTATTTTTTGTGTTGATCACATAGACATAGGTGCCTTTTGCGCCATGCTGAATGGCATCATTCGGAATGCTGACCGCATCCTGAATGGTTTGGGCATTCAGACGGATATTGACAAACTGGTTCGGAAACAGCGCATCATCGCGGTTATCAAACACCGCTTTTAATTTTAATGTCCCGGTATTAAGGTCAATTTGGTTATCCAAAGCCTGCACCTGTCCTAAAGCCAATTGCTTTTGCTCTGCTTTGTCCCATGCGCTGACTTGTACTTTCTGCCCTTTGCCGGCTGCTGCGCGCAAGGTGTCTAAATAGTTTTCCGCCACTGCGAATTGCACATAAATCGGATGAACCTGCGTCACCGTGACTAAGCCGGCCTGTTCATTGGCCTGAATTAAATTGCCGGCATCCTTTTGCTTAAATCCAGCCCGCCCTGCAATCGGGGAATAAATTTTGGTATAGGACAATTGCAGTTTCGCGGCATCCACTTGCGCCTGATTGGCCTGAATTTGCCCTTTCAGCTGATTCACCAAAGCCTGCTGCTGCTCCACCTGCTGTTTGGCAATCGAGTCCTGCTTAAACAGCAATTGATAGCGCGCCAGTTCAGTTTCCGCATTGCGCAGCTGCGCCATATTTTGCTGCTGCGTGCCTTGTGCCTGAGCCAGTTCTACCTGAAAAGGCGCAGGATCTATTTGCGCCAGCAGCTGGCCTTTGGCAACCAAATGGCCTTCCTGAAAATAAATACGCTGCAATACGCCTGAAACCTGACTTTGAACATTCACCGTATGCGCAGGAATAACCGTGCCAATCGCTTTCAGTTCGACATTTAAATCACGGCGCTCGACCGCAACGACCCGCACGGGAACAGGCTTGCTCCATTGGCTGAACTCTTCTGTAGGCTTGGAGGATGCAGCTGCCCAATACCCATAGCCTGCACCCAAAGCCAGAATAAGAATTAATCCGGTTAAATATTTAAATTTAGGGGCAAGAGGCTTTTTTTGGCGGTTTAAATTTTCAGTTAGATCACTCATGAACAACGCTTACCCATATATTCGAAAAAATTGCAGCCCAAGCGCCAGACACAGCAGGACTACAGAAAAATGTAAATTTAGCCGAGGCCGGTAAGACTGAATAAAAACGATGCAGCCTGCGGCCGCAGTGGCAATGCCGAAGCATGCCGTCATGCCGACCGCCCATCCCCATGCCAAAATGCCGGCGCACAGTGCAAGAAGTAAACTGCACCAGCCCAAGCCAGAGCTGAACTTGGCCAGTCTGAAAGAAAGCGCACGGTTCAGGACTAATTTGGCATTGCGCTCCATAGCGAGATTCAATGCGAACATACCCAAATAGCAGAGCGCGCAGGCGGTTAAAATATTGACTGCATCAAGGCTCATGGCAGCTCCTCACTGGCCTGAACTGCAGCAGCCGGAGCTTGTTTTGGTAGGCGCTTGGCTTTGGCTGCCGGTTTTTTTAGAATCGCTTCACGTTTCAGCCAAACTTTATAAGCAGCCCAAGCTAGAACAGCGCCCAAAAATAGAAAGCCTAGGTCAATGCTGGCCAGCACATAATCCTGATGCGCCAGCGAAGCCGCCAAATGCCGTTCCGTCGTCAGCGCATTCAGCAGCGGCAGCAGAAGATAAGCCAGAGAGGCAGCGCTCAGAATTTCCAGCCAAGCGCGCGCAATCGGCCTGCACAGCGCATAAAGAAAACTCAGTGCCAAGGTGATGTATAAACTGTGGATTTCCCAAGCAGCCCGGTCGGCCAGATGCACCGGAATTAAGCGGTTGGCCCAAAAATACACTGCAATCGCTAAAGGAAGCCCCGCAATCATGGCAATATTCAAGCGCTCTACCAGCGCATGGCCAAAACTCATGCGTTCGGCTTTCAGCTGTTTTGGCCTGCGCTTTACTGTCCACAGCACCAAACCGGTCGCAATCATCGCTGTGCCCAACAGTCCGGTAATGACATACAGAATCCGGATCAGCGGTGAAGCAAAAGAGCCTTCATGCAGCCCCAGCACAGCCAAGGCAAACTGCATGGGCGCTTTGTCCTGATTGGACGGATTGTCAGTCATTTTTTTCCCGTTGGATAAATCAAAACTCAGCGAGGTGCGCTGTCTGGCAATACTGTCATGACTAATTTGATAGAATTCGGCTTTGGCAGGCGCATCCCCTTTGGCGGGATAGAAATTCACGCTGCCGATGCGATGTGCTCCCCATTCCCGCTGCACCTGCTGCAATACAGGTTGGATTGGAACAAAATGCTGTGCGCTCTGCCCCATCGGCTGCGCAGCGGTTGATGCATCGGTGCCAAAGCGCGCGCCGGGATACAGTTCTGCATAGTAGCGCTCTGAATTTTTCTCGCCAAAACCGTAAACCATCGGTACGCCGAACGGCATATAGGCATTGGCAAAGAAAATCAGCCCGCTATAAGTGATCATCAAATAAAACGGCAAAGCGATCACGCTGATGACATTGTGCGCATCCAGCCATGAACGCTGGCCTTTGGCGGGACGGAAAGTGAAAAAGTCCTTGAAAATCTTTTTATGGGTGATGATGCCGGAAATAATCGCCACGAACATGAACATGGTGCAGATCCCGACGATGCGGATAGCCCAGTCATAAGGCAGATAATGCAAAGCATAATGCATGCGGTACAGCGCATCTCCGCCGCCCGTTTCTCGCGGCTTGAGCTGCTGCGCCGGCGGCTGCCCACTGTTCACATCCAGAACTTGAGTGCGGTATTCACCGTAGCGCTGGCCTTCCTGCGCAGGCAGCGACCAGTTCACGGAGAATTCATCCCAGCCCCGCGCATTTGACAGTAAGCTGATGCCCCAGCGCTCAGCCTGCTGTGCTTCCGGCAGTTGCTTCAAATAAGCATAGGCTTTACCCAATTGATCTGTTTCCGCTGGAACGGTTGCAACCTGCATAGCCCTTTCCGGCTGCATCCAACGGGTCAGTTCAATCTGCACATAACCTGCTGTTCCAGTTAAAAACACAAAGAACAATACCCAACCGACCACCAAGCCAGTCCACGTATGCAGCCAAGCCATACATTGGCGAAACCCTTCCTTCATAGTGTTCCCCACGGCTTGAGTAATACCGCCAACAAACCTAGGCCCGCAATACAGCCTAAAGTCAGGCAGAACGCATGCAATGCATTTTTAATACTGAATATGGCCAAAATAAAAATCAGCCACACCACAAAACTCAGCTGCAATCCAGCATATACCGCAAGCGCCAATTGCTCTGGAAACATTAGTCCAACCACTGGCACGGTTAAGTTGGCAATACAAAAACCGCCCAAGGAGGCAAGCAAAATACGCAGCAGTACCATAAAGCGGTAGCGCTGCTGATCATTAAGTCTAGAAATCACGGGCTTCATTTATTTTTTCACTACTGACATGCAGAAATTGCTGTATAGCCATTACGGGCATTTACTACTAAGACGAGTGAAATAAAAAAACAGCTCATCATAAATGTTGCGATTTGTAATTTTTAATTGTTGCGTTTAAGAATGATTCTTATTAAGATTATCAAGTAAATCGTTACCTCCTAATTTTCAGTACAAATTTTAGGATTGTTGTCGCCAAGCCAATAGGCAAAAATATGAATCTGAATGTACAAAAGCAGCTATGGCTGAGCCATGTTTATCAAACACATCAAACAACATTATTGTCTTGGTTTAAGCATAAACTTCAGCATCACCATCAATCAGAAGATTTAAGTCAGGAAGTTTTTTATCGTGCTTTAAAAAGTAATTATTGTTTTACCAGTATTAAAGAACCGCAAGCTTGGTTAATGGGTATAGCAAAACATGTGATTATTGACCATTGGCGTCGTCAACATATTGAACGTTTATATTTAGAAGCACTGGCTCATTTACCCGAAGAATTTTATCCCTCTGCTGAGCATGAAGTGTGTATTCGCGAAACATTATATCAAGTTCATGTAATGCTAGAAAAACTTCCACAACGTACAGCTCAAGTTTTTTTATTGTCACAATTGGATGGGCTGACCTATTACGCGATTGCTGAAAAATTAAATATTTCTGAAGCAACTGTAAAACGTGATATGAAACAGGCTTTTCTCGCCTGTATAAATCTTTATAATTCTGAGCATTAATTCAATTTAGCACTGGTCTTTATGTCTGCTTCTCAGCCCATTCCCGCACATGTTATAGATGAAGCTACAGACTGGCTGGTCTTGTTGCATTCAGGCGAAGTCACTGAACTGCAACTTCAACAATTCGAGCAATGGAAAGCAGAAAAACAACAAAATGCCTTAGCTATTCAGCAAATTGAAAGGCTGACGCACGGCCTATCTAATCTTCCTTCAAACTTTCAACCTGAACTTTTGGTGAGTTCCGAAAAAAAATTTCATTCAGCACTTAAAAGAAATATCTTATTTAGCTTTTCTGGACTCTTTTTTCTTGGATTTATGGCATCTTGTTTTCCGTGGGCAAAATGGCAAGCGGATTATCATACTGAAGTGGGTGAAATTAAATCCGTACTTTTAGAAGATGGTTCACAACTGATTTTATCCAGTGACAGTTATGTCAAGATTCAATTTTCAACACAAAAACGTCAGGTCAACTTAATAGAAGGTGAAATTTATATTCAAACCGCGAAGGATCAAAAAAAGCACCGTCCTTTTATTGTGGAGACGCAGGATGGTCAAGTTGAAGCTTTAGGTACACAGTTTACGGTTCGTCAGGAAAATAGTCACAAAACAAAAGTAAGTGTTTATCAACATGCTGTCGCCATACATGCCGATCAGCTGGCAGAAACTCATATTATTCAACAAGGTCATCGTGTGGTTTTTGATGACAACTATATTTCGAAATCAATCGCACTTCAAAATGATCGTCCTTATTGGACTCAACGACTTTTAGTGGTGGAAAAATGGCCCTTAGAAAAAGTTTTATCTGAACTATATCGTTACAGGAAAGGAACTTACTTTCTGGATGAAGATCTTAAAGCGATACCTGTATCTGGTGTTTTCTCATTAAAAAATACACAGCAAAGCTTAGAAACATTAGCTTATACACATCAACTTGACCTGAATTTTTATAGTCCTTATCTTTTGAAGATTAAAAAAAGATAAAAAATTGACCTTTTTTCCTGCTACATGCGACTTATAGAGAAATACACTCTTAATCGAGAAAGCGCATGAAGGATTATCAGGCAAAAAGTACCTTGGCAATGGCTATACGGGCAGTATTATGGGGAATGCCCTTGGTTGTAACCAGTTTTACCAGCACTGCTATTTATGCTGCCAATGTACATCCTATTTCTATTGCTCATACCTCCCTTGACCAAGCCCTTAAACAGCTCGCTATTCAAACAGGAATAATCATTAGCTATGACACCGCTTCCCTGTCTAAAATAAACAGTACAGCTCTTAAGGGAAATTATTCTGTAGATCAAGCATTGGCTTTATTACTGCAACCGCATCAGTTAAATTCCGTGAAAACAGCGAGTGGCGGCTATAGCATTCAAGCTAAAACCAATCCTGCAAAATCTCAAATTCCCAATCAACATCAAGCAAATGAAGGTTCAGTTACAGGAACAGATTCGGCACAATTAGCAACCATTTCTTTAACGGCAAATCAAGGAAAGTCTCTAACAACCGAAGGTTCTGGTTCATATACGGCAAAAGCAACCACTGCATCAACAGGCTTGACACTGAGTTTAAAAGAAACACCACAATCTGTAAGTGTCATGACACGTCAACAAATGGATGATCAAAACTTAACTCAAATTACTGACGTGGCCAATCAAGTCGCTGGTTTGACTGTGAATCAATCGGGTAATGTAGGGTCAGATAGTTCACCCATCTATGCACGTGGGAAAAGTGTTGATAGTTATTTACTCGATGGGGTGAAATTACTCAGTACGTATTCTTCTATTTTTCAAAGCCAAGATACCGCTCTTTTCGACCGAGTTGAAGTGGTTCGTGGCTCAACAGGCTTAATGACCGGTGCTGGAACAGCGAGTGCCAGTATTAATATGGTCAGAAAGAAACCATTACCAGACTTTAAAGCGTCTGTAAGTGCAGATGTCGGTTCTTGGAATTCATACCGTACCGATCTGGATGTGTCTTCCCCGCTTAATGACTCAGGCAGTGTTCGGGGGCGTACAGTCTTTGCTTATCAAAATTCAGATTCCTATATAGATCGTTTTAATGAAGAACGTAAAATTGCTTATGGTGTTGTTGAAACAGATCTAACTGAAAATACTCAAGCCAGTTTAGGTTTAAGTTATCAACAAATTTATATCACAGGTCAAGCACGTGGCGGGTTACCCGCGTTTAATAGCGATGGAACACGGACAAACTGGTCGCGCTCTGATTCAGCTGCACCCAATTGGTCATATTCTGACAGAGCAACCACTTCAATATTTGCAGATGTGAATCATCAATTGTCTGATCATTGGAAATTAAAAACATCTTTAGCGCATATTATTACAGAGTCAGATGAATTGGTGGGTTACGCCAGTGGTGGAACACCCAATAAAGACACTGGAAGCGGTGTTTCACTTTATTCAACCCATTGGGCATATAAGCCCATCCAAAATTTATTCAACATCACATTAAATGGCTCATTTGACTTATTGGGGCAAACTCATGACCTTGTTGTGGGTTCAACCTTAACAAAAAGTAGTAATAGTCAGCCCTACTTCACCAATTGGTGGATTGATGGATGGAGTGGAACGATTGAAAATATTTATGAATGGGATGGTAATACGCCTAGCCGTCCTTACAATCCTGCTGTAGGTTGGACAAAAGAAAATAATACAAGCTCATCAATATTTGCAGCTGCTCACTTTAAATTGAATGATGACTTGGCATTATTGGTAGGTTCACGATTAGAAAATTGGAAACTTAAAAAAGAAAATAATAATTATAAAGAAAATACAATTACCACGACGACGCGACAAGAAAATAATAAAATTATTCCCTATATCGGTCTTGTTTATGATTTCAATGATTATTGGTCAGCTTATACAAGCTATACCAATATCTTTTCACCTCAAGATAGAAAAACTTTGGCTGGCGATTATATCGATCCATTAGAGGGAAATAGTACTGAAATTGGTATTAAAGGTGCCTTTTTTGATGATCAATTAAATATAGGCGCGGCAATATATGAAACTCAAGAAGATAATCTAGCGGTTGCTATTCCCGACAATCCAAATGGTTCTAAAGTGCTTGCTCCAGATGGTTCCCAAGCTTACCGAGCCGAATCTGGAACAAAAACGCGCGGTTTTGAATTAGAGGCAACTGGAAAATTAAGTGACGTTTGGCAAATTTCGAGCAGTTTTTCTCGAAATTTAAGCAAAGATAGTAAGGGAAATTTATTAAATCCAAATATTCCAAGCAATACAGCCAAAATTTTTACTACATATACACTTCCTTACTTGGATGAAGCAATCACAATAGGTGGTGGTATTCGTTGGCAAAGTGAAATCCATTCTGTAGATCGAAAATTCACACAAAGTGAATACAGCGTTGTCGATTTAATGGCGCGCTATAAAATGACGAATAATCTAACAGCAAACTTAAATTTAAATAATATTTTTGATAAAAAATATTATTTAACAACAGGTAATAGCTATTATGGTGCACCCACCAATTTTAGAGTTGGGTTAAAATATGATTGGTAAATGATAAGACGATTAAAATGCTAATCTAAGAATTATTAAATAGGCATCTTTGGGTGCCTATTCTTTGCTCTCTAAAATCTTAATTTGATTAAATTATAAATTAAAAAAAACTACATAATAAATGAGCTTTTATTTGCTCTTGTCCGACTTATAGAGAAACATACTCTCAAACGAGAAATCTCATGAAGGAATATCGAGCAAATAATGCATTGGCTCTTGCTATCCGTGCAATTTTTTTAGGCATGCCACTCGCTGTATGTAGCATGACAACAACATCTATATATGCAGCAACTGAGCATAATATTTCGATTGCAAAAAAATCACTTGATCAAGCTCTAACAGAATTGGCCATTCAATCGGGTATTACCATTAGCTATGATTCCACTACTCTTTCTAAATTGCAAAGTTCGGGCTTAAACGGTCACTATTCAACTGAGCAAGCTTTAGCATTATTGTTAGCACCACATCACTTAGAGCCAGTAAAAATAGCCAGTGGTGGATATAGTATTCAAGCTAAAGTTACTACTGCACATCAAGATGCTCAAGTTGTTCAATTAGCACCAATTCATAGCCAAGCGGCCAATTTAAGCAATAAAAACCTCGTATCCAGCAGCAAAAATGAATTGGGGGTATCTCAATTACCCACTATTTCAATGGTTGCAGCTTCTGACAAACATATGGTTAATGTCGGAAAGTTAGCACAAAATTTAAAAGAAGTGCCCCAATCTGTAACGGTCATCTCGCGTGAACGTATGGATCAACAAGGTTTAAAAACATTAGATGATGTCATGCTACAAACCACAGGTGTGACACGAGAACAACTCTGGCTAAATAACAACTACACTTCGCGTGGCTTAACAATTAAGAATATTCGTTACGACGGCGGCGGCGTATCCGATATTCAGGATCGAAATAACAGTGCAGACATGGCGCAGTATGATGCTGTTGAATTGCTGCGCGGCGCCGATGGCCTCTTTGGCGCTGGTGAAGCTGGAGGGGTAATCAACTTAAGTCATAAACGGCCTCAGGTAGAAACGGCTTATCAGGCAGCGCTGTCAGCAGGCAGCTGGAATAACTACCGAGCTGAACTGGACGCAACCGGCGCCTTAAATGCCAATCAGACTATTCAAGGGCGTGCAGTTGCAGTACTTCAGGATCAGGACTTTTTCTATAAACCGACTCATAACCGCCGTGAAATGCTTTATGGTGCGCTTAATTTTGACTTAACGCCGCAAACCCGCCTGTTTACAGGAGCCAGTTACCAAAAAGATAAAACCGATGCCTTTAATGCCAGTTTACCGCGTTGGCAAGATGGCGCAGATATCGGATTTTCCCGCAGCACCACAATGGGGGCGCCGTGGAGCTGGATGGAAAGAGAAAATATTGCCGTTTTCGCCAACCTTGAACATGACCTGAATGACCAGTGGAAGACCCGCTTAAACTTACGCTACAACATGGGGGATGACGGCATTAACGGCGCGGAAATGGAAGATGCCGTCAACTACCAGACTTTAGAATCTACATGGTGGCGCTATCAGGATGATACGGAATTTAAAGAATTTACTGCTGATGCAAATTTACAGGGAAGCTTTGACTGGCTGGGACAGCAGCATGAACTAATTATAGGTCTGGATTCAAAATACAATACCAAAGATTACAAGCAAAATTGGACTTCGTACGGCAAAGGTAATCCCTTTAACCCTGCGCCACCGCCTGAGTGGGATTATCCACCAAATTCATGGACAACAAACAGCACCAATAAAAGCGACACGGCAGCCGGATACGGTTCTTTAAAGCTTAAGCCTACGGATAAACTTGCAGTGATATTAGGCGGGCGCTACGCTTTTAAAGATGAAATTGAGATACAAAACCACAATACAGGTAATAAAAAAATATATAAGGAAGATAAAAAATTTACGCCTTATTATGGCTTAACTTATGACCTGCTTGCCAATACTACAATTTACGGCAGCTTCGCAGAAATTTATACGCCGCAAGGAAAATATCTGGAAACGCAGACAGGGCCATCATTAATGCCGGTTGAAGGCAGTAATCTGGAATTCGGCATAAAAACTGAATTAACGCCGAAGCTGCTGGCTTCTTTAGCTTATTTTAAAATTAAAAAAGACAATGAAGCGGTAAGTTTAGGCTGGCAGTCTATTGCCAACAGCAATTCATGGTGCTGTTATGTTGCCGCCGGAAGTAAGCGCAGTGAAGGCTTTGACGTTGAATTGAATGGTTTAATTACCGACAGTTGGAATATCTCTTTCGGCTATACATTTAATGAAAATGAAGACCGCCGAGAGAATGATGCGCAGTTCAGCACCTTAACGCCAAAACATTTATTGAAAATATGGACAGATTATAAGTTTTCAGAATTTCTTGAAGGCTTAAGTATTGGCGGCGGGGTAAATGCGCAGAGTAAAAGCTTCCAGTCCGGCAGAGTACCAACATACGACCCTGTAACCAATCAATACGGCAACCCTATGATTGATTATCAGTTTGCACAGGAAGCCTATGCGGTCTGGTCATTGCGGACAGCATATGAAATCAATCCTAACCTGAATATTTCTTTAAATGCTAATAATATATTTGATAAGAAATATTACAGCACGATTGGCACCTCCGGCTATGGAAACTTTTATGGCGAACCAAGAAGTTTCCTGTTAACACTAAAAGCTAAATATTAAAACAAGCAAGTCAGTCATATTTATATATGACTGACTTGCTGAAATTAATGCAATGCTGCCCCAAATAATTCAACTTCTATTATAGAAAAAGTAGCCAGTTTCAGGTGAACTGGCACTCGCCATACGTTTACGTGGCATACGTCCAGCAAGAAAAGCCTCACGCCCAGCTTCAACAGCTTTTTTCATTGCCGATGCCATCAGTACAGGATTTTGTGCTGCCGCAATTGCAGTGTTCATGAGTACACCATCACAGCCTAGCTCCATAGCAATAGCAGCATCACTTGCTGTTCCCACACCGGCATCGACCAATACAGGAACTTTGGCATTTTCTTTAATAATTGAAAGCGTATGTGGATTTAAAATCCCCAACCCAGAACCAATTAAACTCCCCAAAGGCATAATTGCAACACAGCCCATGCTTTCTAGTTCTTGCGCAACAATTGGATCATCCGAGGTATACACCATAATTTCAAAACCATCATCAATCAATGTTCGTGCAGCTTTTAGCGTTTCTATGACATTTGGATAAAGTGTTTTTTCATCACCTAGAACCTCAAGTTTGACCAAATTATGTCCATCAAGCAGTTCACGCGCCAACATACAGGTACGCACAGCACTCGGCGCATCAAAACACCCTGCTGTATTTGGTAAAATGGTATATTTGTCTGGTGGAAGAACTGTCAATAAATTGGGCTGGTCAGCATGTTGGCCAATATTGACACGGCGAATCGCCACCGTAACAATTTCTGCACCACTGGCTTGAATGGCCAAATCGGTTTCCTTTAAGTCCTGATATTTCCCAGTTCCCACCAATAAACGTGACTTAAATGTTCTTGAACCAAGAATAAGTGTGTCGTCTTCCATGTACGCTCCGAATTAACCGCCACCTACGGCATGAATAATTTCAATATAATCTTGATCTTGCAAAAGAATATGTTGAAGTTGAGATTTTGAAATAATCCTTTGATTATGTTCAACAGCAAAATGCTTACCCTCAAGTGGTAAATCCTGAATCAGTTGTAAAAGATTACTGTGAGTAATCTTTTATGAATAATCTGTTTTGCTACGCCATTTAAAAAAATCCGCATGATTCTGTCCCGTTATTTTTATCCCCCACTTTCCTTTGCCTATTCCGAGTTAAGGCATTGACTCAAGCTTGGTTAAATTATTGTGGATTAACAACAAAAATCATGGTGAGCATGGTGTAAAAAACTGGATTTTAATGCTTAGCTGTCGTTTAACCAGCTGCATCATGATGCAAATACAACGGGCTGTTGTTTGTAACTCACGTTTAACGATAGACAATTCCACCATCGGTTAAAATGGATTGACCCGTAATATAGTCCGAATCATCACTGGCTAAAAATGCAACCAGTGCCGCCACATCTTCGGGTGTTTGCGCTCGACCTAAAGCAATCCCTTCAACGTATTTTTTATAGGTTTCACCAATCGGTGCACCTGTTATTTCAGAAAACCGCTTATCAATTTCCACCCACATTTCTGTGCCCACAATACCCGGACAATAGGCATTTACTGTAATGCCATGACTGGCATATTCTTTTGCTGCCGCTTGCGTTAATGCACGTACTGCAAATTTAGTCGCGGAATATACACCCAACAAAGCAAACCCATCATGCCCTGCAATAGAGGCGGCATTAATAATTTTCCCTTTTTGCTTACGTTCAATAAACTTCTTGGCAGCAGCCTGAATACCCCACAACACGCCTCCAACATTAATATCAGTAATTTTGCGGAACTCTTCAGGACTCACATCACTGATTGCCTGCACTTGAGCAATCCCCGCATTATTAATCATAATATCGAAGCCACCCAACTGCTGCTCAGTATGCTGAATGGCTTGGGTAATTTGCTCTAGCTGACTAATATCTGCATTAAAAATTGTCGCTTTTACCCCCAATGCTTCAACCTCAGCTTGCACTTTTTTTAATTTATCTGCTGATAAATCTACCAAAGCCAAATGTACACCTTCTTGCGCTAAGCGTAAGGCAATACCACGACCAATCCCTTGTGCTGCACCTGTAATGAGAGCGACTTTATTGCTTAAACCTCTTGGCATAATACATTCCTTTTGTATTGCAGTTTATTTGCGTCAAATCCTCACTGCTTATTCATTTTGCTGTACTTTTTAAGCCATAGCTTGTTTGACGCGCTTTAATCTTCCTTTTTTAATCCGTTACGGATGAACAATAATTTTAACTGCCGATTCATTGTTGTGAATAAGCGTTTCAAAACCTTCCGAAACCAAATCATCCAGCGCAATACGCTGGGTAATAAACGGCTCCAAATTAATTTTGCCTTGTTCAACCAATTTAATGGTTTCCTGATGATCATTGACATAGGCAATTGTGCCGCGGATATCCAGCTCTTTCATCACTACGCTATGGACATTGACTGTAGCTGGATGGCTCCAAATCGAAACAATCACCAACACGCCTGTCGGCTTGATTGCAGTCACCAAAGTATCCAACACTTTATTGACACTGCTGCATTCAAAGGCCACATCAACACCACGATCAGCGGTAATTTTCATGACTTCCGCAACGACATCAACTTCCGATGGATCAAGCACATAATCGGCAACACCGGCTTCTTTGGCTTTTTCCTTCCGTTTGGCGCTCAGTTCGGTAATGATCACCGTTAGGCCTTTGGCTTTTAAAATGGCGGAGAGCAATAAGCCAATTGGCCCTGCACCGCCGACCAAAGCAATATCCCCAGCTTTTGCACCACTGCGAACGTAAGCATGATGCCCAACCGACAAAGGCTCAATTAACGCCGCCTGATCTAATGGAATGTCATTAGAAATGGGGTGCACCCAGCGGCGCTGCACTGCAATTTTTTCAGCCAAGCCACCACCGCGCCCGCCTAAGCCAATAAAGTTCATATTTTTTGACAGATGATAATTGTCTTCCGGTCCTGTCGGTACATCGTCGGCAATGATATAAGGCTCAACCACCACATGCTGTCCAACCTGAATATCATCTACGCCTTCACCAACCGCATAGACCACGCCAGAGAATTCATGGCCCATAGTAATCGGCGCAGACTCACCTGAAATGGGATGCGGATGCCCACACGGTGGAATAAAAATGGGGCCTTCCATAAATTCATGCAAGTCAGTCCCGCAAATACCGCACCAAGCCACTTGAATGCCGACAGTGCCTGCGGTCACTTGCGGTTCTGGAATCTCTTCAATGCGAATATCGCCTTGATCATAAAAACGCGCTGCTTTCATAGCTGCTCCCAATTTATTGCTTGGCTGCCTAAATCGGCAGCACTATTTAATGTTATTTAAATGTGATTTAAGTGCTGTGGATGGGCTTATTCAGGGCCTAACTAAAACGCTACGCGTTCCGATCAGGCCCTAAAAAAACCTATGGTTTTAAATATGAATCGCGCGCTGCATGGCAGATAAAATAGACTCATGCATCGCTTCAGATAATGTCGGATGCGGAAAAATCACCTGAGCCAAACTGTCATCGGTGGCTTCAAGATACTTGGCAATTGCAAAACCTTGAATATGCTCGGTGACTTCGTGCCCAACCATATGCGCGCCCAGCAATTCGCCTGTTTCATGGTTGATAATGGTTTTGACAAATCCAGCGCTGGCGCCTAAAGCCAATGCTTTGCCGTTGGCCTGAAATGGAAATTTGCCAATATTGATTGAATAACCCGCTGCTTTGGCTTTTTGTTCAGTTAAGCCAATACTGGCCACTTGTGGATGGGTAAAAATACAGCCCGGAATTTGGGTACGATCCAGCGGATGAACACTGGCAATACCGGCAATTTTTTCCACACACAGAATGGCTTCATGACTGGCTTTATGCGCTAAGCATGGCGCACCCGCAACATCGCCAATCGCATACACGCCTACTACATTGGTTTTGCACCATTGATCGGTTTTAATAAAACCTTTGTCCAGTTCAATCCCCAGACTGTCTAAACCCAGCTCGGCAGAATTCGGCCGCACGCCAATGGCAGACAGCACTTTGTCAAAAGTTAAATGCTGTACCCCTGCGGCTGTTTCAATTTGGCAAGTGACTTGCTCATTCTGAATGTGCAAACTTTGCACTGTAGCTTCGGTCAGAATTTTCATGCCGCGCTGCTCAAACTGTTTTTGCACATACTGCGCCACTTCGGCATCTTCTGTAGGCAGAATCTGCTTGGCAATGTCCAGCAAAGTGACTTCACAGCCCAAGTCATGATACAAACTGGCAAATTCACTGCCAATTGCCCCCGAACCAATCACCAACAATGATTTTGGCAATTGTTCTGGTATCAGTGCTTCTTTGTAGCTCCAGACATATTTTCCATCGACCGGCACTTGAGGCAGCGCCGCTGCATGCGCCCCAGTTGCGACAATAATATGCGGCGCAGAAAGCTGCTGCTTGTTCCCCTCAGCATCGATCAATTCTAAGCGTTCTTTTGCAGTAAACTTGGCCTTGGCATTAAAAACCGTGATTTGATTTTTTTTCAGCAGCTGACCAATACCTTGCACCAATTGGCTGGAAACTTGCCGGCTATGCTTCACCAATTGGGTCATATCAAAATCAATCGTACCGACACTAAAACCAAACTGCTGGCTATGCTTGAGTTGCTGAGCAAGTTCTGCGCCATGTAATAGTGCTTTGGTTGGAATACAGCCCCAGTTCAAGCAAATGCCGCCCAAATGATGGGCTTCCACCACGGCAGTTTTCAGTCCAAGCTGGGCTGCACGGATGGCGGCGACATAGCCACCCGGCCCAGCGCCAATGACGATTAAATCAAATTGAATGTCTGACATGTTCAATCTCCTACACCAAAATCAATGCAGGATTTTCAACAAACTGCTTAAAAGCTGCTAAAAATTTCGCACCCAGAGCACCGTCAATGACACGGTGATCGCAAGACAATGTTGCTGTTACCATCTGGCGGATCACGATCTGGTCATTTTCAACCACTGTGCGTTGCTCCGATGCACCCAAGGCCAAAATAGCACCCTGTGGTGGATTGATAATGGCATCAAACTGTTTCACGCCCAGCATGCCTAAATTTGAAATGCTGAAGCTGCCGCCTTGAAACTCATCTGGCGCAAGCTTTCCTATTTTGGCGCGTGTGGCTAAATCCCGCACCTCAGCAGAAATTTCCGCTAAAGACTTTTTATTCGCCGCTTTCACAATCGGCGTGATCAAGCCATTTTCAATGGCAACCGCGATAGAAATATCGGCATGCTCAAATTGTAAAATCTGCTGATTTTCTTCATCAAACTGCACATTGACTTGTGGCACTTTCATCAAGGCAGCAGCGGCAGCTTTAATCAACATGTCATTTATCGACAGCTTAACCTGCGGAACCGTGGCATTAATTTGGCTGCGTAGCGCCTGAATAGCATTGACATTTAAATCAGCAATCAAACGGAAATGCGGTGCATTGCGTTTCGCAGACTGCAAGCGTGCAGCAATTGCCCTGCGCATGCCATTCATGGCAATTGTAGTCACTACGGTAGATGGGGCTGATGCAGACTCACATGCCGTATGGCTCACACTTGGATTGTCACGTGCATAAACAGCTTCTACATCTTCCTTGCAAATACGGCCGCGCGAACCGGAGGTGCGACAATCATGCAAATTGATGCCCCATTGTTTAGCTAAGCGGCGCGCGACTGGCGTGGCGGCAATTTGGCTGTCATCGGCAGTCGATTTGACCGCTTTACCGCTGGCTTGATGGCGAATATCCGGCCACTGACCGCCAGCTGCGATAACAGCGGTTTGAATATCACTGACACTAATACGGCCTGCACGTCCAGATCCAGTAATTTTTGCCAAATCTACATTATGCTTTTCTGCCAGCCTTAAAGCATGCGGTGTTGCGAAAATATCTTCAGACAATTGATAGCCTTGTAGCGCTGTAGGAATCGCATAGCCGCCTTGAACAGCAGGTTTTATAGCTTTTGAAGCACTGTTTTGCACAGGTACAGTTTGCGCTGTAGTTTCAGCCGGAACTGGCGCAGTTTTTTCCGCAACGGCTGCAACTGTTTTTGTTTCGCTTTTTGATGATGCACCCGCAGTTGCAGGTGTGCCACCCAAAGACTGAACAAAGGCATCAATCTCCGCATCTGCAACCTGCGATTCAGCGCAGACTGCAATAAAACCGCCAACAATTAAGGTATCCCCATTTTTTGCTAAAATTTTACGCAATGTACCTTCGAACGGCGCTTCCAGTACATTGACGATTTTTGTGGTTTCAATCTCGCAAATTTCCTGCCCTTTGGTGAAGTGTTCACCCTCTTGGATGAGCCACTGGGCAATGGTGCCCTCTTCCATGGACAGCCCCCATTTGGGGATTTCTAAGGTTTTAATTTCGCTCATCCTAAGCCTCCAAAGTTTTACGTACAGCCTGTTCAATACGCGCTGCGCTTGGCAGCCATTCTTTTTCCAGCACAGGAGAAAACGGTACAGGTGAATGCGGCGGAGTCACCAATTCAATTGGCGCTTTTAAATAGTGGAAGCCTTTTTGTGCAATCAGCGCTGCAACATCGTGGGCAAAGCCACAGCGGGCAGCGGATTCATCAACAATCACGACACGACCAGTCGATGCAACCGACTCTAAAATACCTTCTTCATCCAAAGGTGAAATAGTTCGAGGGTCCACAACTTCAACGGATATACCTTCTTTCGCTAGCTTGTCTGCAACCTCATTGGCGCGATGCACCATTAAGCTTAATGCAATGATGGTGACATCTGTCCCTTCACGGGTATAGTTCGCTACGCCAAATGGAATAGTATAGGACTCATCTGGCACTTCGCCCTTGATGTCATACAGTAGTTTATGTTCACAGAACACCACCGGATCATCATCACGAATGGCTTGAATAAGTAAGCCTTTCACATCATAAGCACTAGATGGCACCACGACTTTGAGACCCGGCACAGAGGCAAAGACATTATAAGGAGACTGCGAATGCTGTGCTGCGGCAGAAAAACCAGCGCCGATCATGCCGCGTACCACCATCGGTGCTTTGGCCTTGCCGCCAAACATGTAGCGGAATTTTGCCGCTTGGTTATACAGCATGTCATAGCATACACCGTAGAAGTCCATGAACATCAAGTCGGCTACAGGACGCAAGCCTGTCGCGGCTGCTCCTGCTGCCATACCGATAATGGCAGATTCTGTAATTGGGGTATCAATAACGCGCTCTGAACCAAACTCTGTCCATAAGCCCTTGGTAACACCCAATACACCGCCAAAACCTTCCAGTTTATTGTCGTCGGTATTTTTGCCGCCATGACCGCCGCGGACATCTTCACCCACCACAATGACTGAAGGATCACGGCGCATTTCTGATTCAATCGCTTCTTTAATCGCGTTTCGATAACTTTTATTTGGCATTGCTTTACTATTCCTTTAGTAAGAGACGTAAACATCGGTAAGTAGTTGGGAAACTTCTGGATACTTGGCTGCGCGCGCTTTGGCTACAGCATCATCAACATTGGCTTTTGCAGCAGCATCAATCGCATCCAGTTTGGCTTCATCAATTTTACCTTTGACTTTTTCACGGAAAATTTTCAACGGATCTTTATGTTCTTTCACATAATCCAGTTCTTCTTTGGAACGGATCAGCCCCGGATCACCTTCAAAATGGCCATAAAAACGGTTGGTGACCGTTTCAATCACGCTCGGCCCTTCGCCACGGCGCGCTCGTTCGATGGCTTTTTGCGCAACCTCATAAACCGCAAAGAAATCTGTTCCATCCACTTTTTCAGCTGGTAAACCAAACCCCGCGGCGCGCCCTGCAATATCTTTGCTGCCTACTGCATAATCATGCGCTGTTCCTTCACCAAAACCATTGTTTTCAAAAACAAAAATTACAGGAAGTTTTAAAACCACCGCCATATTGATGGCTTCAAAGGTGAGGCCCTGATTTGAACCGCCGTCACCAGTAAATGACAAACCGATGCCGCCCGTTTTCAAGGTTTTTGCGCTTAAAGCCGCGCCAATCGCCAAAGGTGGGCCACCGCCGACAATACCGTTTGCGCCAAGCATGCCTTTATCCAGATCGGCAATATGCATTGAACCGCCTTTACCGCGACACAGACCATCGTCCTTACCAAAAATTTCCAGCATCATGCCGTGAATATCACAGCCTTTGGCAATGCAGTGACCATGCCCGCGATGAGTCGAGGTAATAAAATCTTTATCGGTTAAATTTTCGCAAATCCCAACAGCAACGGCTTCTTCACCACTGTATAAATGAATGAAACCAGGGATATCACCGGTATTATTTTCATCGTGAAGCCGATCCTCAAATTCACGAATATCTCGCATACGTTTATATGCAGCTAGCAATTGCTCTTCCGTTAATTGCATATTCTTAATCCTTTCTCTTTACTATAAAAAGCAAAATTTATAATGTAAAAATCCTAAATTAATATTCAGAATTTATTTGTTTATATAAAAATATTTCTCTCTATTTTAATATTAGACTAAATAACAAAAGCATCATTATTTACAATAAATCAATTAAAAACAAATATTTAAAACCATTAAATATTTGTAATTTTTTATTAATTCTCAAAAAACCATGAAAACCAACTTTTAACCAACCTTTGTTTAATATTGTTGTTATTTTTATTTGAATTATTTAATTTAAACAATATAAACATGATTTGACATTATAAATAATAATGTTATTTCATATTTTAATTATTTTATTTAACGGACTATTTAAAATGGATTTAAAACAGGTTACTCAAACAGGTCAAAAATTAAGGGGTGCAGACAAACTGGCACGTATCCCAATTAAAATTATTGCCACTGAAAAAATCCCGCAAAAACCGGAATGGATTCGCGCCAAAATCAGCCATCCAGAAGAAATCAGGCAGATCAAAGACTTATTGCGCCAACAGAAACTGCATACCGTCTGTGAAGAAGCAGCTTGCCCCAATCTGCCGCAGTGCTTTGGCGGTGGCACAGCAACCTTCATGATTATGGGAGATATCTGCACGCGCCGATGCCCATTTTGCGATGTCGCGCATGGCAGACCCAATACGTTGGACCCCGATGAGCCACGGCACTTGGCCGAAACGGTTAAAAATCTGAATTTAAAATACGTGGTGATTACTTCGGTAGACCGAGATGACTTAAAAGATGGCGGTGCTCAGCATTTTGCTGACTGTATTCAAGAAATTCGCCAAACTAGCCCGGAAACCTTAATTGAAGTTTTAGTGCCGGATTTCCGCGGTCGTTTGGATATTGCTTTAAAAATCCTTAGTGAAAATCCACCTGATGTTTTTAACCATAATATTGAAACCGTTCCCCGCCTGTACCGCGCCATGCGCCCCGGTTCTGACTATGCACATTCGCTTGATTTGCTCAGAAAGTTTAAAGAATACTGTCCAGATGTCCCAACCAAATGTGGGCTGATGGTCGGCTTAGGCGAAGTGGAAGCGGAAGTCCTTGTTTTGCTGAATGATCTGAGTGATCACTGGGTTGATTATGTAACCATTGGCCAATATCTACAGCCGTCTAAGTCACATGCACCTATTCAACGCTTTGTTTCTTTACAAGAGTTTGAACACTATCAAATACATGGAGTGCGTTTGGGCTTTAAAAACATTTGGAGTGCACCAATGGTACGTTCCAGCTATTTTGCCGACCGTCAATATTACGGTGAACCTGTACCCAAACCATTTAAACGGGATAAACGCGCATAGTGAGGAAATAGCTCACCTATTTTGCAAAAGCGTACTTCGGCAAAATAGTTACTTTTTTTAACATTTGAGTCAGAAATAAGTATTTCTTGTTGCTCAAGAGGGTTCTAAAGTAAGCCTAGAATTAAAAGTACTGACCAAAGATCAGGCCATAGATAAAAAGCTAGATGGCTTGTAATATGAGAATAGAAATAGGCACTGGGCATTATGGATCTTACAGCCCAATCATAAAGGAATATGATATGAACCTGTTTAATAAAGCGCATGCTCAAGCATTGCAAACTACACATCTGGTCAATCTGGCCGCGGTTCATGCAGCGCCTATTTTAACCCTGCCGCAAGAATCCCAGCCTTCTTTATTCCGCCGTTCTATTCAGCATAATTATGCTGATTTGCTTAAAATAGCAGATGATTCTGGCATGGCGATTGGTTTAACGGATCATCACGGCACATTGTTATGGACATGGAGCAGCTCAGCCATGCTTTCTTCTGCCGAGCAGGTTCATTTCGTTGAAGGTGGACATTGGTCAACTCAGGCAGTTGGAACCAATGCTATTGGACTGACACTGAACAGCCATGTATCCAGCTGTGTTTACTCGCATGAAAATCAAATGGACAGCGTGCGCGACTGGGTATGCTATGCCGCGCCAATTTTAGATCCTAGCTCTGGTCAGTTTCATGGCATTATCAATCTTTCAACCAAATATAAAAAGCATACGCCACTGGGTTTACTTGCGGTTGAACGCTGTGCGGATTTGGTACAACGTGCCATACAATTTGAGCAGAAAAACGTCCTGTACATTAAAGCTTTAGGTACGCCTTGGATTCAGTTTAATCAGCAGGTTTTAACCCTGAGTCACCGGCAAATTGAGATCCTGTGTATTTTAGCCTTACATAGAAATGGAATTGGTTTAGATGAATTGCATTATGCCTTGTACGGCGAACGCGATGTCAGCATTAAGACACTGAAAGCAGAGCTTTCTCAACTGCGCAACTTACTGCCAAATTGTATTGAACCCCGCATTTACAAATTAAGCTGTGAAATTCAATGCGACTTTTTAAGAGCTGAACAATCCTTAAATGCGGGCTTTCTTGCCAGTACTTTCGCATTATATAAAGGAAGTTTTCTAAGCAAATCTGAAAGTCCATTTTTAAGTACATGGCGTAACTGTTTTGACGCACGACTCAGCCATCTGATTTATCAGATGCAAGATATTGATCAACTGTTACGGATTATTGGTCGCGTTCCTGAACGGATTGATGCTGTACAGCGTCTTTTGGAATTGCTTCCACAAGACAACAACTATAGAGATTATTTTTTAAAATTACTCTAAGCCGCATTCATTTTTATTACATAAAAAAAGCAAAGTTGAGTAACTGAGTTATTGAACTTTGCTTTTTTTAAACTTTAATAACTCAGCTCGCACTAGAAGCAACCCCATCATACTTGTGGTTGCTCCTGCGACGACTTTAATCCTAGCTGGCTAAAGCTAGCGTTTTAGCACGAGCTGCATGCAGTTTTTTGTAACTTTCGATTAGACGTAAATGACGGTCTAAGCCTTCAAGTTTCATACTTGTTTCTGTTAACCCGTAGAAACGTACACTACCATCCATCGAAGCAATGACTGCATCCATACGTTCGTCACCAAACATACGGCGGAAATTGGCTTCATAATCATCCAAGTCCATCTCATCATCAAGTTCGACTTCTAGAACCACATTCATACACTGATAGAACAATCCACGTTCAACGGTATTGGTATTGTACTGAAGGAAGGTTTCCACGAGTTCTTTCGCTTCTTCAAACGCTTGTAAAGCAATATAAATAAGCAGTTTTAACTCAAGAATAGTGAGCTGTCCCCAAACCGTATTGTCATCAAATTCAATGCCAATCAATGTGGTGATGTCGGTGTAATCATCCACTTCAACTTCTTCTAGACGTTCAGCCAATGCTTCAAGCTGTTCATCGTCCAAGCGGTGTAAGTTCAAAATATCTTCACGGAATAATAATGCTTTGTTGGTGTTATCCCAGACCAAGTCTTCAACCAAATAAATTTCCGAATAACCTGGAACCAAAATACGGCAAGCTGTTGCACCTAAATGCTTATACACTGCCATGTAGACTTCTTTGCCCATATCTTCAAGAATGCCAAATAACGCCGTAGCTTCTTCAGCATTGGAATTTTCACCTTGATTGGTAAAGTCCCACTCGACAAATTCATATTCGGACTTCGAGCTGAAAAAGCGCCATGACACCACGCCACTAGAGTCGATAAAATGTTCAACAAAGTTATTCGGTTCAGTTACAGCATTGCTACTAAAGGTTGGTTTTGGCAAATCATTGAGACCTTCAAAACTGCGACCTTGTAACAATTCCGTCAGACTGCGTTCTAATGCAACTTCCAAGTTTGGATGCGCCCCGAAAGATGCAAACACACCACCTGTACGCGGATTCATTAAAGTCACGCACATCACAGGATATTTCCCGCCCAATGAAGCATCTTTTACCAGTACTGGGAAACCTTGTTCCTCTAAGCCTTTAATCCCTGCCAGAATACTTGGATATTTTGCCAATACCTCTTGAGGTACATCAGGCAAGGTTTTTTCACCTTCCAAAATCTCACGCTTCACAGCACGTTCAAAGATTTCTGACAAACATTGTACCTGTGCTTCAGCCAAGGTATTGCCTGCACTCATGCCGTTACTTAAATATAAGTTTTCAATTAAGTTCGATGGGAAATACACCACCTCACCATCGGAGTGACGTACAAATGGTAATGAGCAAATGCCACGCTCAGTATTACCTGAGTTGGTATCATATAAATGCGTACCCAGCAATTCATCGTCTGGATTGTAAATTTCTAGACAATACTCATCGAGAATTTCTGTTGGTAACTCACCTTCTGGACCGGGCTTAAACCATTTTTCATCTGGATAATGTACAAATTCAGCATTGGCAATGTCTTGACCCCAAAACTGATCGTTATAGAAGAAATTACAATTTAAACGCTCAATGAATTCACCCAGTGCCGAAGCCAAAGCACTTTCTTTGGTTGAGCCTTTACCATTGGTAAAACACATCGGCGATTGTGCGTCACGAATATGTAAAGACCACACGTTCGGCACAATGTTACGCCATGAAGATATTTCAATCTTCATGCCTAAGCCTGCCAAAATACTGGACATATTGGCAATGGTTTCTTCTAATGGCAGATCTTTACCTGCAATAAAAGTGCTGTTTTCTGAAGTCAAGCTTGGCATAAGCAACGCTTGTGCATCGGCATCGATGCTTTCCACTTCTTCAATGATAAACTCTGGGCCAGTTTGAATTACTTTCTTTACGGTACAGCGATCAATCGAGCGCAAAATGCCTTGGCGATCTTTTTCTGAAATATCAGCCGGCAGCTCAACTTGAATTTTAAAAATCTGCTTGTAGCGGTTTTCTGGATCAACAATATTATTCTGCGACAGGCGAATATTATCGGTCGGAATATCGCGGGCTGCGCAGTACACTTTTACAAAGTAAGCTGCACATAACGCCGATGATGCCAGAAAATAGTCAAACGGACCCGGTGCGGAGCCGTCACCTTTATAACGGATCGGCTGATCGGCAATCACCGAGAAGTCATCGAACTTGGCTTCTTGTCGAAGGTTGTCGAGATAATTAACCTTGATTTCCATGCTGGCACCTAACTATTCTTATGTGTCAGTACGGACACATAAAATTCCAAATATTGAGATATAAGCCGAATCACGGAGAAGAAATTGACTTAACAAAAGAGTGACTAGAGCAATGCGTTCAGTGACCACACTGAGCGACTGGCTCTAGTAATAATGGGCGCTATTATAGAGTTATTTTGTGGCGTTGATAACTTTTGTCTGTCTTTCCAGCTTATTTATGAATTTTTTTCAAAATAAGAACAACTTAAAGCCCAGATTTCGATCCACTTATCTTAGACAATCTGCAATTTGAATAAATTCAACTATAAAAATTTGTTGAATCATAAATACATTGACCGGTTGGTTAAAAACCAAAAAACAAATTATTTACATTATGAGTATGATACGAAGCATAATTTTAGCAATTTTTTGTATTGCATAGATGTGGCTTGTCATCCCACTGCTACTTTAGATTTTTGCAGCCATGCTATGGATAAAATCTTGAAGCAATCTAGTCTTTATGATGAGAATAAATTTGAATGAAAAAACTTAAAGCTTATTTAATCTTTTCTATACTTTTAGGGGTTACAGCATGCGGTGGAGGCAGCGAAGAAGCTTCAAAAGAAATACCGCCAAAAAAATCGCCAAATATGGCTCCTGTTGCAATCATTCAATCAAAGAATAACCCTGTACCCATAGTCGTCGGATCGGCAATTGTACTGGATGGTTCGGAGAGTACAGATGATATTTCTCATGCTCTTCAGTATAAATGGTCAGTCAAATCCAAGCCTGAAAACAGTTATGCTTATATTGGGCCAACCAACACAAATACTTTTAATTTTATTCCTGACACTATTGGCAATTATGAAGTCAGCTTGGTCGTCAATGATGGCGAACTCGATAGTCCAATCATTGTAATCTCAATAGACGTTGTTGAAAAACAAAGCACTCAGCCGCCTAATGAATTGGGCAAGGTTGTGTTCCGTGATGGATTTTGGACAGGGACAATTCTTGTCGATAAGGCAAATGTTAACGCGAACGACTACACATGGAGTGCAATGGCACTGAATATGGAAAATAGTAGTTCAGCAGAGATTGTCAAAGATCCTGCGGGTAGTAAGCAAAATGTTGCAAAATTTACAGTGCCTGATGATGGTCAATCCTACCGAGCAGAAATCCAGAGAAAGCAATTCAAATGGGGGCATTATAACTATTCAGTTTCCCACTATATTCCTTCTACATGGCCAATATTTAAATATGGAACCATTTTGGCTCAATGGCATGGGTATAGCTTAAACAATAAAAATCTAAATCCACCGATTGCACTCGTCCTGAGTGGGGAAAAACCTGAATGGCAGCTCCATGTCTATCATTTAAAGCCATTATCTTCGCCCTTGGCCATTCCAGAAACAATCCTAAATCGTTATGTGCTAGATGTACCCGTAACTTATGATCAATGGAATAATTGGAATTTTGATATTCAATGGTCGCAATTAGATGCGAATAACCAATTGATTCCGGGCGTAATTGTAGTGAAACATAACGAAAAAGAAGTGGCTAGAATTTCTGGAGAAAATAACTATCATCAAGCATGGCCGCCCTATTTCCAAATGGGCATCTACAGATCAAGCTGGCGAGAAGGCGCTATTATAAACCGTCCAATCGGAGGACAACCTATTGTGGCTTATCATAAAGATGTGGTGATCAAGGATCTTAATTAGTTCTATTGGTTTCGAAAAAGGAAGCTTAAGCTTCCTTTTATTTGTTCATTATAAAAGCTGATATGTTTTGTGGTTGATGCATAGCGAGTAGTCAATTCGGTTTGGTCATTGAATTTTGCTTACTCGCTATTTTTATTGCAGTAGTGTTGAATGGCGCTTAAATCGCTAATTTTCTTAATGTCAAAATTTGCTCACTCCGACCAAAAGGTCCATGAACATCATGTAAAACTGAACTGGTCATTCCAATCCCATCTGTACCAAATTGTTGAATCGCGTCAATCCCCAACCATTTCCCTTGTGGTAAACGATGCAGATGAATTTGTAAATCCAGATTTGGAAATGCCCAGCCATCCGTTGGTTTTTGTCTTGGAACAATGCCATTGGCTGTATCAACCAAACCCATCAAGCCTACAAAATCAGTACTCTGCCGATTTTCAACCATAGCCAAAGGCGTAGTGAGCCAAACAACGCCTTTACCAGCCCGATGTGCTGCATTTGAACGTGTTTCAATACTTTGAATAAATCCACCAGGCCAATGTTTCATCCCTTCCCAAATCGCCAAATTTTCTGGATGCTCCACCCTTTGGTCTTCTAGACCTTCAATGGCTTTTGTATCCTGTGTCATCATTTTCCATGCTCGTGCCACAATACAGGTCTTCCCATTGGCCTGCATTTCAGACTCAATTAACTCAATGGTTTTCCCTGCTCGAATCATTCGCGTGGTAATACTGAAGTCACCAAATGCAATTAAACCAAAAATATCCAAACTGACCCGGCCAATACGCATGTCATTGCGCAATTGGAATTGCTCCAATTCAGCACAAATAATACCTGTTGCAGGTGCCATATGCTGCTCATGTGGATTCCATGCACCCTGCGCATGAATATTGGAACGATAATAAGCCGTGACACTGCCATCGGCATGTTGTTCACTGTTTAATAATGAATAATAAGCTGACATAGATTCCCTATTTAGGTGTTGGCTTTATTTATAGCATTGAATTTATTTATTTTTTCAGATGATCATTTAGCTTTTTTACATCATATAGAAGCAAAGATCATTGAAAATAAAGATTGAAATTAAGTATTAAAATCTTGCTTCTCCTTTTATTTCCATACACTGAAATAAAAGGAGAAATCCAGAACCTGATAATCAATAACTGATAATCAATATCAGGCAATATCTTCCATCAGATTAAGCTCTTGACGCATAAACTCTTGCAACTTGAATTTTTGTGCCTTGCCAGAAGCCGTCATTGGAAATTCAGTAAAGAAACGTACATAACGTGGCACTTTATTGTGAGAAATATGCTCTGCACAATATTTGCGGATTTCTTCTTCATTGGCTTGGTGATGATCGTGCAAAATAATACATGCACAAAGTTCCTCACCATAACGTGCATCAGGTAAGCCAATCACTTGCACATCAGACACATCCGGATGGGTATAAAGAAAATCTTCAATTTCTTTAGGGAACAAGTTTTCACCACCACGAATGACCACATCTTTAATGCGACCTTTGATTTTCACAAAGCCTTCATCATCCATTTCGGCAATATCACCGGTATGCATCCACTTGGCGACATCGATGACTTCTCCAGTTTTATCGTTGTCTTCCCAATAGCCTAGCATCACTGAATAGCCACGCACGCAGAGTTCACCCAGTTTGCCACGTGGCACAACTTTACCATTTTCATCGACAATTTTGATTTCAAGGTGTGGATGAACGCGCCCGACTGTTCCAACACGGCGTTCCACAGAATCTGAAGTTGAACTTTGCGCACTCACAGGTGCCGTTTCAGTCATGCCATAACAAATGGTAATTTCTGACATATGCATCCGTTCAATCACACGCTGCATAATTTCACGTGGACACGGACTGCCCGCCATAATACCTGTACGCAAGCTAGACAGATCAAACTCATCGAACTGTTCATGTTCAAGCAATGCAATAAACATGGTCGGAACACCATAAGCAGCGGTACATTTTTCTTGCTGAATCGTTTTAAGTGTATCGAGTGGATTAAACACCGCCGATGGATAAATCATGGCAGAACCGTGGGTAATACAGGCTAAATTGCCCATTACCATGCCAAAACAGTGGAATAAAGGCACAGAAATACAAACGCGGTCTTGTGGCGTTAAATGAATGGCTTCACCGACAAAATATCCATTATTTAAAATATTATTATGCGTCAGCATGGTCCCTTTGGGATTGCCCGTGGTGCCAGATGTAAATTGGATATTAATGGTTTCATCAAACTGAAGATCTGCGGCAATTGCCTGTAACTGGTCGAGCTGTACGGGTGTGGGTTCGGGCAATAAATCCGCAAAACGATGAATGCCTGCATGCGCTTCATGGTCAATTTTAATGATATGTTTCAAATGCGGTAATCGTTTAGCCGATACTAACTTGCTGGTCGATTGCGTAATTTCAGGGGCAATTTTAGTTAAAATTTCCTGATAATTACTGCTTTTAAATTGTGCTGCAATCACCAATGCCTTACAGGACACTTTATTGAGCACATATTCAAGCTCACTGCTTTTATAGGCAGGATTCAAATTGACTAAAATAATACCAGCTTTAAATGCTGCAAATTGGGTAATAGTCCATTCCACGCAATTGGGTGACCAAATCGCAATTCTATCGCCCTTTTCCAAGCCTAATTGAAGCAGACTACAGGCAAAGGCATTCACTTGCGCCTGCAACTGCTTATAGCTTAAACGTACATTTTGATGCACGCTGACGACAGCATCCTGATTCGCATACTGCTGACAGGCTTGGTCGAATTTTTCACCAATAGTCATCCCCAGTAAAGGCTGACTGCTGGTTCCATAAGCGTAACTTAACCGTTCTTGTGCCATTGAATCACTCTCCTTGATTCTTTGTAATTATGATTCTTTCACTTTAATTGTTCATTTTTTTAACTCAGGACGACTTTCTCAAACAGCATTATTCTTGTGCTTAGCTTTTGTGTTTAACCGCTTATTTCTCCTCTGCTATGCATACTCCACTGACACAAAAATCGGCAATTTGTTTGACAAAATAATCCTTATACGCCTGATCAAACATGACATTTTTTGATGGATTTAACGGCTCAATCACCACGAAAGTCATTGCACCCACCACACACAGCGCTGCGGTGTTTAAATCTTCAAAGCCAAATTCACCATTAATTTTTCCTTCGGCAAGAATTTGGTTAATACTTTGTTTAATCAGTTGTTTACTGCGAAAACGTTCATGTTCTATCAACGGATCGACAGGTTCAAACATCAACGAATACGACAGTTGTGGACTGTTCAGAGCACGTTTAACAAAAGTAGTCACTGCCTTGTGTAATTTTTGCTTTGCTGAAAGTTCACTGGCAGCAATGGCGTTCAGAATCTGAATTTCATGCTGTATGGCCTCTGCTAAAATTTCAATTAACACCTGACTCTTGTTATCGAAATAACGATAAACCAGACCACTCGATACGCCTGCACGTTCAGCAATCGCTTGTATTTGTGCATCTTTAAATCCACCTTGAGCAATCAGTTCACGTGCGGATTGCAAAATCGTCTGACGATTTTGTTCCATACGCTCCTGCATCAATGATGATCTTTTATAACTCATAATCGTATTCTCAACCAGATAAAATGAATTGTAAATCATTTTGTGAATTTTGATTCACTTTTTTGTAAAATCGTTGTATGGTAAAAATCAAGCACAATAAAAATGCTTTTTGGAACAACAAATATAACCATCAGGATGAATGAAGAAATGAATCTCCAAAGTTTAAATTTCGGTTTGGATGAAACCTTAGTTGCCCTTCGTGACTCAATTGCTGCATTTTGTGCAAAGGAAATTGCACCCATTGCCCAGCAAGTGGACCGAGACAATAAATTCCCTGCTCACCTATGGAAAAAATTTGGTGATATGGGTTTATTGGGTCTAACGGTTGATGAGGAGTATGGTGGTACTAACCTTGGTTATTTAGCCCATATTCTGGCAATGCAGGAAATTTCCCGTGCATCCGCTTCTATTGGCTTGTCATACGGCGCACATTCTAACTTATGTATTAACCAGATTAAACGTAATGGTTCAGAGGAACAAAAAAAACGCTATTTGCCTAAACTGGTTTCAGGTGATTTTGTCGGTGCACTTGCGATGTCTGAACCAAATGCTGGCTCCGACGTGGTGAGCATGAAATTAAAAGCCGAAGACCGTGGTGATCACTATCTGCTCAATGGCTCAAAAATGTGGATCACCAATGGTGGCGACGCAGATGTCTTGGTGGTATATGCCAAAACGGATCTTCAGGCAGGTGCAAAAGGCATGACCGCTTTTCTGGTAGAAAAAGATATGTCTGGCTTCAGCCACGGTACGCATCTGGATAAATTGGGCATGCGCGGCTCCAATACTTATCCGCTATTTTTCGATAATGTTGCTGTGCCTAAAGAAAATGTGCTGGGCGGCGTTGGTAATGGTACTAAGGTTTTAATGAGCGGTCTGGACTATGAACGTGCTGTTTTAAGTGCAGGACCATTGGGCATTATGGATGCCTGTCTAGATACAGTGATTCCCTACATCCATGACCGTAAACAATTCGGTCAGGCTTTGGGTGAATTCCAGTTGATGCAAGGCAAAATTGCCGATATGTATTCAACATGGTTAGCCTGTAAAGCGCTTGTGTATGCTGTGGGCGCTGAGTGCGATAAAGCGGAACATAGCCGCAGCTTGCGTAAAGATGCGGCCAGCGCAATTTTATATGCTGCGGAAAAAGCCACATGGATGGCGGGTGAAACCATACAAACCTTAGGTGGCAATGGTTATATCAATGAATTTGCCGCAGGTCGTTTATGGCGCGATGCCAAATTGTATGAGATTGGTGCAGGAACCTCTGAAATCCGCCGTATGTTAATTGGCCGTGAACTATTTAACGAAACCAAATAAAACATTTTTAGCATTAACAGGGATGTTCAGAATGAATATATTACAAAGCAAAATTAATATCCGAAGTGATGATTTTAAAATCAATCAGGCTGCCATGCAGCTGTTGGTGGATGACTTAAAACAAAAAGCGCAGCAGATTGCATTGGGCGGCGGCGAAAAAGCCCGTGAAAAACATTTAGCACGCGGCAAGCTGTTACCCCGTGAACGAGTCGATCACCTGATTGATGCAGGTACGGCATTTTTAGAAATTGGTCAATTGGCTGCGTACCAAGTTTATGCGGATGATGTCCCTGCTGCTGGCGTCATTGCAGGTATTGGACAAGTCAATGGGGTGACCTGCATGATTGTGGCCAATGATGCAACAGTCAAAGGTGGAACTTACTATCCGCTGACGGTTAAAAAGCATTTACGTGCGCAGGAAATTGCAGAACAAAATCATTTACCATGCATTTATTTGGTCGATTCAGGCGGCGCTTACCTGCCAATGCAGGATGAAGTTTTCCCTGACCGTGATCATTTCGGACGCATTTTCTATAATCAGGCGCGGATGTCGAGCCAAGGCATTGCACAAATTGCCGTAGTGATGGGCAGCTGTACCGCAGGCGGTGCTTATGTGCCTGCTATGTCGGACGAAACTATTATTGTCCGCAATCAAGGCACAATTTTCTTGGGTGGCCCACCTTTGGTGAAAGCTGCAACCGGTGAAGTGGTCAGCAGTGAAGACTTAGGCGGCGGCGATGTGCATACGCGCTTATCTGGTGTAGCGGATCATTTGGCTGAAAATGATGAACATGCGATTGCGATTGCCCGTAACATTGTGGCGAACCTGAATAAAAAATCGAATAAAAATGCCGCTGAAATTGAAGCGCCGTTATTTGATGCAAAAGAGCTGTACGGCATTGTACCAAGTGATGCGCGCAAACCTTTTGATGTGCGTGAAGTGATTGCCCGCATTGTCGATGGTTCCCATTTTGATGAATTTAAAGCGCGTTTTGGCACCACATTAATCACCGGTTTTGCTGAACTTTTTGGTATGAAAGTGGGCATCATTGCCAATAACGGGATTTTATTTTCAGAGTCTGCGCAAAAAGGCGCGCACTTTATTGAACTATGCACCCAGCGCAATATTCCATTGCTATTCATTCAAAACATTACTGGCTTTATGGTCGGTCGCCAGTATGAAAATGAAGGCATTGCCAAAAATGGCGCCAAACTGGTCATGGCAGTTGCTAATGCTAACGTGCCTAAACTGACGCTAGTGATCGGCGGCTCCTTTGGCGCAGGCAACTACGGCATGTGCGGCCGCGCCTACTCCCCGCGCTTTCTCTGGACTTGGCCAAATTCACGTATTTCCGTGATGGGCGGTGAACAGGCATCAAGCGTATTATCAACCTTAAAACGCGATCAAATTGAACAAAAAGGTGAAACCTGGACTGCTGAACAGGAAGATCAGTTTAAGCAGCCGATCCGCGATCAATACGAACGTCAAGGGCATCCTTACTATGCATCATCACGCCTTTGGGATGATGGCGTGATCGATCCTGCACAAACGCGTCATGTATTGGGTCTGAGTTTAGCTGCGGCAATGAATGCACCTATTGTGCCGACTAAATTTGGCGTATTCCGCATGTAAGAGGATGAAAAAAATGACCTATCAATTTTTACAGCTCGAACAAGCCAATCAGGTTACAACGGTTTGGATTAACCGTGCTGAATTGCACAATGCCTTCAATACCGTCGTCATTGAAGAATTGCAGCACTGCTTTACCCATTTAAATGCGCAGGATGATGTGCGTGTGGTGGTGTTGGCGGGACGCGGCAAAAGTTTTTCCGCAGGTGCTGACCTGAACTGGATGAAACAGGCCGGTCAAGCCTCACAGCAAGACAATGAAGCCGATGCACTGAAATTGGCGAAGATGTTGCAAAGCCTTGCCTGCTTAAAACAGCCGACCATTGCACGTGTACATGGCATTGCTTTTGGCGGCGGTATGGGACTGGCTTCGGCTTGTGATATTTGCATTGCCAGCACTGATGCAAAATTTTCAACCTCTGAAGTTCGCCTAGGTTTAGCGCCATCGACCATTAGCCCTTATGTGATTCGTGCCATTGGCGCGCGTCAGGCTTCGCGCTATTTTTTAACCGCAGAGCGCATTTCCGCGCAGCAAGCTAAGGATATTGGCTTAGCGCATGAAGTTACTTTACCGGAACAGCTCGACAGTAAGCTGGATGAAATCATACAGGCGTTGCTGCTGGGTGGCCCTCAAGCACAGGCATCTTCTAAACAGCTGATTCAAATGGTGGATCAGCAGATTTTAACAGAACAACTGCTGCTGCAAACCGCACAGCATATTGCTCATGTGCGTCAGGGAAATGAGGCTAAAAGTGGCTTAAGTGCTTTTTTAGATAAACAAAGTCCTTCTTGGATCAAGACAACCGCATAACAACAATAAGGAAATGACGATGTTTCAAAAGATTCTCATTGCGAACCGTGGTGAAATTGCCTGCCGTGTCATCCGCAGCGCAAAAAAATTAGGTATTGCAACGGTTGCCGTATATTCAGATGCAGACGCCAACGCGCAGCACGTTAAATTAGCAGATGAAGCGATTTATATTGGTGAATCCCCTGCTGCACAAAGTTATTTACAGGGCGAACGTATTATTCAGGCAGCACTGGATACAGGTGCACAGGCGATTCATCCTGGTTATGGCTTTTTATCAGAAAACGACCAGTTTGCATTGGCTTGTCAGCAAAATAACATTACTTTCATTGGCCCGCCTGTCGCAGCCATTCTCGCTATGGGCCTAAAAGCCACCTCTAAAACCCTGATGGAAAAAGCTGGCGTGCCCCTCACCCCGGGTTATCACGGCACCAATCAGGACATCAATTTTTTAAAACAGCAGGCCGATGCCATTGGTTATCCTGTACTGATTAAAGCCAGTGCTGGCGGTGGCGGTAAAGGCATGCGTTTAGTGGAACGCAGCGAAGACTTTCTCAGTTCGCTTAACTCTTGTAAAAGTGAAGCCAAATCAAGTTTCGGCAATGATGAAGTATTGATTGAACGCTATGTGATTAATCCGCGTCATATTGAAGTTCAAGTTTTTGGTGACTCACATGGCAACTACGTGCATTTATTTGAACGTGATTGTTCCGTACAGCGCCGTCATCAAAAAGTGCTTGAAGAAGCGCCAGCGCCATTGGTCTCTCAAGACAAACTCGATGCCATGCGCCAAGCCGCAATTGATGCCGCTCGTGCGGTTGATTATGTCGGTGCAGGCACGGTGGAATTTATTGTTGAGCAAGACGGTACAGCGTATTTCATGGAAATGAATACCCGCTTACAAGTCGAACATCCAGTCACTGAAATGATTACCGGTGTGGATTTAGTCGAATGGCAACTTCGCGTCGCTTTTGGCGAGCCATTGCCTAAGCAGCAGCATGAATTAAGCATTCATGGTCATGCCATTGAAGCCCGCGTGTATGCAGAAGAACCTGAAAAAGGCTTCCTGCCTGCTATCGGTCAAATCAGCTATTTGCATTATCCAGAGCAAAATCAGTTTGTACGCGTCGACAGCGGCATTGTTGAAGGCGATGAAATCAGCACCTATTATGACCCGATGATCGCCAAACTCATTGTCTGGGGTGAAAACCGTGAAGCAGCACTGGTACAGATGCACCATGCTTTAGGTCAGTTTCATGTCGAAGGTTTGGGCAATAATATTGCTTTTCTTGACCGTATTATCCGCTGCGATTCCTTTAAACAGGCGCAATTAGATACTAATTTAATTCAACGTGAAGATGCCTTTTTATTTCCAACGGCACACAGCATTGCACCCCCATTTGTAATTACCGCTGCATTGACTGAACTGCTATCCCGTTTTAGCCAAAATAAAACCGCCAGTAACCCAGTTTGGCAGACTGAGTCACTTTGGCGTATCAATATTAACAGTAACTATTGCTTAAAATTAATGCAGGATGAGCAGCCTGTTCAGGTTCGCTTCACGGCTGAAAATGATGCATTTATTGCCGAATATCTGGGCCATAAATATCGTATTGCTGGAGAAATTCTCAGTAGAAATAGCATTCAAATTAAAATAGATGGCAAGCAGGATAAATTTGCCTTTAGCCGAAATAGTCAGGGCCTAACGCTGTTTAAGGACAGTCAAAGCTATAAGTTTGCTTATCCGAGCCAAAAATTCTCCGCCGATGAGACACAAAGTACCGACGCGAATTTAAAAGCCCCTATGCCGGGTGTGATTACCCAAGTTTTGGTGGCTTTAAATGAACAGGTCAAAAAAGATGATGTGCTGATGACACTTGAAGCCATGAAAATGGAATATGCAATTCGTGCTCCGCATGACGGCATGATCAGCTCTTGGTATTTTCAGGTTGGTGATCAGGTTAAAGCGGGTGATGAACTGGTGGAGTTTCAGTCTTTGGAGCAAGTTGCATGAGTGAATTTGTCAAAATAGTGGAAGTTGGTCCACGTGATGGTTTGCAAAATGAAAAGACTCCACTCACGTTGGAACAACGTAAAGCCCTTATTTTAGATTTGATGAAAACTGGCTTAAAGTCGATTGAAGTCGGTTCCTGTGTTTCGGCAAAATGGGTACCACAAATGGCCCAAAGCGATGTGCTTTTTGCCCAATTACCCAAAGACCCGAATATTCAATTCAGCCTACTGACTCCGAATTTAAAAGGCTTTGAATCTGCACGTGCTGTGGGCTGTCAGGAGGTTGCGGTCTTTACCGCAGCTTCTGAAAGTTTCACCCAAAAAAATATCAATTGTTCAATTGACGAAAGCTTGGAAAAATTTTCAGATGTAATGGCAGCCGCTAAAGCCAGCAATATTAAAGTCCGTGGCTATGTCTCTTGCATGGTCGATTGCCCTTATGAAGGCGCAATTGATCCTCAGCGCGTTGCCAACGTTAGCAAACGTTTATTGGATATGGGCTGCTATGAAGTTTCCTTAGGTGAAACCATTGGCACAGCCACACCAGATCGAGTCAAAAAGGTTTGGGACATATGTTTGGCTGAAATAGACAGCAGCGTTTTAGCGGGTCATTTCCACAATACCTACGGCATGGCGATTGCCAATATTTATCAATCCTTAACGCAAGGCATAAGAGTCTTTGATTCATCCATTGCTGGTTTAGGTGGCTGTCCTTATGCCAAAGGTGCATCGGGTAATGTGGCAACCGAAGACTTGTATTATCTACTGTCTAAAATGGGTTTTACAACGGGGTTAGATTTAGATGCGCTAATGCATGCCAGCCAAAATATCAGTCAAGTATTAAATCGCACCAATCCATCCAACTATGCCAATGCCTATTGGCAAACCCGTTGTGCTTAGTCAAACCGGCATGATTTCAAACCAAGTCATGCCAAAATTATTCTAAGTATATTTAAAACATAGATGTCATTACAAATGAATGACATTGTCAATAAAGTAGAGGTATCGGATGCCGAATAAAGTCTATGCAAGTGCAGATGCTGCATTACAAGATATTGTAAAAGATGGTCAAACCTTGGCAGTTGGCGGTTTTGGCTTATGTGGTATTCCTGAAGCATTAATTGTTGCGCTACAAAAAACTGGAGCCAAACAACTGACCTGTATTTCCAACAATGCTGGGGTTGATGGTTTTGGTCTAGGTATTTTGCTGGAAACCAAACAAATTAAAAAAATGATTTCATCCTACGTGGGTGAAAATAAAGAATTCGAACGCCAATATTTAAATGGCGAACTGGAAGTTGAACTGACCCCACAGGGTACTTTGGCTGAAAAACTTCGTGCTGGTGGTGCGGGAATTCCTGCATTTTTCACCCCTACGGGTGTCGGAACTTTGATTGCAGAAGGCAAAGAAATTCGTGAGTTTGATGGTCAGGACTTTATTTTAGAAAAGTCTTTAACCGCAGATATTGCACTGGTGAAAGCTTATAAAGCGGACAAAGCGGGGAATTTAATTTTCCGTAAAACAGCACAAAATTTTAATCCCGTTTGTGCTGTGGCTGGAAAAATCAGCATTGCTGAAGTGGAAGAAATTGTTGAAATTGGTGATTTAGATCCAGATGAAATCCATTTGCCGGGCATTTACATCAACCGTATTGTACTTAATGCACATCCTGAAAAACGCATTGAACAAATGACATTGAAACCGGAGGTGTAAACAATGGCTTGGACACGTAATGAAATGGCACAGCGCGCTGCACTGGAGCTTGAAGATGGTTTTTATGTCAATTTAGGCATTGGTTTACCGACACTTGTTGCCAACTATATTCCTGAACATATTAATGTTTGGCTGCAATCTGAAAATGGTCTGCTTGGCATCGGTGAATTTCCAACTGCTGATACTGTAGATGCCGATTTAATCAATGCTGGTAAACAAACCGTTACGGCACGTAAAGGCGCAGCATTTTTTTCCAGTGCAGAATCCTTTGCGATGATCCGTGGTGGGCATGTCAATATTGCGATTTTGGGTGCAATGGAAGTATCTGAAACGGGCGACCTTGCCAATTGGATGATTCCCGGTAAAAAAGTCAAAGGTATGGGCGGCGCGATGGATCTGGTTGCTGGTGTGCAGAAAGTGGTCGTTCTGATGGAGCATTGCGCAAAAGACGGAACGCCGAAAATTGTTGGGCAATGCAGTCTGCCTTTAACAGGTAAAGGTGTGGTTCATCGTATTATTACCGATTTAGCCGTTATGGATATCACTGAACATGGCATTCAATTGGTTGAACTGGCTCAAGGTGTGAGTTTTGAAGATATTCAGAAAGTCACAGGGGTAAACCTGATTCAGTAATTAATTTACACGATTCATTCCATACTTCCCTATCCAGTTGTGAGCAACTTGATAGGGAATTTTTTTGGCGCAAATTTGGTCGTAAGTAAAAGCTGTTTAGAATAAAAAACGGATTTTGAGTATGCATAATTCTTAAAATATATTGCTTAAAAACATCTTGCTAAGATTTGCCTTGAAAATCACTGGTTGATCATAAAGATCATCTTTGGGGACTTACATCTTCTTAGGATGTTAATTGTAGTAAGTTTAAGATTTTTTAAAAATGGTATGACCATTGTTGTTATACATTGATTTTGATCAGGTATTTTTCGGTTGCTGTTTTGTTGAGCTAAATTTGATAATTTAAAAATATAAATTTCTTTTATAATAATTTGGGGTTGGTTTATATTTAATTTTAATAGGAATTTAATCAATTGCCATTTTTTAAATTTTTTGTTTTGCTTAGGCTATTTTTAGTGGTTTAAATATACGATTAAAAACATTTATTAGACTTCTTTCATAAGTCATTTTTTGATCAATACAAACCATTCGTAAAACTGAAATTCGTGAATAAATTCTAGAAAGTATTGGATTTATAAGTGTGGCATCTATGCCACACGTTTCTTATCCTTACACTGCATTTTAAAACAATGCTTAAAACTGGCTCAGGATTCATGTATGGGAAAAAAATCGTTATTTATTTTAGCAACTTATGATTAAAGCTCTGCTTTTATATCGCTAGATGAATAAAATGATGATGAATACCATTTAATTTTACTTAGGCTAATTTGAATCGTCAGTTTATTTTGATGACATCACTGATCAGCATATCCCCTACAAAACAACCTACAATGCAAAGCTGTATTTTGTGTACTTAAAACCTTCAAAATATTTCCACAGTACTATCAAAATAACGGTAAAAAGATGCGGCTTAAAATCCAATGTGATTGCTGGAATTTATAAGATTAAGTTGAAAAAAATTTATTCAATAAAAAGCCTGAAACTTATTTTATAAATGATACTCATCAATCATTAAAAATAAGTTTCAGGCGATAAAGCTATTTAACCAAATTATTCTTTAAGCGGTTGTTTGATGTAATTTATATCTTCTTTTGCTGTAGTTTTAAGACTGCTTAATACCGCATCAGAACGATTATGATTAATAAATGATAATGCCACTGCGCCAATTAAACCTGCCGCTGCAATCACCATGAAGTTTTGTTCAATCGGTAAGTTTAACGCAACAATAAAACCAATCAGTACTGGTGAAAGAATTGCACCCATACGACCAATACCCGCTGCCATGCCAATACCTGTAGCACGAATCCCACTTGGATAGAATTGACCGCAATATGCATAAGCCACAATTTGAGCACCAGTTGTACACGCACCAACCATACCGATGTTAAAATACAACACTTCAATTGGCATTGGTAAGGTCATCATATACAAGAACACACTGCCCAACCCATACATACACACCAGAACCCATTTAATATGGAAACGGTCTGCCAACCCGCCACCGATAATACAGCCTGCAACCGCACCGACATTTAACGCAATGACAAAACTTAAAGCAGAACCTAAGGTATAACCTGACATTGCCATCAATTTGGTTAACCATGTGCTTAAGGCATAAACCATGAATAGGCCAGTAAAATACGCTCCCCAGAACATTAAGGTACTAAATGAACGACCTTCTTTAAAAAGTTGAACCATTGGAGTGTGTTCATTATCTGCTTTTATGGTTTGGGTGAATTCAACCGAATCTTTCATTTGAATACTTGGGTTGATGTCCTTAACTACTTTTTGTAAATCTTGCTGATTTTGACGTTTTAATAAATAGGCCAAAGATTCAGGCATTGATTTCATAATAAATGGCAGTAATAAAACAGGAACACCCGCAGCAAAAAACACCACTTGCCAGCCAAATTCAACAATGAATTGTTTACCAATCACCGCTGCTAAAATACCGCCAATTGCATAACCAGAGAACATAAATGTGGTCATTAAACTGCGGATTTTTTTAGGAGAATATTCTGTCATTTGGGCAACAATATTCGGCATCACCCCTCCAATGCCTAATCCAGCGATAAAACGCAAAATACTAAAGGTCACTGGGTCATTGGCTAAACCGGCAGCTGCGGTAAAAACACTGAATAAAAATACACAAATTGCGATGGTCAGGCGGCGACCAATTTTATCCGACAATGCACCTAGAAATATGGCGCCAAACATCATACCGAAAAGTGCAGAACTGGCCATAAAACCAGCCGTCGAGGCAGTCACGCCCATTTCAGTCATAATAGAGGGCAAGGCAGCTCCAGCAACTGCAATATCATATCCGTCGATAATAATAATGATAAAACACCAAGCTAGCACTTTTGCATGAAACTTATTAAATTTCGCTTCATCGGCAACTTTATGTACATCTATGTACTGCATAATCATCTCCTTGATATTTATGATCATTACATTAATTGTTCTAAATATTTTTAGAAAAAATCAATTTTTGAGTTTTCCTAATTTTTATCCATTTTTTAAAAAACTGTATTTATTCTCATCAGAGATTTTTCAATTTAAAATTCTTCAAGCCGTTTTAATCAGGGAATCCATTTCCATTTAATTTCTTGGTCTGGTCTGTACCCCATCTAAAACATCGAATAATTAAACAAACTAATTATAAAGCCAATATATGTCAACAGCATTACATATATATTTTTAATTTATTTTTTAGTTTATATATATCAATAATATAAAAACACGATTTGAAATTAAAATATCATCTAACTGACCTATTTCGGATTTCAACTGATAAATAATGATGATTTAGACAGATCGTATTTAAGACATTTTTAATGAATTGGCTTAGATGAATTAAAAAAAGAAAAGTAACATGCCAATAATAAATGAAATTTCACGTGACTATATTTTGATAGATTGAATATGTAGTTATCGTTATTATTGTTCAATCGAATAATGATTTGCTCGATGAGCCGTTTTATTTGTGAACTGTCATAAATCTACCCAAATAAAAAGCTAAATCTTTTTAGATTTAGCTCGTATGAAAAAACAATCAATATTTTTTGGGCTGTAGTCAATAAGATTTTATTTTACCTCTGAATTCGTCAGATTCACTTTCGCAATACTGTCATTCAGCTTATTCATTAAATGAGCAAGGGTCACCATGTCATCAAATAAAAAGCCTTCGAAAGTTTGTTGATAAAAATCAGCAACTTTAAGTTGTAATTGTATCCATGCTTCTTGACCATTTTCAGTGAGCGCTACATTTTTAACCCGACGGTCCTGTGTATCGCTAACACGTTGAACTTCCCCATCGCGTTCAAGACGCTTTAATACGCCATCCAAACTTTGTCGACTTACCCCTAAATAATTGGTTAAGTCAGAAAAAGACATGCCAGTCTTGACTGATGGACGTGATAAAGCCCCCAAAACGGCCCAATGTATAGATGAAATACCTAATTCTTTCTGACATTGGCGATCTAAAGTATTGCTGGCCTGAAATAAACGAAAAAAAAGTCGATTATGAATTGGAGCTACTGAATTCTGATAGACATTTTGGTCTACTTGACTCATTTCTTAAAACCTATCGTCATTATTTAAATTAATATTGCTTAATTAGCATAGATAAACCAATACGCAAAGTGCTTAATTGATATTTAACAAATCAAGTATATTCATTTTTACTGTGCTGAATGCTGCTTAATGTGCATTTTTTAATAAATATCTCGTTGATAACGTTTGTTTTTCCTCAGCTGTTCTAGTTGTTCTGCACCTAAAATATTGATCAAAGTTTTCTCCACCTCTTGTGCCATTCCTTTTAAGCTACCGCAGACATAAATTGCAGCACCCGCTTCTATCCAATTTACAAGCTGTTCCGCTTTTTGTTGTAAAATATGCTGCACATAGACTTTTTCAGCTTGATCACGGGAAAAAGCATAGTCCACCTCGGGTAAGAAACCTTGTTCTTGCCACAGTCCAATCTGCTGTTTATAAAGATGATCAAATTGCTGTTGACGTTCACCAAAAATAAGCCAGTTCTGCTGATTACCATGCTGTTGTCGTTGTGACAAATGAGCAACTAAACCAGCAATACCGGTTCCATTACCAACCAAAATGAGCGGTTGTGGCGCTGCCTTTAAATGAAATGATGGATTAGAGCGAATTTTTGCAGCAATCATTTGCCCAATTACAGCATGTTCGGTTAACCAGCCGGAACCTAACCCAAGACCTGTTGCTGTTTTTTCCTGTCGCACCACCAATTCCACTATTTTTTGTTCAGGAATGCTGGCAATAGAATATTCACGTATCGCTAAATCAGCAAAGCCCAAAATCCAGTCTTGAAAGGATTCATTAGGGCGTTGCTTGGGTAATTGTCTTAAATCTTTAAACTGCAATATCGCAACTAAATTTTCACTCACTGTTTGTTGCTGTACTGCTAAAAAGCACTGTATCTCTTTAAGTGAATTTCCACATTGAATTTCAAAAATATCCCCAGATGACCAGTTTATAGCATCGTCATAGGATAGCTGAATTTGGTAAATTGGATTGCCTTGACTGCCGCTATTGAGACAAGTTCGATTTTTTAAAATCAATGTAGTCCAATCATGCTGTTGTTCTATTCGAGATAATTTCTGCGCGCTTAACTGTTCTAAGTGTTTGAGCCAGCAATCTAAATCTGTCTGTTTTAAATGATCGACACAGACCATTTCAAATAAAACTTGAGCATGGTGCTGCTGTAAATATTGATCTAAAACTTGCCCAAAATGACAAAAATGTGTGTAGCGCTTATCCCCTAAAGCTAAAATTGCATAAGACTGATGTGACAAATCTAAATTTGCATGGCAAAAGATCTGCTTGATTGCGGACTGTGCAGTATCAGGCGCATCACCCTCACCATAAGTACTGACACACCACAGAACTTGCTTGGCTTGGCACAATTGTTCTACTGTCAAATATTGCATATCGACAAGGCTGACCTTTTGCCCCACAGCTTGTAACTGTTGTGCCGTCTGCTGAGCAATATTCTCTGCTTGACCAGACTGAGTTGCAAAAACAATCAAATAATCATTTGGCTTGAAAGTCGCTAGCCGTTTTTGCTTACCATGACTTAAACGATTACTTAAAATTAGGTAAGCAATGATCACGACATAAAGCACTAGTAAAACCACTAATGCAATTAAAACGACAGCCACAGAATATGTCATTAAATGATAGTACCTATACCGCAGACCAAATCAGCAAAATAATCAACGCTAAACTTGCAGCGGTAAGCACAAGATGAGTAACCAAGCGGGTTTTAATGCTTAAAAATAGAATGTAGCCGACTAAGGACAGTGCAATAACAATAATGGCGCTGATATCAATGAGCCAACTCCAAGCCAAACCTGAATTTTTACCTCGGTGTAAATCATTCAACATAGAAACTGTTGAAGCTGGTTTTTGGGTAATTTCCGTTTCACCCGTATCTGCCATGACCCAAATATCTGTCGCACCAGCAGGACTTTCCAAGCGAATCATCACTTCATTGTCCATAACTTCACTGCTTTGATAACGTCCCACCACATTTTGCTGTTGGCGTACATAATTCAAAATAGTATCGCTTGGGTTTTCTTGCTGCTTAATCGACTTTAAAACGGACTCAGGCAAAATCAATTGAGTGGTTTGTTCTGTTTTAGCCGGTTCAAACCACTCCGGATGATTTAACAATAATCCGGTCACAGAAAAAAACAGTAAAGTCAGAAATGCGAAAGCAGAAAGCCAGCCATGCACATAACGTGAATGGCGGTAAAAATCACGACGTTGATACACGTATTTAGCCTTAGTTCACTTTCTGAAAATTGAGTTTGACTGCACCAATTTCTTTTTGTGCAGGCAATGTTTGGTTTGAACCTTTGGCTTTGACATCCAAATCAAAGGTTTGATAAGAATGTTCGCCATGCTCACGTGATGTTTCAATATGAATCAGATATTTTCCTGCTGCTACCGCTTTACCTGTTTCATCTTTACCATCCCAAGCCAACTTATACTGACCGGGCTGACGTGATGGTTTAGCCACAGCATCTAAGTTTGGCATTTGACGACCATAACGGCGCCACCATACATAGTTGGAGTTAATCCATTTTTCATCTTTACCCCAAACTGCCAATGTACGGACAATTTGCTTATTGGCATCAGTCACCCATACTGAAACATAAGGTGCACGGTATTTTTCAACATTCATTTTAGGAATGGTCAGGTCAATCACGGCTTGATAGCTTGCTGGCCATTTAGCCGAAGATTGACTTGCTGCAACAGTGTGCATTTCTGCATTTTGCGGCATTTGAATTAAGCTGTTCCAGCCCGAACTTTGATGAACTTGCCCATCGATTAAAGTTACTTTCGCTTCATAACCAATAAGTGCCTCAATCAACGCTAAGCCTTCTGATGGGGTCATGGCAGCTAAAGCTGTGGCTAAAGCATCGGCATCTGCGGCACACGTTCCAACCACGACACACTGTTCAACTTGTTGTAAAGGCATGCCTGTTTTCGGGTCAAGCAAATGGCTTTGTCCCGCCAATGTACGATAGCCCTGTCCACTAAATGCAATCGCTTGATCATTTAAGTTCAAGACTTGTTGTGGCGCGCTATTGTCATTATGTACAAAGGCATCTTGCACACCAATTTTCCAGCCCTCTTTTTGAGGTGCATTACCCCAAACACGGATGTCACCGCCAATATCAACCAACAAACCTTCAATGCTTGGTACGGCCTGACGTGCCGCAACCAATGCACGGTCAATAATGTAACCTTTCGCATAGGCATCAGGTGCAAATTTCACTGCTGAATCGATTGCGATGCTGCGCTGTTCTGCATCTAATTTTACACTGTCAGCTTGCAACTGATTTAAAACCTGCGTACGGGTCGCTTCATCAAGTTTGACTACACCTTGTGATTGTTCCCATAAAGTAATGAGTTGCCCCAATCGTGCATCAAAAGCGCCACAAGTTTTATCACGCCACGTTTCACAAGCTGCAATCACTTCAAAAAGTTCCGCCGAAACATTCGCCTGTTTATTGTTATTTAAAGCCGTAATTTCACTGTCATCACGCCAAGTTGATAACACCTGATCTAACTGGCTAATTTCTTTTTCAATGGCATCCACAGCACGTTTAGCTTCTTGTTTAGAAGCCCCTTGAACCACCACATCTAAAGACGTACCCAATATATGATCACGATGAAAACGATGCGTTTGTGTCGCAATCTGTTCTGATTGTTCTATTTTTTCACTTTGCTCAGCGGCATTTGCGTGAAAAGGAGAAATCAGTGCCAACGCCATAACCAATGGTGAAAGACGAAATGCCTTACGAATAGGATAAAAATTTCTAACAGCAGCTGACATGCTGATTCTCCGGAATATTTTTAATGAATTTTATTGATAATGATAGTAGTTATCAAGTAGATTACGTTCATTCTATTAAATAAAGTTGATCTGGAGTCCAAACAATGAAGCATTGGTTCAAAATTGCTTTACTCACGTCATTACCTGTACTTAGTCATGCACATACCATGAGCCCGTTTCTGCTTCCTGAAGTGTTTGACACCAAAGCAGCACAAAGCATTAGTTTCCAGAGCGGCATCACGATAGAAAAATTCTTTGTTGCGGGAAATAACTTTAAAACCACTTATGTCATTACTGAACCTGATGGTCAACAAAAACCAATAAATGCAGCAGCAGCATTAAAACGCTTTAACATCGCAGAATTTGATTTACCTAAAGAAGGGACTTACCGTATCCGCACACAAGATGCCGTGGGTAATAATGGTAAATATGCATTGGTTGATGGTCGTTGGTTACGTGTTCGCCCAGCCCGTGCTGCAATGCCAATGCAAGCGCCTGCTGATAAACCTGCTGAAACAGCCAAAGCACCGGTCAATGCTCAACCACCACGCGTGATTGCAGCCGATCAAGTTCCTGCAAATGCACAAACGCTTGAAGTGACCAATCATTTTATTGCTGAAAGTTATGTCACTAAGGGCAAACCTACTGCTATTCCAACAGCAAGTAAAAAAGGCTTTGAGTTCACATTATTAACTCATCCAAACGAATTATATGCAGGTGAATCACTTAAAGCTCAGGTGTTGATGAATGGGAAACCTGTTCCAAACCTTGAAGTCGATGTATTTAAAGGTGCAGGTAGTTATGAGCCAAATGCCAAACGCGAACAGCCGCATGTCAAAACCAATGCTAAAGGTGAAGTGGAAATTAAATTCGATCAAGCAGGTATTTATTTAATTACCACGGCTTACCCAGAAGCAAATCCTGATGCGACAAAAAAACCGGCAACTGAAAACTTTACTTATGGCTTAACGGTAGAAGTCACAGAATAATAGGCTTCTTTCATAAGTTATTTTTTTTAATCAATACAAGTAGTTCGTAAAGCCAAAATTAAAAATAAATTTTGGCAGGTGTTAGATTGATGGGTGTGGCATCCATGCCACACGTTTCCCATCCTTGCGCTGCATTTTAAAGCAGTGCTTAAAACTGGCTCAGGATGTCGTGTATGGGAAACAAAAGGTTTTTCTTGCGGACTCAAAATATATTTTGAGATCCTCATTTTGACCTTTCAAAAGTAAAGCTAATGCCTACGCAAAGGTATAAAAATTGAAACATTCAAATGAGGCAGTGCTGATTTTAAAAAATAGAATATTGAATATTTTTTGATTTATGCAAGTTATCTAATTTTTATGCATAGATAAAATCTAAAAGATAATTCATATAAAAAGCCTCTATTTGAAAATAGAGGCTTTTTGTTTAGCAATTAAAAAATATTAAAAGTTATAAATGGCAACTGCATTTACACGATTATCTTCACCTGTCTTACTACCATTTGGTGCAGCAGCAAAAGCTTCACGTTCACCATAGACATATTCAAGACCAAAACTTAAAGGTTTGGTTGGGCTATAAAAAACATTTGCCCAAGCTTGCCATAAGTCTTTATTGGCTTTCGTTTTATCCGCTAATGCATTGATATAGGCTGGGTCTTCATCAAAAGTCATATAACCATAACCGACAGTACCACGCAGTTTTTCATTAAACTGCTGAGTAAGACCGACAGTAATCGAATCAAATTCATTTTGAGCAGCAATACGGCTATTTACTGTAATTGCCCCATTATTAAGATTAGTAACCGCTACACCACTGTTGGCAAAGGAAACAAAACTGCTGTCGCCTTTCACATGGTAGTAGTCTGCTTTTAACGTTGTTCCCGGAACCATTTCATATTTAGCCCCTAAACCGACACCCCATGCCATTTCTTCATCATTATTGACACGTTTTTCATGCCCCATGGCACGTGCACTGACATTAAAGTTGTTGGCAAACTGATGATTTAAACGCGCAGTTAAAGCAGGTAGACGTTGCATAATTGAAGCATCTTTCGGGTCTTCAAGCGCCATAACCAGATTGGTTTGTGGGGTAAATTTAGTGGTATGACGTACCTGTGCAGTACGTTTCACAGCTCCACCCACATAGGCCAATGCATCTATGGTTTCAGGCATATAATCAGGCACTGCAAAGTTGGACCAAGTTTGACCAATGAGCCAGTCGGCATAGGTTAAGTAAGCATGACGGATACGTAAATTATCAAGGCTTGCTCCCCCCAGAAAATCCACCTCAATTTTACCCTTTACGTCTTGATCAGCCACTTGGCTTTTAAAATCAACACCTAAACGGGTAGCAGCCAATGTCGATTTTAAGCGATCACTGTTTTCAGCATTTCCTTTCAGTGGCACCGAATTAATTTGATTGTATGGCATATTAACATTACCGCCACCTTCAGATTGATAAGAGGCATCTAAACGAACATTTCCGTAAAAATTAAGCTCGGCACCTTTGGCAGTTTTTGCTACAGGTGCTGCTATAGCCACAGGTGCTGGACGTTGAATCGCTGCAATAGCCGTTGCAGTCTGCGCTGTCTGTACTTTTTGTTGTTCAATAAGCTCACGTAAAGCTTGGACTTCTTGTCTTAGCTGTTCAACTTCTTGACTCTGCTTGCTTGGTAGTTGGGTTTGCGCTTGAGTTGATAAGCTCATACCGCCCATACTTAAAGCAATCATGCTCATCATAAGGTTACGTTTTACTGTTGGTTGGTTTAATTGCGTGGTGTTCATCCTAAACTCACTTATGATTATATTCGACAATATTTATGATTGTTCAACAAGATTCTAGCAATAGATCACCAGTGCTACGATGGCGATCTATATCACCTAGACTATTGTCTATATTGAAAATTACTGCGTCACTTTGCTTTCTACTGTTGGCGTTTGAATACTATGCTGTACACGGGTTTGACCATCGACAGAAGCTTTTAAATTTACCAAGAAGATAGCAATCGCTGCCAATACACCAGGAATGGCGATGACCAAAAAGTTCATTTGATGCGGAAGTTCAAAGGTTAATAAAGCACCTGTCAGAACCGGTCCAACAATTGCACCGATACGACCAATACCTGAAGCCCAGCCCATACCTGTAGAACGAACGGCTGTTGGATAAAACTGTGCAACAAAAGTATAAAGTAAGATTTGCGAGCCAATTGTTGCGGCACCAGCAACGGCAATAAGGGTATAAAGCACAGCTTGCGGACTATTGAAACCCAGTAAAATAAGCGCAATCGCACCAACCGTAAACATAGTCGTAAGCACTGGTTTTAAATGGAATTTATCTGCTAGAACTCCACCACCAATCGCGCCAATCATCCCGCCAATATTCAGTGCGAATAGGAACATTAAGCTTGCACCTAACGAATAGCCTGCTTGAATCATGAGTTTTGGTAACCAGCTTCCCAATGCGTACACCATAAGCAAGCACATAAAGAATGCAGCCCAGAACATTAAGGTACTAAACGTACGACCTTGCTGAAATAAAGCACGTAGCGGTGCATCATCACCCACAGTTGCTTCATTTAAAACAAATGTTGTTTCCGCAGTCAGTTTTTGTTCTGGTGCAATTTTTTGCACAATTGCACGTGTCTGTTCTGTTTCACCCTTTTTGGTTAAGAACATCAATGATTCTGGTAAGAATTTCCAAATGATTGGTAAGGTAAATAATGGAATGCTGGCAATGTAGAACATGATTTTCCAGCCATAAGTCGGTACTAACCAAGCACCCAATAATGCTGAAGCCATCCCACCAATGGCATAACCACTAAACATAATGGCAACCAAAGTACTGCGAATGCGTTTAGGTGCATATTCAGTCATTAAGGCCACGACGTTTGGCATGACCCCACCAATGCCTAAACCTGCTAGAAATCTTAAAGTTCCAAATTCAGTTGGTGTGGTTGCAAACGCGCCTAAAAAAGTAAAGCCACTGAAAATTGCAATACAAATCATGATGGTCTTTTTACGACCCAGTTTGTCTGAAAGTGTACCAAAACTCATGGCACCAAACATCATGCCAAACAATGCTGTACTGGCAAGCAATCCGGCTTGTACTGTCGTTAACGCCCACTCTTGCATGAGAATCGGTAAAACTACGCCATAAATGACTAAATCATAACCGTCAAAAATAATAATCATTAAACACCAAATAAGTACGCCCCAATGAAAAGGAGTAAATTTGGCTTCATCCACTAAAGTATTGATGTTCAGTTTATTGGTATTCACTTTGCGCTCCTGCATATGAATCTTTCGATTGAGCAAAGAATGGGGCAAAGCATTTTTTTTGTCCAAAACCGATTACATATATATTCATACCTTAAAAGTTCGTGTTTAATTTTCTAATTAGAAAAACAATACTTTAAAAATATCAAACAAATAAAATCGAGCTTTATTTGCTCTAAAAAAAAGACCTGTTCATCAAATCATGCGACTTGATGAACAGGTCTTTTTTAAAAATTATGGTTTCAACTTGCTGACTATCGGCCTAAAACTGAGCGAGCATTTCCTTCTGTTTTTAAACAACAGCACGATCATATTTAATCGCTTCTAAGTCATAAACCTGATAAATACAGTCAAATAATGAACGAATATCTTCACTCTCATCCATACTGCGTATTGCCAGAAAGATTGGACTGACGGCAGCATCATCAAGTAAGGGAATATAGTGCAAATGTGATAACTGAATGGTTTTAGCACTTTCAGGAACAATACAAATCCCCTCACCAGCTGCAACCAAGCCAAGTGCCAGCTGGATTTCACGGACTTCTTTTAAATTTTTGGGATCTAAACTATATTCAGAAAAAAGTGATCTAACTTGCGTAGAAAAATTAGGTTTAGGATGACTCGGGTATAAAAATAATTTTTCATCGACGATATCTGTCAGATATACCCCTTTCTTTTGTACAGCGAGTGGATGACTCGCATGCACTGCGACCATTAAAGGCTCTTCTCGTAAAAGTATCCGTCTGATTGCTGGGTCCGAAATTCGCAATCGACCAAAACCGACATCAATCCGACCTTCTTTAAGTGCTTGTATTTGCTCTTTGGTACTCATTTCAATCAGCTCAATTTTTAAATGTTGCTGCTGTTGACGAAATAAATAAACGATTTTCGGCAATAAGCCGTACAATAAAGAACCAACAAAACCCATCGTCACGGTTTTTTCGACCATGCCTACCCGTTGAGTCATCGCTTTAATTTCTTCGGCATTAGACAAAAGTTTAACAGCGTGCTGATAAAAAAATTGACCCGCTTCAGTCGTTAATAATGGGCGGCTACCACGTTCAAATAGCTGAATTCCCAGCTCTGCTTCAAGATTTTGTATCTGTCGGCTTAAAGGAGGTTGAGCAATAAACAGTTTTTCGGCTGCTTTAGTAAAACTCTGCTCTTCTACAACCGCTACAAAATAACGTAGATGTCTCAGTTCCATAATATTCCATACCTTATAAGCATAATAAAATGCAAATTTGATCTTCGACAGTAAATGTTTATTCTTTTAAGGTATACCACAAGAGATACACAAAGCAAGATTGAGAAGGCTAAAGATGTATAAATCTATAGAAACATTGCTTGTCGAAATTCCAACCATCCGCCCGCACAAAATGGCGGTTGCGACCATGCAAACCCAAACATTAGTACTGGTAAAAGTAACCACAGCCGATGGTTTTACCGGTTGGGGCGAAGCGACCACAATTGGTGGATTGGGATACGGTGATGAAAGCCCAGAAAGTGTAAAAACGAATATCGAGACATATTTTGCGCCTTTATTGAAATCACTTTCAGGCTTAAATTTCGCTCAGACCATTCAAACCATTAAACGTAACATTAATGGCAATCGCTTTGCTAAATGTGCGATTCAAACTGCCCTACTTGATATTCAAGCGCAGCGTTTAGATCTACCGTTAAGCGAAATTTTGGGTGGACGTTTACGTGACAGTGTTCCCGTTCTATGGGTCCTCGCTTCAGGTAATACTGAAAAAGACATTGCTGAAGCCAAGAAAATGATTGAGTTGAAACGTCATAACGTATTCAAACTTAAAATTGGATCACGTCCCGTTGAAGATGACGTAGCCCATGTTTTAGCAATCAAACAAGCGCTAGGTTCAGATATTTCCATTCGTGTTGATGTCAATCGTGCATGGTCAGAACTGGAAGCCATTAAAGGTATTCAAGCCTTACAAGATGGTGGTGTTGATCTGATTGAACAACCCTGCGCGATTGAAAACCTAGATGCAATGCAGCGTTTAACGCGTCGTTTTGATATTGCCATTATGGCCGATGAATCCTTAAACGGTCCACACAGTGCTTACCAAATCGCACGAAACAATGGTGCATCTGTATTTGCGGTGAAAGTCGCTCAATCTGGCGGTCTGATTGAAGGTTGCGAAGTTGGAAAAATTGCCAAGCTTGCAGGCATCGATCTTTATGGCGGCACAATGCTTGAAGGTCCTGTAGGAACCATTGCTTCAGCGCATGTTTTTTCAACTTTTGATCATTTAGCTTATGGCACAGAATTATTTGGTCCATTACTACTGACTGAAGAAATTTTAAAAACACCACTTCAATATCAAAACTATGAGTTGGTACTGCCGACTGTATCTGGTTTGGGTATCGAACTCGATTTAGACAAAATTGACAATTTACGTCGTCAGTAATTGAAGGAGATAAAGATGCTTTTCCAAGTACGTATGAATGTAAACATTCCACTGGATATGCCAAGTGATCAAGCCAATGAAATCAAGGCGATTGAAAAAGCATATTCACAAGAATTACAACGTCAAGGCAAATGGCGTCACATTTGGCGCATTACTGGTCAATATTCAAATACCAGTATTTTTGATGTTGAAAGCAATGAAGAACTGCACAGCATTTTACAGGGACTTCCATTGTATCCGTACATGGAAATTGAAGTGATGGCATTGAATCGCCACCCTTCTTCAATCCGTGAAGATGACAGCTAATTTTTTTTACAACGAAAGTGTGCTGTATCAAACAGCTTCACTTTTAAATAAAAGCAATACCAACCGGTAACCCAACAAGGATGTGGCAGCTAATGTTTTCTCGCACTCCAAAGGATGAGAAAGCTAGCCACCTCAAATAGATTACATACTTAAGGAGAATTAGTATGAACCGCCAACAAATTGATGCGCTTGTTAAAGAAATGAACGTCGATACAGCGACAGGTCCTGTCGATGCACGTGTACAACAAATTATTGTCCGTTTATTGGGTGATTTTTTCCAAGCGATCGAAGATCTGGATATTTCACAAACAGAATTATGGAAAGGTCTGGAATACTTTACCGATGCGGGTCAAGCCAATGAACTTGGTCTTTTGGCTGCCGGCTTAGGTCTTGAGCATTATCTTGACCTTCGTGCAGACGAAGCAGATGCAAAAGCAGGGATTACAGGCGGTACACCACGTACCATTGAAGGTCCATTATATGTTGCCGGTGCACCTGAGTCTGTAGGCTTTGCACGTATGGATGATGGTTCAGAAACCGATAAAATTCCGACTTTATTTATCGAAGGTACGGTAACGGATACTGAAGGCAACATTATTGAAGGCGCTAAAGTTGAAGTTTGGCATGCCAACAGCCTAGGTAACTATTCGTTCTTTGATAAATCTCAATCTGACTTCAACTTACGTCGTACTATTTTAAGTGATGCAGCGGGTCAATATATTGCACAAACCACCATGCCAGTTGGCTATGGTTGCCCGCCACAAGGTACGACTCAATTTGTTTTAGACAAACTTGGTCGTCATGGTAACCGTCCTTCTCACGTGCATTACTTTGTTTCTGCACCGGGTTACCGCAAGTTAACCACTCAATTCAATATTGAAGGCGATAAATATCTTTGGGATGACTTTGCATTTGCTACACGTGAAGGTTTAGTTGCAACCGCGGAAGATGTAACGGATGAAGCTGAAATTGCACGTCGCGGTTTAGACAAAGCATTTAAACACATTCAGTTCAATATTGAACTTGTAAAAGATGCTGCAACTGCACCTTCTACTGAAGTTGAACGTCGTCGCGCAAGCGCTTAATGACCTGATGATAAGGAACCGAGATGTCAATTTCATGACATTTCGGGAACTTGCCTAAATTTGGAAAGTTGGAGAACGGACATGCCTCGTATCCCTGTAATTAATACCAGCCATCTCGATCGCATTGATGAATTACTCGTTGAAAACTATGAAACAGGTGAATTTAAGCTTCATCGTTCAGTTTTTACAGATCAGGCCCTATTCGATTTAGAGATGAAATACATCTTTGAAGGCAACTGGGTGTACTTGGCACATGAAAGCCAAATTCCGAATAACAATGATTATTATACGACCTATATGGGCCGCCAGCCGATCATCATCGCACGTAACCGTGCAGGTGAATTGAATGCAATGATCAATGCATGTTCACACCGTGGGGCGCAACTTTGTCGTCATAAAAAAGGCAATAAAGCAACCTACACCTGCCCCTTCCACGGTTGGACATTTAACAACTCAGGTAAATTATTAAAAGTAAAAGATCCTTCTGATGCAGGCTATTCAGACTGCTTTAATCAAGACGGTTCACATGACTTGAAAAAAGTTGCTCGTTTTGAAAACTATAAAGGGTTTTTATTTGGCAGCTTAAACCCTGATGTTCCTCCGCTACAAGAATACCTTGGCGAAGCAACCAAAATTATCGATATGATTGTGGGTCAGTCTGATCAAGGTCTTGAGGTTTTACGCGGTGCGTCTACTTATACCTATGAAGGTAACTGGAAGTTAACTGCTGAAAATGGTGCCGATGGTTACCATGTTTCTGCCGTACACTGGAACTATGCAGCCACCACTCAACACCGTAAAGAAGCTCAAGCAACCGATAATATTCGTGCGATGAGTGCGGGTTCTTGGGGTAAACAAGGCGGTGGTTCATACGGTTTTGATAATGGTCACATGCTACTTTGGACTCAATGGGCAAATCCAGAAGACCGTCCAAACTTCCCTAAAGCAGAGGAATATACCGAGAAATTCGGCGCTGCGATGTCAAAATGGATGATCGAGCGTTCTCGTAACCTATGTATCTACCCGAATGTATATTTCATGGATCAGTTTGGTTCACAAATTCGTGTCCTTCGTCCACTGTCTCCGAGCAAGACTGAAGTCACCATTTACTGTATCGCCCCTATTGGTGAAGACAAAGAAGCACGTACACGTCGTATTCGTCAGTATGAAGACTTCTTTAATGCTTCAGGTATGGCAACTCCAGATGACTTAGAAGAATTCCGTGCTTGCCAAGCGGGTTATGCCGGTATTGCACTTGAATGGAACGATATGAGCCGTGGTGCAAAACATTGGATTCAAGGCCCAGATGATGCAGCCAATGAAATTGGTTTAAAACCAAAACTTTCAGGAATTAAAACTGAAGATGAAGGTTTATACCTTGCTCAACATGAACATTGGTTACATTTGATGAAAGAAGCGATTGCCTCTGAAAAAGAACTTGCTGCAACTGAAGGAGAAAACGCATGAGCGCGATGACTTTAGAAAATATTGCTCAATTCCTCTACAAAGAAGCACGCTTTCTGGATGATGAGCAATGGGATGACTGGTTACAGTGTTATGCCCCTAGTGCAGAATTTTGGATGCCAGCATGGGATGATGATGACAAACTGACTACAGATCCTCAGTCTGAAATTTCTTTGATTTATTACCCTGACCGTCAAGGTTTGGAAGACCGCGTATTCCGTATTAAGACTGAACGTTCTTCTGCAACCATGCCGGATACCCGTACCAGCCATAACATTTGCAATATTGAAGTTGTGGAACAAAACGGTGACTTAGTTACAGTACGTTTTAACTGGAACACACTCAGTTTCCGTTATAAGACCAATTACAGCTATTTCGGCATGTCACGTTATGTCATCGATTTTTCTGGTGCAGAACCAAAAATCGTCAATAAATATGTGGTACTTAAAAATGATTATATCAATCAAGTGATTGATATCTACCACTTGTAAAGAACAAACAGAAATTCTTCAGTCAAATGGAAAGTTGGCTGAAGAAGAACATCAGTTTTAAATATTTATAGGATTCTAGCCATGTCAAACCTTAATGTTGCACTTCAATTTGAAGATGGCGTTACACGTTTTATCAGCGTCGTTCAAGGCGAAACTTTATCTGATGCTGCCTACCGTCAAAAAATCAATATTCCTTTGGACTGTCGAGATGGGGCTTGTGGAACGTGTCGTGCTTTTTGTGAATCAGGTTCGTTTGACATGCCTGAAGAAACTTATATTGAAGATGCATTAACACCTGAAGAAGCTGCTGAAGGCTATGTTTTAGCATGTCAGTGCCGCCCGACTTCTGATGCTGTATTTCAAATTCAAGCCTCTTCTGAAGTATGCAAAACAGAAATTCACCAGTTCCACGGTACGCTTGAACGTGTTGAAAAATTATCAGATTCAACCATCACTTTTGATATCCAGCTTGATGAAGGTCAACCTGACATTCACTTCCTAGCTGGTCAATATGTAAATGTAGGACTGCCTAATACGACCGAAACGCGTTCTTATTCTTTCAGCTCTAAACCGGGTAATCGTTTAACCAGTTTTGTAGTACGTAACGTGCCGAATGGCAAAATGAGTGAATTTTTAAGTGCGACTGCCCAAGCGGGTGACAAAATGACTTTCGCGGGTCCATTTGGCAGTTTCTATTTACGCCCGGTGACACGTCCTGTACTTATGTTGGCAGGTGGTACAGGCATTGCACCCTTCATGTCGATGCTACAAGTTTTAGAAGAAAAAGGTTCAGAGCACCCTGTACGCTTAGTTTTTGGTGTCACCAATGACTTTGACTTGGTGGCGATTGAAAAATTAAATGAACTGCAAGACAAATTCTCTTGGTTTGAATATCGTACTGTGGTTGCAAACCCAGAATCTGCGCATGAGCGTAAAGGTTATGTAACAGGTCATATTGAAAATGATTGGTTAAATAACGGTGATGTCGACATTTATTTATGTGGTCCAGTACCTATGGTGGAAGCAGTACGCGGTTGGCTCGATGCTGAAGGTGTAAAACCGGCAAGCTTCTTATTTGAAAAATTCTCTGCAAACTAATAAAGGGAAGAATTCAAATGTCTGATCGTCAAAGATTTCAAAACAAAGTCGTGATTGTGACCGGTGCAGCTCAAGGCATTGGTCGCGGTGTTGCCCTGCAAGTGGCATCGGAAGGTGCTCAAGTCGTCATGGCCGACCTTTCTCCTTACGTGCAAGAAGTGTTAGCGGAAATTGAAGAGCTGGGTGGCGATGCTGTCATCATCAATGCGGACTTAGAAACCTATGCAGGTGCACAATCCGTGGTTGAAAAAGCCATTGCAACTTATGGCCGTGTCGATGCCCTGATCAACAATGTTGGTGGTGCAATCTGGATGAAACCTTTTCAAGAATTTTCTGAACAAGAAATTATTAAGGAAGTAAATCGTTCATTGTTCCCAACGATGTGGTGTTGCCGCGCAGTTTTACCTGAAATGATTAAAAATCAGAAAGGTACGATTGTAAATGTATCTTCAATTGCAACTCGTGGCATTAACCGTGTGCCGTACTCAGCATCCAAAGGTGGGGTAAATGGTTTAACAGCCTCCCTTGCCTTTGAACATGCCAAAGATGGCATTCGTGTCAATGCCGTTGCAACGGGTGGAACTGAAGCACCACCCCGCAAAGTACCGCGTAATGCCAACCCACTTTCTGAAAATGAACAACAATGGATGCAAGAAGTGGTTGATCAAACCATTGATCGTACGTTCTTAGGTCGTTATGGCAGCATTCAGGAACAGGTCAATGCCATTGTATTCCTTGCTTCAGATGAATCTTCATATATGACAGGAACTGTGGTTCCTGTGGGTGGTGGTGATCAGGGTTAAATCTGATTTCATCAAAGATTAACAGGTGCATTGAATTCTAAGCATGGAGGCAATAGCCCAATGGCAACCCTGTTCAAAACGTTAAAAGATGATTGGTCCATTTCAGCTACTGTCGCAGGATTTTTGGCAGTACTGATTTCCTACGCGGGTCCTTTAATTATCTTTTTCCAAGCGGCCCAAAAAGCAGAAGTCTCAAATGCCATGATGATTTCATGGATTTGGGGAATTTCAATTGGCGCTGCGGCGGCTGGTATTTTTCTATCGATTAAATACAAAGTGCCTGTGATTACAGCTTGGTCTGCCCCCGGAACAGCCTTACTGGTCACGCTATTTCCGCATATTTCTTTAAATGAAGCCGTAGCTGCTTATATCACTTCTGCTGTGGTTATTTTTTTGATCGGAATTACAGGCTATTTTGACAAACTATTGAAATGGATTCCCCAAGATGTCGCAGCCGGCATGATGGCAGGAATTCTTCTTCAGTTTGGTTTAGGGCTTTTTACGGCCACAGATACTATGCCAATGATTGTCTTTGGTATGTTAATGGTCTTTTTGATTGCAAAACGCTTAGTGCCACGCTATGCAATGGTTTGGGTGCTTATTTCAGGCGTAGTATTGAGTCTGTTTTTGGGCAAAATGAATCCTGTTAATGTCAATTTCACCCTTGCTATTCCGCAATTTATTGCACCCGAATGGACTTGGAATTCAACCCTGAATCTTACCATCCCACTTATTTTAGTCAGCCTTTCTGGACAGTTTTTACCGGGTATGGCCATCATGAAATTGAGTGGTTACGACACCCCTGCTAAACCGATTATCACGGCAACCAGTATTGCATCACTTGCAGTCGCTTGTGTCGGTGGCATCACTATTGTTCTTGCATCCATTACTGCTGCGTTATGCATGGGTAAAGATGCACACGAACTAAAAGAAAAGCGTTATATCGCCGGCATTGCCAATGGTATTTTTTATATTTTAGGTGGTTTATTTGCAGGCAGCATTGTCATGTTGTTCAGCTTACTGCCTAAAGAACTCGTTGCAGCCTTAGCCGGACTTGCTCTGCTTGGTGCAATTGCAACCAATATTTCCGTTGCGATGAAAAATGAATCTCATCGTGATGCAGCCCTAATTACATTCCTTGCTACCGCATCTGGTATGCATTTTTTAGGGCTGAGTTCAGTCTTTTGGGGCATTTGTATCGGTGTTATTGCACATTTATTTTTGACTAAACGCGAACCGAATACCACTGCTCTGCCCTCAACTCAAAGTTCAAAAAGTTAATGGGCAAACACTTGTCTAGGAAACATTATGATTGATAAAAGCTCTGCTTCGTTAACCGAAGCCTTATCCCAAATTAAAGATGGCTCCACCATCATGATTGGTGGTTTTGGTACAGCAGGTCAGCCTGCGGAACTGATTGATGGTTTAATTGAACTGGGTACTCAAGACTTAGTCATCGTCAATAACAACGCAGGCAATGGTGATTATGGCTTGGCCAAACTGTTAAAAACCGGTGCTGTGCGTAAAATCATTTGTTCTTTCCCACGTCAATCCGACTCTTGGGTCTTTGATGAGTTATACCGTGCTGGCAAAATTGAATTAGAACTGGTGCCGCAAGGAAATCTAGCTTGTCGTATTCAAGCAGCAGGTATGGGACTGGGTCCAATCTATACTCCAACCAGTTTTGGCACCTTGCTGGCTGAAGGCAAACCGACCATGCACTATGAAGGCAAAGACTTCGTTTTAGAAAACCCCATTAAAGCCGACTTTGCCCTGATTAAAGCGCATCAAGGTGACCGCTGGGGTAACTTGGTGTACAACAAATCAGCACGTAACTTTGGCCCAATCATGGCTATGGCAGCAGAGGTCACCATTGCACAAGTGTCAGAAGTGGTTGAACTCGGTGCTTTAGATCCAGAACACATCATCACCCCGGGTATTTTTGTCCAGCATGTGGTTGCTATTGGTACTAAACAACTTGAGCAATCTGCTTAATTACGTGAGGATTAAAAAATGAGCTATACAAAACTATCCCGCGATCAAATTGCAGAACGTGTGGCACAAGACATTCCTGATGGTGCTTATGTCAATCTCGGCATTGGCTTACCGACCAAAATTTCCAACTATTTACCTTCAGACAAAGATGTCTTTTTACATTCTGAAAATGGGCTATTGGCCTTTGGTCCACCGCCTGCAAAAGGTGAAGAAGATCCTGAACTGATCAATGCCGGTAAAGAATTTGTCACCTTGCTACAAGGCGGTGCTTATTTCCATCATGGTGATTCCTTCGCGATGATGCGTGGTGGTCATTTAGATATTGCCGTGCTGGGTGCCTTCCAAGTGGCTGCAAATGGTGACTTGGCCAACTGGCATACGGGTGCACCAGATGCGATTCCTGCGGTCGGTGGTGCGATGGATTTGGCCGTTGGTGCGAAAAAAGTCTTTATCACCACTGACCATGTTACTAAAAAAGGTGAACCGAAGATTGTCGCTGAACTGGCTTATCCAGCCACCGGTTTAAAATGTGTCGATCGTATTTATACCGACCTCTGTGTGATTGATGTCACGGCTGAGGGTATGAAAGTGATTGAGAAAGTGGACGGTTTGTCTTTTGAAGAGTTGCAGTCAATGACAGGTGCGAAACTGGTTGATGCGACTGTTTAAATAAAAAAGAAAGTCCCCCTTTATAAAGGGGGATTTAGGGGGATTTTTGGAATAAATCAACTTTTTAGAATCCCTCCCAACCTCCCTTTAAAAAGGGAGGAGCTTTCTCTAAATAAATTTTGAGCTGATTAAAATGAAAAATGCTTATATCGTAGATGCGATTCGTACACCCTTTGGTCGCTATGCCGGTGGTCTC
>NZ_KB849164.1:1144897-1223481 GCF_000367925.1 Acinetobacter bohemicus ANC 3994
ACCATGCCGCAAACTGCTGAAAATGTGGCAGCACAGTTCAATGTTAACCGTGCCGATCAAGATCAGTTTGCGCTTACTAGCCAACAACGCACCGCAGATGCCCAAGCACGTGGTTTCTTCGAACAAGAAATCATTCCGGTCACTATTCCGCAGCGTAAAGGCGAGCCTGTGGTCATCGCTCAGGATGAACATCCACGTGCCACCACGCTTGAAGCCTTAACCAAGCTAAAACCTGTGGTAAAAGCTGACGGTACGGTAACGGCGGGTAATGCCTCAGGGATTAATGATGGTGCAGCAGCGCTACTGATTGCATCGGATGATGCGATTGTACAATACGGTTTAAAAGCCCGTGCCAAAATTATTGGCGCAACCACAGTCGGGGTTGAACCGCGCATTATGGGCTTCGGTCCTGCACCTGCAATCAAAAAACTCTTAGCTCAAACCGGTTTAACCCTTGAGCAAATGGATGTGATTGAACTCAATGAAGCCTTTGCAGCTCAAGCGTTGGCTGTCACACGTGACCTAGGTCTTGCTGATGGTTCAGACAAAGTCAATCCAAATGGGGGTGCGATTGCTTTGGGTCATCCACTCGGTGCATCGGGTGCACGTTTGGTCACCACAGCACTGAACCAACTTGAAGCCACAGGCGGAACATACGCTTTGTGTTCAATGTGTATTGGTGTCGGGCAAGGCATCGCGCTCATTATTCAACGGGTTTAACACATCATAACTATATTAAGATATTTCCCCTCCCTTTTTAAAGGGTGAGAAGTATTGCTTCGCAAGGAGGAATTTTATGCCAACATTTATTTCAAATGATGCAACCATCAATTACGCAACTTTTGGTGATGCAAATAAACCTGCGGTTATTTTTTCAAATTCGCTCGGGACTAATTATGGGATGTGGCAACAGCAATTTAATCATTTTAAAAATGATTACTTTGTTATTTGCTATGACACGCGTGGTCATGGTGCATCTACTGCACCTCAAGGGCCTTATAGCATCGAGCAATTAGGGCAAGATGTTATCCATTTATTGGATCACTTAAATATTAATAAGGCTACATTCTGTGGAATTTCCATGGGTGGTCTAACAGGTCAATGGCTCGCTATCCATCAACCTGAACGTTTTAACCATGTGATTGTCTGCAATACCGCTGCTAAGATTGGTCAAGAACAAGCTTGGCTAGATCGTGCAACTTTGGTTCGTGAGCAGGGCCTCAGCCCGATTGCCGCGACTGCAGCATCACGTTGGTTTACCGATCCCTTTATCCAAAGCCAAGCAACAATTGTGGAAACGCTGAGTAACGACCTCGCAGCTAGCAGCGCAGAAGGTTATGCAAATTGTTGTGAAGCTTTGGCTAAAGCGGACCTGCGTGAACAACTCAAAGACATCACTGTTCCAGTCTTGATTGTTGCGGGTATGCAAGACCCTGTAACTACGGTGACAGATGGTCAATTTATGTTGGATCGTATTCCGAATGCTCAAATGTTTGAAATTAATGCCTCGCATATTTCAAACATTGAATGTCCAAATGAGTTTAATCAAGCAGTTCAACGCTTTATTGCTTAACATAAAAATCAAATGCTTAAGCCTCACTTATTTGTAGTAATACTTTTCACTTAAGAGTAATTCAATGATTACTCATTTAAAAATCTCCCCTAACCCCTCTTTGAAAAAGAGGGGAACTATCTAGAATTTAAAATAATTTTATATTCTTGAAACTCCCTCCTTTGAAAAAGGATGAGAAACACTGTTTCGCAAGGGGAGGATTTAAAAATGCTTCAGTGAACAGGATTGCACTTATCTGTGGTAATGCTGATCAGTTAAGCTGTTTGGTAATAGACTCCTTAACTTTTTAATTCTTTACAACGGAGTCTTATATTTTTAAATCAAATACTTGGAACTCATCTATTACTTTGGATAAGCCCAAATGAGAAACTCAAAATATATTTTGAGTTCGCAAGAAAGGCATCTTGCGGCGCAGTGCGCCTCACCGCAAAACTCGTCAAATCCCTTTTATTAATTAATAAATCGCAGAAACTATACTTTTCCAAAGTAGTCTTGCCTCGAACAGTTGCGGATGACATTTCCGTGTATCGAATAACATCATGAATTTAAAAAATAAAATGCCAGTCAATTTCTTAACTGACTGGCATTACACTTATTTGTGGGGCTTTTGCATTATCACTATTCAAAAGTCACAGTGCTTAATATACAAAAACAAAACCTTGTGAATCCGACACCATGAATTTCATTATTAGAAAAGGTGACTAATTTAAGTATTCATATGAACTTTAACCAATTGATTAAAGCCCAATAATGCTTTTTCAATCACAGCATCTTTTGAAATTTGTTCAGATACTTCAAAAACATTGTGAATAATCAAAGATGCTAAACCATGTGCAAAAGACCATGCCGCTAAAGCAGCTGATCGCACTTCTTTAGATTGAATATCTTGCCCCAAAACATCAGCCACGCATTGTTCTACCACAGCATAGGCTTGCTTACGTGCTGTTAGTAGCTTGCCATTCATTTCACTGTGCGCCAACTGTGAACCAAACATCAGTTGATACATTGCAGGATGATCAAACGCAAATAACATGTAAGTCCTGCTCAAAATCTGCATTTTATTTTGATTTTCAACATTGACCTGACATTGAACCAATACTTTTTCGAGTTGATTGAACCCTTCTGCTGCCAAGTGACTAATTAGTTCATCTTTATTGGCAAAGTGATGATAAACAGCCGTTGCACTCACGCCTAGCTGTTCCGCAATTGCTCGAATTGACAATTTATCCGGCCCCACTTCTTCAAGCATTTTCTTTGCTTGATCAATAAGTTGAGACTCAAGATTACCGACATGGTAATGCTTCCGATTCGCTATTTTGCTCATGAGTTATATATTTCAAATCATTTTTTCTTCATGCATTTATCCTAGCATAAATTTAAAAATGCTGCTTGCTGCATCTTTACAGTGTTAAGATTTAGCAGTAGAGTAATTTTTAAACATCACACGGATAAAATAATGACTCAAATTTATGAATGTTTTCAGATCACAGTGGCCGATCAAATCGCCCATTTACAACTCTCTCGACCAGAAAAAGCCAATAGCTTAAATCTTTCATTTTGGAGAGAATTTCCACAAGCGATTCAACAGTTAAATAAAACTGGGCAAATTCGAGCACTGATCATTTCGGGTCAAGGCAAAGTCTTTTGCGGTGGTTTAGATTTAGACATGTTTAGCAATCAAATTGAATTTCATGCAGCCAATGCCATCGATCGTGAAGGAACTATGCAGAGCCTTGGCTTAATGCAGGAAACTTTGACCTGCCTTGAAAAGGTGCGGTTTCCTGTGATTGCTGCAGTGCATGGCAGTTGTGTCGGTGCTGGCTTTGATTTAATTGCTGCGTGTGATTTTTGTTTTGTTTCCAATCAAGCCAAATTTCGAATCGAAGAAACCAATATCGGTATGATGGCGGATATCGGCGTTTTACAACGCTTGCCGCATCAAATTCCTTTTAATGTTGCACGTTACTTGGCTTTAACTGGAGATACTTTAACTGCGGAAGATGCTTATCGCTTAGGTTTAGCAGTTAAAGTTTTAGAAACACCAGAAGCTTTATTGGAACATGCTTTTGCAGTGGCTAAAAATATTGCTTCAAAACCACCGATTGCAATTCAAGGCATTAAACGAAGCTTGATTTACAGTCGTGATCATTCAGTTACCCAAGCCTTAGACCATACGGTGATGCTGCAATCTGCCATATTAAACGGACAAGATATTTTAAAAATGGTGCAAAGCCGTATGTCTGGTCAAACTGCACAATTTGATGACTTAAAACCGATTCATTTTGCTGAAGCATAGTATTTGATTTAAATCTTTAAAAAACCGTAACGCAATCATATTTTTTTAACCAAATCTTAACACTGATAAGTTGGAGATCAAGATGCAAACATTTGATGTCGTGGTGATTGGATCAGGAAATGCTGGACTCACAGCAGCCGTCACTGCACAAAAAGCAGGTAAAAAGACCTTATTGGTCGAACGCCATAATATTCCTGGTGGATGTGCCACCTCTTTTGTTCGAGGCGATTTTGAATTTGAAGTTGCACTACATCAGCTCAGTGGTCTAGGCACAGAACAAAGCCCTTTTATCATGCGACATATCTTTGAACAACTTGGTGTAATGGATAAAGTTGAGTTTGTTCAGGAACATGCGTTATACCGCTTAGCCATTCCAAATCAAATTGATATTACCCTGCCTGCAAGTTGGTCAGGCATCCGTAAAATACTACAAGAGCACTTTCCTTTAGAAAGTGAAAATATCGATCAATTTATGCTGGCATGTGAAAAAGTTTCTGTTGAAAGTTTTACTACATTGCCACAAGCGCAAAAAAATAACAGTACCGAACTTCTAGAGCAGTTCTGCCCTTATTTTAAGCGCTACGGTTTACGAACAGCACATGATGTTTTGAATGAATTTTTTACTGATCAAACGCTGATTAGTATTGTCGCAGCCTATTGGTTTTATTCAGGTGTACCACCTAAAGAACTCTTGTTTTCAGATCTCGCCGTCATGATTTATGCCTACGCTATTTTTAAACCTTGGCATATCAAAGGTGGTTCACAAGCCATGTCCAATGCGCTGCTTGAATCCTTTTTAGAATCAGGGGGTGAAGTCCGATTTAATTGCAGTGTCGATAAAATCATAACAGAGCATCAAGCAGTCAAGTCGGTCAAACTTGAAGATGGCTCTGAAATTCAGTGCAAAGCCGTTATTTCTAATGCCAGTCCAATTTTGGTTTTTAATGAAATGTTGGATCAACCTTCACCATTACAAGTACAACAAGATTTTAAGTCGCGTCGTATGGGGACTTCTGCATTTGTGATTTATTTGGGTCTAGATTGTACTCCTGAACAACTCAATATCAATGCACCATCCACCTTCATTTCGTCCACCATGGATTGGTCTGAAACCTATGCCAACATGCAAAGTTTTGACAGTCCAATTTCAGGCATGCTGACGTGTTATAACTTTGATGATCCTGATGCAGCACCACAAGGCAAAAGCCAAGTCGTACTTGTCTGTTTGCAATATGCAGATGTTTGGGAAAAAGTAAAAGCTGAGGATTATGCAAAAACCAAATACCGCTTTGCAGATGAGTTGATCAATTTAATTGAGCAGGTTTATCCTAATCTTCGTCAGCATATTCAAGAAGTTGAAGTTGCAACACCGCTGACTATGATGCGCTATTTAAATACGCCAGGCGGTGCAATTTATGGATTTAGACAAACCCCAGAAGATTCCAGTTTAATTCGAGAACGCTTAAATCACATACAAGGACTTTATTTTGCAGGTGCGTGGACATCGATGGGCGGTTTCCAACCCACCTATATGGCAGGTGTAGCCACGGCAAAAGCCGCTGCTCAACAGCTCGATAAAAGATCAGAACAGGAGTTCAGTTATGTCTAATATTCAAGTCCTCAATGCCGTGACCGGTTATCAAGAGATTATTCAGGCCAAAAATGCATTAGAACAAAGTGGTACAGATTTTTCTGAATATACAGGTCAAATTGCCAACATCATGCAGACCTTACATCCGAAACGTTTGAATTTAGTTGTAGTTGAGATTATTCAAGAAACAGTAACAACCACAACCATTCGTTTGGCGTCTAAGCATAAAAATCCCCTGCCTGCTTTTCAGGCTGGACAATACATCAACTTATTTTTGACGATTCAAGGCACTTATACTGCACGACCTTATGCGATTGCATCGTCTCCTTCAGAAAACCAATATTATGATTTGACCATTAAAAAAGCAGACGGTGGGTTTGTCTCTCATTATTTGGTCGATCAAGTCGTGATTGGACAGGAGTTTCAAAGCAGTGGCCCAATGGGGAATTTTCATCATAACCCACTCTTTCATGGCAATGATTTAGTCTTTTTAGCGGGTGGTTCAGGCAGTGTGCCTGCACGCAGTATGCTTCTCAATATCTTAGATCAAAATTTACAACAACGCTTTCATCTTATTTATCTCAATAGCTTTGAAAATGATGTCATTTATGCAGAAGAACTGCGTGAACTGGCACGCCAGTATGATCATTTTACTTTGACAGAAATCATTACTCGTCCGACTGCCCAGTATCAGGGCGAAACTGGCCGTTTAAGCAAAGAGCGCTTAACCAGCTTATTGGGTACTTCACTTGAAAATAAAATGTTTTATATTTGTGGGCCAACGCCTTTTAATCAAAGCTGTCAGCAATTATTAGCTGATTTGGCTGTCCCAGCGAAAAGAATTCGTGTTGAAGCAAATGGGGCACCTAAAACACCCCATCAACAACAGCACTGGCCAACTGAGATTTGCTTAACGCAAGAAGTAACGGTTACTGTAAAAGGCAAAGGACAGTTTAAAACCACAGTTGGTGAGCCACTATTAAACAGCTTAGAACGTAATGGTTATTTTGTAGAAAATGCATGTCGCTCAGGTGAATGCAGCCTATGTCGTGTCAAATTGATCTCTGGTCAAGTGTTTAATCCCGAAGAGGCACATCTGCGTAAATCAGATCGTAATTTTGGCTGGATTTACAGTTGTGTTGCATTCCCACTGACTGATATTGAAGTATTAATCTAATCCAACCGAGGCTGAAATTAAGTGTGTTAATTTCAGCCTTTAATTGCTGTTTTTTATGTATAAGAGACCTCTTTCACAAGTCATCTTTTGATCAAATATATTGCTTATTTACATGATAAATAGAAATTTTTTAGATCAGTTCAACTGCAATTGCGGTTGCTTCACCACCGCCAATACATAATGCTGCAATACCTTTTTGACCACCAGTACGTTTTAACGCATGAATTAATGTCACAATAATACGCGAACCGGATGAACCTAATGGATGTCCTAGTGAGCAAGCGCCACCATTCACATTGACTTTGCTTTGATCTAAATTAAAGGCATCAATAGCTGCCATAGTGACCATTGCAAAAGCTTCATTAATTTCCCAAAGATCAACTTCCGTAGCAGTCCAACCCGTTTGCTTTAAGACTTTCTCAATCGCACCCACTGGAGCAATGGTGAATTCAGAAGGATGCTGGGAGTTGCTTGCATAAGCTACAACTTTCGCAATCGGTTCAAGACCGCGTTCAGCTGCAATGTCACCTGAAGTTACAACAAGTGCAGATGCACCATCACTGATTGAACTGGCATTTGCAGCAGTAATCGTACCATCTTTTTTGAATGCTGGGCGTAAAGTTGGAATTTTATCTGCTTTGGCATTAAGAGGCTGTTCATCTTGCTCAACAATGACATCACCTTTACGACCAGATACCGTTACAGGGACAATTTCAGCTTTGAAATAACCATTATTAATTGCAGTCACCGCTTTATTTAAAGAGCTGATCGCAAAAGTATCTTGTTGTTCGCGGGTATACCCTTTTTGATCTGCCATGTCTTGTGCAAGTACGCCCATAGAAAGACCTGTTTCAGCATCTTCTAAACCTTCTTGGAACATATGATCTATGATTTTACCATGCCCCATACGGTAACCTGCACGTGCTTTTTCAAGTAAATATGGTGCATTGCTCATAGACTCCATGCCCCCTGCAACGACAATTTGTGCAGAACCGGCTTTAATTGCATCAGCAGCTTGCATAACCGCTTTCATACCTGAACCACAAATTTTATTGATGGTAGTTGCGCCAGTAGAATCTGGTAAACCTGCCTGACGCATGGCTTGACGTGCTGGACCTTGTTTTAAACCCGCAGGCAGAACACAACCAAAAATCACTTCATCAATATCTGATGGCTGTAAGCCTGAACGTGCAACCACTTCTTTAATGGCAACAGCACCTAAATCGGGTGCTGTACATGAAGATAGTGATCCTTGGAAACCACCCATTGCGGTACGAACAGCATTTACAATAACAATCATTTTCTCATCCTAATTTCTAAATTTTGTTGTTTAACATGAACCCTAAATTTGAAAGACATAACCCTATGTGTTCAAAATTAAGAATATGTCCATTCGAATCATGGTTGAATACAATATCTTTTCTATAAATTACTTTGAATTGAATGATTCATCATAAAACCTCACCGTTAAATAGACGACTGGAAGACCGCCTGATCAGAATATTCTTCTCTTTGCATTTGCTCAGTGAGTCTATTTTTTAGTGTAAAAAGACAATAAAATAATTATTCCTCAATTGGAATTTTATTGATGATTCTTGACCTCTAAGGTTCTCATTGATTGACTTTTAATTATGGCTATGCAGTTGATAGAACTTGTCAAAATAAAATATTTATTTAAAATATTAATTGCCAGTCATACTCGACAATGGTGGAATACTCATTGCTATTTTATATAGTATATAGTCACTTCGCTTTTTAATGTCTTTTTGGGACAATTGCAATGAATACAGTACGCCAACAAAATTTTCTATTACGTAAAGAGAAAATTTTAGCCATGGCAGAAACGCTGTTGCTAGATAACAATCAGGATATTACGCTTGGAGAACTCGCCTCTGAACTTGATATTGCCAAGGGTACAATTTATAAGCATTTTAAAAGTAAAAATCAGCTTTATTTAGAACTGATTATTTTAAATGAAAGAAAACTATTAGAAATTTCAAAGAAATATAAAAATAATATTAAAACCTATGTTTCTCAATACATGCTTTACAACATGCTCAATTCTAACCGCACAATTTTATTGCATGTCATTGAAGACCGCTTGACCAATAACGAAAAAAAATTAAAAGAATTATTTGAGGAATTATATCAAGTACGGGAAGAACGGATTATTGAAATCAAGGACATGACGGATGAATATCTAAAATCTTTAGATAGCGCGATGTCTATTCGCGATTATTTATCTTATGTCTGGACAGTGACTTATGGTGCGTCTTTATTACTCAATTCAACGCATTATCAAAAATCAATTGGTTCACGAGAACGCTTAATCAAACTTTATATTAATCAAGCACTCATGACACCAGATAAAATATCTTCCGTGGGTTAAGCCTTGTTTCAATCAAGAAGTGATTGGCATTTATGCCAATCACTTTCCCATCCTTATAAATTTAAGTGATGCAAGTAATCGAAAACTCTAAACCCTATCTTATGCTTTGATTATTGCTGAATAATGCCATAGCTTGAACCATCTAAATCATTCATTTGACTAAATAATTCATAACACATCTGACGCAACCATTGATGGCTGGTTTTATGATGACAGGACATATGCCAATATTGTTTTACGGCATAGGTTGGAAAGGTAATTGGGGCATCAAAAATTTGTAAATTACCACGTGACAATAAAACTTCACTTAAATAATAAGGCACCGTCGCAATTGCATCGGTTTCCTGAACCACCAGCCCGACCCCTAAATAACTCGGGAGTCGCATTAAAATATTCCGTTTTAATTCTAAATTTAACAGTTCATTTTCAATATGGTAATGCCCCATTCCTGCATCAATATCAATATGTGACTCACTTAAATATTGTTCAATCGTCAAATTATTACTATTAAGTCGAGGGTGGTTTTTTGAAGCAATCACCACATAATATTGTTCAAATAATTTTTGTTGATAAAAACCATTTTCCAGATTTGGCAAAAAACCAATGGCTAAATCAATTTCACCATTGGCCATTTGATAACTGGTTTCAGAGGTAATACCGCGAACATTTAAACGAATATGTGAAGCGTGTTTTTTTAAATACTGGGAAATTTTAGGCAATAAAACCAAATGTGAAACATCGGTCATGGCAATGGTAAATTTCTGCTGTGAAGTCGATTGGTCAAAATTAATGGTAAAATTATTAATAATCTCAACCTTACTCAGCGCCTCACTAACCAAAGGAAAAAGTTGTTTAGAAAGTTCGGTTGGAACCATCTCATTACCGATCCTTAAAAAAAGAGGATCGTTATAATGTTGTCTGATTTTATTCAGAATGTTACTGACTGTCGGTTGACTCATCGACAGATATTCGGCTGCAAGCGAAACACTTTTATATTTATAAATATACAGAAAAACACTGAGTAATTTACAGTCAAGCTCAAACACTAATCGAAGTCCTACTATTTTCTATATGTAACGGTGATACATCATCGACTTTTTTAGACAAATTTCCAATGTCCATTTATTCCGAATATGCTGTGTCAGCAAAATTAAATGATGATTCATATTATAAATGAATAACGATAGACAAAAATAGACTTTTACATACCAGATTTTTCGATTACTAGATAAAATTTATAAAGGCTTACTTAACAATTGAACGTTTAGAACAGCGTGGATTTGGAAATACAGGATATCTATTACACATTTCTGAATACTATAAAAATAATGATGCAATCTGTTTGACTTAAAGCTGATTTTTTCAGATTTAAGTCAAACATTGAAACGATGAGCTAAAAAACTAAAAACTATTCAGCAGAAATATCTTCAAATAATACAGAAGACAAATAACGCTCACCGGCATCAGGGAAAATCACCACAATGGTTTTTCCCGCATTTTCAGGGCGTGCTGCCAATTCAGCTGCGGCTGCCATTGCTGCACCACTTGAAATTCCTACCAAAATGCCTTCCTGTGTTGCTGTTTTACGTGCCCATTCAATCGCTTTAGCACCTTCAATAGCAATCACTTCATCGACTAAATCTAAATCTAGATTTTTAGGAATAAAATTCGCACCAATGCCTTGGATTTTATGTGGTCCAGGGGTCAATGCCTCACCACGTTTGCTTTGCCCAATAATTGGCGATTCAGCTGGTTCAACTGCAACTGAATAAAGCGGTTGATTTTTAACTTGCTCAAAATAGCGAGAAATACCCGTAATCGTACCACCCGTACCTACGCCAGCAACTAAAATATCAACCTTACCCCCTGTCGCTTCCCAAATTTCTGGGCCAGTGGTCTGCTCATGAATTTTAGGATTGGCTGGGTTTTCAAATTGTTGTGGTAAATAATATAACTCAGGTTGTTCAGTGGCTAAACGAACTGCTTCATCAACGGCACCTTTCATCCCTTTTGCAGGTTCAGTCAGCACCAAGTTCGCACCAAAGGCTTTTAACACTTTACGGCGTTCAATACTCATACTTGCAGGCATAGTTAAAGTAATCGCATAGCCTTTTGCAGCAGCAACAAATGCAAGCGCAATCCCCGTATTACCACTGGTGGGTTCTACAATATGCATGCCCGGTTTCAGTAAACCTTTTTCTTCAGCATCTGCAATTAAAGCTGCACCGATACGGCATTTCACAGAAAAAGCAGGATTACGGCTTTCAATTTTAGCCAATACTGTAGCAGGTGACGAAATTGAACGATTAATACGAATCAATGGCGTGTTGCCAATCGCTTCAGCATTATTGCTATAAACCGCGATACCTAAATTTTTTGGTGTTGGAAAAGCAGAATCTGTACTCATTTTAACTCCTTGAGCGATTTTTGATTTTAAAGTCATGGCGTCATCATAAGCCATTTATACATTGAAGATAAGCTTTTCTAATTCAATTTTTATGCAACTTTACTGGCTTATTTAAAGCTAAAAAATAGAAATTTTGTTGATCATCAACATTCAAATTTTCTTACCTAGTTACAACTTAAATGACTTATTTGTCATCAATAAAGTTTGTATTTATTCATGTTATTGCACACAATATCATTCAAATGAAAACTAATTTAGGGAATACGATGTCTAATAAGGGTTATAGCCGATTCTATCGCCAATTTACGCAAAAACTCCTAGATAAGATCGTCACTCCTCAAGTCTTAGGCAACACCACCGAATTAGAAAAAAATATAGAAAACCAATTCGAGAACAAATTAATCTGTTATGTGTTGCAAGATTCATCGCTAAGTAACACGGTATTAATCGACACTGAAGCCAAAGCGCGTAAACTGCCTTCTGTTTTTGCCCCTTTAATGATTCAAGAATTTCAAGAAGAAGATTCAATATTGGCATTGAATATGCCCAGCTCAAAAAGTGAGGCTTATCATTATTCGGCAAAATTGATTCGAATGATTGAAGTGTTAGAAAAATACCCTGAATACGATATTGAACTTGTGCCTGTGACTGTTTTATGGGGACGCTCACCTGAATATGAAGATTCTTGGTTTAAGGCTTTATTTTCTGATGCTTGGTCTACCCCATCCAAATTAAAACAAGCCTTGAATATTTCCTTATATGGGCGTGAAAACTACATTGAGTTTCACAAACCTATTTCACTGAAAGCTGCAATTGAAAAAGCCAAAGTTGAACGTCCAAACTTTTCTCCTGCGCATTCTATTGTCAAAGAACTCAATTCAAATTTTAATAAATACAAAGAAGCCATTTTAGGCCCCGATTTATCAGATCGTCGTAATCTGATTAATAAATTAATGAAAACTGAAACAGTTCAAGACGCGATTCGCAAAGAAAGTATTGATCATAAAATTAGTATGTTTGAAGCCGAAAATCGTGCCAAAGGTTATTTAACCGAAGTGGTTTCTGATTTTTCATATTCAACTTTGCGTTTTGCTGAAATTGCGCTCACCAAGTTATGGACGCAGCTATATGATGGTATTGAAGTGCATAATTTCGATACCGTCCGCGAGTTAGCCAAAGATTATGAAATTGTCTATACGCCTTGTCATCGCAGTCATATCGACTACTTGCTGCTCTCTTATGTGATTTTCAATCGCGGCTTAATGGTTCCGCATATTGCAGCCGGTATTAACTTAAATTTACCTGTAGTCGGGCAAATCATGCGTGGTGCTGGCGCTTATTTTATTCGTCGAACCTTTAGTGGAAATGAATTATATACTTCTGTTTTTAAAGAATATTTACACAGTCTTTTATCACGAAATACACCGTTAGAATACTTTATTGAAGGTGGACGTTCACGTACAGGTCTGCTGTTACCACCGAAAAAAGGCATGCTTTCGATGACCGTGCAAAGCCATTTACGTGGTGCAACCAAACCGATTGCTTTTATTCCAACCTATTTTGGCTATGAAAAGTTAATAGAAGGTACATCTTACTTAAATGAATTAAATGGCAAACCCAAGGAAGCCGAATCGATTTGGGGCATTTTAAGTTCAGCACGAAAAATTGAAAAAATCTTTGGTCAAGTGCATGTCAATTTTGGTGAGCCTATTTTTCTCGATCAAGTTTTAACAGCCAATCATGCAGATCAGATCAAATTAAATATTCATGATGAATTACCACAACCTGTCATTCAAACTGTAGACCAAGTGGCAAATTCAATTTTAGAAAACATTAATAAAGCGGTTGTGGTCAATCCTATTTCATTGATCTCACTTATTTTATTAAATACAGAAAATCATGCTTTAAATGAAAATGATTTAATCTCGCAAATTGAACAGTATCGTTATTTACTCAATAACGTAAAATACGATCCAAGAATGATGATGACTGAGTTATCTACTGTTGATATTATTCAATATGCCATCAAGTTAAAACAAGTTGAATCTTTTAGCCAAAATAATGAAACCTGGATTCGTGTTGCCGAAAGTCAAAGAATTTTACTCAGTTATTTTAGTAACAATATCTTGCACTGTTTTATTCTTCCGGCATTAGTTGCCATGCTGATTCAGTCTTATAAAAAAGTCTCATGTCATTATTTAATCGACACCATCAAAAATATGTATCCTTATTTTAAAGAAGAGTTCTTCTTAAAATGGAATTTAGATGAATTAGAAAATGAAATTAGTTCAATTATAAATAGTTTAGACCATTTAGGCTGGATTATTCTTCAAGATAATACGGTTTCAATGACATTAGATGAGCACATGCAAAGTAAGCTTTTATCACTCGCACATTTATCCAGTGCTAGCCTGAATAATATGCTGATCATTTCAGCATTACTGCAACAATATGCTCCAACTCAGTCGTTGACGCTCAAAGAGTTAGAAAACATGAGCAAAGCTGTATTACAAAAACTTTCTCAAACGCAAAAAATTCAGTCTGGTTATTATTTTGATAGTGCGACCTTAAAAAGCTTTATTTCAATCCTTAAACAAAATGCTGCATTGAGTGTTAAAGATGATTGCCTTGTGATCAGTGATGATTTTGAAGAAAAAATATCAGCTATTTTTAGTTGGTATGATTCTGAAATGCAGCAAGCAATAATTACAGCACTTCATTTTACTGAAAAAGAATTAAAAGGATTTAAACAATCTAGTAAATAATCATCAGCTCATGATATTTTGCACCAGCATAAGGCATTTATCTTAAATTAAGTGCCTTATTTTAATTTATATAAGAATATTTGATATTAATGTTCATTAAAAAGAATTGAAAATATAACTTTTTCTTAATGTATTCAATTATTGAAGCATTATACTGCATGTATTAGTGTCAAGTAACATGAGAAATATATGAACACCGATCTTGAAATTGCATCTATGCATGATTCTGTGGATATTGTCGTCACCATATTAAAATCATTAGCCAATACAGATCGTTTACTTATTTTATGTCACCTTGCTAAACAAGAGTTAAATGTTTCACAAATAGAAGAAATAACACAAATTAATCAGCCGACTTTATCGCAACAATTGATGATGTTACGCAAAAGTGATGTGGTTTCTACTCGCCGTGATGGTAAGCAAATTTTTTATTCCATTAAAGATGAAAAGTTAGTGCACGTATTAAATACGCTATATCAATTATATTGCCCTAAAAATATAATTTAATCAGATAAATAGCATAAAATTAAATAAAGAACTTTATTCGGTTAAGACTTCTTAGCATTTTTTGTGCATAATATATCTAAAATAATGATTTAGATTTAGGTATGTCAGATTTAAATTCTCGCTTCATGACATTATTGCCTGCTTGGCAATGGCTTCGTAAATATAACCAAGCTAAATTTAAATCGGATCTTCTTTCTGCATTTATTGTGATTGCGATGCTGGTTCCACAAGGCATGGCTTATGCCATGCTTGCAGGTTTACCGCCTATAATGGGGCTGTATGCCAGTATCCTCCCGATGATGATCTATGCTATGGTCGGTGGTAGCCCTACGCTTTCTATTGGTCCTGTTGCAATTATTTCCATGATGACCTTTGCGACTTTAAATCCATTGTTTGAAGTCGGCTCCCCAGTCTATATACAAGCGGCTTGTTTACTGGCTTTTATGGTTGGCGTCATTTCATTATTGTTAGGTCTGTTAAAATTTGGCTTTCTCATTCAACTCATTAGCCATCCTGTCATTAAGAGTTTTATTATTGCTTCGGCATTACTTATCGCTTTAGGACAATTCAAATTTCTGGTCGATGTGCCATTAGCAGCCAATAATATTCCTGAATTTTTACTCAGTTTTTGGCAGTACATCCGTTATAGCAATATTGAAACCTTCATTTTTGGCATGTTGTCTTTGTGCTTTCTCATCTACATGCCAAAAATATTAAGCTCCAATGCCATTCAAAGCCGAATAGGTTCTACCGCTTTTATTTCAAAAGCCTTGCCTTTAGTCCTCGTGGTCGTTTCAATTGCTGCTGTCTATTTTCTGAACTTAAAGGAAATTGGCATTAAAACCGTCGGGGAAATCCCTTCAGGGTTTCCGCCCCTTAGCATGCCCTACTGGAATATGGATTTGGTCATCACTTTGCTACCCGGTGCGGCCATGATTGCCATGATTAGCTTTGTCGAATCACTATCCATTGCTCAGGCGACAGCTTTACAACAACGCAGTGACTTAAATAGCAATCAAGAGTTGGTCGCTTTAGGTTTGGCCAATTTAAGTGCCGGTTTAAGCTCTGCATTTCCAGTCACAGGAAGCTTATCTCGAACCGTTGTTAATGCAGACTCTGGGGCTAAAACTCCAATGGCCGGTGTTTTTTCATCCCTTCTAATTGTGTTGGTCAGCCTTTATTTCACAGGTTTTTTTCGTGATTTGCCTTTAGCCATTCTGGCGGCCACGATTATTGTTTCCATTTGGAAGTTAGTCGATTTCAAACCTTTTATCGAAACGTGGCGTTATTCAAAAGCAGATGGAATTGCCATGTGGATTACCTTTTTTGGGGTGGTCTGTATTGATATTTCTACAGGTTTAATTATCGGTATTGTCTCGACCTTTATACTTTTATTGTGGCGCATTAGTCGCCCGCATATTGCGGTTATTGGCCTAATTGAAGGTACGCAACATTTTAGAAATATCCAACGTCATCATGTACTGACTTCATCTAAATTACTTTCAATGCGCATTGATGAAAATTTAAACTTTTTAAATGCTCATATTTTTAAAGGTTTTTTAATTAATGCTGTCAGTCAGCATATTGATTTAGAACATGTGGTGATTAATTGCTCAAGTATCAGTTCAATTGATCTAAGTGCGGTAGAAATGTTGGAGGACGTAAATGCTGAATTAAATAAATTGAATATTAAATTACATTTATCGGAAATTAAGGGCCCTGTTATGGATAAATTACAGCATTCCAAATTATTAAAGCATTTAAGTGGGAAAATTTATCTCACTCATTTCCAAGCGATGCAGCAACTTTCACCCGAGGTTTTTAAATAACCAAAGCATGCTTCAATAATAAAATATGGTCAATGACTAAAAAATCAGCATATGAGAGAAATTGGCTTTGCGAAGCAATAGCCCCTCATTCAGCTTAAAACTAAGCTCATTGCCTACTCATTTTTGAAGTTGAAATCTATTTTACGTTTTATCAAAATGAATTTAATGCTGTCCATTTAACACATTTATATTCTATAATTTTTTGAAATTTGAATTAAAAAATCTTTAAAAATCGAAATATCAACTTTAAAAATAAACAGTTAGTTTTTATATAAAAATTAATTTTTAGCAGTTCCCCTTTTCGGTATAAAATGCTGCGCATATTTGTAAATTTTTTAGTCTTCGTATGTCTAACAAGGCACCCTTATGTTTTATGCTTTAATGCGTTTGAGTTTAGTCTCCCGAATTATTATCGCCATTATTTTAGGTATTGGCGTTGCTGTTGTGTTCCCGAATGTTGCTCCATATTTAAGCTTATTGGGTGACTTGTTCATTAAAGCACTTAAATCTGTTGCGCCTATTTTGGTTTTTGTCCTTGTTTTATCATCGATTGCTAATTTTAAAGTCGGACATGGTACTAACATCAAACCGATTATACTGATGTATGCTATTGGGATGCTTTTAGCAGCGTTTACCTCAGTCATTGTCAGTATTGTATTTCCAAGTACGTTGTTTCTGGACATCTCTACACAAGCCGATTTACAACCACCCGGTAGCTTAAGTGAAATTTTCAAAAATCTACTTTTAAGCTTTGTGGCGAATCCTGTGACTGCCATTAGTGAAGCAAACTTCATTGGTATTTTGGCGTGGGCTGTTGCTTTGGGTGCTGCATTTCGTCACGCAAGTGAAACCACCAAAGTGGTGTTGACGGATGCTGCAACAGCAGTCAACCATGTCATCCGTTTAGTGATTAATTTTGCTCCTGTGGGTATTTTTGGTCTGGTTGCTGTTACATTTGCTGAAGCAGGCTTAAGTACACTAGAAAGCTACGCTCACTTATTGGCTGTGCTGATTGGCACGATGTTTTTTGTTGCATTGGTCATCAACCCAATTATGGTGGCATTTGTTACACGTAAAAACCCATACCCTTTAGTGTTTCAATGTCTACGTGAAAGTGGTATCACTGCCTTTTTTACCCGTAGTTCGGCTGCAAATATTCCAGTCAACTTGGATTTAGCCAAGCGTTTAGGGGTCAATGAATCCACTGCAAATGTGGCTATTCCATTAGGTGCAACCATTAATATGGCTGGTGCAGCTGTCACCATCACCGTACTGACCTTAGCAACTGTCAACACTTTGGGAATTGCGACTGATTTCACCACGATGTTGATTTTATCTGTGATCGCAACTGTTTCAGCATGTGGCGCATCTGGTGTTGCAGGTGGTTCTTTACTGCTTATTCCTGTGGCTTGTGGCTTATTTGGGATTAGTTCTGATATTGCCATGCAAGTGGTTGCCATTGGTATGGTGATTAGTGTGTTACAGGATTCAACTGAAACTGCATTAAATTCTTCTACAGATGTGCTTTTTACTGCTGCTGTTGACCGCGGTTTAGATTAAGATAGTCATTATTAAGTATTTTTTATGACGTTATGCCTTTTCAAACTTTACCGCCTTGGGTGCAATTAGGTACTTTTTTTCTTGCAGTAAATGCAGGAATGATTAACGTCCTTGGACTGGTGACGGTATTGCATCAGTCCGTTTCACATATGACAGGCAATGTCAGCATGTTGACGATGGCTTTGCTACATGGGCAACCAAACACCATCATCTACTTAGCCTTAGTTGTTCTATGTTATGTGGTCGGTTCATTTTATAGCGGATTTATTCTTGGAAATAGCCACTTTAGTTTAGGGCGCCGTTATGGTTTACCTTTAAACTTGGTGGCTTTTTTTATTGTCCTATGTTGGGCTTTTTTGCCCTATTTTCCGCGTTATGCCTTACTTTGGGCATGTGTAGCGATGGGCGTACAAAATGCGATGATCAGCCACTACAAAGGCACAATTATTCGCACCACCCATTTGTCTGGTGTTTTGACTGATTTAGGTTTAGCGTTAGGTTATCGCTTACGTGGCTTAAATGTAGATCGAAGACGAATTATTCTACATCTAGTCATCTTATTTGGGTTTTTCTTGGGTGGCTTGGTTGCCAGTATGATTTATCCTTATTTAAAATTAAATTCATTCCTTGTCCCTGCGTTGTTAAGTTGGATACTGAGCATCGTATATTGGGTTATTTATTTTCGTTATCGACGTATTCAAGAGTAGTTTCGGAATTTATTATGGTCAAAAATGCATTACAGGCTCAATTACTAAAAGCAGGTTTAGTCGATAATAAAAAGGCTAAAAAACTGTCTAAACAGGCAGTTCATGAGCAACGTACTGGGCAAAGCGATGAAGCTGAATTAAAAGCGAAAATTGCACAAGATCAACAAGAGAAACTTGAAAAAGACCAAGCTTTAGACTTAGAGAAAAAACGTCTATTGCAAGGTAAAGAGCTGAAAGCTGCCATTGTTCAAATGATCAATCAGCATAAAATTCGTGATATCGATGGCGAAGTGTCCTATCAATTTATTGATGAGAGTAAAGTCAAAAAGATTTATCTCAATCAACAAATTTATAATGCCCTTGTTTCTGGTTCATTGGTGGTTGCTAAAGAAAGTGATAGCTATGCCATTTTACCAAAAGCCTTAGCAGATCGTATCAATGACAAAATGGAAGGCTTCATTATTGTCAATAATTCTGAAAAGAATGAACAAATCACAGATGAAGAAGATCCATACGCAGCATATGTTATTCCTGATGATTTAATGTGGTAAGTTCAGCGCATTTATAATTAAAAAGAGTGCAACTTATGTTCATATAAGCTGCACTCCAACCAATATCCAAAAAATTAGCTCAATTTCGATACTCATGTCGTTAATTCAGTTTGAGTTCATGTATATAAAACGTTACCTTTAACTCTAATTAAAATATAACTATATAAACTATAAAGAATTTTTAAATAACGATGCTAAAGGTGTACTTTTGGAGCATTTTGCTTTTATACAGAATATTCAAGATTGGTCAGATCAATTTCCATGGTTAGAAATGCTGAGCTCGCTAAGCCTGTTAATCTTGCTGGCAGCCCTCGCCAACTTTATTGCCAAACAAGTGGTGGTTCGAGGTATTCGTAAACTCATTTCCAAAATGAAATTTGCCAATAATGAAGTTTTATCCCAACACAGTGTGATCAGCCGCGTTGCAAATGTTGTCCCCGCTATTGTGATTATGAATGGAATCGTGACTGTTCCATATCTTTCAGAAAAAATCATCACATTTGTTCAAATGGCCGCACAAGCATTTATTTTCCTCACCATTGCACTGGCAATTAGTGAGTTCTTAAGTATTTTTAATCTGCTTTATCAACGTAATCCAAAATCCAGAAATAAACCCATTAAAGGCTATTTACAACTGGTTAAGCTGATTATTTTTATTGTCTGTGGCTTAATGATTTTAGGTACGTTCCTTAAAAAAGATGTTTTTACCTTACTTGCAGGCTTCGGAGCCATGGCTGCGGTACTTATGCTCGTGTTCCAAAATACTATTTTATCTTTGGTTGCATCAGTTCAAATTTCATCTTATGACATGGTTCGGATTGGCGACTGGATTGAAATGCCAACCTTAAATGCAGATGGCGATGTCATTGATATGTCATTACATACCATTACCGTGCAAAATTTTGATAAGACCTTTACCACCATTCCAACCAATAAATTAGTCACTGATACATTTAAAAACTGGCGTGGTATGGCACATGCTGGGGTTCGTCGCATCAAACGATCTATTTTTATAGATCAAAGTAGTGTGCATTTCATGAGTCTAGATGAACAGAAAAAACTGAAAGCATTTTTATTGTTAGATCAATATTTAGATACAAAGCAAGATGAGTTAGAAAATTTCAATCAACAATTGTCTAACCAGTCTTTATACAACCAACGCCGTTTAACTAATTTAGGTACATTTCGGGCCTATGTCGAATTTTATCTTAAACAGCATTCAGGCATTGCACAAAATCAATCATTGATCATTCGCCAATTACAACCAACCAGTGAAGGCTTACCCCTTGAAATTTATGCTTTTACCAATACCACGGTATGGAAGGATTATGAAGCAATACAATCCGATATCTTTGATCATCTGATTGCAATTATTCCAGAATTTGGGTTGAAAATTTATCAGGCACCTTCTGGTTCCGACTTTAAACAGTTCGCTGCGGTGTCAACGCCTGCCGTAAAATCCAATAATCTATTGGTTTAAAATGTTTTAATTCTTAAAAACACGGTAAAACAATTACTGATATTGAAATTGTTTTACCGTGAATGATATAAAGATGGCTCATTTTTATTGGTTACAACAAAATTTCAAAATCGTCTATTCATTTTGCATTAAACTTTAGCCCTGCATAAACAAGAAACTACTCTTTCTGACAGTTTTTCTATTTATTTCAATAAATTGTATCTCTCAGCTGGCAATGTCTTAGCTCAAATATTTGTCTATAATCGTAGTGAGGCAGATCTATGCTGCATGGCAGTATGTTAAAAAATGCAGTATTTATTTAATGTGGTCAATGAACACCATTCCCCTTTTTGGACAATAAAAAACTGCAATCAAGCATGACTAATTAAAAATATAAATACCTACTTTTCTTCCCCCATACAAAGTTCAAAATAATGCTTACGGAAATTATCTACGATTTGCTGTTTGCCCAAATCAGTATTGAGTAATAATTGGTCATATGCATCCTCAACTATAAGCTCATATACATCCTTAGAATCACCTTCAAACTCTAATGCTATTCTTTCTTGGGTTTCAATCGGCACGCCATCCTGTCTTTGCTGCATGACTGTTGCAGCAAGATCTGCTATTTCACTGCATATTTGAGCTTCATTGCCTGAAGCAAATACAGCACTTGAAATAAATAAACAGCTTAATAAAATTAATCTTTTCATAAGTAAATTCTATTTTTTTGTTCTTTATAGATTAGCAGATCACTCCCCATCTGAATCACATTGCCTCAATTTAATTAGAGAATGTGCCATTTCAGCCATACAACATTTTCACTAAACAACACAAACAAGGCATAAAATGCAGGTAATAGCCTCTCAAATTTTATAACAATGTTTGGTCGGATTTCGGGTAATCCTACATATGCTGCTTTATCTTGCTCGACTCAATCTAATGATAGGTATGATGATGCTATTCATCAATTTTGACCATTCAAAAACCACTCGAAGGTGGTTCATTTTAGATTGCTTTTTATTGCTCTAATTGATTGCTCATCCAATGTAAAAATTCATTTTTTTGCAGAAAACTTGGCGCTGCATGAGCCAATATGGTTTGCTGTTTACCATTAAATACACCCTTATAGTTATAAGGTTTTACAGCTTCAAATGTAGACTTATCGCTCTCATGTAATGCACTCAAAAAAGTCTTCAATTGCATAAATTGACTTTGAGAATCGATTGTTGGTTTTTCTACAATGAAATTATAAATTTGTTCTAATATAAATTTAGGATTATTTTGCGGCACTCTTATGTTCCATACTTCATAGTCAATTTGCAATATTTTAAAGTATATTTCATACAATGCATCATGATGTTTTTATATTAAATTTATATAAACTTATTGGAAAATAAAATAGTTAAAACAGTATCTTAAATTTAAAAAAATAGAGTATCAGTTAATTTTTTTGTACACACTTCTTATGATTATTCTTTAAAATTTACTATCTTCTGAAAGCGACATAACCACAATGCTGAAAGATTATTGGCTTACTTTGCACCCTGCACCTTTTGAAATAATCAAAGCACAAGACATTCCCCATAAAGAAGAACGCTAAGCAATAATCAAATATTTCATACACACCATCAATGAGAAAATGGTATTTAAAAACCCATCCAGAGATGGGTTTACATGTATATCAGACCAGCTCAATCATTTTTTGCATTATTTAGTACCTAGAAACTCGAAGGGTTGAGTGACCTTAAATGATGAATTGGTTTTCCCCGCATAGGTTTTTGCCTGATCTTGACCTAATTCCAGTTTTTTAGCCTGCCCATCATTAAAATTAATGTCTTTTAAATCTACCCAGAACACATTTGGTGATACCGCAGACTCAAAGAAATACAATCCTCTCTTATGATCGACAACAGTACGCCAGCGCGTAGAGGAAATGTTTGGCTCTTCTTCTGTATTTAAACCAAATGGTACTGAAGCATTACGGATCACGCTAAATACACTTGCCAAAGAATGTTCTGGCGTTGCATTTTTTGGAATAGCGTTAATATAGAATGACGCTCTTGCAAATCGGTCTGCAGCACGGTTCGTTCCAGGCAACATGGTTGTACCGCCTATCTGTTTCCAATAACTATTTAACGCAAGTTGTTGTTCAAATATAGGAGAATTGGTCATCACCTGATAAGCACGATTATGATGAATTACCTGCTTTCCATTAATATATTCAATAATTGCGCTATCGCCTGTTGCGTCTGAAATAGACAAATGCAATGTGGCAAGACGTTTTTCACCAGGCACAGCATCTGTCACCACTACAAATGGTTCTTTTTCTAATGCTGCAATTGCTTCATTCACTGTTGCAAAATTATCTAAGACATATTGTGCCCATAATGAAATGCTTAATGACGGCTTAGTCTTATTTTTAATATCAGGATATTCAGACTCAACCAACCAAAGTAAGTTTGCATTCAAGCCTTTCTCATTTACGCCATCCGTCGTGGAAATATCGTAACCTGTTGCAACAACACTGCCATATTTGGCAGTCCACTTTATCGAATTCGGTCCCGCCATACCATTACGCTTCACCTTGTTTGGTAAAATCCATAGATTTGTACCAATATCACTTTTCCAGTCCATAGAACGCGCGGTCATTACATCATTATCGCCGAGATAAACCACACGAGTACATGCCATGGTTAGCTCTGCAACAATTAAAAGACCCGCAGCAAATAATCCTTTTTTTAGCATTTTAGTCATTATGTTATCCTTTTAAAAATAGATAAATTTAGTCCAACGACAGGGCCATATTGGCAAATAGCCCAGTTAAAATTATTAGAATGGATAACATGTATATTTTATAAAGTTCATAAACACTCTCTTTATTATCATGAATTTTCTATCATACGCTTATTGATTAATATATGACCAAGCATTCCATTTGTCATCTATTCTTGTTGTTTTTAGAAAAATGATAAACCGCCCTTTCAAGCGGTCTTTCATGATTTAAGCAAAGCCTACCTTTGATATGACAATATTTTCAGTGCAAAAATAGGTTTGGTTTAGAGTCATATTTGCAGATAGCTTTTCGTTAGAAAAAATGGCAATTGCAGCAACAACTCAACACTCAAATGTATCTGCCAGTCTTTATATTCTTTCAGCCAAAGATTAATCTTTAAAAGGGTTCGTCAGGTTATTTTTAAACATCATAAATACCAGTAATGCACTTACCAATAGTAAAATCCCCACCATCACAAATAAAGGGTCACTTCTCGTTAAACCTAAAACAATCGCTAAAATAGCAAGAATAGATAAAATAGCGACCAGTCCCATTCCTAAAATAAGCATAAAAATTCCAAGATATTATGTAATTATGGTTTATATTTTTGGTTATAAAAATTTCAAATTGATGTCATTTTTATTAAATCACTGTTCTATTATGTAACAGTCCTCACTTAGATGGTTTTTTATATAAAAACCCAATAAGATTGTATTTTTTAATCATGAATTAAAAAGTTAAATTAATCCAATTGTCTTAGATCTTCAATAAAAATACCCATAAATTGTTAATACTTTTTGCTCATTTCAGATAATAAATCCAGTTGAATTTCTTGTATTTGAGCAAGTCTATCCCACTGATGCATTAAAAGATGATCGAGTTTTTCATGTAAATGCTGGATTTCAAGCTCGGCTTTTAAGTTAATTTGATAATCATTCTGCGAACGCAATCTATCTTTTGCTTCTTGTCTATTTTGGCTCATCATAATAACCGGCGCTTGAATGGCGGCTATACAAGATAGGATTAAGTTTAATAAAATAAAGGGATAAGGATCGGCAGGATGAACCACCACAACGACCGTATTCACAGTAATCCACACGGCTAAAAATATGGCAAAACAAATTAGAAATGCCCAGCTTCCGCCAAACGTCGCTATTCTATCAGCAAGCCGTTCTCCTAAAGTCCAGTGTTGATCCAGTTTATTCTCAACATTTTTTGTGATGAGCTCGTGCTGCTGCATACTTTTAATCACTTCATATTCAAGATCAGTGACTTCCCCTTTCTCCGATTTTAATAAGGAATGAACATACTGAATTCGATACTTGGTCAAATCTGCTTGGCAAATATAGTCTTGAGGCGACCACTCTGGAAAATTATGTGAAATTTCTTCTGTAATCACTTTTCGTATCATCCCCATTGGAATGAGGCTTTTAATTGGGAAAGTTTTTCCACACACTAAACATTCATGACATTCTTTTTTTTCATTCATGACCGCCCTCTTTTATCATCATTGTAGAATTAATGGATAAATATACCTAAGTACATTTTACTCATATTCAAACTTTTTGATTGTCTATATTGTTAATTTTTTCAACTGTAGATAGCACCAGCAAAATGATCAAAAACAATCATTTCCAATACTCTTCAATGCCTAAGAACCAGTTTTTGGCCGGCCTAATGCACTATCAAAATCTTTTTTTCCATCATCTTTATTGAAACAAAATTCACACAGTAAAACAGGAAAAAATGCAGTAGTTCCAATTTAAAATTTGGTAGGTCTAATTAAACATAAAAGTTTATAGCAATATACCTGATTAAATATCTAACAGTTAAATCATAAAAATTAAACTATTCTTTTGATTTATGCTGTAAAACAACATACTATTAAACGGGAAAATAATAATCAAATTAATATATTGTTATGTTATTTAAGTACATGATTTATCCACTAAAGCTCAATCTTAGAAAGTTAATTTTATTATTATCAGTTTTTAGTGTTTCAAGCTTATTTATTGTTTCAGTTGTTGTAAGTTACTACATACAAAAACAACAACTTATCAGTAATTCTTTGTCAGTTAATCTTGAATATGCCTCAAAAATTGCTATAGGCACTGACAACCATTTTCAAACAATATTAAAAGAATTAGAATATAGTGCTTATGTCCTTGGTAATAACTTTGAAAACAATCAAATAACTCATTCCGAGGTTGAACGCCTAAAAAATCAGTCTGATTACTTTAATAGTATTGTAATAGTGAATTCTAAAGGTGATTTTATAGATTATGCTCCGTCTCAACTTCATTTGAAAAAAGATGCAGCCAATACAACTTTAGGGCTGCGAGAGTCTTTAGAGGCAAAAAGTACTTATATTTCAGCTCCATATTACTCTATTAGAAAAAATTTAATTATTTTCATTTCTCAACCAATTTTTAATAACAAAAAAGAATTCATTGGCTATATTGGAGGTGCTATTTATCTAAAAGATAAAAATATTATTAGTGACTTACTTACAATAAAATACGGTTACAAGAATAGCTACATGTACGTAGTTGATAAATCTAATAAAATAGTTTTTCATCCTGATGCTCGTAAAATTGGTAAGCAAATTTTAAATAACTCAGGCTTAGCCTATATGAGAGAGAAAAAATCAGGAAGTCTTGAATTAATCAATTCTGACGGGATTAAAAATTTAGCAGGCTTTGCCCATATTCCGACAACAGACTGGATTATTGTTTCTCAACAACCTACGAAAGAACTACTTCAACAAGCAACAACCATCATTTATAAAGTTGCACTGGTTATGCTTATTTTTTATGCCTTTATATTTTTTATTGTATGGCAAGTTTCTTTACTTATTTCCTCACCCTTGAATAGCTTAGCAAAAATGGCTAGCCGACTTAATCAGCCCAACATTGATTTAAATATTGCTAAAATTGAACCGTGGTATTTTGAAGTAAGAAGATTCAAGATTTCTTTATTAATGAGTGTACGTAATTTTTCTGAAAAAATATCAGAATTAAACAATAGGGTTAATACTGACCCACTCACAGGTTTCTATAATCGACGAGGAATGGATCTATTCGTTGATAGTTTTATCAAGACTGAAACTAAATTTTCAGTTATTTACATCGATATCGATTTCTTTAAAAAAATTAATGATACATATGGTCATGATCAAGGTGATGTCGTATTAAACCAGATTGCGAGTTACATCCGTGAAAACTTTAGAAGTAATGATATTTGTTGTCGTGTTGGAGGCGAGGAATTTATCATCCTTACGCCGACAACTAATATCGACATTGGCTACACAATTGCTGAAAGACTGAGAAAACGACTAGAATCTACCATGATTGGTTCAATAGGCCCTGTCACAGTCTCTATCGGAATAGCTCATTGGCCTAATGATGCTTTTGATGTTCAAGAGGTATTTAAAAAAGCCGATAATAACCTATATAAAGCCAAAGCCGCTGGCCGAAATTGTATTCGATAATAATTCATTATTTTTAACATTCTGCCCAACCTAAAGCATGAAGCGTTATGCTGCTCTGAATGAGTAAGTTTACGTGATGCATCAATTAGCTACTTGCGCCAAAGCACTTCATTTCAGCGGAGATAGTACATTTTAAGTTTGTAATTTTCTCTTTCTTGCAATGCCCGTTCAAGCATCGTCATATTAAAGCTAAACTCTCTGTTTCCCACTTTCGGGTTGAGTCATGACCCAATCACCCTATTTTTTACATAGCGTAATTGTCGAAGCTTCTTTATTAAGATTTATCCATCAGTTCCAATAACATAAACAATGAGTGAAATATTGCTAGCAAAAAACCACTCGAAGGTGGTTCATTTTAAACTGCTTTTTATTGCTCTAATTGATGACTCATCCAATGTAAAAATTCATTTTTTTGCAGAAAGCTTGGCGCTGCATGAGCCAGTATGGTTTGCTGTTTACCATTGAACACACCTTTATAATTATAAGGTTTTATAGCTTCAAATGTAGACTTATCACACTCATGTAATTCACTCAAAAAAGTCTTCAATTGCATAAATTGACTTTGAGAATCGATTGTTGGTTTTTCTACAATAAAATTATAAATTTGTTCTAATATAAATTTAGGATTATTTTGAGGCATTATTATGTTCCATAATTCGTAGTAAATTCGCAATAATTTTAAGGTATATTCTACATAGCGCATTGTCATATTATTACATTTTCATATTTCAGTAACATAAATTTTTAATAAAAAATTAGAAAAACAGTGTTTTAAGTTTAACTAAACAAAAATATAATTAAACGAATTTAAAATATCTCCCCCCTCTTTCTCTCGCTCAATCATATCAAAATGCTCACCGGTACACGTTTCCAAAACAATATTTTAATATTATTTGGCTTAAACTTAATTGAATATTGGGATTGGTTGATAATATCAATTTTATAATTTTTGCGATAAGTTTTATTGTCAAGCAGCCTAGACTCCCCCCCAATAATAAAAAGAGAAACCCCATCAACATCTCGAATGTAACAGGGTTTGATGTGCCCTAATATGCTTAACAATGTGCAGTATTAATTATCTTTACCACATTTTCGGCATTCACGATATTGACCATCATCGATGATTGAAACTATAGGCATGAATGCCAAATAATGTACGCAAAGAAATAAAGCATGGTCTGCTCCATGCAAAAAAAAGCCCACACATGGAAGTATGGGCTAAAACTTAAAATACCTTAAAGGTATTGGAAACCACAGCTAGTTTCTGCTGGCCATTCTCCACACTAATCGAGTCAGTTACAGTGGCGAAAAGTAACAATAATTAAAAATAATGCAAACAATATCACACTACTAACTATGATCAGTTTCCACGAGAAACGAATAATAAGTACATCAATCAATGAACTTTCATTGCTAGAATTATCCCCACTGAGGTTAAGTGAAGGTTTTATTATTAAAATTAAAATCTCAATAAAAATATAAGCATAAAAAAACCCTAATATGAATGAAGCAAATCAGGGTATAAACTTTAAATCTTTTCGTTGGTAGCGGGAGCTGGATTTGAACCGACGAGCTACCAGACTGCTCCATCCCGCATCAACGAAGTGACTTTATATGCCTTAATAGTCAATAATACAAACATTATTCAATATAAATAAAATATTGATCCATATTGCCTAAATAGACATATATTTTTTATGTCATTTAAGGTTTAATAATTTTAAATATTTTTCCGCTTGTTGTACTTTGAAAAAGCATTTCAAAGCTAGGTCGAATAACCTCATTATCTACAATAATATATTTGATTCGTTCATACGTTTTAACAGTACTTGATATAACCTCGTCTAAAGTTGCTTCAATAGCATAATGCACACCAAATTGATCCTTTACACTAATATTAAGTTTATTCATAAATACACCTTAAAAAGAAAATAATAAACAGCCTGAGACTGCAAAAATAGCATTCAATGATTATTAAATTTTGTAGTTATATACATTGAACGCTAGTCAATATACGTTAAAAAGTCTTCTTTAAGGAATATATTTCTAGCTATTCATATTGATGTGCCTACGCACAAGACTTAGTTTTGAATCAGTGCATTTTCTTAAGGCTGCATAATCCGATAAATCCACACTCTTTATTTTCATGATCGACTTCATCAAAATGGGAAATTTTTTGACTAACTTGAGCGTATTCATTTTAGATTTGCTATATACCACCTCACTGACCTAATTTAAGTAGAGATCAAACATCTTTAGCTCTCTTGGCTTAAAGTTTAGTGATAGTCCAGATCATCCGCAACATCGGTATCACCTCTTCAAATTTAAAAATTACACGCCAATTGGAAAAAAATTTGAAAACCTTTATATTTAAAATGCTTAATCAAGCCTTATCTTCCATGCTTATAACGTATACACGCTATACAACGTATCAAAATTTATTACAAAGAAAAGTTAATACAATGTTTGCTGACTTTAGCTCACAAAAGGTTGGAAAATTTTAAGTGGAGATGCTCAAGCATGTGAATTCCTTCTAGATGAGCATGGGAAAAAGTGCCCGAAGAAGAAAATGTGAGTATAAAATTGAATAAACTGTTTTAAGTATTGTAAATTAAGTCTTAAAAATTGCATTACTTCTGTATTATTCAATTTAATATTTAAAGTAAGGTCATAAGAAGAATGAAAACGATAGGTTTTATTTTATTAAGTTTAATGTGTACATCTTATACCGTTCAAGCCAGTTCAACGGAGGCATGGAAAAAATATGATCAAAATCTTAAAGCAGCTTGTATAAAAGCAAGTCAGTTAAAAAATACAAAGGTCGTGAGTGACATTATGTCCTTTGATGATCGTGTTGGGTATTCTGCTGTAGTTTTAGAGGGTCGCTATCCTCAAGCACATATGAAGAATCAGCTTGGACGTGAATTATGTCTATGGCAGAGGTCTAAACAAAAAGCTTCAATCGTTGAAGCAGATACACTCTTAAAATCGAAGAAATAAACTTATTATCTAATCGCATAATTAAAGTCAGACCGACAGAAAATGATATGCTAAATCCATAATTTTATCATTTGGGACCATAAAATGAAAAAGAGTTTAGGCATCGCTATTTTAGCTGCTTCAGTTGCATTAGGTTCTGCTCCTGTCTTTGCAAAGTCATTAGAAACAGCTGTGACTTTCAAGAAAGGAACTTATAGCACAAGCTTAAAAGGTATGTTCAAAGGCTATGATGACGCCCGTTATACACTGCATGCCAAAGCTGGCCAACGATTAAAATTTAAAACAACCAGCACAGGTGACTTAGCCTATATCAATATTTATGCGCCAGGAGATAAACCAGGTAAAGCTGAAGCCTTATGGATTGGTTCTACAGCAGGCTCGGCTGGAGAAGTTGTTCTACCATCCACTGGTCAATATACACTTCAGGTTTATCAAATGCGGAATACTGCACGGCGTGGCAAAACCGTAAATTTCAATGTCGATATCCAAATTTTAAATCAAGCACCTTAGGGTGCTTGATTTATTGGAGTCTCATAAGTCGTTGCACCAACGGGTGATACGCGCCAAATCATATCCCCCACATCATCGGCGACCAAAATAGCCCCTGAAAAATCAACCACTACACCAACAGGCCGCCCAAACGCATCGCCCTTATCGCTTAAAAAACCAGTCAATACATCTTGAGGTTTACCAGAAGGCTGGCCATTTTGGAACGGCACAAAAATGACTTTATAACCACTATGCGGTTTACGATTCCATGAGCCATGCTGACCAATTAGCGCACCACCACGGTATTGTGGCATTAATTCGGCAGCATAAAATGCTAAGCCTAATGATGCTGTATGGTTGCCTAATGCATAATCAGGCTTAATCGCGCGTGCGACCAACTCAGGGTTTTGTGGTTTCACCCGCGTATCCACATGCTGACCATAATAACTATACGGCCAGCCATAAAAAGCACCATCTTTAACTGAAGTCATGTAATCAGGCACTAAGTCATTGCCAAGTTCATCGCGCTCATTCACCACTGTCCATAATTTGCCACTCTGAGGTTGCCAGTCCATGCCATTTGGATTGCGTAGCCCTGTCGCAAATGGTCGTGCCTTGCCACTGGCAATATCAAACTCCATAATCAGTGCACGGCCAACTTCTTGGTCAAAGCCATTTTCAGCCACGTTACTGTTTGAGCCCACAGTAATATAAAGTTTGGTGCCCGCAGGGTTGGCAATTACATTTTTGGTCCAATGATGGTTTAACGTGCCACCCGGTAAATCCAATACTTTGGTTCCGCTTGCTGTAATTTGAGTTGCACCTTCTTGGTAAGCAAAGCGCATTAAGGCGTCAGTATTGGCTACGTACAACATATTACCGACCAGTGCCATGCCAAATGGAGAGTTTAAATTCTGTAGAAACACGGTTTTTTGGTCAGCAATGCCATCGCCATTGGAATCACGCAGTAAGCTAATGCGGTTGGCACTCGGATGTGATGACCCTGCTCGCTTCATCACCAGTTTCGCTATTTTTCCTTTAAGTCCCTTGCCATCATCAGGCTTAAATGGCGCATCCGTTTCAGCCACCAGTACATCACCATTCGGCAATACATGCAGCCAGCGCGGGTGTTCAAGTTCTCCTGCAAATGCTTGTACTTTTAGACCTGCAGCAGGAGTTGGCATCATACCCGCAGGCCAACCTTTGGCAGGAGCAATATTAACTGTAGGTAGCAAACTTGATTTAGGTTCAGGCAAATTAGGTTGGGGGCCATAGCTGTCTGTGATTGGGGAGTTAGATGGTGAAGCGCATCCAGTTAGTGCCAATACAATAGCAAAGCTCACAATGGGCAGTAAAAATCGAGCAGACATTTTATCTCCAATTTATTTTTCTGTCTTAATAGCTAGAGAATAATTCTTTGTATGATACAGATATAGACTTTTTATTTAACATATTTGTGGCTATCCCAAGTTGAAAAATGCAGATTCAATATCTCCTGTTCTGTTATCCCCAAGTAAAAATATCCGCTTCTATAAGCCCCACATCTGGGACAGAGTTAAGTTAGCAGCCTATTTACTGTGTAATATCGGTAAATAAAAAAAATAGTTGCATTCAAATGCAAACTTATTCCAAAATGAAAAAGGCCTAACTATCCGCTAATAGTTAGACCCAGAATCATGTTGAAGGGTTGATTTACTTTACGGTCACTGTAATGCTACCTGTGTTTATAGCACCGATTGCTGAAGTTTTGATGCCGTCAATATGATTCACTTTTCCATCTACATTTACAGATGCATCAATAGCGCCAGAATTAAAGGCTAAATTTGCTGCGCTGTAATTGCTCAGAGTTTTAGAGAATTGATCATAATAGCTGGTATTAAGTGTTGAACTGACAGAACTTTCGAGTTCAGATGACTTTTCATTATGCCATCCTTCCACCTCATGCCATGCATTTTTGTCAGCGTCAAAAGTTTTACTGAATGTACCCGCAGTAACAGCACTGAAGTTACCTTGCTGTAAGTTAATGCTACCCGTGTTCACGGCACCAATTGCTGAAGTTTCTGCCGAGACTTTGTCTCCAACATTATTGAGTGAATTATAACGACCATCTATGTTGACAGTTGCATCAATATTATTGGTATTGATTGCAAGGTTAAGTGCACTACCATTTTTGGCATGTTGAGTTAAAAGGGCTAGGGTTCCTTGTAGACCGGTATCTACATGTACATTATTTGCCATAGCTGCACTGGACAGGAAGGCGACGGATAAGGCGATTGTTGTGATAGTCTTATTCATGGTTAATTTCCTTTTCTAGTTTTCTTTTCTAATTTTGAAGTACTTCTCGCTAAGCACCTCTTTTTATAATGGGAGCGAGCCCATTTTTATATATCTTTTTAATCGCGCTGAGTTGTTGACCAGTAATTTTCGATCACCGCTGGATTTACATCCCACAACATCTGAGCCTTCTCATCTTCTTTTTTGTCCTCATTTACTTTGCTTGAAGATGAGTGCTGTTTCATGCTGATATATTTAATCAGATCCTTTTTGCTCATTTCAGAATCACCTTCAGGATTTTTAATCAGGTCAGATTCTTTATGCTTAGGCGGCTGCGTATCTTTGCTTGGTGAGTTTGTCGATTTATTTTTTTCATTGGATGAACTTGTTTTATCCGATGAGGATTCCAAAAGCGCTTCCGCTGAACTTGCAGTGTTTTGCTGTTGGCTTTCCTTATACTTATACAAGGCCACAGAACTTCGCGTTAAATCTAAGCGACCAAATTCAGGTGGTATTGCAGCGCGGCAACTTTCAAATGTTACGGGCGGAATGACCTGACTGAGCAATTCAAAAGTGGCTAAATTCAACATTTGGCGTAAGGCAAAGTTGGTCGCCTCGCGCTCTCCTTTTCCGACTTGAATGTTCAATAAAGTATGGCCAGCAAATCTACCTGCATTTATGCCGTAATCCTGTGCCGCAATTTGCTTCTGTAGCGAAACATTGGCAACGACTTTACTACTGCGTGTATCTGTCAAAGATAAATCTAAACCGACCATAATTCGAGTTTGACTGTAATTGGGGCCAACACCGCCAATCTGCATATCAAAACCACCACCAGGTATAAAATCTAAACTGTTAATGCTGCCTGTTACATAGTAATCAGAAGCCTTAATTTGCCTTGGGTCACGAATTCCCCATTTGGCTTCGCTTTCTATAATACGAGGATCACGCCGGTTCAATAAACTGACACCTGCCTGAAACAATGCAGACTGCACCATATCTCCAGCACCTTGCGTCACCATTTTGCCACTACCGCCATTCGTCACAACATCTTTACCAGTTTGGTCTAGAATCGCGCCAACAGAGAAACTAACATCATTGCGCAGTTGCCCTTTTAGACAAGATAAAGCGACATCAAAAGGCGTAAAAATATCAGTAATCGGTGGCCCTTGTACAAGGCTGACAGGCTCCTTGTTTGAAAGGGCCATACCAGTACATCCTGTCAGAAGATGGCTAAAAAGGATCGTGATGCTTACAGAAGATATTTTTCTTCTATTCAACCAAGGAAAATTCAACATAGTGATTCTCCCCCCGGTTGGGTACTTAAGTTAGGGCATTGCTGATTATTTTGAGTGGTGGTTGAATTTACAGACCCGTCATTTGCAGTATCATTCGAAATGTCTACACCATTGTTTGAACCATTTACATTCACATTGCTGGTAGATGAATTAAGTGTCCCGATAGAACTTGTTGATGTACTGTTTATTGTGGTTTTTCCTAGTCCAGAATAATAATCTGAATCCTTGAGTTCAATCAGATTTGCTTGGACTAAATTATCATTGGTACGGGTACTTGATGCTTTCCAACGCTGACTCCATTCATCAGACGTTGCATAAGAATTACTTAGGAAACATAAACAAAACAAACCGACATTGATCACTGATATTTTCATAATCTTTACCGTCCTTATAATCTAAGATGTTTTTATGTTCAGTTATTTTTCATTTAATAGCGTTTAATTTTTCTAATTAATATTATTTCATACACAAAAAATAAAGGGAAAAAATTATCTAAATAAAGCTCTTTTTTATTTTAAGTTAATACTATAGTATTGTTTTTTATTTATTTTTAAAATGTAATAAATTATTATATGGAAAAAATTTTAATTTAAAATTCACATGATATTTTAATTAAATTAATATATTTTTTAGATCAAAAATAATCAATTTTTTATTTAAGAAAATATAAAATTATGCAGCTAATAGGATTTCATCGAGTTATAAGCCTATATTTTATCAGACCTTCTTAAAAATGTGACTTTAATCACACTTTCCAGTTAATTTTAAATATATGTCACAATTAAAGTTATTTATAAAAGATTTTTTTTATACGTCTATGAATTTTCTAGAATCATAAGCCTAATGTGATTTAGCCGTGTTTACACCCTACATTTTCACCTTCATAGTTGTACTGTGCAGCCTGAGCACCGAATGTATACCGCCTCGATTGTATGACCATCCGCTGTTTCGACCATAGTTTGATACGCTCTATATGCGATGTTTGTTAAAAAATAATGCTACATTCATCACATTATATTTTTTTAACGCCAACCAAATAATAATCATAAGTATCTGTATATAAATAAATTTACCTAAAATACATGTTTTCTTACATGTTAATTATCGACAAAACATCGTCTATCTATAATGATCTGCGCAATTCTACCAAAAGAAGAAATTTGAATGATTTCATGGTTATTTATTAGTTTAGTAATAACAATTTTACTAACACCAGGGCCGACCAATACTCTTTTAGCTTCATCTGGAATTGAATCTGGAGTCAAAAAATCAATCAAACTTATTCCAGCAGAAGCTATGGGTTACTTTATTGCTATTTCACTTTGGGGCATATTAATTAATTCTGTGGCAGCCTCTTATCCAATCTTACCCCCAGTCCTTAAGCTCATAAGTGCTTCATATATTTTATATTTGGCTATTAAACTTTGGAAAACATCAACTGTTAATGCGAATCTAGCCCAACCATTAATTACAGCTAAAGCACTTTTCTGCGCAACGCTGCTTAATCCCAAAGCATTACTCTTTGCCTCAGCTGTTTTTCCGATAAGTACATGGTCTAACGCGAGTCATTATTTTGCTCATATGGGAATCTTTTTAGCATTAATTACGCCTATTGCTTTATTTTGGGTATTAATTGGCTCAATTTTGGTTTCCAACCGTATTTCTTGGCTTAATCAGAAAAATTTAAAACGTACTGCTTCGTGCGTATTAATAAGTTTTTCAATTCCCTTAAGTTATTCCGCTATATTATCTTTATAAAAAATGTTAGATCAACTTAGTGGGCTTTTACATATCTCCCAACATTCACATTCATACTGATCGAATGTGCTGTGCAGCCTAATCTAGGGATGCACAGTAATATATGACGAAACATGCTTGTCATAATCAATCCACAATTGAGCCAAAATCTCAGCTGCCAACCAATACTTTTAATTGAATATTTACCAGCTCAGTGTCATTGAAAATAAAGCTAGCTCCACAATCTATTTGCTATTACTCACCAATATAAGCGTTCACATGTTGAAGAATAAAAAATAAAAATTGACAATATTTACTGATAAATATTAAAAATAAATCAATAGATTAAATAAAAAATTAATTTCTAAAAGAGTATTTTCATTGAATATAGAAAACAGTACATCTCGATTGGTTGCGCCTGTTAAGGCGTTAAATTTCCTGCATGAGGATACGCAAATTATTAACAAGAATATGAGTGCAATCCAAGCCTATAACATGATGACGCATCAATCATCTCCTTGGCTCAATACTGCTTTTAAAATTAGAGATTTCCTAAGCTATAAATTAGCGGGTGTAAAACCAATTAAAGGATTTGGCTCATCCACAATTCATCCGCCAAAATTAAATGATAAATTAGATTTCTTTGACGTGGTCAAAATTTCAGATAATGAATTGTTTCTACAGTCAACGGATAAGCACTTAAGTGTGTTAGTTGCCATGCAAATTAATGCATGTACTGAGTACAAGAATGAAATTAAGATCACAACAAGTGTCGTAACCTACAATTTTTTTGGAAAAATTTATATGCTTCCAGTATCCATTGCACATGGGCGGATTATAAGGAATATGCTTAAAAAATTAGCATAATTTATAAACGAAACCCTTACTTAATCTGTACCCCAAAAGTTGGACATACCGTCTAATTTGAAGGCTGTATTTTATGTCAAAATAAAGAATCTGAATTCTGCCCAAGCCAATGCTTCGCTTATTTGAAGCGTTGGCTTATTTTTCTGGTAGAGCTAATAAACACACAAAATTGCATAAATACCTGCGAAGCAACTTAAGAGACTCCGAAACTTACTCGTCACCAGATTATATGCTCTTTGGGCAAACTGAATAATGACAAGAAGAAAGCTTTGAAATTATTGAAATGCCAGTATTTATATCAAATGGCAATGAACACGATTTAGGTCAGGTAAGTTATCTATTCTTTTTTAAACAGCTCCTCATCACCCATAGATTTTTCTTATAAATAAAAATACAGTTGTGTATTATTAAAACTCTTGGATGGGCTTTTAAAACAAAATAGAGCAAAGACTCAGTAATTTTTATAATTCAATTATTTAATAATATATCAAAACTCAATAATGTTCACTAGATATCCAAAAAAACCATAAAATCTAAATTATTGATTACAAAAAACCGTATAAAATTACTTTAACTTTCATACATTTTTCATATATAAAAAGACATACTAATTTTATGGTTTTAAACCATTTAACACATAATTTTTAAATCAATGAGGGGCTAACAATGCAAAATAAGAAACGTAATCCTTTAGATGCGCAGCAATCCCATCTTTGGATTATCGGTGGCGGTATTGCTGGCATGGCGGCAGCAGCTTTTGCAATTCGTGATGCTAAAGTGCCTGCAAAAAATATTCATATTTTAGAAGAGCTGGATATATCGGGCGGTTCAATGGATGGCGGCCCTACCCCGCATGCCGCACAAGCATGGGTAACGCGTGGCGGGCGTATGTTGACCGATGAGACCTATTTATGTCTATGGGACTTATTTTCCAGCATTCCCTCTTTAGAGAATCCTGAAATTTCTGTCCGTGAAGAATGCCGTGAATTTAACGAACAGGTAAAAACCCATGCACAAGCGCGTTTAATTGATGCACAGCATGTGATTGCAGATGCAGAAAAACTCGGACTAAATACATTGCACCGCGCACAAATGTTGCGCTTATTGGCATCGAGAGAAGAAAAAATCGGTAGCCGCCGCATTGATGAGTTTTTTGATGAATCTTTTTTTGCAACCAATTTTTGGCGCATGTGGCGCACAACATTTGCTTTTCAAAAGTGGCATAGCGCAGCGGAACTACGCCGCTACTTCCTGCGTTTCATTCAGGAACTACCACGCATTCATACGCTCGCAGGCGTTAAGCGCACCAAGTACAATCAATACGACTCCATGATTTTGCCGCTACAGCGCTGGCTGGTGGCACAAGGTGTAGATGTACGCTTTGGCAATTATGTAACCGATGCAGACTTCACTACCAATGAAGAAACTCAGGAACGTCGTGCTACGCGCCTATACGTCAAATTGCCTGAAGGTACAGAGCAGATTGAGCTAAAAGCGCACGACTTAGCCATTTTCACCTTAGGCTCAATTACTGCCGATTCTCGTTATGGCGGCAATGACGATGTACCGGCTTTAATCCGCGACCGTTTGGATCATGGTTGGACACTTTGGGATACATTGGCGAAGAAAGCACCTGACTTTGGCCGTCCAATGACTTTTTATGGCAATGTCGATGAACATAAGTGGGAGTCATTCACCCTGACCATGAAAGATGATGTGCTCTTAAAGCGCATCATTGATTACACAGGCAATGAACCAGGCACTGGCGCATTAATGACTTGGTTTGAGTCCGGTTGGCATTTATCCATTGTCGTTCCAGCACAGCCTCATTTTACCGATTTGCCTGAAGGCATGTACACCCTATGGGGCTACGGTTTCCAAATTGACCATATCGGCGATTACATCAAAAAACCGATGAGCGAAGCCACTGGTAAAGAAATTTTAACCGAACTCATCAAACAGCTGGGCTTTGATGACATTTTAGAGCATGTGTTGCAAACAACCGATGTGACAACAGCAATGATGCCGTATGCATCCGCCCTGTTCGCATGCCGAAAACCGGGTGACCGCCCTTTGGTGATTCCTCAGGGTTCGCAAAACTTTGCCTTTTTAGGTCAGTTTGTTGAAATTGAAGATGATGTGGTCTTCACAGTAGAATATTCTGTACGTGGCGCTATGATTGCCATTTATGACTTCTTTGGCGTAGAGCGTGAAATTCCAGATATTTATAATGGCCTGCTCGACCCGAAAGTCGGCTTGAAGGCACTGGAAACCGTTTTCCATTAAACATGAATTGACGTTAGATAAAATAAGAGCACACAAATGTGCTCTTATTTTTTTAACTTAGCTTATTTTTATCTTAATGCATTACAAAACCTACTTTCTCAACTTAATTAATTGAAGCAGACCGTCCTATTTTAAAAAATAATAGACTTCAATTTTATTAACTTAGATCATCACCAACTTCCACCGCCTCAATAATTTCAAACTTACGCTGGAATTTTATTTAGCTTTTACCAGTTATCTTAAATAAATTTTAACCATGATTATTCCGAATTGTATTTACATTCTTGTTCATTAAATGTCTTATAAAGTACTTAAAAAAGAGACTTTGAATATAACTAAGTTCTTGTTGATGATTTCTATAAAAATCATCAGGACTATCAAATAGACCGAAGTCCTGATTAATCCCTTTATCCTGAATAAAAGTATCACTTAGATTCCAATCTATAGGTGGATTATCAAAATTATCAGTGAAAACCCCAAAACCGCAGAATGTCTTAGTCATGTTTTTATTAATATTTTTTAGTTCTTGAAGATACTGCCTATCAAGAATAACCCCTTCCAAGATATACCAATGTTCATTCACATAAACCTCTACCCAGCTATGCAAAATGTTTTTAGGTGAAAGCTTGTACCAGATACCGTCAATAGCACCTTTTTGTAACTCTTTATCAATAGTAAAACCGTGTAACCGAGTAGGTATCTTGGTTGCTCTTAACAGTGCCATCAATAAAGTCGCTTTTGTATTACATTGGCCATAGCCATCTTTTAAAATATCAGAAGCCTGTATCATGTCACTGGTGTTATAGCCAAACTTTATTTCGTCTCGAACAAAGTTATAAATATTTTTTACTTTATCTACATCAGCTAACTCATTCCATTTTCTTTGATCTATTAAGTTTTTTATTAAAAGATGGTTATAGTTTAATATAGGTGTTTCTTTCAGTAATCTTTCCATCATGACCTCTCTCGTTTTTAATTATCCTTATTCAAAACTATGGAGTTAGACCAAGGTCAATAGGTCATGACTTTTAATAATTTATAATATTTTTACTTATTTTTATTTTGGGGCTTTTCTCTATCTAAAACTATGCCAAAAATGTGCAGACTTTCGCTCATAAAAATAAGTTCAAGCTTGGTATCAACAATGCAAATAATCAGGACAAATCCTCTTAATTTAAATTTTGGGTTTAATTCATAGATAAACAAATGGATTAACGCATGCAACTTAATCCATTTTGTAGATTAAGTTGCATGTAAATAAAAGCTTAACAGTTACCAATGATTTTAGAAAATGTGAGTTTAAGAGCATGAAGTACGCTTAAATTATTTCCACTCCATTTCACCAGTCAGTACTTTAGAGCTTAATTCTAACGAGCTTTCTTCTGCTAAATTTGGATACTTGTCTTTTAATGCAGCAATCACAGATGCAGAGTTTTTATGCTCTTTCAAAACCTTATCGACATCCACAAGATACTGATAAGTAAAGTCAATGGCTTTTGTTGCAGAAGGAATTTCACCCATATAATGCCCAGGAATTACAGCATGTGGGTGTAATCGATTCATTTGTTTGACAGTTCTACGCCATTCATCACGTGCTTCTGTTGTTTGTGTATCAGCAGTCCACAAATGAATACCTGAAGACAAACCTACACCGCCCAGAATTGTACGATTGCTTGGAACCCAAAGATAAGAAGCATATTTACCTGGCGCCTTAATCTCAATTTTTTCACCTTCTAGCTTAATCGTTTTATCTTCAATTGCACGAGGAACAACAATTTGAGACGGTGCACCAGCTTTTAAAATTGGCCCCCAATAGGCAAACTTACCCTCTTTAGTTGCTTCAATATGTTTAATAACTTCAGGCGTTGCAATCACTTTTGCATTTGGAAATGCTTGTACAAGTGGTTCTAAGCCAAAATAATAATCTGGGTCACCTGATGTAATTATAATATATTTAAGGTTTTTACCACTGTCCTGAACGAGTTTAACCAAGTTCTTTGCATCATTAACACTAAATTGTGCATCCACAAGCACCGCATCTTTTTCACCTGAAATCAAAGTCGATGTAACAGGGAAAATGCCTTGTGCTTGAGGGTTATAAACTTTATAGGTTAACTCCGTTGCAAAAGCTGAAGCACTCAATGCCATTGAACTCACAAGAAGTGATTTAAGAAGTAATTTCATATTATTGTCTCTCTTTAAAATTAAATTACGCTTTAAGCAATTGCTGATCTATAAACTGAACGAAATCCTGTGGTTTATTGTAAAACCTATGTATTGATATCTTATTCATTTCACCAGATTGATTTTCAAACACCAATGTTGGAAAGCCCTGTCCACGCACATGCGCTAACAATTGACGTGCATGATGAATACTTTGATGCATAAGATTCTGATCCACTGCACCTAAATATTTTGACCATTGCTCGTCATCAATCCCTAACTCGAAAGCAAGTTGAGCAAGCACACCGTATTGGGTGACATTTAAACCTTTCTGATAGTAGTCCTGTTGTATTAAATTTAAGAGCGATAACATTGAGCCATGCCCTAAACCTTGATGAATACTCAGTAAAGCATGAGTTGCAGGGATAGAGTTCATGATTAATGTCGTATCTTTAAGCAAACCATTTTTATAATCATCTCCAAAATCTACACCTGTGAGTCGATGTATCTGTTCATCATAATGAATGATTTGTGCACGCATTACTGCTGTCATTTGCGGTTGGTGATTTTCACTATAAAGCCCACCCAAATGTAGACGTTGTAGATTTGGAAATTTTTCTTCGGCTGCATTAATTAAAGGTAATACCCCATAGCTCCAGCCACAGATAGGATCGATAATCCAATGTAAAATTGGAGAAGCCATAAACTACTCTCATCAATAAAAATATGATTTGAAATATACGAAAACAATATATTTCAAGCGATATTTGCTATAGTAAATAAGCGAGTTACTTTTTGTAAGTACTTACAAAAAAGTAAGTGTTTTTTTATCTTGGAAAGTTTATGAATATTGATGAATCCTGTTTAGCCGCAAATGTACTGTCAAAAAATTGCCCTTCTAGAGTTACGCTTATGCATTTAACCAATCGTTGGGGGGTACTCGTTATGTTTAGTCTAAGAAAAGGCACCCATCGATTTAGTGAATTAAGACGAAGAATTGATGGGATTAGTGAGAAAATGTTAACTCAAACTTTACGTGATTTAGAAAATGATGGTTTTATCGTTCGTAAGGAATATGCCGTTATTCCTCCACATGTAGAATATTCATTATCTGCCAAAAAAGGCATTGAAGTTGCTGAAAAAATTTATGACTTAGTTGATTGGATTGAAAAAAATACAAATTAAGTGAGTAAGCCACCCACGTCCGACCATTAATCAAAATTCGTATTTAGAGTCAGTCAAAGCTGTAAGAAAGACACCCAGATTACGCTATTTGGGTGCATACTTAGCACACTCAAGATCAATATTATCTTTGGGTCGTGTAAAGCGAATGAATAGAAAATACTTCAGGATCATCTGATGAAAGAAATATCCATGAAAGGATCAGTTCAATAACATAAGAAATGTGCGGTTGCCCTGTTTTCATTGAGCAGTTTAATCGTAAGCTTTTTAAAGTAGACTCTAATCCTAAGGATTACAGCATTCTATTATTGTCCTCTCTTAATAATTAAATGGTATTTTAATTGGTCAATATTCTCTGTAAGGCATAATTTAATCTTCACCCCGAAAGTTGGACACACAGTCTAATTTAAAGGCTGCATTTTTATGCAAAACCAAGAAGAACACTCAGGGGATTCTTTCAACTGATTACATGGGAATTCGATTTACTTCTAATTTAGCGCTTTATTCATAATCAATAAAATACATTCAGAGATAAAAAAAGGAACCTAATAATAGGTTCCTTTTAATTTATGCAGCAATTAATTTAAACTGCTGATTAAGCACATTGCTTAGGCTGTACCATATTATTCACAGCTAAAACATCTGCCAAAATTTGATCCGAAAGTAAATTTTCAGCTTTAATTAAAGCTAAAACACTTTGACCTGACTCATTGGCTTGTTTAGCAATACGTGTAGTCGTTTCATACCCTAAGTATGGATTCAATGCGGTAATAATACCAATTGAATTTTCGACCAATGCCTGACAGTGTTCAGCATTTGCACGTATATTTTCAATACATTTATGTTGGAACATTTGCATCGCTTTGCCTAATAAATCAATAGATTCGAACAGTTTGAAAGCAATCAAAGGCTCCATAGCATTCAACTGTAATTGGCCTGCTTCTGCTGCCAAAGTAATTGCCAAATCGTTAGCAATAATTTGGAAACAGACTAAATTCATTGCTTCTGGAATAACCGGATTAACTTTACCTGGCATAATTGAACTACCTGGTTGACGTGGTTCTAAATGAATTTCATTTAAACCTGCACGAGGACCACTCGATAATAAACGTAAGTCATTCGCGATTTTTGACAGTTTAGTCGCTGTACGTTTTAACAAGCTAGATAATAAAACAAAATCACCCATATCTGAAGTCGCTTCAATTAAATCAGGTGCGCTGCTAATATTTCGCTGCGTAATTTCTGATAATGAAGCAATCGCATACTCACGGTATTTAACTTCGGTATTGATGCCTGTTCCAATTGCAGTACCGCCCAAATTCACCACACTTAAAGCATCTGGCATGATTTGATTAAGTCTGTTCAAATCGCTTTGTAACGTATTTCCAAAAGCACCAAATTCTTGACCTAAAGTCATCGGCACAGCATCTTGTAACTGAGTACGACCCATTTTTAAAATATCAGAAAACTCATCTGACTTATGTTTAAAGCTTTGAATTAAATTTTCAAATGGAGTATTTAATTGAGCTATTGCAGAGATTAATCCAACTTTAATTGCTGTTGGATAAACATCATTTGTAGACTGTGACATATTAACATCATTGTTTGGATGTAAATACTGATACTCACCTTTTGAATGCTCTAAATATTCCAAACCAATATTAGCAAGTACTTCATTAATATTCATATTGGTTGAAGTACCAGCGCCACCTTGAATCATATCGATTGGAAATTGATCATGATATTGATTATTCAAAATCTGTTGGCAAGCATATTGAATTGCATTATTTTTATTTTCTTCAATTTTATTAAGTTTAAAATTTGCATGTGCACATGCAGATTTAACCATTGCAAGTGCTTTAATAAAAACAGGAAATTGACTTAATTTATTTTGACTTAAATTAAAATTTTCTAGTGCTCTTAAAGTTTGTACACCATAATAGCAATGAGCAGGAACTTCTTTATAACCTAATAAATCTTTTTCAGTTCGTGTATTAATCTTAATGTTCATTTAAATAGACTCTGAGTAACAATAAATTAATATTAGAGCGCAAGCTGTTTTTTTTCTAATGTAAAAAGATATTACTGCATGCATTTTTTGCATAATAGATTATAATTTATAAAAGTATGCGTGAAGGATTAATTATGACCTTAGAAATTAGATGGATTGAAGATTTGCTTGCACTAGAGCAAGAAAAATCTATTTCCCAAGCAGCGGAAATACGACACGTCACACAATCTGCATTTACGCGTAGAATTCAGAACATTGAAAATGCGTTGGGTTTCCAAATTTTAAAACGATATAGCAAAAATATTGATTTCACAGAAGCTGGTCAAGTCTTACTAGCATCTTCAAAAAACATACAAAATCAACTCACTACAACCATTAAGTATCTAGAAAAGAATGTTAAGAATAATGAATTAACGGTCAAATTTTCAGTATCGCACTCCTTAATCACGCAGTTTTTTCCTCGCTTTATTCATGAGTTATCAACCAACATGGAGGATTTAAAATTAGAAATTATTGCCGCTAATCTCAAACAAGGGATGCGTTTACTTAAAGATGGTTCGTGTGATTTTTTAATTGGTTATTGTGATCAAAAAACGCTACAACAACTCGATCTTTCTTTTTTCGTATGCCATAAAATTGTTGAAATGGAAATATTACCAGTGACCACATTAAATAATGATGGCACTCCTAAATATTCATTAGATCAGCCCTTTCCTTTATTGGCTTATAGTAAACAAGCCTATTTAAGAAACTGTGTTGATGAAGTGATTGAAAATAAATTAGATTATCGAACTTTATACGAAACAGATAATGCTGGTGATTTAAAAGAGTTGGTTTTACAAGGTTTAGGTATTGCATGGTTACCTAAATTATTAGTTGAAAAAGAGATTGCTGAGAATAAATTAAAAGTAGTTGATTGTAATCAATATAATTTATTTCAAGATATCTATATTATTAGGCGTGAAATGGCATTCTCAAATAGAATTAACTATATTTGGAATACATTAACAAAACAGACTGAATAAATTTACATTTTGTTTATTTAATCAATCATTAACTATATGTTATATACACATTTCTGTGTGTTTAATATGCAGCACAAAATTAATACTATTTTTTAAATGATCTAAATTTAAGTGACCTAAATGATTTTAGGTGTTTATTTTTCTATTTATGAATCGTTAACTTAAAATATATTAAGTTTAGTTTTTACATAGTAAATACAAAAATAATAAAAGGTGATCTTTAGAAACGTCTAGCAATATAACTCTATGCTAATCGTTTTAAAAATCACCTTTTAAATTATTTAAGTGGTTACTTCATTGATTTTATATAAGCCTTGCTGAAGCAGCTTAACTATTATCAGCTAATCGATTCACAGGAATAATTGTATCAACAACAACGCCTTCCTCTTCAGGAAGATCATGCTTGTTGCCTTCAGTACGGGCAATCACCGCTGTGGCAATACTATTTCCAATCACATTGGTCGCAGTACGTCCCATATCTAGAAATTGATCAACAGCCAAAATTAATAAAATACCCGCTTCAGGAAGTTTAAACATGGCAAGCGTTGATGCAATCACCACGATAGATGCACGAGAAACCCCTGCAATGCCTTTACTGGTGATCATCAATGTAAGTAGGATTAAAGCCTGCTGAGTAAAACTCAAATCAATGTTATAGGCTTGTGCAATAAATAACACGGCAAATGCCATATACATCATAGAGCCATCAAGATTGAATGAATAACCCAATGGAAGAACAAAGCTGGTAATACGTTTTGGCACACCAAATTTATCTAAAGCATCCATGGTTTTTGGGTAAGCCGATTCGCTACTGGCAGTGGCAAATGCCAACATGGTCGGTTCACGCACTACTTTCATCAATCTGAAAACATCTTTTTTCAAGAAGATATAACCGAAAGAAATTAAAATTGTCCAAAGGATGAGCAATCCAACATAGAACTGTCCAATGAAAATACTGTAATCAAGAATTAACTTAGGCCCTTGAATGGTAATGGCAGACGCAATTGCGGCAAAAACTGCGATAGGTGCAAAGGCCATCACATAATCAGTGATACGGAACATGACTTTACAAAGTTCGTCAATAATTCGGCCAATCACAGTCGCTTCACTGTGATGCTGAACATAAGCCAGTGCGAAACCAAAGAAAATTGAAAAAACGAGGATTTGTAATATTTCATTATTTGCCATCGCTTCTGCAAAACTACGCGGGAAAATATGCGTAATAAATGTCTGTAAGCTTAGACTGGTGGCACTTACACCCACATCTACAGCTTCTTTCGGGATACTCAGGTCCATTCCAGAGCCTGGCTGGAATAAATTTGCTAAGCCCATCCCAAGCAAAAGGGAGATAAATGATGCACCAATAAACCAACTCATCGCCTTTAAGGTAATCGATCCCAAAGAAGATGATTTACCCATTGAGATTAAACCAGAAACAATCGTCGCAAACACCAACGGTGCAACAATCATTTTAATTAATCTTAAGAATACATCTGTAACGATCTTGAAATATGCTGCGATTTCCGTTGTTTGTGCAGTGGTTAAAATACTATGAAAGGCCCAACCAACGAGTATTCCCGATATCATCGCGATCAGAATATATTTGAGCAATTTTTTCTGGTTCATAAAAACAGTTCCTTCTTTAATCTTCTTTGCATCAAGTTTATTGCTTTTATAGCAAGGCATTGATGACATTCCATGTTGATCAATTTACGTAGGCTTGTTCTAGGAGCTGGGTGCAAAATCACCGATTAAGCAATTCACTGCGGCAAGTGTTACTTTTTTTTGGAAAAAACGATAATGCAAAAATTAATTATGGCATGCAAAAAATGCATAAAATTATTCTTTAGACTTACTTTATAACTCAATCCTAAAAAATATAGGCGATAAATAAATGGAATATTCAACAGATTTTAAAGAAAATTTCTAGGCATTATGGTTCGGGGCAAGATCCCCGTTCGGAAAGTAATCTTACATTTCGAGCTGTACATTCCCTCGATTCAACAATCGAAAAGGTCTACTGGGGCTAAGCAAATTCCTGATCGTCATCATCCCTAAAATTTTTATAGCTAAAATAAAGGCTAACAATAGAAAGTCATCAATTTGATTGGTTTTCTTAAAAAAGAAATGAACTTTTCTAGCCTCAAATCATTTCAATAAAAGTCTTTTTATTTTTTTCATATTGTAGGTTTGATCTAACATCTCTATTTTCAATCAAGCTAAAGCCCAACCGAGGTTGAGCTTTAAAGTTCTATATTCTTAGTTTTATCTTTCAATCATGATAATCAAAAATTAACCACAATTTGCCTGTGTAATTTTCTTAGAAACAGGATCAATCGTTACTGTAATACGATTTGAACGATAGTCCATCGTCACTGGCTGACCGGGTGCAACACGGCGAATAATTTCAGATTGAGTTTTTTGTTTAATTTGATCATCCGTAAGCGTGGATTGACCTATTAATTCCTGAGCCTTTTCAGGTAAACATTCTTTTTGACTGTCTCTGAAAAATTTCCATTCTTCGATAACTTGACCATTTGATAAGTGACAATAACCCACTTGACCATTCGCTTCATCTTTAGTTTCTAGTTTTCCACCTTGGCTAATACAATACTCACTCGCAGGATTTGCTATACCGATCTTTGGTGTATCCGTGTTTTTGTTTTGCATAGCTGAACATGCTGTAAGAGAAGAAATCATCAATCCCAAAAATACAATTTTTTTCATCATTTAAAAGTTCTTAGCAAAATATAAAGATATCAAAAATATATAAATTATCAATTTCTTATTGTTTAGAATAAAAATCCGTTTGGATTCATGAATCTGATAAGAATGTCAGGTATTGCAAATAACACACGTTTTTCTTCCGAACTCAAAAGCCGCTTATTACCAGCATGAATTTTTTTTAAGCTATCGTCCATAGATGATAAAACTCTTGAATATCGGTATCGAGGAACTCATCCGTCGTACTATCGTAATTAAATTTTTTGTTATCTAACAAGTATTCATAATTCAATTTAGCCAAGTAATTTTTTAAATATTTTTTGAAATTCCCAGCCTGCTCAGGAAGTGCCTTTTCTCCATCCCAAAAAATCATAGTCGTCTCTAATGTAAAAGAAATTAATATTAAAATTCTACACAAATATGCAATTAATATCAATTTATTGAATAAAAATGAGATATAAATCACAAAATAGTTAATATTTTATAACTTAATTTTTTATATTTTCTAATATATTATTAAGAATTTCTGCTACTTCTGTCGTGATTTCTTTAAAAATGAGTGGCTTCCAGAAAAACCATTCTTTCAAATGAATGCCAGTCAGTTCAGAAATTGATTGGCATTTTTCTTTTTAAATTCTAGATATTATGTGATTCATGAAAGCCTCATCCGCGACCTGAGTAATAAAGAAAGTACGACTTTATGTTGCAGCTTAATGCAAAACGACTTTGAAAAAATATGGTTTCTGCGATTAATGACGCAATATGAAGGCACTGAATGAATTTTTATGGAAAGATTTTTTTTAATCATTGATTTAAAACTATTTGCAAGATGCCTTTTTATGAACTCAAAATATATTTTGAGGCTTCTCATTTGAGCTAATGAGAAACATTGTTTCGCAAGGAACCCAATAAGCTTCAGATATATGATTTAAGAATATGGGACTGCGTCATGAATAATAAAAGTTAAGGAATTTATTGCTAAAATCCTTAACTGATAGGCATTAAGTCTTTCGAATAGCTTTATGTACTGACTTACGCTTAAGGCTCAACGGCTACTTATAAACACTTTTAAATTCTTTATAAATTAGTGCTTCCTGACCATCTTTATAGACATAACGTGAAATAACGCCTTTATCTGTATAAATATTCATTAAAATTTGATCTGAGCCACGTAAATTATTCATGAGGTTAATAGGTGTAATAATACTGTTACGTGAACGATAATTTCCAAGAACAAAGTCCTGCTCTGTCTTGCCTACAGGGCTAAATGAATAAGATTGCTGCCCATTATCAAAAATAACTTTCTGAATATCATATTGAGTTTTCGTACTATTTAAACTCACTCTTAATTTAAGTAAATCTTTATGTGATTCATTCCAGCTAACCGTTACGATAGGACACAATTCATTGGGTTTGCAAATTAACAGCCCTACTGTACTAACATTTTCAACATTCTGCGTTGTTGCACAGCCAGTCATAAGTACAGAGCCAAAGATCAAGGCAGCTAGTTTTTTCATCATATAGAAAATTCCTGTTGTTTTAACATTATTTAACCCGAATCGCGGATAAGAAAAATTTGAAAAAGATGGTTCCTATAGTTATCTAGTTGAGTTACCACACCAAACTCACAACTCTAGTCACTATAATACTTGCGCCATATATGGCTCATACTCACTTATTTTGTGTTATTGATGACTTTTTTCAGAAGTTTAAGTCAATTTATTGGAAAAGCTTAGCACAATAGGATAAACGCTTGAGATTTCGATCATCTCAGCTTTCTGGTTCTAAAATTAGTTTATCTCTATTTGGTATAAATACTCACAATTCAACAACTTTAAAGCTTTCTTTACCTCATTAACACAGTATAGAACTAAGCTATTTAAAACTTTACCATGTTACCAACGAATGATCTATCTGCTTAATGAGCAGGTTCCATTTATGACTTGTCTTTATCTATTGAGTGAGGACTTGTAGTCTTATCTTGCTCTGGAGTATCAGTATCTCGTTTTTGGCATGCGGTCAGCCCAAGTGAGAGAGTTAAACAAAAAATAGCTAAATATTTCATAATATTTCTTACCTATAAAATTGTTCAAAGTATTGTGGATTTCTGGAAATAGCATCCATATCTGCAACTTTCAAAATCAATTAAAAAGACTTTTGATATATTAAGCAATGTTATGTATGTAAGCATCTCAGCAAATCCATCCTAAAAAGCAGTACTATCCGATCAACATCGTCTTCGTCCTACACTCTATTTAATGTTACTGCATATATAAAAGCAATTTTATGACTTGCCCATATCACCAGCAGTGCTACAATGACCGATTATCCAGCAAACTGCTGTCAAATTCCTGCTGCACCACTTCTTGTTAATCTTATGCACCTACTGCTTAATTTTGCAAAAGTGATTGTTGAAAGGCCCAAACCTAGAATAAAACCCAGAAATAACTTTTTCATTACTTTTCCTTTCCTAATTTTATAAATTAAAACAAAATGCTGATCTTTATAATAGAAAACCACCCGAAGGTGGTTTGAACTAGATTTACAGATTAAATTGAGTATATTTTTCTATTTTTGGGATGGTGAAAACAGCTATCTAAAGTGAGTTTGATTACCTGCCCATCAATAACGATTCTATTTGATGGTTGATAGATATTTCCACCAATATTTGAACCCAACCCACGATTAGGTTTTGGTTCATAAATTCTCTTAATTGTAACAGTATCTCCCTCATCATTAGATGCGGTAACTTCTTCAAGCTTGTAGTGATTAGACATAAATCTCCCCTCTTCAAAATACTACAATTATTAAATCAAAACTAAATGAATTTATTATGAAACTCATCACAGTCCATTTTTAATATTTTTACCGAATCTTTATGACAATAAATCTTGCAATCACTTTACTTCTTTTAAATTTCACACAATATTTTATAGAGCTTTTTAGCTTATTTTTATGCAAAAAAAACCCACACATGGAAGAGTGGGCTAAAACTAAGAACGCCTTGGAGGGCGTTAGAAACCACAGCTAGTTTCTGATTATCATTATCATTTATGTAAAGTAACTTTACAGTGGCTAAATATACCAAAAATACAAATAATGCCAACCAAATCATATGATTACCTATACTTAACTCATTATTTAGAATAATTAAAAAGCTCGATCTACTGACCGAGCTTTTGTTGTTATATAAATTGTAAAGTAGCTCATTAAAATCACGCTTATTTGTGAGGTTAATTTAAAGAAATTACACGGTAGTATTTTCAACTTTAACATTTTCATCTAACTGAGAATTTTTAGTGCTTTCATCAAACTGAGCGTTTTTTGGATTTTGCTTCTTATTCTTCATCTTCTTATAGCAATATCCCGCTGCCACACCTGCACCAATGAGAGCTAACAATTTCATCACTCACCTCAAAACAAAAAACATGGGAATACAAACCCTATCACCCATTCTTATAGCTTTACATATTCAATTGGATTATTTTTTATACAAAATGTAATTTATATACAAAAAACAAAGAATGCTCTTGTATCCTATAAAAATAAAGCCACCCAATAATGAAATTAGATGGCTTTTTATTTAGATGACTTTCATTTTTGAATCATTGATTAATGAAAATAATATTAGAGTTTCTTCCAGATCATGTTGCTTACAGTATTGCCATTTTTAGCTTTACCTTGGACTTTCATTTGATCTCCTGAAGTATTTAGACGGGCATCAATATTATATACTCGTCCATCCTGTGGGTTGACCCACACGCCTTTGCTGAATTGTTGATTGCTAGCATCCGCAACAAGCCCGTTTAGCGCCTCCATTCCAAAAATCGGCTGATTCTTTAATGTACCCTGACATTTGGTGCACACTTCAGTCTTGGGTGTACCTGGTAAAGGATAATTTTTAGTAATGACAGCACTATATTGCTGTGTTTTTGAATTCTTACGGATCACAATATCTGAAATATAATAGCCAGTATAGTCATCTATAACCTTCCATGTACCAATTAACGGATCAACAGGCATAGCAGCTAATGGATTGATGAGTCCAAACAGTAGTGCAGCAGCACCAATAAATTTACGGTTCATAAAAAAGATATTTACAATTCAGCGGGAAAAAAAGCACGGTTGTGCGTAAAGTGCGCGAGATTATAACAATTATTTTTTCTAAAAAAATAATATTTTCATTAAAATTAAATATATAGTTGATAACTAGCTTAAGAAATTAAATCAGAATATGACTTCTTTAAGTCAAAATTGGAATTTCTTTTGATTGTCACACTGTTTAATTACGATTAGATTAAGAGAAGACAGCGCACGGTACACAATAACCAATTAATTTATTTAAAATAAATAACTTACAAATATTTATACAACATAAAAAGCCGATAACAACCCGTTACTTTAATACGATGGATGTTATTAACTCGCACAAGACTTACTTCGGTGGATTTTGAATATCTTCCACTATCCTTTTCAAACCTGATAAAATTTATACACAGCATAAAAACGTGGTGGACATATGCAAATGGAAACAGCTGTCATCTCACTAATCATCGCTATCATCATTATTATTCTTGTCACTATGTACAATAAAAAGCGCTGATTTTCAAAATGAAATTTTCAAATTTACTTTGATGTGGATTTTCTTTTATCAATTTTTCTTTATAATTCTCAATTTAATAAAATCAGAATGATTAGAGTCAAATACGGCCTACTCTACTTCTTGCACTTCTTATCACAAACTGCTAAAAGCAATTAGAGGAAGTAACGCCATCAGAAGCAGTCAAAGTATATGAATTTGCTAAAATTCAATATTAAGCTATTATTTTTAGAATCTTATCCATTTTAATTGCACTATTTTCTTTAATAATATTTGATAAAATAAATCTGGACTCAATTTTTTGTTTAAAACATGAAAAGTATTGCTGGGAAAATACTCAATCGTTTTTTTGATATTAATTTTTACTATTAATGGCAGGATAATTAAATGAATAGTGCTGAATTTAAAAACTTCGAAGAAGCTGGTCAGGCTGTTTTAAAATTTTTATATCAAAAATTTGGTTTTAATTTATGGATGATTACTCGTACTGAGGGTGATGATTGGATTGTGCTTCAAAGTGAAGATAATGGATATAATGTTCAACCCGGTCAAGTATTTCGTTGGGCTGACTCTTTCTGTTCTCATATGGTACAAGGCAAAGCCCCCAGAATTGCTCCCCGATCAGAAGATATTCCACTTTATGTGAATGCACCCATAGCTAAGCAGGTAGAGATCAAAGCATATATTGGCCAACCACTCACAAAAGAAGATGGTTCTCTTTTTGGTACGCTCTGCGCGATTGATCCCAAGCCTCAATCAGATGCAATAACGAAAGAAGCTGGACTAATTGATCTATTAGGTCAAATGCTAAGTTATATTTTACAAGGAGAATTACGAGAAGTTGAACAAATACGCCAACGTGAACGCTTTAAAGAAGAAGCTCTAAATGATTCATTGACTGGATTATTCAACCGTAGGGCATGGGATAACTTAATTAGTTTAGAGGAAGAACGTTGTAAACGTTATGGGCACCCTACTGCCATTTTAATGATTGATCTTAATAATTTGAAGACTGTAAACGATAGTTTGGGACATACCGCGGGTGATGAACTCATTCAAAAGGCAGCAACGGCTTTAAAAGGTTGTGTACGCAGTAATGATATTGTAGCTCGTTTGGGTGGAGATGAATTTGCGATTCTGAGTATTGAAAATAATCAAATAAATGCAGAAAACTTAGTAAACAGAGTACTTCAAGTTTTTGCAGAAGCTAATATCAGTGCTGCTATTGGTCTTGCTATGCGCAATCCTCTTAATGGATTATTAAAAGCACTACAAGAAGCAGATGAGAAAATGTACGCGCATAAGAAAAAGATTAAGTCTTAAAGTTTTTGAAAAGATTAATTTTTTTAAGTAACCCCAATCCTGTTTAAGCGGATGCTTCCATCGTTTGAATCATCGGCTTATTTTGATGATAAAACTGATGGTCATATAACAAAGAATCATCCGATTAAACTTTTACCTCATGTTGCAATTACTGCTATAGGTTTATACAGTTGAATACGCTGATTTTTACATACAGGCAACGTGGTTGAATCAATCCATAAATGACTACTTTGGCATAATACTTACAGCTAGTTACCTTGTTTTACAAAGCTGTACCATTGTATGGTCAAATGCGTTCAACGCTATTGATGTTTCCACACCACAGAAGCATGATTCAATACACTTCTTTGCAGCAATTCATAAAAATAACACTTGGTAGTACTGGACTAACCCGCACTTTCGGACAGTACGTTTTCCTTAACGCAAAGGGCATCAAAAAGTCGCTTTACTAAAAACAGATGATCATAAAAGTTTTGATATACTGAACATTTATTACCGAAGATCTATCAGATATCACACTTTTCAAACATGTAATTTCTAAAACCAAGAATCAATCAATACAGCTATATTTTTCTAAACTCTGCCTATTAATCACTTAAAGAATATCTAATTTATAGATGTCAATATATTTTATATTAGACATAATAACTACTCTATAAAGTATAAATACCAATTTTTAGCGATATTCAAATCATATTAATTTTTATTAAATTAAATGGCTATTTAATAGCTAGATTCATTTTTTTATTTTATTTTTAAGGCAATCTTATGTTCTGTTCAAAACACAGTATTTTAGCAATATTAGTTGTACTATCTTCATTTATATCTGTTTCAACTTCAGCATCAATGCAAATTATTCATAGTCTAGATTTTCCATCTCAGCCTCAAAAAATAACAAGTCAAACAAAAAATTGTAAAAATAATGAGCAATGCAAAATACTTGCAGTTAAAAACACTTCTAAATAACTAGGCTATACTAAATAATGTGTGAAAATTTATTTTTTCAATAATCAACTTGTTCATTTTTGCAAGTTGGTTAAAATTTTTATACAGATTTTCCGACTAATTTAAATTCGGTGATGTTTGTAATAAAATATTATATTTTTGGCAAAAACCGATTTTATATACATGATATGCACGTTATATATCGGTTTTCACCAAAGCATTATTACGCTATTTTCCATCGTGCATAGGTCATCATACTTTTTCTTACCCCACCCTTATTGTATTTTTGGAAATTATTACAAAGCTGTTATAAATCAGCTAGCATGAATGGTAATAACTCAAAAATTAAAAATAACAATTACTACTTTAATTGCCATAATCAATAAGCAAATCACACCAATCATATAAGAAATAGTACGCCAAGGTTGAATACCGCCAAGATAAGTAATTGTATGAGCAACTCTGGCGATAGTGAAAATGTAAAATAACCACATAGTAAACTCATAGCTTGTATTCAGGATGATACATAATCCACCTAACACCCAGAATACAGGAATATTTTCTAAGTCATTTAGCCATGCTTGATTGGCTCTGATTACTTGCGGAAGCTCTTGATAATGCGCTGCGACTTTAACAAAATGAGCATCTTCAATATTTTTAAAAGCTTTATTTTTTATTCGATAAAATCCTTGATAGCAAGATATTACAAACATTTTAATAAAAAGTAATACAGAGCATAGGGCGTATACATATAAAAGATTATCCATACAATCATGATCCATATAATTTATTAAAAGCTTTAGTTTTTCATCCTAACATTATTAATATTTTTTTATTACATTTTTTAGAAAACACGTTGCTTGAATGAATTAGAAATTCACACAATGAACACGGACTGCGGCATACATTTTTTAAATCGAATGAGCTGTGCAGCCAGCATTCACATAAAAACCGTTCCAGTGTACTGAACTATGGAATTATTTGAGTAAGACATTGATGCTTATATGAAATGCACTTTAAATCATTTATCAGCAAAAAATTTCTTAGACTGAAAACAGTATTTTATATAGTGAATAATCATTTACTTTTTTTAAATAGCAATAGCAAATGATTATTCGTTTTGTGAGTTATCTATTCGTAGAATAAAATATTTGCGGTCAATTATTTCAAATGATCTGGAATAGAATTAAACAAAATATCTGCTTATTAAATACATCAAGGGCATACAATAGAAAAGCTATTTAACAACTCTTTTTCTGAACATATTTTCTACTATTTTTAGCATTATAAACCTAGGAATAATACGAGCAAACTGAGCTGAAAAATAGTTTCTTTTTCCTGGAATACAATATAGCTGATTACGGCCTAAAGCCCATATAGCGGCATCAACAACTGTTTCTACTGTTGAAACTGGCATTCCATCTGTATCAGCATTTGCAACTTGAGCAAAATTTGTTGCAGTATTGCCAGGACATAATGCCAAAAACCTTACTCCTGAATCAAGATTTTCTCCTGCAATTGCTTCTGTAAAATTAAGCACAAAAGTTTTAGATGCTCCATATATAGCAATATAAGGAAGAGGTTGAAATGCGGCTGTTGATGCAACATTAATGATCAATCCTTGTTTTTTTTCAAGCATAGCTGGCAAAAGTAAATAGGTTAATGTGACTAAGCTATTGATATTTAATGCCAGCATTTGATGATAACTAGTTAAAGGTTCATCTAAAAATTTTGCCCATTTTCCAAAACCAGCATTATTAATTAGAATATCAACTGTTATACGATTTTCTCTTAAATATTCTGTTAATTTATAAACTGCATTAGCTTCGGCTAAATCTAAAATAATTACATATATATTAATGCCGTAAGCAGTTTTTAACTCTTGTGCTAGATCTTGCAGTTTCATTTCAGAGCGCGCAGTAATAACTAAGTCAATTCCATTTGCCGCAAGAGTTCTCGCAAACCCCATTCCTATACCAGATGATGCCCCTGTAACTAAAGCCGTCTTACCCTTAAATGATGTCAATATATTCATGTTTTGCCGTCTCTGTTTGTTCTGGCAAGTAATATAAACCTTTACCCTAAGGTGAGAGTCAAGCGTATTTTTTAAAAAATCTCCTGTTATCCATGAATCTTTTCAACATCGTACATTTCTGTAAGCTCTTGCTCCAAGTCAAGTAAATCTTCTTCTATTCTTTCTAACTCAGCCTTTTTCTGCAAAATTTGCAGATGTTTATCTTTAAAAAGCTGTTGAGCTATTTCTAGCGGAAACCGCTTTTCTTGCGCTTTAACTTCTGCCAGTGCAGCAATTTCAGAAAGACTAAAACCTACGGTCTGCGCCCGCTTAATCATTTTAATTAACTGAATATCTAATTGTTTATAAAAACGGTATTTACCCTTACGCTCTGGTGCTGGGATTAAACCTAAGTTCTCATAATGTCGAATCGCTTTTTGTGTTACACCTGTTACCAGAGCTAATTTTCCGATATACATCTATCTATCTCTTCTTCAATTTGTAGGTGATAAATATCATTAGGTCATTCATTCTTTCAAGCTTCTCAACTGCTTTCAATTTTTCTTAATACTGTGTCCCCAATGGATATTTTCACCACATCACAGTCTTTTCTTAATGGGCAAGGCTCACCTTTTATTAGATTTTCCAGCATCGCCTGCATCTGTTGCAATTGCTCGATTTTTTCCTGAATTGCACCTAGCTTATCCTGCAAAATTTCCTGAAACTGTTCTGCTGGAATCTCACTTTCATTTACTAAATCGATGATCTGCCTGATCTCGGCAAGAGTAAATCCCAGATTCTTGGCAATCTGTATTAGTTGTAACTGTTGCAGGGTTTGTTCAGGATAATCCTTATAGCCATTATTGCGAACTAATGGCTGAATCAACTTCATTTTCTCATAAAAGCGAATTGTATCCCGGCTCATATTTATCTGTTGTGATAGCTTGCCAATCAGCATGTATAACGCCCCTTTGCATTAATAATTTTTCAAAATCACTTGACCATAGAGTGTACTCCATACTTTAGCTTAAGCATGAACAATTCAATAGAGTACATATTCATGCACATTTCAAATCAGATAGCTCTTGTGGTGGGGGCAACAGGATTTATCGGTAAATTTCTAATCGCGCGCCTGCTTAGCAACAATGCTCAGGTGTTTGCGCTATGCCGTAATGTCGAGCAGCAAGCCCCACAGCTTCGGCAGTGGCTGACAGATCAAGGTATTGCTCATCAACAGTTAAATTTTATTCAGGGTGATGTTACTCTGCCAAACTTAGGGCTGTCCAAGCAGGACTGGCAGCAACTCAAAGCAGTCAATTATCTTTACAACACCAGTGCCTTGTTTGCATGGAATTTAACAATGCAGCAGGCTAAGTCTGTTAATGTTAATGGGCTTGAGTTGTTATTAGAGCGCGTTAGTAAGCATTGCCAGTTAGAACGAGCAGTACACCTATCAGGCTATATGTTGACCCTAAATGAGCATTTGCAGGCGGCTGGCATCTATCGGAATCGTATAGAGCAGACCGATTGGCCACGGGTCTATGCTAGATTGGGAGCGTATGAAGCATCTAAAATTCAAGGGCATTTCACTTGGGTTAAACACGCTATTCAATATAATATCCCATGGACAATTATCCATCCTGCCACTGTCATTGGCGATGAAACGTCTGGGGAAATTCCGTCTTATCAACCGATAGCACACCTTATCCAACAATTAAAACAAGGAAAAATGACAGCTATTCCTGGAACATCACAGCACTACTTGCCATTGGTGTCGGTGACCATGTTGGTTGATGCTATAATTCATGCAGCCCAAGATCCAAACACCCTTCAGCAGGAAATTCTAGTGGCTAATCCTAAGCAAGTTTCCTTTCAGGAATTGATTCAGCTTATTGCACAGCAATTACATCTTAAGCCACCACGTTACTTTATTTCGCTAAAGTTACTTAAGCAGGTTTTAAAATGGAGTTGGTTGGCACAAAAACTAGATATGTCTGCTGAAATGCTAAATTTTATTAGAACGGAACCGCTCGATTTGGAGCGATTTATCGCATTAAATCAACAGTGGAACATCCCAAATACCGATATTGAAAGTAAAGTAAAAAAGACCGTGGCATGGGTTAGTCGATTAAAATCTTAAACAGATTTTTATACTCAAATAGGCAGGTATAACCTTTAAATTTTTTTAAATTCGCATAATACAGCTTATATGAGGGGTAAAAAGCGAGGATCTACTATCCTCGCGTCATGTAACGATGATTAGGTTAAATGAGGAGAGCTCAAGGATAGTTAGTTCCATTCTAAATAGTGCATGTTTTTTAGTTTTTTACTTAAATTCTTTTGCTTATCCCCATTGATTAAATAAGGATATTTGCTATTTATCAAAATAGGATAATCATTTTTAATATCATCCGTATAGGTTGCAAACCATTTGTAATTTATCCCAATTAATTTCAATCGGTTAACTTTTTCTTCGTTTATACAATAGGTTCCTCCAACCCATCCACCTACTTTATTTTTTAGTGGTGTACCAACATACATGACATTTAAACCTATAGATTCTAATAATTCTTTAGCTAATAACTCAGGAGACCCTGTTGCGATGACGATATCTCTACCTTCTATTAAATGAGAGTTAAGTTCAGAGATACCTTCTTTAAACCAATATAAATTAGGAATAGAATTATTTTTTATTCCCATTGCAAATGTTTTGAAATTTTCTTCAAGCTGCTGTCTACTTAGTCCATATGTAGCAATCCATAAAAATATTGAAATTCCTAAAATTTTATATTTTTTAAATTTCATAAAAATTATTGCTAAAGGCATAATAGCAATTGCAGTTAGAAACCTAAGAGGATGAGATTTTAATTGTTTAGTTATCCAAATTCTTGTAGCATCACTTGATAATAGTGTTCCATCCAAATCAAAAACAACAATTTCTGACATTTGTATTATATTCTCTGATATGAGGACTAATTAATTTTTCTAAAACCAACATAATATACCTTATACGAAATTCCTGAATTTCAAGCTTTTACTTAACATAAAATTTATTATATGGACCTAAAGTTTGTATAAATTCTTTATGTTAAATTGGCAGTATAGATGTTATATTTTTACTCAAATTTGGATAAAAAAACAATCTTGTAAATATTCAATAGGTTTTCCATTATACAGCAATGAAAAATCACCATCATACTCCGATAAACTCGTACTTTCATCAATAATACCTAATACATTACTAGCAGATTTAATCATCGTCTGCTATAAAATTGAGAAAAATATTAGCTTATCTTCATCTGATATAGTATTAAAAAAATGCTTTGCTCTAACACAATTATGGTCTTTTTTTCTGATTCAGAATATTCAGTTAAAAGATTTTTATAAATATCTACATTTTCATTAATAATTTCATTTTTTAAATGCCTCAGCTAATTTTTTAATCCATTTTTTTCATTTTATTTTAGTTTTACTTAAAAGTCTCAAAAATTACTTTTTCTAACTTTATTTTTGCACTGTATTTTAAAACATTTCCATGGGCAGCTACTAAACTTGTGAAATCCAAATCTAATAAATTCTCAAAATCATATTTAAGACTTTCTTTTTGTGTGGAGACTTTTTTCAGCCATGGTCCACCAATAAATAAATCTAAACGGAACCCCATTAAAGATAAAATAAGTTTACTTAAAAAACTTATATGGTTCCAATCATCCCAGTATTGAATACTATCTGTGGTAATCAACAACTTACTTTCTTGCAAAAATAGTGCCGCTTCTGGAAACTTGGCTGATTCAAAAACAAAAAATAGACTTTGGGGAATTGGAGATTTTACTGTTTTATTAATAAATTTATTAGGCGTTAAATTGGAATAATTATTATGATTTTCCTGACTCCAGAAATCAGCTTTATATTTATCAATATAAAATTGATCATCTAATCCATGGAAGTCACCTAGTCGAATAATATTCTTTACAGTGCCTAATTCATCTAGTATTTCTAAGTTTTTGTTATTTAGACGAACAGCATTAACTATAGTAAGTTCAGTTCCATTACGAACCACTATCATGTTTCGATTCATCTGTAACAATGGACCTATTTTTATACTTCCACGTAATAAGTAAACATTAGGGAAAATTTCTTTTAAAAAATCCTGTGGTGTTACATCAGCATATTTCTTCATGGTTGATAATTTTTAATATGTAAGCTATTACCAATACTATCTTTAATTATATCATTTTTATTAACGTGAATTATTTATAAGCCTAATCGTCATTCAATATAATGAGCATTACACGAAGCGAGGTTCTAGATCCTCACTTTTCTATTTAGCATAAGGTATATCATGTTAATTTTAGCTAAATTAAACTTTTTGATTAATTTTATTTTCAATTAAATGAGTTACTAATTGAGTCATATATTGATAGGTAAATAAATGAGAATGAAACTTTACCAGCCCTTCTAATCCTAAAGTTAGGCCTATAAATTGCCAAGCCATATCATCAAGGTTTTCATGATGATTTTTTAACGATGCCGATTCCAATATTTTTTTTACAGACTTCTGCCATTCTTCAATTGCTATTAAAAAAACTTTATTAAATTCAGGACTAGTTTGGCTATTTTGTTCAGCATCATTCCACAATCGAACGTAAGGTAATTCATCTTCTGATTCAGTAAAACCTAGAGCCAAAAGTATTTTCTCAGTTAAACTTAAATTATCATCTATTTCACTGATATCTAAATTCTTATAAATGAGCTGCATAAATACTTCACACTTTAATTCTTGAATAGTTTTAAAGTGATGATGAATAAGCCCTACAGACAAAGAAGCTTTTTGAGCTAAATGACGTACTGTCAATGTATTCAAACCATCATCTAATGCGATTGTCATAGCAGCATCTAAGATCTGTTTTTTTCTTTCCGTTTTACTTAAGTAGCTCATTTTCTAACACAGTCATTTACAACATCATCAGCATATACAAGTTGCGTAAAAAATCAAAAAATAGTATAAATTTGAACATGTGTTCAAATTTATACTATTTTTATGTTTTTACATCCCAAATGGTTCATTTTAGCCATTGTCGTGGGGCTTTATCTTCCTGTGGCTATTGATGCAACTGTACTCCACATCGCCGTACCTACCTTAAGCCAAGAATTGAAAGCAAGCACATCACAACTGTTATGGATTATTGATATCTATCCATTGCTGATGGCTGGGCTTATTTTAGTAATGGGCGCTTTAGGCGATAAAATTGGTTATCGAAAACTCATGCTTATGGGTAGTATCATTTTTGGTATAGCCTCGGTGCTAGCAGCACTCTCACCTACAGCAAATTTTTTAATTTTTTCAAGAGCTATATTGGCCTTAGGTGCATCCATGATTATGCCTGCCACTTTAGCTTGTCTACGTCATACATTTATGGATGAAAAAGAACGAAACTTTGCTCTAGGAATGTGGGTTATGGCTGGGGGGGCTGGTGCCGCTTTCGGGCCTTTAGTCGGTGGATTGTTGTTAGAATACTTCTATTGGGGATCAGTATTCTTGATTAATGTTCCTATTATAGTTGTTGTAACTATATGTATTTTAAAGTATCTGCCTAAACAAAATTTTATACATGAAAAAAAATTAAATCTATTAGATGCACTAATACTGATAACAGCCATTCTTTTCGTAATTTACAGTTTAAAAGCCGGCTTAAAAGAATTTGATCCTCAATTCATTCTTCTTGGGCTTATAGGGGTTGTACTCGGTTTTTTATTTGTAAAAAGGCAGATTAAAAGTGATCAACCCCTATTTGATCTTAAGCTATTCACATCGAAATCTGTGAAATATGGTTTCACCATTTCAGTTGTTGCGATGATTGCACTGGTAGGATTTGAGTTACTGATTTCTCAAAAACTACAATACGTGTATCAGTTTAGTCCATTACAAGCTGGCCTATATATTTTACCGTTTATGATTGCAGTCAGTGTAGGTGGGGTGATTAGTACACCTCTTCTAAATAAGTTTGGAGCTAAAAGAGTTGCAGTATTTAGCTTAATACTAAGTTCTATATCTATGTATTTTTTATCAGCTGTTAATTATGAAACTGAATACTTATTTTCAGCTTTTTGTATGATCTTATTAGGACTAAGTATTCTATGTGCCTTTTTAGCAGCTACATCAGCAATTTTATCAGGGGCACCTATTGAACAAGCATCATCTGCTGGTGCAATTGAAGGAATGTCCTATGAGTTAGGAACAGGTTTAGGTGTAACAATCTTCGGTTTAATGGCATCTTTTTTCTACACAAAAAATGTGGATTTTCATCATGTTTTTAGTGCTGATCAACTGAAAACAGCTGAAAGTTCTATAGGTGGAACTTATCAAGTTCTTCCAAATCTATCAGCAGAAAATGCAGATCTCATCATGAAATCAGCCAATTCAGCTTTTGTTATGGCTCATAGCTCTATTTTAATCTTTTCAAGTTTAATACTTTTGTTTCTTGCTATCTTTATCTGGATCTTTTGGCGGGAAACTTACACCAAATCCCTGCCCATTTAACAGAAATGGCGACCACGAAAAAAATAATTGTATATTAATTTAATTATCAATCACTTAAGAAATCTAAACCAATCTCAAAACAATAAAAAGCCAACTTAAAAATAAGTTGGCTTTTTTATCTACAACTTCGGAATAAAGCCTGTAACTCACGTGTTGATGCTGTGCAATAGGCTTTGAATGAGACTTTTAAAGAATAAGAGCGCTCATCAAATGATGAGCCCTCTTATTTCAAATCAATTTCTTATCTGCGACTTGCAGTTTCATTAAGAAAAATCTAATTCTTTTTCGAATGCTTTTAACTCATAACGAGCCATTGCTAAGTTCGATTTTGAACGATCTAAGACTAAATAAAGAAATAATGCATCATTCGAATCTAAAGGACGGATTAAATGATATTGTTTACCTAAAGTAATTAAAATATCTTCAATATCATCATTTAGTTGTAATGTTTTAGCAACCTTACGTTTTGAACGAATGACTTCCGTATTCCCTGCTGCTGCAAGCTCTAAATCTACACCACTCCCCTGTGTTGCCAAAGCAAGTCCACTTTCGCTATCAACCAATGCAGCTGCAACAAAACCATCTAAATTTGTTAATGTATCTAAACCAATACGTGCCATTTTTTACACCTCAACAATAGGGTTTCCCCTGAAAAATTTATTTATAAGCCAAGTTTCTTTCGAAGCTTCCCAAAAAAGCTACGAAGTTTATTTGTTTGACCTGTTTCAATCAGGTTTATTTCTGTAGAGAATTTAACTTCATCCGATTCAACAATTCGCCCCAATTGAAGTAAGCTTGCACAGCCAACAAAATTCAATATTTTTTCATCAGTTGAATTCAGATGTTGTTTAACTGCCTCAATATTGGCCCCTTCTGAAAAACAGGCTGCCATTTTCAAGTAATCTCGTCGGCGCATATCTCTTTCAAACTGTGGCCAAATCTCTAATTTAAAATTCTGATTTAGTTCTATTTTCGCAAGACGTATCATCGAAGACTGACTTAAAATCAGCCACAACCAAACTCGCAAATCATAAATTAACTTACCTTCAGTTTGTTCTTGCACGACTTGACTCGTTGCATAGGTTTGATTCAAAGATTCGTTAAACTGTAGTCCAGTCATATTTTCTTCAACCCATACACGCTCTGTCCGTGTATCGATAAGTGCAATAAATCCACTAGCATCAAACAATTGAATATACCCATTGCGTGGCGTAAAGATCTCTGCAAATACGTCTTCTATAGTCGCATCAGGTTTCAAAGCGACAGGAAATTTACTTCTGGTATCAATATAAAGTTGCTTATCATTTAACTCAGATTCGATTGGTTTAATAGCAGGTAAAACTTCTTGTGAAAGCCACTCATGCAAGTATTGTAAATCTGAAAAAGGATAGAATAATTGATCATCAATAATTCGCCCTAAATCGCTATTTGACTTTGTTAATCTCAAATAGCGTTTCACTTTTTCTTTTAATACCTTTTGAATACCAATCGAATTAAAAAAAACATCACTGACCAATAACACATCAATTTTATCTTCAGCAATATTGACCCACTTAAGATGTGTATTTGCAGGCAGACATAACGAAATCTGAGTCTTTAATTGGTTTAGGTCTGTCGTATTTAAACCAAATATCGCTATTTTTAAAACTTGCGTCATTTTAAACCCACATTAAAATCATGAGATTCGCTATATCTAAAAGAATTAACTTTCTGATTTAGGCTATTGAACATTTAAGACACTTCTTTAATTTGAGGCTTTGCTAAACTCTCACTCAACTTTTTGAAGTAATACAGCATTTGCCCCATCAAAATATCTTTATTGGTCACAGCAACAATCACCATAGGATGGTGTGGATGGTCTACAGCAGTTAAAAATACTTTGCCATTTTCTGCATCTAAAGTAATTGTTTGACATCCGAACAATTGAATTTCGGATATGAAAGCGGAGACCATTGCTAAGATTGAGCTACTTACGGCAGCAATTTTTCCGGTGTTTTCTATATTCTTTTTTGAAGCAAGCGAGAGCTCAAAACCATCAGATGAGCACAACATAACAAAATTTACACCACTCACTTCATTTAAAAAATCGTGCAATTCTTGGCTAGAAAATGCTTTGAACTCTTGTCCTACTTCACGTGAATTAATCATTTTCTACCTTTATATCGTTATTGCAGGTTGCATTTCTAATTTTGCAATGAGCATTTCTATCATTAACAAAACATCATCTTTTTTGCGTGCATCAACTGCAAATAAGGGGAATTTTTTTTGATGAATTTGCATCCAATCCCGATATATTTTTAACTTTTGATCATGTTCTAAATCTAAATGTGTTACCCCAACAACAATATTCGTACCTAAATCTTCAAATGCTTTTAAATAGAACTCTAAGTCTTTTAATCTTTGGGAACTACTGTGATCAATTAAAACGACGATACCTATTGCCCCTTTACAGACAATTGACCACATAAAATCAAAGCGGTCCTGTCCCGGTGTGCCGTATAAACCTATCTTAGTACCGTCATCTAAACTGATTTCGCCATAATCAATGCCGACAGTTGTTAACGCTTTTTGATGTGCTTGAGTATCTGTATTAACTGCTTCAGTGCTGAGGACACCAGTATCAGATAATGCTTTTATGGCAGCAGATTTACCTGCTCCCATTGTTCCCCCGAAAACAATTTTATATTGCTGCAAAATCACAATGCAAACCTTACTTTTTCAAATTAATGCGACATATTTCACATTATATTTGAAATATGCGTTTATAAAAAGCACTTTTCAATAAATTTATTTAATTTTTCTTTTTAAAATCAATGACTATTTAGAAAAACTTTACAATAAATACAAGTCCGGCTTAAACCAAAATTCCATAACTTGATTTGCCAGCATATCCACTTGATCTAAAGCCTACTCATTAAACGGATGCAGCTGAGCATGGATGCTGTCAAAATCACCTAGAGTCTGCTGTTCAAGCAAATGTGCGATCATCGCTTCAGATGGCAAGAGTTGAGTAATATCTGTCGTGCTGTCAAAATAGGAAACGAGGCCGTCCTGTTGTTCAAACACACAGCTAGTCCACCAAATAACTGTCCATCTCCCACATTAGTGACATAGTTCGGTTGCACTTCGTCTAAGAATCTAAGATTCAATAAACTTTGAAATATAGCTTTGTACAAAAATACCTATCTTAAAAATTAAATTTTTTTAATAGATTTTGCCAATCTTTCAATATGTTCATGAATTTCATTAACTGTATGTGCCGCATAACCTATGAGTACAGCAGCTTTTTGAGATGAATTCTGACAATATCTTGATAAGGGCTGCACCGTCAGACCTACTTTTGCACATTGAGCAACAAAATCTTGCTCTGTCCAATTTTCTTTAAGCCAACATACCAAATGAATACCAGAATCAGTGGGTTCTACAGTTAATATATCGAAAAGATAGTGCTGAATTGCCAGAATTAAGGCCTGTTGACGTTCATAACAAGCTTTACGAACTTTACGTACATGCCGAGCATAATGTCCATCCTGTATAAATGTTGCCAGTGCAACTTGCTCAAGAGAGGAACTACGGGTATCGGTATAGTATTTTGCCAGACTAAAAACACCAATTAAGGCTTCAGGAACGACCATAAATCCCAGTCTAAATTCAGGAAACATCATTTTAGAAAATGTCCCCGAATATATCACTCGTTGCTGTTGATCTAAGCCCTGTAACGCTTGAATTGGGTGTGTTCCATAACGAAACTCACTATTATAGTCATCTTCAAAAATCCATTTTTGCTGTTGCGTGGCCCAGTCCAGTAAAGCCAAACGCCGAGCAAGGCTGAGTGTGCCACCAAGCGGAAATTGATGTGACGGTGCGGTATAAATCAGTTTACTTGCTGAATAGTGCTGAATAATGTCAGGGATTTTCATGCCTTCATGATCACTTTCAATCGGCTGTACGGTCGCCCCAAAACTACGAAATATGTTTAAAGCAGCATCATAACCGGGTTCATCTAAACACACTTGGTCATGTGGCTGTAACAGCGCATACGCCGCCAAATGAATAGCCTGTTGTGTCCCATTGACAATTAAAATTTGCTGTTCAGTACAATTTAATCCTCTGGTCGATTGAACATATTGGCAAATTGCCTGACGCAAAGGCAGATACCCTCGTGGGTCGTGGAATTGTCCTAATTGATAATAGGATTGTCGCCAAGCTCGCCCCAATAATTTTCCCCAAAGTTGATGCGGAAATAAATCCACACAGCCCACACCCACATGAAACATTTTCTTTTCTTGGCTAGATAAATTCTGCTTGTGCCAATGCGGTAATAAACGGGCGATATGAGGGTTAATATTGAGCGTTTGCGTCGGTTGATGTACAGCATGTGGTATATCATTTTTAATTTGAATCAGTTGGTCAGGAATAACATCCGCTACATAAGTGCCTGAACTGGGTTTGGTAACTAAATAGCCTTCATCTAGTAGACGTTCCAACGCTGCTAATACCGAATTACGGGAAATCGACATCATTTCTGCTAAAGCACGGCTTGAAGGCAGTTTTGCGCCAGCAGACAAGTGCCCCGCTAAAATCGCATCACGTAAAGCACAATACAAACCATCTTTAATCTGCTGCCCTTTAGGCAAAATTAAATGTGGAAAATAAGCGGAAGAAGCAGTTTTCATCGTAAAACTGGTACTTTAAAAAATATCAGAAGTGTATCTTACGACCATACCATCATTAAAAATACACTCCCCCCCTTTCATTGTTGAAATATTTTAGGGGGATAAATTTATGTCTGTTCGACGTTCATCTTTTCAACGTCCATCCCATGATTTACTGCCTCCAATCATGGCAGGCTTAATCTCGGTGATTGTCAATTATGGCGGTACGTTTATTTTAATCTTTCAAGCTGCACAGCTGGCTGGCCTTAGCCCTGAACTTACCGCCTCATGGGTGTGGTCAATTTCTATCGGTGTTGGTATCACAGGAATATTATTAAGCTGGTATACACAAGAACCAATTATTACCGCATGGTCTACCCCTTCGGCAGCATTTCTAATGACTGCCCTTGTCACAGTGCCCTATAGCGAAGCGATTGGAGCATATTTACTTTCTGCCTTAGCATTTGTGGTTTTGGGGATTACAGGTTATTTTGAAAAACTGATTCGTCTAATCCCGATTGGGATTGCATCAGGTTTACTGGCAGGGATTTTATTACAGTTTGGCATTGCTGCCTTTACCAATATGACGATTGATCCATTATTGGCAATTTCATTATTTTTAATATATCTCATCACCAAGCGTTTCTCTGCACGATATGCCATTGTTAGTGTTTTGATATTTGGTTTTATTTTCCTGTTGCTCCAATCAAGAATTAATTTTGCTGGATTTGAACTAAAATTAGCATCACCTATTTTTACTGCTCCTGCTTTTTCTATCAATTCGGCATTAAGTATTGCCTTACCTTTATTTTTAATTACCTTAACAGGGCAATATATGCCAGGTTTATTGATCTTAAAAAATGATGGTTTTAAAACCAATGCCAAACCGATTCTCACCGTGACAGGTTTAGGTTCCTTCTTGATGGCACCATTTGGTTCACATGCGTTTAATATTGCGGCGATTACAGCAGCAATATGTACAGGTAAAGAGTCCCATGAAGACCCATCAAAACGCTGGGTTGCAGGAATTGCCGCAGGTGTATTTTATATTTTGGTCGGGATTTTTGGCGTAACATTGGCGACAGTATTTGCAGCATTTCCAGCTACATTTATTAGTACATTGGCAGGGCTTGCTTTATTAGGAACAATTGCGGGAAGTCTTGCCAATGCCATGAATGATGTTGATAGCCGTGAAGCTGCTTTAATTACCTTTCTTGCCACTGCCGCCAATATCACACTATTTGGTATTGGTGGGGCATTTTGGGGATTAGTTTTAGGTTTAATAGCTTATCTCATGCTAAATGGTAAATTAAAAATTCTTGTTTCTTCATGATTTTATAGTTAATTCTGCATTATGATCAATTCACAGCATACTATGTTTAGTATGCTGTTTTTATCTATCAGAAGAAAATTTACTCTTAAAACTGGTACTGTCTAAAATACTAAAACTGTATCTTATAAGAGCACCATATCAAGATTATGCTTGGCTCCTCTATCTTTTCAAACAGCTAAAGGGATGTGTCAACATGCAAAATCAAGACCTTCAGGTCATTCCTGTTCAACAACAAGATTATCAACAGTGGCTGCCTTATTGGCTTGCCTATCAAAAATTTTATAATGTCAATTTATCCAATACTGTGACTCAAACTACATGGCAACGCTTTTTTGATGAAGCCGAACCGATTTATTGTGCAGTTGCCAAACAAGGGGAAAACGTTTTAGGTTTTGTACATTATGTGATTCACCGTTCGACTTGGGCAACACAGGATTATTGTTATCTGGAAGATTTATACGTATCGCCTGAAGCGCGTGGGCAACATATTGGTAAAAGCCTGATTGAATATGTACAAAAACAAGCAATTTCTCAACAGTGTGGGCGTTTATATTGGCATACGCAGGAAATTAATCATACCGCACAAAAACTATATGACTGGATTGCTGAAAAACCTGGAATAATTCAATATCGCATGTCTTTAGAATAGAGATAAAAGAGTCCACCAATACAATATCGTGGACTCTTTTTTTAAAGCTATTTTAACCGTTTAATAAATCTCTTTAATAAGTTACTTTTTACTCTGTTGCACTTCGTCTGAGAATCTAAGATATAAATTCCAACGATTAATTGATTACTGCTTTTAAGCTTATTCCAAATCACTGTAGTCTATTAGCTGATAAACCCTGCCATATACTACAGTTGCTATTTAGCTATTACCCAGTTCAATATCTAAAACCTTTGAATGTCTAAAAATATTATCAACGCCCCCTGACGCAAAAGATGCATGAGCTGTACTTTACTGTCACGAAATCCCTTAAAGGCAAAAAATACATGTACTGAGAAAAGTATGACCAGCAGTACATTCAAACCAAAATTCAGCATTACCCGCTCCTGCAGCTATATATGCCTAGGGTAAAATTTCTATGACTAAAGTAAACGTACTTGTTCCAATGGAATGAGGGATTGATCTAATACCTAACACAGTACTTTGACGTAATTTAATTTTTTGCAATTTATTCTTTAATTTGAAATAAAAAATCTAAATATAAAGAAATAATGTTTAATTTGTTTATTTTTGTACTGTAATTAGTAATAATAATGATTCTCAATTACAATTGATGTATTGTTATGACTGATCAGCTTAAACGAACTGCTTTAAATACTGCTATAAAATCAATTCTGATTTTTGGTGCTATGTCACATACTACTTTTGCACAAAAAGATAATGCCATTGAAGCAAACTCAACTGTTCTTCCAACGATTACTTTCACAGCTGAAGCTAATGATGAAAAAACAGAAGGAAGTAAAAGTTACAAAGCTAAATCCTCTAGAACCTCATCAAAGTTAAAATTATCTTTAAAAGAAACACCACAATCGGTAAGCGTGATCACTCGTGAACAAATTGAGCAAAGAAATTTAAATATTATTGATGATGTGCTTGCAGCAACGCCTGGTGTAACTGTCACTAAAAATGATAGTGAGCGATCAAATTACTCAGCTAGAGGATATGGGATTACTAACCGTCAAATAGATGGCATGCCAATAGGAGATAATAGCCCACGTGTAGACAGCTTCTTCTTTGATCGAATCGAAGTCGTAAAAGGTGCAACAGGTTTAACTGGAGCTACTGGTAATCCATCTGCAACTATTAATATGATTCGAAAACGTCCAGCAAAAGAGCTTTCTGGATCAGCTGCCACTTCATTCGGCACTTGGGATACCATTCGAAATGAAGCTGATATTTCCATCCCCTTAACAGCAGATGGAAGTGTGAGAAGCCGTGTAATGGCTGCACATAGAGAAGGTAATTCCTATATGGATTACTATTCGCTAGAAACAACAGCAGCAATGGCAATGGTTGAAGCTGATCTAACCAGTAAATTAACGGGTGGTATTGGTTTTCAATATCAGGATAATCAACCCAAAGGCTCTACATGGGGTACTGTGCCCTACTGGAATCAAGATGGATCACTGGCAAATTTACCGCGCAATTTTAGTTTAGCAAATAGTTGGAATACAGTGAGCCAAAGTGACAGAACCGCTTTTGCTGACTTAACTTATAAATTTGATAATGACTGGATCGTAAAAGCTGCAGGTTCATATTCATTATCAAAAAGTTTTTGGCTAATGTCATACGGTGGGTCTGGTTTTCCAAATCAGAATGATGGATCTGGTGTAGGTGTTTGGACCACAGTCTATCCAACCTCTGAATCCAAAAAAACGAGTCTCGAATTATTCGCCAGTGGCCCATTTAAGCTATTTGACCGCCAACATGAACTCGTCATTGGAGCAAATGGATTTAACCGTTCTACAAATAGTCCAGATGGAAAAGTGAATGGGCTTGCGAGTAATCAATTAACTTGTACAAAGAAAGATGAAAATGGAGTAACGGTGCCCTCAGACAATCTGGGTGATACTTGTGTGATTAATGATTGGCGTACATGGGATGGTAATACCACATTAAAACCTGACTACGTTGTAACCCCAGCAACTAAAGATTCAAAACAACAAAACTACGGTGCTTATACCGCGCTTAAGTTGAATGTAACGGATGATTTGAAAGTAATTCTGGGCGGACGATACAGTGATTATTCTGCAACCAATGGAACTAAAAGCGATGTTGAAGCAAATGCATTTACTCCTTATTTCGGCGCAACTTATAACTTAAATAGCATCTATACGGCTTATGCAAGCTACACAGATATATTCAATCCAAGCAGCAATAAAGACCGCAATAATAATTTCTTAGAACCTGAAGTTGGTAAAAGTTATGAAGCTGGCATTAAAGCCAGTTTCTTAGATGACCAATTACTTGCAACGGCTGCAGCTTTCTGGTCTGAAAAATCAAATGTTGCAATTAAAGATAATGCAGCAATACTCGCAGGCATCAAAACTGATGATGGCGGTGATCCAATGCTATCTTCAGGCGAAGGTTTAAAAATTGAAGGCTTTGAAATTGAAGCTATAGGAAAAGTAAACCCTAATTGGAATATTACAGCTGGTTATACTTACTCTAACAGCATAAGTTCTGAACAAGTAAAAGCATCAACAACAATTCCTCAAAATTTAGTTAAAGTATATACAAACTTTAAACTCCCTGAGTATTTGTGGGAAGGTGCTAATAAAATCCATTTAGGATTTGGGGTAAATTGGCAAAGTGATGTAGAAAGAAAATCAAGTAGCGCACCAAAGAATACTGACGGTTATGTTCGTCAAGATGCTTACTTTTTAGCAAGTGCTAATGTTGGATATACTTTTAATGATTCATTAAGTGCAAACCTACAGGCTAATAATTTATTTGATGAAAAATATTATCAGCAAGTTGGCTTTTATGATGGTGTTTATTGGGGTGAACCACGTAATGTGACTTTATCTTTACGTGCTAAATTTTAAGAAAAATTGGATTATTTAAAAATGTTTTCAATCACTTTCTAGTTCTCCTTTTGCTTTAATTTATTCAAGCCTCTTTTAAGGAGGCTGATCTGAATTAGCAGAATCAAAAGCTGGTAGCTGAGGTATTCACCTTGGCTATCTACAGTTAAGAAGCTGATTATATCCCTGTCTGTATTTGAAGCTACTCTAACTGCTGAAGTAGCTGATCATGCTGCATTGTCTTACCCGTTATCTCCTGATCAATTTGCTTTTTCTGCTCCAGTTTTCTGCCAGCTATTTAGGAATACTATTGGACTGACGCCATGGGATATTCACCTTTTCTTTTTTATTCTGCTGCTCAATCTTCGGCTGTACAGTGAGGATCAACTGGGCAACACCTAATACGGCGTTATCAAATGTCTGTTTATAATCATCACTAACGTCACCAGACAATACAATTTCTTTACCGTTCAGCGAAGCTTTGAATACATCTGCACTTGCTCGAGCAAATAAAGTTAATTCCTGACCACTGGCAAATAAAAATACAATCGGTGCAACACTGACGCCACCTTTACACTGCACCTTCTTACCTTCTGTCAGTGGAATAGATTGTCCAGATGCCCTCTCTAAAGTGTCTTTGATCTTTTGAACATACGGCGTTTGATCTGTAATAGTCGTAAGGTTTAGATTGCCCATAAAAAAGCCCTATTATTGAATAGGGCTTTTTTGGCAAAGCTAACCATTAAAACTTGCAAACAATTCCAATCGTTAAAATCTAGGCTTCTGCTGAGATATCTAACCTTTACTCACTATGAAACTCAGCGATTTTTAACAATCAAGCTGACGAGTTTTTGGGCAATGGGTGCGCAGATCAATACACTTGGAAACGCAAACATCCACGCCACGATCCATGCTGACATCCACACTGAAAAAAGATTGTCGATGAAGCCAACAGTCTTTAATGTCGTAATACCTGCGATCAGAAATGACATCATGCAAGATAAAATGAGTGGAAATAAAAAATTCACAGTCTTCACATAACCACTCCTTGATATGCATTTAGGCTTGATGCAAAATTTTCTCCAAACAATTGCGCTGTTTTAAGATCACCTAAATCAAATGCATCTGCCGCACTCGCATGTTCGGCTTGTGCCATCAATCCAGACCAAGAACCTAGACGATTAGCCGCTTGCGCGTAGGGAACACCTTGATGTTGTTCAGGTAAAATAGGATTGCCCACCCAGATCATACCGTGCTGCATACAGAAGGTGAAAAGTGAAATAAGGGTTGATTGCTTATCACCAGCGGGGAGTGATGAGATGGTAAATCCAGCTGCTAATTTTCCTTTAAAGCCCTGTTTCTTCCATAAGGGACCTGTAGCATCCATAAGTTGTTTTAATGTTCCAGAGACACCACCGAGATAAGTGGGTGTCCCCCAAATTAAACCATCATATTGGGTGAGTAATTCAGGGTGAGACATCAGTTGTTCTGCGGTGAATAAATCAATATCCATATTCTCAACTTTGGCTGCTCCAATTTGAATTTGTTGAGCAATAAATTGGGTATGTCCTTGACGGCTATGATAGATAATGGCAATTGATTTCATGGTTTAGTCCTCAGTTAAAAAGATTTAATAATTTAGCGGTGAGGAATAAACCACACCCGAAGATACTGTGATTGATCAAGCTTTTGATACGATTGATCAATGGTTGTGGTGTTTTAGATGCTGCAAAGCCTGAACCCATAGCAGGTTGCATGATGAAGAAAGGGATGAGCACGCTAATGACCCCAAATAATAAGGCTGAATAAAATTGAGGTTGTAGTAACCAAGCGTCCCCTGTGATGAAGATGAAACCCAATGCGAATAAGATCCCAACACTGTAATGAGCAATCCAGCCGAATACATATTCATGTTGAATCTCAGGACTTCGTGCAATTGACGCGTGGATGATTTTGCCGCGGAAAATCCATCCTACCCACCGACCAAGGAATGCAAAATTTAAGGTTGGAATATTCAGTTTTTTTAATATGAATAACCAAATATCCATGATGAGCGTTGCACCAATCCCTAGACTCAAAATGTAAAGTAGTAATTTAAAAATATTCATTTCATCCCCCGACCTTTTCCAAACAAAACCTGATAGATTGATTGTGCAAGTTCAAGTCAACTTGAAGTCAAGAGGTATTTATGGATATTGGTGAAGTTGCAAAAAGAGCAAAGGTTGCGCCATCGACCTTACGATTTTATGAAGAAAAAGGATTAATCAAATCTATTGGGCGGCAGGGCTTACGTCGTCAATATGCAAAACAGGTATTGGAGCAATTGGCATTGATTGCATTGGGGCAGGCAGCGGGTTTCTCTTTGAATGAGATTGTCACGATGTTTGGACAAGATGGTCAACCTGAGCTAGATCGAAAAATGCTGAATGATAAAGCAGAGCAACTTGAGCAGATGGCACGACGACTCCATTTTATTAGCGAGGGGCTCAGACACGCTGCGGTTTGCCCCGCTGAAAATCATATGCAGTGTCCAACCTTTCAAAATTTTTTAAAAGCCGCGATTGCAGGCGAATATCAGCCAACTAAACTTTAGTGATATTTCGTGGATGAAATCTAGTTTTATTTATGGGCTAAAACTTAACATTATCCTCCACCAATTACCCATTCCACGTATCCCCCTTCATAAACCACCTGTTATTGTATGAGCCATAATCGATCGCTTACATTTTGATAGGATTGTTCTCAATTTCGACTTCACGTTTTTTGACCCATTTTTCAGCAATGCGCTTTGTACTGAAAGTTTTACTTTCTTTATATGCTGGATAGTCTTTGCGATTAACACGGATTTCGGCTCGGTATCGCAAAGTCCCGTCTGACAGTGTTCTAGTGAAAATTGAACCCATAAATTTGCCCCTTTCGTAATTTTTCCATTATGGCGTAAATATAAACACGTTCGCGCAGCAAAATCGGTGTTCACACAGGTTCAAACGTGTAGTAAGCTATCAATCAAATTATTGTTTTTAATATGAAAATTGTAAATTACTGAAATTTAATATTATTAAGGTTTAAAGGTGTAACTTATGTTGAAGTGGTTTTATTTTCCAAATAAAAAACATATAAAACAACAACTTAAAACATGGTAATTTCACCCGAGGTGTAAAAAAGGCGCAAAATTTAAAATTATGTAAAAAAGAAAGAATAAAAATGAAAACATGGCTCTACTTTTATATTGAACATACTGTGAAAAATGGGAAGCCCTTCTATAAAGAAAGTTGCTATTCAAACAAAAAAGCTGGACAAGATATTAAGAGATTTTTAAGGACTGAATTCTGTACAGTATAAGACTCAGTCCTTTTTATTATTTGTAAGAATTTACATTAAATATTAATTTTTTCAAAAGTATATTTGTCAACAAAAATCTTTATTGGAAACCAGAATTCTTGATTTTCATTAAAATCATTATTTATTAAACAAATTTTCTCACAATACTCTAAACTTTTTATTAAAAAAAATTTATTCAACATATATTTATTTTCATCATACAATATAGTTTTAACATTATTATTAGTCTCAATCTGAAAAGGGTAATAACCATCCATAAAAGCAGATCCTGTATATGAAATTGGGTACCAGCCAACAAAAACTATATTTTCAATAATATTTTTATATAAAAAACTATTTTCAACATAGCTATCATAAGGTAATTTTAATATTTCATTTCTTGGAAGAGCTGTAAATACGGCATAGTAATTTATTTTTTTCAACTCTCTAAAAAAATCAATCGAAACTAATTGTAAATTTTCACTTGCATATCCTGAGCTATCTAAAGGGTCTATTACGTAATCTTTAATATGTTTTTCAAAAAAAATATCATTCCATTCTATTGCTTTCCATAATTCTGGAATAATAATAATTTGTCCTTCAATAGTAAAAAAATTACTATATATTTGACAACTATCTAATAAGTAATCATCGTTCATTATGGGTATCTCATTGTATTTTTACCAATCATATCAATTGGATATTTATGGTTTAGATTAATAGCCATTGATACATTAGGCTGATAGCTGTAATGGTGACCTGCTATTTGGTTTCTCTGTTGCCAAATACAACTACATGTTTTTGGATTTTGTAGAACTTGAAAAATCTTATAATGAGGATTACCTGCATCTGTTCCTATTTGAGAGATTTTAGGTCCGATATATCCCAAACTACCAACGGGATAAGGTACACACGGAGGACAACTGTCTCTTTCACATTGTTCATCTTTTGAAACACTCTTTGAACCAGAATCTGTATCAGGCATACTCGAAATTAAACCAATAGCCAAAGCTAGATTGACCGTCTGACTTATTCCAGCAGGAATTGCCATAGCTAAACCTTGTGGATCAACTAAAGATAAAGCATTCCCTCCAACATACCCATAAGTATTCAGTCCACCATCCAATCCAATTGGATCACTTTCTACATAACGACCTGTAATCGGATCATAATCCCCAAACTGATCATCATCAAAATGTATTTAAATTTAAAGACCACTGACTATATTTTTGTATTATCAAAAACTTGAAAACCATATTCTTTAAATAAATTAAGCACATATTCCTTTGAATTTAAATTTGGAGAATCAAAAAATAAAAATGTTGCTCCATAATCAGAGCTACAACAAAACTCTTCAATAAAAACAATATCTGTATTTTCAATTAACTCACACAATGTAAAATGTGGCACTAAAAGTAACTCTTTATTGTATCTTTTTCTAAGTATGTTGCTTCTATTTGAATGATTGAATTCTGAAATTTTAGTATGCAGTTTTTCATTAGGATTCATTAGAAAAGATTTAAACTGTATAAAATAATGTCCATACTTAAATTCGAATTGTTTATTGATTACGTCAGTGGGTATATCATAAAAAAATTCCTTCCCACAATGGACCTTTCCTTTTCTAAGCTCAATATTGCTATAAAAATAGGATTCAGCAGCACTCCTTTCCCCTGAACTGTCCTCAAAATACATTCTATAGGCTTTAGAGATGCCTTTTTCTCCATCTATAAAAACTTCTTCTTCAATAAGAATTGCTTTAATCAAAATGAACCTCTCTTGTATTTCACTATACCTACAGAAATACCTTTTTTGTAAACATGTAAATGAGGGCAGTCATGGTCTTTATCAGGATGATCTTCTATCCAACTATTTTGCCATTCACAGCCAAAACCTAGATGTTTAGCTCCCACTTTTCTTAAACTAGAGTAGCATAGACCTTGGATTGATTTATTTAGACTGGTTCCATCAACAGCTCGATAATATCGTTCTTCTCTAGAAATGTGGGCCATGCGCTGTGCTACAGAATATGCCTGTATTCGACTATAAGGACCACAATGATTTTCTCTTTCACATTGTTCCTCTCTTGGAACACTCTTTGAACCAGAATCTGTATCAGGCATACTCGAAATTAAACCAATAGCCAAAGCTAGATTGACCGTCTGACTTATTCCAGCAGGAATTG
>NZ_KB849165.1:0-67835 GCF_000367925.1 Acinetobacter bohemicus ANC 3994
AGGTGAAATTTAGATTAATTTAGATCATTTAATATTGTTTTGGTCACTTTATTTTAAGTCTTAGGTTTTCTAAAAGTCACCTATATTTTGATATAGGGGGTTTATTATAAATAAAAAATATGTAATTTAATATAATATTTCTTAATAATCATATAGATGATTGATATTCAATTTAGTATATGAATATTGTGCTCAATTCGGCTTCGAATTGTTTGCAGGGTTTCTGATCGAATTTGCTCAGGTAATATTTCTTGAGTAATTTTATTGAATTGGTTTGCAACATCACAAATCGAGTTAATAGTTTCATCGGCTTTTTTATAGAAAGATCTGCTTTCTGAGTGCCCGATTTGACAAGAGTTTGTCGAGAAATATCTAGTGCCTCGCATAATATCTATTTGGTGATATTCACCTGAGCCTTCGCAAAAATTAATATCGTAGCTAAGGGGAAGTTTCGATTGCCCATTTTGGGACATTAGAAATAAAAATTTTTGCAATGATCATCTGGATTGATGAAAGTTGTTTGCTTGAAAGCAAGTTTTTTTAGCACATAGCCTTATTACAAAATATGTTGTTCCAAGAAAATGACTGTCAGCTGAAATGAAATTTGCCCGTGTCGAGGTAGCCAAACTTTGTATTAGAATCGCCCGATCATTTTGTCAGTTAATAAGTTTTTCATAAAATATACCGATTTCAAGTGATATAAAAATAAAATATTTACCCTCAAAGTACTTCCTACCATTTGATGGAAAAAAATAAAGCATAAATTTTAGCCATCAGTATTTAAATTAGGGAAAATTATGAATTATTTAAAACCATTACTTCTTAGTGCACTTATTCTTGGGATTATAAAAAGCAGTTACGCAGCAACACCTGAAATAGAGCTCGCTAATAAGGAAAATGAACGAATTCAACAGAATTTACAAGACCGCTTGCGCTATGAACGAGAGCAGCTTCTTCAATCTTCCAAAGCACCTTCACGTATTGAAATTGCACCGCCTGAGTCTAAAAACATAGAAAAAGGGCCATGCCTAAATATTACCGCAATTCATGTAGAGGGCACTGCTGTAATTGCGCAGCATGAAATACAGAAAGTCACACAGCCATATGAAAATAGCTGTATAGATGCCAAACGTATTGAAGAAATTATGGGGAAATTGACCGCGCTGTATTTAAGCAATGGTTATGCAGCCGCACGTTTCTATCTGCCGGAACAGGACCTGAAAACAGGTACGCTTAAACTGCGTGTTGAGGAAGGAAAATTAAGCCAACTGCAACTGACAGAACGCGCCAAAGGCACAATGTCATTAAGAACCGCCATTATTGGCGCTGAAGGTAAACCTCTCAATTTAAGAGATTTAGAACAGGCGCTGGATCAAATTAATAAACTTCAATCCAATAATGCCAGCATGAATATTTATCCGGGAGAAAGAACCGGTGAAAGTATTGTGGTTTTTGACAATGCACCTTCAAAACGTTGGAACGGCTATTTCAGTTATGACAACAAAGGGCAGGATTCAACCGGACGCAATCAGGCAGTATTGGGTGTCGGCATTGATAATATTTTTGGCTTGAATGATTTGTTGAATCTTTCTTATAACCGTTCATTGCCATTTGAAGCCAATCGTCAGGATTCATTTTCGAGCAGTATTTTTTATGCAATGCCATTGGGTTATCACACCTTAAGTCTGAATGCTTCGCGTTCGGAATATGATTCAACATTACAGACTCAGTTTAACCAGCTGCATTCAAGCGGTGAGACCAATACTTATACAGGGCGTGTGGACAGTCTGCTTTATAGAGGATTCAACAACCAGTTACGAGCAAATATTGGTCTGACCCATAAAGATACGGCTGCATTTTTAGAAGACATTAAATTGGATGTCAGTAGCCGAAAGTTATCGGTACTGGATATCGGACTGAGCTACAGCGATATGCTTTTGGCTGGCGTGGTCAATGCCAATGCTGGCTACAGCCGTGGTTTAAAACTGTTTAATGCGCTAGAAGATGCAGAAAATTTGTCTGCTGAGATGCCAAAAGCGCAATTTGAAAAATTGACTTACGGTTTAAGCTACTTCAAGCCATTTCAGGCCTTAAGACAAAACTTCAGTTTTTCTTCCAATTTTGCAGGTCAGTATGCACTGGATACTTTATATGGTTCAGAGCAGTACTCTATTGGTAGCTTGTACAGTGTACGCGGCTTTAACCAAAGCTCGCTCAGCGGCGACAGCGGCTATTCGTTTAAAAATGATCTTAATTTGAACAAAGTATATAGCTTAAGCAATGGCCCGCTGATTGCGCGGCATTATATTGGTTTTGACTACGGAAAAGTGGATAACAAAGAAAATTCCAGCCAAGTTGGGGAACTGGCAGGTGTAAGTGCAGGTACTGCGTTTAATTTCAAAAATGTTGCGCTGGAACTGATTGTGACCCAGCCAGTTTTAAAACCGAATTTTATGAAAAAACCAGATACAGACTTTTTCTTTTCAACCACAGTAACATTTTAAGGGGATGTTGAAATGAACCATATTTATAAAACAATTTGGAATAAAACAAAAAATGCATTTGATGTTGTGGCTGAAAATGTAAGTTCAAAAGGCAAAAAGACATCGGGCAGAAAATCTGGTGCTGAAACAGGCTTTGGACAAGTTTCACATTTTCTTGCGGTATTAACACCGCTAGCCGCTATGTTGTTTGTACAGTCAAGTTTGGCAGAAGTCATAGTCGGTGATAGCAATACTCAGGTTCACAATGCAAACAATGGCGTGCAAATTATTGATATCGCAACAGCAAATGCTGCAGGGATTTCTCACAACCGTTATGTCAGCTATAACGTAGATAAAACCGGCCAGGTTTTAAATAACGCAGCGCAATCAGCCTCTCAGTTGTTTGTTATGACTGAACTGGCTGGCAAAATCATGACCAATGCCAATTTAAATACCAGTGCAAAGGTGATTTTAAACGAAGTCACAGGTGCCAACCGTTCTGCATTAAATGGTCACATTGAAGTTGCGGGGGCAAAAGCCGACGTTATTCTTGCCAACCCATACGGTATTACCTGTTCCGGCTGTGGTTTTATTAATACAGACAGAGCGACATTAACGACAGGTACACCAAAGTTTAGCGCTGACGGAAACATTACCGGTTTTAACATTACACAAGGCAATATTTCTATTGCGGGCAATGGCTTGAATGCCAACAGCGCGGGCTTGCTTCGTTTGCTGTCCAGAAACCTAAGTATTGATGGACAAGTCAATGCACAGCAGCTGGAAGCGGTGACAGGCGCCAATGCATATGACTACACAACAGGGAAAGCCACTGCAATTGCAGGGACAGGCGCAGCTGCACAGTATGCAATTGATTCCACCTTGCTGGGCGGTCTTTATGCTAACCGTATTAGCCTGATTTCCACGGAACAGGGGGTAGGTGTACGTATGGCAGGTGATGCAGCTGCCAGCGCCGCAGACTTCACCTTGAGTGCAGCGGGCGATATTCAATTGAATAATAAAATTAATGCCAAACAGGCAATAGATATACAGAACAGCTCTGCACAACAGCAAAAATTGAATATTCAAGGCGGATTAACGGCAAATAATATTTCAATTGGTGCAGCTAACACGCAAAATTTAAATGTGGATGTGGCGGGCGGTACGCTGTATGCCGGCAGTGCTCTGGATATCCAAAGTCAGGCGTTCAATGCCAATAATGCCAAAATTCAGGCGAAAGATACGCTAAAAGTAAATGCCAATACAGATATTGCTTTGCAAAATACAGTGCTAGATGCTGCTGACTTGCAAGTGAAATCCAATGCATTCACCGCGCAGGATTCACAGCTGAAATCTGCACAAAATATAACTATTCAGACGGCTCAAGATTTAAAACTTAAAAATACAGATGCTGAAGTGCAAAATAATGTCGTTTTAAGTTCTGTCAGTGGCAATATGGAACTGTCTGGTGGCAAACTGAAAGCCGGTAATGCTTTAGATCTGAAAGCAAATCAGCTGGCGCTGAGTACACAGACCTCAGCTACAAAAACCAATATTCAAGCACAGCAGTTCACTCTAGATGAAAATGGCCTGATTGTTAGTCTGAACAATACTGCCGTCAATGCTTCTAATGCCGATGTTTGGGGCCAAATGTATAGTTCAGCAGCCAATTTTAACATTGGTGGGATGTTGAACAGCGCTAACAAAACCCTTGTTTCTATTCAAAATTTAAATACGGTAAATGCAAAAGACCTGAGTTTAAAAGGTTTGTGGGAAGCTGGAAATTTAACGCTAACAGCTGTGAATTCCCTTCAGCAGGCTGGTGCTATATATGCGCAAAATAATTTAGTATTGCAAGCAAATGCCATGAGTTTAACTGGCGCAGTACAGGCAGGACATAAACTGAATGTAAATGCAGTGCAGCAGCTGACCGTAGACAGTCAAGCACAGCTATTTAGTTCGGACAGCATTGAGCTTTCAGCAGATGCAATTCAGCTGGATGGCTATGCGGGTGCAGAAAATTCAATGACTGCAATTGCAGCCAATAATCTGACAGCAGGTACTACTGCGCAGCTGGAAAGCAATGGTTTGATTGCATTACAGTCTAAAAATGCAGATATTGATTTGCAAGGCAAAACCTATGCGCAAACTCAGACGATTTCAGCTCAGAAAAACCTCAATATCGCTGCTGGTGCTTCGGTCACCACGGTAGGCGATTTAAATATTACAGCTGATACTTTAAACAATACAGGTGCGGTAAATACTCAGCAGTTGACCAAGGCACAACTGAAAAAGTTAAATAACCAAGGCAGTCTGATTTCAGACAAATTTGAACTGGGTACGCTGGATAGCCTAAACAATAGTGGCAAACTCATTTCCAATCAGGATTTAGAGCTAAATACAGCAGCTCTGACTAACGCTCAGAATTCAATTCTTGCTGGAAACAGCAACCTGAACCTGCATATAAACGGCGCAGATTTTAATAACCAAGGGGTTATTTCTGCTGTGGGCAGTCTGGTATTAGATGCTGCGCAAATCAATACAGTGAACAATGGTTCACTTTCGGCTGGAAATCAGCTGAATATTGATACACAGATGCTGGACAATGCAGGCAAATTAAATGCTTCAGCTGTTAATATCAGCGCGTCTGATGTGAATAACAGCGCCAATATTATTGGCAGCACGGTAAAAATTAATGCGGACAAAAAAGCAGACAGCGCTATCGTCAATAGCGGAGAAATCTATGCAGCGAATCAAGCAGATTTAACCGCATCAGATCAAATTGACAATACTGGCTATATTTACACGGTAAATAATCAAAATGCCGGCGCTGTAAATTTAACTGCACAGCAGCTGCTGAATGGCAGTAAAGGAATTATCAGTACCAATAATCTGCTGTTAAAGACAGATAAAATTGTCAATGCTGGACAGATTTCTGCGGATGCAGCAGGAATTGAAGGCAAGACTTCTTTGCAAACAGCGTTGACCAATACGGGTAAATCATCATCGAATACCGGTATTTACATCTATGACTCACTAAATGCAAAAAACTTGAGTAGTTTGAACAACTCAGGTGATGTTTATGTGAATTTAAAAGCTTCAGACAACCGCTCTGAAATTTCGGCAGCAGACCTGACAAACAGTTCAGGTGCATATTTATATTTGGGCAATAACACAAGCTTTAACCAGACAGGTTTGGTTTCAAAAAATGCCGGTGAAATTTATGTGCAAAGCAATGGTGTAGCACCGCTCGCAACATCAATCAGCTTTGCAAAATTAGATAATAGCGGTGGTACGCTCAGTATTGATGCTGCGACATTGAATTTTTCGAATAATTATCAGCATACCGGTAAGCTGAATGCGATGAATAGCGCAGCTGTAAACGCCAATGCAGATTTTATCAACAGCAGCACTGGAGAAGTGAATCTGTATAATTCCGATTTGAAAGCAAAGAGCTTAACCAATCAGAATGAGATCAAAACCTCGGGTATATCTAAAATTGCAGCTGAAACCAAGCTGGTAAATAACAAGCTGATTCATTCTGCCGGTACTTTGTTTATTGATGCGGCAGCTTTAACCAATGCTGCAAAGTCAGGCATTATTTCTTTAAATAATTTGCTGATTAATACTCAACGCAGTGATACAAATACAATCACCAACTTTGGTGATGTTTATGCGGCTGAATATCTGGTGCTGGGTAATGAAATCAGCAAGAAAACCAATGTATACAATAAAATGAACAACAGTAAAACTCAGGTTTCTGGCGGCAATTTGCAGGCCGGAAAAGGCATAGAGGTTTACGGTCATGATTTTGAAAATAATTATAATGTTTTAGTTAACGAAGGCGATATTTATTTAAACCTGAGCGGAAAGTTCTTGAATGAACGGACCTACTATGGCGATAAAATTAATATTACTGAAACTTGGAACACACCGCAGATGTACCTAACCAGTGATAATGACTGGGGTGATGAATCTTTTTATGACAGTGCGAGCAATACAGTTATTTATACCACTCAAGTTGCGATTAAAGGCGGTGGTGACGATGGTGTACAAGCAAGTGTAGTCACGGAAACCTGGAAAAAGAGCACAGATGTGAAGGCCGGTACTGAAACTAACTATGACACAATCAAAAACTACCTAAATGGAGATATAGGCCAAGCCAAAATCGGTGCAAATAACGGTAATATTACGATTAACTATGTAGATGATTCGAAAAACATAGGCGCTAAAATTTATGCCGCGGGTAATGGCGCTGGAACGGTGAATATACAGGGGCCTGGAAATTTCACCAACCAATCCATTGATTTATACCGTGACAAACTGTTCGAGTTAAAATATTTATTATTAACCGATCATAGCAACAGGGCTGGAGCAGTTGTTTCATTAGATTCAAAAAATCCAGGCACCATTCAATTAAGTAATATTGATGATGATGGTGATTTCAATCGCTCAAATAATTATATTGATAAATTAAAATCATTAGTTTTATCAGGTATTTACTATGATTATCGTGATGCTAATACGGATAAGTACACCACTGTGAAAGATAGATCAGGGGATAATTATACAGTGACTTATAACGTAAAAAATGTGATTGATGCGATTCGCAGCAAAGTTAAAAGTGATGGCTTTAAAGCATTAGTTGATAACAGCGGGCAAAGTAATACAGCGCAGTCTAAAGCAACTATTACGGGTAACACTGTTCAGATTAAATCAGATAAGTTAACTAATACATCTGTGGTAAATCTTGAACAGGTAACAAATGACAATAAACTCTGTGCTAACTTGGGGCTAACTTGCCAAATTGACAAGGCGGCAACAGATAAAAAAGAAAATGCTGATGCACCGCAAGACGAAGCGGATGCGGAAGCACCTAAAAAACAAGTAGATACAACCAAGTATACAGACGATGTACGTATACAGGCCGTTAATCCGGTTTCTCAAGCACCTGCTGTCAATTTATCATTACCAGTTTCTGATTATGGTCAATACATTACCTCAAAAAATCCGAATTCGAAATATTTAGTCGAATCGAACCCGCTGTATGGGGAAAATTCGAATGTGATTGGTTCGGATTATTTGCAGGAAAAATTGGGTATAAATCCAGATAAGCTTATGAAGCGCTTAGGCGATAATGGCTATGAAATGAATCTGGTGCAGCAGCAGCTAATTTTCTCATTAGGCACAGCCGTACTGTATGCCAACAGTTCTATGGCCGACCAAATGCAAAAACTGTTTGATCAGGCATCAGACCAGTCATCTGGCTTAGGTCTAAAATACGGCAAAGCATTAACGTCAGACCAAATTAGCAACTTAAAACAAGACATGGTGTGGATGGTGGCAACTGAAGTCGCTGGTCAAAAAGTATTGGTACCGCAGGTTTATCTCAGCAAGGCAACTGTAGACAGTATCAGCACTTCTGGCGCCGTAATTGAAGGTAAAAATTTGACCTATTTGGACGTTGAGTCTTTAGACAATAAAAATGCGGCCATTCGCGGCGGCACTGTGGTTGTGGATGCGAAGAAGGATATCAACAATATTGGTGCGCAGATTAAAGGCGGTAATGTCTTCCTGACCTCTAAAGAAGGCTCAATCAACAATATTACCGAAGTGCATACTTCTGGAACCGATTCAGACCGTAAAACATCAATAGGCGCAGTAGCCGGCATTGTCAGTGACGGTGCATTGGTTATGGATGCTGCAAAAGATATTAATAATGTCGGTGCCAAGCTGAAGGCGGGTGAAACTTTAGCGCTGAAAGCTGGCAACAACATTAATATTTTATCTATTCAGGATGCTGAAGCTTCTTCAAAAAGCATTAAAAACGGCCGCAGCTCTACCAGTTCTGTCACCCATATGGGCTCGGTGTTAGAAGCGGGCGGCAATGTAATCATGGACAGCGGTAAAGATACGACCATTAAGGGCAGTAATGTCACAGCGGGCGGTTTAATGTATGTGAAAACTGGCGGTGACTTTAAGTTACTTGCAGATCAGGATACGACTGAAACCAAAACTTCAACATCACGTTCTGGCTTAGGCGTGGGTGGTGGTGTTTGGGGTAAAGAAACTGTCGAAACAACAGATTTTAAAGGCACCAATAAAGCCAGCAATCTGAGTGTGGGCAGTTTAATTGTCGACTCGGAAGGCAAGGCGATTATTGAAGGTTCAAATATCGGCATACGTGACAAAGCCAGCACCAGCTTAATTCGAGGGAAAGCTGGCGTAGATATTCTGGATGGTAAAGATGAAGAACGTCATGAGAAAACCACGACGACCTCGACATATTTGAAGTCTACTAAAGGTAGTGCAAGCAACGACAATCCAATTTATGGTGCAGCAGCAGATGGCATATCGAAAGATAAAAAAGGAAAATTTGACGGTAATGCAACGCAAAATATGTATGGTGCTTCAACTGAAGATGAGCCAGATGTTAAAGTCAATGCCAGCGCCAAAGCAGAAAAAACAAAATTGTCGATGACAGCGCAAGCCGGAGCTTCGGCTTCTGCCAAAGGTGAAGCTGCACTGAAAATTTCAGAGACAACCAAAACTGTAGAAAAAAGCGGTTCTAGCACCAGTGTCGCATCTAATATTGTATCGGCAGGTAATTTGGCCATCATGTCTGACAACACCGTGAATGTTAGAGGCTCAAATGTTGATGTAGACGGTAAATTGGCTATTGCTGCCAAGAATTTGCTGGTCGAAGCTGGAAAAAATACCAGCTATGCTTCGCGTGATGTAAAGCGTACCTCTGTCGGTATTTTTGCAGAAGGTGATGCTAGCGCTCAAGCAGGAGCACAAGCTGGCGGCAAGGTGGGTGTCAATGGTGCATCCTTGGGCGTTAATGCAGGTGCAAGCGCGGAAGCCAATGGCACAGTAACATTTGGTGCGAAGACAGAGCATCAAAATGAAACTATGAACAGCTTGACGCATACCAATTCAAGCCTGAAATCTGGTTCAGATATGCTCATCAAAGTGACAGATACAGCAACTTTCCACGGTGCTGATGTGCAGGCAGGTCAATGGGATAAAGATGGTAAACCTGTTGGGGCTCCGGCAGCTTTAAGAATTGAAGCAAAAAACATTAAAAACCTGGCTGTACAGGATACACATAGTGAAACCAGTACCAGTTCAAGCAAATTGGCAGGGGTTTATCTCAGTGGAAGTGTCTCTGCTCAAGCCAGCGCACAAGCCGGTGCTTCAGCAGATGCAACCAACATCAATCCGCTCAGCGCAGGTGCATCTGCATCGGCAGGTGTATCTGCAGAAGTAGGTGCGGGTTTAAGAACAGCCATTGAAAACAATGAGCAATCTTATGACACAGTGACCAATAAAGGAAATAACTTTAAAGCAACAGGCAGTTTTGTCCGGATTGCTGAAAATGAAATTTTGGACCAGGCGACTCAAGTCAATGCCAGTAGCATTTATCAAAGTGCAGCAACAATTAAAGATGAAGCTGTACATGACAGCCAGACGTTCCATAGTAACAGCCAGTCCCATGAGGCTCGACTAGGCTTGTATGCAGAAGCTGGCGCTAGTGCCAATGTATCTGCACAAGCAAGTTTAGGTGCTACAGCTTCTACTGGCACGGGCACGCAATCCAGCGGTGCAAGAGAGTCAAGTTCATCTGGCGCCAAGAGTACTAAAGTGGCAGCAGGTGTTTCTGCGCAATACAGTATGGAGTCTTCCAAAGTTGACAGCAAAGATACGCAGGCAAGAAGTTCCTCATTTACATCAAGCGGGAATATCACCTCAATTTCCAGCGGTGAAACACAGCTGAACGGCACGCAATTTAATTCGACTGGCGGCGGCATCAATTTGGAGGCATCTAAGCTGACTTATAACGCGGTGCATGATACACATGAGTCTAGTTCTACGAGCCGTAATGTCGATGTCAATGCAAAAGTGGGTATGGATTTAAAAGGTAAGCCGGATGTAGAGTTTGGTGCTGAATATGGTCAAAATAAAAGTAATGCCAAGTCATTTACGGCAGTTGTAGGCGGTTTAAATGCAGCTAGAAATATTAAGGTCAGAGCAAATGAAGCAAATTTTGAAGGTACAGCATTAACGGGTAATAATATATCTGTTCAAGCGAGCAGTACAGCCTTTACTGCGGCCGAGAGTACCAAAACTAGCAATTCAACCGGTTTTGGTGTCGGGGTAAGTTTTGAAAACGCCCAAAAAAGTACAACAGCGAGGGAAAATGTACAACGGACAGTTACTCAAGCTGGTGGTACTCAAACAACTGATACTACCCATAAATCAGGTGGCATTTCTGCTAACTTCGACATTGCGAAAAATAATTCAACTAAGTACACCGGTTCTGAAATTACGGCTAATCGTTTTGAGGTCAGTGCACCCGTAGCCAATACAGCAGCGACATTAAATACGGACGCAGCGAGTCCCGTCAGTCTTGCGCCTGCTTCTCAGTTGGTTTCCCGTCCAGAACTGGCAAGAAATGCGGACGGTAAAGCCATTATCAATAATGGTGCACCTGTGATTATTGCCAAGCAAACTGAAGTGAATATACCTACTATTGAATCTTCGAATGACAAAGCACTTCTTGGTGCTCCTGTTACGGTTCAGCCAGCGGCTTCCGGTGATCTAGCTTCATCTCAACCGACTTTAAACATGGAAAATGTCAAATTTAAATCGGTGAATAGTAAAGGTAAAGCGGTTGAAGATAATTCAATTAATAAAACTGACACTTCTGCCGTTCAAGTGACATCGATGACTAAGAAAGACAGGAACTCTGGCTTTGAATTAGGCGGAGAAGGCAGTGCAGACTCGAGTGACCTGCGTCAGATTAAAGACAACAGGAATGCTTATTCGGGGACAAGAACGCGAGGGACTGTTCGCCAAGCTACTGAAACTTTAACGCAGAATGATACAAGAGATACAGAGCAATTAAATCAAAATTCTACACATAGAAATGTTGCAGATATCATTGGAAATAAGGCTGGGCAAATAAGGGATAGTCTAAGATCTACGCGCACACCTTAAAGCTTTGTATTAAAGGTATCTTAGATTAGCATTTGAAGTGTAACACCATGTTTTTGCAATAATACCTGACTCGGAATTTTAAATCCGAGTCTTTTTCTTGGGCTGTGATTCATCCATTCGTGTTTTCATTCGTTCCTCTCTGCCATGCGCTGTAAGGATCAGCAAAGTAGAATTCTAACTTCCCTTAATTTTATCTTGAAGAATATAACGGTAAATTGAATGCATACTGACAGCAAGATATGAAGCAATTTGTTCAGGACTCCATTGTAGAGCAAGATAACTTTTGACCTGTTTCCATACAGCAGGATCTCGGTAAACTAGCGCTTTGGGTCTTGCACCCTGTGGAGAACCACCCATAATCAACAAATGCTGTAAAAATTCGCCACCTTCACCTTTGAGTACCTCTTGAACTTCTTGTGCCAATTGCAGTAGGGGAATATTTTCTGAAGTTTGCATATCTGCTACACAAGGTTCAAAGGATAAGGCTCCCATTGCATGTGTACTAATATAAGTAAGACGTTCCAATGGGCCGATTCGAGCAGGATTTAGTCCAGTTTTTCTAAAATATCGATCCATTAACAACATGCCCCAACCATCCGGTAAAGCATCATATACTGGACCTGGTAGTCCCATATGGTGAGCAGGAAAGCCTTGTCTTAGTAGAAGACCGTTTAACGGTAAAAGGTAAGAAGATAGCTCAATACCGCTACTAATTGCTTTTGAACTATATTCAAACGAAATGATGGGTCGTCTTGTCGTGGCTATTGAGCTGATCAGAGTTCCACACAGCCAAGATTCACCCCAACCATTGTAATAAATATTAAGTCTATTGAGCATTAACCTTTCCTTTTAATACGGTGGCGTTTACTTTGACTTTCATAGAGAAGAATGTCATTTACACTGTTGAGCTGTGGTTGGAATAGCTCCTGAAGTTCGTGTAATCTGCCCAAGACCATTGCAATTCGTACTAAGTTTTCAATAGATACATTTCGACCCGCTTCTAGATTCGAAACTGTATTCACACCTACTCCTGAACGGGCTGCAACCTCAGCTTGAGACATCTCAAGAAAGAGCCGCTGCTTACGCAATCGCTCACCTAAAAGTGTCACGATTTCTTTGGGTTTAAAAGTCCGAGTCAGGTATTATTGCAAGAACATGGTGTTGCACTTCAAATGCTAATCTAAGTCGTTCTGACTACAAGAAGATTACTAATCCATTGTTACTACACTACCGTGTGGAAAACTCTCAATATGGTAATGATGTAGAAGATAGAAAGTTGTACCAATGGAAACATGTTTTTTTTAACCCATATGCCCAATTAATACTGCAGTATTTGAAAAAGATGAAAGCTACTCAGAAAAAATATCGTCTGCAACAATCAGTTGAAGATTGTATTTTGGAAAGCTTGAGTAAAATAGGCCGAAAAAAAAGTTTGGGGGATCTGCAATATCAAATTAAACGCCGTGGATTTCGTACATTTAATGATGTACAAATGGTACTCGAATTTAATCCAAACCTCAGCATAGATATATTTTTGAGTAATGTGCTACAGCAAGAGATCAATACAGTAGCCTTAAGGCCATCTGAACTGGGTACGTTTATTTTTAGAACCACAGGTTTTAACAGTATCCGAACTTTGGCTGCACGTTTGGCTTATTACCATGCTGCATCCAATGGCCTACTTTCATGTCTACCTTTACAACTCACACTTAGAGGTAAGTCCACCACTCAAAGCTATCGTCAGCCTGTATATTACGTTGATCTCACTTTACGCGAGGGTGTCAGTTTGAATGATGCCATTGTTCAAGCCAAACAGATTGATGAACAGAGTAAGACCTCAGGGTTTTATCAAGAGGCTTTAGATCATGTGGCAAGACAGGGCTTTGCCAATGCACGATTTGAGATTAATGCTGAGGAGGGCTTGGATGTGATGGATGAGTTTTATACGGATGATGAGTCTGAATCTGAACAAACACAAGCTGTATCAAAATCTAATGTTAAACAAGTGGATGGCTTTGTTCAGGATATTCAGCAAGGGTTGCAGCAGAGTGTAAGGGTGGTGAATTGATTGAGGGAGAATCTTAGGATTCTCCTCGTAAAAATTGATATTTTTTTTGTCTTATTCAGAAAATTCATTGCTTAACGATCCACGGGTTTACGTCTTTATATTTGGTGATGTTTAATATAGTTATTATAAAATATAGGGTTGTGGATTTTTTTGTTCGTGGAGTGAAAATTTTTATATGAATACAGGGGGTAGACAGATCTGTATAAAAATCTTTACAAAGCTAAATGTATTGACAATAATGACCGCAAAATTTATTACACATTAAATACAATGCCACGTTTAGAATTTAAAAAAACAAGTTTAGCTTTATGTTGGGGGTTATTGGGCAGCACCATCTACGCAGCAGATCCACAGGTACAACCTCAGCCACGTCCAGAATTAGAAGCAGATGCTGTTATCCGCCAACAGCAACGTGATCAAGCCTTGCAAAAGCAATTACAGCCGTTACCATCCGTACAAACAGATTTAGAAAAACAACTGCAAACTCAGCCACAGCTTCAGTATTTAAAATCGCATAGTGAAAATGTCTGCTTTGAGCTTAAAAAATTTATATTGCAAGGTGATGACGCGAGACAATTTACTTTTGCTATGCGGCCTGTCACTCAGGGAAAATATAATCTGATTGGCCGATGCATCGGTGTTCAAGGATTAAATCAGGCATTGGATTTAATCCAAAATAAAATGATTAGTTATGGTTATGTCACAACACGGATGTTGCTGCCTCAGCAAAACATTGCTTCAGGTGAAATTAAGCTACAAGTGATTGCTGGTAAGGTAGACCAAATTAGCTTTGCTGAGGGAACCTCAAAACGTGCACATAAATTTAATGCTTTGCCTGTGAAATCTGGCGACATTCTAAATATTCGAGATATTGAGCAGGGATTAGAGAATTTTAAGCGTGTGCCGACGGTTGAAGCTGATTTTAAAATTCAGCCTTCAGCACAGCGAACTGAACCCGGATATAGTGATTTGGAATTGGCATGGCAGCAGTCTAAACCTTACCGTATTCATTTAGGCATTGATGATGCAGGCTCAGATTCTACGGGTAAATATCAAGGCACAGCGACATTGTCTTTAGATCATTTATTGACTGCCAACGACCTGTTTTACGGTAGCTATAACCATGATCTTGGCGGCGGTGATCAAGGTGAGCGTGGAACAGATGGTTATTACCTCAGTTACAGCATTCCTTTTCAATACTGGTTGTTCAGCACCAGCTATAGTCAATCTGATTATAACCAAACTGTTGCGGGTGCGAATCAAAGTTATGAATATAGTGGCAAAAGTAAACTGATCAGTGCAGATCTGTCCCGTATCATTTACCGCGATGCAAAACGAAAAACCACGGCCAGTGTCGGTGGTTGGTATCGAGAATCACAAAACTTCATTGAAGATGTTGAAGTTGAAGTACAGCGCCGGAAAACGGGCGGCTGGAAAGCCAGCTTAGATCATACTGAATATTTAGCGAATGCTACGTTAACGGGGAATGTGACCTATAAACGAGGTACAGGTGCATTCAATGCCATGCGTGCACCAGAAGAAGATTTCGGTGAGGCTTATACCCATGCCGGAATTTTGCAAGCGAATGCCAGTCTGCAAGTACCATTTAAAGTGGGTCAGCAGTCATTACAATATGTGGCTGAATGGCGCACTCAACATAGTAAAAAGCCATTAACTCCTCAAGACCGATTCTCCATCGGCAATCGCTATACCGTGCGCGGCTATGACGGTGAACAAACGTTAATTGCTGATAATGGCTTTTTGGTTCGCAATGAAATCAGCGGATCAGTATTTAAGCTTCCAATGCAATGGTATAGCGGCATTGATTACGGTGAAGTAGGTGGAAAGACAGCGTATGAGCCGAATCCATTACTGGGCACCAGCTTAATGGGCGCTGTCGCAGGCTTACGCGGACAGGTGTTGAAATCGGTCAGTTACGATGTCTTTGTGGGCACGCCATTGAAAAAACCAGAACACTTTAAAACAGACAATGTTACGACGGGTTTTAGTTTGAACTGGATGTACTAATTCAAAGTATTGGCTGTACCGCAGCATGAATAAATTTAAAAGATATAAGAAATTTTAGGTAAGACATTATGAATAAGAATCGTTTTCGCGTTATCTATAGTCAGGCACGTGGTCTATTTATTGCTGTAGCAGAAATTGTAAAAAGCCGTACCAAAACAACAGGGCAATCAAGTGCAATGTCTGATTTAGATAGTGATCATATTTCTTCAAATGTATTAAATACCTATAAAAAACTAAACCCAATCCATTTTGCGGTGGTGAGTGTGCTAGGTGCTGTCATTTATACAGTACCACTGAGTAGTATGGCCAATACTCAGATTATTGCGGATAAAACTGCACCAAATTCCCAGCAGCCGACTATTCTTAATAGTAGTAATGGTGTCACTCAAGTCAATATTCAAACCCCGAGTGTAGGCGGTGTTTCACGCAATACCTATACTCAGTTTGATGTTGGTCAAGAAGGTGCGATTCTAAATAACTCGCGCAACAGTGCTCAGACGCAAATTGGTGGCTGGGTGCAGGGCAATCCATGGCTAGCTAAAGGTGAAGCCAAAGTTATTCTGAATGAGGTGAATAGCAGCAATCCAAGCCAGTTGAAAGGTTATCTAGAAGTTGCAGGTAAATCTGCACAAGTGGTGATTGCCAATCCTTCAGGTTTAGTCTGTGATGGTTGTGGCGTGATCAATGCGGATCGTTTCACTTTAACTACGGGTCAAGCGGTAATGAATCAAGGTTATCTTGAATCATTTCGTATACGTGAAGGACAAGTGACCCTTGAAGGCAAGGGCTTAAATGGTAGCCTCACGCCTTATACTGATATTTATGCACGTGCGCTGAAGGTCAACGCTGGGCTTTATGCCAACAGCCTAAATGTGGCTTTAGGGCAGAATGATATTACTGTCAAAGACCAAGCAACGCCTCAGATCAATACAGCAACTTCAAATTTAAGTACAACGAGCAATACGCCTAACTTCGCCTTAGATGTGGGGCAAATGGGCGGTATGTATGCAGGTAAAATATATTTGGTGGGTACTGAAAATGGTCTGGGCGTGCGTAATGCAGGTTCAATCAATGCAACAGCTGGCCAGCTGACACTGAGTTCGAATGGCGACTTGATGAATTCAGGCAATATCATTGCCAATAAAGACCAAGTTCAGATTAATGCACAAAATGTAGAAAACTCAGGCAATATTAGCAGTGCAACCTCTCAAGTCACTTTACAAAGCCAAAACTTAGATAACTTGGGTTTAATTAGCAGTGCAGATGAGCTGCATTTAAAACAATCAGGTCAAACGAAAAATGCTGGAAAAATCAATGCTGCACGAATAGCACTTGAAGCCAATCAGCTGATCAATACAGGTTCTATTCAGCAAACAGGATCGCAAGCACTGGATTTACAAGCTGCCGATATCAGCAATAAAGCAGGTAAAATTGGCGCCATTGAGTTTGCTGGAACTGGAGGTGGCACGGGTGGAACAGGGTCAACAAACCCAAATCAACCGAATGCTGAACCGCCTGCCAATCAAGCGAAAGATGGTGGAAGTTTAGAGGTGATTGATACTTCTGATTTGCCAGTGAAGACTTTCGAAAAAGGTTTTATTCGTACGACAGAAAGCTTAAATAATGATGGTGGTAAAATTGAAGCAAATGGCGGTATTGATCTAAAAACGCAGTTGGGTTTGGATAATACTAGCGGTCAATTACATCTTGGAAAGCTAGACGTTCGCGGTAATCAATTTACTAACCAATTTGGTCAACTCATTGTTGACCAAGCCAATATCCAAACAGACAATATCAATAATGAAAAAGGTTCGATTTTTGCTCAGCAAAGCATGAATCTGCAAAGCCAAATATTCAATAATAAGCAAGGTAAGGTGCAGGCACTGGATGCTATCCACATTCAAAACACGGGTGAGCTGAATAATCAGCAGGGTCTTATTGCAGCACAGCAATCCATTGACCTTAAAACAGGGCAGTTAAATAATACTCAAGGTACGCTATATTCTGAAAAAAATAATATAAAGATCCAAGCGCAAGATCACATCAATAATACTTCAGGTATTATTCAGTCGGCAAAAAGCAGCAGTATCCATGCTGCAAGCCTCATTAATCAAAAAGGCCAGCTGATTGCGGATGGCCTCACTATTCAGCTCAAAGCGCTCGACAACACGCAGGGTCAAATACAGTCCGCTGGGAATTTAAGCATACAGTCGGACAGCCTGCAAAATCAGCAGGGGCTGTTGATTGCTCAAGATGAGATGGTTTTGTCCAGCCAAACCGCCAGCTTATTGAATCAATCTGGGCAGATCAGTGCTGGTGCTGATATTCAGATTGATAGCTATGGCTTGAATAATGATGCCGGCTTGATTCAGTCGGGTAAAAATTTAAACATTGACAGTCAGAATCAAAATTTAAGCAATCAGCAGTCGGGTACGGCTGGCGGATTGATTGCGCAAAAAGGATTAAGCATTCGGAACGTGAAGCAGCTAAACAGCCAGCAAGGCTTTATTGGCGCTAATGAGTCTGTTGAGATATCAGCACAGCAACTGCAGAATCAAAAAGGTCAGATCAGCAGTGCAGAAGATGTGAATGTAGCTGTCTTAGGTGAGATCAACAATCAGGAAGGTCAAATCACTGCGCAGGGCAATATCAGTCTGCAAGCCACCACTGTAGACAATACAGCAGTTTCATCAGCAGGTAGTCAAATCATCGCCGGAAAAGATCTACAGATTGTTGCCAGTCAGTTACTGAACGGCAATACGCTGAGCGCAACTGGTCAAGGAGTCAATGCGGAAAATATCCAGATAGGCGTTCAATCACTGAATAACAGTCAAGGCGCAATACGGGTCAGTAGTAGCGCTATTCTGAATGTTGAACAGCAGCTGAATAATGCGCAAGGCTTGATCAGCACGGTGAATCAGCTACAGCTTCAATCAAATTCACAGCAGCTGATGATTAATAACAAGCAAGGGCAAATGTTAATCGGTCAGCAATTGCAGATTGATGCAAAACAGCTCAGCGGCGATGGACAGGTGATCAGCCTAGGTAATGCGGATATTACTTTGACTGAAACCTATCAGCATAGCAAAGAGGCAATGCTGCAAGCCAATGGCCAGCTGAATTTAACGCTTCAGCAGGATTTGAACAACTTGGGTAAAATAACTGCGGGAGATGCTCTGAATATTCAGGCCAAGAACATCCGGAATTTAACAGCCGATGCATCACTGCAGGCGCAGAAAACCGTATTGAATGCTGGGAACAGTATTTACAATGCGGGCTTGATCAATGGCGGTTTGACCGTTTTAAAAGCAATACAGATTGATAATGAAGGCACGGGTCGTATTTACGGCTCGGCGCTGGCGCTGCAAGCTGATACATTGAATAACCGTCCAGACACAGCTGGTACAGCCCCAGTGATTGCGGCTCGTGAACGCTTGGATATTGGTGTCAATAGCTTAAATAATTTAGCCAATCCGACTGATTATGACAGTCAGGCCTTGATCTTCAGTGCTGGAGATTTTTATTTGGGCGGCGCTTTAGATCAGAATAATCAAGCGACTGGAACTGCGCAAACGGTGAGTAATGCCGGCGCACGAATTGAAGCGCTGGGAGATTTGTATTTCTCCGCACGGCAAGTCAATAACAGCAATGCCAATTTTGATGCTGGTCTGGTTCTTGTATCCACGAATAAAGGTCAAGTTAAAGAGTTTAAGGGGGGGTGGAAAACTTTTGACGGTCTGTATTTTGGTGGAAATCCATCTGAAGACTGGACAGTTTACCGCTATGATATTGAATATTCTGAGACTCAGGTTAAAACATCTGCGCCGGGGCTGATTCAGGCGGGAGGCAGTCTGAAGTTTGACAATGCGGATAGCATTGTGAACGATAAGAGCCAGATCCTTGCCGGACACCAGCTTAAGGTGAATGGCATCAGTGCGGATCAAAATGCTGTTCTGAATAATATTGGTGTTGATGGACTCACCAAAGTGCTGTATACCGGAACGCAAGAACTGCATTATTTAGATGGTGGAGACCATGATCATGAAATTGATTATTATGTCTGGAGGCAGGAAAGCTTAGGCAGCGAACCGTTGGCAGTCAGCATTGCGAAGCCATTTCAGAATATAGCGCCATCAAGCGCAGGCATTGATCAGGTACAAGCAGATGCGCTGGATATTCAAATTGATCGAGCTGACAATAGTGCTGGAGCATCAAAAGACCAGATTGATTTAGGTTCAGCTACAGGTACAGACACAGAAATTCGGGCGGTGGACAACAGTCAGTTTAAAGTACCCAATAGCGCACTGTATAAGGTCAATAAAGACAGCAATGCCCAATATCTTATTGAAACCGATCCAGCCTTTGCCAATTATAAAAACTGGCTGTCTTCTGACTACATGTTAAATGCACTTGGTCTTGATCCAAGCATGCAACAAAAACGCTTAGGTGATGGCTATTACGAACAGCGCATGGTACAGGATCAGATTGCTCTACTCACGGGACATCGTTTCTTAGAAGGGTACGGTTCGGATGAAGAACAATTCAAAGCTTTAATGAACAATAGTTTGTCCTTTGCCAAACTGTATGGTTTACGTCCCGGAATTGCATTAACCGCAGCGCAGATTGCACAGTTGACCAGTGACATTGTTTGGCTGGAAGAAAAAGAAGTGACCTTGCCGAATGGCAGCAACCAAAAAGCCTTGGTGCCACAAGTGTATGTCAAAGCACGGGTGGGGGATTTAAAAGGTGATGGCACATTAATTTCTGCTGAAACTGTAAAGATAAATATGCAGGGGGATGTTCTAAACTCAGCAATCATTGCAGGACGAAATGCTGTAGTTTTAAATGCAGATAACGTCAATCAGTTGAATGGTCGAATTCAAGCCAATGATATTACTGTTAAAATCGTAAAAGACTTAAATATTGAAGGCGGTCAAATCGTTGCGGATCATGCAATGCAGCTCGATGTTGGTCGCGACTTTAAATTGAACACCACCACGTTGAGTTCAGAACATCAGATTGGTGACAGTTATTTCAAGCAAACGGGTATAGACCGTGTCGCAGGTTTATATATCAATAGTCCACTGAAGACCCAAAGTACTGATACAGAAAATTTAAAAACCACCATCAGTATTCGTGTCGGTGGTAATACCCAAATGAAAGGCGCTGAAATTGCCAATAGCAATGGTTCAACAGTAATTCAGACGGCTGGGGATGTTGATGTGGGGGCTGTGAGTATTGGTCGAACCACACATATTCAGTCAGATGCAAACAATTACAACCATAGTAGTTATCGAACAGATGTTGGTAGCAAAATTGCAGGACAGGGAGATGTTTATCTCACCGGTCAGAATATTCAGATCACAGGTTCTGAAATATCCAGTGTTTCAGGCACTGCCGCAATTTCAGCACAACAGGATTTAAAGATAACAGAAGGCCGAAGTGAACAAACAGTTGAAGCGAGAAATATAGAAACCGGTGGCAGCGCCTTCAGCAAAAAAACATCAGATTCGTATTATAAAACTCAGCGTAATGAGGCAGTTGCTAGCACCATTGAAGGCAATAAAGTTATTCTGGACGGCAATAATGTCAGCATTCGTGGCAGCAATCTGATTTCAGATGATTTAACTCAGATTCAGGCAAAAGAAAATATTTCGATTACGGCTGCTGAAAACCAGTATGTAAAGGTATCGGAAAGTACGGTTAAAAAATCTGGATTTACAGCTAGCGCATCGGATGGGGTCGCAAGTGTCGGCTATGGGAAATCTAATGTGCACAGCAAAGATGACACACAATCCACCGATTTGACGCAAAGTGTGGTATCCAGCCTGTCTGGTAATGTCAATATTGTGGCAGGGAAAGATTTAACAGCAGAAGCTGCTATTTTAGCTGCAGGAAAAGACATTAATCTGATTGGCAAAAATGTTAATTTAGCAGCAGCAGATATTTACCAAGACCAAAACTCTAAATTTGAAAGTAAAACTTCTGGAGTATCCGTTGGTATTACCTATAGTTCTGAGGCTGCGGCACTCGCTTCTGCGAAAAAGAGCCAACAGAGTAACGACTTCTCTGATAGTGCGGTTGGTAAAATCATGTCAAGTGCTGAGACTGCGCGTAAAGCCACGATGGCCGCAACGACGCCGGTTGTATTCACTGCCAGCCATCAGAAAATAAATAATACCAATCACGTTGCTTCAACCCAATCTGTAGGTACGGAAGTCAAAGCAGGCGGTAATTTAAATATTATTGCCACAGAGGGTGATATCCGCAGTCAAGGTGCGAAAATTTCAGCAGAAGGCGATGCATTACTGAATGCCAAGAATAATATTCATTTGCTCGCAAGCTCAAATACAGAAACCCAAAGTGCCGATACGAAGCGTAGCGGATTCAGCATCGATACCCGAGATCACCTTGCTCCTATCGGGGTTTATAACGACAAGGGTAAAGGCAGCGGAAGTCTGAGCCAAAGCGTAGGCACAGAACTTTCTGTTGGTGGAAAAACAACTCTACAAGCAGATACTGGAGACATCAATATTGTCGGCAGTAAAGTGGTCTCACAAGATGATTTGCGCATGACTGCGGGCAAAGATATCAATATTCAATCTGCGCAAAGTGGCCAGAGTCAAAGCGAAAGCCAAAAGAGCAAAGGCTGGGGCAGCGCGCAAATATCGGATACGGAACGATTTGATGGCTACATGGCCAACCAAAATAAAACCAATAGCAAGAATGTTACACAAGAACGCAGCCAAGTGGGCAGCCTTGATGGCAATGTCAGCCTCAATGCTGGAAATAACTATAACCAAAAAGTTGCAGATGTCGTTGCAGGCAAAGATTTAAACATCATCGCAAAATCGATTAATATTTTGGATGATCATAATACCGGTAGTGACAGTCAGTCATCGAAAGACTTAAAAATAGGATTATTCAGCCGCGTGAGTTCACCGCTGATTGACTTAGTCAATGCCGTTGATAAAGCAGGAAAGAGTAAAGCAGATGACCGCACACAAGCATTACAAGGTGTTGCTGCAGTAGCTCAAGGTTACCAAACCTATAGCGATATCCAAGGCGGTGCATTATTTAAAGCCGAGACTGGCATTGGTTTTAGTACCAGCAAAAACAACCAAGACAAGAGTTATTCAGCTTCACAATCCAATTTGCTGAACGCAGGCGGCAATATCAACCTGACCAGTAAGGAAGGTGATATCCATCTTAAAAACACACAGGTTAAAGCAAAAGATACCATCAGTTTAGACTCTGCAAAAGATATCCTTTTAGAGTCAGGGCAAAGCCAGCAAAAAGCGGATGGTAAAAACAGCAATGCAGGTGCAAGTTATGGCGTGGGTGTTTCTGTGGGTGCGCAAACGGGCGCTTATGTGTTTGTAGAAGCCGGTTATGGCAAAGGTAGCAATCATCTTGATGGCACAGTGCATGAAAATACCACACTCAATTCAGACAGCCTGAGCATCAAGAGTAAAGGCGATACCACGCTGAAAGGTGCACAAGCCACAGCCAACCGTATCGATGCAGATGTCGGTGGAAAGCTTAATATCATCAGCCAGCAAGATACCCTTGCCCAAGACAGTGAGCAAACTGGGGCGGGTATACGCTTGCAGGCATCATTTGGTACGGCATGGCAAGCATCAGGCAATTACAGCAACAGTAAGGCCAGCGGTTCATCCAGTAGTGTGAATGAGCAGTCTGGTCTATTTGCTGGTGATGGCGGCTATCACGTAAAAGCTGACAGTGTTGACTTGAAAGGTGGTGCAATCGCTTCCACAGCCTCAAAAGAAAATAATGATTTAACCGCCAATAGTCTGACTTTCAGCAATCTTGAAAATCAAAGTGGCTATAAAGCGACCACAGTCGCCTTGTCTGGTGGCACAAAACTGGGTAAAGCAGATGGTGAAAGCCCAGCACCACAACCAACCAGCAATACTAACTGGAAAGACAGTTTAAGCTTTAGTCCAAGTTTGCCACAACAAAGTAAAGATAAAGATAGCACCACCACTTATGCCACATTAAGTGAAGGCAATATCAATATTGGCGGAAAAGACACCACTGTAGAAGAACTGGGCATACATAGCGACATCAATACAGCGAACCAAAAAGTTGAAGCGCTTCCAGATTTAGATGCAGTCTTGGAAAAGCAGAAGATCATTGCGGATGCAACATCAACGATTGCTACAGCAGGACGTACATATTCTCAAGATCAAATAAAGAAAGCAGTTCAGGAAAAAGAAGCCTTACAAGAAGAACTTAAAACGCAGTTAAGTCCAGAAGAACAAGCGAACTTCAAAAATTTAAGTTCAAAAGAAAAAGATGATAAGTTTGCCGGTAATCCTGAATATGCGGCAGCACTTGCCAATGAGAAAGCGGTTACTAAAGAATGGGGCATGGGCGGTGACTACAGTCGAGGCTTGAATGCTGTAACTACCGCTTTAACTGCGGTACTTGGCGGACAAACAGATTTGCAAGCAGCCACCAATACCCTTGCGCCATATGCAGCTCAAGTGATTGGTCAGCAATGGGGTCATGGTAAAGACAAGAATACCGCAGCGCAGTTAGCTGCTCATGCAATCTTAGGCGCAACGCTGGCTTATATCAACGGTGGTGACCCGACAGCAGGAGGCAGTGCAGCGGTAGCCAGTGAAGCGGCGGCAACTTATTTTACCAATCAATATAAAGACAATAAAGATTACCAAGATGCCAATGGCGTATTCCAACCAAACCTATTGCCAGAAGATATTAAAACTCAGATAAGGGATTTAACAGCAGGTATTGGGGCAGTGATAGGCGGTGCAGTAGGAGATTCTACCTATAACGCTCAGTTGGCAGGAGTGATTGGGCAGAATGCTGTGGAGAATAATGGATTTTCGATTATTGATGAGAATTATGGAAAGGTAGTTAAAGAAAATACTAAAGAAAAATGGTCTTGTCCGACAGGATATGTTTGTCCAATACCTGAAAAAACTTTAGGTGAAAAAACTCTATTGGTTATTAATGATTTAACAATAAGGCAGCTAGCAGCTGCAATGGGTGCAGAATATGATCCTGTAACTAAGGAGCATCTGACTCCAAAGGAAATACAAGAAGCTAAAGTTGCAATGCTTAGTTTAGGTTTTTCAAAGACTTTAAATGGCCCTATTAAATTAACCGATGAAGCGATTGAAAATATTGGGAAAAAATATGGTAAGGATATTACGAAGATTGTAATGGAACCTGAGGCAGATTTTGCTGGTAGAGTACCTGTTAGACCTAGAGATGGTTATATTAATGCAGGAACAAAACAGATTGATACACCTTTAGGAAAACATTTAATTGAAGCGGCAGTTAATAAAAAATCCAAAATCATCTCTGGGGGACATAATGCAGATAATTTCTATGAAATTTTGAATGCTAATGGTGGTAAGTTAGTAGGACAACCAACACAAATATCGAAAGGAATTATAGAAGTAAAATATCAATTGCCAAATGGAAGGATTCAACCTAAAACAATTTATGATCCTAAAGTTTATAATGACGCTCAGATGGCGAGCATGGCTAATCAAGCTGCTGCAAAAGCGATAGTAAATTATGGAGTGAATGGTAAGGCTCAACAAAATGTAGTGGTAAATGGTATTACTTTTAGAGTGCCAATTGACACCCGTAGCGGAGCTCCTAAAGTACCAACATCTTTTCCAATTAACCCTAAAACACCATAAAATTAAATAAGGGTAACGTTTATGAGTATAGTTAGTATTGGGTATTTTAGTTTTGAGAATGGGCATTCGCAAGCACCATTATTATATTGTATATCTCAAATAATTCATGGTGGTGAGGATTTGGAATATTACTTACGCGGTGTCATAGGAAAAGATCCAATGGAACCTGTTGGTGGAGATCCAGGGTGGCAATTATATTCTGATCTTCAAAAAAATGGAACGGAATTATATTACGCGTGGGTAGATGAGGAAATGACAGGAATAGAACCAAATGAAGGGTGGTACGATGAAAAAACAGTTAAGTTCTATATTAGAGAAGGATTGGAAAATGTTTTGAAAGAGCAGCCAAATAGAAAAATAGAAATTGAAAAAATATTCAAAAAGTACAATCTATAAATTTTTTTAAGATTCCCTAAAATTAACATAATATACGTTATAAAAATTCCTTATGTAAGCCTCATCCTAGTAGATGGGGCTTTTAGTTTTTACATTTTTCAGACATAGAACAAAAATATAAAAATGATCCACATTTTCAAAATGCTAATGGAGAGTTGCCTGAGAATTGAAACTTTAGTGATGATTCCTAATGTACAATCATCAAAATTTTGAACAGAATAGTATTTTGTGGGTGAATTTTAAGCAAGTGATTGGTAGAAATATTTTGTAGTAAAAATGGTAGTAAAAAACCAAATTTATAATATTTTATATTTATTAATCAGTATGTTATTTTTTAAATTAGACTGTCACCGCTGAATATGCTACAGCACTGGCATATGAAAAATCTGTGACCGAGAAATGGGGCATGGGAGGAGATTACAGCCGAGGCTTGAATGCAGTAACCACCGCATTGACCGCAGTATTAGGCGGTCAAACAGATCTGCAGGCTGCAGCAAATACCCTTGCGCCATATGCTGCACAGGTCATTGGACAACAGTTTGGTCATGGTGAAGATAAAAACACAGCAGCGCAAATGGCTTCACATGCCATATTGGGTGCGACATTGGCCTATATTAATGGTGGTGACCCAACAGCAGGAGGAAGTGCAGCTGTTGCCAGTGAAGCGGCAGCGACCTACTTCACCAATCAATATAAAGATAAGGAAGAATACCAAGATGCCAATGGCGTATTCCAACCGAATCTTTTACCTGAAGATATTAAAACTCAGATATTGATATAAAAATAAAGTTAGTAAATAAATTATATAAATCAAATACTTTTTTATTAAATTTTGAATTTAGTTTATTTGATTCTATTTATTTTGGGACTTTATTATTCTATTATTTCAACACTAAAAATAACTTAACTAAGCAGAAAAAATGATTACACCATTGCTCATTAATGCATTAACAGTATCTGAAGGCAGGGTTAAAAAATTATGCCCAGTTTTAGTTTTGAAAATGATGTTACTCGATGAGGAAACGAGCAAGTTTTCAGAAGAAATTAAAAGTCAAGCATCACTACTGCTCGCGACATATCGTAAATTACTGCTTGCTGTCGATATGGATTTATGTAATGTAAAAACTCTAAAGAACAGTGTGAAAAGAAGACACTGGGGTAAAGTGGATAAAGTGCAGTATAAGACGGTTGTTGCAGGCGAACTTCGACTAAAGCGTTTAGATCTAGAAGAAATGCCTTTATTTTTAAATACACAGCATTTTTTAAAAAAGCTGCCTATTTCCTTTGTTCAAAAATTGGTAGCTTGGGCACCACCGGTGGTGAGTGGTACTTTCTTAGTCGAAAATGTTTTAGCAGGTTATATCGCCCAAAAGCTTTTGCCATTAGAAAAAATTAAAGTAAAAGAGCTTTGCAAGTCTGTGCAACCATATTTTCATTTAGCTGACTTTTTTGTATTTTTACCTCGACTGGAGGAACTTTATCAAAAACATCAGCAGCAAATTGTTCGTGTGGCACCAACGGCAGAAGTTGCTTTGGCTTTAACAGACTTGAAGAAGGCATGGATCTATCGTATTAGGAGTAGTTCATGAATATTTATTTTAAGCAGCTCCGAGAATGGATTAATCAGAATGAAAATATAGAAGAACAACAACTTATCCAAGCATTATTTTTGTTGCGTGCACATTATAGCTTAGCTGGTATTGTTGTCATTTGTCAGCGAATCTGCACATTGATTGGTGATGATGAATTATCAATATTTCATAATGAGCTTAATACTTTAAAGATAATTAGTACATTACAGGGTTCTGATCAATATTCACATTTTTTCTCAGAAACAACGGATAAAAACAAACATAAACTCACGCCGTTGCGCCCATTTACTGGAGACAGTGGAATTTGTGACTTGCTATTGATTCAAGCAGGACTAAGTCAAAATAATGATAGTTTTGATACTGTAATAATTTGGTTTTTAAAGCAAATATTTCACTTTCAAAAAAACGTACATACTCTAGAGCTTTATAGTAATTATTTAAATGGTGATGGAAGCATAAAGTTGAAAGCTCAAAAGGGATCTCGCGTGTATAACGCCTTTTTATCGATTAGGCTGTTGGGTGATCCAAGTAATGAGGATATTTTAGAACAAGTCAAAGAATTACTGATTCAAAACTCACCGAAACAACTGATTAATTTGATGTCCGCTGGTTCTGAAGACAAACGATTAAATGAAGTTTTTTATGCATTAAAGCTGTTTTTATCACAAAGTTGGAAAAATAATCGACTAAAAAATAAGAAAAAACGTCGAGAATTTTTACACCGTATAGGATTAAAGCAAAAAAAACTTATCTTGCAACGATACGGCTCATTAAGTATTGCCATCCAACCTTTGGAGGATATGGATGAAATTCATCGTGGTCTGGTCTCTGAAGTATTTGAGTATGATGAGATTGAAGAAGATGAAACACCATTGGAGCCATTGTTTACATTTTTTTTGGCAGAACAATCCGATTTAATTCGAGGGTTTTATGCATCTAAGTCTATTTTTCAGCATGTTGAAGCTGCAAATGTTGGTTTAGTTTGGACCAAATGGCGATTGTCATTAAATTCGATTCAAAAAGTGTTTAAGCTATGTCAACCATCTAAGGCTGATACCAGCTTAATTTTACGTGCAAAATTAGCTTTAATATTGAGTTTACTCACTGGACGTTCGGTTACTGAATTAACAGCGCCGTGTTTTAGTCAAAATACCGATCAGAATAATATTGCTATTCAGTATGATAATACTTTATCTGCATACGTATTGAGTGTTTTAGCAGGGACACCGACACTCAAAACAAAGCCAGAAGATTCTAAATTTAATGTGCCATGGACCAAGAAATTACATTTGGTTTTACCAAGTGAGCTCAATGATTTGGTGAATCAAGTCAAAAATCTTGCGATTAAAACCCGTCAACCGGCAGTTGAACGCGAAGTTAGAAGACTTATTAACAGTGTACCTAAAGAGTTAGAAATCAGCCTCAAAAGCATTAGAGATATTCTTCCACGGTTGTTATATGAGCATAGCCAAGGTGATTTAGCTGTCGTTAAAGCAGTGACCAATGCATCAGGCCGGAATTATGATAACTTAATTCATTATGCATCTTTTGAACAGAGGAAACTTCAGCAATTATGGGCTGATTGTTTAAGAACGATAAAAATTGATATTCCTGAATATATACACACTTCCAGTGAACGCGTGGGTAGCCCGATTGGGATAAAGATTGTTGAAATACAAAATGAAATTACATTAATAAAAAATAGAATAAATCAGGCTGCTGAACAGAAAGATTGGCAGACGCTCTTTGATAACTTAACGTTGTATACAGCATTATGGATGAATCTTGCAACTGCAGGACGGGGGGTTAAGCAACCTTTTCCTCAGTTGATAAGTCAGCAAGGCTGGGCATTGATTCAAGATAAACATCATCAAGATGAATCAACCGATCGTTATGTGCCATTGACGGCAGCATTTATCAAACAGATTCAAGTTTTACGTGGTTTGATGAGAATGCTGGGGAATCAAGTTGAACCACGTGTTGATTTATCATCTTATGCTTTGCAACTTTGTGATCCTCATCAGATTGAAGGTTTAGTTAGAAATTGGGCACGGAAGTTGGTTCGCTCTGATAATAATCAGTTACCTGGACGGTTCAAGGATGCTGGACTTGGGCACTGGGTACGCGGTCGTCATCCATGGGATATGTTATCAGTATTTCCTGTATCAACATTTAAACAACAGTGGCTTGATGTACAAGAAAACCTGCAAAAACAGTTAGGTTTTAAATGTCTTGATGGTTTTGATTTTTTTAAAATCCAGAATATTCCAACATTTGTTTTAACCAAAGAGACTAAAGCAGTTCAAGCAGAGACGAAGCCGATAATACAATATTCAGAAAATGATGTAAAAGAATGGCTGGAAAACTCAGAGTATGAGCCCTATTGTCAGTTGATTTTTGAGGAAAATCCTGAGCCAAAAGTATCTTTAGAGCTTGGACATGTATTAGCTTTCAATTTAGCTAAAAATACAAAGATTGATTTGCCACAAGCGATCAAGACGTATTGTGCTTATATTCGCGATAAAACGAAAATTCCTTTATTCGTTCAACTCCCTCAAAAAGCTACTCGTACATGGCTGACATCTGAAAATAGTTTTAGTACATGGTGTTATATTGAACAAAACTTACTTGATCTTATTCAGAAGGATTTAGAACATTTACCTGAACATAAAAATTGTGATGTCGAAATAGGACGTTTGCTGGTTGTACTCTCCATGTATTCACAACTGTGCCGAGTGAGCCATTTACAAGCGATGTTGCAGTTTATTGCTTCTGATCAGCATATAGTCGCTATGGGGAATAGTCGGCTCGTTGAGCTGACAGTGAATAATGATAGATCTGTGACTAAGATACGCCGTACAGTACTGTTAAGTCCTTATGTCTCGACTTTAATTTTAGTAGACCGACAGTATGTACAGCCCCGATTAAAAGAGATTTTAGCACAGTCAAGAAATCAACAACGAACGGCTTGGCAAAAGTGTTTTAATACATATTTAAGACAAATAGGGCTTAAGTCAACTATATCGTTAGCTCAATGGTTGAAAGCTTTACAGCAAAATGTGATGTTAAATAGCACTCCGTTGATTGCAGGTTATATATCAGGCCAAGTCTTGACTGAAGATCTTTCAATAAATGAATTATTACGCTTATCCGAATATGAAAAATTAACCACAGGTTTAGATAGCACTGAGCCAGAGAGTGAAATAGAAATAGGTGATGAGCAATTACATTTGTCTGATATTTTAGCGATGATTAAGCAACTAAAAGGTGAGTCTAGATCAAGAATTTGGCTTAAGCAGCTTGCCAATGATAAAACGAATCACCGCTCAGTCAATTTATTGACGTGCTTTGTGCAATGGTTGATTTTACGCTGTGATGCAGAAGAGTTAAGCCTACAGAATCGAAATATGATTCATCTATATTTGGCCATCGTCAGTGCAGGTATATTGGGGTTTTCAGAAGATTTAACAAAAGATAGTCATATTGATGAAGATGTATTTCAAAAATGGATGGAGTTGACGCAAGAGCATTTTCCACACCGCAAGCATCTCGCTGCGTGGAATCGCTTTAGAGAGTTCTTAATTCAGTTAAATGATGATCGTATAAAGTTGCACAATCGTACAGCGCATCAAGCAAGTGCTAAAGTTTTTTCAAAAAATGAAGTGCAGCAGATCGTTCAAATATTACAATCTGTAGAATCTGGGGTGAATGATGCTGCTTTACGTCAAGAGATTCAGCGTCATTTTCGTTTATCTGCAGCGATGGGTGTACGCCGTTCGGAGATACTTCATTTACAGCCCGTAGATATTGATGAGGATATGCTCAGAATTCGTCCCTATGGCGATCATAAGTTAAAAACACTTGGATCAGAACGTGCTGTTCCGATGAATTTATTAAGTCAGACAATTCAAAAGGGATTAGACGATATTTATAAGAATAAAAAAAATTCGATATTAATGTCTGATGAGAACAGTGAGTATAGGCATTTTTTTGATAAAATATCTCAAATTTTAAAGAAAGTCACTGGAGATGTTGATCTCAGCTTACATCATTTAAGACATACGTTTGCAAGTGCATATACTTTAAAGTGTTTGCAAACAGTGGTGGATTTTAAAGATCTTACGATAGAACTGCCATGGCTACAAAATTGGATGCCATCGAATGAGCAATTTAATACGCTAGTAGGCAATGAAGGACAGGTTGGGCAAGGGATTAAGGCGATTAGTCGAGTGCTTGGACATTTGCATGAATCGACAACATTAAAGCATTATGTTCATATCTTATTTCTGGCTACTTATGCCTATAGCATGAAACAACAGCAACCCAATTTACATACTGCATTTTTTAAGCGAATCATGAGTCGGAGTAATTTATTCAGACATTTCCAAGTAATTCATCAACAGGATGGTAATCTAAAATATGAGTTGCGAGATACCATCGAAAAATATGTACTCAAAAAAAGACAAAGTCAGAGGTGGGTAATCTATGCTCAAAAAAGAGGAAATTCAACTGAAAAAGTAATTAAACACGAGTTATTTCAAAAATTTGAAGATATTGAGCGGTATCTTATTTCAGGGCAGGGGCAGCCACGATTAGATATTGAGTCGTGGAAGAGAGCTTTAATTACGATGGCAAACATTCCGTCAGGTAAACGTGGTTCAAATATAGGAAGACATCCATTATCGACACAAGGAAAGTTAGCACGTTTGCCTGAATTACTAAGTGCTGTAGATTTTAATTCTGCACAAGAGATTTTAGAGCGATTTGATTATTTAGAACAAAACCAATCAGAAACTTATAATTGGTTAATAAAAAAATGGTTGTATGAAAGTAATGTAACAAAAGTATTGATGCATTTTACGGCAGAGGATGAACCTATGCTTTCAATCCTTACAGAACATCAGTTTTTTCCGATGGTGATGAAACATAATAAATATGATTATTTTAGAATTATGTCTCAACAAGTATCATTACGCGCCGTGCGATGGATACTTACGTGGTTGAGTGTACGATATTTGGTGATTAAAGATCATATCAGAGCCTAAGTAAATAGGACTTGCGCATGCTTTGTTACACCAAGGTTTGAAAGACAGTACTATTTTAATTGAGCCAAATTCAAGTGACAAATTGGGGTTAAGTGCAGCCAAATTCTGTGAATTTTTTCAAGATGGCTACATATGCATGAATATTATTTACCTGACTAGGAAAACTTTTTGCCGCTCATTTATTGCTTAATGCCTTGTATTTGATCCGCTACTAGAAGCCGTACAGTATCCTTCCTTATGCAAATAGCCTAAGCATATATCATTTAGTCTAAGGGGCCCAGGCCTTTGCTTGGACAAATCACTATTTGACAAAGCAAAGGCCTGGGAGTCCGCGAATTTGATTTGAATATGATTAAAGTGAGTGACTTAGTCTGCTGCTGATTTTCATTACAAGATAATAGAGTTATTTTTAGGGAGAAATACCCCCTAATCATCATGTATTAAGCCGAATTTAGGATCAACATGCTGGTTATGAGAGACGTTCGTACGAGGCATAGCGAATAGTAAAATTGGGTTTGGTGATTTAATTTTACTACTTCGCTATTTTTTTTAAGCTAAAAGTGTCAACACACCCTAGGTATTGATATTAAAATTAAAGTTTTCTTATTCCTGAAGGGCTATTCAGATCTTCTTCGATAGAGATTTAATTAAGGACTTTAATTCATCTCTCAGCTCATGAGCATTTGAAAACTTAATAGATTGAGACAAGTCATCTGGAATATTTTCAGCTAACGTTTTTAGTTTTGTTCCTTTTTCTGTTAATGAAATAATAACTCTTCTTTCATCGACAGTATCACGTGAGCGCCTTATAGTCTCAGACTTTTCCATCCTTTTAAGTAATGGCGTTAATGTCCCACTATCTAAATATAAAATTTGTCCAAGATCGCCCACACTTATAGAAATTTTTTCCCATAGAACTAACATAACCAAATATTGAGGATAAGTGAGTCCCAAAGGCTCAAGAAAAGGTCTATAAGCTTTAACTATTAGATTTGATGCCGCATAGATGGGAAAACATAATTGTTCATCTAAATAAAGCTGATTCTTGGACATATATTCTATTTTGTATGAACAGTTGTAGAAACCTGTATATTACCTCGAATAGCATTTGAATAAGGACAAACGTGGTGAGTTTCTTCAACTATTTTTTCTGCTTCAGTCTGAGATATATTTGAAAGAGTTACATCTAAATTAACTGTCAAGGCAAATCCACCATTACCATTCGATACCATACCAACAGTACCCAGAACTTCTACATCATTATCACGAATTTTATGCTGTTTATTACGTGAAATATGGATGATTGCATTACCGAAGCATGCTGCATAACCTGCCGCAAATAGTTGTTCCGGATTGGTCGCTCCACCTTTACCACCTAATTCTTTTGGTAAAGCTAAGTTCAGTTCTAAAATACCATCTTCACTAAGGATAGTCCCTGAACGTCCACCAATTGCTTTAACTTTTGTTGCATAAAGAGTGCTCATTTGTTGCTTTCCAAACATTTGTATTGTGTAAAATATAATTGCTCACAATATATTTGTTGTCAATTATTTTTTAGTATTTTATTTAAAAGTAGAATTCTTTCTTAAGATATAAACAGTAAATTTTGCATGAAAATAGCTAAATTTACTGACAGTTAGGTCTATTTTGAAACAGACTGAATTTCCAATCTTATTGGTAGAACTTAGATTACCTTTGGTATTTACACAAAAAGTAGACGACCAGTCTATTTTTATGTATATTTAGTTGATGAAAACATCACAACCGCATTTTGGTTTGATATCACTCTAATCATCAAGCCAATAAATATTGGGTGGTGTTTAAAAAAGTATGCTGACATTAAATGAAGCCATTATTGATATAAAAGAAGGTTAAGTCGAAGGCTTTAAAATGGTTTTCAAGCTTTTTCGAAAAATTACAGCTTTTTCTAAAGCCACGCCTAATTCGATGCCTTATTTTACAATTATTGCCTTCAATACCCACAGTAAAAAACTTACCAATACTTTGCTTGCAGTTTTTAAAAGCAGTGATGAAACTGTCCCAATGATCACTTGCAATTCGAGTGTAGTGAACACCTAATTGTTTAAGCTTTGCCTTCAGCAGTTGGACTGTAGCTAAATCTCTTTTACCCCAAACATAAGCAATAATCTCACCTGTTTCTCGATGGTAGGCGTAAATAAGCCATTGTTTATTATTTTTATTTCCTACAAAAGTCCAGAATTCATCCACTTCGATAGATTCGTAATAACTTTGTTTAGGCTGAATTTGATATGTTGATTCACTTAAAGTGCGTAAAACTTTACCGATACTGATACGCTCAACTTCAGCAATATCTCGTATACCGTTGCCTCTGACCATTAACTGTAATATTTTACGAGTAATACCTGAATTACACCCTTGATAGCTGAGTGCATGGTCACCAATAAACTGACGTTTACAGTCTTTGCACTGATAGTTTTGTTTCCCATCTACCTTGATGCCATTTTTCTTTATACTCTCACTGAGGCAGGTTGGACATTTGATTTCTAGAGTTATTCGCATTTCCCTATTTTATCAAAATCTAACCTGCTTTTTTTCAGCATACTTTTTGAAACACCACCCGATATTATTATTTAACTGCAAGTAATCCTCAATTTATTAAAATCTTTATTCACAATAACTATCATCGTCAGGTCAAAACGAAGAATGCAAAACGAGGAATACGTCTTGATGAGTTGCTAACTACGGATGAATTAAATGGATTTATTGGCCTGATCAAAAAACATCTTAATGTGAAAGTTGACCAAAGAAGGTTGGGGAGAGAGGATTGTTTTATCTTCCAAGATGAATTTGGTCAACTTTTTTCATCTCGTTTTATTGGTGCTAAGACAAAGGAAATTTTTAATACTTTATTTAATAACGAACCACAGGATTATTCCTTTCATAGTTTTAGACACACTGCTACAAATAAGTTAGCTTTAATTTTGAAAGGAAGTGAAGCGTTAATTAGAAGTTGGATCGACTACTCACCTGATCAAATTGCTAAAATTAAAAACTATTTACTAGGTAATACTGACAGTACTGCTGGACGTCAGGATGTTTGGAAGATTTTGGCACATTTTATAGGACATTCATCAATTGAGATGACAGCTAACCATTACTTGCATTTTGGTTCAATGTTAGTAGGGGATGCATTATGTCCAGATGAAAGTAAAGTATCAGTAAGTATTGTAAGAGCTTTACTCTCTTGCCGAGTATTCAAAAAACAGTTGAATACTTGTCAAAAGGAAGAAAAACTTGAATTAAAAGATATCTTAAGGAAAATAGCTTCAAATTCTAAATTAATTCAGAACGCGATATATCCTGATCGATGGCATACTTTGGTCTTAAAGCAGGAAGATGTAGAGCAAGGTGATGATGTAATTGAAAGATCCAAACTGACGTCAACTTTGAATGATATTATAAATGTCCTATCTGGCAAAGATGAAGATCTGAATTTAAAAAATATCGGGAGCGACTTAGCATCCAATCTTTATAAAAATCGTCATTTTCAACACAAAAAAGATATTTATCACAATTATGCTTTAGACATGTTGTTAAAGCATATCAATAGAAATCGGTCTGGTAATCTATTTGTCAAAGATAATTATCAAATTTTCACTGCTTTGTTGAATAGTGATTCTATACTGAGTTATTTTGAGCGCTGTGTACGTCTTATAGATGCACGTATGGAAGTGTATATTCAGAGCAAACAAGAGCATCAGGAGTTTGTTAAATTTTGTCGTGAGTTAAAAGCCATCTATAAACAGGTATTTCATGAAAAAATTAAAATATCTGAACTTTCATGGAAGGAGATTAATACTGAACTTAGAATGGCTAAAAGTAAAAAAGGGATAAGTCTGAAAATTAGTAATACCGATTATAAAGATAATACCTGTCAAAAAATCTTGAGTGATTTATATTTAGCAGTTGTCTATCGCCGTTGGAACTTGACTCAAGCTAATGATCAATTACAGCGTTAAATAATTTAACAGGTATGAAAATTCGATTACTAAAAAATGGAGGGATACCTGATGAATGAAAATATGTACGCATCTACAGGTAATACAATTTGGTTAAGTTTTTAAATAGAAATGAAACTATCGATACGCCGTTGGCATTAGGAAAGTTCAGAATGACTCTATAAATTCATCAAATGGTATTTCGCTTTCTACATAAAAAACACCATGTTCATCTACTTTCATTTTTTTAATGGGGTCCCCTTGCAGTCTAGCAATTTCAATTAAGTCATTGAGTATTGCGTCAGCAAGTGTGTTCCTGTGGTCATTCTCTTGAGCTAAATCATCTGACATAATTTTTTCCTGGTCTTTGTGTGACTGAAGTTTCATTATCAGTATCTCAGAAAACTTGAAACTAGAATAATGTGCTGTGTTAAAACGGCTTAATACAAATATGGTCGTTTAAACATCGATGATTAAGTTTTCTCTAAAACCATTTTTCCCTTGCTCTTGCGGATAGCCTAAAGGATTGATCACTAATCTGCATCCATCGACTACAGTATCAACAGATGTATGCGTATGTCCTGAAATCCAAAGATTGAAGCCTTTAATATCAAGGTCATTAATAAAATAGGGATTAAGGGCTGATGCAACAGAATGATTGCCCCAATATGGATCAAGACAAGCTAAATGAGGTGGGAAATGAGTAAGGACGATCACATTATCTTGCCCCTTAAACTGCATAATATTTTGATGGTATCGTTGAAACAATACTATGTAGTCGTCAGCGGTGATAGGTCTGTTATCGCTGCTAATCATGATTTGATCAAAATCATAAATAGATTGTTCAGCATCTTCTTTAAATTGTAGAAGTTCACTAGGTGTTGTAAGAGTTGAGTTGGAACGAAAGTTCGTAAACAACGTGCCACCAACAAATATTTTATCTTGTATCTTGATGTGGTTATCATCAAGCAGGGTATTTTGAGGATAATTTTCTCTTAAGAAATCTACGACTAAATTGTAGTTGGAGCAGTAGTAATCATGATTGCCCAAAACGAAGATAAAGTTTTTATTCAGATTTTTACATGTTGCTGCAAACTCAATGGCACCACTCAGACGATTCGAAAAATCCCCAGCATGAATAATAAGATCTGCATCTGTTGATAATTGATATTCTGAATTATGTGTGTCAGATAAAATTTGTAGTTTCAAATGGCCTCCTAAGGTCTATCAAAAAAGATAACATGAGTTGAATTTGTTTTAAATAGATAAAGACCTAAATACAATGCGTACTTGAGCACACTACAATAGGCGAGAAAGACTTTTGTTCTAATAAAGGGATAAATTATGAATAGTACAATAATGGATTTTGAATTTACAGTTTATATCAAGGATTTAAAAGCTTCAGATAAATGTATTGAGGATCGTATATTTGAAGCAGGTTGTGATGATGCTTTATTATGTTCAATCAATAACGACTTATATTTAGAGTTTGCAAGAAAAGCCCAAAGCCTTGATTTGGCAATTCAAAATGCATTAAGAAATATTGAGACTGCGGGATTGTTTAGTCCCAGATTTTAATGGTGCAATATTCTTAGATAAATGGAAGGAAGCTCTATGGGACAAGTTTTACACAGCAGCGCCACAACGACACAGGCAGTGCGTCGAGCAATACAAAATAGTCAAGAAAGCTTAAGAGCGCTAGCCAAGCGTTACGGCATCAATCAAAAGACCGTCGCAAAATGGAAGAAACGCACTTCAGTAGATGATCTTACAACCGGGCCAAAGAATCCTTGCTCAAGCGTGTTATCGCCTGAAGATGAGGCGGCAATTGTTGCTTTTCGAAAACGCACTTTGTTGCCGCTAGACGATTGTCTTTATGCATTACAGCCAAGTATTCCTTATTTGACACGCTCGTCCTTACACCGCTGCTTGCAGCGGCATGGTATTTCACGACTGCCTGAGGTACAAGGTGATCGCCCTGTCAGGAAGCGCTTCAAGAGCTACCCCATCGGTTACTTTCATATCGACATCGCTGAGATGCAAACAGCACAGGGCAAGCTTTATCTCTTCGTTGCCATTGATCGAACTTCCAAGTTCGCATTCACTGAGTTGCATACTAAAGCCGGTAAGATGGCAGCCGCGCAGTTCCTGCGCAATTTAGTTAAGGCTGTACCCTATAGAATCCATACGGTGCTGACAGATAACGGCATCCAGTTCACAAACCGCACATGTGATCGCTACGCATCTGAGCACATCTTTGATCGGGTTTGTACTGAATGTGGCATTGAACATCGTCTTACCAAGGTCAAGCACCCATGGACCAATGGACAAGTCGAACGGATGAACCGAACGATTAAAGAAGCTACTGTCAAACGGTTTCATTACGATGATCACACTCAGCTATGTACTCACCTTGCTGATTTTATTGCTGCATACAACTTCGGTCGCAGACTCAAAACACTCAGGGGCCTGACTCCCTACGAATTCATCTGTAAACAATGGACAAATGAACCTGAACTTTTTAAGATTGATCCGATCCATCAAATGCCGGGACTAAACACAATTTCAGGGAAAGAAATAGAAATTCCTAAAACACAAACGATGCTATCAAAAGATGTAACACAGTGGTTAGTAAGTCAATCTGCAGAAATGAAAGCAATAGTAGATAAAATTAAAAAGGCTAATCCTTCACTATCTTCTGAGGATTTAGCACATATTGCTGTCAATGTACGTAATGCTTTTGTCAATGCTGCACGTCAGTCTATTGGGGATATAAAAGTATTTACCAATTTAGAATTAAATAAACCACTTTGGGATTATCGTTACAAAGAAGCGGAATTAGCACAACAAGGCTATAGTGGTGATGCACTCAATAAAAAAATGATTGATGATGCATTTGATGGAGACTTACTTGCGAAAGAAACAACTTATGTTGGATGTTTCGTTGCAGGAACATTAGTTCATACTGATAAGGGGCTTGTACCAATCCAAAATATTCAGGTTGGCGATATGGTTTTATCTAGCCCTGAGCAAGGAAATGGGTCAATTCGTGAGTATAAACGAGTAATTAGTACCTTTAAGGCTGAATCAGAAGAAATTTATGAGCTAGTTATTCGCAAACGTATTTATCCAGAAGATGAGGATGATATTTGTCATGATATATATGAAATGATTTATTTAACAGGAGGACATCCTATCTATGTAGAAAATAGTGTGTTTATTGAGGGGTGGGATAGTGAAAGTGATATTGATCAAATTAATGCTCGAAGTGGTAGTTGGCAAGCTGCAAGAGATTTAAAAATATATGATCAGGTGATTGTATCTAGTCCAAAGAATGGCGATGAAGTAGGTTATGAAGTTGTAAGTATTGCACCTGTACAAGATGTTAATCGTGATTATGGCTTTGTTAATGCTGCTAATATGGATGATAATAAGCTATTTGATACAATAATATACTTTGATGAAGAAGGTTATAATATCGTAGGGGGTGATATAAAAGGAGGTAAAAAAAATAAAAGGGATTATTTTGTTGGTAACTATTGTCATGCAAACTATTCAGATCATTCTTTAATAATTAGAGACTTTAGAGAGAATTATGAGAATGTTATGGCCAATGTAGGGGGGCAGATATTAAATATTCCAACAATATGCAGAGCTGTTTATAATTTTGAAGTCGAAGACCATCATAGCTATTTTGTTGGTGAACAGGGTTTATGGGTACATAATACTGGAGAGTGTGGTGGTTATGAATTAGTTCCAGCTAAGAAATTAATTCAAGATACAGAATTTGGTGGTGTTTCAAAAAGTATGCTGAAAAAAAGCAGGTTAGATTTTGATAAAATAGGGAAATGCGAATAACTCTAGAAATCAAATGTCCAACCTGCCTCAGTGAGAGTATAAAGAAAAATGGCATCAAGGTAGATGGGAAACAAAACTATCAGTGCAAAGACTGTAAACGTCAGTTTATTGGTGACCATGCACTCAGCTATCAAGGGTGTAATTCAGGTATTACTCGTAAAATATTACAGTTAATGGTCAGAGGCAACGGTATACGAGATATTGCTGAAGTTGAGCGTATCAGTATCGGTAAAGTTTTACGCACTTTAAGTGAATCAACATATCAAATTCAGCCTAAACAAAGTTATTACGAATCTATCGAAGTGGATGAATTCTGGACTTTTGTAGGAAATAAAAATAATAAACAATGGCTTATTTACGCCTACCATCGAGAAACAGGTGAGATTATTGCTTATGTTTGGGGTAAAAGAGATTTAGCTACAGTCCAACTGCTGAAGGCAAAGCTTAAACAATTAGGTGTTCACTACACTCGAATTGCAAGTGATCATTGGGACAGTTTCATCACTGCTTTTAAAAACTGCAAGCAAAGTATTGGTAAGTTTTTTACTGTGGGTATTGAAGGCAATAATTGTAAAATAAGGCATCGAATTAGGCGTGGCTTTAGAAAAAGCTGTAATTTTTCGAAAAAGCTTGAAAACCATTTTAAAGCCTTCGACTTAACCTTCTTTTATATCAATAATGGCTTCATTTAATGTCAGCATACTTTTTTAAACACCACCTGATATAAGTTTCATCCATATACCATGAATGTAAATCTGTAGGATTACGCCAATACCAGCGTAACCGTTTTTCCATTTCTGGAGCATAATGCTGAACCCAACGATAAATGTGGTGTGATCAACATTCACACCTCGTTCAGCAAGCATTTCTTAAAGTTCACGATAACTAATACCGTATTTACAGTACCAACGTACAGTCCAAAGAATGATTTCGCCACGAAAATGCCGACCATGAAATGGATTCATCAACTGTATCTCTGACAAACAAGATATTTAGCTTAGCATGTCAGGCTATTTGCAACAGTGCCATGCATACTGGCAGCAATATATGAAGCAATATGTTCAGAACTCCATTGCAGAGCAAGATAATTTTTGACCTGTTTCCATACAGCAGGATCAACAGTTTTATGATTTGAGCTATGACGTATTTTTGCCAGCTTATGAGCATGTTTAGCAAAGTAACCATTTCTGTTTCGATTACGTTTGATCTCTCTACAAATCGTAGATGGGGCACGCTCTAATCTGAGTGCAATATGACGCTTAGAAAAACCTTCACGTAATAAACTTCTCCTACAGATAGCAATCGCAATTTTAACAATTTGACAGATGGGATTTTTAACAGAAGTCATCTTCAAATTTTGTACGATGGTCAGATTAGCCCTTTTTAAAATTGCATAAATGAAGCTTGATCAATTGGATACTTAAGTATGTAGTAGTGGTAACTATACTGGTTACCAAAAACTAATTTTTATAATATTTATCTAATAAAAATAATATTTTACATTTTTATATGATGCGTATCATACGCATCATATATATTCCCTCCTATTTTGATATAATTGATCTGACCAATTCTCTGATAGGTTTCATTTAAAATTCATGAGTCTTACTGAAATTAAAGTCCGCCAAGCTCATTGCAAGGATAAAACTTGTTTTTTATCCGACGAAGATGGACTTAGCCTGAAAATTGAGCCTAATGGAAGAAAATCTTGGTGCTATCGCTATACAGATCCAAAAACAAAAAAACGTCGCCGCATTCAGTTAGGGCTTTATCCTGATTTATCTCTGAAAAAGGCACGACAAGTGAGAGATGATTTTAGAGACAATAATTTTTGTTTTGAAAAAGATACCTCTTCCAAATTAATCACTTTTCGTAAAGTAGGGGAAGATTGGTTACAATTCAAACTTAAGAATGCATTCAATGATTCACCGCGTTGTGGTGTTTTACAGCTAGCAGAAATATGTTTACAGCATGACATTTATCCAGATCTTCAGGATATGCCTTTTCAAAACATTAAGCGCTATGACCTAGTTTCAGTAATTAAAAAAATAGAGGCGCGCCAAGTAAAAGAACCTGTCAAGAAAGCTTGTAGTTATTTGAACCAAATTTATGACTACGCTGTAGCGATGGGTTATTGTGAATACAATATCGCCCATGGTTTAAATAAAATTACCGTCAACAATAAAATCAAGAAGAACTACCCTTATTTAAAAGCGGAGGATATATCCGATTTTATGAATAAATTACAAAAGTTGGATACCCATCCAATTGTTAAAAAAGCACTTATGTTTAAATTACATACTGGCGTGCGAGGGGCTGAATTGTTATTAGCTGAGCCTCATCATTTTGATTTAAATGATAAAATTTGGAGGATTCCAGCCTTACATATTAAACAGTTTCGACGGAAAGTTATATTAGGGCATGAAATTCCAGATTTTTTAGTTCCACTTTCAGATCAGGCTTTAGAGATTTTAAAAGATGTAATGCAATGGTCATTTGGTGACAAATACATTTTTTCCAGCCCACGAAAATATAATCAACCGATTCATTTCAATACATTAAATATGGCTATTCGTAAAATGGGTTATGGTAAACATCAATTATCCTCTCATGGACTACGTTCTACTTTCAGTACGATTTTGAATGACTCTGGTTTGTTCCAAGAGAATTGGATTGAGGCACAACTTTCACATATTGATAAGAATCGTACACGTGCAAGCTATAATCATGCTGAATATTTAGTTCAACGAACTGAAATGATGCAGTGGTGGGCTGATTATTTGAGTAATGCTAAGTGTTGACATCCTCTCCCCCTTAAAAGCATAGGTATCTACACAAATCCCAAGCTTTAGGTTAATTTGAAGAGCATGCTCTTCAATTTAACATCTCCTGTCTGGATACACGTCTCGTCAGACGATACAACGCCCTCGTAAAACTTAATATGAATCCTCTTTCTTCACTTGCCCCTGCAATTAAAGAAATTGCCTCTGCCCAGAAGTCTAGCTTTGCAACTACTCAGGCCGTTTGGCGATTCCTCAATAATGAAAAAATCTCTTTCAAGCAATTGAATGAACCAATACAGCAACTTGCATTTGAACAGATTGATCAATCCTCTCACTCTTATGCGCTGATTGTTCATGATTGGTCTCAATTACAATATGTGAAACACAACAATAAAACTCAGCGTCGTCAAAGAACCCATCAATACGATACAGGCTATGAATTACAAAGCAGCCTACTTGTCGATGCTGCATCTGGACTTCCTGTTGCACCTCTTGCCCAGACTTTGTCTGATGCAACAGGATGTTATTCAACGTTTACAGATGACCACAGTCAGCGTGAAACACACCTAAACTCTCTTCTTCATCAAATACAGCATATAGAGAAATCTGTAGTACAAAAGACCTTAGTCCATATTATCGACCGTGAAGGAGATTCAATTGCCCACCTTAGACAGATGAATTATCAAGGATTTAAATGGTTGATTCGCGCTAAAGAAGGTCATCGAGTCGAGTATCAGGGTCAGACATACAAGGTTGGCGAGATTGCAGAAAAGATAGAAACGCATTCGATCAAAAATATTTCCTACAAAGGCAATCAGCATACTTTGCATGTGGGTGAGACCCATATACGCATAACACGTGCAGCAAAACCCAAGCAGAAAGATAGCTCAGGGAAGCGGGTAGTTCCTGAGCAGGGAGATGCTGTCGATGCAAGGCTGGTTGTTTCTGTGGTTAAGGATTGTGACGGCAAAATTGTGGCGAGATGGTGTTTGCTGAGTAATGTTGCAATGGATATAGATACAGCAGAATTGAGTACATGGTATTACTGGCGCTGGACAATTGAATGTTATTTCAAATTGCTTAAGCAGGCAGGACATGACGTTTAAGCATGGCTACAAACGACACCTCAAGCAATCCTGAGAAGACTACTGATCAGCAGTATGGCTTGTGTGCTGACATGGCGAGTGCAACGTGCTACAGATGAGCAGAATATGAGAATTCGGGCATTTCTCACCCGAATTTCAGGTCGGCAACAAAAAAGAGGCAAGCTTGAAAGTGCACCTGCCATATTGGCAGGGCTTTCAATACTATTGAACACCCTTCAGTTATTGTCAGAGTATTCGCCTGATGAGCTGAATGCGATTGCTAAAATCGCATTCGATTTATAAAAAAATGTGTAGATACCTATGCCTTAAAAGAGGGAGATTCCTACAGCTAGACGCTTATGCCCAAGCGCAAGAATGTTCAGTGCTGCATTAATGTCTCTGTCATTTAAACTGAGACATTTTTCATTGCAACAACGCCATTCTCTTATTCGCAAATCTGCTCTACCTTTCGGACTGCTTGCAGTGATCTCACCACAGCTCGAACAAACTTGGGTCGTGAAGTTTTCACTCACTTCCTCAAACAAGACCCCTGCGTTCTCGCATTTATACGTGAGCATTGTTTTTAATGCTGAAAAACCTGTATCTAAAACAGATTTCGCCATTTTAGTTTTTACAAGCTTCTGAGCACTTAAATCTCCAATAACGATCAGTGCATTATTTTTCACAAGCATACTGCTTGCCTTGTGCAAATGATCTTTACGACAGTTCTTAATCTTGGCATGTAATGCACGGACACGCTTTTTATTCTTTGCGCGTTGAGCTATTCCTAATTTCTGCTCATATTGACGATAGAATTTGGGATTAAAGATCACAGTACCATCGGAACAGGCGGCAATATCTTTTAAACCAAGATCAATACCGATTGCTTTAGTCTCTGTTGGCTTCTCTTGCTTCGGTGAATCTACAACTAAACAGACATACCAACGTCCACGACTATCCTCAACGAATGAGCCTGTTTTGACCGTATATTTTGACAGCCCATAACTATCCCATAGTTTGAATTGGTGCTTACCATACTGAATATAGCCATTCGCATATTTTACAGCGACTTTCTTGAAGGGTATCCAACCAAGGGAACATCTAGCAGATTTTTTATTACTCACACGCCATTTTAATTTTGCTTTTTTGAACTGTTTTCTTCGAATAACCAATTCTTCTGTCACAGCCTGAATAGTTTGACTATGTAAATTGCATTCCTTTGATGTGCCTTTGGTATATTTCGCCACATCGTAAGCTGAAAAGAATTGCCCTTTGCGTTGTAGATGTTTGAAACACAAATCATTGACATAATTCCAGACAAAATTCACCTCAGATGCTAATTGGTCTAACACCTTGCAATGTTTATCTTTTATGCGTAACTTAAGTGTTTTCATACATTACATGTTAATTGGTCTATAATGGAAAATTAACAAATAAGATCAGGTCGGCACTGTGTTTTTAATATGCATATTCACTTGGTCTTTGTGACGAAATATCGTAAAGATGTTTTTACAAAACCTATGCTTGATGCAATGGAAGGGATGTTGAAAAAAGTATGTTTAGACTTTGAAGCTAAATTGACTGAATTTAATGGTGAGGATGATCATGTTCACTTATTAATTAACTACCCACCAAAAGTTGCTGTTTCAAATTTGGTTAATAGTTTAAAAGGCGTATCGAGTCGGCATTTAAGGAAAGACTTTCCTGAGATCAAGAACAAGTTATGGGGTGGATCACTTTGGTCGCCAAGCTACTTTGCTTCAAGTTGTGGCGGTGCGCCATTAGAAATCATTAAGCAATACATTGAGCAACAGCAGACACAACACTAGAAGCAGAGCCTTATATCATCCCCATGAATGAGGGTGCTTTACGACTCATTTGATAAACAAACTTTCAAGTAGATCAATAGCTGTTAACTAAATAAAAATATATTTTATTTAAATTTAGTTAGGACTGATATGAAGAACATGAGGGGAGGAGATCTGATTGATTTTTTAAATTTTAGTTATTTATAAAATAATTATACATAAAGCTTAGGCTAATTGATAAGCACTATCTGGAAAGAATAAAAGAAAATATTTTTTAATTTCTGCGAATTCATTTAACGTAGGTTCCCTTTCAAGCAGTTGAAATGTCCAAATAAGTACAGCCTGATGATTATCATAGCAAGAATTGACACCAAGAAAATTAGCCATACCATAACATCTATTGATGTTCATTTCTCTAATTAACTGATTTCCTAAGTCACGAGCTGGCTGGCTGATCAATAATTCATTTGGCAACACGGCGTTCATCTCCATAAAATAATCTGATGTAGATTCAATCCTTACATTTAAAAAGTTATAATTTAATTGAAATAGATCAAATATACTTTCTATAAGCCGTAATAACCTGCTGTAGGTTAATTTTAGCAAAGTATTACTCAGCCAACAACTTAAAATAACCCACAGCAAGTTATTTTTTTGTAAATTAATTGAAATATGATTACTTGTAAGTTATCCAGCCTCATGGGCGATCGAAAAATTTTAAAATTAAGTGCCGTGGTCCATGCAACTGGAATCAATCGCAATACGCTCACAAATATGTATTATGACCGTGCTGTGCGTATTGAATTACCAGTTGCCGATAAGTTATGTAAATACTTTAACTGCACGATGAATGACTTGTTTGAGTATGCAGAAGAGGTTGAAGTAAAAGATTAACTAATACTTATTTTTAGAAGTCTTTCTATCAGGTCTAATACTTTTTTTATAAAAAAATCAAAAACAGAGATTTATCTCATTATTTTTATAATGGGATAAATCTAAAGATAGCGATTAATTTATTCATAAGAAGAATTGAGAGCTTACCCATAATAGCTCCAACTATTAAGGGTAAGTTCCATGTAGTGCAAATTGCAATATAAGGAATTACCAATGACTTCACTGCAATTTATAAGTACATGTTACGCTGTCATTGTATTTCCTGCAATAATTTACCTCTTTGCGCTTTATAAGAAGTCCTTAAAGAAATCTAGAGCTTCATAGCTGATCAAAAAGATCTAAGGAAGTTGATGATTATAAGATAGGAGGTGAATTTCGCAGGTATAAGCCTTTATTAATCGCAAAATTATATGAATGAAGATGATATTGGATAGTAAAAGATCTTTTTGCGTTATTTTTAAAATTAACTATATGAATATATTATTTTTTCATGTTGAAAATTTCAAGTATTAGGGCTTGATGTAATAATGTTTGAGATTGAATGTTCTATAGATGTCCGCAATCCATCGAATAGCTGAACCTCATTTGAGGTGCGAAGATAGTCCAATATATTTTCGCTAAAGGATTCTATGATTTCTTTAGGATTTCTAATTCTAAATTGGCTACTTTCAGCCAATTTGATGAGATGTGAAAGATATGGAAATGCTTTGCTACCAGCCAGTTTGAGTGCCATTTTATTATCAATGGACTGATAGATCAGTGTATGCGTAATATCAAATGGTGGTGAAACAAAAATGTTCTTCATATCTGCGGAATATTGCAGAGCAAAGTTTTTAAGATGTGCATCACCATTACCGATTAAACAGTTAAATACGATGTACTTATACATTTTCTCAACTTCAGCTGCACTACCTGTGTATATATAGGTTGCTTTCAATAGTGTTTCATAGCTACCTGTATATTTCGCATTTGGGTCATTTGACTTTTTCATGAGCGTCGTAAAGTCTTCATAGCCTAGTTTTGTACCATCATTGGAGCTATCAAATCGCTCTACTACATACGTTTCTAAATTTTCAGACAAGTAAGCCTTTGGTGGTTCAAGTCCACACTGCCGCGCAGCCTGCATACAGACAAATTCATTGACAGTGAGTAGTGGAAATTCAGAATCAAACGACTTTACAATCAAATCCCTCTGTTGAACTGTTATATCCGTTTGAACAGTAATTGCATTTGGAATGCTTACTTTGGGTTGCATACCAGCCAATGATGTCCTGAGATAGTATTTTTCTAATAGCTGTGGAAAAAGGGGCTCATTGCTACGATAGGATAGAATCTCACCCAAGCTCAAAGAATCAGCTTCGGGCAAATTTAGCTCACTTTTGTATGAGAGCATTCCGATGCCTTGATCACCTTGCAGTGCCAATAAATACATATCATTGACCTTGGCATATCTTGAAAGCTTTTCAGCGATTAATCGTCGATTAAACCCTTCAGGTAGGTTTTGAGCAAATATTGGGTGTAATGCACGAGAAGAATAACCATCCATGCCTCTTTGAGTCATGGTGAGTGATACATGCTGTGTTTCTTGTGTTGGCTGATAGTGGTGCACTGAACCATATGTCAATATGCCTAATTCAGCTTGATTAGCACACACCGTGATTTTGGTAGAAAGGTTGGTTTGTGTATTCATTCGTCATCCTCAGCAAACATATTTTCAATCTCATCCCAATGAGGCAGTGAATGTCGCTTTGGAGATACATCAAACTGTAGACCGACTGCATCAAGTACACGCTCAAATATATTAAAAGAACCAGTAAATCGCCCATTCTCGATCTCTGAGATTGTAGTTTTATTGATTCGAATCAATTCAGATAATTTTTGCTGTGTATAGCCAAGGGCTTTTCGCTCTATCCGAACTTTTTTGCCAATTTCTACTCTACTTGCCATAGCAATTTGACCATAATATATTAGCTATATAGCTAATATATTATATTAAATGTAAAAAGTTATCTATATAGCTAATATATTAATAGTGAATAGCCACCAAAATTCTAGATACACATAACCATCTTTTGATGGACCTTTTCATAATCTAATGGAGAACGTTGACCATTGGAACCATATCTACATTGATGAATATTGTGGACTTTTTATTATTTATTGCGAAAAAATGTCAAAATAAGAATTTAATTATCCTCATTAAGTATCACATTTTTCATCTAAAATAGTCTGAGGTGAAATAGGCTTCTTAATGTTGGCGTATTGGTACGAAACCTATGCTTTTAGGATAATTTCTCAGATTTAGCTTAAATCTATCTATAAAATAGGTAGTAATTAAAACCTATAACTCTTTAGAACTTCACATACAATAATAAGTCTAGTTTACTATTATAATAGCTGTATAATGGGTCAAACTGGCCATACTTTACTATTTTAATATATTTATGAATAAATTCTGTTCAATTCAAATATTCTTACAAAATCAATGGATAGATTGTGCGACCATTGAATTGATTGGAGATGAAGCTAAAGGTTGGAAGGCCAGTAGTGGTACGTATTATTCAATGGAGCATGCCATTGAATATATGGAGTTACGAGATGGCCATGCAGTTTCAAATCATTATCCTGTGAACCTCGAAAGTAATACTGAACCAACTTGGCCCGCATTTCTGGTTGATCTCTTACCCCAAGGTTATGGTCGAAAAGAACTATTAAGAAGGTTAGGGCGCCCAGAATATGAAGAAGAGTCTGCTGATTGGTCATTACTGAGAATAGGTGCAAGTAATCCGATTGGAAATTTAAGAGTTAAAGAAGCTCATGAATGGCTTTTACAGCAATATTCTGATCAATTGGTTCAAGGATTTTCATTACAGGAAATTATTGAGCGTAGTGATGAATTTCTGGAGTCCTTGGCTTCTTTTGGGCTATTTATATCAGGCTCTTCTGGTGTGCAAGGTGAATGGCCAAAACTATTAATGACTCAGGGCAAAGATGATTTATTTTATTTAGATCATGCACTACCTGATCTTGCGGCCAAACAACATTGGCTGGTCAAATTTAGTCGAGGTACAGATGAGCGGCTGAATAAAATTTTGAATCAAGAAGCCCTATATATGCAATTGGCTGAATATTTAGGTTTACGTGTTTTCAAAGCACTTGAGTTACATGGAAGAACCTTATTCATTCCACGTTTCGACCGCCAAGTGACGGATCAAGGTGTTGAACGAATCGCCCAAGAAAGTCTTGCTGCATTTAGTGGAAAAGTTGGCTTCGGCGTTACGATGACCCATAACGAAGTCTGTAGCGTGATCACGCAATACTGTACCGATCCAGAGCAGGAGATTATTGAATACATTAAACGAGATTTAGCTAATATTGCATTGGGTAATAAGGATAATCATACCCGAAATACGGCCTTTCAAAGATTGACGAATGGTGAAATATGCTTATCCCCCTTATTTGATTTTGCCCCAATGTGGTTACATCCTGATGGAATCGCGAGATGTACGCGATGGAAGAAAGATGATCATCAATGGGCCTCTATCGCCAATCAAATTACTGAGTGTACAACGTTATCTATTGACCAAGTCAAAGCATTATTTTCAGAACAATTGCCGTTATATCAAGGTTTATTAGACAAGATGCTATCGATTGGGATTGATACTGAAATTATAGATAATAGCGCACATCGTATTCAGAATATTTGCAATCAATTGAAGGAGATTTGTCATGGATAAGCGCTTCACTCCTTTATCGCAAATAGAACAAATCCAAAAAAGACAATATGTCTTAGAGATGATTCAACAAAATCCTGACTGGCCAATCAATGTTGTCGCAAAATTCATTCGAACCGAATTACATCTCACCTTATCTGATATGGCGAAAATCACAAAAATTTCATTGCAGACCTTACAAAATTTAGAAAAACCAGATGCAAACCCTACATTAGAAACTATGTATAAACTGCTCAATGCATTTGGGTTAAAACTCTTAATTGTAAAAAAATGAAAATGGAAATCCCTGTCTATTATTTAAATGTTCCAATAAAGTCTATATCTGAAGACTATTCAAATAACATTTTATTCACTTGCATAACGTTGGTCTAGAAAAGCTACATCCCAAAAAAAACTAGGCAAGCATCTATAAAGCTCTGAATAGCCACTATTCATTTGTACAGTATAAATCATATAACGTCTGCATGATTTTTAACATGCGCATATCGCTTAATTGATAAAAAATTTGTTTACCTTCCCGTCGTGTCGATACAATCTGATTGTTTCTTAAAACAGTCAGTTGTTGTGACAAGGTTGGTTGGTAGATATTAGTGCGTATTTCAATTTGCTGTACATTGAGTTCACCTTCTACTAAAACACATAGAATTTTAAGACGATCTGGGTTTGACAAAACTTTTAGACAATCACTGACAAGATCGACTTGTGAAAAGTCTATTCGCGTTTTTAACTGAGTAGTGTTCATGAATGCGTCCTAATAATTAATAATGAGATACAAAAAATTCAAATCTTTTTCTTGAATAATTAAAATTATTATATAATATTAAAACATATATTGTAAGTGGGTATATTACTATGCATGATTTTCTGATTGCATTTCTAGGCGGATTGCTTCTTGGCATAGCCGTGGTGGGTTACCTATATGTACATGGTCGTATCGCTGGAATCAGTGGTTTAATCGGACAGGTGCTGAACCCTACAACGATGTTTAAAACACCGGCAATTTGGTTTCTATTGGGCTTAATCACGGTGCCATTTATCTATGGACTGTTTGTTCAGCCAGAAATTGAGTTGAATGCGAGTCCGCTGATGATGGTGGTTGCGGGTGTCTTGGTCGGCTTTGGTACACGCTTAGGTTCAGGCTGTACCAGCGGTCATGGCATTTGCGGGATAAGTCGTTTGTCTAAACGTTCTATCGTGGCCACCATGAGTTTCATGTTTGCTGGTTTTGTCACTGTTTATATGATTCGTCATATCACAGGAGCTTTCTAGATGAAAAACTTTCTGGCTTTCTTTTTTGGCGGTTTGTTTTCTGTGGGGCTGATGGTATCAGGTATGTCGAATCCGGAAAAAGTCCTCGACTTCTTAGACTTATTTGGTGACTGGGATGCCAGTCTAGCCTTTGTGATGATGGGTGCAATTGCCGTGGCATTTATTCCCTTTCAAAAAGCCATGCGTTCTGCAGCACCGAAAACCGTATTTAACGAACCTATTTTATTGCCAACCAGTCAAAAACTTGACCCACGCTTAATCATTGGCAGCCTGCTATTTGGTATCGGTTGGGGAATTGCTGGTGTATGTCCTGCACCAAGTTTTACTTTGATTGGCCTTGGACATTATCAGGTCCTGTATTTTATTGTCGCGATGCTTGTAGGCGTGTTGATTCACCGTAAGTGGGCAGGAGCTTAATGATGTCAAATTCCCCAGTTGTAAAAGATTTTTTTCATGAAGATACCAATACTTTTAGTTATGTGGTGAGTGATCCTTCAACTCAGGCATGCGCAATTATTGACAGTGTGTTGGATTATGATGCTGCATCTGCAACCACTTCGACCACACATGCCGATCAGATTATTGCATATGTCAAAGTACAGGGGTTAACAGTCGAATGGATTCTGGAAACCCATGTCCATGCCGATCACTTGACCGCAGCGCAGTATCTCAAAGCTGAATTGGGTGGCAAGATTGCCATGAGTCAAAAAATTGCTGTGGTACAGGAGATCTTTGCTGCGATCTATCATTTGGATATTAAGCAATGGAATGCCCAGCAGTTATTTGATTACCTATTTGAAGATGATGAGAAATTTCAGATTGGTTCAATCGAAGCATATAACATTCCCACCCCCGGACATACACCGGCCTGCTTAAGTTATGTCATCGGTGATGCTGTCTTTGTCGGGGATACTTTGTTTATGCCAGATTATGGTACGGCACGTTGTGATTTTCCGAGGGGCAGTGCAGCAATACTTTTTGATTCGGTACAACGCCTGTTTGAACTGCCAGAGAGTACCCGAGTATTTCTATGCCATGACTATTTACCACAAACCCGTGATCGCTATGTGTGTGAGACGGATCTTCAGACGCAAAAAAACCGAAATATTCATATTCATCATGGTACGACCAAAGCTGAATTTGTAGAAATGCGTAATAAGCGCGATTCGGGTTTGAGTATGCCAAAACTAATTTTACCTTCGATACAGATCAACATGAAAGCCGGACAGTTCCCTGAGCCAGAAGAGAATGGAGTTTCTTATTTGAAACTTCCACTTAACTATTTCAGATAAACAAGTTTCAAGATTAAACAACAAGGTTTGTCTTTTGTTGAATTGCTTGATTTAAAGAGGGGTGTGGGCTATGTGGATGTTGATACTGGAAGGCTTGGCCATTGGTGGCTTGCTAGGGTTAACAGGTGCTGGTGGAGGTATTCTCGCTGTGCCGGCACTCATGGCGAGTCAAGGGTGGACTGTAGCACAGGCTGCCCCTGTGGGCCTACTTGCAGTCACTCTATCCGCCTTGGTTGGAACATTTGAAGGTTTATTCAAACGTATAGTGCGTTATCGTGCTGCGCTTTGGATTGCTCTCATCAGCATTCCATCAGCACGTTATGGTGTGCATCTAGCAGGAATTATATCTCCAGTATGGCTAACACTAGCATTCACTCTAGTGATGCTGCTCGTCGCTTACCGGATATTCTTTAATAAAGTCCATGATCATGAAAATGCACTGTGCAAGGTTAATCAAACTACAGGTCGCCTGATCTGGAATATGAAAACTGCTTTGTCTCTCGGTATTATTGGTATGGTGGCAGGTTTGTTAACTGGCTTGCTTGGAGTGGGTGGTGGTTTTGTGATTGTTCCAGCACTACGTAAAGTGACAGACCTCGATATGCGCAGTATCGTTGCGACCTCCTTGATGATTATTTTTCTGATTGGCGGTGTCAGTATTTCTGCCCACGTGCTGGATGGCTTTCAATATCCTGTTTCAGTCACGCTGACTTTCGTTATGGCGTGTATTGTAGGGATGTTAATTGGGCGCAGTTTAATACATCGGATAGATGCTAATCGAGTGCAAAAGATTTTTGCAACGACTGTGATTGGTGTAGCCTTATATTTGATCTATACAGCCGTAATAGCTTAATACTGCGAATTGACAGGAGACATATTTAAAAGATGAAACTTTAATGAAAATAGAGATGCGCATTTTTAAACACGCAACAGATTGTTATGAATCAGTAGAGGTGAATAGTGATGAAAACCGCAGAGCAATTAATTTTAACAGCGAAAAGCCGAATTCAGGAAGTCAGTGTACATGACTTATTTGATGCAATCAAAAACCATAAAACGATCCTGATCGATGTTCGAGAGCCTGAAGAATTCCAAGCATCAGCCATAGATCGTGCTGTGAACTATCCGCGTGGGGTATTAGAAATGCGCATTCATCAGCATCCGTTAGCCAATCATCACTGTGATACCGTCCAAGCCCTTGAGTATTTGAAAGATCAGCCAATTTATTTGATTTGTGGTACAGGTGGCCGTTCGGCATTGGCTACAGATGCTTTGCAGAATATGGGGTTTACTCAGGTGAAATCCGTTCAAGGAGGATATCAAGCATGGTTAGAACAGGGCTATTCAGTGGAGAAATAACCTGATATTCGATTTCAAATCCAACTCGAATCTACAGATATTCAAGTGAGAGCATAATGAAGTACAAAGAATTAACCCAAAACATTTCAGGAAGTTTAAAAACGTTAGCGCAGGATTCTCCTGATTTAATGAAAAGTTTTAATCAATTGTCACAGGTAGCAATGCGGGATGGTGTTATTGATCCCAAAACCAAGGAACTTATTGCTTTAGCTATTGGTGTTGCCGCTCGTTGTGATGGTTGTATTGGTTTTCATGTTAGGACATTGGTGAAAATGGGGATGACATTGCAAGAATTGGAAGAGGTGCTTGGAATCGCAGTTTATATGGGCGGTGGTCCTTCTTTAATGTATGCAGCCAATGCATTGGAAGCGTTTAAAGAATTCACGGCCTAATTTACTCAATCATTGGAAATAGATATAAATCAGGATTGGGACAGTCTTTATTCGCAAACACAGGATCTTTATAGCATTTCACCTAACCATTTTATTCAAGAGATAGCAGATTAGGTCCCAATAGAGGGAAAAATACTGGCTATTGCAGATGGCAAGAGATGGAATAGTCTTTATTTGGCTGAAAATGCGAAACAGCAACATTATCCATTTTCAGCCAAGGTTTGGGATTACTCAAAAGTTGTTCTGTAGTACCTATCTGAAAAAGCCCCAAATGCCGAGTTTAACTTCATGCGGCTTTGTTGCACTTCATCTGAGAATCTAAGATCTAAATAACTAGAACCCTTAACTCATAGTTCTATTATAGAGTGTGAATTTTTTCCTAAACTCTACTTTTTTTAATAAAATAGTCTTTATAGGGAGTTAATATGGATTTCCTATAAAAATTAAGTTAGAAATAAATCTAAAATGTAAAAAAGCTAAGGAAGGCAGCGCTTTAAATGAAGAATAATTTTAATAGTTACGACACTTATCAGATCTTTAATCTTATTGGGCAGCATAGTGAACTTAAAATTATTTTAAACACAATTTCCAAATGGCTTGAATTGCATATTCCAAATGCCTTAGTCACCATTATGGTTTATTCAGAACAGGATCAGACTTTAAAACTTATTAGTGGCAATCAACACTTTTCTAAGCAGTATTGTAAAGCTATTGATAATTTAAAAATTGGTCCGCATCAGGGTTCCTGTGGCACGGCTGCATTTCTGCATAAGCTAGTGATTAGTCCTAACTTAATGGAAGATCCCAATTGGGAAGCTTACCGAGCATTAATTCAGACAGAAAAGCTTTCTAGCTGTTGGTCTACACCGATTATTAGTGCAAAAGGTATTTTATACGGAACTTTTGGAACCTACTACCGCATTAAAAGAGAACCTACTGAACAAAATATTAATCTGTTGTTGCAAGCCGCGGCCTTAGTTGCTTTAGCTATTGAACTTGATAATGAACGCCAGCAAAAATTAGCAATCAATGAAAAATACAGCTCTTTTTATACTTATCATCCTGATGTGATTTTTGAATTTGATACAGAAGGCTATGTAATAAATACTAATATCGCTTGTCGTGAAATTACAGGTTTTTCTGAAGAACAAATTCAAGGCAAACATTATTTGACATTTATACCTGATGAATATCATGATCTAGTTGATACAGCATTTGAAGAAACGCTACAAGGCAGGGCTAAACACTATGAAACTCCTGCTTACCATGCTTCTGGTGGGATCTTGTGGCTTGACCTGACTAATTTACCTATTATTCAAAACCAAAAAGTTACTGGTATATTTGCAATCGCACGTGACATTACCCTACGCCGCAAAAATAAGGAAACTTTACGCCTCTTAAAACGTGGAGTAGATGCAAGTCCGAATGGTATATTTATTACTGACGCATCTGAAAAAATGTTAATTGTCTATGTTAACCCAGCTTTTCTCAAGTTAACCGGTTATACAGAACAAGAAGTCATGGGGCGAGACTGTTCTTTTTTACAAGGTGCAGATACAGATTTTGATCAGATTACATTACTCAAACAAGCAGTAGAAGAACAAAAAGAGGTTTTTGTTACTGTAAAAAATTATTGTAAAGATGGAAGCTGGTTCTGGAGTCGCTTAATGCTGGGACCTGTTTTTGATCAAGATGATAATTGCACTCATTTCTTAGGGATTCAGGAAGATATTACCCAGCAACGTATTCATGAAGAATATTTGGAATATCTACATAATCATGATCATTTAACTGGCTTACCCAATCAAATAATTTTTGAAAACTTTTTAGAAGATGCTTTTAAAAAACAACAGTACAATCCACAACCTTTAGTCTTGTTTTACATAGATCTGGATGACTTTAGATCAATGAATGACAGTTTAGGTTATGTAATTGGTGATAAAGTTCTCAAGAATGTTGGAAGCCGCCTTCAAGAATTTTTAAACCCAGATGATCTTCTCAGCCGCTATGCCGAAGATGAGTTTGTAGTGTTGATGGCAGATCCCCATGACCCAAAGAAAGTAATCGCAACTGCTGAAAAAATTCTTGATCTTATTTCACAAATTTTTCAAGTCGAGGGTCACACTATACATCTGAGTGCTAGTATTGGCATCGTAACAAATAACAATTCCATACAGCACTCTTCAGAACTTTTATCTCAGTCTGTTTTAGCTATGCAGGAGGCCAAAAGACAAGGGCGCAATACTTGGAGCTGGTATGAAGAAAATAATAACAAGGTTGTCCAAAAAATAGATTATGCGCATCTTCGCCTTGAACTTATGGAAGCAGTGAAAGAGAAACAGTTCAATCTATTTTATCAACCGCTTATTCAACCATTAACTGGAAAGGTTAAGGGGGTGGAAGCTCTTATTCGCTGGTATCATCCACAGCGGGGCTACATCTTCCCCGATGTTTTTATTCCTTTAGCAGAAAGAACGGGACAAATTGTAGTTATTGGCCAATGGGTGTTAGAAAAAGCATGTACAGATATTTCTGAATGGAATAGGAAACATAATAGCGATCTTACCGTGTCGGTTAATATCTCTCCTTTACAGTTTTGTAGAACGGGCTTTCTAGAAGGGCTTAAATATGTACTTGAAGTCAGTAATTTACCTGCGAAATTACTCAAAATTGAAATTACGGAAGGAGTAATTATTAATGGAACCGATAGAGCAATAAAAATTTTGGAATCGGTACGCGCTTTAGGTGTACAAGTCGCAATAGATGATTTTGGAACTGGTTATTCGAGTCTCAGCTACTTACGCCGTTTACCTATTAATCAAATAAAATTAGACCGTAGTTTTATTGAAAACCTTACTATAAATCATCAAGATGCAGCTATTGTTCAGTCTATTATCCATCTTGCACATCAGCTTAATTTAGAAGTGGTGGCAGAAGGAGTCGAAACATTAGATCAAGCTAGTTTACTCTATCAACAAAATTGTGATCTTCTACAAGGTTATTTTTATGCGCGACCAGCACCTATAACTGATTTAAAACTGATATATATGTCATTAGATAGTTATTTAAAAGCTGAAAATTGAATAATATTCTAATTTAAAATTTATATTGTTTAGTAATTAATAAATTTAATTGCTAAACAACCCGAACTCTATTTAAGGAGTGCTATTTGTTTTTCTTAAGCATGAAGACTGTTTTTAGAGTAAAAAATATTTTGATTTGATATGAGTATTTAGAAAAATTAATGATATTTTATAAATATATAATTTTTATTTAATGGTTTTAAAGGAGATTTTCTATCTGTTATCAGGATTAAATAATTAATATAAAAAATTAAGAGAAATATTATTAGACCTCTTGCGGAAGTTAATTTAAGAGTATCCATTTTCTGATCTGTTTTGTTATCTTGGGTAATAATGAATTCTTTATTTTTTATGGGAGTTAATAACTTATACTTAATTTAATGAAGTCTTTTGTCGGCTAAATTAGTCATAATGCAATGATAAATAATAATTTTTTTCAAATATTCATGTGTAATCTACAGTTTGTATTTTCTGCCAGTGTCGATCTGAATACTTATAATTTTTTTTAACTGCGGGTTGAAAATGACTTGTGTTTTTAACGTATGTTTCTTCTTTTTACCGCTATAGAATTTTTTAGGTCGCTTAATTTGTGATATCAATAACCACATAATCACCCTGACTAAAATTTTGATTCCTTTTATGTAATGTAAAAATTCGTGATTAAATTAGAGCATTTTCAACTTTCTGAATAGTACAATTTATATAGCTTTCAGCTAGACTATATAGTCAGTGGATAGCTTAAATTAAGTTATATCTCAAGGTAAGTTATTTAAAGTTAAAACTAATTATATCCTATAAACACAAAGAATCAGGTCTTCCATATTTTTCTTTGCAAGTTGAGCTTGTTGTAATACAAATACCATTTATTAATAATAAGGTGCTATGAACTCCAATGAGTCGTTAAAATTCCGGATTGTTAAATTGAGTTAAATTTTTATATTTTATGGGGCTAGTATAACAAATTTTTACTTTCGCAAGAGATCTATTTTAAAGGCGAATATTTCTACTAGTAGATTTTTAATAGCTATACTTTGCATAATACGTATTGTGTATTATTTTAAATACGAATGAAATTTTAATTTACTTAAAGTCAATTTCTTCATACATATGTGACATGCGCTCCTGTTTCGTTTGTAAATATCCTTTATTAAAAATATTTAACCCTACTGTTATAGAGACACGGTCAACTACATTAATACCTAAATTTTTCAATGAATTAACCTTAAGAGGGTTATTAGTAATTAGCCTTACTTCTTTAATTCTTAAATAATCAAGCATAATAGTACACATATCATAGTGACGAGCATCTGCTGGTAAATTTAAAAGCAAATTTGCATCAACAGTATCATGTCCTTGATCTTGAAGTGCATAAGCACGAATCTTATTAGTCAAACCTATACCCCGACCTTCTTGACGTAAGTATAAAATCACTCCTTGACCTTCATCACTAATCATTTTCATTGTGGAATGTAATTGTGGACCACAATCACATTTTAATGAACTAAAGGCATCGCCAGTTAAGCATTCAGAATGTATTCTGACTAATATTGGTTTCATTGGAATAGTATCTAGCCCTTTAGAAAGAGCAACATGTTCTTCACCAGTACTTAAATCTTGAAATGCTATAATTTCAAAATCGCCAAAAGCAGTAGGTAATTTAGATTTAGCCACGAATTCTATAGTCACTGATTCATCCATTTACATTTTAGGAAAAATTAAAATTAAATACTCATCACTAAGCATTAAAAATAGATATAATTTACGGATATTATCTTTAAAATAATAAATTTTTAAATAAATACTTACTACATCAAATGTAGTAAGTATTGCCGTAATTAATCCAGCTAAAATTAACTTAATAATATCTTTGAGATATTAAATTTCAATCATAATAGTAGTTGTTTCATAGTGAATTTTTTGTGAAAATATATGAGTAAAACAAAAATATTTAATGATTTCACTAATCAATCTGAATCCTGCTAAGCGAATACTTTACTAAATTGAATTGTTGGCTTCTTTGGGAGACAAAGCTGATAGACACATAAAGAAGCATAGATCCTCGCTAAATGGCCAGTAAGAGTGCAAACTTTATAGCTTTACCAGATTATATTTCCTCTAAAGAAGTTCAATAAGGTTTTTCTTGAGAAGGCTGCATTCTCAAATGCTTTTTGTTGTGTTTCAAAAAACGCCAATAGGTTATCGAATTTTTGAAAAAACTCATCAATCATGCAGAAGAAATATGTATGAGCCATATATGGGGTAAGGAACATGGTGGCTGAGGGCATAGGTTGAGTGGTGACTCTCTAATGGTTTTCAGCCACCTTTTTCAAGTCAATTTTTTATCCGAGATTCAGGTTATCTAAGAAGTTGTTTTGGCATCGCACTGTAACCAATTAACAATATTCATAACCTCACTGTTGGCACTATTTTTTCTTACTACCGCATAAAAATTATAGTCACAATATATGAAGCCAAAAGGAGCCATTATCCTTCCACTCAATATTTCTTTTTCTACTAAAATTTGAGGTGCTATTGCAATACCTAAGCCGGAAACAGCTGCCTCTATCATTAAATTTAGACTATCAAAATAACGTTCACTTGATTTATGCGGAGAATGAAGCCTTGATCTATCCAACCATATATTCCATGCATTTTTATTTGAATTGGTATGAAGTAGTGGATAATTCAAAACATCATTTATTGTGTCTAGATTATATGTTTTACGATTACAAATAGGTCCCATGTTATCAGGAAATAAAATGTATTTATCTAAAGACTCTGGAAGCATTTGATCTAGATTTAAACTATTGATAAAAATATCAATTTTTTCTTTTTCTAGTAACTTTAAATCATTGCATGTCATTAATTTAACATGGATATTCGGATAAATTATTTCGAGTTTTTCTAATCGTGGAATGAGCCAATTCGCCATAAAACTATGAGATGCTCCAATAACAATTTCAACGTCAGAAGATTTATTTGTTAACTCAAAGACACATTTTTCCAGATCGTTAAAAAAGTGAGTACAAAGGCAGAATAATTCTTCTGCATCTCTGGTTAAAGAGATAGTTGAGGAATGTCGAATAAACAATTTTTTATCAAGCCATTCTTCCAACTGTTTTATTTGATGGCTAACAGCACTATGGGTTACGCATAGTTCTTCTGCAGCTAAGCTGAAACTTCTATTTCTAGCCACCGCTTCAAATGCTTTCAAAGCATTTAATGGTGGTAACTTTCTACCTTTCATAGTGTGAATTTTTCTAACATCATGATCTAAAAATATATCAATTATCAAAAAAATGGAAATCTTTTAAGATGAAGAAAATTTTGATTCTTCAAGTGATATAAAATGACAACACTGTATACAGGTAATGGTCCTGATAAATCAGGGTTTTTTGGTAAATTTGGCGGATGCTATATGCCAGAAAGTCTTATGCCTGCGCTTCAAGACCTAGAGCGAGAATTTAATATTATTCGGAATAAAGCCGAGTTTTGGACTGAATACCGACAAATTTTAACAGATTTTGTAGGTCGACCTAGCCCTCTGTTTTATGCAAAAAATCTCACAATGTATGCGGGGGGAGCCAAAATATATCTTAAAAGAGAAGATTTGAACCATACAGGTGCCCATAAGATTAATAATTGTGTTGGACAAATCTTGTTGGCTAAATTAATGGGTAAAACCAGAATTATTGCGGAAACAGGTGCTGGACAACATGGTGTTGCAACAGCAACAGTATGTGCTCTCTTTAAGCTTAAATGCACCATTTACATGGGTGAAACGGATGTTCATCGTCAGCAAATGAATGTTGATCGAATGAAATTACTAGGAGCTAAAGTTAAAAGCGTTAAGAAAGGTCGTGGAACCCTAAAAGATGCTATGAATGAGGCATTACGTGACTGGATCAGTAATGTAGATACGACCTATTATCTATTAGGAACGGGTGCAGGTCCTCATCCCTATCCGACCATAGTGAGAGAGTTCCAGAAAATTATTGGCATAGAAGCTAAAAATCAAATACTGCTGAAAGAAAATAAACTACCTGATGCTTTAGTTGCCTGTGTGGGTGGCGGATCCAACGCATTGGGTTTAATGCACCCATTTTTACAAGATACGAATATCAAAATGTTTGGGGTTGAAGCTGGTGGAAAAGGAACAAACAGCGATGAGCACGCTGCATCTATTTCAAAAGGTAGCGTTGGCGTCCTACATGGTAATTTGACTTACTTATTACAAAATTCAGATGGACAAATTCTAGACGGACATTCTATATCGGCAGGATTAGATTATCCTGGGGTTGGTCCTGAGCATGGCATCCTGTTTGAAACAGGGCGCGTTACTTATGTTGCTGTAAATGATGAGGACGCAGTTAATGCATTTCAGATTTTAAGTCAACAGGAGGGAATTATACCTGCACTGGAAAGTGCTCATGCTATCGCATATGCAATTAAATTGGCCAAAGAAATGCGGCCTGAACAGACCATTATTGTCAATTTAAGTGGGAGAGGTGACAAAGATTTAAATACAGTCAAAAAATATCTCACAGGAGTAACAGAATGAACCGTTTAGACCAAAAATTAAAGGAATTAAAACAGGAAAAGCGAAGCGGTCTGGTGTGTTATTTTACTGCTGGAGATCCTGACTTCTCAGAAAGCTGTAATTTATTTAGTCAATTAGGCCAAGCTGGAGCAGATATTATTGAAATTGGCATTCCATTTTCTGATCCTGTTGCTGATGGGGAAATCATTCAGGCCGCTCATATCCGAGCTTTAAGTGCTGGTCAAACTGTGAGTAAAACTATCGAACTGGTCAAAAAAATAAGGTTAAATGATAATAAAACACCTATTGTATTCATGACCTATTTAAATCCAATTATGCAATACGATTTCGAAAAACTTGTATTTAAAACAGAAAACCTTATTGATGGCATCCTTATTTTAGATGTGCCACATGAATATCAAGATCATTTTAAATTGATATTAAATGCAAAAAATATGCACTTAATTGCTATGACAGCTCCAACCACTCCATTTGATAGATTAGAAAAAATATCAGAGAGTGCTACAGGTTTTTTATATCAAGTTGCAGAAAATGGCCTAACCGGAGGAAATTTAAATCTGCCCAATCTTGAAGAAAAGATTGCTGAAATAAAACCAATCTTTAATATCCCTATTGCAATTGGCTTTGGGATCAAAGATGAAAGCCATGTTAAAACCTTAGCAAATAAAGTAGATATGGTTGTTATCGGCTCAGCACTGGTTGAAACTTTTTTTAAGCAAGGTGTGGATGCGACAATAGAAAAGGTCAAAAAATTTGCAAAAGTACTTAGAGATAACTAATAGTTTTTGTACTTATTCAAGATATTTTTTATTAGCATGACTAATAGAAAAAACCGCTCATTAGGCGGTTTTTTCTATTATTTTTAATCATTTAGCAATAAATAATGTAGCCAAATTTGGAGGGTGATATAAGGTTTGCATATGGGAAAAAATCATCATTCCCGAAATTAAAAACGCTAATATTGTTATTACAGAGTTATATAATCGCATTCATTACTTATCAATCTTACCAGATGAGAGAGTAACCTTGTTTTGTTACAATTTCAATAAAATGTTAATTTTATTGAAAAAATTAAATTTTTAATGAATCCTTATATATATATTTATAATAAAAATAAATATATATATAAGAAAACTTGATTAATTCAATTTTTAGTGTATAGTTAACTCAACTAGAAAAAAGTCTTGTTTCGGTAAATCTTCTTTAAGTATCGCAGTTTTAGTCATAATCCTTCGTTTTTTCAGATTTTAAGTCTCATTCTTTATTATTTTCAAAGTTATAATCAGTCAATAATTTGACTAAAAATTATTAAAAATCAGTAGGATATATTATGTCAAACTCAAATGTTGTTAAAGGTACTGTGAAGTGGTTCAACGAAACTAAAGGTTTTGGTTTTATTCAACAAGAATCAGGTCCAGATGTTTTTGCTCATTTTAGCGAAATCGCTAGTTCAGGTTTCAAAACCTTACTTGAAGGTCAAATGGTTGAATTCAGTGTAGCTCAAGGTCAAAAAGGACCAAATGCTGTAAATATTGTTGCTATATAAGTAATAATAAGCAGTAATAAAAAAGCACTAATCAGTGCTTTTTTATAATCCAAAATTTAATTTTAAAGTTGTTTTCCAGATCGGAAGATTCTTCAAAAATAGGATATAAGTTGTTAAAAATAAATGATTTAATTGCAAAATCTAAAAATGGTACTGAAATTATAGTATCGTTAATTCCCCTAAATAAAATGCAAAATACACGTCAAGGTTTAAAAAAAATTGAAGTAGGAAAAAGAGTTCTTCTTCAGTCTGGCATTGTAGTTGATTTAAATTTAGATGATCGTACATTTTATACTTCTTTACACCAACTATTTAAGTTAAAGCATAAAATTATTTAAATAATAATTATATATATCAAATATTTAAATTTATATATTTCTCTACTACAATATTATTAAAGGTATATTAATGCTTAAACAAAGTATCAGTGTGAAAGATCAATTTGGTGTTAAACACGCTATTCAAGCAACAGTTGATAAGCATTTTGCTAATACGCAATCGTCTTCTAATGTAAAACATATCACCGTTGATGGTGAAGATATTCGGCCAAGTTTCGAAATGTTTTTTCAAAGTACATTAAGCGGGAAAATTTTCAAAATTATATAGATAACCTGAATTCTATTTAATTTATCTTAATACAGATTATTAGAACTAAATTTTATAAAAAAATCCCCGACATTCTGTTGGGGATTTTTATACATACTCAACAAAGAGCATAAAATATTTTTTTTAAAGGAAATTAATAGGCCGAGTAAGATAGCGATAATGCAATACAATAAAAAAGTTAACACTAACTTTAATTTAGATGATCAGTTTTATGCATATTACCGTGATATTGATATTGTTTGGAATGTAAAAAAGAAACAAATTGATATTCTACTTGTGGTGAGTGTGTTCCTGAGAGGGGGGGATTTAAGCATTTTCTCAAACCAATCGTATTTTGAATGGTAATTATGTTTTTTAGGTCAATAACTTGACCATCTAAATCACCACTGATACAAATATTTAATTTAGTTACTCACTAATAATCAACTGAGCTACTGTAGCACCAAATGCAGAACTTCTGATTAATTGCCAAGTTTTTATTATCAGAATCTAGCTATCTAAAATATAGATATAAAAAAACCCTAATAAGCATGAAGCAAATTAGGGTATAAACTTTAAATCTTTCTCGTTGGTAGCGGGAGCTGGATTTGAACCAACGACCTTCGGGTTATGAGCCCGACGAGCTACCAGACTGCTCCATCCCGCATCAACGAAGTGACGTTATACGTGTTATTAAGAATTAATACAATCTTTATTTTAAATAAATATTTAAGTCTCCAAAAAACCACTAAATATCGAGACAATTCAACTAAACCTATCGAATTTCTGACTCAGTTATAAATAGAGGGTGAGAGGACTTATATAAAACCAGCTTCTTTTTTTCATTTTCCAAATAGGATTTAGGCTCTTCTATCCAAGTAACTTTATCACTAGCAAAATCTGAATTTTTCAAAGCCCAATCAGAAACTAAACCATACATAAAAGTATTATCAGCAAAAATTAATTTTGACTTATTGCTAGTATGACTTATAAACACTTTATGCGTTGGCAAAGATCCAAATATACTAATGTGGGTGTATAGATATTTATAAGTATCTTTCATATTAGGAGTATCCGAGTAACGGATCACTATACCAACAATAGCTCATACTAATTCAATTAAAAATTAATAAAATAAGTCCAGTTAGATGACTAAACTTTCAAGTTAATTTCTTATCCACGATTTAAGTTATTTAGAGATAAAAAAATCACAAATTCTTCATCTTGCGTCTTTTAAAATTGAAAGATAAACAATATTTTTAAAAGATTAGAAAAGATAGCTTATACGATATAGACCGTTGGTTATTTTTTTTCATCTTCATAATTTTGATATTTATATTTTCAACAAAATAAGGGCGATGCTGTGGATAATACTATCGAATACATGGGTGCAGATCTATCACGGATTATTGAAATGGCATGGGAAGATAGAACACCTTTTGAAGCCATAAAGCGTGAGTTTGGACTGAATGAATCTGCTGTGATTCGATTAATGCGGCAAAATTTAAAGTTGGGTAGTTTTAAGTTGTGGCGTGAACGTGTGGCAGGGCGTAAAACCAAGCATTTACAGTTACGTTCGTCAGAAGTAATCCGTGGTTATTGTACACGTCAGTATAAGCATCATTAACTATAAAATGTGGCAGGATGGTTGAGTCTCTTATTCCGCCATCCTGCTTGAACTTGTTGAAGTCTTAGGGATTTAGGTTTTTAAAATTACTCCTTTAATCTACAAGAAATATTAAATTTAAAGTTGATCAAAACCTGCCATTAAATATGAATTATTCGACTTAAATAAAGATGTTTTATTTCCATTTTATTGGGCTGATTTTCTGAGCGGCGACTGGCGTTTGCATCGTTCAGAGCAATATTTCACTTCATCCCAGCAGCGTTGCCATCTCTTTCGCCATGTAAAGGGACGCAGACAGTAGGCACAGATTTTTTCTGGTAGATGCTGTTTTTTCATCAACTTATAATTCATCTAGTCGGCTGAGTAAGTCTTCAGCATGCGCTACGATTTGCTCTTTATTTTGCATTTTATCCAAGCTTTGATAAGTCATTCGCATACGCGTATTGGAACGAAAAAACTTTTCATTCTTGATCATAAAATACCAGTACAGACTGTTGAATGGACAACTGTCTGGTTCGATTTTAGTTTTAACATTGTAATAGCAGTATTTGCAGTAATCAGACATTTTATTGATGTAATTTCCTGAAGCCGCGTAAGGTTTACTTGCGAGTAAACCTTCATCTGCATGCATCACCATACCTAAGGTATTCGGCAATTCGACCCATTCATAGGCATCTGCATACATCGCAAGATACCATTCACTGATTTGTTGAGGCTCAACCCCACTTAACAAGGCAAAATTACCTGTAACCATCAGTCGCTGAATATGGTGTGCATAGGCATGTTCAAAGGTATTTCTAAAACACTCTGTCATACAGGCCATTTGGGTACGACCCGTCCAGTAGTACTGGGGTAAAGGGGTTACGTGTTGGAGTGTATTTCTATTTGCATATTCTGGCATGTTCACCCAGTAGATACCCCGAACATATTCCCGCCAGCCGAGAATTTGTCTGATAAAACCTTCTACTGAGTTTAATGGAGCATGACCTGTATAATAAGCTGCTTCAGCAGCATCACAGACTTCTTTCGCCATCAGTAAGCCACAATTTAAATAAGGAGAAAGCGCACTGTGGAACAAATAATCTACACCATAAATCATAGCATCCTGATAATCTCCAAAATTAGGTAGACTATTTTTAATGAAATGATTCAGGGCAAGCAAGGCATTGCTGCGGGTTGTTGCCCAGTGAAAATGCTTAAGATGCCCCGTATGTTGTGGAAACTCTCGCTTGACCAACTCAATCACATCTGCATCAATCTGATCCTTTTCAAATTTTAGTAGAGCAGGCAGGGGAGGATTGCCTGACCATCTTTTACGGTTTGCACTGTCATAGTTCCATTGCCCACCAATCGGTTGCTGCCCCTGCATTAAATATTGGATTTGTTTGCGCATCTCACGATAAAAATATTCCATCCGCAGGGTTTTATATTTGCCAGCCCATTGCCTGAGTTGCATTGAGCTGCAAAAGAAACGGTCGTCATCCAAACAGTGCACTGGCAGCTGGAGTTGTGTACTCCAGTTTCTCTCAATTTCATGTTGTAGCCTATATTCCCCACATTGGGTAAATTGTTTAGTCCCGGCATTTGATGGATCGGATCAATCTTAAAAAGTTCAGGTTCATTTGTCCATTGTTTACAGATGAATTCGTAGGGAGTCAGGCCC
>NZ_KB849165.1:67845-107982 GCF_000367925.1 Acinetobacter bohemicus ANC 3994
GGTGGTGTTTAAAAAAGTATGCTGACATTAAATGAAGCCATTATTGATATAAAAGAAGGTTAAGTCGAAGGCTTTAAAATGGTTTTCAAGCTTTTTCGAAAAATTACAGCTTTTTCTAAAGCCACGCCTAATTCGATGCCTTATTTTACAATTATTGCCTTCAATACCCACAGTAAAAAACTTACCAATACTTTGCTTGCAGTTTTTAAAAGCAGTGATGAAACTGTCCCAATGATCACTTGCAATTCGAGTGTAGTGAACACCTAATTGTTTAAGCTTTGCCTTCAGCAGTTGGACTGTAGCTAAATCTCTTTTACCCCAAACATAAGCAATAATCTCACCTGTTTCTCGATGGTAGGCGTAAATAAGCCATTGTTTATTATTTTTATTTCCTACAAAAGTCCAGAATTCATCCACTTCGATAGATTCGTAATAACTTTGTTTAGGCTGAATTTGATATGTTGATTCACTTAAAGTGCGTAAAACTTTACCGATACTGATACGCTCAACTTCAGCAATATCTCGTATACCGTTGCCTCTGACCATTAACTGTAATATTTTACGAGTAATACCTGAATTACACCCTTGATAGCTGAGTGCATGGTCACCAATAAACTGACGTTTACAGTCTTTGCACTGATAGTTTTGTTTCCCATCTACCTTGATGCCATTTTTCTTTATACTCTCACTGAGGCAGGTTGGACATTTGATTTCTAGAGTTATTCGCATTTCCCTATTTTATCAAAATCTAACCTGCTTTTTTTCAGCATACTTTTTGAAACACCACCAAATTCTGTATCTTGAATTAATTTCTTAGCTGGAACTAATTCATAACCACCACACTCTCCAGTATTATGTACCCATAAACCCTGTTCACCAACAAAATAGCTATGATGGTCTTCGACTTCAAAATTATAAACAGCTCTGCATATTGTTGGAATATTTAATATCTGCCCCCCTACATTGGCCATAACATTCTCATAATTCTCTCTAAAGTCTCTAATTATTAAAGAATGATCTGAATAGTTTGCATGACAATAGTTACCAACAAAATAATCCCTTTTATTTTTTTTACCTCCTTTTATATCACCCCCTACGATATTATAACCTTCTTCATCAAAGTATATTATTGTATCAAATAGCTTATTATCATCCATATTAGCAGCATTAACAAAGCCATAATCACGATTAACATCTTGTACAGGTGCAATACTTACAACTTCATAACCTACTTCATCGCCATTCTTTGGACTAGATACAATCACCTGATCATATATTTTTAAATCTCTTGCAGCTTGCCAACTACCACTTCGAGCATTAATTTGATCAATATCACTTTCACTATCCCACCCCTCAATAAACACACTATTTTCTACATAGATAGGATGTCCTCCTGTTAAATAAATCATTTCATATATATCATGACAAATATCATCCTCATCTTCTGGATAAATACGTTTGCGAATAACTAGCTCATAAATTTCTTCTGATTCAGCCTTAAAGGTACTAATTACTCGTTTATACTCACGAATTGACCCATTTCCTTGCTCAGGGCTAGATAAAACCATATCGCCAACCTGAATATTTTGGATTGGTACAAGCCCCTTATCAGTATGAACTAATGTTCCTGCAACGAAACATCCAACATAAGTTGTTTCTTTCGCAAGTAAGTCTCCATCAAATGCATCATCAATCATTTTTTTATTGAGTGCATCACCACTATAGCCTTGTTGTGCTAATTCCGCTTCTTTGTAACGATAATCCCAAAGTGGTTTATTTAATTCTAAATTGGTAAATACTTTTATATCCCCAATAGACTGACGTGCAGCATTGACAAAAGCATTACGTACATTGACAGCAATATGTGCTAAATCCTCAGAAGATAGTGAAGGATTAGCCTTTTTAATTTTATCTACTATTGCTTTCATTTCTGCAGATTGACTTACTAACCACTGTGTTACATCTTTTGATAGCATCGTTTGTGTTTTAGGAATTTCTATTTCTTTCCCTGAAATTGTGTTTAGTCCCGGCATTTGATGGATCGGATCAATCTTAAAAAGTTCAGGTTCATTTGTCCATTGTTTACAGATGAATTCGTAGGGAGTCAGGCCCCTGAGTGTTTTGAGTCTGCGACCGAAGTTGTATGCAGCAATAAAATCAGCAAGGTGAGTACATAGCTGAGTGTGATCATCGTAATGAAACCGTTTGACAGTAGCTTCTTTAATCGTTCGGTTCATCCGTTCGACTTGTCCATTGGTCCATGGGTGCTTGACCTTGGTAAGACGATGTTCAATGCCACATTCAGTACAAACCCGATCAAAGATGTGCTCAGATGCGTAGCGATCACATGTGCGGTTTGTGAACTGGATGCCGTTATCTGTCAGCACCGTATGGATTCTATAGGGTACAGCCTTAACTAAATTGCGCAGGAACTGCGCGGCTGCCATCTTACCGGCTTTAGTATGCAACTCAGTGAATGCGAACTTGGAAGTTCGATCAATGGCAACGAAGAGATAAAGCTTGCCCTGTGCTGTTTGCATCTCAGCGATGTCGATATGAAAGTAACCGATGGGGTAGCTCTTGAAGCGCTTCCTGACAGGGCGATCACCTTGTACCTCAGGCAGTCGTGAAATACCATGCCGCTGCAAGCAGCGGTGTAAGGACGAGCGTGTCAAATAAGGAATACTTGGCTGTAATGCATAAAGACAATCGTCTAGCGGCAACAAAGTGCGTTTTCGAAAAGCAACAATTGCCGCCTCATCTTCAGGCGATAACACGCTTGAGCAAGGATTCTTTGGCCCGGTTGTAAGATCATCTACTGAAGTGCGTTTCTTCCATTTTGCGACGGTCTTTTGATTGATGCCGTAACGCTTGGCTAGCGCTCTTAAGCTTTCTTGACTATTTTGTATTGCTCGACGCACTGCCTGTGTCGTTGTGGCGCTGCTGTGTAAAACTTGTCCCATAGAGCTTCCTTCCATTTATCTAAGAATATTGCACCATTAAAATCTGGGACTAAACAGGTAATGATCAGCGCTGTGGCAGGTAGTAGCTGATGCTGTGCCTGAACAAAATGAATTAGTTTCTTAATTTCGCTGTTACGGTTGAAAGCATGGTATCGCACCCTCCAGCCCTGTGCTTTTAGTTCTTTGGCAAAGTGACGCATTGCACTAAAAATCAGGGCGATTTTTTGAGGATGATGCGCCACATATGTACTTTCTTCGAGTACTTCTGCCATTAAAATTACATCTTCTGAACGGTCTAAATATTTTAGTGTTGCCAGCTGATGATGAAGTTGATCACCTAAAATTAAACCAAAATGCATAAGAGACTGAACATGAGGTGGATATAAAGTGTAGTTTAAAAGTACTTATATCAATTTTTTGTGAAGATAGATGCCGAAAACACCAATGTATCTATAACATTCTGTTTATTCATACAGATGCTTTTAAAAATGATTATTATTAGTGCATTAATAATACTATATGACAATTCTGGAAGGATAAGGCCGTATCAAAGCTAGATCCGCTTTGTTGTAGGTGATGCATAACTTATGTGAAAATTTTGTGATTTTAATCAAAAAGATACAAATTATTATGGTTGAAATTACATTGTGAACCGCATAAAATTTTTTTGTAAATTTACTCTATGCACGCTTCCTTAGTTTGTCCCATACCCCTGTATGGGATTTTTTTTAATCAAGGTGTTTTTAATGATTGATCTCTCGATAGCTTATATTTTTAGGCAACAACAGCTTTTAGTTGACCAAGATTTTGAATTGCCTCGAGTAGAAAAATTTCAAAATGATTTAAGTCTCTATTCAGATAGTGAAGTAATTGCACGGGATCTTGATGAAAATGAACCTATTCCTCAAGGTTATCAACTTGTTCCAATTCGCCAATTATTGCAATTTTGGAATAAGCAACAATTTGAGCAAGCGAGTCGTGCAATTCAACTGTTAGAATGGCGTCGTAATCATCAGTTTTGTAGTCATTGTGGGCATCAAACCATTCAACATGCGACTCAATATGCTATGTTTTGTTCTGCCTGTGGGTATAATCAATACCCTAGAGTAAATCCCTGTGTAATTACAATAATCACCCGTGGCACAGATGAAATTCTACTGGCAAAAAATGCCCGAAATAAAACACAAATGTACAGTTTAATTGCTGGTTTTGTTGAGGTTGGAGAAACGTTAGAAGAAGCAGTACGTCGTGAAACGCTCGAAGAAGTGGGTATACAACTTAAAAATATTCAGTACATGGCAAGCCAACCATGGCCTTTTCCAAGTAATTTAATGCTTGCATTTAAAGCCGAATATCAAGCTGGTGAAATTAAAATCCAAGAAAAAGAACTCAGTGATGCTCAATTTTTCAAATTTGACCAGTTGCCTGAGATTCCCTTTAAAGGAAGTATTGCTTATTCCATGATTATGCATGTAATTCATGGTAGTCGGATCGCAGATGACACTAAAGAGTGGCTTTAATGTATGAACTTTTTAAATTCTAACAGTTGATTTAAATCAATTAATTTAAGTTGATGAGTAACCGGGTAATTTGACGGGTGGAAAGACTCAGGATTTCAGCAGCACGGACTTGGGTAATACGATGATCTCGAACGTCTTGCAGTACAGCAAGACGTTGTATTTCTTTATCAGACATAGTGATCAGCATCTATATTTTATATCCAGTCCATGGTGATAAAAACCATCATAAACTAGACATTTTTATTGGTTAGAATATAGACACTTTAAATGGGTTCTAACATGCTGATTTCGTATAATATTGATTATGTTAAATATTGCGTACCTGAAAGGGGCCGTTTTCTTGTAGCTTTTTAACGGTAGCATAATGCACAATTGCTACAGTAAAATGTTAGCATAATTAATTTCTTTTACTAAGAAAAATTTAATAAATCGCGGATTTAAATCATAAATTCCGTACATTTATTAAGAAGCTTTCTTTGAATTATTAATTATTTGAAATATTTTATGCATCAGCACTGTTGTAAATAGGAAGATAAGCTGTAATTTTCTATGTTAATTAAGTTTAAATTCCAACCCTCTCATTTTCCCACTAGCTCAGGTTATAATAATGGCCTCCCAAAATATGATTGATCTATTATGAACACCCCCAATGACCCTTTACACGGCAAAAAACTTGCTGACATTTTGGATGAATTATTGGATTACTACGGTGGCTTTGAAGGCTTAAATCGTAAAATTGAAATTAGATGTTTTTGCATAGATCCAAGTGTTAAATCATCATTGCGATTCTTACGTACCACACCATGGGCACGTGAAAAAGTAGAAAGCTTATATTTGTATGTCTTACGCCAAAAAGCTAAACAGAAATCGTAGCTATCAAAACCCTAGCCTCAGCATAATATTTTATGCCAAATAGTAAACTACACTTATTGAATAGCCACCGATTTTGTAGACATCTTTTAATTAGTGGTGGACTGCCACCACTTTCCTAGACAAATTTAGTTTATTCTTAAGACCTTTTTAGTAGGAAAATATGTATTCATAGCTAGGTTCATGAACCAAATATTTTATAAGTTATCACTTTAGTGCTCTAAGTAATTAAATTTATTGTTTATTAAATATAAATTTAATTGTGAACTAGATTCTAGGTGAACATAAGTTAAATTATTCAGAACAAATATGAAAGTCCTGTTTTTCTACGTATTGTAAGTAAAGCCCATTTTCTTTGACTGCATTTAAATTACGCTTATAAGATAGTTTATATAAGTTGCGGAATTCCATTTTAAATCTACTTTCAAATGCAAAAACTTCCTTTTATGGCATTTAAGGTTTACAGCATAAAAGGAAGCACTAAATAAAAAAAATTGAGGCTCAAGCTTTGAGCCTCAATGTACCAAACTTAGATTTGTAGCTCTTTTAACTTCAGCATATTTAGCGCGACATCAATAATCATATCTTCTTGTCCACCGACCATACGTCTTTTGCCAAGCTCCACTAAAATATCAAAAGCAGACAAACCATATTTTTCTGCGGCGGTTTCAGTATGACGTAAGAAGCTTGAATATACGCCTGCATAACCCAGTGCTAGGGTTTCACGGTCAACACGCACTGGTCTTTCTTGTAATGGACGAACAATATCTTCAGCCGCATCAATCAAACATTTAACGTCACAACCATGCTTTAGTCCCATACGCTCAACTGCTGCAATAAATACTTCAAGCGGCGCATTACCTGCCCCTGCCCCCATTCCCGTTAAACTGGCATCGATTCGATTACAACCATGTTCTAATGCGACAATACTATTTGCCACACCTAAGCTTAAGTTATGATGAGCATGCATACCTGTTTCTGTAGCTGGATCAAGTAGATCTTTCATGGCTTTAAAACGCTCAGCAATATCATACATATTCATAGCACCGCCAGAATCGACTACATAAATACATTGTGCGCCATAACTTTCCATCAGTTTTCCTTGCTGCGCCAAACCTTCAGGTGTATTCATGTGACTCATCATTAGGAAGCCCACTGTATCCATCCCGAGTGATCGAGCATATTCAATATGCTGTTTTGATACATCGGCTTCTGTACAATGGGTTGCCACGCGTACTACACGCGCTCCAGCATCATAAGCGGCTTTTAGGTCATGCACCGTACCAATACCTGGCAATAAAAGCGTCGCCACTTTGGCATTTTTCACTTCGCTGGCTACTGCTTCAATCCACTCTAAATCGGTATGTGCTCCAAAACCATAGTTGAAGCTTGAACCTTGTAAACCATCGCCATGAGCAACTTCAATACTGTCTACGCCCGCTTCATCCAAAGCACGAGCAATCTGACGCACTTGATCGAGTGAATATTGGTGACGAATCGCATGCATACCATCACGTAAAGTCACATCTGACACATAGATTTTTCTTTCTTGATCAAACATTTCGATTCTCCTTACGCAATTTTTTGAGTCAGATGGGTTTCAGCAAACCGTTCTGCGGCAGCTAAAGCAGCACTGGTCATGATATCTAGGTTGCCTGCATAAGCCGGTAGATAATGCGCAGCACCTTCTACTTCCAGAAAAACGGATACTTTTAAGCCCGGTAATTTGCCTAAACCTGGGATATTTAAAGGTCGATCTACATTAAATTCTTCAAATTGCACTTCTTGTTTTAAACGATAACCCGGTACATACGCCTGTACTGCATCCGCCATCTCTTTTACTGATTGTCGGATGGCTTCTTGGTCTGCGCCCACTTCAGCAAGGCAATATACGGTGTCACGCATGATCAGTGGCGGCTCTGCCGGATTCATAATGATAATCGCTTTACCTTTTTCTGCCCCACCTACCTCTTCAATGGCTTTAGAGGTAGTTTCAGTGAATTCATCAATATTGGCACGTGTGCCGGGACCAGCAGACTTACTTGCAATAGAAGCAATAATTTCTGCGTAATGAACTTTGGCAACCCGCGATACCGCATGCACCATAGGAATAGTCGCTTGTCCACCACAAGTCACCATATTGATATTTGGTGCATTCATGTGTTCATCTAGGTTGACCACTGGAATAACATAAGGACCAATCGCAGCAGGAGTTAAGTCAATGACTTGTATACCATATTGCTGTAGCACAGCATTATGATGCTGATGTGCCCCTGCTGAAGTCGCATCAAATACTATCTTAATCTCTTTAAAATTGGGTAGTTTGAGTAAACCTTCAATACTTTCCGCAGTGGTTTCAAAACCAAAACGCGCGGCACGTGCTAAACCATCTGAATTGGGATCGACACCAACCATTGCACCCATTTCCAGAAATTGAGAATTACGCATGATTTTAATCATCAGGTCAGTACCAATATTGCCCGAACCGATAATTGCACATTTAATTTTTGACATTATTTTTCCTTTTTGCAGATTATTGCGCAAATACTGCTGTTACTGGGTCAAACCCCTCAATTTCAACGACAAATTCATCACCGGGATTTGCAACCACCATTGGTCCTAATGCTCCAGTCAAAATGATGTCACCCGCCAATAATGGACGACCACGAAGCATCATTTCATCTGCCAGCCATACCGCAGCATTTAATGGGTTGGCTAAACAAGCTTTACCAACACCTTGTGATACGACTTCGTTGTCTCGGGTCATGCGCATTTTGCAGTTCACTAAATCAAGATTTTCCAGTTGGACTGGACGTGAACCCAACACAAAAGCAGCAGATGAAGCATTGTCCGCAACGGTATCAATCAGTGATATCTTCCAGTTTTCAATACGGCTATCTACAATTTCAATTGCCGCCAACGCATAATCCGTCGCACTAATGATGTCAGCAAAAGTATGTTTTACTTTGTTTAAATCGTGCTTAATCACTAAAGCAATTTCTGCTTCAATTTTGGGTTGAATCAGTAGATTTGCCGGAATTTCTTCACCATCACCAAAAGCCATATCTGCAAACAACATCCCGAAATCTGGTTGGTCAACCCCTAATTGGGTTTGCACCACTTTGGATGTCAAACCGATTTTCCGACCAACCAGACGTCGACCTTGTGCAAGTGCATTCTGAGTGTTTGTTTCTTGTACTGCGTATGCAGCATCTACATCCGCTTGATCTCCGCCAAGTTGGGTACGAATAGGTGGTATTGCACGTCGTGAAATTTCCGCTTGTTTTAATGCCAGAGCGACTGTTTCAATGTTTTGATTTGACATGTGATAAAATCCTTACATCTGATATTGATTCCATAGTGCAAAATTCAAAAAACTTAAATCGAGAGATGAAGAGGCTCTGCGCTTAATTGATGCCATTAAACGTGTTGTCTAAATTTTTAATTTTTATCTTGTAGGTAAAGTACTTAAGTACAATGCCTACAAGACTATGTATTGGATCTGAATAGATTTTTAGTCGGTAATACTCACATTTTTACCGCTTTTGAGTTCTGCCATACGGTCATTTAACTCACCATCAACATAGTACAGTTCGGTATAGCAGCCTAACTGTTCACGCGTATCAAAATAAGCCCAACGACAGTTACCGAAAGGCCCTTCAAAAAAACCGGCCATGGCTTTTTTAATACCTAAATCTTGATAATGCTTTTCTGCGAGAGCATATTCATCTGCATCTTTTTGACGAAAACCAATATGATGCGGCCCCTTGCCTTTTTCATCCAACCAATCTTTATACACACTGCGCCCACCATCATGGCGTGCCAGTTCAATTAAGGTTTCGCCTGCAAAACCATAAGCACAGCTAAACTGAAAATCACCGGGTTCACCAAAATATTCTTTTTCGGTTTGGCTTTGAGATAAACCTTCAGCAACATTCCATACTTCTACGCCATTGGTTTGAGTAAAAAAATCCATCGCTTGCTGTAAGTCTTCAACGACAAAGCAAATTTGGTCAAAACGTTTACTTAAAATACTGTTAATTGAATTTTGCATATTTATTCCAATCCTATTATACGTTTTCCAAAATACGGAAGCTAATGGCCTGAGCTGGGCAAGCACCCACTAATTCGTGGATTTCATCTTCCCGTGAAAAATCAACCAAATGTTGTTTTAAGGTTGCGACTTGACTGCCTTGTGGTATTTCAAAAATATCTTCAGACATCAAACACATACCATAACCTTGACATTGTTTTGTGTCTAAAATTACTTCAATTTTTTTATCGCTCATGCGCTTTCATCCTTTAAATACGGGTGTCATCAATGACTAAAAACTTATAAAAATACGCCTAAGTTCGGAGTTCTTAAGACAGCATCAGTCAAAATGGCTTTACGCTTCAGTAAACGTATCCCTTCTGCTGTAATTTTTAAGGTATCTACGCGACGGTAAGGAATAATATCACCCGCTTCATCATGTCCACGTTGCCGGTACATGATTGAGGCACTATGCACAGTGACTACATCCGCTTGTTCAGTTGCTTCAATCATGATGCTGCCAATCAGTCTTAAAGTACGAGATGGTGGAACTTCAGCCCAAGCCTGTCCTGTTGCTAAGCGATCAATACGAGTTTTGATGTGGGCTTTTTTATCCAAGATACGATAAGCATCGCCCGGGAATTCATCTTTATAATTATTCATACCAATACGTAACGGCACTTCATAGACAATTTCATCATCTAACAAAGCAAACCATTCATCGAAGCGGCGTTCATCTAGTAGCAAGGCTTCATTGGATAAAAAATGGTGAATCTGTTCACGAGAAGCGTAATCCATTAGGCAACTCCTTTTTCTGGTTCTGCATTTAATTCAGCTTGTACTTCTGGGTCAGCACTGCACTTCACTGCAACTTTTTTACCATCACGCATTTCTTTCAACCAACGTCGCCAAAATTCAATTTGACAATATTCGCCATAAATTGATGGATGGAATTCACCGGGACCCGTCCAACTTGGATCTTTACCCGTTTGTTTTTGGCTATAGTGCAAATTCACTTGCTCTTTACGTAACCATGGGCTTTGTGCACCTTTGGCAATGCCTTCCCAAACAGCAGTATCATCCGCTTCAAAAATCCCACCTGAACCAAAGGCATACTGACCAGCCGCATAAGCTTTTTCAGCATATTCATCAGGGACGAAAGCAAATTCAAACTCATAGTTCCAAAGCTCCATCACCCCAGGTGATACAGGTTGCCACATACGAATATTGGTAAATGGAATTGGCATTTCACCCGGTGCTGGCGGATGCGGTAAACGCATATAACTAAAATTTGGGAAAATCGTACCAATAGTAGGAGGCACATCACGAATCATTTTAATTTGTGTTTCATCAAGGTGACTTAAATCAAACTGTGCCTGAATCTCTGGTGGATAACCCCAATTTGGTAAAGGCACACCAATCATTTCAGATAAATTGTGTCCAATAAAACTGTTGCCATGACCAAAATCATAACCAGATGCATGGGTACTCACTTGATTCACACTTGGAATAAAACCGGCACCTGCAGCTGACATATGGGCTGTACTCACATGGTAGGCATCACCACAGAAGTTTTCTGCACCACTTTTCCAGTCTGCTTTGACTTGAAAACGTTCTGGTTCTTTGAGTAATTTGACACCATCTGGATGAATACCGAAAATCGCATCAAGTGCCCACAAAGAGTCACCTAAATATTCACGTAGCGGTGGAACATCTGCATTTAGGCTCGCAAAAATAAAGCCATAAATGCTTTCAACTTTAGCCGCACGCAGTAAGCCCCATTCTTTGGCATCAAGTTTGCCGCCATATGCATCTTTCATATGCGGGGCACCCATCCAATCGCCATTATTTTTATAAACCCAACCATGATATGGGCATTTGAAACTAGATGCATTACCACGATCGGTATGACACACTTCCGTACCACGATGACGACAATGATTGAGTAAGACATTAATTTTGTCTTCACTGTCACGCGTCACAATGACTTTATCTAAACCTAAGCGACGTAGAACAAAATCCCCTTTATTAGGAATTTCAGTTTCATGTGCAACGAAAATCCAGTTACGGGTATAAATGCGTTCCATTTCGGCACGAAACACCGCTTCATCATTAAAAATATCAATTGGGAGAAAACCTTGATTGATACTTTCTTCTACTCGGTCACATAAGTGATCGACATATTCTTCATCGGTTCCTGATGACACTTGAATATACTTAAACATGTGGAAATCTCCTCCATAAGAGCATTTGTATTTGGCGCTATAGGTGTGACCTAGCTGTAATACAAGTGAGCCTCCTATCTAACCTGTATTTACGCCAACACACTTATGTGGCTATTTTTCCTTATCTTCCTTTAAGAAGATTAGCTTGCTTTTTTCACAGGACCATTAAATGGGGCCCAATTTTTATCTTTAAATTCAAGTAAATAAGCTTGTGCATTATCTTCATGCAGTGGCAATTCACGTGGTACCCAATTTTCATCGAGTTGATCCATATCTGCGTCATATTCAAAACGGCAGCCTAATGGGCCATCAAAATACCAAAACCAGTTTGAACCCAAGCCGTGACGACCAGGTCCCCAGAAACTTTGATGCCCTAATTTTTGAAAACGGTTGCCAGCAAGCATTAATTCACTTGGACCGGCCAAGTGAAATGAAATATGTTCTACACCTTTAATATGAGCAGGTGCTTGAATTAAAAATAATGAATGATGATCTGTGGTGCCACCTGCACGCAAGAAAGGGCCTCCACCTAAACGGTCACTAACACGAAAGCCTAAACGATCGACATAAAATTTTTCAGCTTGCGCCACATCTGGTACAAATACAGCCAAATGGGCTATGGTACGTGGGTAAATTTCAGCATCTTGATTGACGCCTAATTCATTGTAAGATCGTTGATGCGGTGCACCGGGTGCATTAATTTTTTCTACAGGCAGATTTAACTCACGGCGTTTTGAAATTTGAAAACCAATTCTGATTTCAGAGTCATCATGACTTTCTAAAGCGCCATCAGCCAGTACAAGTACTTGACGATCTTTGCTTAATTCTGCATGCACAGCATCTAAAGCCGCTTGGTCTTTTACTGCATAAATCATTTTACGAAGCTGGCTGATGGAGTCTGACTTTTGCGGCAAACTTTCATCTTCAGTCGCTGCAATATAAATTCCCGATCCATCTAAAGTTTCAAAGTAGTGACCTGACTCTTCAGTCAGGGCTTCTTTTAAACCAAAGTCTTTTACAAATTTAATGGAAGCAGCTAAATCATTTGCTCCAAAAATCAGTTTTTCTACACCTAGAATATTCATATCCATACTCCTGTGAATCCATCCTCGGATTGCACTATCCTATATTTTTGTTCTATTCCATGATTAAAATAGAGCTTCGCTTCTTCCCAAACCTACTATTCGATGTTCACCATTGTGTAGGCAACCAAACTAATCCGAATAGTAGGAATACCGCTAATTGACTATTGACTTAGCCTGTGAGCAATCCGTCCCAGCACATGTACTTTATTTCAAGAAATTCATCGATACCATAATGTGAGCCTTCACGACCTAAACCGCTTTGTTTTACCCCACCAAATGGTGCAATTTCATTAGAAATCAGTCCGGTATTAATACCAATCATGCCTGCCTCTAAAGCTTCAGCTGTGTTCCAGATGCGGGCTGCATTTTGGCTATATAAATAAGCAGCTAAGCCAAAATCAGTATTATTCGCTTGAAAAATCACCTCACCATCATCTTTAAAACGAATTAAAGGTGCTATAGGTCCAAAGGTTTCTTCTTGGGTAATAGCCATTTCAGCAGTTACATTCGCCAATACTGTCGGTTGAAAGAAGAATCCACCTAAGTCGCTACGTTGACCGCCACAAAGGACAGTTGCACCATGTTGAACAGCATCAGCAATGTGTGATTCGACTTTTTCAACTGCATTTAAGTCAATTAAAGGACCTTGCTCTATACCTTCATCTAAACCATTACCAACCTTTAAGGTTGCAACTTTTGCAGCTAAACGTTTTGAAAACTCATCATAAATGCCATCTTGTACATAAATACGATTGGCACTGATACACGCTTGACCTGTATTACGGAATTTAGATGCCATGACACCGTCAACGGCGCGTTCTAAATCTGCATCATCAAACACAATAGAAGGTGCATTGCCGCCCAATTCCATTGAACATTTCTTAATGGTTAATGCAGATTGCTCAAGTAAAGTACGTCCAACCTCTGTTGAACCTGTAAATGTGATTTTACGAATAAGTGGGTGTGAGGTTAAAATCCCACCAATAATTCGTGTGTCATTTCCTGTAAGTACACTGAACACACCATCAGGTACACCTGCACGGCGGGCAAGTTCAGCCAAAGCCAGTGCTGTTAATGGCGTTTGACTGGCTGGTTTAACCACCATCGTACATCCCGCAGCTAAAGCAGGACCTGCTTTACGGGTAATCATCGCTGCTGGAAAATTCCACGGTGTAATGGCTGCACAGACACCAATCGGTTGTTTCAAAACGACGATGCGCTGACCATCTTTGGGTGCAGGCAATACATCACCACGGATTCGTTTTGCTTCTTCAGCAAACCATTGTAAAAATGAAGATGCATAATCCATTTCACCACGTGCTTCAGACAAAGGTTTGCCTTCTTCCAACGTAATTAAGGTGGCTAAATCTTCTTTGTGCTCTACCACCAACTGATACCAACGATGAATAATTTCATAACGCTGTTTAGCTGTGGTTTTGCGCCATTTTTCAAATGCTGCTTGTGCAGATTGAATCGCTAGTTCAGTTTCTTCTTCCTTGCAACGTGGAAGTTCAACTAGAACTTCACCCGTCGCTGGATTTTTGAGGCTGTATTTACCATGAGTGGTTTCATTCAACCACTGCCCATTTATGAATGCACCAGTACGCCACAATGTTTTCTCTTTTAAAAGATTTTCTGGATTTGGACTTGCAAAACTATTCATAATTCATCACCTCACTCAGGGAAACGACCAACGAGGAATTGACTATCTGGATCATCTGTACATGGTAGACCTGAAGCGACTAAGCCTTGGCGTAGAACTTTCATCATACGGTCTGGAATACGTGCTACTGGTGCACGAAGTGGACCACCATTAAAACCTGCTAACCAATCCATATATTTCCAATGTGCGCGGTTAATATAATTTGAACCTGGCATGTATGCACCTGTTGCTGCACCCACTGCGCCACGTGCAGGTTGTGCTTGCCAATACAATTTCATTGCTTCGTCAAAATTTCCCTTGCGTGCATTGTCGAATGTTTTTGGAAAATGATCACCCATCCATTGCGTATAACTGGTTCCTGAGAATTGCATATCCATGTAACGTAATAATGGAATCACATCACTTTCAATTGGACACGTCACTACAATTTGATCATTAAAACGTTCATAGCTGTCAATTAAACCCGCAATATGAGGAAAACCTTGTTCAGCTTTCAACGATGCAACGTTTGGACAATCATCAATTAAACGCTGAATCAGCTCTGGTGACATACCTTGTGGATGAACACGTTCAAAGCCCCAAAGTGGAATTGCAAATAACATCACTGCAAGATCTGTAGCATCACAAAATGCTTTAGTGTAATCGTAAATTTCTTGTTCTGAAGTTGGCCAAAAGTTTGATGGATAAGACAATAAAACAATGTCTGCACCCGCTTTTTCAGCCAGTTTTACTGCATGGATATTTTCTTCGAGGGTGCCAAAACCTGCATGGAAGAATAAGCCAAGCTTGTCGCCTGCTTGATCTTTTGCCCAAGCTGTAAACTGAGCATTTTCTTCAGGGGTAATCGCGACTTCAGTACAGAGCAAGGTATAGTTATAGCCAAGATCAATGACTTTTTGAATATCGTGACGAATACCTTTTTCATTTAAACGGGTTAAATCTTGGCTATAACTTGGGATAGTCACAGATGAACAGCCTTTTAAGTATTCTTTTGCCCAAGCACGTGCGTCTTCACGCTTATAATTTGCCATGTTAAATATCCTTTCTTGTAGAGTCTGTCTTTAAAATTAAATATGTTGATTATCGATCAATGGTGACAATGCTTTCAGGCATATCTTGAAATAACGATTCAAGCTTGGCATTTCGTAGCAGCATTTCAGCGGTAACTATGTCCTGCAATGCTGAACCCACTGATTTATAGATCAGAATATCTTCTGGATTTTTTCGTGCGGTAATGTTGTTTGAAACAACGTCAGCCAATGACACAGTCTTACTGGCAAGATCATCCCCAATGGCTTGAACAGCTAAAGCATCACCTGTTTCATGCAATACTTCTTCTGGCATATCAGCCACAATTAAAGTTGCACGTTGCATAGTCTCTACATCCAATTCACGTTGCTCTGGCAATGTAGAACTTACTGAAACAATGGTCATACCTGGTTCTAGCCAAGCTGCATTGAATACTGGAGACTCATCTTTACTACGTGATGCACAGATCACCACATTGGCACCCGCAACGGCTTCTTCCGCACTGGCAACAGCCAAGATGTCTAAGTCATACAAATTTTGAAAAGTTTCAGCAAATTTTTCACGATTGGCTTGGGTTGGACTAAAGACTCGGACACGTTGTACACGTCCAGTTGCATTCAAAGCATGTAAATGACCACGTGCTACAGCACCTGAACCAATAATGGCGATATCTAATTTATCTTGAGCAGCCAAGGCATTCACTGCAACAGCAGAACTCGCGGCAGTTCGAATGTCGGTAATACGATTACCATCAATCAAAGCAGCCAAACGCATAGTTTCTTGATCAAACAGTGAAATAAGATAACTGGCTTTTTTATTTTTTGGGCTAGCTGCAATCAATTTACAGCCCATATACTCTTTAGAAGGTGAAACAGCACAAAGGCTACGCAACCAAAAACCTTCACCTCGCGCCATGGTACGTGGTGGCACCATAGTCGCAGTAACAGGTTGAGCATAAGCCTCGGTCAAAGCCGTAATGACATCAGACCAGTTAGCCAAGCGGCCAACATTCTCATCATTAATAAAAATCGTGGTGTGGTGTGAGTTGTTCACATCCGAACTCCTTTTCAGCGTTATTTTTACAATCTACTGATTAGGAGGAGTCGGAGCTAGAGTTGAAATCGAAAATCAGATATCTCTTAAATGGATAGCTTGAGCTTATCTATCATCTACCATTCGTTTAAGTATAAGCGGCGCTTCTTTTTCTAACCAACGTTGTACAACACGCGTTGCACGTGTATGCGGACGGCGCACAGTGTGACTCAGCACAATACTCCGTGGGAGTTCAGGCTCTACAATTAATGAGGATTGTAATAGTTTTGAACCTCGATCTGACTGGAATAACCCCGAAGTAATTGCATAGCCACCGCCTGCTACAACAAGCTCATGTTGTAAACGGTTAGAGTCCGCTTCTATGACACAATTAAACTTATAGCCATAAGCCCGTGCTAAATTTTCCAGTCGTGCCCTAAGCGGATGAGGTCTTGATGGAACAATGAGTGGTAAATCTTGAATATCTTTAAGTTTAATGGTCGGTTGTTGTACCAACGGATCATTATGTTGCCCCACTAACATTAGCCCAAATTCGGCAATCACAACTTCTTCGGTAGATACCACCTCACCTTCTCGAAGTATTAATGCCATATCTGTACGGCCTTCCGAGATAAGTTCTTCAAGTTGAACACTCGCCCCCTCACTCAAATGCAATTCAATTTTGGGGTGGTTTTGTCGTATATAAGAATATAAAGCGCCAGAAAGTTGATGCACCAAAAACGGCAATAACCCCACCCGTACCTCACCCATCGGCTCACCACCGAAAGTACGAATATCATCGGCAAGAATTGAGGCATCGCTGGCAAGTTGTTGAATCCTTGGTAATAACTGCATGCCAAGTTCAGTGAGTACGACCCCACGACCAGTACGATTAAATAAACGTGCACCACATTGCTCTTCCAGTTGAGCGATATGACGACTAATCATCGATTGAGGTACATTAAAGCTATTTGCCGCTTTAGATAAACTACCCAATTCAGCGACTTTGATAAAGATCAGCCATTTTGAATCAAGGATGGATTGCATGGTGTATATCCCTATAAACACCGATCTCACTAAACATGAAGATGCTCAGTGAGATCGTCTTTAAACTTAATAGCTAATTTTTAGCACAAATTAACTTAATAAAGTTTTCAGATTAGTCCGAATGTCAGCAATTTTAGCTTTTTCTGGGGAAATTCTAGCTTCAAGAAGTTTCCGAGCGATCATATGATCTACAGGTTGATTAACTGAATCTATTGCAACCAAACGATTGTCAGCATAGTGGAATACTGAAAAACGTCCTGTTTCAATATCTCCGCGCACTACATAATCATTGGTATCAAAAGATAAACCCGTCATTTGTAAACGCACATCGCCTTGATCCGTCCAAAACCACGGTACAGTATGATAACTGGCTTTTTGATTCATCAGGTTTTTTGCCACAATCAACGCTTGGTCATTGGCGTTCTGCACAGATTCCAAACGAATATGTCGATTACCAGCAAATGGGTTTTCATGGTTGGCACAGTCACCAATCGCAAAAACATGCTTGGCTGAGGTACACATACCTTCATCGACCACAATCCCGTTTTCACAGTAAATCCCTGCTTGTTCAGCCAATTCGGAATTAGGCAATGCACCCACGCCGACCAAAACCAAATCGGCAGGAATTACCCCACGATCACAAACAACAGATTTCACATGTCCATCTTCACCCAAAATTTCAGAGATATAAGTATCTAATTCAACTCGAATGCCATTTGAACGATGAACCAAGGTGACATAATCAGAAATAATTGGAGCTACAGCACGACCTAATATGCGGTGCATATTTTCTAACACCGTGACATTTTTACCCAAATGACGTGCTGTAGAGGCTAATTCCAACCCAATAAATCCACCGCCCACAATCACCACGTGTTGACTCCTTTTTAAATGTTCACGAATTTTACGTGCATCATTTGCCGTACGTAAATTCATGACCCCGTCCAACTCTACCCCAGACAAAGGTAAAGGACGCGCTCGGGTGCCCATAGCTAAAACCAAGTCATCATAATGCAGGGTTTCACCATGATAGAGTTTGACTGCTTTAAGTTCGGTATCAATCTCGCTGACCGTGGTGTTCATGCGCAGATCAATACGATATTTTTCATAAAATGCTTCAGGCTGTAGATAAAGCTTGGCTTGATCCATCAGTTCTTCATCTTTAATAAAGCTTTTTGAGAGCGGCGGACGGTGATAAGGTAATTCAGATTCATTGCTGATCAGAATGATTTCACCATTAAAGTTTTCTTGTCGAAGCGCTTTAGCACAGCTACAGCCGGCATGGCCACCACCAATAATAATGACGCGTTGTTTATTCACTTTCATCTCCTTGAAAATGTATCTTTTTATTTATACCAATAAGGCAGCATCTAAAGAGGGTTGATTTAAAAATTGAGTTAAATACTGGCTGACTTGCTCAGGGGCTTCAAAATTACAAATATGCCCACTACCCTGAATCACCGCAATTTCAGCATTCGGCATACGCGCGGCCATTGCTTGCATATCTTCAACTGGTCCACCGCCATGATCATGTTCCGCAGCCAGTAATAATGTCGGTTGCTTAATCTGCCCAAGTTGCTGGCTAAAATCCATTTCAATAAATGCTTCGACATAGGCACAATAGCCTTCAACTGTCGTCCGATGAATCATGTCTCGTAATTGTTGATCTACTTTGGGATGAGTTTGACGGAATTCAGAACTCAACCAACGATCCACAGTGATCTCCCCTAAGTCTTTTAATCCGTCTCGGCGGGCGATATCAAGACGCTGCCGCCAAAAAGCATGGCGATTATCGGGCTGTCGAGGTCGACAGCAGCACGCCACAATGCGTTTCACTCGTTCAGGAAAATACAAACCGAGTGCCAGTGACACAGAACCACCAAAACCTAGGCCCACGACATCACTTTGCTCTACCCCCAAATGATTCCAGAGCTGTATCACACCTTCTAAAATACGGAAGAAAGAACAGGATTCTGGCGGTAAAGGACTGTGATTATGCCCCCAAGGATCGAAAGTGATTACTCGAAAGTTGCTAGACATCAGTTGAGCATGTTTTTCCCAAAAATGCAGATCATTGCCAATTCCGGGAATAAAGGTCAGAACTGGGGCAGTTTCAGGGCCAATCACTTGATAATTAAATTGAGGTAGTGACGTCATGTCGGTACCTACTCCATAAATGTCGGTTTATATCGACTACCTTATGGAAAATGTGTAGGTGCTGCTAGTTTTGAAAATCTAAAGCAGATATCTAATTATTGAATAGCTGATTTATGAGTTAGATGCTGTATTCACAATTCAATGCTTCGTAAAGTGAGGACAATAAATAAATTGTTCACTGATATGGAGTGTTGACATGGGACAAAATAGTGCTTTCCAACTAACAGGAATTGAACGAATCAAATTTGCTGTTGAAAATTTAACAGATGGATTACGTTTTGCAAATGATTGGGGCTTAACTGAAGTCGAAGCCGACCAAGAAGACAGTCATTTGTTTGTTGCTGTTGATGGTTCACAGATTGAAATTGTATTAGTCGATACTACACGTCCTGACCGTACCCCGATTGGTAACACTAGCGGTATGTGCGAAGTGACTTGGGGAGTGAAAAGTACAGCAGGCATTGAAGCCTTAGTCGCTGAGTTATCTACAGACCGTGAAGTTTTATTAGAAAATGGCGTATTGCATTGTCAGGATGATTTAGGCATCCACTTAGCCTTCCGAATTGCACAACGTCAAACCGTTCCTTATGCAGTGACACAGTTCAATGCACCGGGGCAGCCAAAACGCTTAAATAGCCGTGCGCCAATGTATAAAAAGGCTGCTCCGCATGAAATTAGTCATCTTGCCATTGGTGTAGATAATGCCGGTGAAGCGATTCAGTTCTATACAGATCGTCTTGGTTTTATTGTCTCAGACCGCTATGCCGATCGTGGTGTGTTTTTACGTTGTTCCGTAGAAGGTAATCATCATCATATATTCTTTATGAATGGCAAACAACCGGGCACACGTTTCAATCATTTGGCCTTTAAAGTTCGTGATATCCATGAAGTGATTGGCGGTGGGCAATTTATTGATGCTCAAGGCTGGAAAACCTTTGCTGGCCCAGGCCGTCATCGTGTGTCATCGGCATGTTTTTGGTATTTCCTCACGCCATTTGGCGGTGCTTGGGAATATGCAGCAGATGAAGATATTGTGACTGAAGAATGGGAATCCACCGATTTTGCAGCTGAAGCGCATATTTTCTCTGAATGGACATTCGGTCTGGAAAAATCTGATGGCACGCTAAAAGGTCCTATTTCTCAAAGTAAAGCTGAAGAACTAAAAAGCTAAGCATGTGCACTGAGAAAAGGATTTTAAAATGAATGCACAAATCAAAGATGCTCCATATTGGGTGCAATTACTGGCTACACAAACACGGATTCTTCAAGGCAAATACAAAACACGTATTCTTGAAGCGGGTAATCAAGATGCCCCAACCCTGATTTTATTGCATGGCACGGGTGGTCATTTAGAAAATTATGCCCGCAATATTAGCGCACTGGCTGAACACTTCCATGTTATTGCGCTGGATTTTTTATGGCACGGTCGTTCACAAACGGAAAATTATAATCCTGAGATTATTCCCGTTTTGGTTGATCAAATTATTGATGTCATGGATCAACTGGGTTTGACTTCTGCTCATGTGGAAGGTCAGTCCTTGGGCGGTTGGGTCGCAATGCAGCTCGCTATTCAACATCCTGAACGTGTTGATCGTTTGGTCTTAACCACGACTATGGGCTACCGTCCCGATGCAAATGCCATTGACGGTTTTGTGGAGCCGAATTGGGCAGCCAATGTGCCAAGCTCAATTGAAGTGTTGGAACAACCCAGCTTTGAAAATGTCAGAACTCGTATGAGCAGAATTTTGGCACAACCAGAGCATTTGACCGATGAAGCCATTCAAGTACGTCAAGCTTTGTATCAACAACCTGACTTGGCAGAAGTTCAAAAGCTTTTTATTACCGAGTACTTATCTGGCTCAACTATTCAAAAACACATCATTACGGATGAGCTAGCGAAAAAAATTCGCCAACCGACTTTAGTGTACTGGGGGGATGCGAACCGTACCCCACCCGCACTTGGGAAACATATTGCTCAGCAAGTTCAGAATGGTCAATTTTATTGTGCAGAAGATACAGGTCATTGGGCACAGTTCGAAAGTGCGCCTATACACAATGAAATTGTGACCCAATTTTTATTGGGTAAAAGCATTGAACAAAATTATGTAGCAAATTGAAATTAGGAAAGAAAAATGTCAGTACAAAATTTAGCAGGTCGTTGGGAACTCGTGACTTTTGAACAGAATTATGACGATGGTCGCCGTGTTTATCCAATGGGTGAAGGTCCTCAAGGCATCATTCAATACACTGAAGATGGCTTTATGAGTTGCATGATCAGCCGACCAAATCGTGAAAGTTTCACCACGGGCGGTCAATGGAATGCCAGCGATGCTGAAAAAGCGGGTGCGTATAACAGCATGATGTCGTATGCAGGTCGTTATAGCGTTACCGACCATACGGTAACCCATTTTGTCGATTTAAGCTTGTTTCCTAACTGGATTGGTGGACAACAACAGCGCATTTTCAAATTTGATGAACAAGGCTTGCTCAGTTTAACCGCACGTCTTGAGGAAAATACCTCAGAGGCACGCACGGCATTGTTGTTGTGGAAACGTGGTTAATCCCATTTTTGTGAATCAGAAAATTTCTAAGGAATGAATATGAATAGCATGATCAATAATCCTGAAATGGGCAAAAGCATTCAGTGTGGTGACATTGTCACCAATTATCATGATGTCGGAACCGGTGAACCTATTTTACTGTTACACGGTTCAGGTCCAGGTGTCAGCGCTTGGGCAAACTGGCGTTTAACCATTCAGTCACTGCAAGACCAATACCGTTTAATCGCACCTGATTTGGCAGGTTTTGGTTATAGCCAATTCCCTGAAAATATGCAGTTTAGTCGTGAAAACTGGCTCAAACAAATTATCGATTTCCTTGATGCGATTGGTCTAGAGAAAGTCAATGTCATTGGTAACTCTTTTGGTGGTTCTATGGCACTTGCATTGGCCATTCATCATCCTGAACGGGTAAATAAATTGGTTCTTATGGGTAGCGTGGGTGTGCCATTTGAATTGACGAAAGGACTTGATGCAGTTTGGGGTTACACACCATCGTTTGAAAATATGCAGGCGATTATGAAAATTTTCGCTTACAACCAAAAACTGGTCGGTGATGAATTGGTACAAATGCGCTACATCGCCAGTACCAAAGAAGATACCCGTGCTGCCTATGAACGTATGTTCCCTGCACCGCGTCAGCGTTGGGTTGAAGCGATGTCACATCCTGAAGCAGATATTCGCAGCATTCAACAACCCACACTGATGGTGCATGGACGAGATGACCAAGTTATTCCGCTTTCAACCTCACTCACCATGTTGAATTGGATTGAAAATTCACAACTGCATATTTATAGCCAATGTGGGCATTGGACTCAAATCGAACATGCCAAATCATTTACTCAATTGGTTGCCAATTTCTTAAAAGATCAATAAACAAAGGAATATTTACTATGACTCAAAATTCTGCTGCTCAAGGAAAAAGAGCCTTGATTATTGGTGCGGGAACTGCGGGCATGGCATCTGCCATTACCCTTTCTCGTATTGGCATTGAAATCGATATTATTGATATTAATCCCAATTGGGGTGCACTTGGTGCAGGTCTGACCATTACTGGCCCAACCCTGCGTGCATTAAAACAGCTTGGTGTTTATGACGAAGTAACCAATCAAGCCTATGTCGGCGATGGTATTCAGGTTTGCGACCCACAAGGCAATCCATTACGTATTTTACCTACCCCCATGCTTGAAGGTGCAGATACTGCGGGTAGTGGTGGCATCATGCGCCCTACTATGCATTCGATCATGCATAAACATGTTGAAGATGCTGGCGTAAAAATGCGTTTAGGTTTAACCGCAGATGCCTTTGAACAAGATGATGATAGCGTAACAGTTACATTCAGTGATGGCACTACAGATCGTTATGATTTTGTTTTGGGTTCAGATGGTGTGCTGTCGAAAACACGTCAGCTTTTATTTCCCGATGCACCTAAAGCTGAATATACTGGTCAAAGCTGCTGGCGTTTATTTTTAAAACGTCCTGAATCAGTTGAACGTCGTACTTATTTCTTAGGCGGGCCTGTCAAAGTTGGCTTCACCCCTGTGTCTAAAGATCATATGTATATGTTTTTACTGGAGCGTTGCCCACAACGTTGGCAAGAACCTGAAGACAATTACAAAACTTTAAAACAACTGCTTGAAGGTTATGACGGCATTTTGGCAGAGATTCGTGAATCCTTAACTGAAAAAGACAACCCTCACATTAATTTTCGTCCATTGGAATGTTTTGATCTTCCCGGCCCTTGGTATGTTGGAAAAGTTTTACTTATCGGTGATTCAGCTCATCCAACCACTCCACAACTTGCCTCTGGTGCAGGTATGGGTATTGAAGATGCTTTAGTACTGGCGGAGATTTTCCAAAAAGAAAGTAATGTCGAAAAAGCATTTGCTGAATTTATGCATCGCCGTGAAAACCGCTGTCGCCTTGTGGTTCAAAGCTCAATGGAAATTGGTCGTTTAGAGCAACAACGTGCTCCAGTTGAACAACAAACCGCTGTGGTTGAAAAAGCCCTCAATATTCTAAAAGAAGCAATTTAATCGCTTCTTTTTGTTTTGAATGGTCACAACAAAAATTGCTATTTAAGGAAAAAATAGCAGAAGGATAGTGAATTAATTCATTCACTTAAAGGACATATGGCAACTGCCATAGGAGATTAGAATGACAAAAATTGAAAGTAAACGTGGTATTTTCGCACTGATGGTTGCCCATTGTGCAGGTATGGTCGATTTGGTTGCTCTACCTGTTTGGGTAGGAACGTTAATTGCTCATTATCATTTTGACCCCCAACAGGCAGGTGGTCTTGCAACCTTATTTTTAATTGGCGCAGCGGGTGCAAGTATATTTTTTGCACCACGTTTTAATCGTATTCATGTCAAGTTTGCAGCCATTTTTGGCTTTGGTCTGGCTGGCTTGGCATTTATTATCTCGGGAATGAATACCAGTTTTCCTATTCTTGCAGGCTTACATTTTGCAGGAGGAATTGCAGCGGGTACTGCCTTAAGTGTGACTCATGGCACCATGGGGCATGCTGTCAATCCACATCGTATATTTGGTATTGCGGGTTTAGCCATTGGTATTTTTGGTGTGCTATTTCTAGGTGGAACCCCGGGTTTAATTGAAAAATTTGGTGGAAGTACCATGTTTTTTATTTTAGCTGGTGTCATGCTCGCTGCAACACTTGCCTGTTTACTCTTTTTTCCTAAACCCACTCGTACTGTTGATTTTGATAATTATGAAAATATCAAGAATCTTCCTCCTTTAGGTCGCCCAGTCTGGTTTTGTATGGTGGGTGTCGCGTTACTTGCTATGACCCAAGCCATGACTTTAAGTTTCTATGAACGTATCGGTTTAGAACGTGGATTTACACGAGATATGGTGACTATGGCATTGGTCATTTACGGAATAGTGACTATTTTTCCTGCACCTTTAGCCGCCCTTTTACAAAACCGTGTCAGTGTAACGGCCATTATTGCTTTTGGTCCTATTTTTCAAGCCATTTTTTCATTACTCACGACACATACGCATAACTATATGGTCTTTGCACTTGCAGGACCTTTCATGGCATTTACAATTTTGTTTGTTCATACCTTTGCATTCGGCTTATTGGCACGTTTAGACCCGACAGGCCGTGCAGTCGCAGGTACACCTGCCATGCTGATGGTTGGTGCTGCAATTGCACCCTTTATTAGTGGAACACTGGTTAAATTTATTAGTTTTGAAGCGATTGGTTATGCCTGTTGTGTAGCAGTTGCTGCACAAGTTTATTTATTTAGCCAAACGCGTAAAGCGGTATTGTCTGGTACAGCACTTCCTAAATCAGTGATTAAAGATGAGCCTGTTCCCTTTGCTTAACCCATAAATTCTTTAAATAAAAAATGAGTTTTTTCCTTTAGCCATTTGTCCATGAATGGCTTTTTTAGCTTTAAAAACGTATTTATTCGTTTGATTAAAGATACGTTTTTCCATAGTTAAAACAGTCATGCTTAAGTTATTTAATGATTAAATTAAAAACCTAAGCTGAAGTAGAAATTTAGCCTTTGGCTATATTCCCCTATTAAACAGTTGAGATTTACCATGTTTCTTAAATGGATTTTATTACTTGCTTTAAACAGTACGATGTATCAGATGGCTTTCGCGCAGGATATGAATGATCTAAGCGGCTTATGGAAAGTCATTGATGATAAAAGTGGTTTTACATTGGTCAAAATTAAAATAACCAAGCAGGATAGAAATAGCTATAACGGAAATATTGTAGAGGCATTTAATCCACCGAATGCTCCTGCAAAAAATTTAAGCGGTTTAACCGGTTTTCAATTGCTCACTGGTTTACAGCAAAATCTAAACAATCCTAAAAGTTTCAGTAAGGGAAAAGTGATCGATCCTGCAATTAATCAGCTTTATGAGGTGAATGGAAAACTTAATACGAAAGGTACAGTATTAATTTTAAGAAGCAATTCAGATGAAGAAAAAGCCGGGCGTAAGTTATCCTGGATTCGGATGAAATAACCAACAGGACAAGCCTTTAAAAACAAAAAAGCCTGCTGAATGCAGGCTTTTACTCTAATTAACTTTTACATATAAGCATTAGTGACTTTTTCAAAACCTTTAGCAAGCAATATACTGCGCGCGATCATCGACTCACCTGCAATTTCCATACGACCAATTTCACCAGAAGTTTCGACGACATAGCGTGCACGTTGCAGACGCTTCTGCATAAATTCATTAAATACCGTTTCAAGATCATCACTATATTGTTCAATAAAATGAGCCAATACAATGGCATCCTCCACAGCTAAGCCTGCACCAGAACCTAAATGTGGGGTTGTAGCATGTACTGCATCGCCAATCAGCAATGTTGAACCACGATGCCACGCACCATCGACCATAACGCGATCCAAAGGACGATAAATGATGGGCGTATTAACATCAATTTGTGCAATATAATCATGTAGTACATCATCAAAATCGCTGAGTAAAGTTTTTGCAATCTGTGGTAGTTCTGCCTCTTCACGCCATACCTGATCCTTCGGTACACATTCCATCATGTACATATACATATGTGTTGGACTACAGGGATTAAATCCTACCTTCATTCTTTCTGACTGGAACATGCGCCCACGTGTAATTTCCGCTGGACGTTCAAACTGAATACGCCAGCAAGCTTGGCCAGTATATTCAGGTTTGGCTTGTTCAGGCATGAGTAAGTCTCTTAATTTTGAGAACACGCCATCTGCACCAATCACTAAGTCATAGTGATCTTTAATGCCACTGATAAATTGAACGTCTGAACCTGTTTTAAGATCACTTTTGATAGTATCAATCGTATCGCCTAGACGAACATTGATATCAGCTTCAATAACTTTCTCAGACATAATCTGATGTAATACAGGACGTAGAATTGCGCCTTCAGAAGGGGTTTCTGATGAAATTACCCGTTTTGATAAAACTGTGCGGATAAATTCGCCATGTTGGTCATAAATATCGACTCCATCATGAACATAACCCTGCTCAGTAATTTCTTTCCCAATTCCCAAATCCCATAAAGCACGTAAAGTTAATACCGAGAGTGTCAGACCTGTCCCTACAGCCTTCCAGTCTTTGGCTTGTTCAACTAAATCGACTTGATGCCCCAAAGCTTTTAGCTTTAATGCCGCAGCCATTCCACCAATACCACCGCCTAAGACCAATATTTTCATTTTTGCATCCTTTATATCGAACTAACTTTCCCTTTCATTTTTCAGCATAAAACAAATTAGATAATCAAAATATGTATAAAAAGTTAAAGCAGCTATCCTATTTTTAAATAACTACTTTATTTGAAAATACCGAAAATTGGTTTTTAGAATGAATAATTAGATGTCGAACTATTTAAAATGTGCAATCAATTTTCGGTCTTTGTATATGAATGATTGAGCTGTGCATTCAAATTTTCCTGTTCAGGATTCGCACGTACTTTTCTCGCTCCCTAGAAAAGCGTATTTCTAGATGGTCATGACAAAAATAGAGGGTTTAGATATATGAAATATCTTAAATTCAGATAGCACTTATTAATCGAATAAAGCGTTTACTCATAATATGAGATTGCAATTATTTAACGAAAGTGTACTGCTTTAAGATGATGAATGAAGCGCTGTACTCCATAAATCATCATGCAAAATAGTTTCAAGCGTGGCTTTAGATAGTAAGGGATTGTTGCTGTTGGTAGCGAACGGTAGCTTGAATAGCGATATTTGCGAAAACGACAAAAATTAGCATCGAAATGGCCATATTCATCACTGGACTCCAGAATAGGAAATTCAGAATCAAACCACTGCTTAAACCAAAAATGAATTGTAGCCCACCCATTAAGGCACTGGCTGAGCCTGCCTGACGAGCTTGTTGTGACATAGCCAATGCTGTCGAATTTGGCGCAGTTAATCCAATTCCAGCCACAGCCATAAATAAACCCAACATAATTAATACCAAACCAAAGTCTGGAAATAGCCCGACAATAATAAGAAGAATGGCACCAATCAGTTGAATAATTCCACCTAATTGTAAGCGTTGTATGACATTAAAACGTTCGGCTAACTTATGATTCATCGCCGATAAAATCACAGTACCTAAGGCATTAAAACCAAATGCATAAGCAAATTGTTGTTGATTTAAATGAAAACCACCCATTAGCACTGCTGAGGCAGCATTGATATAGCAAAACAATACGCCAAAACTAAAACATCCAGCTAACATTGGAAAGAGATAACTTCGATCTTTTAAAATCGTACTATACAACTGACCGACTTGTTTAAATGAAATTTTTAAACGTCTATGTTCTACTAAGGTTTCCTTAAATCCAAAGAATACCCAGATCAAACTCACGACACCTAAAACAAAAAGTGCAATAAAAATGGATTGCCAACTAAAGAAATAAAGTAACCATGCACCTAATGTCGGTGCAAGAATTGGAGCAACGCCCATCACAATCATCATACTGGCAAACGCTTTTGATGCTGAATTCGTATCCATCACATCACGAATAGCTGCCCGTGCTAAAACTAACCCTACGCAGCTGCCCAAAGCTTGTAGAACACGTACAAAAAACAGTGACCAAACATCATCAACATAAATACATAAAATACTGGCAATAATATGTAGGCTCAAACCAAAAACCAGTGGTTTTTTGCGACCAATACGATCACTGATTGGTCCATAGATAAGTTGCCCCACTGCAATCCCTAAAAAATAGGCGGGCAAGGAATTCGCCATCATTAGTGTACTTACACCGAATTCCTTTGCCATTTCAGGCAGTGCTGGTAAATACATATCTGTTGATAACGGCGCTATTGCAGTCAAAATTGCGAGAAGTAAAATCCAGCGCGTAGTATAATCTTTTTTAATTTCTATTGTATTCATGACTTTATCTTCAGTTTTTATCTTATTTGAACAGCATTTTTTCGCTTAAAGTTTTATTGGCTTTAAGCGAAATTCAGCACAAGTAGCAGTTATTTTTTTAAATATTGGTTGTGTAAGGATAATGAATTCATTCTATGAAAACCGAGCTTAAGATTGTGTTAATAAGGTTCGATTAAGCAGACCTTGATCGGCAACAATGGTTTGCCCAGTCATGACAATATTCTGTCTGGATGCCAAAAATGCGTATATCGCACCATAATCACGGGCATGAGGCAGCTCTTGTAGCAAACTAATAGACTGGAATAATCCGAGGAAAGCGTCTTTTGGAATATCGGATTGTTTTTGACTGTCTAGCTCAAGACTTTTTGGACCTTTCAGTTCACTGTTACCAATGGCAGCGGGAGCAACGGCATTGACACGGATATTCGGTGCAAATTCAAAAGCGAGTTGATTCACTAGACTACGGATAGCACCTTTGCTAGCAGTGTAAACGGCACCTCCACCATCCGCAGCATAAGCTGCCGTTGACGTGGTCAGTACAATAGATCCCTTAGTTGCTTCAAGTAAATCATGAAAAATATGCGCTGAAAGTAAATATCCTTTCACATTTACATTAAAGATTTCATTAAATAAAGCATCAAGATGAGTAGTTGTCATTTGTTTAAGTGGAATATTGCCATCAAAAATGCCTTGTGCACCAATTAATGCATCAAGACGGCCATATTTGTTAATAATGGCATCACGACAAGCTTCTAGATCGGGAATTTGGGTAACATCACATTGTAAAATTAATGTATCAACTGAAAACTCTTTTTTTAATTGCTGAATTTTATCTTCTGAAATGTCAGTAAAAATGACATGTGCACCTTGCTCTTGGCAGTATTTGGCGACGCCTAACCCCAAACCTGAACCTGCACCCGTGACTAAAATGACATGATCTTGAAGTAATGACATATTTTCCTATCCTGATTTGAATATGAAGAAGAGCCATCCATAGATGACCCTTTTCCTAAATGATAAGGTTTTAATTAAAACTTACTTGGCAGGTTTGTAGGCTTAGGTTTATGTTTCATAAACATGGGCACAGAAACATTTAATGCGAAGCGCCCATCGTTGCTGACGGCATTTTTGGTTTCTAAATCTTTAGACCAACTTAGTCCAACAAATAGGCCACGACCAAAGTCCTTTAGAACCTGTACACCTAAGCCCATCTGACGTGCTTTAGCATTGGTTGTACCGTAATAAGCTGTGCCATTATTTTTATCGTCAGTCACTTGCTCTCGGATATAACCAATCGGCCCAACTTGTAAACCTTCAATAAAATCAAATTTCTTCAGAATTGTTACATCAAAGAAAAATTCATCGCCTGAATCATATTTATTTTTATCATTTTCAAAGTTGTAAAAATAATAGCTTTCTAAAGAAATATTCCAATCCTGATTCATCAGGCTATAACCCAGACGTGGATTGATTGACCAATACTCACCACTGGTCGCTGTGGTACCTTGCTTCCAAAAACCTGTTGTGGTCAGCACACCTAAACCTGTGCTGACAAATTGTCCCGGACTTAAAGTCCAAGCAATATCAGCGAAATGCACATCAATATTTGCCAAAGCAGTCCGAGAATGCGTACCTGTTTCCCCAAGCATTGGATTACTGATTTTCTCTTCTGCCAGAATAAATGGTATCGCAAGCCATGCGCGGTAATCACCACCTAAGACTTGAAAACCGGGAGTATAAATAAAAATAGAGGTTGAAGCCGGTGCATTTAAATCCAAACCTAAATTATCGCCATTATCATCCTTCAATGAGCCAGTTAAAAATTTAGTTGAACTGGTATAGTAAAGTCCAGGTGGTAATGGTGCGCTGAGTGGTATACCCATGGTATTTCCAGCTGGTGCTTGAGGCGCTGCACCGGGTTCCAATGCTAGAACCTGCCCAGATAAAAATAATCCAATAGATAATGCTGTTGTGCATTTAACCATTTTTAAAAACATAGCTGACTCCATTTAGCTGTTTACGTTTTTATAATTAATGGCTAAACAGTACGGGATGACTATATAAGTAGATAGAGGCTTATTTTTAAAGCAGATATGCTTAATTTAGATAACACTTTGACTAAGCTGTCAAAGTTGTAAGTTTGTAAGAGCTGGGCAGCTTTAGATTGCGTTATGCATTGATCATAGACTTATTGCAAGACTGACAATCATTTTAGTTCTTTATCTGACATAGACACCAACATAGTAAACAGCATGCTAAGAAAATCTCTAGATGAGTATTCTAAAAGCGGACATTTTTACTTTGGAGAAACCAAACATTTCTATTTAGGCTATAGCAGCTGGCATGAGCGAATATGACTTTGTTACTTTTAATCACTGAAGTACTACATATGTGGAGAAAATTCGACTTATCCACCATGCAGGTAAATCTGAAAATGACTTATCCCTCGCTTTCTTTATGGGAACTATTTTTTGTGCTCAGGATCAGATTGAAATAAAGTTTAATTTAGCTACTATTAATTATGATCAAAAATTAATAAAAACTATCACCTCATAGATTTAAACTATTATCATTTACATTGCTTTTATTTCGCAAATGTAAATAATATTGCTTCTTATTTGCATCTATAGCGAAATTCATTAATGCATCGGTCTCTTCTATCTATATCTATTGTACTAGTGTCGTCAAATGTATGTCATGCGACAGAAGCTCAAGAGACTAAAATTTATGAAGAAACAAAAAAATTTATTCTGAAAAAAATTTCATTAGAAGCTCAACAAAAAATAGAGCCTGGAGTATCACTTTATAATGAAGATGAATTAAAACGTTTAGGCTCAGTCAATAAAACCATCAGTGAAGTATTACAACTCAACCCAAATGTACAGTTTTCACAAGACAGTATGTCTGCTGCAAAACTTGGCGAAATCAAAGCCAATGATTTCAGTATTAATGGTGCTATGGTGTATGACAATCAAATCATGCTCGACAACATTAGCCTTAACAATGTTATCAATCCTGTTGCTGGTAATAATGACTTTGCCATGACAGGGCTCAGTGGCTCATCGGTTGCAACAACTATTAATACTGATTTGTTATGCGAGCTAGCAGTTTTTGACAGTAACGTAAGTGCCGAATATGGTGAGTTTTTAGGTGGTGTCGTTAAAGCCAAAACATGTGCACCCAAAACTACTGTAGGAAAAGTACATGGGCAAATTATCTATGATTACACATCAAATGATTGGACTAATTCCAACCATATTGATGAAAATGAAATTGAAGACTTTGAAAAAGAATCTGGTGATCTCTATCAAAAAAACTTCACTAAACATGGAATTTCAGCAAATCTATATAGCAATTTAACAGATCGTATTGGAATGAACCTTAATCTTTCCAAGCGTCAATCTGATATTAATGTCAAATCACTTTTAGTCAATCATGATAGTGCCAAACATGCATTAGAAAATGAGTCAGCCCAGCTAAATATTTATGGCAAATTAAACGAACAACACAAATTAAAAGTAGGTCTACAGTTTCAAAATGATCAGAAAAGTTTAAATCAATATAATGTTAAAAATGGTCATGTTGATGTCAGTAGTCAAAATAAAGCTATGGAATTAGAACTACGTTCACAACTTAAGTATGCCAGAATGACACAATCTTTTGTTTTTCAAAAACAAGATATGTTCTCAGATAGTGCATCAAATGAGATGATTATATGGCGTAATTCAAAAAATAAAGATTGGAGTACACTAACTACAGCAACAGAAGGAGGCTATGGGGATCAAGCGCAAGGCCTAAATTCGGTAGAATATAAAATTAAATCTGAATTTCATCCTTTTCAATGGTTCAATGCTGAACATAATGTACTAATCGGTGCTGGTTATGGTCACTATGATACAGATTGGCAACGTCTAGAAAACGTATATAATTACTTTGTGCCAACTAATAATGATATAACGAATTGCTTACATCAAAATGGTCAAAGCATAGATCCTAATTGCGATGCTAGTTATAACAATGGCCAAGGACAATATCACACTACACGCGTTGGTTTAAATGCAGGTAGCATTGAGATTCGTAATGATCATGCTCATTTTTTTATTGAAGATGCCATTCAATTTAATGACTATATCAATCTTCGCTTAGGCCTCCGTACAGATTATGACAGTTTAAACAGTAAAACTGTATTTTCACCTAGAAGCACTTTTCAGTATCTCCCCTTTTCCAATCAACATTTAAAATTTACAACTGGCTGGAACCGCTATTATGCAAATAAGCTTTTTGCATACTATCTTAAGGATGGTATTAATAATTTAAGCTATAGAGAAACACGGAAAAATATTGATAATGATTGGGGTAGCCGAGTGCCCTATTTATCATCAAACATCCAAACCAGTGATTTGGTCACTCCTTATGTCGATGAGTCAATGTTTGCAATAGACAGTCTAATAGGTGCTTTTGACGCACAACTTAAATATGTTCATCGTAATTTCAAAGACCAAATTCGTAAAACACGTGTATCAATAAGCCCAATTATTGATGAATATGACAATTTAGGGCGCATGCAAGCGGATACGTACACTTTCACACTTACTAATCACCAGCTGATTTCATTTAAAGAAAGCCAACATTCCATTTTATTTGCATTTGACCATACTGATAAAAATAGCAATTTCACTGATTATGATGATGGAATAATTCCTTCGAATTATCAACAATATATTTTATATGATAATAAAATTATTGATGAGTCAACTCGCCCTGCCAATAATTACAATCGTCCTTGGACAGCACGTTTAGCTTGGAATATCGATTTCCAAAAAGTGCCATTAAAACTCAGTAACCAGCTGCGTTTAAAATCTGGCTATGATGCGATGGTTTCATCAACTATTCCAGTTAATGAACGCCCAATTGGACCAGATGGAAATTTAGTGAAAACTCGCTATGATTTAACCCCTATCAGTAGCGCATTTACTTGGGACATGCGTGCAAGCTATAACATTCATGTAGCAAAAGACCACTATCTTATTTGGGGGTTAACTATTAAGAACCTCACCAACAAAATCAATCGTTATACCCTAGAAAATTCAGCCAATCTATATACTGAATCTGGACGTCAATTTATTGCCGATATTAGTTTTAAATTTTAATAATGAGATACTTATGAAACACTTTATTTTAGTCAGTGTTCTTGCTTGTATATCTATGCCAATTTTCGCTGCTGAACAAGTTAATCAAACTAACGTAAAATTAGACAAGAACTGCTCAGTTAATCCTAATATCGAGCGTAATCCACTACCTCACACTCCCAACAATATGTCCTTACCTGAATTTGGTCAGGGTGTAATTGGCTGGGCTACAGGTCCAGAGGGTGCTCAACAAAAACTAAATACTGTTACTCAAACAGATATTACAAACTATAAAAAGAATGGGGTTAATCTAAAAATACTACAGGAATGGCAAGCTTTTTATGAAAATGAAACTAAACGAAATTCATGTAACCCCACCGCACCAATTCGTGCAAAATTAATGAAAAAAGTTATTACTTTATGGAATTAAGTATTTATGATCTCTTATGATTTTTTTAAAAAAAGGGAGCTAAAACTCACTATCATAAATTTTCCAAGTAAGCATCCGCCTGAGCCAGAACAATTAATGACAGATGATGTGAGATTTTTGACGCATATTTCGAGATTGCCACATCTACAATCGAAAAACTATGGCATCACGCGACACATAAGTTGTCATTCATAAGAAACCGCCATTAATGGCGGTTTCTTATTTTATTAATCTTAAATATTTATTACAGAGTTAAGCTATTTAATCGTTTTAATTCTCAAATTAGACCTGAGTGATCTAAACCTCCATTCTCCAGCATTTACCATACTTTCAAAAAGTTGATCTACCAATTTGGCAACAGGCAAATTCAATCCTAAAGTTTGAGCATATGCCATGGCTGTGTTTATATCTTTTAATTGAGTTCTAGCTGTACCACTTGGTTCAAACATCTTGTTTGCAACACTATTACCAAATAATATTGATTGCTGTATGGCCCCATGTATAAAAAGTAGTCTACTGCAATAATCAGTAAAATACTCGCTTCTGTAAGTTTAAACATCATTAATGTTGTAATGCTTTCTGAGATGTCTTTAACTACGCTTATCAAGCGTATGCATGAACAAAAAGAGAAGGAAGATTGCTTAGACTATATTGATCTAAAACAAAATCGTGTGATTACTACACATGGATTTCGGTCTACTTTCCGAGACAGGTCTGCTGATAAAACAGACTATCCTCGTGAAGTCTGTGAACATATGCTTGCCCATAAATTGCCAGATGAAGTCGAGGCTGCTTATTTAGGTGGTGCATATCTCGAAAAGCGTGAAGGATTGATGACTAATTCGGCACAATATGTATACCAAAAATAAATTGAATCAATTTTTAGATATGGTGATAAATTTTCATAGATAGGCTTTAGTTGCACTGGTCTGAAAATATAAATTCGTATCAACTTTATAAAACTAGAATAAGAACAGGTGGTTTTAAAATATGTATATCTATATAAACTCCTTTAGTATCAAATCTTAAGACTTTAAATACCTTAAAAGTATAAAAAAACACTTCGATAGTTTTGGTTAATTTTAAAACAGTATGCAATTCTAGAGAATCACTTTAACTATTTAAAAATCTTAAGGTTCTCCCATTTATGTACATCTATAAGCAGATCGCGCTTTCTCTTCCTTTTCTTTTTTGCAGCCAACTCAGCCTTGCAGATTGGATTAATGATTCAGCTCAAAATGTTGAGGCGCATACCATCAAGTTACGCCAACACATTCATCAGCATCCTGAACTTGGAAATATGGAATTCAAAACCTCTGAGCTAGTCCAAAAAGAGTTGAAATCTTATGGGATTGAAGTGCGTAAAGGATATGCCAAAACGGGTGTCATTGGAATTTTAAAAGGAGCTAAACTAGGTCCAGTGATGGCATTGCGTGCCGATATGGATGCTTTACCAATTGAAGAAAAAACAGGACTCTCTTTTGCCAGTAAGACCAAAGCGATTTATCAAGGCAAAGAAACACATGTGATGCACGGCTGTGGACACGATGCGCATACTGCCATGTTGTTGGGAGCAGCCAAAGCTCTTGCAGCCAATAAAGATAAAATTGCTGGGACTGTCGTTTTTGTGTTTCAACCCGCAGAAGAAGGCGGCGCAGATGTAGACAACTTTAGCCAAGGTCATTTAATCGGGTCCCGCAAAATGATTGCTGATGGCGCTTTGAATAATCCTAAACCAGAAGTCATTTTTGGTATGCATGTGATGGCAGGTATGCCAAGTGGCAATATTCTGTATAAAGATGGTGCAATTTTAAATAGTGCCGATCATTTACGTATTCAAGTGAATGGTAAGCAAGTACATGGTTCTATGCCATGGTTGGGACGTGACCCGATTTATGCTTCATCACAAATGATTAACAACATGCAAAGTTTAATCAGTCGTAAAGCTGACTTAACCCAAGGAATGGGTGTAGTGAGTATTGGTAGTATTCAAGGCGGTACTGCTGGCAATGTTATTCCTGAACAAGTCAATATGATCGGTACCATTCGTTCTAATAGTGAAAATATACGTCAAAACATTTTAAAAGATTTACCTAAAATGATTGAACATAATGCACTGGCCAACGATGTTACAGCTAAAGTTGAAATTTCCCCTTATGCTCCTGTTACCACTAATGACAAAACTTTAACGAAGTTAATGCAACCTACTTTAGCCAAGGTTGTGGGTGACTCTAAACTGCATGTGCTAGAAAATAACGCCAGTGCCAGTGAAGATTTCGCATACTATGGTGAATTGATGCCGTCTTTATTTATTTTTGTTGGGGCTACACCAGCCAATCAGGATATGTCTAAAGCTGCACCAAACCATAATCCACTGTTTATTGTTGATGATGCGACTTTAAAAATTGGAGTGGAAAGCCACGTACGCTTCGTGATGGATTATCCTAAAGTTGCCGAACAAGTTCAGACCGTTTGGAAAAAGACACAAGTTGGACTGCCGCCACTCTCCTAGACAAATATCGGTTATTTTTACATTGAAGATAACCAGTGTGTAGGTAATGCGCCCTGAAATTAATAGAGTTTAAAAGTAGAAAATCGAATAAGTAAAGTGAGATTAACCTAATACACAAATGTGTGGCGACTTTGTGTTGTGCTCTTACTTCTTAATGTTAACTGTATCTTCAGTAACAAAACCACTTCATCATTAGAGAGATCTAGAACAACTCTATATAAGCTAGCGTTTTATAACTGGTATGAATAACTTCGCAACAGTCTGATTCTAATGGTCTCAACTAAAAAACACTACATAAAAAGTGGTGTTTTTTATCTAACTGGGAGAATTCAATGTTTAGATAGAATTATTCTGCTCACTTGAACTAAGTAGTTGAATCAAAACTATCTCGCTAGATGAAGTTGAAGCAGCATACTTACGTGAAGCATACCTTGAAAAATGTAAAAGATAAGGCTGAATGAGCTAATTATTGTAATAAATAGCAGAAACAGAATAAATTTGATTTTATCCCAATTTGGCTGGTTATTTGGCATACCACTGTATATGAGGGTCAAACCAAATGGTTATATTCCCTCAATTAATCAAACTTGAGCAGTATACTGCTCATGTAAGAAGACAGTTGGTCGTACAATAGATTTTAGGTGTAGACTTATTCATTGAAAAATTATAGGGGTACATACGCCTTTAGTAATAAATTTGTACAACAAAGCCCTATCAATTCCGAACTAAATACAATTTACTAAAAGTGTTTACTAACGTTAAACCAAACCTCTGCATCATTTTGTTTATCACTAATTTTTAGTTTAGCGCCTATTGGGAAGCCGATACTTAATGACGCTTGTGTTTGGCTCGAGTTTAACCAATTCAAGCCTAAACCAGCACTATGCAGACGTTCCTTATTGTCACCCGTTAAACCTTGCCATTCTCTCGCTTGATGTTGCACGGTTGCTGTATCCACATACACTTTGCCAGTAAACTGATTATGGGCAGAAGCATAAAAATTTTGTCTAATTTCAGCGGATGCATAGTAACCACTCGAACCACTTAACGTACTATTTTGATACCCTGCCAGACTCGATGCTCCACCCACACTAAACTGTTGCGCACTATCTAAGTTATCTGGACTAAATTGTGCTTGTAGCGATGTGTATAATTGGGTTTTAGAGCCATTTAAATTTTGTAAACGTGAGACATTGAGCGATGCACTGACAAAATCACCTTGAGTTTTTGCGGTCATTTGATCATCGAGTGCAGCCGTGGCATTTTTATAAACCACTTTACCAATCTCGGTGGCAACTCCAATCTGGGTTAAACCACCACCTGCAAAATCATCAAACTGTGATGCGTCTAAGCGAATACGCCCAACATGAATATCACGATGACGATAAATATCAGCAACTGTAATATCATCTTCTAGGCGTTTATGGTCATATTGTACGCCCAAGATCACTTCACTACGATTATTTAATAAAACAGGCTGATTGATCCAAACACTGGCCTGTTGTGCGATACCCACCGCATCTAAGACACGATATTCTTTACCTAATTTGTAGCTTAAATCCGAGTAGCTTGCCCCTAAACGGGTGCCCGCACCATTGATGGTCGCTTCATATCCTAAGCGACCAAAATTGAGATTACCCGAAGTTAAACCATCTAAACTTAGGCGATCGCCCAAGCCTAATGCATTATTCAGCACAATACCCGCAGTGAAACGCACTTCTTTGGTATATTCGTTACCATAGTTATCCGCTCCCACATAACCTGTAAGTTTCGCTGTTGGCTGAATATCGATGGTCAGATCACTGGTACCTACATAACGGCCTGCACTGATTACATTACGCGTTTGTACGCCATCTAAACGATTGAGCAGCTTTAATTGTTGTTGCAACGTTGCCGAATCAATCACCTGTCCAGATTGTAAGGGTAGAAGTATAGCTTGCACCAACTCTGGCGATAAATCGGCTTGATTATTCACATGAATACGATCATATTTTGCCTCAATGATCGCAATCGTCAATACACCCTCTTTAAGATTTTGTGCAGGTAAATAGGCACGACTATAAGGATAACCTTTGTACTGATAATAGGCTGTGATCCGTTTGGTCAATTGTTGCAAATCAGCCAACGTTTGCAGATTACCTTCGGCATCATGCACCAATGCCCGTAAGTCAGCGGTTGCAATACTTTGGTTACCCGCAATACGGATTTTTTCAATACGAACTTGTTGCTGGTTATCCGCTTGAATCGTCTGCATTTGATCAGGCTGTTCAATCGTGATTTCAGCCTGTGGTTGGTACGGTTGGATGCTTTGTTGCTGTAACAGTTGCCCAGCATTGGGCAGTGTTGCTGCAAAAACAGGGACGCTAATAATAGCCAACATACTGATTAGTAGTGTTTGTTTTGGATATAACATGATTAGAAGTTCCCTGCGAATGTGTGAATACCATCCATATTGATACCATCCCCTATGATTTCAATATTGATGTCATCTGAACGTTTTGGCTTGTCTTGTTTAGGTGCAAAATGAATCGCACGTTGGTAGTTATCATCCAACAAACCTTGCCAAAGTGAATCATTTGGTTGGTTGGGTGGTTCAGGCGTAACAGGTGGTATGAGCAGCGGTGCTTGGATTTTGAGCATTCCTGCCGTGAACATCAATTCATAGTTTTGATCTTCACCACTGACAATATTGCTATACGTCCCTTCTGCTGTAGCACTGGCACCTGTTGCCGTCACGCCTGTTAAGACAGAAGTCGTTTCGCCATTCACCAAACCTTTAACAGTAAAACCATCAACATGCTGTTGTTGACCATTAAAGGTCGTAGTTAAGTTGTTACCGATGACCTGTGCTTTGGCTTTGGCAATATTGGCTTTGGCGCTACTGTTGGTGCTGACTTGGTAGTTGCCTGCATCGGTACCCGTTAAGCTACCTGATACATTTACATCTTTGCCTTGACCTGCGTTCTTATTGGTAAATTGACCTTGGGCATTCA
>NZ_KB849165.1:107992-108549 GCF_000367925.1 Acinetobacter bohemicus ANC 3994
TTGCCTGCATCGGTACCCGTTAAGCTACCTGATACATTTACATCTTTGCCTTGACCTGCGTTCTTATTGGTAAATTGACCTTGGGCATTCAGATTAACCTGATCACCCGTAATCACACCATTCAAGCTGCCATTCACAGTCGCATTGCTCGTGCCGTCATAGACTTTATCTTGCGCTGTAATTGCACCAGTAATCTGTTTCTTGGCAATATTGGCAGTCACTAATCCATTCGTGGTCAATTCATAGTTGCCGGCATCGGTACCGATTAAGCTACTTGATGCATTCACCACTTTGCCTTGACCAGCATTCTTATCAACAAACTGACCTGTGCCACCGACTGTAACGTTATCACCTGCAATGATATCGCCTTGAGTTAAGGTGCCTTGTACCACTGCATTGGTGGTGCCGTCATAGACTTTGTTTTGGACGGTCAGCGTACCTTGCAGTTGTTTCTTGGCAATATTCGCTTTGGCGGTTGTATTGCTATTGACCGTGTAGTTGCCTGCATCGGTACCCGTTAAGCTACCTGATACATTTACGACTTTGTCTTGGGCAGC
>NZ_KB849165.1:108559-134741 GCF_000367925.1 Acinetobacter bohemicus ANC 3994
GTGTAGTTGCCTGCATCGGTACCCGTTAAGCTACCTGATACATTTACGACTTTGTCTTGGGCAGCATTCTTGTCGGTAAATTGACCTTGGGCATTCAGATTGACCTGATCACCGGTAAGCACACCATTCAAGCTGCCATTCACAGTCGCATTTAAACTACCGTCGTAGACTTTGTCTTGCGCTGTAATTGCACCTGTAATCTGTTTCTTGGCAATATTTGCAGTTAATTGTCCAACGCCACTAAGCTCGTAGTTAGCTGCATCATTACCATTCAAACCACCATTCAGCAAGGTCACCACTTTGTTTTGACCTGCATTTTTATTGGCAAATTGCCCCGTACCTAAACGAACATCATCACCTTGAATAATGTCTGATTGACCTAAATTACCTTGTAGGGTTGCATTAATCGTGCCGTCGTAGACTTTATCTTGCGCTGAAACCGTGCCATTTAATTGTTTCTTGCTGATGTTGGCAGTCACTGATCCATTCGTGATCAGCTCATAATTGCCTGCATCTGTACCCGTTAAGCTACTTGAAGCATTAACGACTTTATTCTGACCAGCATTTTTATCAACAAACTGACCTGTGCCACCGACTGTAACGTTATCACCTGCAATGATATCGCCTTGAGTTAAGGTGCCTTGTACCACGGCATTGGTGGTGCCGTCATAGACTTTGTTTTGCGCGGTCATCGTACCTTGCAGTTGTTTCTTGGCAATATTCGCTTGAGTCGTACTATTGGTTTTGACTTCGTAGTTACCTGCATCAGCACCACTTAAGCTACCTGATACATTGACGTTTTTATTCGAACCTGCATTTTTATCAGCAAATTGTCCTTGGGCAGTAAAATCAACCACATCACCCTGAATAACACCTTCTAGGCTTCCATTTACAGTAGCATTGATCGTGCCGTCATAGACTTTATTTTGGGCGCTAATATTACCTGTGATTTGTTTCTTGGCAATATTAAGTGAACCATTTTCATACACGACATTATAATTGCTAGTTGATGTACCACCAGTCACAGTATTGACATAGCTACCTGCATTTTCACCACTTGCACCCGAAGCGGTTGCACTACTAAAAATATTATTTTGGTTCGCAATGTCGCTCTTTTTTACCCCTTCAATGGTAAATCCAGCAACATTTTGAACCTGACCATTATAAACGGTTGTTGCGCTATTTCCTTTTACTGTAGCTGTTGCTTTATCGATAATAATGGTCCCATTCTGAAAGGTAATATCATAGTTTTTATCTGAACCATTAATACCATGAGTGTATGTCCCTGCATCCTTAGTAGTGCTAGTTCTTAGCGCATTAACGCCAGTCAACACTGCTTCGGTTTCACCTGCAACTAAGCCATTAGCCGTGAATGAATTTTTCTCATATCGATGACTTTCGCCATCATAGGTAAAATGATCACTATTAGCAGTTACGGTGATTTTTTTCTTATTAATGGTAAATTGACCATTAACATAAGCAATATCATAGTTTTTGGTGGTGGTATTTTCACCTGTTATTTTGTTGACATAATTGCCTGCATCTTTAGCTGCCCCCCCCGATGCCGTGATATTTCCTAATAGGGATTCACTTTCACCATTAACCAATCCACCTATGGTATAGCCCGAATTATTCATCGATTGCTGTAAGCCGTTATAGATTTTGTCATTTTCACTGGTACCAGTGACTGTGACTTTGGCTTTATTAATGGTTAAGGTGCCTTCATTGCCAATAAAATCATAACCATGTTGGTTATCACTATAATAAGTGGCTTGATATTGACCTGCATCGGTACCCTTGATTTGACCATTGGCAGTATATTTACTGCTATCTAAGCCCCACACTTCAGCAAAATTTTGTTCTTTACCTGTATACGTTGTGGTTTTATCAGTCACAGATAAATCCGCAGTGGTGAGGAAACTACGCAACAAAGGCACACTTAAACCATCATAAATACGCCATGCCGTATCTTTACCACCTAGTTTGCTATCAGCATCGAGGAACGTAAATTTAGAGGCATCTTTCATGTCTGCATTGCTTAACGCAAAGCTTGCATCACTGCCTGCACTGTTATTTTGTCCCGTAGAGTCTTTATTCCAATGTCCCTTGCTGACGATTGCATTACTATTGCTGCCGACTAAACCGCCAATTGAACTATTGCCTGTAACACGACCTGTAGCATAGGCATTTTGAATACTGCCTTGAGCGGTATTGCTGCCGACCAAACCTGCAACATTCGTTTCACCTGTGACCGCACCTGTAGCATAAGTATCTTTAATGGTTGCATTTTGGTTCATTCCCACCAAACCACCGACATAGTTTTTACCTGTCACTTGGCTGGTTGAGTAGGCACTCTCAACTTTTGAACCCCCTTGCTGTTGCCCAATCAGACCACCCGTAGCACTCCCTGTACCTGTTACAGTTCCTGTGCTATACACGCTATACAATTGCGAATTTTGAGCACTGGTTCCAACCAAAGCACCAACCTGATTTCCACCTGTAATGTTGCTGTTGACCAACCCAAGGTTTTTAATAATGGCATTTTGAATATAGCCAAACAGCCCGACGTTATCGACTTTTTCACGGTAAATATACAAATTCGAAACCGTATGACCTAAACCATCCAATTTTCCTGTAAAGGCATGCGTGTTATCGCCTAATGGGTTAAAACCCGATCCATTAGCATCGCCCCATGTTTGGGAGTTGCTTGCATCAATGTTATTGCCCAGTAAATAATTTCCCGCAAGGTTTTTATTCACACTTTGTAACTGGTTAATATTTTGAATAACGCTGTAATAACCACCCGTTTGATCTTTTTTATTCACGACTTGGTTAGCACCAATCTGATCTTTCAAATATGGTGTGGTTTGACCATCGGCATTGCCCCAAATTTTATCGAAGTCAAAACCGAAAAATTTATTGGCACTAAACATTTCATCGCTGGTCAAGCCATGACTATTGGCACTGCCTGCACTGGTGCTTTGCCCAGTTTTATTTTTGTCCCAATAACCGTTAGTGACTGTACCTTGCACATTATTGCCCAGTAAACCACCGACCGCAGTCTTACCAGTGACTTTGCCTAAAGCATAAGTATTTTCAATACTTGCAGCAAGGTTTTCACCCACTAAACCGCCGACACGATCACTACCTGTGACTGCACCTGTAGCATAAGCATTTTTAATTTGGGCATCATAGTAGTTATTACCAACCAAACCACCAACGTTTTTCGTTCCCGTGACTGTACCTATGGCATAGGCATTTTTAACCGTAGCACCGTGGTTATTGTCCCCGACCAAACCACCAACTACTTCGCTACCGTCTACATTGCCTGTGGCATAAGAATTTTCAATATGAGCATTGTCATTCCCGCCGACCAAACCACCGACATACATGGAATTTTCACCGCCTGTCACCGCACCTGTAGCATAGGAGTCTCTGGTGATACTGCCTTCATATTGCCCCCCAACCAAACCACCAATGGTGCCATAACCATGGACATCAGCATGGCTAAAGCTGTTTTCAATCAGACTATTGATGCTATTTCCAACCAAGCCACCGACAAAACTATCCCCAATAATTGAACCGCTTTGCACCCCAACATTGCGCACTACTGCATCTTGGATTGTGCCAAATAAGCCAACGTTATAGCCCCACTCTTGATTAATGGTTAGATTCGATACCCCATGCCCTAAACCATCAAAACGCCCCGTAAATACCCCATCAAAATCATTGCCAATCGGATTAAAACCGATGTCCCCATTTTCAGTCAGCCAGTTTTTAGTCTCATCCGCATTAATATCTGCTCCCAGCACATAATTGCCCGACAAATCGCCATTGATGCCTTGTAAGTCTTTCCCTGTAGTTGAGCCTTCTGCACCCAACTGAGTGATCACGGTATAATCTATACGCTTGCTGGCATCGCTACCTTTTTGGGTACTAAAATTTTGCCCCGCCTGTAGATTAATCTTTGCGCTATTTTTAAGGTGATAATTGGCATCTTGACTGCCATTTTGTCCATATAGCAACGCAACTTTACCATCTTGGTGTTGTGCGGTGATATTGGCATTGATATTGATGTCATTGTGTGATTTTAAGGTCAGCGTGGTGTCGTTGTTCCACGTCACCGCAGCATTGACATGAATATCACCTTTTTCTGCGCCTGCGGCTTGAGTTTCTAAAATCACCGAGGTGCTATTTAAATTCTTTCCTAACGTAGTTGCTCCAATGCCACTGCCTGTTTGCACTACTGAACCTGCACTAATGGTAAAATCGGTCGGGTCAATTAACCATGTCCCTGTTTTACCCCCATCCGATAACGTCGAAACTTGGGTCGTGTCAGCTACTTTTACTTGTGCTGCACTGGTTTCAATAAAACCACCATTTTGACCATTTTGACCTTCGGCTTTGAGCACACCACTCACATTAGTAGTGCCATGTTGCATGTCTGCCAATAAAATGATTTCGCCTTTGCCATCTTTGCTTAAACGATTGGCTTCAATAATACCGCTATGATTGACCACCGCCTTGCTTAAACTATCTTTGGCTTTAGCAGTTAAATACACTGCGCCATTGTTGGCTAAAATTGCGCCACTGTTATCAATTAAACCCTGTAACGTGCCGATTTCCACTTGGTATTCGGTCAGTTGACCATCTTGTAAACGCAAAGTCACTTGATCGGCTGCGGTTAAATGCACCACGCCATTCTGCGCCTGAATTTCACCTGTATTGACAACCGTCGGTGCAATAAATGCCACCACACCACCATTGGCAATCACCGAACCATGATTTTCAACTTTACCAGTAGCACCTTGATTTTTCAGGGTAAAATTACCACTCATAATATCACTATCGGTGACATTTAAAGTCGATGCTACGATCCCCCCGACGTTGACTTGTGCAGTTTTAGAGAAAATCACCCCATTCGGGTTGAGTAAAAACACTTGACCATTGGCGTTAAGTTTACCCATAATCTGACTGGCATTGCTATCTTGCACACGGTTGACTGCAATCGAAAATGAATTGGGTTGATAAAAATTAACCGTGGCATTTTGCCCAATATTAAAACTATCCCATTGAATACCAACATTTTGGCTATTTTGCTGCACATTTAAGGTATTATTATTTTGCGTAACTTGTGCTGAACCAGCCGTCACTATGCCATTGGTCGGCAGTTGCACATCATGTACTCCCGCCCAAATCGAAATCGGTAGTAGCGCCAAACTCAATAAAGATAAACGGGCAATATGCAATATGCTTTGAGAGACTTGTTTGATTTGCCCCGTTACTGTTGCACTTTGAGCACTTTTACCATGACTTTTGGCTAACTCTGAAGTCACTTGCCAGCAACCAAGGTTTTTATTCCACACCGTTTTATATACTTTATTCATCCCTACCCCACCTTAAAATTAAATATTAACGCTGAATTTTCGTATTCATTTCATTCATCATTATAAAAATGAAGACACAAAAAAACTAAAAATGTGACACAAGTATTATTTAAAATAAAAACCGCAATAAAAATCAAAAAAAATTCGATTAAAATACAACCTCGCTTAAAAATAAAATACCTAAACCATAAAATATGCACCAAGATACAACATTTATATTTATTTTAAAACCACGCTGCATAATAAACAGTTAACTCAATTCATAATTAATGATTTATAAAATCGAGGAAAAATATTTATTTTTTTATTTTAATGATAATTAAATCACTTAAATTAAATAAAACATTAAAAAACAAAAGATTAACAAAAACAAAAACCATCACCAATAATGACAAAAAATGTCAATTAATAACAATATTAAACTCATATACAAGCCAATAATTGTCATTATAAAATAGATTAAAAACCATAAAATAATTCATATTTAATATATACCGATATAATCAATTTAATATATTATCTTACAAACAGAATCTCAATTTAATACATTGCAAATCAGGTCATTTATAATATGAAAACTGTGACTAAACTCCCAATACAGACATTAACCATCTGTGTTTTATCAGTCTTAGTTGCTGCGTGCGGGGAAAACACACCCGAAACAACGCCTAATGATGTTGATTCCGAAACAAGGCCTAATGATCCTGATTTCAAAGAAATGCCAAGCTTTGCATTCATGCGCATGCAAGAAGCGTATCCTGAACCGGTCAAAGATATTCCTGATGAAGCCAGCTTAGGTTTTTACGACACTGATCAAGACGGTAACGTGCGTAGCGTGCGTAACGATTTAACAGGCAACTTTGCTGCCATGATTCAGTTTGCACAAAACCATACCGTTGACCCAAGCGGCAACGAAGCCAAAAACATGCCGCGTTTAACCAGCGAAAAAGATGGTTTATTACTGGTCACACCCACCCCAGAAATGGGTGATATTGAGCAACTCAACGCTGAAATTTATTTAGATAGTCGCCTGATTCGTCGTGTGGCATTACAAGAACCTTCTCAAATTCCCGCTTCAGATCAAACCAATTCAGATGGCCGCCCACGGGTACAATATTCAAAACGCACTTGGACGGCTGCACTTAATTGGAATGAAATTCAACCAGGCTTAAACATTCGTATTGTTGACCCTGTATCACGTCAAAATGGCCGTCTGGCTGCCACCGCAATTGATTTTGCTCCACCTGGCGAGCTATTGGTACAAAGCATTCGTTTAGGTATGCTCACGACACCTCGCAAGTCGAATGGGCACTACATGCTCAATGAACCTGAAAAAGCAGGAACGGATTATTTCGAAACGATTCCTGCTGCTCGTATGATCGTTAGCCAATATGATGATATGCAACTCAATAAAGTTATGGTCGCAAGTGGTGTGATTTATGATGAAAAAAGTGCAACGGATGGCGATGTTTATAGCGGAGATATGCGTGGTGATACTGCTAAATCAACCTTTAGCACAGGGATCAACCTTGCCAACTGGGGTATAACCAGTGCGGGTATGTCCAGCCAAGAACAACCGCAGTTGACGCAAAGTGCAGTAATTCATCATGCATGGGGTAAATATCAAAATGGTGATGTCCAGCATGGTTTAAGCGGTGGTAACGGAATTTTAACCCTGATTGATTCGTCTGGAAACGAATTTAGCCATGAAATTGGACACCATTATGGACTTGGGCACTACCCTGGGCAAAATGGGGAGAATTATTTTTGGGCATCTCACCATGCCGATAGTGGTTGGGGATATATTGCATACCGAAAAAGAATGCGTAGTAACTTAAATTGGAATAATAGTAACCTTGATAACCGTTTAGGTGGTACGCCATTATTTAACAATGCATATACCTATGCTCCTGACTCTATGGCAGGGGGTAGCTTCTCAAGTTCGCTTTCACGATTTACTCATTACACAGGTTATAGCGCCAAAATAAAAATTCAACCTGCATTTGACCGTGCAGTATGGGATGCAACGTCATCAACAGGCTACAAGAAGTGGAATGCGGTCACGCGTCAAATGGATGTTGTACAACCTAAAGTCCCTAATTCAAATAATGTTTGGTACAATCGTACCGATGGTAACTACCTAAAACCAACCCAATTTGGAGTACCCGTTTTTACCATTTTAGGTGGTTATGACCCTATCAACAAGGTCGGCTTATTGTACCCTGCAGCGCGTGGCAACTGGGGTAATGTCTTTACCCTACCTCAGGCGCAAACCAGTTTGGCTAATGCAAGCTGTTGGATTAACGTCAAATATGTAAACAAAGCAGAGGAAAATATTGCCCTTGCACCAAGCCGTATGGGAAGTAATGCCAATAAACTGCATATCAATATCGCCCAAAGCGATGCACCACGCAGTGTCGATTTATACTGCAAAAGAGCCAATGAGCAAGCAGTTAAACTATCATCGATTGAAATTCCAAGCTATGCCACAGCACTGCCTGCTGCGGTGGTCATTGGTAAGCAACAAGGCTTTAAAGCGCTGCGTCAAGTTGAGTTACCACAATTAGAACAAGCTTTACTCAGCAACCAAGGCAAAGCGATTGCTAACCTATCACCAAATGCCAAAGTACTCTACGACTCTTACACAAGTTATAAATCTGAGTTATCCAGTGCTGCACAAACTGAGTTACAACGTTATAGCGAGCAACAAACCAAGTTGTATCGTCTAAACCGCTGGGTAAATACCTATCGTACTGACCTAGCTGCTACCAATGCTAATGCAGTTTTAGCATTTAAAGATTTTACTGTGCAATTGGGCTTGCAAAATGATCAACCTCTCGCCAATGTTACTCAATTACGTTTACCTTCAAAAGGTAATGCTTGCTTAAAAGCGGGTCAACTCAGCGAGGGTAGATTTGAGGTCTATGCTAGTGGTGTCAATGGTTGTAACGTTGCTGCTTCAGAATGGATTTATGATGCAATGGGCAAACTGCATAACCGCCAATACATTAATCAATGTCTAACCAGCTCAATGACACTGACAGCATGTAGCAATGATAACGCTGGACAAGCATGGAGCCTCAACCCAACCACCAAAGCTATTTACCAAGGCGACCAATGTCTTGATTTAAGCGGTGGTTTTACCCCAACTGCCGATGGTCGTTCAACGATTATTCGTTACAGCTGTACAGGTAGTGTCAATCAACAATGGTCTTTACCGACTCAAAACCAAAGTTTTATTTTAGCAGCGGCACAAGCACAAAACTTAGTGCTGATAATTAACAGCCTACAACCTTAAATCTATAGAATCGGCAGACAACATCATCCGTTTTCTGCCGATTTTTCTATTATCAGCAAAGGGCTTTATTGCACAAAAATTTAAAAGTTAAGTTTCACCTGTTTTATCCATATTCAAGTGGAAACTTGAGTATGAGACCTACTGAATTTACTGAATACCGCTATACCTGCATAGATTTCGTTGACCTGACTTTGAAAGTGCCTTGTACTGAGTTTATCTCCTCATAATTTAATACAATGCATTTTGGTTTCGACCAAGCTTCGTCGATGATAAACCGACCATTTTTTCCAAAGAGTTCATCCTAAACGCTTAACTGTTCGAAGCAATTTATTTCGTTCTAACGAACTGTTTCTTTTATCTTTCCAAGGTTTCACATTTTTCCTTGGCGGAATTACCGCATGGGCTTGTCGATCTGCAATTACCTAACGACATTGTTTTGATCATAAAACAACACTGAACAGCAGGTTGTATTTAATTTTTTTAAAAGCCACAACTTATCAATTAATCAAAATATAGTTGCTATATTAGCAACAATTAATCCTTAAATAACATTCTAGGAACAGACCAAGAATGCAACTAAATGCACTACGTTATTTTGTTATGGTTGCGACTACAGGTAGCTTTGCAGCTACAGCAAAGCACTTTCAAGTTCCTCGTCCAAATTAGGGATGTACTGGATACTCTTGATTTCACTAACGAGCAAGTTGCAGGTAAAGGTTCTGGTGTAAGAGGATTAGTGCGTATTAATACAGCCGTCGCACTAGGTCGGCTACATATATCCCGTATCGTTAATAAATTACAAGACGTATACCCTGATTTATCGGTTGAATTAGTCCCAACTGATACATTCATTGACCCTGTATAAGAAGGTGTAGACATTGCAATACGGATTGGCTTATTACAAGACTCTGCCTTAATTGCAAGAAAGGTATGTGATCAGCAGTACGTATTGTGTGCTAGTCCTGAATATCTTGAACGATATGGCATACCAGATTCACCAGAAGATCTCAAAAAACATTTATGCCTTGTTTATAAGGGGCTTTCGGGCACTCAACGGTGGTACTTCCGACAGGAACATAATGACAAACCTATTATATTAGAACCACAAGGTACATTAAGGAGTAACAATGCAGAAGTCTTAGTTGCAGCTGCATTAGAAGGAAGAGGTATTGTGCTATTTCCTACTTGGATTTTTGACCATGATCGTTTTAAAAATAGAAAACTAATTCCTTTACTTCCTGAATGGACTGGTACAGTCGATCCTCATTCTATTGGAATTCATCTTGTCTCTCCTGAAAACAGAATTCGTTCGCAAAAAGTAAGAACCGTACTTGATTTTATATTGAAAGAAATTGGAACCCCTCCTTACTGGGATAATATCCTTGAATTTTGAAACTGATTAAAATAACAGTGTTCACTTTATGTAAAATTAACCCCAATCCTGCTTAAGCCAATGCTTCCTAATTTGAATCGTTGGCTTATTTTCATGGCAAAGCTGATAAGCACATAAAGTTACATAAATGCCTGCTAAATAGTCCGAAATACTGCGAACTTTACTCGTCACTAAGTTATATTTTCCTTTTAATAAGCTGAATAAAGTTTCTATTTTATTTCATTGTTTTAAATAATATTTATCTTCTTTAGATAAACCCCAAGATTGCATATTTTTACGATGATATGTAATCAAATCAATGTCCTGATTCTTCACTCTTGATTTTAATTCTTGACTGATATATCCCCGATCAGCATAGAATTTTGCTTTTAATGCTTCTACCAGCTGCTCAACCATTTTAATATCTGCGGTACCGTGTTCTTGATATTGTTGCAACCAACGGTACAAAAGTGAACGATCACTTAAGCTGAGTTGTCTTCGTACTTCTTGAAAGGGCATTCCCTCAAGAATCATTTGAACTGTATTCATCTTGAATTCTATGCTAAAAATTGTTCTTGATGACTGAACTACTAATCCATCCAATCCATATTTTTGATATTGTACAACCCATTTTTCGATAAGTGAATGTGTTACTGAAAAGTGATGAGAAATGGTGTTATAACCTCCTATTCCAGTGAAGTAGGCTTGCTCCACTTTGTGTTTAAAATCTTGAGAATATTTAGCCATAGAAAAGCCCCCTTCAAATTAGACTAAGAATGTCCAACTTTCGGGGGCAATTCAAATGCTCCCATTTTTATAAAGGAAATATCAGCAGAGCCTAGACTTCCGTTTGTATATATTTCTTACTAAATACTAAGTTCTGATCACGCTTCATAAAACATGTACATATAATTGCTACAATTGCCATGCTCAAAATATAGATTGAAATTAAATGCGGACTGCCTTGCCCAATACTCAATAATTTTGTTGCAATCAGTGGCGCTAAACCACCCCCGAGTACGCCAGCAAACTGCACTGAAATTGATATTCCACTATAACGAATTTCAGCAGGGAACTGCCTTGCGAATAACTGAGATTGCGGTGCATACATCACTGGAAACACAATACCAATCGCCACAACAATGGCTGTCCAGACTAAAAAAGGATCTTTAGTATTTAACATGCTAAAGAATGGGTAACAGTACAGCGCAAGTAAGATTAATCCGAACATAAACATATTGCGCTGCCCCACTTTATCTGACAAGTGTCCACATAAAGGTGTCATGAACATGACCATTGCCCCACCACAAATGGTTGCGAATAAAATATTTTGGCGAGGAATACCTAATTGTGTAGTGGTATAAGCTAATGCAAAAGTAGAAGCAATATAGAACCATGCATTTTCAGCTGCACGCGCAATAATGATGGTAACCAATTCCTTAGGGTGATTTTTAAATACCTGTAATGCTGGAACTTTAATTTCTTCAGCCTTTTCTTTTATTTTTTCAAAGTCAGGAGATTCGGGTACTTTTACTCGGATATACCAACCAATGGCAAGCAATACAATACTGGCTAAAAATGGCAATCTCCAGCCCCAACTAAACAGAATCTGTTCTGGCATAAGAGATACCAGACCCAATGCGATTGAAGCCAGCATTAAACCGCCCCCTGCACTGGCTTGAGGTAAACTTCCCCAGAAACCTTTTCCACCTTCTGGTGCGTGTTCAACGGCCATAAGTACGGCACCGCCCCATTCTCCCCCCATGGCCATGCCCTGTATGAAACGGAGAATGACCAAAAAGAGTGTTGCCCAATAACCAATCAATTCATACGTTGGCAATAAACCAATTAACACTGTAGGAATACCCATTAAAACTAAGGTGAGTAACAACATAGATTTACGGCCAACTTTATCTCCAAAATGACCAAATACAATTCCACCTAATGGGCGACCAATAAAACCTACTGCATAAGTTGCAAACGCAGCCATTACACCCATCAATGGGTCTAGATTAGGGAAAAATAGTTTATTGAAAATTAGTGCCGCAGCAGCACCATAAATAAAAAAGTCGTACCATTCTATGGTTGTACCCACCATACTGGATATACCCGCTAATCGGGGTGCAGACTTTTTATTTTTCAGACTTGTTCCTTGTACTTGTTCCATATCCTATTCTTCCTTATTCGTCTTATTTCATTCCTGAAGTTTTTTCTATTTTTATTGGCTTTTCTGTCTATAAAATTGGCAATCCTCTAAAACCATACAAGCTTAAAAATTAAGATGAATCACCTTTTTTGTGCTTAAGCCTTGCATGAACCAAGTTCATAGAAGACTTAAACACCCGTGTTATACATGTGCTCTATAGACTGCTTACTCCATAAGGGCCACAGCTTTTCCAAAATTTTTTCAAATTTTGAATTATCTGTTTGCCACTGCGGATTCTTATCTTTATCAATAATTAAAGCCCGCACACCCTCTATAAAATCTCCCTGCTCAAACCAAATATCCTGTAAATCACGCTCAAGCTGCATACATTTCTCAAGAGATAAACTCTGTCCGACTTGTTGTAATTTCAAACTGCTTTGCTTAGCAATTAAAGGGCGCTGTTTCAAAATATGCAAAGTCTTATCCGCCCAATTTTGGTCATTAGAATCAGTTTCATGGGCCAAACTTCGTTCAATTTCATGCAGGTCTTGATAGGCAAAATGCTTATTGATATGGTCTGCCAATGTCTTGAGTTCACTTGCTATAGGATGGGTGATAAAAGCACTAATAATTTTTCTGATTTCAGTATGGTTCAAAGAGGGTGCCGCGATCAATGCAGCCTGTAATTCAGGAAAGCGTTCGCTCGGTAGATGATAATCAACCAGATCTAAATAAAGCGCATCGCTGCTACTGATTTGCTCCCCCGTAAGGGCTAGATAAATACCAATTTCATCCAGTCGTGATAAAAAGTGTGTCGCACCGACGTCGGGGAAAAAACCAATTGCAGTTTCCGGCATCGCAAAACGTGATTTTTCACTGGTGACTTGAATATGGCAGGCTTGAGCTAAACCAAATCCGCCCCCTAATACATATCCATCAAGGAACACAATGACTGGTTTGGCATATTTCCGTAAGCTATTGAGCATGACGTATTCAGCAGCAAAATAATCTTGATATTGAGTATCGCCCGCTTTATAACTGTCATACAAATAACGAATATCCCCACCTGCGCAAAAAGCTTTCGGACTGTTGGAATTAATTAATACGGCCTGTATCTCAGGCATATCAGACCAATGTTCCAACTGAGTGGTAATTCCCTGAATCATCGACATAGACAAAGCATTTAAATGCGTTGTACGATCTAGGCTAATAATGCCTAAACCACCTTGAATTGTAATGATCAAATTATTTTCATTGCTCATGATCATTTCCCTTATTGATGAGTAAATTTGGCTGGGCGTTTTTCAACAAATGCACGCATCCCTTCTTTCTGATCAGAACCGGCAAAAATTGAATGAAATACTCTTCTCTCAAATCGTAGACCTTCAGCAAGGCTCACTTCAAATGCCCGATTAATAGACTCTTTAATCATCATTACAGCAGTCAGAGATTTTTCAGCAATTTTTTCGGCCGCTTGCAGCGTTTGTTCAAGTAATGCTTCTTGCGTAAATACTTGGGCGACTAAGCCACTTTGTTCTGCTTCCTGAGCACCCATTTGTCGTGCAGTCAGGCACATCTCCATGGCTTTTGCTTTACCAATGGCTAAAGTTAAACGCTGTGTCCCTCCAATTCCGGGGAGTACACCTAAGGTCACTTCGGGTAAACCAAATTTTGCATTATCAGCACAATAGATAAAGTCACACATTAAAGCTAATTCACAACCGCCACCCAAAGCATAGCCACTTACAGCTGCAATCAAAGGCTTACGACGCTGAGCAATTCGATCAGCAAGGCTGAAAAAATCATCCAAATAAATTTGTGGAAAGCTTAAGTCCGCCATTTCTTTAATATCGGCGCCAGCTGCAAAAGCTTTTTTCGAACCAGTCAGAACGATACAGCCAATGTTCGGATCTTTCTCAAGTTGATCCAGTGCTTGATTGACTTCAATAATGAGTTGGTTGTTCAGTGCATTTAAGGCTTGAGGACGATTAAAAGTAATCAGCCCTACGCCATTACGTTGTTCTAATAAAATGGTTTGCCACTGCATAAACATATCCTCATTTATATTATAAACTGCGTGCGATCACTAAGCGTTGAATATCGCTTGTGCCTTCATAAATTTGGCAAATACGTGCATCGCGATAAATCCGTTCAATCGGGAAATCTTTTAAATAACCATAGCCACCAAACACCTGTAAGGCTTTGGAACAAACGCGTTCTGCCATCTCCGAAGAAAATAGCTTTGCCATTGAGGCTTCAGTTAAACAAGGCTCGCCTGCCTCTTTTTTACGTGCTGCATAATGTACCAGTTGTCGCGCAGCTTCTATTTCTGTCGCCATACTTGCGAGCCTAAAAGAAATGGCTTGCTGCTCAAAAATAGGCTTTCCAAAAGCAATTCTTTCATGAGCGTAGCGAGTTGCTTCTTCTAATGCAGCACGGGCAAACCCAACGGCTTGTGCAGCAATACCAATACGTCCCCCTTCAAGGTTAGAAAGCGCAATTTTTAAACCATCACCTTCTGCTCCCAATCTCAAACTCTGATGAATACGTACATCCGTTAGCGCAATTTGGCACGTATCTGAAGCATGTAAGCCCAGTTTTTCTTCAATACGAATTACTTCATAACCTGGTGTATCACGTGGGACTAAAAATGCACTGATGCCTTTTTTGCCAGCACTCGGATCAGTGACCGCAAAAACAATAATCATCCCTGCATTATGACCAGAAGTAATAAATTGTTTAGAGCCGTTAATAATATAGTCATCACCGTCTTTCACAGCACGCGTCTTAATTGCTGCAGCATCCGATCCAGTATGAGGCTCAGTTAAGGCAAAAGCCCCGATCATCTCACCTTGCGCTAAAGGTAATAAAAACTGTTGTTTCTGTTCTTCTGTACCAAATTTCAAAATTGGTACACAACCTACAGAATTATGTACACTCATAATCGTTGAGGTTGCACCATCTGCAGCCGCGACTTCTTCAAGTGCTAAAACATAAGCCAATGTTCCTGTACCTGAACCACCCCATTCTTCTGGAATAAGCATCCCCAGAAAGCCCAATTGGCCCATTTGCGCTAAAGCCTCGGCTGGGAATAATTCCTTTTGATCCCATTCGCTGGCATAAGGTTTTATTTGCTCCTGCGCAAAGCTTTTCGCCATCTCTTGAATAAGTTTTTGTTCTTCCGTTAATTGCATAATGATTCCCTTCAATCTCTTATTTTTTAGCTAGGATGATTTATGAGTGCTTGCTGTTTATTAATTTCCTGATTACGCAGTAAAAAACGCTGAATTTTACCACTCGGTGTTTTCGGCAATTCAGTGACAAATTCAATCAGTCTAGGATAGGCATGTGCAGACAATCGCTTTTTCACAAACAGCCCCAGTTCATCTTCAAGATTTGTTGTGGCTTTAAAATTATTCGCCAAAATGACAAATGCTTTGATTACTTCAGTGCGTTCAGGATCGGGTACACCAATCACTGCAGCCTCAATCACTGCGTCATGTTCAAGTAGGGCACTTTCCACATCAAAGGGTCCTACACGATAGCCTGAAGTGGTGATCACATCATCACTACGCCCCACAAAACTCATACTGCCATCAGCATGAATTTCTGCGGTATCACCAGTTAAATAATAGTGACCCAAAAATGGAGATTTACGACTTTCTTCATAGCCCGAGAACCACATCATGGGTGATTGACGAATATCTACTGCAAGAATTCCAGACGTGTTTGCAGGCAATTCATGACCTTGTTCATCCACGACTGTAATTCTATAACCGGGGCTAGCAAAACCTGCTGCTCCAGATCGGACAGGATGCTCCAGGGCATGATGATTACAAACCACCATACCTACTTCAGTCTGCCCATAGTGGTCATAAATCGGGACATCGAGTACCTGTTCAAACCAACGAATCACTTCTGGATTTAAAGGTTCACCAGCACTGCTCACCACACGTAATTTACCGCGCAGTTCTGCCATCTGAACTGGATCAGCTGCCATCATCATTCGATATGCTGTCGGTGCACCGGCAAGGTTGGTAATGCCATACTCCTTCACAATCTGGCACACGCTTTCAGTATTAAAACCGCCTTCATAAAATAAGGTCGCATGCCCTAATAATAAAGGCCCTGTAATGCCGTAATACAGACCATAAGCCCAACCGGGGTCAGCAATATTCCAAAAAGCATCTTTAGCTGTTAAACCGATGGCATCTTGCATATAGCCACCAAATGCAATTAAGGCTTTGAGCGGGACTTGTAAAGGTTTAGCCGGTCCCGTTGTTCCTGAAGTAAACATCAGTAAAAAAGGATCGTTAATATTGAGCATCACCAGCTCACATATTTCTGGTTGGCTATTCAGTTCTGTCCAGAAACTCAGATCCTGAGGATATAGCGCTGCTTCCTGCTCGACATGGACAGTAACAATGGTTGGGCAGTCAGTCATTTCACTTAATTTATGCCGATTACCCAAATCAGTCACCACCAGCTTACTATTGGCAAGCTTAATTCGATGTTCAATCGCTTTAGGTCCAAAAGCAGTAAACAGGGGCTGATAGACAGCTCCTATACGCCATGCCGCAAGAATGGTAATAATTAACTCGGATGTACGTGGCAATAATCCTGAAATTCGATCTCCTTTGCCTACACCTTGAGATTTTAAAAAACTGGCAAATTGACTGGAGTATTTTTTCAGCTCGCTAAAGGTATACTGTTCTTTTCTACCATCCTTGCCATACCAATATAAGGCAATACGTTCAGAGTCTGCGTAGCGATCACAACACTCATAGCAGGCGTTTAGCGCATCGATAGAACCCGATAATAAATGGTTCGCAACCGTGTTTAAGTCAAATGCTTGTGCCGTTTTTTGATAATTCAACATATTTTAACCTCAGTCTGAATTTATAATTATTACTGACAGGGTGTTATTCTCGTGTGGCAGTCCTTACCACACGATGATCATTAAGCTAATAAGCATTGGTGTGGTGCATATTGATGAATAATGCTAGAAAAATCTAAAGTTGCATCACCTTCTTGGCACAACTGCTGATACAGTTTCTGCACCATACTTCCCAATACAATAGGATGTTCGGCTTGTGTTGCAGCATCAACGGCTAAGCCTAAGTCTTTAAGCATGAGATGTGCAGCAAAACCATCTTTGTAGCCACGAGAAGCAGGCGCATTGTCGCAAATGTCTGGCCATGGATTATAAATTTCTGAACTCCAGCAACGCCCAGTCGAGCTATTAATCACTCCCGCCAATGCTTGCGGATCAATTCCCAGTTTGACACCCAATGCCATACCTTCTGCTACGGCCGTCATGGAAATAGCAAGAATCAAGTTATTACAGATTTTTGCTATTTGGCCAGTACCGATATCACCACAGTGCACAAAATTTTTCCCCATTAAACTGAGCACAGGCTTAATTGCATTAAAAGTTTGTGCATCAGCACCCACCATAAAGGTTAACGTGCCGTCCTTGGCACCAAGTGTACCGCCCGAAACGGGCGCATCACAGATGCGAACCTGTTTCGTCTGACCTACTGCGGCAATTTCTTTAATGGTTTGTGGGTCAATAGTACTGCTATCAATACATAAACTTCCGGCTTTCAATACAGCAAGTATCCCATGCTCGCCTAAATAGACCTCACGGACATGCTTAGCTGCCGGCAACATGGTAATGACCACATCCGCCTCTTTTGCAGCAGCTTGCGGGCTTGTACAAACCACCCCACCGGCTTCAGCGAAATGCTGTAAAGCCACTTCGCTTAAATCATAGCCAAAAATGGTTTGTCCTGATTTAAGCAGGTTTTGCGCCATAGAACCGCCCATATTTCCTAAACCAATAAAAGCAATCTTCATGGTTTTTCTCCTTAGCGCAGACTAATAGTGGTATTGACGCTACCAGCTTCTTGATGGTCTTCAAACCAACGACTGGTGATGGTTTTGGTTTGAGTGTAGAACTGCACAGCTTGTTTGCCATATGGTCCCAAATCACCAAGTTTCGATCCTCTTGAACCGGTAAAGCTAAAAAATGGCACAGGTACTGGAATTGGAATATTAATCCCGACCTGACCAATATCAATGCTATTTTGGAAAATACGTGCAGTCGTACCACTTTGGGTAAATAAACCCACACCATTACCAAATGGATTGGCATTCACTAGGGCAATCGCTTCGTCTAAAGTATCAACATGAATAATCGCAAGAACTGGTCCAAAGATTTCTTCTTTATAGATTCGCATCTCGGTATTTATCTGATTAAAGATTGTTGGACCTACAAAGTTACCTTGCTCATAACCTTTCACTTGAACATCACGACCATCCAGTAGGATTTCAGCACCCTGCGCTATTCCACTGTTAATTAAATCGAGTATACGAGCTTTAGCGCGAGGTGAAATCACGGGACCGACATCGGTATTGGGTTCATGTCCGGCATTTACACTTAGTGTTTTGGTTTTAATAACCAATTCATCCACCCAGTGTTTGGTTTCACCGACCATCACCGCAACAGAAAGTGCCATGCAACGCTGTCCAGCTGCACCAAATGCAGCACCGACTAAAGCATTTAAAGTTTGTTCTTTATTTGCGTCAGGCATGACTACAACATGGTTTTTTGCACCCATCATCGACTGAACACGTTTACCATGTTGTCCTGCTAGGTTATAAACATGTGTGCCAACCGCTGTAGAGCCTACAAAAGAAATGGCCTTAATGTCCGAATGCGTACACAACATATCAACGACTTCTTTACCACCATGCACCACATTGAGTACGCCCGCAGGTACACCGGCCTTAACTGCCAATTCAACCAGCATCATGGTTGAAAGTGGATCTTGTTCAGAAGGCTTTAATACAAAAGTATTACCGCAAACAATCGCCATCGGGAACATCCACAGTGGAATCATCGCGGGGAAGTTAAAAGGGGTAATACCTGCACAAACACCGAGCGGCTGTTGTAAGGTATAGGTATCTACACCCCGCGCTACACCTTCAATATACTCACCCATTTGTAACGTGCCGATTGAACACGCATGCTCCACCACTTCTAAACCACGCTGAATATCTCCTTCCGCATCTGCTAGGGTTTTACCTTGTTCAGCAGTCAATACTTGAGCAATGCTTTTTGCATTACTTCGGATTAAATCCTGCAATTTAAGCATAATGCGCATACGCGTTTGAATTGGTGTCTGCCGCCAGCTGATAAAAGCATTTTGTGCAGCAGCAATGGCAGCATTCACTTCTTCACGAGTTGCGAAAGGAACTTGTCCAACCACTTCTTGGGTCGCAGGATTAACAATGTCTTGCCAATTGCTGGTCTGTGACTCAACAAATTCACCATTGATTAGCAATTTAGCCGTGGTTAATTGGGTATTTTGATGCGGTTGATGAATAGCGTTCATGATCGCTCCGTGATCCTTGTTATTGTTGGTTGTTCTGCCTATTGGCTTTATTAAACGTTTTATTTTTACGTTGTTTAAGCAGACTAGCAAAGAAAACTTTGACCACCAATCGAAATTGTTGCACGATGATTGTGCAAATTTGCACAAGGACTGAACAGGATGTTAAAAGAAGATGAAAGTAGATTGGGATCATTTACGCTTTTTTTTAGTATTGGCGCGTGCTAAAACGCTCACCAATGCAGCTCGCTTAATCGGTGTTGAACACAGTACCGTAGCGCGTCGAATTCAAGCTTTGGAGCAAAACTTAGGGACTCAACTTTTTAAGCGTGAAGCCACAGGTTATGAGCTAACAGCAGAAGGCGCAGCGTTAGTGCCACGCGTTGAGCAAATGGAGCAGTCTTTTTTACAAATAGATAAACCACATAATCCATTACAAGGTCGTATACGAATTGGCGCGCCTGAAGGCTTTGGTACCGCATTTTTAGCCCGCTTGTTGGCTGAGTTCTCCCAGCATTATCCATTATTGACGATAGACCTCATCCCCGTACCCAGAATGATTAAGTTATCGCATCGTGAAGCAGATATTGTTATCTCAATTGATCGTCCAAAATCTGGGCCTTATATTATTACTCGGCTTTCAAATTACTGTTTAAGGCTTTATGGCAGTACAAGTTATTTGCTGCAAAATCCAAAGATTAACCGTTTAGAAGACTTAACTCAGCATCGGTTTGTAGATTACATTGATGATTTAGTTTATAGCTCGGCACTATATTGTCTGGAACGATTACCTTTACAGTTGACCGCTTGTTTTCGCAGTAACAGTATTCTGGCACAACAAATTGCTGTCAGTGCTGGTGCCGGACTCGCAATTTTACCTCGCTTCATTGCTAAAGATAAACCTGAACTTGAGGAAGTATTGAGTGAAAAGGTTAACTTTACACATACCTTCTGGATGTTAACTTTAGTTGATTTGCAGCATGAACCAAAAATCAAGTTAGTATGGGATTTTCTACGTAAACAAGCCGATATCCAGCAAGATTTATTAATGGGAAGTTAAAAATAATAGTAATGGGCGTATTGTTTTTTCTTTGAAGAAAATTAGCTTTTGATTACTTTCCTATTGAACTATTTTTAAAATCCATACTTAAAAAAAGGTGTAGCAAATTGCTACACCTTTTCTTTTGCTTGCATTAACATTTTTTTCAGAAGAATTTCTAATTCTTGTAAATTCTGATCCTCAAATTCACTTATTTTTAGTGAAATTTTTAAGGTATTGTGATCAAACTTAATGTTACCTGCGACTTTTCCATCATATTCAATTTTATGTACAATTGAAGTTTTGATAGGTTCTTTAGTTTCTTGTGACTTTAGAATTTTTTCAGCTAATAATGCCAATTTTGATTGTTCAACTTCCTTTTTGAGTAACTTAGACCAGGCCTCAATTAATGCAGCTTTAGCATTACTATAGTTTTCCTCGTAGTCTGAGAGAAACTTTTTTACGGCAGTCGCTGCTGTACGGGCTAACAATGCAGGTTGTTGTTCTAAATCATCAAGTAGCTCTTTAGGTAATTTTTCGAAAGATAAATATTTATACATATCCTCACGATTCATACCCAATGATTTCGCAAGTTTTTGCTTATTCTTTTTTAATTTTTCATTTAAACCACTTAAGCCTATATATATTTCATAGTCTGTTAAGTCTTCTCGTTTCAAGTTCTCAGCTAAAGTTAACAGTGCTACATCTTCATCTGAAGCATCTATAACAATCACTTCAATTGTATTTTTATTCAGAAATTGATGTGCTCTCAAACGTCGTTCACCAGCAATTAATTCATACTTATCATGTACTCTTCGAACGGCAATCGGTTGTAGCAAGCCAATTTCTTCAATAGAAGTCGCTAAATCTTCGATATCTTGTTGATTAAATATTTTTCGTGGTTGATTTGGACTAGGCTGAATATCTGTAATTTGTACATTCCGACGTAGTTCTTTGACATCATTTACATGCTCTTTTTGAGCTTGTTGATGTTTTTGAGTATTTTGCTGAAGACGTTGTGCCAACAGTTCTTTTGTACTTACCATAATCTTCTCAAAGTGCTTTATTTAACACGGTTAATAATTTCTTTTGCTAAATCTTGAAAAGCTTTACGAACTTTAGCGTTTTTATCAATACCTAATAATGGTTGCTTCAAAATAGCTGCTTGATTGACTTTAGTACTCATAGGAATCGTTGTTTTTAACAATTCACCGACTTGATTTAAAGCTTCATCTCTAATCAGTTTACAAACATTTTGACGTTCATCATGTTTAATAAGTAAAGCACCTAAAAGTTTTAATTGAGGATTTACTCTTCTTATTTTAGTTAAATGGTTAATTAAATCTGTTACACCATAAAGGCCATATTGTGATCCAGATTCAATAGGTATAATCACATGTGTTGATGCAGCTAAAGCATTACTGGTCAAAAGTTTTAAGCTTGGAGGACAATCAATAAGAATAAAGTCATATAATCCTTTTAACATTTCCAATTTACTAGAAAGCTCTTCAGAAGGTCTAGGCGCATCATCTTTAAGTTGATCTTCAGTTTTACCTAACGTGAGAGAACCATAAATTAAAGAAACATTTTTTAAATTCGTTTCTTCTTCTAGCGCTTCTGATAATAAATTTAGACCACCAACAAGTAATTCAGCCGATGTGGTTTCTACCTCACTAGGATGTCTTGATCCAATATGCAAACTTGCGTTGGCTTGGGGATCTAAATCAATCACCAATACTTTGTTGCCCAAGTCTGCTATTTCTGATGCTAGATGAACTACAGTGGTCGTCTTTCCGCAACCACCTTTATGATTTGCCACAGCAATAATTTTAGTCGACTTACTTGTCATAATAGACCTCGCTTGAGTTATTGTAATATAAAGAACTTTGTAGCAACTTGCTACACCTTCTTTACGCTACATTGAAGTTATAATCTGAACATGAATAAAAAACAAATAGATTATTTTTTTATTAAATATAGCTAGCTAATTATAATTAGTATTAATTTATATAATTAGTTAATTATAATTAGATCACTTTTTATTTTTTAAAATCAATATCTTATGATTTTAAAGGTGGAAGGCTTGTCACTGAAAAGTGGAAGACTTGTCACTGAAAGGTGGAAGGCTTGTCACTGAAAGGTGGAAGAGCTGTCACTGAAAGGTGGAAGAGCTGTCACTGAAAGGTGGAAGACTTGTCACTATGGTGGAAGACTTGTCACCGAGTTTCAATAAAGCTTAAATTTAAACTATAAAATTATTTAAAAACAGGTTCTTAATCTGTTGATAAGTTAGTTTATTTGGCTTTAAAGGTGGAAGACTTGTCATTTTAATATTTTTATCCTGTGGATAACCTGTTTGTTCGTAATTTCATCAAGGATATTGTCTGTTTTCATTTCTGAGCAGGCTAAAAGTGGAAGCTTTGTCACTGTTAAGGTGTGTTTTTAATTATTTTTTCCACTTTAAAGGGTGGTTTGGCGCATTTTTTTGCTTTCTTTGCATTTTCAAAATGATTGAGAAATACTAAAAGTGGAAGGTTTGTCACTAAAAGGTGTGGTATTTGTTTTGTTTTCCACTTTAAGTTTAAAAAGTGTTTTAAATAGCAAACCAAAGTGACATGGCTTCCACTCTTAGCCTTTGCTTTGATTGCTTGTTGTTCATTTCTGTATAGTGTTGAGTTAAAAGGGTGGATAATTTGCATAGGATTCCACTTTTGTGTATAACATGTAGAAAAGTACTTTTATTTCCCACTTATGAACAAGCTGAACGAAAAAGAAGAAATAGAATATTTACCTTATTGTATTGGGAATATTCGCCATAATGGAGTGGTCAGTACGAGCAACCGCCTGATTCGACCGATTGAATTATCATCCAATGAGTACAAAGCGCTCCTTTATGCGATGGCTGTGGCGAATTACGGTGAAAAAAATAATCAAGATCGTGAAATCACCGAGCAAACCTATATTTATTTACATAAAGATGATTTAGGCGAGTTACTCGGTTTAGATAAAAAAAATTCCATTAATGTTGCAATAGACCGGATCTATAAAGAGCTGTCCTCTCGTGTTGCCCATTTTGTCATTGAAGAGCCTTTAGATGCCAGCAAACGGAAAGTAAAAAAAGTGCATTCTGTGGTGCCTATTATTCGAGAGCTGCGTTGGGAAGATGACGCCAAAAATGCATTACAGATTCGCTTTACCAGTGAGGTGCTGCCTTATTTTACACGTCTAGCAAATGGGAATTTTACCACTTACCAGTTAAAGGATTTATTTGCTTTAGATTCAGTGACCAGTATGAGTCTGTATTCCTACTTTATTAAAAATGAGTTCAAGTATTCGAATCAGGAGTCATATGAAGTTGAGCTGTCACTGGAAAATATCAAAGCATTAACCGATATTGGCGAGAAGAAGTATGACCGCTGGGTTGATTTCAGACGTTATGTGTTAGATAAAATTGTTGAAGAAATTAATGATAGAACCAGTCTGAAGCTGGAATATGACACCATTAAGAAAGGACGGCCTATTGTAGGTGTCCGATTTAAAATTACCAGTGGTCATACTGAGGCTGTTATTCCTCAAAGCAATGAAAATACCCAAATTTATTTGGATGTGGATTTTGATGATAACGCGATCGTGAAAGAGCTGGGTGCAAAATTCGATATGACAGTTCGATCTTGGTATATTCACGCCAGTGATCCAAATTATAGACAGTTCAGCAAGTGGTTTAAGGCCGAAGGCTGTTTAACCGACTCTCAAGCCAACTTGATTGTAAATGATATTATGTTTCAAATGGATTTTGCTGTAGCAGGCGTATCCATGAATGATTTCAAAAAAGAAATGAAATATAAGCTAAAAAATGATCCCACTTTTGTTCAGGGAAATCGCGAGCGTTTGAACGAGATTTTCGGCAAAGAGATTATTTAAAAGGTGTAGCAACTTACTACACTTTATTTGATGGTACTAAATTGAACCCAACATCTTTTTGAAATTGACAAAAAGATGTTGAGAAATTTTATATGGGTTTTTAGTTGTTAAAGAGGACTACATATTAAATAAAATGGCTCTTAGGAAGACGTGGTGTGATTTAATATATTAAAAAGCCATCTGTATGTAATTTTTTTATAATCTAAACTCTATATGATGAATATTAAAGAAATTGTTTGAGATTTAATATGCTTAAGCATATTAAAGGTTTTAAAATTGAAGATCGAAAATCTCATGCAACTATAGCGTTACAGGTTTTACCTATACAATTCAGTGATGATGAAGCCACTAAAACGCATTGTTATACATAATTTTAGACGTTTGATTCACCAGCATAAAGCAGAAATTCAAGAGCTTGCTTATAAATGAATTTGGTTAATTCACTTTTGTTATTAACCCCAACTTTGGCAAGGTCACCGAGATTTATTCCATTAAATAATACTAATTAACCCGAATCGCGGATAAGAAATTGACTTGCAAAATAAGAGGACTAGAGCCATCAGTTGAGTTACCACACCAAACCTAAAGCTCTAGTCCTGATGTTCAATACTACCGAATTATTTTGCGTAATTGATGATTTCTTTCTTAAATTTGAAGCAACTTATTGGAAATTTCTCAAACAAATCCGCCACTTTTTAAGAATCAGAACTGCACAGCTGACCATCTCAGAAATTAGCTTTATCGCCATTTGGTATAAGTGTTCTCACTTCAGTAATTTCAAAGCCTTCTTCACATGGTTAAAGGAAGATAAAAGTCATTTATTTAAAAGCTTACCCTGTTACCAACGAATGATTCATCTGATCAATATACATCAATTGGCACTACAAGCTTTACATGTAGCTTTGATGAAAGGTCAATATAAACAATATTTATGGATTGACTCAACGACTCTACCCGTCTGTAAAAATCAACGCATCCAACGCCATAAATCGTTAGTGAGAATTGCATCTCGCGGCAAAAGCTCGATGGGTTGGTTTTATGGCTGTAAATTACATATTGCGATGAATCAATTTGGTGAAATCGCTTGTTCTGCTTTATCCAATGGGCATACTGCTGACATCAAAATGGTTGAACATTTGGTTGAAGGCTTAGAAGCAAAGCTTTATGCAGATCGTGGCTATATCAGCCAAGATTTAAAAAGCATGTTAAAGGATCAAGGTACTGATTTAATTACGTATCATCGAAAGAACATGCAGACTGTTCAACTCTGTGCACAAGATCAATATCACTTAAAACAACGTAATAAGATAGAAACGTTATTCAGCTTATTGAAAGGACAATACAATTTAGTGACGAGTAAAGCACGTAGTATTCGTGGATTTCTAAGTGGGATTTACGCATCGTTATGTGCATATCAATTAACCCATCGAAATAAGCCAACAATTCAAATTATGGAATCAGTGGCTTAAACAGGATTCGGGTTAATTATAAGCATATGATTTAATTATGAGTATATGATTTTTTATGAGGTGAAATTTAGATTAATTTAGATCATTTAATATTGTTTTGGTCACTTTATTTTAAGTCTTAGGTTTTCTAAAAGTCACCTATATTTTGATATA
>NZ_KB849166.1 GCF_000367925.1 Acinetobacter bohemicus ANC 3994
GTCATAATCCCTAAAATAATTATAGAACAGGTTAACTTCAGTATCGTAATACTGACCTGCATGTCTTAATGAAATGACTAAATTGACTAGTGACTGCGGTAATACATCCCCAAACTAATCACCCTCCCAACACCATAGCACTTCATTTTGGCTATTACAGTTTATGTGGGTTGGCATTAATTATTTTTTTCAATTTATTTAAAACAATTATCTAAGTGATATTTAATATTTTGATGTATAGATAGTTGTATTACTGTCCAAGGCATATGTTCTTGCAATATACTTTCCAAATGTATTTTGAATTGATGTGCTTCTACTTCATTATCTAATAAACCATACATATTAGTCTGCAAAAGTATATTATCAACATTATCTAATATAGGTGAATACATACCAAATGCAGAAATAATCTCATAACCCAACACTACTAATTCTTTTCCATAATTTTCTTGAATAGGATAAAAAGGAATCGCTTCAATCCAATTCATATAGTCGCTTTCACACAGAACCGAAATAGCTATCGGGAAAAAGTTATAATGATTTGTGTAACATAATGACTGTATAGATCTAGGCTGTACTTCCTCAACTGTATTTCCATTTTTATTAAAAACATCACTCCCATAACCATCAAAAAAATACTCCTTTATTCCATTGCTATATTCCTCATAATCAACAGATTCAATACAATAAGACAATTTCGGTTTGTTTCGTCTAATAATTGTCTGTTTTGATATTAATTTAGTATTAATAAATTTCATTTTTTATCTCAATGAGGATAATTAGGAGGGCATTTTGCTGAAGAATTTAAATTAATCCATGACGGATTTAATGAACCAAAATATTTGAGTATTCAGCCCACCATCTAATCCAATAAGATCACTTTCTACATAACGACCTGTAATCGGGTCATAACCCCAAAACTGATCACCCTACCAACATTATAAAAAATTTAAAGACCTCATTTATCTGTTTTATCTATAATAAAAATATCTTTTGATTCAAAATAATCTTTTACAAAGTTAAGAGAATTAATACTTTTGGAATTAAAAAATATTAAAACTTCACTATCCATATTCTGCGAAAGTTCAGAAAAAATAAAAACAAAATCACTATTCTCTATTAATTCATTTATGCCAAAATCACAATTTTTAGAAACCTCCTTTCCATATTTTCTTTTCATATGATTTATTTTATTTAACTTATTGAATTTCAAAATTTTGTCCATTAAAGTAAAATTTGGATTTATCAAGAAAACTTTATATCCAGAAAAATAACTACCATATTTTTTTTCAAACTCAGTATTTAATATATCTCTAGGAATTAGATAAAACTCCTCTTCCCCCAAATAAATGGCACCTCTTTTCATATCTAGAGATATGTATGATGATATATAATGACTTATATAATAATCTACAGGTTCGTATTTAAAATTTATTTCATAATAATCAATAGTTGAAAAATATTTATGTGAATCTTCATCACAACTACTTAAAGAACTTATTATTCCTGTAATCAAAATAAACCTCTCTTATATATAATTTCTGCTATTGATTTCCCATTCTTGTAGACATGAATATGAGGGCAATCATGGTGACCTCCTGGCATATGAGGGTGTCCATCAGGATGATCAGCTATCTCGACGTTTTGCCATTTACAGCCATATCCTAAATATTTTGCACCGCTATTTATTAATCCAGCATTACATTTATCACGACTAGATTTATTTAATGTACTAAATGGAAGATAATATCTTTCTTTTCTTGATACTTGTGCGATTTTCTGAGCTATTCCAAATGCTTTAACACGAGTTAATTCTCCACAAGGATTTTTATCACATTGTTCATCTTTTGGAACACTCTTTGAACCAGAACCTGTATCAGGCATACTCGAAATTAAACCAATAGCCAAAGCTAAATTGACCGTCTGACTTATTCCAGTAGGAATTACCATAGCTAAACCTTGTGGATCAACTAAAGATAAAGCATTCCCCCCAACATACCCATAAGTATTTAGCCCACCATCTAATCCAATAGGATCACTTTCTACATAACGACCTGTAATCGGGTCATAATCCCTAAAATAATTATAGAATAGGTTAACTTCAGCATCGTAGTACTGACCTGCATGTCTTAATGGCATGACTAAATTGACTGGTGACTGCGGTAATACATCCCCAAACTGATCACCCTCCCAACGCCATAGCACTTCATTTTGGTTATTTGAAATCGCTCTCGGTGTACCTAAATGATCAGTGTGAACTCGCAATATTTCATTTGGATATTGATAGCTTCTTAGCCCAACCAATCGATTTTCTAACCAAATATATTCACGAATCACTTGCCCTTGGGGTGTATATTCACCTAATAATTGACCCGCTTCATCATAAACAAATAATGTTTGTGCTACTGCACCCACATTACTTCCTATCTTCTGAATTCGCTGACCAAAAGCATCATAAGCATTAAAGCTACTGCTTGTACCTATACTGATGCTTTCGCTACGCCCTTGAGCATTATAAGTGTAGCTTCTTGTACCATCGTTAGTAATTTGACCTGTAGGTAAATAGCTATAGGTTTTACTATTCGCTCCCTGAGTAATGCTATTAATTCGATTACTATTACTATCAACTGTATAGTTTTCAGTCGTTGTACTTGTTCCCACAAGTTGCTGACGTAATAAACGATTGCTATTGGCATCATATGTATATTTGTAAGTCTTCTGGGTAAGGTTTTGTTCAATTAAACGACTAAGTACATCATGTTTAAAGTTACTATTGAGTTGTGTATTGCTTGGGTCGGTGATTGCTAGAATTCGGTCTGCAGCATCGTAGCTATAGTTTTTTTCATAGACATTCGGCATTAATATCTTTTGGATACGTCCATCCAAGTCATATTGAAACTGAACCTGATCACCAATTTGACTATATTGCCAAGCTTTAATGCCATTTACTGAATGTTTAAGATTGCTGATAAATGACTGATTATTCTGTTTAATCCCTATCAATAAGCCCTTATTATCATAATCATAGTTAATGATATTGCCACTTGGTAAGCCAACTTGTTTTAGTTTGCCACCTGAAGTGTAGCTATAGTGCACTTTTAACTCAGGAAGAGTGCTTTGCTGTGTGATGAGGTATTTAATGGTTTTTTGACGAACCGATCCTAAATCATTATAGGTAAACTTAGTCTCCGTTCTTTTGTTATTGGCTTGAATAAGTTTGCCTTGATCTAAGCCTGTCTGACCATAATTAAATGTTGTTTGTTCATATTGATCTGAGCCATCAGTAAACTGATCTTCCTGTAATACAACCCTCCCTTGTGTATCGTATTGATAACGATGTTTAAGTTGATTGGCATCGACTTTTTCCAACAACTTGTCATTTTGATATTGGTAATGAGTTGTTCCAGTATCTGGACTATTTAGCTGTATCACCTCCCCAAAAGCATTATATTGATAAGTTGTTGTACCACCTTTAGCATCAATAACCTTTTTAAGTTGATCTAAAGCATCATATTCATATTGGCTACTTTTGTTCAGTGGATCGGTTTCTTTAGTTTGACGACCCAATACATCATAGGCATAGCTATAGTTTTGATTCAGCGCATTTTTATTACTGACTTGCTGATCATAGCTATTATAGCTATAGGTTTGATTTTGCTGAGCATTACCTAATGTATTTTTCAAAAGTCCTAAATTATCATAAACCTGTTGGTTCTTGGCTTCTAACTGTCCAGTTTCCCCATATACTTCAGTTTGGGTAATGTCACCATTACCATTGAGAGTATAGACGGTTCGATTGCCTGACTGATCTTTAATTTCAGTTAAACGATGGGCATCATCATACCCATATTCTATTTCTTCACCATCAGGTAAAGCGATTGAAATCAATAATCCGCGAGGGTCATATTCATACTGAGTAATCGCAGACTGAATTAATGTATTTTCAGAAATTGATATATTTTGTGGATTTTCAACATAAGGGGCTTCTGCACCAAATGATTCATAAACAGTGTTTACAAGAGCCTGCCACCAGTTTAGTCCATTACCATCAGAAACCAGTGTGCTCGAATGAACACTTTGCTTTTGCTGAACAACTCGCCCAGCCTCGTCATAAACAAGTTCAATAACTTGTCCTGTGCTCATTTCAATGTGTTTTGGCTGTCCATCAGCATTATGCTGACTGTAGATCGAAGTAGTTCCATTAACATCAGTAGCGCTTAATAAATTGCCGTTCGTTTCATCATATTGATAAGTGGTTTGCTCTCCATTTGGTGCGGTCTGCTTAGTCATTTGACCAAAGTTGCTGTACTCATAACTCCATGTACGACTTTCTTGAGATGCAGGATCGGTAATGGTTTTAGTTAGTACATTGCCTTGGTTGTCATACGTGTAAACTATTGTTCTAATCAGCTGGGCTTGTGAAACTTCTTCAATTTTTGTTGGTTTGGAGAAGCCTGTATGCCAAGTGGTATTAATTATTCTTTCCTGAGGTGTGCCGACTGCTTCGGTACGAGAGGTTTCTAAATTACGACTGAGGTCATAACTATAAGTCGTGGTTTGTCCTTTCTCTGTTTTTTTGATTAAGTTACCAGCTGAGTCATAGGTATTAAACTGTTGTAAAGCATACCCACGAACAACCATATTCACTTTTGGTATGCCTGATACAGGTGAATGACTATATGATACTTCTGTCCCGTATGGACCTATTACCTTGGTTGAACCGCTCGTATAAATTAACTTAAAACGCTGAGCATTACCCGCATGTTCTGTTAAGACCCCACGGTCTTGAACATCATAGCTATAGTTAGCATAACGTTTACCAGTCTCATCAGTAATTCCTGTAAGCAAGTTTGGGTTACCTGACGGTGCAACCGTGCTATTTTCACTATAATGATAAGTTTTTGTACCATAACCAGGACGTGTAACACTGTTTAAGCGATTTAGCGTGTCATATTGATACGTAACCTGCCTACTGTTTGGTAAAATAATCGAAGAAATTAAACCTTGAGAATTGTAGTTAAATTTAAGTACTCGCCCAAATCGATCAACAATTCGGTTTAATACATTATTTTCATAGCTCAAATCATAGGTTTGACCATTGTTATATTCAACTTTTATAAGCTGACCATATTCATTAAAAGTTTCTTTTTTCTTATCTAAGTAGATGACCTGCCAATGTTTATTGGCTAAAGGTATAATCGTTATTTTTTTATTTTGACCTATGCGCCATACACTTTCTGAAGCATTACGTTCAATATTAAAACTGGTTTCTGTGCCATCTTCCTCAATTAGCACTCCCCACGTATATTTAATATCGGGTTGGGTTTCATTTCTCAAATATTCTAACTGATCAATTTTTTCCCCACTATCTGATTTTGGCATATACATAACCAATCGACTGTTAAAATTATGCGTCCAAATTGGGGATGAATCAGCCCGAGTAGGCAGGCTCTGAAATGTGCGATAAAACTTAAAATCACCAGTTGGTGATTGCCAATCCACCTCTCGTTGATATTTATTCCCTGTAGTGATTGAACATGGATTACCTACACTGGGAGAGCATTGTCGGGGAGTTTTTGTGAATGTACGGCAATAAAAAGGAGGCAAACGATTATAATCTTGATCAGTGCTATTCGTATTTTGTGGACATTCCCAACCTACACCTGCTCTGCTTTTATAAATATTAGTCCCCCATTCACTGATCCAAGTGCTACCATCCGTGCGTTTGTGAACATATGGTCCAGCTGTGTGCAGTCTGATTAGGATTGGTAGGGAATCAAACGGTTTTGCGAGAAAATATAGGGGTTCTTCTTTTGTGACATAAAAAGTACTTACCGATGACAAGTCCCAACTATTAATTTTTTCATTATACTTAAAATCATCTTGTACTGCTTCTGCGAGTGTAGCTCGCTTTTCTGGTGGCGTCATATAGTTTGCAGTATCATACTTCCACGGACCTGTATAATGTGGCGGTATTGGCGATACACAATCCTCTCTGCCTAATGTTTGAGTACAAGTTCCAGCCCAAAGTGCTGTATTTACACTTGCAACAACCCCGAATATAATAAATTTTATTATCATGTTATTCCAAAATTATAGTAAACAATCACGTTTTATATGTTGAAATATACTTAATTTTTTAAAGACTGTATATTTTTTATTATATTCAACTTATTAATTTATATAAAAATTACTACCAATACCCATCTAAAGAACTTTTTACATAAATCCTCACATTCACTTTCTGCTAATTGAGTGAGCTGTGCACCCTGTAATAAGGGTGCACAGCATTAAAATTAGAATGCTTATTTTAAGAACAGTAATTTCTCTTTACTTCGACGATTAACAAGCCCCTTTATTTCTTTGCCATTGTCGTAGATCCAACGATCAAATTGAGATGCAGCACTGGGGAAATTGCTGTTATTAATTAGCGTTAACATTGTGCTTTTAATAAAGGCAGTTTCACCAATGTTATAAATAAAGGATGCCAGTGCATCAAATTGATTCTGACTTACAGCGACCTTTACGTGTTTATCAAGACAGGCATCAACCCATAAGCAATCGTTTTTAAGCCAAATTTCCGCTTGTCCACGTGTGCATACATCACCTTTCTTAACACGCACACCATTAGGATATTTAATTGTTCCATATCCAATGGTCCATACGCCACCCGTATCCAAGTAAGCTTTCAATTCAAGGCTTTCTGCTTCACGAATGAGGGATAAACCCTTTTCCGAAATATCACGCAGACCAGAAACTAAGGCATTTAGTTTAAATCCGATAATGTCTGCGAATACTGGCAGTCCGTGCATTGCAATAACTTTATCGCCAGCAACCACTTGTGCATTTGATAATTTCCCACCAGATAAAGCACGAAGCCAAGAATACGCTTGAGCAACTTGTTGCGATTGATCAATATTCACTTGTCATTCCCCCTTCCCTAGAATGGCAAGGAATGCAGCTTTGATTTCAGCAATAACTTCCGGTAAGGATTTACCTCTCCACATTGCTACAGCTTGGTAAACAATGCCGATCGCTAAAAGTCCAAACACCGCGAACATCAGCATGATGAAGCCCTGATACATGGTTGAAGTCTTCAGCATTTCAAAATGCTCAATGAATGCTGAACCACCGTAAAGACTAACCGTTACACTGGCTGCAAATTTACAAATAACGCTGACAGTTACTTGGATTTTTCCCTTCTTATCAATATCCCCACTTAAGACAAGGGCAAGAATAGCCCCAACAATGGCCGGAATTATTTTAATAATCCAAGGGATCGTATTCTCTTGCATAAGTTGCCCCAATAGCTCTGCGTTATTGGATAGAGTGTTATGGAAAGGTAACTTTTTAGCTAACCTTACAGGGGGTAAAGTCAATTCATAATTGCAATTACATTTCAATAATCATTTATAATTAACCCTAATTATATTTTAATTAGATTAATAAAATGATTATTTGTTTCTTTAATTTATAATAAAAAATCTTATTATCTTAATGAATTATAAATCCATTAATATAATGCATGTTAAGGGTTATATAATCATATTTTAATTAACTAAACAAAAATAATATTTGTTTTATTAACTAAATATTGGATTCAAAATTTAAATTTTTAAAGCTTAGCACTCAAATAAATATAATGTTCATTTGAACACAATGTTCATTTTGTTCATACACTTATGTGTAAATAAAAACGCATTTTCATCCCGATTTATAGCTACATAGACGGCTTGATGCTTAAATGCTCAAAAATATAAATGAATATAAATAGATTTCGCGTTTATACATTTTATTATTTATAATGTTTTATACAATAGAGCATTTACATTGACTTATGCCATGTTTCAAGTTAACTAGAATTTTTAGTAAAAATTAATACTGCTTTGATCTTGCAGTTTATATATTTTTCATGTAGATTAATTTAAAAATTGGCTGAGCAATGGGATCATTAATATGATCAGGTGAAAAATTATTATTATTTTTTATATGTAGAGAAGCACAACATGATTTTAGGATGTGCTAAAGAAATTAAGTCAAGAACCCATCCCCTACCACAGATCAGGGTCTTGAAATGTTAATATTGGAATATCAACTTTGAAAAGTATGAAACAATCAACTGAGCAAGTCAAATCGTACGATGCTGGTGATTTAACCGATGCACATTCTTTAGCAGAGTGTCATCTCAAATGGTCACATTTATTAATTCGTCACATCAAACGAAATGTAGAGCAAAATCAATTATCTGATAATTTAGAGTTGCTTGAGTTCTCTGATTATATAGTGGGTACATTTATTGAAAAACATAAAGCGAAAAGCAAAATGTATGAAGCTGAGTGGTGTGCTCAACTATAGTAGAGAAAGAAGCCACCGTACGGTGGCTTTTTTCTTAATCTGTTTCAGCAAACCGACCATAATCGCCAATATCACTGTACTTCTTGGAAAGATAAACACCATTTTCAGCATCGCGAATACGTTTGGCATTTTGATGATAACTTTGCATTAAGTTTATACGCTTAATCCGTAACTTAGGATTGACTTCATTAAATTCTTGAATATCCTTCCATGCTGAATCCATGCCTTCTTGATCATCATTACGCTTCGCTCTAACCCATTTTGCTGTTAGTTTTGATTTACGTTTTTTTAAGGCTTGTTCCTGTTGATAAACGGCTGATTTACCTTCGTATGCGGTACGCACCTGACTAGGTGAAAAACCGATAGTCTGACTGAATATTCCTGCACCCGATACTGGATTACCATCCAAAATATCCACACCTGTTTTATCCTGTACACCTTCAGTAGCATAGCGATACGATTTAAAAGGATTCTTAGCAAACGTAGGCAACATCTCTTCAAGAGCACGAGCATAATCACCTTGACCAAGTTCTTGTATACCTTTTGCTATATTTGCACCCATGCCAACTGTTGCACCCATATTCCCTAAGATCAACTGTTCATAAAGCTTTTGTCCTTCTAATCCATCAGGTGCTCTAGCCAAAAACATACTATCTAAACCAACTCGACCAGATATATCTGCAGGTGTACCACGTGATAAACCTTTCATCACTAAATTTGAAAACTTTGGACTAGTCATATCAGCTAAACCATTACGTAAAGCTACTTCCGCATCCCACGGATCATCATCACCTCCACCAAACATGGATGCTACAGCCAATAAAGTAGTTACCATTGGTAAACCTAAAACACCTGCTGCCAAAGCATGAGTTGCTAGCATTGCACTGAGAGCCCTTGCGGCTTCTACTCTTTCCTCTTTAGTGTGATTTTTACCAATTAGAGCAATGTAGGACTGTCGTGCAACTGTATAAATCATATTCTGCCCAAACTGCTTAAACAGAAATACAACTTTTGCCACGTTGCCCTGCATAAATCTGGCACGATTCGAAGCTGAATAATCAAAATGCCCATCGTAAGTCATCTTAACTGCTTGTTTATAAGCATCACTATCCGCCATCCCACTTTCTTTAGATAACCGGTACGCAGCAATAAAAGTTACTTCACGGTTAAATCGTTCAGCATGATGAAACATGAGAGATGCCACGCGCATGATAGGTCGTATCTTCCACATAACACCACTGTCTTCACCCTGAGCAATCCCTGCTAAATCATGTGCTTGTGTTACATCAATCACACCTGCAGAAACTGCTTTTTCATATGCCTGCTTTTCGTGTTCTTTTAATACTTTTGCTATGTCTGGATCAATTGAATCACTGAGACTGTTTCTGAGACTATCCAAGTTCGTAAAATCAGGCATCTCAAATCCAACACCTTTAGCATAATCAGCTGATGCCTTTAAAAGTTCTAATCCTGCTTTATCAAAGCCAAACTTCGCCCCCAAAATAGGATACGCAACTAATGGAGTTTGTAGAATATTCACCATTGCCGCCGCTGGTGATAATCCAAGAAAATAGATAAACCCCATACTTGTTAAAAGAGAAGATATAGCATTTCCTTTTGCATTCATTAGGTTTTCATGACGTGCATTCATTTCATCGATGACTGCAGATGCTAAAGGTTGCTTATAGCTAGGATCCTTTTTAATTTGAGCCTTTGAATATTCTTTCATTTCATCCAGTTGCGCCACAAGTTGATCACCATAGCGCAACTTAGCAAGATAACCAGCTCCACTTGACATATTCTGAGCAAATGCACGACGCGCATTTTGGCTGAATCCTGCAGTGCCTTTTCGGTGCATACCATGTTTTGCCCAAGATAAATCAGGCATAGAAGACAAATACAACTGACTTAAAGTATCCTCAAACTCAGCTTGCTTTTTTGCATCGAAGCCAAGATTACCAACTTCATCAAACAAGTCTGACATAAAACCACGCCCTACTTTATCTCGTAAGGCATTATAATCTTGATCACGAATAACAGAATCTATTTTAAATTGAGGATATTTTTGAATTAATTGTTCACGTAAAGCATTGGCTTCATTTTCAGTTTCAGCGCGACTAATACTTTCCACATCTCCATTCTGATTACGTACCACAACTACATATTTACCAAAACGAGCTAACGGAAAATAGACTCCTTTAATTTGACCAAAAGAACCTTCGATATTTTTGAGTAAATCTGCTTTTTTCTGACTACTCAAAGCAGACCTTAAAATTCGCTCTCTAATCGCTTCACGAACTTTGGCATAATGCCCACTATAGGCATTTCGAGCCTTTTTATACATTGCTTGAGCTTCAGGTGATAAATTATTGTAATTTTTAAGCAGTTGCTGATACTTAACTTTATTATCTCCTTGTTGGTATGGTTTAGCTGGGTCAATTTGAGCTAAAGTAGCTTCATGCATAACATTTGCTAAAGCCTCTTCATCATTTAATTTTGACCACTCACGCACAATATTATCTGCTTCAGCTGCAATATCATTTTTATCAGCATCCATCTGATGTACTAAATCATTGTATACAGATAACTGAGGGAGAATTTTTTTATAAATATCCGTGATCTGCATACGGCTCAAAAACATCAAACCATACTTCATTGCATCAGCCATACTAGGTAATTTAAAGTTACCACTGTACAAATTTTTAATATTTTCACTTAGTCGATCGACGACATTATTTGCGGATCGGCTAAAACGTATATCAGCACTTTCACTGTTGAAGGTTCCTGCATTACCTTCAGCCATTTTGACCTGGTTAGGCTCTAACGCAACAATATATTCTTTATTTTCAAATTGATGAACGACTCCCTGATATTTACCAGAACTTGTTGCTTCTACAAATGTATCTCGAGATACATTACCTGTTGTTTTAAATGCATTTCGAATATTCACGAATAAAGGTATTACAAAACCATTTTTACCACGGACATTGGCATATACATCTGCTGTATCAAAGCTATCAGTTAAGTAAATACCATCTCCCAATAAGCCATGACCTTGCTTAAATTCATTAAACTCGGTGGCAGTACCATGATAAACAACCTTAGGCTCCCCATTTTCATCTAATACCTGTGAAGCATTTGCAGCATCATTTTCCCAATCACCAAACCATTTCTTAAATTCTGGTGTGCGGACTTGTAACCATTGTTTTTCTGAAAGATGTGTCTTCGCACCGTTTGGTGCTGTCATCCATTGACTTGTACCATGATATTTTTGACGAATTAAATCCAATGATGATTGGTGTTTAATTTGCCCAATCATGCGCTCTGACAAAGCCAACATATCATCTGGATTTAGATTTAGATTTATCCCAAATTGATCAAATGCCCATGCTTTTACATACGCAACGATATTATGAATCAATTTTTGAAGCGCATTACGTTGAATCACATTGCGTTGTTGCATGGTAGATGAGAGGGTTAATAAATACGGAAGATATTCCAATTTCTGTCGTTCTGTACCCTGCTCACGTTCAGCAAGCAACTTAGCTGCCAATGCAACAGGATTGCCTTGTTCAACCAACTTATCAAACTGCCGCATCAGTTCCTGATATTGTTTTTCATTCATCATGTTTTGGAAGCCACCATGACCACCCAATTCATGTAGGAATGTTGGTACTGCACTTTCTTTGGTTAGATTCGATGCAACAAGTACAGCTTTTCCGTTGTAATAAAACCCTTCAACACCTTCAACTTGATAATCCTGAATAATTTCAAGCTTACCCTGACGTTCAAGTTCACTGATTACATCTTCACCAAACCGTTCTACCAATACATCACGAACCTGTTGAATGGATGAACTTTTTGTACTTTCACTGCGACGGCTGTATAACGGAGTGTCTAAATCATCCTTGCTTGAAATGTTTTGATTCTTATATTTTCCAAAGTAACTTTGATCTACTACAGCTTTACGTGCCTCAGCTATAAACATCATTAAATCAGTATCGTTATAGCGTGATAAAAATTTATCAAAACCACGCTCACGAAACCATTGACGAATAAATCCAATTACTTCTTTTAATTTTTGACGCACAAAGGGTTGTTTACTTTGGTTTTGAGCAACAAAAGCGAACAACTCTCCGACTAAAGCTTGTTGCACATCAGATTCAGCATAAATTTTATCTTTTGCACCTTGAGTATATGGCTGAATATATGAGCTCTCAAATTGCTGTATATTCACGCCATTATTTTTGGCTATTTTACGAATGCCATCAAGCCCACCAAGTGCATTAAAAAGTTGCTGTAATTTGGTCTTATACTCACTGCCGAATATCTGCTGAACACCAAAATGCCCAATGATTTCATGTGCTAATAATTCCTCATACGCATCAAATGTAGTAAGCTGTTTTGGGCTATCTCCATAAACTTGGTCAGCAACTACATAGAGTGTGCCATCATGCCAAACACCGCTTACATTATAATTCTTGGTTTCGCCATTCTCATCTTGGTAGGTAGCATCATTTTGTATTTCCGCAGGAAGTCCATCAAAGCTCGAAACGACTTGAACACTAAAGCCAGACTTCAAGCGATTACGACCAATATTGATACGACCACGAACAGACGTATCTTGTGTAGCGGACATTTTGAGATGTTGAAGAACAGAAAGGACTCTATGAGTAGCACTAACGACCGATAATGGAGTAAATGTTGTATCTAATGGTGAAGCACCTTTACGATCATCATCAGGCTTTAATTTATCACGGCTATAATCATTTACTGTTTTACTACGCTGTTTCAGCTCACCATTCTTGCGTGCCTTCATGTAGGTTTCTAAATCAACACGGTCTTTTAAAAACCGATCTAAAGCACCTGCAGCAACAGCTTTACGTGTACTACGCTTACCGTTCACAACTTCATTTTCACTCCGCTTATGTGCTTTGGATATTTCGTTATTTAAATGTTTCAATGATTCTTGTAATTGTTCATCCGTAGCTAATCCATAAACACTGCTATGCAAATCATCTACGGTCTTTTTCCGTATTTTTTCTGCGCGAATATTTTCAATACTGTCTTTCAAGTTTTTAGATGCGGCAGGTTTAGAGGTATCCGAATTTTTTAACCAATCCTTAAATTGATCTTTGGACATTTCATTAACAGGACCAACTTTCCAACCATTATCGAAGTTAGATTGGTATGCAGCAATGGCTTCTTCTTGACTATCAAAGCCCATCATCACCTTGTGCTCATCAAAACTACCATTACCTTGATTAATTTGATCAACGATATAAACCTTTTCAGATTCAGGGTTTTTACCTACATAAGTATCAATCTGCTCTTGATCTGCACCTGTTGTACGTTTGATATAGCCATAGTGGTCGCTCATGGTATGCGCCCATTCCTTACCGTCCTGATCTGTCCCACGGCGTTCAGATCCGCGTGGATTTTCTACCGCAATATCTAAGCCGTGAACTTTGATGTGACCTTTCTTGTAGTTGCCTGCTTCAATTTGGGCTTGTGTGGGCTCAGGAAGATCATTCTGTGTACTTGTGGCTGATGCATGTGCTGCATTGTCTAAATCAGACTGTTCGCTCTTACCTACCCATTCACCGCTATGTTGATCTTTAACGGCGGTAACTTTTCCAGTAAAGGTTTTTGGATTGTAGTCGATCTTATAATTTGGATTGTTCTTAACCTTGTCATATTCACGGTCAGAAAGTTCATAACTTCCTGAACTTTCGATTTCGTCAGCAATCGCTGTTACACGTGCATTTGTTAGACCATGGGTTTCACGGACACGGTCATTTTCTTCGGTGAAGATTTCAGGATTAGCATCACGCATACGTTGACGTACTGCATTAACTCGCGCAGTAGCTTGTTCCATTCTTTTAAGTTCGCCACTCAGGTTCTCAGCCGTCGCCTTTCTTGGTTGATCTAAACTTACATCGCTTTGCACCGGTTCTGCCAAACCATTTTGCAATTCTGAGATCTGTTTACGCAAACGGACCTTTTTGATCACGCTCTTTTCATTGGCAAGCTGCTGCTCAAGGTCTGAAATTTGTGATTGTTTTTCATTACTCTGGGTAGATTTTGGCTGAATTTCAAAATGCTTTCCGTCCTGAGCTACCTGGTAATCATTGCCTAAATTTTTCTTATCAATGAATGCTTGCGCTTTATTCTGGTTGCCAAACCATTTATTTTTACCGTCGGCACCAAGAATAGGCTCTACAGTTCGACCTTGTGAATCACCTGTAGTTGTTCCGATAGTAGAACTGCCATTTTCTGCTGTTGTAGTTTTGCCTGATAAAACGGAGTTATTCCCGACGGCGTTGAGGTTATTACGATCTGACTGCCCTTGTGTAGCTTGTGAAGGCTTACTAATTCCTGAAACTGAATCTGCGCTATTGATTCCTCCTGACGCATCTTGTCCGCCATTTCCGATAGTGTTTTGAAGGATTGATGAATCTCCTTGTCGCTCAATGTCGTTGCTTGCGCTGTTGTTTGTACTGGATTTAGTAATCCCAGATTCTTTCCGGCCTTGTATACCACTTCCTGAATCAAGTGGTCCGATAGTAGATCCAAATGTGTTGGATTGTTCTGTGCTTGATTCATTGCTTGTGCCAGTGTTTTCTGTTGGTGCATTGAGTAGACCTGCTGCACTGCTTAACGGTGCATTGTTATTAACGTCATCTTGTGCCGTATCAGTGACAGCCGGTGCATTGAGCATCGTTGCTGTTGCGCCACTATCCACCGCCAAAGCTGCTGCGGTAGACATTGGACCATCTTCAGAATTGATCCCTAACTGACGTGACAACGGCGGCGTAGTCGGTGCAATTGGACTATCCGGATTTTCCGGATAGTTGCCCTGCATTGGATTAAATCCAGTACCTTGCCCTAAAATATTATCAGCATCGGTAGAGAATTGATCATATTCATAATTGGTACGGCTTTGCTCTGGCTGACTTGATTGATCAGCACGTGGGATATATTCACCAGTTAAAGCATCACCACCATTCCCACCAGGTAGAGCCGGTAAGTTCGGTGCATTAGAATCAGTTGGGCTTGCACTTTCATTGTTATTACGTTGTGCATTTAGATAATCTTGTGTTGACGTGTACGCATTTATACCGCCCCCCATGGTCATGCCTGCGAGTGTACCCATCACCGCAGCATCATCTAAGTTTTCATACCATGGCTTATCTAAAGCAATATTCTGTAAAGCTTGCTCGGAAAGTGACTGAGGTAATTCTTCTAAAATGCCTTCACTTACCGCACCCATCAGCACACTTTTTGGAATGCTTGAAAATGGAATATCTTTTGCAGCCTGTTCGGTAGCTTCACGTGATATGCCATTCGCCATCATGTTATCTATATCGTCAAAGCCAAGTTTCTGTGCAATACGACCACCCAAGAAACCAAATAAAGTACCAGCAACACCAGTTGCAGCTGCCGCAGCTGTTTGACCACCACTAAGTAATCCATCATCTGTTTGTTGACGAATGCTTTCAGCCTGTGAACCTGCCATCACAGCACCCTCGCCTAAAGCTCCGGCTGCTGCTGCTCCGATCTTGCCTTTTGATGCGATATTAATACCACGACCAACTAAACCACCAGCCGCCATAGGTGCGAGTGATTCACCAATCGCATTCGAAATCATTGTAGGATTACTTAAAGCAATTTTGGTTTTATCGACTACGCCTTCTGCATCAGCAAACTCTTGTGATTGGACTTTTGCCACATCAGTTTTTTTATCTTTCCAGTAGCTACTACCAGAACCCGGTGTATAAATGCCTGATTCCTCAATTGCTTTACCGGCACGACCACCGGTGTATAGATCACCTAGACCAATCGCAATATCAGGAAGGGATGCGGCACCAGCTGCAAGGGATGTCCCAAAGTCTTTTATATGACCACCCAGGCCTTTATTCACGGCCTTCGCTGTACTTGGATCAAAATTAAAACCTTCAACTTCTGCAACCATTGATTTATTTTGTACTGGTTTAGCGGTGCTCGGATCAAACTTAAATTTATCTTGCTCAGAAGCTTTTGTAGTTTTCGATTCATGGAAGAAAGGATTATTTATATCTTGGGGATCAGGCATAACACACTCCTACGGTATGCCTGAATAATGACAGTCCAGATTTAAGTTAGTCGAACCCTACAGAGCTATTGTACTCATTGCCATTTCAGTTTCTAATTAAACGATAAAAATTAAGGGTTAACATGATGTTAAAACAAGTTGTTTTAGTTGGAATGTCGCTTGGATTTTGCTTAACACAGGTGCATGCCAAAAATTATTATAAATGGGTAGACAGCAAAGGAAATGTGACATATTCCAGCAAACAACCGCCTGCAGGTACAAAACAACAAAAGATTGAAACTCTTCGATCACTCGGATCTACACCAGCGACTTCAACTCAACGGAAAGAATTTAAATCCAATGCCTCGATTCCAACTCAACACTACAACCCTTATCAAGGCAATAACAGAACAACATACTCACCGCCACGTCAGCCTGAACGAAGTGCGGAACAACAGCGATTAATCAATGAAGCAAGCCAACCAATTTCGGGCTCAAGAGGTTTAACAGCAAGCCAACGTAACGCAATTGCTGGACTTTCAAACACAAACAATAATGTTAGTAATTCTGCACCAACTTCATCTATTACAAACTGTGATAGTGCTGGATGTTGGGGAACTGATGGTACCCGATACAATAAGGGTGGAGGAGATACCTATTTTCCTTCTACTGGCGGATCATGCCAGAATATTGGCGGGCAAATGCAGTGTAATTGATAAAGATAAAGCCACCATTACGGTGGCTTTGTTCTATTTCGGGATTGGCTTAAATTGCCCTGTCTTCGGATCAAGATATGCGCTGTTACCATTAGCATCTGTATAAACCTGATACCCTTTAAATTTCTCTGAATTAGCTCCTACTGTTGCTTGTCGAGAAGGGTTGCCATCAATATTCTGTAACTGCCCTGTTTTGGTATCGAAAATTTGTTGTGGACGGTTAATCATTACGCCCTCTTCTTTGTTGTACTCTTGACCACCGCCTACAGTCATGTAACGATCTTTACCACTTTCACCCTTGGCGCCAGTGAAGCGATTGATCTTCTCTTGAATAGTTGCACGTTGCTCGTCTGTTTCAGCCTTGTCGTACATTTCATAGAGTTTTTCGACACGTTGAGAATTACGAATACCAAAACCTTCTTTGGTTTCATTCAATTTTGCTTCACGGTTTTTTAAACCAAACTCAGCATTAAACTTGGCTGCATCCTGTTCCAAGCCCATGCCATAACGTGAATTCTGTCCATTCTCACCCAATACTGCACGATCATTAGAACCTTGTTCACGCATCATGGTTTGTGCAATCGATGCAGCATTATTGGTTGAGTTGTTTAGCTGACTGGTCGCGTTATTGGCATCAGTGTTATACATCGTAGTTGCACGATTATCCTCACCAGTTTGCATCTCCATAAGCTGCGAACGTTGGCTAGAAGTCATGCCACGTGCGCCTTTAATCGGTGCCTGAATTTGACTCAGAACATTATTGCGTTCAGCTTCTTGCATGTCGTTACGTGCAGGTCGATCAGGATATGTAATGCCTTGCCCTTGCTGACCATTCAATTGATTTAATGCTTGATTGATTTGCTGATCAGTTGGACCAAATTCACGTGTATTTTGCATTAAATTTGCCACACCGCGTGGGTCATTCGCTGGACGAATACCTCCAGCAAAGCCACTGCTTTGTAATTCTGGTACACCTGCTGCACGTGCCTGATTTGCCGCATTCGGATTAGCGTAACTAAAACTGCTCCCTTTTTGCTGAATTGCATAAGGATCTGCATTTTGTTGTGGCGCGGTTTGTGTTGGTTGTCCAGTTGGGGGCGTTCCATATAGTTCGCTATTGATTGTGTCATTAAAACTTGGTTGTTTGGCCTGTACTGGCACTGGTGCTGTCGGTTTACTCACTGGTTGTGCCGACTTAGAAACATTATGTGCAGCAAAGCGTGCTTGTTGTTCTACTAATCCTTGTTCTGCTGCCGCTCGTTGTTTATCGGGAAAACGATTTCCCAATATTCCAAAACTCGCAGCATTACCTACGTCAGATAAAACGCCTGCGGCACGAATACCTGTTTCAGCCAACACCCCACGTTCTGCGTTGGGATCAAGACCCATACGTTCAGCATAATCTTCTGTAGAAGTATTAAAACCTGTTATTGCACCACCAGCCATTGAGCCTATACCATGAAACTTACCTAAACCTTTGGCCATGTTTTTAACACCACCCATAAAGCCACCACCTTGCGCTGGTGCTGTATTCGCAGAATTTGCAGCTGGTGTTGATGGTGCTTGATATGTTTGGGGTAATGGGCGATTAACATCACGTGTAATACCGCTTACATCACGCATTGTCGGGCCACTCATTTGCTTTTGTGCAGTTGCCTTGCGAATATCATCAGCCGATGGATAAGGACTGACCACACCACCATTGGCAAAAAACAATTCTGGTTCTTTCTTCCCTGACTTAATACCAAGTTGCGGTTGATTAACCGGTGTGTGCGTTTGATCTTTCATCCGATCCAAGGTTTCAACACCCACCGAGTGAACTTGATCAGGCGTGAGTTGGTATTCACCGTTACTGAGATTAACTTTGGGGGAACTATCCATTTTATCTAAGTTTTCCTCCCCGATTTTTTTGGTTGAATCCGCAGGCATAATATAGCTACCACTTTTGACATTTTTTTTAATATCGTCAGAAGTGCCCGTACCTTTCCCTTTAATCATGCCACCTTTGCCGGTGTCAGCCTGTTTAGGCTTGCCCTTTTGCTGAATTCCGAACATAAAAAAAACCCTACGTTTTTAAATTTTATCCATTATGGAAAACTTAAAAAATTAGGGCGAACCTTAGAGGTTGAAATCAATAATTGTAGTTGTGACTTGTACTTGTAGATTCACTTTCACTGTTTGAATAAGATGTATTTGCAGAGCCACTACCACTAATGCTGGCTGAAATATGAGCCGCAGACATAGCACCTGCCGCCAGCTGTGCTGAATACTGACCAAGAGCTTTCGCAGACTCCAATGCAATTTGTGCTTCTTGAATCGCATGCTGAATATTTGCTTCATATTGTTTAATTTGCATTTCTGCAAAAGCAATATTTCCACGTGTATTCATGTCTGCATAACGTGATTGCATTTCTGAATGAGATATATCAACACTTGCACCAGCTTTCCATGCCTCTACTTGTGCACCAAAAGCCGTCGTATTCATTTGAACTTCATTTAAGCTTGCTTGTAGCCCTGCCTTGTAACCATCTACATCAGCAGTATATTTTGAAATCCAAGTTTTCGCGGCTTCCATCTTCAATTGAATTGCTTTGCTTTTAACATCTGCTTTGGATTGAATGGCCTGAACTGTTGATGCATATGCTCGACTTTGTGCTTCAAACATACCAACTTTAGACGTTTCGCCACGTACTTGTGCTTCATATGCGTCTACCTTGACCTTTTCAGCACTAATCTGTTCACTATATGCCTGTACTTCGGTACGGTACGCATCAAATTGATTTTTAATAACATCAGCACGTGCAGATGCACCTTGTACCAACGCTTTATATAATTCTACATTTGATAATACCGCTTCTGTCTTAGCCTTATAGACTTGTACATACTGTTCATTGATCTGTCCAATAGCGACTTGTGCGTCCACCGCAGCTTTATAAGCAGAAAGTTTTGCTAATGCACCATCTAACTTGGTTTTGTATACAGATGAAAGTGTTTCAAATGCGCTATTTTGAGCATTAAACAAAGCCACTTGCGCATTAAATACACTGATCTGACTTTCCGCATTAAACTTAGCAGTTTCAAATAAGCGATTAACAACATTAGAAAATAAATTACTGGTGAGCTGCTCCAAGACAATGCCTTGTTCAACCATAAAGCGTATGTTTTCTATCTCCAACTTACTTGCTTCAATCAGAATATCACGGTTCAACTCACTTGCTTTAAGTTGTCCTTGCTCACGAATTGCTGCAACTTGTTTAACCAACATTCCTGGTGGCATTGAAAAATTACGTGCTGACCAATCGCCTATAGCTTCTTGAACTGCTCGTTCAACTTCACGCCCCTCACGACGACGTGCACGATTAAATAAGGCATCTTCAATAGCAGGTGGAAAACCAGTACCACCCTCACTCATCCATAGTTTTACTTTAGCCTGAAGACTGGGCAGTAATTCAGATTCATACTCTGGTTCTTTCCAATCAATAAAAACATTAGGTACTGTAATTGAATCTAAAGATGGTGGCTTGTCGTTAAAGTCTGGCAATTCAGGAAATGTAAATGCTGGAATATCTAATTGAATCAATTCCTGTAATTCAGGTAAATCAAGTACTGGTGCTTCCGGTAATTGAATATCTGTATCAATTTGTGGCTTTAATGGTACATCAATATGCTGAATGCCTGGTGTTTCTGGTAACTGAATAGCAGGTATTTCAGGTGCAACTGGTATATCTAAATCGCTTAAATCTAATTCAGATAATAACGAATCTATATTTTTAAATTCAGGTGTATTCGGTACGGTTAAATTAACCGCATTAAACGTAGGTTGTGCTGCAAAGTTTAAATTTGGTACGGGTGTTTGTGGAATATTCAATGGCTGTAGTGCGGCCACTGGTTTGACTTCAATATTCTTAATATCAGTTAATGATTGAGTTAATTCAGTTTGGTATTTCTTGGTTACGCTATCTAGTTTCGCCATCTGATCCATAACAGTCGTAATAGCTGCATCCATTACGCCATCAGGTGCAACTTTAGAATCAATACCCATTAGGTTCTCCTAGCTGTTTTCGTATGCTCAATAGACAAAGCATTTATTTGTGCAGAGGTGGCATTTAGCGCAACTTCAAACGAAAAATGGCGACCACGTAAGCCACGACCAAAAATGATTCGACCATTGGTTAAATAATCAGATTGCTCTTTGGGTAATAGATATTGATAAGTTGCAGACAGTCCACTTTGAGTAGTAGTGACCGCAATGTGCATAGCCTTTTCTGTACCAGACATTTGATATTCAAGATATGCAGCAGTCGGATGAACAAGAGCTTCACCAAAATCTAATTTACCAGTTTGAATTTTTGCTGAAATAGACTCACCTTCAATACCGGATAAGTAAACTCCATCCTTATTCCATGTATACAACTCCCCATTAATCACGCTGACACCTTCAAATGAGAACGGTGCATAACGACTCATTGCCCATGTATCAGTATTGGCTGTCCAAGCTTGACCATGTAATTGTTCTGAAAACACATGATCCGTGACTAAAGCTATTTCAACCACCATGCCATGTGCATGTAATGCACCATAAACACCATCTTTTACTTGTCCCGATTCAATGACAAAGTTCTGTGTTGCTAGTGCTGATAAATCATAGTCCTTAACAGTTGCCACTTCACTGACCAGTGAAAATGCTTTTAATTGGGAATACAGCGAATCATTTATAGCTACTGTTTCAGTAATCAATGAGATTTGGTAGGCAAAAGCAGTATCAGATAGACGAGCCTTTTCCTGAACGGTATAAGCAACAAGACGTTTACTTAAATCAAGATCAGATGCATGCGCAGACTCATAAACCATAGAACCAATCAGACTTCGATCAGTATCAATTGCTGTAGCTTGCTCTATGATTAAGTCATGAAATCCTGCAAAAACCTTATCTTTTGCTTTGGCCACTTCAACTGTCAAGTCAGTACCATGTTTAATACTAAATGCTTGGTCTTGTATTTGAGCCGACTCAGTCACGCTAAAACCACGATAGCCAAATACACTATCTGTGGCTACAGCATGCTCAGTTGTTAAAACCCCAAGAATAAAAATTATGGTTGCGGTGGCTTTTGCAACTTCATTGGTAAGAACGAGGGTATTGGCCCACACTTTGTCCGAAGCAATGGCTGTTTCAATTGTGTCATCCCAGTAATTACTCATTAATTACTCCAATAAAGTGATAACAAGATTTATGATCAGCTAGTGAGGTGTAACCACCTCTCCACCGCATGTTATTTACTGCTTCCCCTATGTTCCCATATTCCGCCCTACCCATAAAAACTCTACAGGCATCTCTATAGAAAATTGAACCGATTGGATTTGGTGACGAAATGAAATAACCATCAGAAACACCTTCTTTCTTTACATCAACGGTTTGTTCCATAAACATGGTTTTAATTACTCGATCATCCGTGTTAGCAGCTAACGAGCGTGTGAAACTATATTCCTTAACTTTTGGTGGTCCACCTCCACCTTGTGCGCGCCAAACCATCCGATCTGGATGCACTAACCATGTATAGTCAGCAGGTAGGCTTGGAATCCAAGGTCCTTGGTCAGCAAAGTCTGAACACATGGACGGTGCATAATTTTCAATTTCTACCCAAACAGGATTCCCTGCAACTGGTACTGGTTGACCTTTTTGCACTGCCAAACCACCGATAAACGCGAAAAGGTTATCGTGGGTCCAATATCTGTAAGAGTAAGGATATTTAGCCGCAAGTAATCCATAAGATTCTGAATATGACTTACTAACATGAGTTTCTTTAGTCGCATGTAGAACACATGCACGTTGAAACATAGGGATACAAACACCTAAATATAAGTTAGTACCACTGGTACTATCTGTTTTTATAAGATGCGTGTAGTAACGGTTTCTCCACAGCGTACCAGGTCGCCAAAAAATACTATCTTGTGCAAAAAATGGCTTGCTGTCATAGCCCTGATCACGCCCTTCAATTGTTGTTTTTGTTACTGACTGGCTTACTTCATCACGCTCATCAATATCACTGGTATAGAAATGCCCAAATATACTGGTAAAGCCTTCAGTTTCATTTTTGTACCAATGCCCCACCATCATACATTCTTCATAGTCTGTATCGATTTCCTTAGAATAAGTGAGTGATTCATCAATAAAATATTTAACAACCTTAATGTCATCACCATCATAATAGGCGAACATAATGGTATCGCAGGCCACACGCCAACCTGTTTCGATAGGTGAAAAGTTAAAAGAAAGACAGCCCCCTTGTGCATAGTTAGGGAATTTGATTTGTGGTTGATTTTCAAATTTTGCTGGATGAAATAAATATCCACTATACACTTGGGTAACACTTCCAGTGTGTTGTGCAGCTTTAACCGTATAGCCATCCCAGTAATTCACTTCATTCTCAAAATGGATATTGATGCCAGCTTGCTGGACACGTTTTAAGATGATCTCGTTTCCAACTTTTCTGAGTTTGTAAAGGATTGCATTAGAACGATGACTACCATCTTTTAACTTGGCCATCAGTTGTTGAAGATATTCAATCAACCTTCTGGCTTCTGAATCACCTAGTTCTTGACTATTAATTGAAACGCGCTTTAACCCGTAATGATCTTCTTGACCAACCAATGACAGTGACATTTTATATGTCATCCCAAAAGCCAGACCTGTGGTGTAATCATAGTTGTAGCAAGTATTGTAAGCATTACCACCACGTGTATTAAAAGACCAACCACATGCTTCGTAATAGGCAATATGATTATAAAAATCAGAAGTATCGCAAACCTGAACAATGACACCAGCACGTACCCAAGACATAAACTCTGATTTATCTTCGGGGAAACCCTCACCCGATGGCATAGCGCCAAAGTGATTTAGAATTTCAAGGATTTCATCATCTTTTAATTCTTCTTCCACATACTGTTTAAAGTGTTCACTTAGAGTTGCAGGAATAATTGGCAATGGCATTGCCCATACTTTTTTATCGGACCCGATTTGAACCAGCCAAGGCTTACCGAAAGTATCGAAACTCACCGCATGCGTTTTACTAAATTTATAGTCATATTGAAACTTGCCATCTAACGGCGGGATACCGGTATAACCTGGTAGTCTTACACCGTTAATTTCATCTTCGATCAGTTCATACACAGAAACAGGAAGTTGGAATATTGCACGTTCTAGTGGGGTATTGGGCAGATAGTCAAAATCTTGACGACCATAACCACCAACAACTTGCATGAGTTTTGCCATAGAGCCACTATACCATCCGGCATTCTGAGCAACGTATTGTGTCCATATTTGGTCGCTTTCATACTCTGGCTTAAATTCAGAAAAGTTCTCACCATATGGAATAACAAACCTTTGTAGTTCTATCTCTTTGGTCACGTTCTCTACATCTGGTAGTTGCTTTAATCTAGCAATACAAGACTGAGTAAGTTTTAGTTTCACACCCTGAGATGAATTAACCCTTGCTCTGGTAATAATTCCACTGAAAAACATTGGAATATAAGCCTTGGCCATACCATCTATGGTGAAAGAAAATTGAGGATTGGTTTGAGTCTTATGCGCAATAACCTTTAATACATTACCCATGTCTTGAATGACGCAGTAACCACCATTCGGTAGGTCGTAAGTATCTCGCAAACTTTCAAGGCGGCTTGCTTCTTTAAAATTAGAAAAGCGAACAACTGTTGAATGAATAAATGCTTTATCGTATTCAGTCAGTTCTCCGCCTTCTACCGCCAACCCATAAGGGCGTGGAGTATGCACCTTATGATGTTAATGCAAAGCGATAACCCACATCGTAAGTATCACCATCTTGGAAAGTTCGTGCTGCTGGGTACTTGGTTGCTGATACCAATACACCAGTGGTGCCGCCACGTGCTGAATTGGTCAATAATGCAGTACCAGTAACATTTAACTGTGAAGCAGTAGCAATCGTTAAACGTGCCACATTAGCCATATTGTCAATAAAGGTATCAACTGTTGCATTGGTTGAAATGAATTGCGCACGTGTTGGTAAGGTGTAACCTTCTGACAATGACACGATTTCACTGGCTACCGTGGCAAAATTTGCAGCAGTCCAATTATCTGCTGGAGCTGCTGCACCACTAAACAAAGCTAAATAAAAACCTACTGGTTTTGCCTTACTGCCAATATAAGTATTGATCGCATCGATACGACCTTCCTTGGTGATCAGGTTGGGGGTACGTTGCCATTCACCACCGTTGATACGATCAAAATATTCACCCGATGCCATAACACCATGACGAGGGAAATAAATTCCTTCTTCCGTCTCATCATAAACTTGGTTATCCAAATCACGTGATAGAGCTGATTTTAAGCGTTTTTTATCCATGGTTATGCACTGTTAGAATTGATAATAATTCAATTTACAATAGCGACAACTCTGTTTCCTAACCCTACAGCCATACCAGATAGAGCTGTAATATTGGATAAATGATCTGACTGTAATTCAATTAATTGACCGCTTGCACTCCCCAACACGAAACCTTTCTCAGAGAGCCACATTGCAGACAATGCGCCACCTTGAGAAAGATCAGCACCCACTACCGCACTATCAACAGTAAAACCACTATCTGAAATAGGTTTAGCTGCGGCCTTATGTTCTAGCACCAATTCTTTTAAATCAGCACCACGCAAGAAAACCACATGATCATATTGCCCCACCCAAATACCACCCTCTACAGGTTCAACAAAAGTAATTCGTTGCGGAAATTGAATGAAGTTGTAACGCTCATCGGTAAGATGAAAAGCCATTGCTTCAGAGAAATATAAAACATTCAAATGAACACAAAGGATACGACCACGCCAAAGACTTAAAAATTTACCATGCTTCATCGGTGAGAAGTGTTGAAATTGCGGTACACGTCCAAATTCAGGTAAAACTGGCAAAGAAGTGTGTGTAGTCGAAATCGGATAATCCTTTACTTGGCGCAGTTCACCACCATTCTGTTCTGTCATATAAAGACGAATATGTGTCACCTTTTCATCTAAGCACATTGGGAATTGCACATCTAGGTTTGAATACTGCACTACGTCAATCTTATCTATCTCTGATAATGCTGATTCTCGCTCACCTACAAGCCACGAGATAGCAAACGAATATGCACCTGCGTCAATACTTCCATCAGCACTAAAACTTACATAAGGCTTTGCTGGCGTATCAATCGTAAACTTAACTGCCTGTAATCCATTAAAAGTATAAAGACCAGTGTCACAAGACATTAAAACAAAATTATTAATGATTTGATGAAATAAAGGACCCTCACCAATCTGCGGTATTAATTCCTCATACTCCCAAGTAATTGGATCTACTTTTACCCAAGCACCATGTAGCATTGCAAAACAATCATGGTGAAGTGAAGATTGCCATAAGTACTTAAAAGGTAAATTGGTTTGCAAGGCAATACCTTCACGCATAGTCATACGCCCTGATTCAGTGAAATCAATATTTACCGCATCACGTACATATAGCTTTGCACCATCACCGCTTCGTTCTAATGCAAATTCTTCGCTTGTATTATCCATTCCCATCACAGGTGGTAATTTTTTAGTTGTCATTAAAACGCCCCTTTTCGATATTGGTCTGAATTACCATCTGGTCTGATGTAATGAACTTTATTTCTAATGTTTGGAGTGCCGTAACTGGTATGCTCCATGCCAACAACACTTATGAATTGTTTTGCTTTAGTCTGCGGTTGTCTTATGACCTTCATGCGTTTTTTAAATTCTGTTGGACCATAGGTGGAAATAAAACTATCAAAACCTTTTGGTACAATTTCACGAACTTTATAGCTGACCCAAGTGCTACCAAATACTGCACAATCCTTCCCAACAATCATAATCGGTTTTTTAAAACCTATATGCAGTGATTGTGGGTAATACTGGTAATCCGACGAACTCGAATATCCCATAGCTGCATCCGTAAAACCGAATGGGTATATCTGACGATTTTTTAACTCAATCTTGGTCGTTCCAAACACCTCACCAAACCCCTTCGGTGCAATTGCTTGTGGTTTTCCATGGTCATCACGTACAACACTAGGACTACCAAAGCTCGACATATCATTCGATTCATATTGTTCTACATACATTTTCCATTCAGGTAATTTATGCCATCCAAAGCGAAGTGCAAATATTCCAATTGGTTGTATGTAACGCTTCCTTAATTCTATTTGTGGCGAAGGAATGTGCATAAAATCATTAGATGATGGCTTTATTTCTCCCTTGGCATTGCGGACGACAGGTTTACCAAATACAACCCCTTTAGTTAAGCTCTGTGGCTCAATGCGGAAAGGTGTAACAAGTGGCTCGCTTACTTGGTTATCCTCATCAAAGATATATGGTGCAACGATAATCTGACGGTGTTTAAGTGAAACAGTCGGATTCCCCACAACCAATTCCTGAATACCGGGTTCAACACGTATTGAATTGGCAGATACCGAAGGCATCCCCATTTTTGTTTCAATGTATTCGTTAATTACACGGATAACATTTTGATTCAAGCTAGGTTTAGGTACTTGCGGATCATCCCATTCGGGCATTCCCCAATAAACCGAACCAGGTATGCCGATACCGTAACCAGCAGCAGGTGTTCCATCTGGAAGGAAAAGAGGATTACCCAAGTAAATATATTGACTGGTGTAAGGAGGTGAGCCTGTTTTTGTGACTATTAGTTTTGATCCAATCTGCATTGATTGAATACTCAGCACCTTAATTTTTCTATTTTTAAATTCAATCAAAGGTTTTGGAATAATGGTCGCTATAAAGCCATCCAGTTTATAAAACGCTTTAGATAGACGTAAATTAGGTAAACCAAACTCATCTTGCGCAGCACCCCTAGCCTTTACTTCTGGAGTGAGATTTCTGATAGTGGGTTCACCCATATGATCCTTATGTGACCATCGCGTAACAATCCTCGCTTGATATCTTGTAAGCTCTACCCACCCCATGGCTGATCGATCAAATCCAGACGGCTCAATATAGCGAGTGTGATGCTGTACTGTTGGTGGTGTGATATACGGTGGCGCAATACCATAACGATTTTCAAACGTAAGTTCACGAATACGGAAAACCACCATTGGATAACCAATAATGGAGCTTTCAAAGCCCTTGAGAGGAAAGGTACGACGAGTATTGACAATCAAAGGTGATCCAAATGCCTGCATTGAAATACCCTTTGGTGCAATGACTTTGGCACTATTACTTAGATTCGTCCATCCAGAAATGTAAGGTTCTTCAATGGCATAAGGTAGCACCTTGCGAACCTTATACGAAATCATCGGTTTACCAATTTCGCTATGCTGGAAAGATGATGGATATAAAGGTCTAGCTTTATTGTCAATCGTCATGCGGCCAAACACAGACATTACATTGCCTACTGTAACAACTGACTTATTACGGTTCTCAATTTTCAGCCACTTAGGTTCCATGCTTGGTGGGTTGAGTTGGCTATCAGGATCAAAATACATCCTTATATATTGGCGATGGTTATATATTGCAGGCTTACCCCAACGGCCTACATTGGGTATGCCATCCGAACTAATACTAAGTGGCTTAATATATCGTCTATGCAATTTTGCTTCGTTAATTCCAAATATCTCAGCAAAGCCTTTAGGATAAATAGTCTGTATTTCAGGAATGATGCGCGTACCAAATGCTGTGGCCACAAAACCATGAATGGCTAGATGTTGTGTACCACCTACACGATGAACAGATGGAAAGACTTGATTAATACTTACAGGTTCGATGGTACGGACCCTATACGATACCCAGGGCGTACCATAAATATCGAATGCTTTACCATTTGTATCGATATTGCGAATACTATGATCTACCGCAGGTTTCCCAGCAACAAAGGAAAATATCCCATCATCAACTTTTAAAGGTCTTTTTCTAAACCATACTGTAGTCAAACCAAATGACGTATGTGCTTTGCCTAAGAGTGCCAGTGTTCTAATCAAGTTAGATACTGTTGAATCACCAAAAGCAGATGACATAAAACCACGAGGGTTAAGTTCAAGTGTTTTGCTGACTTGTGGAATACCCAAACTCGGAACTGGATATGGAATCCCTGTAACTGAGATTCTACGAATTCTATAACCAATACTAGGCTGACCAAAGATTTCGCTATTGATTGAATCCGGTGCAAAGGATGGTGTTTTATTACGGACTACTGGTAAACCAAGGGTTAAGTAAGACTGCCCTTGAGCCGAAATAGATCTGCGATTACTTTCAACCACACTCCATCGACTAAATTCAGAAGAATCAAAACCTTCAGGTTTAATAATTTTATTTTTATTGGCAATTTTAATCTCACCAAAAATACCAGCATCAATCGGGGCAAGCTGCTGATAAATCCTTTGTGTTGGATCAAATATTCTTGGGTATCCAAAACCAGTAGCATCAAAACCAAGCGGTTGATAATAACGTGGACTATGTGAGATCCATGCTAGACCATACCGTGTAGCAACAAAGCCTACTGGTGAAGGATTTCGCTGTACTGTAGCAGTACCAAAAGCAGTCGCCACAAAAGGTTTGGCATATAAAATTTGTGGAGAGACTGCTGCACTACCAAATGCCATTGCATTAAATGCTATAGGTCTGAGTGTTCGAGATTCTTTAGGATCTTTAATTGTAAGGCTACCAAATCGAAGTGTATCAACTCCATTTGGTTTTATGTATTTAACACCGCCAAGAAAGGCTGCCGTACCAAAAGCAGATGCAGCAAACCCACGACCATTCAAGTTTATAAATTGTTTTAAATTATAGGCTTTTGCTGTACCAAAAGTGGGTGTACTAAATCCTTGAGCATATATAAAACGCGCTTTATTTCTTACATTCTGTCCACCATAGGCAAACGAATCAAAACCTACCGGGTAGACAGTAACGATTGCTGATTTTACATCAGGCTTTCCAGTTGCGGGTGGCTCTATACCAATGATTGAGACATACTGTCTTTTATCTTGCTCTACCCCAAAATTAAAGACGACATTGTATGAATCTGGAGGAGAATATGCATCACCTTCAAAATTAAAAACAATATTATGTGAATCAGGTGGCGTGTACTTGGTCATACATCACCTTTATTTAGGTATCAGGTTGTCAAAAATTAGAGCGTTGTAGTTAGAAATAGGATGATAAGCGATTGCATAAAAAGTGGTTAAATTCAGATGGTCAAACTCAAAAAAACCATTACTATCAGTAGATTTATCAGCAATGATACGACCTGTTATTTTTTCATGAAGTCTAACTCGACAAGGAATAGCAATACTTTCTTCTTTTACTTGCCCCTTAATCGACAATCCTTTGTCACTGGTTAAAATAGCATCAGCATTTGCATTTATGGCGGGTATAACTTGAAGATTTATAAGCATCATAAATCCCCTATTTTTAAAACAACTTGCCCGAGTGTAGAGGACGATTGAACCACATTCACTGCAATAAAAAGCCCGCTATTTTTTTCAATAAGTTGGTAGTTGGAATATGGTCTATTCTGAAATAACCAATACAAACCATACATCTCACCGCGTAAGACAGTTTCATTGATAAATACTGGCGCAAATGGAGCCACATTGGTTAAGTTAAAGGCTCCAATATAATTAAATGAACCCGAATACATAGCAGCTTCACCAGTATTTAAAGAAGTGTTTTTAGCTGTAATTGATTGAGCAGCTTGAGAATAACCTCGTTGTAATAAAATTTTAGTTGCAGCTTGGCTATCAGCTAATCCAGTTAATTGTGCATGAAAATAAGTATTATTAGCCACGACACTATTAAATGTACAAGATAGAAAAGTATTTGATGTATCTACATTTATGAGTGACTTGAATGCACCAAATCCATAAATTATTACATCTGTAGTAGCAGCAATTGATGCAGGCAATATATAGAAATAATCACTATTCCCCACCAGTAACCAATTTCGATTGCCTGCTGGTACCGTTTGACTATCACTATAAAAGTTAGCAGTTGCACCTGCGTAATACCACTTTGCCCATCCATTTATGGCTGTAGTGCCACTCCCTGTACCCACCCAGTTCTTATTGGGTGCTGCACTATCATACGGAGCCTGAACCCCAAGCATCGTATCGATATCCGTCATATCTTCGACGATGCCAACTTTTGCGTATTTGGCATACGTTGCTGTATAGGCGGGATCCAGCTCATCTACAACGCGTAGAAATGGCCGACTTGGCAACAATGTATTTTTAGACCGGTATGCCCCTTTGCCACCTGTCGCACTGGTGCTGCTAAATGGTTTTTCCCAACCAAGAGCAGGAAGTTTAGCGGTAATAAAGCCTGTTGCTGGCGATACCGTTGGAGCAGAAGCTAATTGAAATGTAATTGTGGTTGAATTGGGAACAGTGAGTACTCGAGTTTCGACGTTATATTCAGACTGGTTAGCACCTTCTATCTGAACTACCTGATATGGCATTAAGTTATGTGCAGCACTAAACACAGCAGTCACAGTCGTTCCTGCTGCTGTAAGTGAACTTATTGCACCAATCTGAATCCCATTAACTAAACACGCATCAAGTACATTTAACATACAGCCAAAATTATTGGTTAATTGAGGTGCATTATTATTGGTATGCATATAAAACTTAATACCGGTATTAGCCGTCATTTTCCTTAGCCTCTATCAATGCACCATATACATCTTCATTCTTCCAATAACCCTTTTTATCGTGCCACATTGAGTAATCCTGAAATGCAACTTGTTCCCCTCGCTGATTCACTTCCTGACGCATAAAATCAACAATCCACTCCATGACATTACCAATAGAGCGACCTGTTTTCTCTGTAGCATACATCTGAAATTTAGGAATATTTAATAAGGTATTCCAATCGATCTTGACTTCATCAGCGGCATATAAATCCGCCTTAAAGCCAGCTACACTTACAGATTGTGTAGGCGGCTTACTCACTATCTCGCTCATATCACCATCCTTACTCAGACTTTGAAAATTTTATTCGTTCCGTTATCCCAAGTCACAATAATGTCACCACCGTTTGGTGTGATTGGTAAGCCAGTTGCTGTGTCGATGTATGCAACAAGTGGACTGGTGTTCTCACTACCCGAGTCGATATACACAATAATTGCTTCGATTGAGTTGCCAGAAACGGCTGTGAAAGTTACATCTGCTGCATCTGCTGCACCACCAGCAGTAGACTTAGCAGACATTAAGACTGGACCAGCAACACGTGCTGACGTTGGAATATCTGATAAGTATTGATGGACTGACGTTTGTGGGGTGTAAGCACCTGTATCAACCAAAAGACATTTAACAGTATCGGTCATCCAGTTAATTTGCGCTTCAAGGAAACGCTGACGTGCAAAATCGTAGAGTGTATTGGCCATGCTTAGATCGCTCTTTAATATTAAATAACCTTGATTTTGATTATCTGTGGTGGTCAAGAGGTCGCGCCAACCTTACAGGCGTAAAAAAAGCCCCGTCTGGGGCTTATGGGAAAAATGGCTCTACATGCTGCGGCACATCTTCACGCGTAATACGTCGCAAGTCACTGTCTGGCCGTTCACCAAAGTAATCAATAAATTTACCTTCCGCGATTTGTGCACGATTCGGATCAAAGAATTCAGTATCAGGAACACTAAATGCTTTATGTAATGCCCATTCAATCAGATGTGGATGGTGCGCTTTATGTAGATCGACTGGTGCATCTGTATCATCGACCATTGGTAGCAATGGTGTGCGATACCCTTCAATCTTAAGCTCACCATCTTCATCTGGCATAGGCACCAAACGTAATGCAGTATCAGATTGAACAGCATACATAGGTCGCCCTGTCAGTTCACGCCAGTTCTCGTAATAACAACGGTCTAAATATTCCTCTGAAACCAGTTCTGGATGACGACAGGTGCGACTTGAATCAGGATCAAAGCGCAGATTGGTAATTTCATATAGTGCTTCATGTAATACATAGTGTGAATTACCCGACGTGACAGCTATCTTGCACACATCGCTATTCTGACTTTCATGCACCAAGCGACCACGTATACACGCTTCTTCAACTGCATCATTGAGCCACGCTTTAACATCTTCATCTTCATTAAAGTATGGCTCTACCTTGTCATTCGCTTGTACGCGAAAACGTCGGAGTAATTCACTAAGTTGCATTACTGAGGAACTCCCATCGTATCAAGTAGGTTTAAAACCTTATCCTTCATCCAATCAACAGATTGATTTTTAGGAATCTTCTGATTAAAGTTCTTCATGGCGTATTCATACAAAGAATCTTTATCTTCCATACGGCGTACCATATCAATTTCATCAAGCATCTGCGTATTTTCCTTATCCTTATTTTCTTTTTCTTCCTGAGATTTTTTAAGCGTTGCTTCGGTATCGTCCACCGCTTGATCAGAACTTGCTGTTAAAGCTTCTAGTGCATCATCACGTACAAATTCAGGATGCTGGAGTAACTTATTGGCGAGGTCAGTGGTGACTGAGCGTGTTTGGCCATAACTAAATACCAGATTTGATTCATACAAACGATCTGTGTATTCATCTTTTAAGCCCACGTATTTAACACGTACACCCGATGCTATAGTTTTGGCAGCTGGAGCAGTATTCAGACTTTGTGCCTGATTACCTGCCAATTGTTTAAAGGCTGCAAGTGAAGCTTGTAATTGTGCTGTCTGATTGACTAATGCCAAGTGTTCTTCGGGTTCAGGTAAGTCTTTGACCAGATGTACCATTGCTTTAAACAAATAATCTTTGGCTTTTTGCTCTGCTGGCAATTCGTCATAAGGTCGGAAACATGGATGCTCTTTTAATTCAGCGTCCTTCACTTCGCCATACTTCCAGCCTTCAGCTTCTTTTTGAGACAACCATGACTCATGAGATTGTTCAGGCGTAGCATCCGGATTATTGATGTGCATTTCCACACCCATAAACGCACTTTGTTTCTGCCAGTCAGGTGCATCATCCCAAGTCGGTTGACTATCATCCCCTTGAGACAAGCAATAAGCAGCATTAATTGAGTGGCATAGCATTGCAATTGTTGAAAGTTTCATAAGGTTTTCCTGTATTAGAGAAAAAAAGGGATGGCGACCCTTTGCTAAATCATCCATCCCCAAACTGGTAAATCATTATTTTTATGTGCGAAAGATTAACGAGGACCTTTCAACTCACCGTACACCACTACTTTAATGTCACTGACTTTGGCATTAGCCGCACCAGCAACAGTCAAAATTAAACGTGCAGGCTTCGGCAACGTAATCAACTTCGCACCTGTAGCACGTAAACGTCCTACGGCTGCCAAGTCACCAGCACTGATAAAATGTGCTGCATCCTGCGGAGTGGCTGCATCATTAACACCATCGGTATATTTAAAACCCAATGAACCAGTCACTGTTGCCGTCATACCTGTAGTAACAAATACCTGTGCATCGTCTAAGCGCATACCTTCAGGTAATTCACCCAAATCAATCACATCGCCAATTCCAACAGCAGCGGTTGAGTCTGATTCAAGTACTGCACCTGTGGCATTGGTCGCCAATAGGTAAGTTAATGCTGTGAGATTGCCGTATGGTGAGAATCCACCGAATTGACCGTAACGACCATCTTTCTTTTTAATATTCGCCATGATTGCTAAACTCCAAATCTATGAAAGAAATCAAGAAGGGCTTTCACCCTTCCCTCTTACTGACCGCGACCCTGACAAGCAACGGCGGTATCTACCACGGTTACGCCATAGTCGGTGAATTCTTGACGTGTACCTGTATTCACATCGAAGCGAATCTTAGACACACCACGGATTGAACCGATTAACAGCTCCCACTTATCGCCATGATCCATCTCTTTCTCAGACCAGAAAAATGGCACACCCGATTTATCCGAAGCAGCAAGTGCTTCAGCAACAGCCTGACCACCCAAGATGATTGAACGATCCACTGCAAACTTTTCACCAAACGATGCTGGAACTTTGATACCCGATTCAGTTTCAGAGGTGAAATCTGCACAATACTTAATGGTATCGCCAGCATAGAAACGGATTGGACGTGGCATTTTACGGATGAGGAACCCATTCCAAAGACCAACTTCACCTAAAAACAATGGGTGCTGTTTCGCTTGTCCAGCACGAACTAACGCTGCACCTTGAAATGCGCGGAAACCCGGTTGTGTTGAAAATTTGTTGTACTGTGATGGTGATACGAGCCATACGCGAAGCGGTGAATCTTCAGCAGCCACATCACCTTCGAATTTTACGATAGGCGGTGGTAAGGCCATTTCATCCAAAAAGGTCTTCATTGAATCGACTGTATCCATAGTGAACATATCAGTCGTTGCAAAAGCAGCCTCACCAGCATTAACACGAACGCTTGAAATACCTTCATCATCTGCAAAGAAATGACGGTTTTTAGTCGGTGCTTTGACTTTATTCACCATGATTTCATTGAAGTTCGCATGGGTATCCGTTGGAATACGCCATTCAATATTGTCGTGATAACCACGTGCGCCAGCCATGTGAACCAATAAAGATTGGTCGCAATAGGCATCCATTTGTGATTGTGCAAGTGGTTTACCTAATTTACGCAAATCGGCAGGACTACGGATCTGACTCATGACGTTACCCAAGTCAATCGGGAAACGTGCTTGGTTCACGCGAAGTTTATCTTCAGATAAAGACATACCCACGCCACGACCTTCAGCATAAGCAGAACCCATAATCGGATAACCACCCACTGGATTAAGCAAGTTAAAAGTAACTTCGTCACCTTTACCTTTACCTAAATCCTGTACACGTACAATCGGCATGTGAGATGTGGTCTGCTTGCGCAATGTTGCTTCTGCACCTGCTTCACCAGCTGGCATTTTTCCAGACAGTAAATTCAGTGTAGAGTTACGATTCATGTGGGTAGCGAACAAGCCAACAGCCTGTGTCACCATGTTCATTTTTCCACCGTAAGCGGTGTTGGTTTTAGACATTTAAATTCTCTCCACTTTAGTTTTTAGACATTGCGATTGACGTACGCATCGATCTGTTCTGAAGTCCAACCCGTCATTGCTTCGAGTTGTTGTGCTGGACTCATGGCAGCCATACGTTCATCAAGCGTGACTCCTGCTGGCGAACCTGCTGGTAAATCACTGACGCTATGCGGTACTTGTGTTCGAGCGTTATTTACAGCTTGCTTGGCTTGTTCCTTAATGCTGTTCACATCAGGTGTGGCCACGTTCAAATTGTTGGCTTGCTTATACAGTGTTAAAAGTTCATTAATTTCTGTTGCAGTTCCACGGCTTAACACATTGTTGTATGCACCTTGTAAAATACTAGGCTGTGCATCTTTCCAATTTTGGAACTCTTGAGATTCAGCAACGGATTCAAAGTCAGGGTGTACCGAAGCAATTGCATCAAAGTGTTGTTGCTCTGCGCTTTTCGCAAGTTGTGCTTGTTGCAGCTGTTGTTGTTGTTGAAAAGGTTGTAATGCCTTATCAATAGCAGCTTGAATTGCACCAGGTACTCTTAATTCAAGTAATGCATCCACACCTTTCGCAATCGCCTCTTCGGAAAAATCACCGAACATGGCAATCACATTGGCATTATCTCCACTTGCAGCAATAGCAGCTTCAGCCGTCGCTAAATTCTGTTCTGCCGCTGGTGTAGCTTGACCTGTTTGGATCTGACTTTGTGCTTCAGCAAGGGCTTGTTCATAGCTCTCAGCTTTAGCTTTCCATTCCTGTTCGCCTTTTCGAGCCTTCTCCAAACTTTCGTATGGAATGGTATGAATGCCGTCTTTAGCGAGAACTTTAGCGTTAGATGCATTTAAGTCATCTTCCGCTGGTACTGTATTCGCAGCATCCGGTTGTTTAATTTCTTCATTCACTTGGTTAACGACTGGCGTATCGATAACAGGTTCCACTGGTTGTCCAATGGTTTCGCCATTCATGGCAGCTTCAATGAGCTGAGATGCAAGTTCAGGAGATACTTTTCCGGTTGCTTCAATTTGATCGTTTTGTTGCTCTGTAATATTCATGCCTTTCCTGCCACTTATCGCTGTAGCCGCATTGAGGTTAGTGCAGACTTTAAGAGTCCATGCTTGCTGCTGATTGCTCAACTACGGCTAGTTTGCAAGTGTTTAATACAGACGAGCCAACCCTACAGGGGGTGAATTACAGACGTAAAAAAACCACCCGAAGGTGGTTTTTTAAAATTTAAAGTAGTTTTCCATTGGATTCCAATACTAAACTCATTCCACTCTCATTATTTAACAATTTGATTAAAGCAAAATAGAACAGATTCTCACTATGATCGAATTTTTCAGTATTCAATGCCTTACCAAAATATACTGATCTAGAGTGTTTGGTAATATTTTTAAGGTTACATGAGAAATGATAAATAGTAATTTCATCGATTAATTGCTCATCGTATCTAAATTCAAAATCAATAGACTCAATCGAATTCATATCGACACTCTGTTCTAATTGATCGTAAAAAGTCTTAATATTTTCAGGGAGAGCCTCAAGAGTAATACCTACTGCTTCTTTCGATTTAAATCTTAAATAAATATCTGATTTTGAAATATATTCATTCGTTTTACCTACTTTTTTCCACTCGTTTAATTTTAAATTACAAGCAATTTGCTCAAAGTTCATTATGTTGTCCATGTTTGTATTATACAGAAATTAAATTATGGGGCTAAATTTATGTTTTTCAATGCTATAAGTATAAAAAACCAACATCATTGATGTTGGTTTGAGGGTATCCGATTCGATGGGTTTAAATCAATTCATCTAATAATTTAGTCATTTTGGTTTCTGCTTTTTTTCGCAAATCACTACTGATATTTGGTGTATTCAACAATTGGGTAAGCAAATATGCATTTTCACGATTATTTAAAAGTTTAGTACGATGAATACAATCACCAACATTGCCACCTATGGGAATGATTGGTTTAACAGCATCACAATATTTAATTTCTAAATCATACAATTCAGAAGAAACTATAGGGCTCTTTTGCAACAGCCCTACATCCACACCTTGGTTAGCAAAGTGTTCTTGGAATTTAATTTGATGGCTTAATTTTTCTTTCAACAAATAACCTTCTAATAACCAAATTTTTTCACGAGCATTGTCATAGGCAATTTCCTTCCCAATCTTTGCATCATAATTTTCAGGACTAGCACAAGCTGATTCACCTGTAACTGTAAAACCATTTTCTAATGTAAGAATACAGAATGTTAATGTCTGTAGTGGAGGTGGTGCATCAAATACTTCTACACCATTATCACGCTTACACACTTCACGAGGTAGGATGTATTCAACTGCTTTGATTTTAGAATCAATATGTTCGGGTGTTATACGAGGTGCATTTAAGTTTTTGGATTGAATTTCTTGTTCGATTTTCTGTTCTGCTGTCTTTAATTCATCCTGAACTAAAATCACAACCGCACCATTCGGAATACGATCCGTTTTATGGCTATACGTTTCATTATTTGTCACTCGATAATCAAGTAATGGATTTTCGACAACCAAATAATCACCTGAAATACGCCATGCACTAACGCCAATCATTCGTGCAACCTGTTCAGCATTGCCTGTGGTATCGGTGGTTAAATCAAGTTGCAAAATAATTTGAGTAGTCATAATAATTCCTAATATAAAAAGACAGCTATTAAGCTGCCTTGATTATTCAAGTATTAATTTTGATGGTCACACCTTACAGGGGTTACTTTCTTTTAATTTTTGGATCTTGCGAATCACCAATTTTAACTAATGGCGGTCTTGGGACTGGTGCAGGTATAGGTTTTGGTTTATCTGACATTTTAATTTCTGCTTTCCTTTTTTGGCGGTGTATGAATAATCCAATCTTGCTCAATGGGCGGTCGTGGAACAGGTTGTTGTGGTGGTTTTGGTGTTGTGTTCGTCATTATGATTACTCAAATCTACAATACAAGTTGTGGTGGTTGACTTAATTGGTTTTACATCCCTTGTATATAAATCAATCATTATTGAAACTAGTAATAATACTAAAACAATTCCCAAAAAAGCAGTTTCTTTATAAGCATTTTCTAAAATTTCCTTCTTGTTCGCTAAACTGCTTGTATATGAATTATTTATTTCAGACAGATCATTTGATAATCCTTCATAAACCTCATCCAACTTGCTCTTACTTATGTAGTTGTTCATTTCCTGCCCAGTAGCAAGTTTAAAAACTTCTGTCACCTTCAGCGATGAAAACAACAATCTTGAAATATTTAAAATCACTGCAAAAGCTAATGCTAAAAAAACAACTGATGCGATTGAAAAAAAATTATACTTTGAAATTTCAAAGAAATAATATCTTGATATAATTCCAAGTGTTGCCATTACGATGGCAACAAATGTTAAATACTTTGCAGCTTTATCATCTAATCTCACTGTTTGTGCTTTTACAATATCGTATTGTTCACATTGAAATTCATACAAAAATTTTAACTTTTCTGTATGAAGCTCTGCTTCTTTTTCTTCTATCTCTTCTGATGTTTTTTTTACCATAAGTTGATCTTAAATATAAGTATTTTATAAATAATACCATACAAATTAAAAAAAATTCGATCCGTATGGCTTTAAACTAAAGATTGTCGTTTACATCCGTGGTTTCAATCCCCTGCTGTCCTGTGCCAACCTGTTGTGGCACAGGTGGATTCATCGGACTGGTATTCTGCTGAACCTGTGCAATACCTTCACTTCCGATCTCAGCGCCTTCCCCTTGAATGTATGGACTGCGTATGTCACTTGCTGCTATCTCTGTCGGTGTTGGGAAATTAGGATCATCACCACCAGGTGTAGGACGTTGATAACCTGCACCTTGCATAATCGCATCGGCAATCGGTGCAATCTGCGGCATCTGTGCAATTTGAACACCAGCTTGCATTGCTGAATAAGCAGCTTGCACACCAATCTGTACCGAGCGAGCATCAATTTCACTGACTTTACTTAGTGACTCACGCTCTTTAAGCTCAAGTTCACGCAACTTAATATCATTACCAGCTTGTGCCAGTGCTTGTTTAACCGCTTCTTTGATCTGTTCTTCAATCTGTTCAGGTGTTGGTGCTTGTGAAGCCTGCTTAATCGCTTCAACAATATCTTTCTTAAACGGCGTATCGGTAAGTGCAATAACATATGGCAGTACTGCGGCTTGTACAGCTGGCGGTAATGACTTAGTAACTTCCGAAAGCGCATTAAGTTGTTGCTCTTGGTACGATTTAGAACTTGGCACATCACTCAATATGACTTTCAGGCGTGTACGTTGAACGTCATTGGATAAATACGGATAACCCTCTTCGCTAACTTCAGGCTTGTTGATCACCACTGTTCGGTCTGCTGTAACAGCATCACCTTCAATAATGACCACTTCTTCCTCATTGCCTAGATCCTCAACAATCATGGAAAGTAACATCTCACCCATCATGGTTCGACCTTCGCGGAAGTTATCCATCATTTTGGCAAGCGTTTGATTGGACTGCTCAACCTGAATCTGTTCCTGACGACCAGAAGTAGCATTACTCTTTTTACCTTGAAAGCCTGACGTGATATTAGACACACGTTCAATCGATGCGCGATTCTCACCCATCATTTGAAAATGTTGATCTGTTAGGTTGTAGTCACGCTTCACTTCAAATTTTGCACCGGGTTGCGCCATGTGTTGCCGGCTCAAAACAATATCAGCATCAGGACGTGCAACTTGACGACGTAATTGATCATCCGTCATATCAACTGCACCTTTGGTACGTTCAACACGTGTCACCGACATGCCCCAACGTAACTTAGACAATGCACTGTTTAGACTGTCTTGGCTGTACTTCATATCACGGACAAAACCATAAGGAATGCCTGTGTTATCTTCACGGAAGCCAAAAAATGGTACGTATGGGAAATAATGGTGTGAATATGGTGTTTTACCATCATGCAAGCAATGTGGCCCTAACCAGTATGAACGACGCACTTTAGATACATTCGCTCGGCTTGGTATGGCCAATCCATTCGCCACGGCAATGTTATGTGCCATGTTATCTTCATCGTATTCAACCACACGACCATCTTTAAACTTTAAGACAACAGTATTCTTCCAACGGCGATACCACATCTCGACTACATTCATTTCCTTTGAGGTTGGGTTATACCAATAATTTTCTGCATGCGTCCAAGCACGTGCATTGTTCCAAGCATTTTGTAAGCCTGTCGATACACCACCATCTAAATAGCCAGCATCATTCCACCATTGACCACCATAACGACCACATAAATCGATCAGTTCTGCATGATCAGGGAATGAATCCTTTAAACGCTTGGGATGAACCCAACGTGTCCGTTGTAACCATCTTGCATCGGATAGGTCTGATTCAGTGGATTTCATATCCCAACGTATCTCGTTACGATGTACAGCCACACAACGATATGGGTATTTGAATGGATCAGGCTCACGTTTAACTTCAACAAATCCCAAGCCGCAGCCAATTTGAGGGCGAAACGCGTCTGAACATGCTTTATCAGCTTTGGATAAACGCTCTGCTTGATTCAATTTATAATTCAAAGCATCTGCTACTTCCTGTCCGCCTAGCTCACCATTGGGAGTAACACGCCAATCTGTACGTGTCTCAAGCTCAAAACCCTGAACAGATACCAATGCAGGACCAATCATATTCTCGATTGCAGGAGGGATACCGGCTTTCATCATACGGTTCATCAAATCGGTATCAAGTTGATTGCCGTCTGAATAGTCCATTTCCATATCAGCAATATGTCGCCAATGCGGTTGTTCCTGAATTTCAGCTTGAATCTCTGACAGTTCCTCAACTGTGAGTGCATCCTCATCGACCGCATCTACAACATCAGTCTCTTGTGCTTCGTAGTCCTGCATTAAATTTCCCCTCATCACATACGCCAATCTGGTGCCGGTGCTTCTTGATAACTACTATGATGATTAAATGATTGTTGATTGCTTGTGCTAATAGTCGTTGTAGCACTTTGCGTATAAATAAGCTCACCCAACAGACCTGCTTCTTTGGCTTGGGCTAATTGTCTTAATGCGTCTGCACCTTCCGAGCATCCATTGGCTTTATTGGGTTGATCGATATAACGCTTATCAGCCTTCGAGAATTTCTTTTTGTAGCCTTCAATGCGCTTAATACCCAACTCACAACGTGTTTTATCAAACCATACGTTTTTCAATAGCTTGCGTGTCATTTGAATACCGGTCTGTAATAACGTAATACGTGGCACAATCACAAAGTTATGACCAGGTAATAGCTCTTGTAATGACTCTAATGTGGATTTGTTATAGTCACCTAAGCGTTGGTGTGCAGCATCATGCGGTAAGAAATGCGTGTGATAGATATAGCCGCGCTTTTGGATCTCAGCGGCATAGTGTCGTAAGTCCTGTCCATGAGCTTCGTAATAATCAATCATACGGTCTTGAGAGTTCATAGTTTGATGAAACCAAATTGCACAACCATCACTATTCCCAATATCCCACCATGTACATGTGGGTATATCTAAGACTTCAATTTCGGTAATACCGCCACGTTTACGTAGATTCATCATCTCTTTGGCGTAGTAATTACCATCTGTAGCAACTTGAAAGGCTTCTTCGGGGAATGATGGGTATTCTTGCCACATCTTCGCTTGATCACCGGTCAAGTCATTATCACGTGTGATGACGTACCAAGCACGCTGATCCGGATCGAGGTGCATTTCGATACCCATTGCTTCAAGGACTTTATATTCAATATCATCAAAGTTCTGATGATCTGCATCACTAATATCAACTGCAGAAGAATCTAAACGATATTTAGGCTCTTGCCACCACGCATAAAAATGAAAGCGGTAATCTTTAACAGAGAGTTTCTTGCGTGCCGAGAAGTTCTTTTGAGCATCATTGACGATACTGGCGAATGCACCTTCTTGCCCTTCTGCGGTTGACTCAATAACTAAAATACCGTTACTCGGCACAGTGGGAATTGAACCTGTGACCACTTCAATTGCTTTACCCGGATCGCTGGCACAGATCTTACCAAACTCTGAAATATGCAGTCTGTGATTGGTAACACCACGAAATGAAGTTGCTACGCGAATAGATGAGCCATTGTGTGCAAATTCCATCTCAGACTTGTTGCAGATTCTTAGCGGAAAGCGTTCACGTATCTCTGGGGGTAAGCTATCGTACGTAAATTTAATCTTATCTTTAAATATGCTCCAGACCGTTGTTAAGTCCTGTGCAATGATTGCGCAGTTCTGATTCGCATTAAATAAAGCATGGTCAAGCCACATCACACAGATTAGCGTTGTAAAACCCAATTGGCGTGCTTTTAGAATTACATTACGATGCCACAAACGATTTAAAAATTTAACCTGAGCAACATTAGGCTTAAATGGCAATTCGAAAGTTTCAGCTACTTCCATGTTGCCATCTTCATCTAAGAAGTCATCACCCTTAATTTTGATCTTATATAAGCAACCGGAAAAAATACGCCATTTGGGATCAGCCAAGCATCGTTTTAGTTCCTCTGCATTATTTGGCAAAGGTAGTAAAGGTGTGTTATTACTCACTTTCTTACCTCATTTGCGCAATATTGGTGCGGTTTTGGAGCCTGTACGCGCATGAAATTAAATTGACGTGGATAGTTAGTCGCTTCATTTACGTACAAGCCTTTGAATTAATAGTCTTTATCTTCTTGCACAGGTTGGAATCCTGAACTGTTACCTTGGGCAATGCTTTCAAGCAATGTCGTTAGTGCATCAGCCGTTGTATTTTCTTTTTCTTCCAATCCATAAGCCTGACGTTCTAAAGCAACCAATGTTTTCATCGTGTCGCTCAGTTCTTTAATTGCTTTGACGCGGTTTGGTAGATTAATGATCTTCATATACAGATCATTTAATTTATCCATGCCTTTTTCGTCTGGACTGTAGAGAAGTTCACCAAGCTGTTGCAGCAGGTTTACATTCTCTGCACCGACCATTAATTCCAGCTCATCAAATAACTTCATTGAAATGGATCGAGCACGAGATATGTCTTTACGCTGACCAAGACGGATATCTGTAAGTTTGGTTGCAGCATCATCAATAATATCTTTATCGCGTTTTATGGTTACAGGTGTAACCAGTTCCGTAACCATCGCTCGCGTAACCATGTCATCAGACTTAGCTTTGATCTTTTCCGCAAGGTTTCGCGGAATACCCAGCTTTGTAAAATGCTTGATGATTGCAGCGTGTGAAACAGATTCATTAGTTTCTTCTGTGTACTGTGCCGCAAGCTGACGCGGGCTAAGTATCCCAGCTCTCCATCCTGCTTCTATGCGTTCGTAATCAATTTTTTGTCTTTTTTCAGTCATTGATTACTACCTCACCTTTAATGCTTTCAGCAACTTTGATATGAGCAGCTCTACATGCCATGATCTTTTTCATTGATGCAGTCGGTAGCGCAATAACTCCAGCTTTCTCGCATGCAACTTCAATAAGTACATCAAGTTGAATATCGCCTGTAGATGACCACATTAAGCAACGACGTACTTTTGTTACAGCACCTTTTGACATTGCTAATTGAGTTGCATATAAAGTTGCTTGTCCAATACCCGACACAGTATGTGTGTAACCCTTCGTTCCATCTTTAACTTCAATAACACTCGCACTACCATCTACGTGATAAATGACAATATCAGCACGACCATATTTGAAGGATTGTTCATATCGACAAGTACAAGCTGCTGTATGAGGTATTCTTTCATCAAAATATCCACACTCAGTAGATTCCTTAAATTGTTGAATCAAATCGTATTCAACGCCATGTGGAATTTCATTTTGATCTATGATTTTTGATAACTCTTCTATAACCATAGATTCAATTGATTTTTTAGATATTTTTTCAGCCATGACTACCCAACCTCTTGATATAGCTATAATCTTATTATGGTGTGGGTATGTCTAACCTTAGAGGGGTATAAAATGCAATTTAATAACGTAGAAAAACAGCATGAAGTTTTTGGTATGTGTAATAAGCTGATTAATGATTGGGCAATACATACCATGCAACAAATGGATGTACAATTTGATATTGACAGCGATAATGCTCCTTACCTGCAATTCTTGAATTACCAAAGGAAAATTATTCAACCTAAACTACGTAAAGTCAGTTACGCCACTAACTTTAAAGTAAGTGATGAAAATTCAGAGGGAATCAAGAATCTTATTGGCAGTATTGAGAAAGGTGATGATATAAATAAATATTTGAGTAAATTAATCTTAAAAGGCAATATTTCTGATGGAATGTTAGATCATTTTGGATGTAAACACTTTCATTTAGGTAATAAGCAAGCAAATGATTTTGTAAAAAGAACTGGTGAAATTGCCTTAGCTTTTGTAACTGATGCTGAAATATTTTTCATTGAAGCAAAGTTACATGGTAAAGATCATCCTTTAATCTGGTATGAAGATAGTGTAATTAGAATTTTACATAATGAACGGCCTGATCTAATTGCGGAATTTAAATCTAAATATATGAAAAATATATCGCCAAACTTTTCTAATCCAGAAGACTTAAAAAAAATGAGGGATATGAATGTTAATAACTATGTTGTAATAGATAATGAAACAGCATACTCCATAAACCTTGGTAACACTTTAGGAGGTTTGGGTTTTGAGTTTACCCAAATATATATAAGTCATTCTAGATTAATGTTTTCTACCATCTATAAAACATTAGATGCTTTTTCTACTTATCACAAGGGTTCTGCTGTCGTAAAAAGTATTGAGCTTTATGATTTAATATCTGATGATTTTAAGATTTTTAGCCAATTTAAACTCGATATTCATTATGTTCAGAATAATCAATCTAAAAAATTCACTCAAGAATTCAACTTTCATACAAAATAATAGCATAACCCTTAAATAGCCACCGTTTGGTGGCTTCTCTTAATTTTAATTACTTGTCTTATTTTTCACTCTTACCAACATCACAACAACTCCCCCTGCCTCCCACCTCCCACCAAATCCCCAACCTGATGAGAAAGACGTTTAATCTGTCCAGCTAAACTCGATTGAATGACTGCCATATTATGGCCAAGCTCAATATTTGAATATTGCATAGCTTCTGCAACTACCAAATTACCTAGCGTTCGAGCTTCTTTTGGTGTGAGAGTCAGTACTTCATCCCCTATTTCAATTTTGACTGTGCCGTCAGGTAAAACCATCTTAGACATAATGCGTGATACAGGATGTTGAATAACTGGAACATACACACCACGCTCTACACGCATGATTTTTTCAATATCAACCAAGTAGCTTAAACGATCATCAATGATTCCAATTTTCAAATCCAACATTGCAGCTAAAGTTGTACGAGTGACAATCTGTTCGTTATTATGCAAATCAACGACTGCATCAAAAATTACGTCAGTGCTGTTTTTATTACTCATGCCATATCCCCTTTAAACTTCCATCACTTCTATGCCGTGTTTTTCCATCATTAACTGCTTCTTTAAAACATATAGTGGTGTAATCGTTGCGTCAGACTTCACATCCTCTACAATTAACTTGCCATCCCGGATATATGTAAAATCAGCTTCGTATGTTGTTTCTCTCTTATGCTTACCAATGCTTGGGTAATAAACTTTTTCAGCCACACTAAATAGAACATGATGTTGTAAATCTTTAATCAATCCTGCACGTTCCATTACTTTCAATTTTCTGTAATGCCGTTCCTCTTTTTTTGAATCAAATTTCATGTCATCTGTTTCAACAACAGTATTTCCGTACTTACTTTTGCGCTTTTTTTCTTCCGGAATATCTGTCGTCTTAAATAGATGGCCAAGACCCATTTTTCGTGCTGCTTCAAAGCTAACTCTATTTTTCATCAGTTAACATCACTGGTCGAAACTTGTTATAAAACGATTGGCTTGTGGGACCTGCGTATTGACACCATCCCCAACCCTCACGCCACCAATAATATTGATTACCTTCACACTTCCAAAATGTGCCGTCAGATTCCAGTAACGTCGCGTCCTTCAGGTTTTTCATACATCACCATAGGTCTACGGTCATAATTGAAATACATGCCAGCAACGGACATTGCGCTAATTAAACTCTTAATTTTCATACTCACCTCGCAGGGCTTTTTGATCACCAACTACCAACCCCAATTCTGCGATTAAGTTCATGCTGATACCCTCTTCTCAAACCCTGATTTAATTTGATTGGTTCCCTTCATTCTTTGTGGTCTATAGCGAATGTTGTAACAACACTTGCAAGCAGCCTCATATCTTTTTGATGTTGCCCCACTGAGTAGTTTTGCATTGCGATGGAACCAAAATTCATCATCAAGAGGCCAATACTCACCACACTCAATACAAAGCTTTTCTCGACCTAACTCTGTTTCGATATATTTAGGTTTTTGGATTTCACTCATGCTGCACCACCTAAACCTTGCAATTGATCAATCGCACCACTATCCAGATTAGAAAACTGGCAGTACTTCAATTGCGAATGCATGTACGATGTGCCACTTTCACCGTGGCGGTTTTTGCCCAAAATAGCCTCAGCAATTCCCCGGTACTTAGATTCTTTGTTGTAGATCTCATCTCGGTACAAAAATAGAATTTGATCCGCATCTTGCTCAATCGCACCCGACTCACGTAGATCTGATAACACCGGACGTTTGTTAGGACGTTTTTCAAGTTCACGATTTAACTGAGACAGCAGCACAACGACACAATCAAACTCTTTGGCCATAGCCTTAAGCTCACCTGTGAAATACGCAATCTTCAAATCTTCACGAGCAAAGGACTTTGTGGTTTTCATGATCTGCAAATAATCAATAAACACCGCACCCACTGAACCGTACTGATGCTTCACCTTACGGATAGACTCACGAATGTTTGCAATTGACGGGCGCGAGGTGTCATTGATCTGCATTCGCACGTTTTTAAGCATGGTCACTGCTTGTGTGTACGCTGTAAATTCTTCTTGCGGTAGCAAGTGTGGTGCATTGCGTAGCAGTCCAATATCAGCAGGAGCCATAGCACAACACATACGCATTGCTATCTGTTCTTTCGGCATTTCACCTGACATAACCAGTACCGGCTTTTGCTGAAATATTGCAACATTACTGGCAATCACTTGGAGCATCGTGGTTTTACCCATCGCTGGTCGTGCAGCAATCACCATTAAACAACCCGGTTCCACATCACCCAACTTCTGATCAAGATCATAGATCCCTGTCTGAATGCCCTTGATCATGGTTTTACCTTGAGTCAATGCGGTTATTTTTTCGTGCATTTCAACAAAAGTATTCACAGCCGCATCATGGATGTGAAACAGTGATTCACTCGCTTGCTCAGTATTAATTTCAGCAAACATACCTTGCGCTTCTTGCACCAACTCCCCGCGACTTACGGTTAGGTTTTGAGCTTTGAAAATAATCTTTTGCGCTTCAGCTTCCACTTTTCGGCATGTCGCAAAATCTTTAAGTTTTTCAGCGTATGGGATTAAATTGTAAAAACTTGATGGGGCATCCTGAAGAACTTGCATCAAGTACTGCTCTCCACCCGCCTGTTCGCTCATGCCGTGCGCAGCAAGGTGGTCGTTTACTAAAACTGCGTCATACGGTGCGTTCTTAGCATCAAGCTCTACCACGGCCTTAAAAATCGCCTTGTGGCGTGTTGAGTAAAAATCGTCTTCAGTGAGAAGGTTTTCAACATGGCTGTAAGATTCAGCAACGGTCATCAATGCGGCAAGCACGGATTGTTCAATCTGCAAATTATGAATTTTGGTATTAAACATTGCTGCCTCCTAAAAATCCTTTTGGTTTTGAAGGAAGGTTGATCAGGGATTGAGTTGGTGACTGTTGCGTTGGTGCTGCTAGCTGACCACCATGGTTTTGATTAATCTGACTCACCCAATAATCATTTTCCCACTGGCGCTGATTGAGCCATGCTTGTGGTGCCGGAATATAATCACCATCATCCTTGATCCAATCTTTGGAATTTTTCAGTTTTTCAAGAATGGTTAACAAGAGATCAAGATTAAAATCCGATTCGTATTTTTTGAAAGTTTTAAATGATTCAGATTTTTTAGTTTTACGCTTGCAGACTGGATAGGCTTTCCAGAACTTTTCAAAACTCTCCGGATAGTCATTTGGATTTTCAGCCTTAGGTTGTTCAGAACCACCCTTTTTCTTTTTTGTAGTAATCTCTGTAGTAGTCTCTGTATTTGTCTCCTCTTTGAAATGGGGAGGGTCTACCTTTTCAGATGGGGAGCCTCCCCATTTTGATAGTGATAGGGTGGTCACTTTAAAAAGGATAGGGGTAATTAGCTCAATAAACAAAACATTGTTATATTTCTGATTGTTAGCGTCAATTGTACGAAAATGACGTTTGATCACGCCAAATAGCTCAAGACGATCCAAAGCCTCTCTGACTTGCTGCTTAGAAAAGCCATATTGATCCGAAAAACTTTGGTAAGAACGCTGTAAAAGATCAGCCTTAAACTTCTTTTTTATGCTGACTATTTGACCAGAATCCTCATCCCGAACAACAGCTGGGCGATGCCAATATACGATTTCAGCGAGCAAAATAATGCCATTTACATCGGGTTTTCCGCTGTCTAATTTGAAAATATTGAACCAATTTACAGGGATAATATTCCCTTCAAGGTGAACACTTCCGACTTGATCAACAACATCGTGACCAGTGCTGAATAAACTCATTTCGCCCCCTTCATTGCAAATGAAGATAAATTTAAACGTGCTTCAGCGACCGCCTGAGCTGTTTTAACGGATTTACATAAAACGTGTGCTGTTACAGCAGATCGAAAGCGCTCGATAAGGCGATTCAGTTCGATTTCTTGAAGTGCTGTCATACCCCACCCCCTAAGTTCATATCCGCAAAATCCGAATTGTCATTGTTTGATTGTTGTGCTAAATTCATTTGCATATTTAAAACCCCGCAAGTGTTTTGAATTGAAAAGCCTGATCCACGAAATCAGGCTTTTTTTATGCTCGAAAAAATTTTTAAGTTTTTGAATACATTCTTGAATACGCTTGAATACTTTGTATTCTTTGATTTTTTTACATGCTCAGATGATGATTGACCTGTCTCCACTTCAATCTTCAAATCTATGGCTTCTCTTAACCACTTAGCACGATCACTACCTTGGCTTTCTGCCAAGTTGTCTATCAGCTCCTGCACCTCAAGTGGCACACGAGTTGACATGGGTGCCAACAGTTTTTTGCTGAATACAAACGTTATTTTTGTTTCCATGGGGTTACCTATTGAATTCGTTCAGGCTCTCTTAGTTCAATCCAAATGTCCTGATAATCTTCTGGGAAAAGGTCTTTACGTGTGCAGATTCCACGATCTTCAGCAATTACAGCTAGGCGGATTTTTCTGTCAGTTGGAATAGCTTTCCAACCACTCACTGAAGGTCCTTTAATACCTAAAATCCGTGCAACTGCATTACATCCACCTAGGGCTTCTATAAGTTTGTTGTCATTCATGTTGCTCTCCTAAAACAAATACAATTATTAGGCATTCCTTATTATTAATCAATAGGCATACCTAATTTTATTCATGTTAGGATTTCCTAACTATTTGAGAGTTGTTTTATGAAGACATTGGCTGAAAGACTTAAATACGCAATGGAAGTTCTACCACCAAAAAAAATTAAAGGTGTTGAACTTGCACGAGCAGTTGGTGTTAAACCTCCTTCTGTTAGCGATTGGCTTTCAGGTAAATCTAAGACAATGGAAGGTGAGAATCTTTTACGTGCTGCAAAACATTTATCAGTAAATCCAGTATGGTTAGCGACTGGTAGCGGTGAAATAAAACTAGAAAAAAAATCGGCATTAGGCACTGATCTTGATATCAATCAACAAGAAATGATCCCTGTTAAAACTTGGGATTCCAGCACCCCTCTTGACGAAGATGAAGTGGAAATTCCGTTTTTTAAAGACTTTAGTTTTGCATGCGGATCAGGTGCGATTGGTGAAGCGTTATTAAATGAAAAACGCAAGTTGCGTATGTCTAAAGCAACGTTGCGTAATAAAGCCATTGATAAGAAAAATGCAGTTGCAACCACGTCCTCTGGCGACTCAATGAGTCCAACTATCAAAGATGGCGATACAATCCATATCGATTTAGGTCGTAAGACAGTTAAGGATGGCAAAATTTTTGCTGTATGCCATGGTGGCCTCTTCTTAGCAAAGCGCCTTTATAACTTACCAATGGGTGGCATCCGTATTGTTTCTGACAATACAACGGAATATCCAGAAATTCATCTAACAGCTCAAGAAATCAAAGATCAACAATTTGAGATCGTTGGCTGGATTTGGCAAATTTCTACAATGGAAAATTGGTAAAACTAATTACTGTTGTCCAAGCCACGTGACTAAACGATAAAAGCAAGTGCATATTCAATATTATTAATTAATAGGTACTAATAAAATGACACAAGAACAAATTATTCAGTATTTACCTTCTTCGAATTATATAGAATACCTTCGCAGTTCTCCTGATGGTGTCTCAGGTTTAACTCACATGGCAAACGTTCAGTGGGAAGATGGCGTTGAAAGAGATTCTTGGGTAAAAATTTATGCTGGCAATAAACCTAGAAGCTTAATCAATGAAATGATTGGCTATCTCTTAGGCAGAGCTCTGAAGTTACCAATGCCACCAAGAGCGGGATTTTTATTAATAGAAACTAAAATACTTAATCCAAATTTAGTTAATGTACTTAGTGAAGTTGATCGCTATAGAGGATTTACATTTGCATGGGTAACTGAAGATGTAAAAGGAAAAAATCTTCGAATTGAAATTGATAAAAACCCATCAAGTTTAAACGTAATGGCTGAATACTTTAGTTCTTGTATGAAAGATTGGGAGCACTTAGCAAATTTAATTGCTTTTGACGACTGGATATTAAATACCGATAGAAATATGGGGAACTCGATTCATTTACCAGATAGAACATTCAGTCTTATAGATCATGGCGAATGTATGCATGGGGGGGACTGGAAAGAATCTCAACTTATTGATTATGATTGTCCCCATGTAGGTTTTGCTAATAATGTACATATAAAGTTATTACATGATAAACATGCTCCTTCAGATCTATTCCAGTACGAAAATACTATGCGTGATCTAGAAGAAGCGAAAATTCAGCATAAAAATGCCTTTCAAACAATTGAATCTGAATTAAAACTTCACCTTTACGATATGATTGGCGATGAAATAGTTGAAACAGGAATTGAAGAAGTCCCTACTTATTTAGTAATGGAAACTGTATTAGACTTTTTAAGGCAACGTGCCCAGAGCCTAAAGAAATTTAGTGAAAGGTATGATACATTTCTTTCATCTAATTCAATCACCCGCCCATTGAGTTAATATTATGAATAACTTCAAAGGTCTAGAAGATAAATTTAAAAAAAATAATTCACCTCAGCAAAATACTATCGACGGTCAATGGACTCAAATTCGATGGACACCTGATCTAATTACTAATGAACAAATATCAATAGGTGTATTTCTTGAAGAAAATGGATTCATTCACACCAAATTTATTGAGGATTATGGTCGTCTAGAATGTGTATACGGAAATGAGATTTCAAGTAACCTTGAACTAGCAATTGATTTAATAGAATATTTATTAAAAAGAGATTGGAAAAAGTCTGTATCTCCTCAATTGGTGTTTGACCATAGAGGATTTGCTCGCGGTGAATCTACACAAGCAATTCTAGAAAAATTATTTCTTCGTGCTGTACCTTTTGGAAAAGCCCATGATGTTCCAAATGATCATGGAGATCGCTTTCCAACTTATAGAACCTCAAACTTAATAACAGATATAAAATCACGAATTTTTAGCCAAATTGGTAATGATGTTTACAATATTTTTCCTGAAGAATCTTGGTTGGATATTAAGATTGGGAAAGATGTCCATCAAATTGATCTACCTATTCGCCCTTTTGGAACTAAACAAATTGGAAATATCAACTCAACGATTTATAAAACTTATGACAAGTTTGAAGTAAATTGTCTCACTGCACTTACAGATCTTCAATTAGCTAAGAAATGTGGCATGAGTGATGATGCTGTCCTGTTTACATTACTACCTAATGATTATTCATTAAGTTTATTACCAGAACAGGAACAAGAAAAGAGATCAAACTTTTTGAAAGAGTTTGAGTGGAAGTTAGAAATGAATGAAATAGTGCACCATAAATATTTCGAAGAATCTGATATTTCAAACAAGATCCTAAGTTGGGCAAAAAACTCAACTCCACTTCCAGATCTCTTTAATTAACATCAATTTGAAAACCCATGCTTATGATGGGTTTTCTTTCAAAACTATAATCAAACCATCTCTGAAATTGGATAGTATTCAACCTCAAAAATCCAAACAGAATTCACATTTTTTGTGATTGAACCACCAATGTCTAGACCTTTGTCTGCAATCTCTGCTGCAATTTTCCCGCCACCTGAAAAATTATCTTTAAATTTTAGACTTATTCGATGTTTAATCAAATGCCCATCTAATCGATCACGCGCCATTGTACGCAAGTCAGGATCAAATTCAGTCCATACTTTTAATTCTTCAGGGACAAAAGGCTCTTTTCTTGGCGGACCAAACTCACTACAAACCTCACGACTTACAGCCCCAGCCTTGTCAAATGTTGCACTTATCCCAATATTTGTACTGACTGCCTGCATTGCTTTCGTATTTACTTTTATAGCACCATTACTATCAAGAAATTTTGCATCCAAAAGGGTTATGCTTTTCGCACCTAATGTGCTTGCTAATGTTCTGAATGCAGCCTCTTTTTCACGTGCTAGTGTTAGTTCGTATTCACTTGGTCTAATGTAGAATTCTTCAAGCAAAGGATGCTTTATATAAAAACTACCATTCGTTGGCTTATCACCAATACCTAACTTTAATGATTTAGCATTTTCAGGATCAATACAAACTATTTCAGTAGATAAAGAAAGTTCATTCTGAATTTTTTTTAAAATTTTATCTTGCAAAAATTCAGTGTCATCTTGAACAGAAGATGACTTTTTCTGTCTTCTCGCTGTTGTTCCAGCAAGAATAATCGAATTTGCAACTGCTGATATTGGATTGAAACTAGTAAGAAGGGTTGTTACTCCAGCAATACTCATCTCAATCAATAATTTCTTGTCAAACTTAAGCTTTGATCCCTTTGCGAGCTCTAATAATTTTTGCTTATCGGCAACTAAAATCAACTCAGGCTTATTAGACATAATCCCCTCAACTTCATAATAATCTAGTATTTTTAATGATTTAATATTAACAAAGCCATAATTTAAATTGTAGCTAAAGATAGCCCAATTTTGCCAATTTCCATCTATAATCAGCACGTCAATAACAACAAAATCTAATCATGAGAACAATAGCTTTAACCTTAGTACTTTTATCTTCAATAATTGCCGGCTGTCAAAAACAACCTGATTCAGTTGCTGCTGAACCTAAACAAGATACTGCAACTATCAAACAATTTGATGAAGCAGATACCAAGATCGGTAAGTTTCTAGATCAACTTGATAACCCAAACACATCACTTGAAGTTAGAAAGCAAATTTTATGTGTTGATTACCCAAATGTGTACATTCAGCAATATGCCCCTGCTCTACTTAAACTTTCACCCAATGACTACACGCCAGACAAGTTGGATCATGATTTAGCAATCGCTCTGGATTACTACAAAGATAAATTCAATATACGATGTGAAAAATAGCGTTCTAACATTCAAAAAGCCCACTGCATCAGTGGGCTTTTTTAGCTGTGCAAAAATATAATATTAGGCAAATCTAAAAATAAATTAGGTATACCTATTGACTATATAATTAGGTTTGCCTAATATTTATCTCATGAACAACAAAAAAGCACATCGATCCTCTTACCTACCGATGTGCTTTGCAACTTACGAGGCAATTATGAATCAAACCGCATCCCATAGTCAAACCCCTGAGTTTGACACTAACAAAAGTCAAACGACTTCTGTTCTGTTTCAACCACCTAAACCTGAAGAAATTCGTCTTTCTTTCTGGTCCAAAGCAAAACCTGTGCTTAAAGAATTTGCAGCCATTGCTTTAATCGGTATCACTGTTGCATCGACGGTATTAACTGTTCGCAGTTGTTCAAATGATGTAGATCGTCAGCATGCTCAAGCGCTTAAACATCAATTGCAGTTTTCTGCATCGAATGAAGGAGCGCGCTAATGACTATTCAAACTATTAAGCAAACTTTAGCCCCTGCTCAAGTCTTTGAGGCTTTGGCCAAGGGTTTCAAAATCGACTTTGCAGAAGTAGAAACCAACGATTGGGAACCTTTAACTCCTCAAGTACGTTTAGGCTTTGCTGACTTATTTAGCGGCTTCATTAAGTTTCGTTTTGCTCAAACGCTAGATGAAGGTTTAAAACGTCAGGCTAAGGCTAAATCTGAAGAATACTTCTCTGAATTCGTTGGCTTAGATGGCGATAAGAATGAGCGCTATCGCGTTGGTAAAGACCGTCCAAGTTTCTATGTACTTAAACCGAGTGGTCGTAGTGGTATCAACCTTGATGGCTTCATTGTCTATAAAGAGCAGCAAGGCAATTTAACCCTTATAGAAAAAGCACCAGATTGGTTGGCCAAAGCATTACTGGTTGCCCGTAAAGCAAAACGTAATGCTGAGTATTACGACATTCTAAATAAAACTGGCCACTACCAATCTGACGATTATAAAAAATGGGCTAAAACCCATCGCTCGGTTTAAGGGGAAATATCATGACTGTATTTTTTAAACCCGCTCAACGTAAAAATGCAAAGTTACGTCTTGCTCTTGCTGGTCCTACTGGTTCAGGTAAAACCACGGGTGCTTTACTCATTGCCAAAGGTATTGGTGGTCGTATTGCTGTAGCTGATACAGAAAACAGCAGTGCTGAGCTGTACGATGATTTGGTTCCATTTGAACATGCCAATCTACAACCACCCTATACACCTGAAAAGTTTATCAGTGCTATTAAAGCTGCTGAACAGGGTGGTTTTGATACGCTCATTATTGACAGCATCACACATGAATGGTCAGGTGTTGGAGGTTGTTTGGAACTGGTAGATAAAATTGCCAAGACCTCTTTTAACAATAATTCTTGGGGTGCATGGAGTGAAGTAACGCCACGTCATCGCAAATTCATTGATGCCATGCTGCAATCCAGTATCAACATCATTGTGACGTTACGCTCCAAAATGGAAACAGTTCAGGTAAATGCTGGGAACAATAAAAAGAAAGTCGAAAAAGTGGGAATGAAGGCTGAACAACGAGATGGGATTGAGTATGAATTTACCACTGTTCTGGATCTTACTCATGATAACTATGCAGTATCAACGAAAGATCGCACGCGACTTTTCGCTGAAGCACGACCACTTTGTGAAAATGACGGCGTTCTGCTTAAAGAATGGCTGATATCAGGCTCTGCTGATGCCTGTATCAATGGCAATCAATATCTCGAACTTGAAGCGCTTATGCTGCAAGCAGGGATAAATATTGAAAACTATTGTTTGAAGCGTGGTCTAAATAGTCTCCATGACGTTAAGCAACAGATTTTTGAAGAGACCTGCCAAAGTATTCATTCGATGATTCAGAACCTTCAAAAAGCTCAACAGGCCAATGAAAAACAGATGCAGGCCGAAACAGATGCTCGACTTGAAAGTGATCATCAAACTGCACTGAAAGATATTCAACACGCAAAATCTATTAATGATTTGAATAAACCTGCGGACTATTTCCGAGGCACAAAGTACGAGCAATCTATTCTAAATGCTTGTCAGGCTAAGTCGGATATGGAGGGATGGTCAGCATGAATTACCACTACTCCACTATCACCCGGACACTAAAAGTGTTCGGGGTAAAAATGACACATATATTTAGCAATGTAGGTGTTGGTGAAATTGAAGAATTAGTCATTAATGCAAAATTGAAAGAAGCGACTTGGAGAGCTTGATGGGAAAAGTTGTTGAAAGTTTGAAGGAGGTGTCTTGATGGATAGTATGCAAATTAATACTGCGGATTTTCTATTTTTAAAATACCGGTCAATGACGGTAAGCCTTATGGAAATAGCAAAAGATTATTACCCGCACATTGGTAAGGCGGAATTACTAAGAAGGGCAAATAGTCAGGAGCTACCATTTTCTGTATTTAAAATGGATTCAAGTAAGCGTGCGCCATTTTTGGTGCACGTTAAAGATCTCGCTGACGCAGTTGATAAAGAGCGAGAAATAGCCGCTAAGAACTATGCTGCATTTCATTAATGAGATGCAGTATTTCATTTAAACTTAATGTGGCTTTTCTTTTCTTTAATGAGACATAGCGTTGCAGACTTTGCCATGAATCATGCAAACTGCATTGCTGGATCTGCGGAACTGTAAAGCCTTTTTCAGCTAAACGTGTACACCCCTCATGTCTTAAGTCATGAAAGCGTAGATCTTCAATTCCCAGATGTTTACATGCCATATGAAACTCAGTACTAATCGTTGCTGAACTAAAAGGAAGTAAGTATTTATCAGAATTTTTCGATTTAAATCGCTTCCTTATTTCTGGTCGCATCAAAATCTCAATAATTTTTTGGCATTCTTCAGATACAGAGAATTCTTTATTATTCCCCAAAGAACCTTTAGGTGTTTTAACATTCTTAATTTTCCAAGCATGTAGTTCCTGATCGTAATCTTTTAGCTCCATTCTTGTGAGCTCAGCTTGTCTACGGCATGAAAACACAGCAAACATAATAATTAAATGCATTGGATAACGTTTGAACCCTCTGTTTTCCCATTTTTCATGAAAATGGACTATCAGCTGTTGTAGTTCAGCATTTGTCGGAAGTCTATCTCTTATTCTACTTGCTGATATCTGTCTAGTTTTGCGTAGCTGTGCTGTTGTACGGTCAAATGCATTTAAATCTACAGGTGTTTCCCACATGACTGATGCATGTGTCAGGACACTACGTATCTGCAATAATTCATGAAGAATAGTACTAGGTACTACAGGGCCAACCTTTACTCTTGGACAATATGTTTTCCTTAAAGCAACATGGTCAGATAAGTCCATACTGTTCAATTTCATGATAGACTTTTTAGCGATTGGGAATTTCTTGATCAGCTTTAAGGCATTTACTTTTGTTTTGCTATAGACCCCTTCCGTTTCATTTAGATATAAATCTATGGCATCAGAAAGCTTTATGCTTTTCTCATGTTGATTACCGTACAGAATATTAGGATTATTCTCGATTTCAACCTCACGCTTTTTGACCCACTTTTCAGCAATGCGTTTTGTACTGAAAGTTTTACTTTCTTTATATGCAGGAAAGTCTTTGCGGTTTATGCGTATTTCGGCTCTGTATCGTAAAGTCCCGTCTGAGAGTGATCTTTGAACTATTGTTCCCATAAAATTTACGCCTTGAGCATTTTTTTCATTATGGCGTAAATCAGGGCGTAAATATAAACACGTTCGCGCAGCAAAATCGGTGTTCACACAGGTTCAAACGTGTAGTAAGCTATCAATCAAATTATTGTTTTTAATATGAAAATTGTAAATTACTGAAATTTAATATTATTAAGGTTTAAAGGTGTAACTTATGTTGAAGTGGTTTGAAAAACTTGTCGATCCTTATCCATCTAAAGGTTTAACCGAACCCCTTCCAACCCGTTTCTTTCCTTTCGTTTGGCAAGCGGCAACAGGTGTTCGCCCCTATTTATTATTGTTGGTCTTATGTACTGCCGGAGCTGCAAGCTTTGAAGCAGTACTTTATGCAAAAATTGGCGATTTAGTAAATTGGTTAAGCAAAAGCCAACCTGAAACTTTCTTAGCTGAACATACCCAAAATTTGACCTTTTTGACCTGTATTCTTTTTGCCAATATTTTCTTTGCAAGTTTTCAATCCATTATTAAACATCAGATTCTTTACAGCACCTTTCCAATGCGCCTACGTTGGCGCTTTCATAATTTATTACTACAGCAAAGTTTGGATTTTTTTCATAATGATTTTGCTGGTCGCTTATCGGCTAAAGTTATGCAAACTTCGCTCGCAGTACGTGAATTTTGGGTGATTTTAGGTGACATGCTAGCTTATGTCGTGATCTATTTTGTGACCATTAGCTTTGTTTTGGGCGCAATTTCCCCAATGTTAATTTTGCCTCTAATGCTTTGGTTAGTGTTGTTTATTGCGGCAGCTTGCTTTTTCATTCCTCGTTTAAGCCGAATCTCCAATAAACAAGCCGATGCTCGTGCAGTCATGACAGGGCGCGTAACCGATGCTTACACAAACATTCAAACCGTTAAATTATTTGCCCATGCGGGTCATGAAAGCCAATATGCCAAAGAGTCTATGCAAGGCTTTATGACTACGGTTTATCAGCAAATGCGTTTAGGGGTGCAGTATGAAGTTAGCATTAACTTATTGAGTGTGGTTTTATACGTTGGAGTTTTAGGCACAGCCATTTGGCTTTGGATCAACGGGCAAGCGGAATTGGGGATTATTGCGGCAACGACCGCCATGATTTTAAAACTCAATAGCATTGCTGAATTTATGATGTGGCAAACCTCTGCACTCTTTGAAAATGTCGGAACTATTCAAGATGGCATGAAAACACTGGGGCGCCCTATTAACATTCAAGACAAAAAAGATGCTTCCCCATTACAAGTGCCGCAGGGTGAAATTAAATTTGAAGATGTCAGCTTTGCTTATAGCAATAAAAATGTGATTGATCATTTAAATTTAACCATCAAACCGGGTGAAAAAATTGGTATTGTCGGTCGTTCTGGCGCTGGAAAATCGACTTTAATTCAATTGTTATTGCATTTTTATGAGATCAACCAAGGTCGTATTTCGATTGATGGTCAGGACATTCAAGATGTAACCCAAGACAGTTTGCGTAAAAGTATTGCCTTGGTGACCCAAGACACCTCTTTATTACACCGCACTGTGGCTGAAAACATTAAATATGGTCGTCCCAATGCAACAGATGAACAAATGTTTGAAGCTGTTCGCAAAGCCAAAGCAGAAGATTTTATTCCTCAACTCACCGACTTACGGGGTAAATCGGGCTATGAAGCTTATGTCGGTGAGCGCGGTGTAAAACTCTCTGGTGGACAACGTCAACGCATTGCCATCGCACGCGTATTTTTAAAAGATGCGCCTATTTTAATTTTAGATGAAGCCACCAGTGCTTTAGACTCTGAAGTTGAAGCTGCAATTCAATCCAGTTTGGATGAATTAATGAAAGGAAAAACTGTCATCGCAATTGCGCATCGACTTTCAACCATTGCACAAATGGATCGTTTGATTGTATTAGATCAAGGACATATTGCAGAACAAGGTACGCATGATGAACTGGTCGCGCTAGGTGGGATTTATGCACATTTATGGCAAAGACAAACTGGCAGTTTTTTAATTGAGCAACAAGCTTTGAAGAAAAAGGAATTGGATTAATGTTGTATTTAGAAGATATAAAACTGGGTGATTGTTTCATGAGTCGTGAATATGAAATGACATTAGAAGAAATTAAACAATTTGCCCATGCTTATGATCCACAAGTTTTTCATACCGATGAAGATCAAGCCAAAGATCATCCTATTTTCCAAGGTATTGCCGCAAGTGGGTGGCATACTTCTGCGGTAACGATGCGCTTATGGACAGAATGTTTTCCTGTCGCTTACGGACTGATTGGTTCAGAATCTAGTATTCGCTGGCCAAGACCGACTCGTCCTAACGATAAAATTCGTGTTGAAGTTGAAATTGTTGCGATTACGCCATCAAAAACCAAAACTGACCGTGCTATCGTGACCTATGTAACGCAAACATTGAATCAAAATGATGATGTTTTATTAATTTCTACAACAAAAATTGTGGTCTTTAAAAAAGAATTTAAAGCGGCTTAATTTGAAGACTTTAAAATAATTGTCGAACAATTTTAATAGAATACTGTTTCTTTTCATGCCAATATGAAAACCAACAAATAGAAAAACAACGAAAGTGCAATGGATAGCGCATGAAAACGATTTCTCCAAAACAAGATCAAGGAATCCCCGGTGTTTACGGTCTGCTCCTCTTAGATGTGGTGTCTCGTTGGGGCTACAATGCAGAAGCATTGTTTACACCCTTTCATTTAAACAGTGAGTTATTGGCAGATCCAAATTTTCGCATTCCGACATCGGTTGCAAATGAGCTGGTGAAACATGCATTACGCTTAACAGGAGAACCAACTTTAGGTTTTCATTTGGGTACGCAAATGCGCATCTCGATTCATGGTTTTATTGGCTATGCCATTATGACTGCACATGATATTACCGATGCTTTGGTGTTAGCCAACCGCTTTATTCAGCTGCGTATGCCCTTTTTACAGCTTTACTTTTCCACCTTTGGCGAGAAAGCAACGCTGCAATTACAATGTGATTTTGATATTGAGCCTTTACGGACGGAAATTACCATTGCTCTGACGTTTGGCATCATCACTATGGCAAAGGCTTTAACAAGTTGTGATGATTTATCGGGTGATATAGATTTTGATTTTGCTCAACCCTCTGGTTTTGAACGCTATATCAATAAGTTTCCATCACATAACTTCCGTTTTGAACAACCGCATTTATTGTCAAGTTTTGATAAAAAATACCTCAGTTTCAAAATGGTGAATGCTGACCCAATTGCCAGCCAAATTGCGATTAATCAATGTGAAGCTGAATTGTCTGCATTAGGTGAACGCCGCCGTCTAGCTATGCGTGTACGTGACATTTTGACCAATTCAGAACAACATTATTTAAGTATTGAAAATGTCGCAGACCGTTTACATATGTCTGATCGGACTTTAAAACGTCAGTTGGCTGCCGAAGGAACTTCTTTTTCAACCTTAGTTGATGAAGTTCGCTATCGTCATGCAACATCGCTCCTTTCACGAACAGATTACACCTTAGAACTCATTGCAGATGAACTTGGCTACAGCGATGTTGCCAATTTTAGTCGGGCATTTAAGCGTTGGAGTGGTCGTAGCCCAAGCAATTGGCGTAAAGATCCTTATTTATAAACTTTCGTTTTGATCAAAAAACATGTATAAAACATGGAAAAAATGATTTGAATATTTTAAAGGAGTCATCAATGAATCATCCTTCAGAATTGAAGTATGCAAGCACTCACGAATGGGTCAAAATTGAAGGTGATCTGGTCATTACCGGTATTTCTGACCATGCACAGGATGCATTAGGCGATTTAGTGTATGTAGAAACACCTGAACTCGGTCAGCAAATTACCGCAGGTCAGCAAACAGGTGTGGTCGAATCGGTGAAAACAGCGTCCGATATTCATGCGCCGATTTCAGGTGAAGTGGTTGAAGTAAATTCAAGCCTTGAAGATGATCCAGACTTTGTTAATGATGACCCTTATGGTAAGGGCTGGATTTATAAAATTAAGCCAAACAACATAGCAGATATAGAAAAACTACTCTCAAGCAGTGAATATGAAGCAGGCTTATAAACCTCGTCTTCAGCATCAAAAATCAGCCTTTATGGCTGATTTTTTTTATTTATGTGGATTTATAATAACTATCAACTAAAAATCATAATATGATTTTTTATTAAAAATAATTATTAATTTTTTACTATTTTAATTAACAATTCTTAAAAAGATATACTTTTCAACAAAAATAATTTAAGATCTATAGCGTCTAACGACGATTTGACTTATCTCTAATCATGACAACAATGATCTTCCTAGCTTAAAAATAATTGTTTGATAAGCCTCATCAGCCGTATATCACTTATGATTATCTAGGTAAATTATGTCTTCAGAGAATGCCGAACAACTGTGGAATAAATCTTTTATTCTATGTCTAGCCAATAACCTTTTTTTGTTTGTGTTTTATTTTGCACAGACGACTATCTTGCCGATTTATATTTTAAATGAATTACATGGCACGTTAGCACAAGCTGGGCTAGCCATGACCTTATTCATGGCATCATCCATTGCAGTTCGTCCCTTTAGCGGATTAATCATTGAGAAATTTGGACGTAAAAAAACACTCTATATTTCCGAAGCCTTATTTTGTCTATTCTCTTTTGCCTATTTATTCGCAGATAATCTGACTATTCTCTTGGTCATTCGATTCTTACATGGAATTTGGTTTAGTATTTTAACCACTGTGACCGTCCCGATTGCCAATGACTTTATTCCTGCAAAACGTAAAGGCGAAGGCATGGGATATTTTGTCATGTCGATTAATTTAGGTGTTGTCCTTGGGCCACTCATCGGCCTTACTTTGATTCAACCCTTTGCATACACCACAGTTGCAGGAATTCTTGCTGCAATTATTTGCCTCGGTTTTATTTTTTGCTTCATGATTCCAATTCAAGCAGAAACTAAATCAGTAATCACTCAAGTAAAGCGCCGTTTAACGCTGCAAGATTTTGTCGAGAAAAAAGCGCTACCTGTTTCCATTATGGCAATGCTCGTTTCCTTTTCTTATGCCAGTATTATGTCGTTTATTTCAACCTTTGCGGAATCAAAAAATTTACTGCCCTACGCCAGTTTATTTTTTGTGGTCTTTGCCATTTCAATGATGAGTTTACGACCCATTACAGGGAAAATTTATGATCGAAAAGGGGCAAATTATGTGGTTTATCCTGCCATTGCCCTGTTCTCAATTGGGCTAATCATTTTAAGTCAAATCAATTCCGTCGCGGGTTTAATGATTGCTGCGATATTTATCGGAATAGGTTTTGGTTCAGCTCAGCCTTGTTTACAAACCCTTTCTATTCAGCGTTCAGCGAAAGATCGAATTGGACATGCAACATCTACCTTTTTTACCTGTTATGACTTAGGTATTGCACTTGGATCAATTTTATTGGGTCTTGTGATTGCTCAGCAAGGTTATAGCTTTGCCTATTTACTTTGTGCATGCATTACCGCATTAAGCTTAGTATTTTATAAATTATATGTAGACCATCCCAAAGAAGCTCAATAATTCAAAGTCATGATTGCATGAGTAAAAGATAGGCGTATTGCAAAAAATTGAACATTTTAAGCGCTATAAATCGCCTCATTTCTAAGTCTCAATAAAATGGGCATGATCCAAAATTTGAATCATGCCCATTTAATCAATGACCGCACTAGAAATCTATTTTTTTCAACTGGAAGTCACAGATTCCTGTTTCGTATCGCTTTCATCGGCATCACCTTCTGGTTTCATGCTAAATGATGAAGCTGGAGTTGCAGCGGCTTGATCTGCTCGGGTACTTTTTAATTTAATCTGTAAACGTAATTCATTCATCGAGTCAGCATTACGCAAGGCTTCTTCATAACTAATTGAACCCTCATTATAAAGATCAAATAAAGCCTGATCGAAAGTTTGCATGCCCAGTTCGCGTGACTTTTTCATGATTTCTTTAAGTTCATGAAGCTGACCTTTAAGAATGTTATCGCCAATCAAGGGTGTATTAAGCAAAATTTCAATGGCCGCACGACGTCCACGACCATCTTGAGTACGGACTAAACGCTGAGAAATAATCGCTTTCATATTTGAAGATAAATCCATCAACAATTGATTTTTTCGTTCTTCAGGGAAAAAGTTAATGATTCGATCTAGCGCTTGATTGGCATTATTGGCGTGCAAAGTGCCTAAACATAAATGCCCTGTTTCAGCAAAGGCAATGGCGTGTTCCATGGTTTCCGTATCACGGATTTCACCAATCAAAATTACATCAGGTGCTTGGCGTAAAGTGTTTTTCAAAGCATTGTGCCATGAATGACTATCGACGCCCACTTCGCGGTGGGTAATCATCGACTTCTTATGTTTATGTACATATTCAACCGGATCTTCAACCGTAATAATATGCCCTGCCGAATTTTCATTACGATGATCAATCATGGCAGCTAAAGACGTCGATTTACCCGAACCTGTTGCACCCACAACGAGCACTAGGCCCCTTTTTGCCATCATGACATCTTTTAACGATTCAGGTAATTTTAACTGCGCAAAATTTGGAATTTCTGCGGTAATGGTACGAATCACCATACCCACTTGTAATTGTTGCTGAAACACATTAATACGAAAACGCGAAACATTGGGAACACTAATGGCAAAATTACACTCAAGTTCTTTTTCAAATTCCTGTCGTTGAGTCTCATTCATTAAACTATAGGCAAATAATTTAGTTTTATCGGCAGTTAAAGCCTGTTGCCCAATAGGTTTCATCAATCCTTGATGCTTAATACTTGGTGGGAAATCTGCTGAAATAAATAAGTCAGACCCGCCATATTCCACAACTTTGGTCAGCATATGAAATATTATTTTACGCGCTTCTTCCAATAATTCCGCACTGTACATACTCTTCCCCATTAAACATTATTTAAATGTACTAAATAACAATTGCATATCGTTAGTTATGTATTTATTAAACAATTAGTTATTACTTAGTATCAATTTTTAATATTGTGCATAAAGAAGTGCGATGACTCAAATTTGTTAATTTTAATTGGTTAAAAGAATTTTAAAAAACTGTATATCGCATCAACAAAGCCATGATCTAAATTTAAACATCTAACATAAATGGACAGATTTAAAAGAATGAAGCCCTTTTAAAAGAGCTTCATTGCAACATAACCATGTTTTGAGTCGTATTAAGCACTACGTTTCAATTGAGAAATACGTAGTGAATCTGCAACGTCCAATAAAAGTTGATGTGTTTTATCCCAACCTAAACAACCATCTGTTACAGATTGACCATAAGTCATATCACATGAAATTTTTTGCTGACCATCAACCAAATGGCTTTCTAACATCACACCACGCACATTGCTGTGTACACGTTCAGCCACAATAGTACGTAAAACTTCAGCTTGTACTAATGGGTTTTTATGACTGTTTCCATGACTACAATCAATCACTAACGCAGGTAATTCAGCTTTGCTTTTTGCTTTAATTTTTTCAATTTCAGCCAATTGATAATTAGGACCTGAGTTTGCACCACGTAAAATCAAATGCGCTGCTCTATTGCCTTGTGATTCCAAAATACAAGGTAAGCCAGACTGGCTCATGCCCATGAACTGGTGTGAATGAGAAGCAGATTGAATCGCATCAAGTGCAATTTGAATTGAGCCATCCGTGCCATTTTTGAAACCAATGCTGTACGGCATGTGGCTTGAAATTTCACGATGAATTTGTGATTCACTTGTACGTGCACCAATTGCACCCCAAGCCAGTAAGTCATCGAAATAAGCCGTTGCCATAGGGCTTAAAATTTCAGCTGCAATCGGCAAGCCCATATCGATAATTTGTAAATATAACTCACGTGATTTTTCTAAGCCCAATTGCATATTCGATGAATTATCTAAATTTGGGTCATATAGAAAACCTTTCCAACCAATCGTAGTACGTGGTTTTTCAATATATGCACGCATGACAAGGAAAATTTGATCTGAGACTTGGCTTTGTAATTGTTGTAATTTTTGAGCATATTCAAGTGCAGAAATGGGGTCATGAATTGAACATGGACCTGTAACAATCATCAAACGATGATCTTTGCCTTCTAAAATATTTTGAATGGTCTGACGCTGATCAGCAATTTGTTGCGCCAATTTTGTAGACAAAGGCAATTGCGCCTTCAATTGATGAGGCAAGCTTAAGATGGTTTCTTTTGTAGTCGTTTGAGTTTGTTGTAAAGCAGTATTTAAAGCATTCATGGAACTTTCCTAGGGACTGTTTTTTCAGTCCAATCTTTTATTTGAGCGTTATGGGTCTAATGGATTGCGTCATCATTTGATTAAAGTAAAACCAATAAAAGTTGCTAAAATATGAATAATTTAATGTTTTCATGGGGTAACTCCAAAAAGTGTAAAAAAATAAAGCATAAAAAAACCTGATCAGGGTTGCCGATCAGGTGTTAACTTGGTGGGCAACCATTTCTTGCCCGAACGCATTCAGGCAATTATCTAAATTGCCAAAAATAATAAGTCGCGTTTGAGATTACTGGTTGCTTTAACATCTTTATTTCTTCAAAAAAGTATGTGTCTTGAGATAAAAATACGCTGTATTTATCCATTTGACAATAGTTTTATACAAAAAAAATGACATAAATCAGTTAATCTTTACTTAGATCTATCAAACATTTTTCATTCAGGTCAAAGCCATCAAATGTATTTCGCCCTAAACACAGCAAATGCTTGATTCAACATATCCTATTTTGAATCAGTTCTTTCTAAAAAAATAAGAAAGTTTAAAAATAAGAAAATAACGGACAATCCATTGGCATTAAAAGATAAAATACGATCTATAGCAAAAGCTTAATTTGTTTACTACATATAATGAAGGATGTATTCATGTTCCAACATGTTGATACTTATGCAGGTGATCCGATTCTTTCTTTGATGGAAGAATTTGGTAAAGATGAACGAACAGAAAAAGTTAATTTAAGCATTGGGCTTTATTACAATGAGGACAATATTGTTCCGCAATTAAATGCCATTAAAGCTGCATATAAAAACATTGAACCAAGCAATGACAAGGTCAAACTATATTTACCGATGGATGGGTTGAAGTCGTATAACGCGGCAACTCAAGCCCTTGTTTTGGGTAAAAATAGTCAAGCTCGCTTAGATGGTCGTGCGGTGACCATTCAAACTTTAGGAGGTTCTGGTGCACTTAAAGTGGGTGCAGATTTCTTAAAAAAATATTTTCCTGAATCCGATGTTTGGGTCAGCCAACCGACTTGGGAAAACCATATTGCGATCTTTAATGGTGCAGGGATTCACTCGCACTTTTATCCTTACTTTGATGCTGCAACCAACGGTGTCAATGTTGCTGAAATGCTGGAAAAATTAAGCAAACTTCCGGCTAAAAGCATTGTATTATTACACCCTTGTTGTCATAACCCGACAGGTGCAGATTTAACGCCTGCGGAATGGGATCAAGTGATTGACGTCTTAAAAAAACAAGACCTAATTCCATTTTTAGATATTGCCTATCAAGGTTTTGGTCAGGGTTTAGAAGAAGATGCCTATGCGATTCGCGCTTTAGATCAATCAGGCATGAATTTTATTGTCAGTAATTCATTCTCTAAAATTTTCTCGCTTTATGGTGAGCGTGTGGGTGGTTTAACATTTGTCTGTGATGATCAAGCCACGGCACAAAAAGTATTGGGTCAGCTTAAAGCCACCGTACGTCGTATCTATTCAAGCCCAGCCACGACGGGTGCCTTATTGGTCGATAACGTGCTGAATGATGCGAATCTCACTGCACAGTGGGAAGCAGAGCTGAAAGAAATGCGCGAACGTATTATTAAAATGCGTCAAATTTTAAATGAAAAATTAAGCCAAGCATTGCCTGCACATGACTTTAGCTATTTGGTTAAACAACAAGGTATGTTTAGCTACACCGGTTTAACGGCTGAACAAGTCGATATTTTAAAAGACAAATACGGCATTTATTTAGTGCGTAGTGGACGTATGTGTGCGGCGGGTTTGAACTTAAATAATATTGATTATGTTGCTGAATCTATTGCTGAAGTGATTAAAGCAACTGCTTAAAATACGCTGCTAAAAAAACGGGCAAATTGCCTAATGCCAGTCAGTTAAGAAATTGATTGGCATTTTTTGAATTCAAAATAATATTCGATACGCGAAAACGTCATCCGCAACTGTTCGAGGCAAAACTATTTTAGAAAAGTAAGTTTTCTGTGATCAATTAATCAACAAAAGGTATTTGACGAGTTTTGCGGTGAGGCGCACTGCGCCGCAAGATGCCTTTCTTGCGAACTCAAAATATATTTTGAGTTTCTCATTTGGGCTTATCCAAAGTAATAAATTAGCTCCAAGTATTTGATTTAAAAATATAAGACTCCGTCGTGAATAACTAAAAAGCTAAGGAGTTAATTGTAACCCCCTTAACTAATCAGCATTAGGCAATCTGCCCGTTTTTTATATTGCGCAAAATGAATTAATCTTGAAAATGCACCACGGAACGAATAGATTTACCTTCATGCATCAAATCAAAAGCTTCATTAATTTGATCTAGCCCCATGGTATGCGTGACAAAAGGTTCAAGCTGAATGTCACCTTTCATTGCATCTTCAACCATTTTAGGCAGTTGAGAGCGCCCTTTTACGCCACCAAATGCAGTGCCTTTCCAAGTACGGCCAGTGACCAGTTGGAATGGGCGAGTCGAAATTTCCTGACCTGCACCTGCCACACCAATAATCACAGATTGTCCCCAGCCACGGTGCGCACATTCAAGCGCTGAACGCATAACATTGACATTACCAATACATTCAAATGAATGGTCTACGCCCCAGTCTGTCATTTCCACAATCACTTGTTGAATCGGCTTGTCATAGTCTTTTGGATTTAAGAAGTCAGTCGCACCAAACTCTTCAGCCAGTTTGAATTTTTCTGGGTTCATATCAACCACAATAATACGACCTGCTTTGGCTTGACGCGCGCCTTGTACCACAGCAAGACCAATACCACCTAAGCCGAAGACTGCGACTGAATCACCCTCTTGCACTTTAGCCGTATTATGTACAGCGCCAATCCCTGTTGTTACACCACAGCCCAACAAACAGACATGTTCAGGATTTGCATCAGGATGAATTTTCGCCAAAGATACTTCAGCAACCACGGTATATTCACTAAAGGTTGAACAGCCCATGTAATGATAAATTGGCTGACCATTATAAGAAAAACGTGTCGTACCATCAGGCATCACACCTTTACCTTGAGTCGCACGAACAGCCACGCAAAGATTGGTTTTTCCAGATTTACAGAATAAACACTCGCCACATTCAGCCGTATACAGTGGAATGACATGATCACCCGGTTTGACACTGGTTACGCCTTCACCCACTTCAACCACAATACCGGCACCTTCATGACCCAGTACCGCTGGAAATACACCTTCAGGATCATCACCCGACAAAGTAAATGCATCGGTATGGCAGACACCTGTATGGGTAATTTTAACAAGAACTTCGCCCGCCTTGGGTGGAGCGACATCCAGCTCGACAATTTGAAGCGGTTCACCTGGACCAAATGCGACTGCTGCACGTGATTTCATAACAGAGCTATCCTTTATTTAGTTCTTTAACAGATGAGCTACAGTAACCGCTTTTTATTATCAGATTCAACCTTTAACATGATGATAATATGTACTTATAACTTAATGACACCATAATAATTATGCTAATTAAACCATTCACTCATGCTGTCATGTTTTCTTTAGCACTCATTACGTTGACGGGGTGTAGTTTGCCTATGAATCAATCAAATAAACAACCGCCTATTCAAATTCATGCGGAACACTGGTTAAACGGTTCAAATGTCGACACGCAAATGTCGCAAGGCTTAACGGCTTATTTGGCTTTAGATGATGCCTTTAGCAGCATTGCCTCAAGACTACATCTGATTAATAAAGCAAAATATAATATCGATTTACAGTATTACATTTGGGAAGATGATTCGATTGGGCATCTCATGCTGGCTGAACTTTTAAAAGCAGCAGATCGTGGGGTCAAGGTTCGGCTGTTGATTGATGATCAGAACGGAACCAAACTTGATGCCACCTTAAAACAACTTGCAGCACATCCAAATTTTGAAATTAAATTATTTAATCCTTATAAATTCAGAAAACTACGCGTCATTGATTACGCATTTCGTTTAAAACATATTAATCATCGTATGCACAATAAACTCATTATTGCCGATGGCGCAATTGCGGTTACTGGTGGTCGTAATATTAGCCGTGAATATTTTGATGCGAGTGATAATTTCCAATTTACCGATATGGATATTTTGTTCTATGGCACTGCTGTTCAGCATGCCAATGACGTTTTCCATGAGTTTTGGAATGACAACTTAAGTTATTCAGTGCCACAACTTTTGGGCAATGGCAATCAAGAACAGCTTGCTAAATTGCGTCAGTATTATGAACTTACTGCTTTACAAAAAGATCAGTTAAAAAAACGCATTGAATTAGCCGAAAAACAAATCAATAAACACTTAAAAGATCGTCCTATTAATTGGGCAAAAGCTCATTTTATTGCAGACTCACCAAATAAAATTCGTGGCGAGGCGACCAAGGATCAGCTTATTTATCGCCAAATGCTCAATATTATGGGAGAACCGAAGCAGCATCTGGAATTAGTTTCAGCCTATTTTGTACCTACACGTAAAGGTACAGACTATTTAGTTAATCTAAGCAAAAATGATGTCCGGATTAGAATTTTAACCAACTCATTTCTTGCCAATGATGTCGCCGTGGTGCATGCCTTTTATCAAAAATATCGTCATGATTTACTGCAAAATGGCATTAAACTATATGAATTTAAACCCTATATTGAACGTAATAAACGGACTTGGTATGAAGTGGTCACAGGAAATGTCATTCCTGCCAAAGGTAAAAATACATCTAGCTTACATGCCAAATTTTTTGATATAGATGGCATGGTCTTTATTGGTTCATTTAATTTCGACCCTCGTTCAGCCAATTTAAACAGCGAAGTCGGACTTGTGGTCGAATCTGATGTTCTACAAAAGTATATTTCCAAATCACTGGATCAATATTTACCACAAATTGCCTACGAATTAAAATTAAATAAACAAGGCGAAATCATTTGGCTTGATCAGCATAAAGATGGCTCAATTGTAGAATATAAACATGACCCAGAAACGACGAAATTTCAACGCTTTGCTATGCAAGCGGTATCCTACTTGCCGATTGAATGGATGATGTAATGACAAATTAATGACATTTAAATACACATAAGCCTTTTATTTCGAGTGAAATTTCAATCTGTGTAAACCCTGCCTGCTGCAAACTGACTAAATGCTCTTGTTTTGACATATAAAGTTCATTATTGGTCATGGCACTTTCAGCAAATAAATGATCACATAGCAAATAAGTTGCATTCGGGTTAAGCAGTGTTGTTTTTACAATATGATGAAAATCCATTGCATATGCTTTATGGCGTAGCTCGTGCAAAGCTTGATGCATAATGATGACATCATATGTAGTGAGTGGATCGACCCAATCGGGTTGTTTAAAATCTCCAACCACATAACGGGTTCTTTGTAACTCATTTGCAAGCAGTCTATTTCTTGAAAGATCATGCATCGCTTCAGAAAAGTCAAAAGCAGTATAGTGAATATTCGGACATCTTTCTAAGAGGTGTTTAGCCAAATATCCGGGGCCAGCGCCAATTTCTAAAACATTTCTAGCATTTGACTGTTGTATCAGCTCGGCATAATAATCAAAAAATGCATATCGCCATGGCCTTTTGACATTCACTTCATTTGCCCATTGCGCTGCATCTTCAGGTTTTCTTAAATCAATGGGGCTAGCAACTTCTTTTATTAACATTGTTTGTTAGAACGTATAAGGTTTTGATTTATATTTATACATAAATTCAATCCAGCTTTGCAAAGGTTTTACTCATCTGCCCCTTTGCTTTAACATTTCACTTTTCGAGTATTAAACTCTTTTTCTCCTGATTGTGACTCTCTCCCATGCAGTTTTTTGATTTAAGCCGTCAATTTAATTTAAATGATATTTTATTGCCTTATAAAACCCTCGATGATTTAGGTCGCCAAGAATGGTTTTTGTCTAAAGTTCGAGTAGAACATAACTGTTTATCTGAAAGTGATCTTTTAGAAGGTCAAGTCGTTTTAAAGTCGAATGAAAATATTCAAATTGAACTCGAGTGGCTTATTTTAGATACAGGATTTGAACTTCAGGTTTTATTCAAAGGTATTGAAACTGAAACCAATGAAGAAACGCTACTCTTGGTCAAAGGTGCGCAAATCATTGATATAGAAAAGAAGAAAATTTCTGCACAAGCTTTAAGTTTGTGGCTAGATAGCACGCTCCTCCCAATGTTGCCAAAAATCCGTACAGAAATTAAAGCACGTTTAAATCTGTGGGATTATGTCGAGTATGACAATTAAATTTTATTGGAAAAAAACCTACTTAAAGTAAGCCTATTTCATTAAATAATTGAGCATAGGCTTCAGCTTTCTTTTCCACTGGCAAAGGATACGCACGTGAAGATGAAGGCATACGGTATAAAGTCATGTCACGTTCAGCGAAATATGTTTTTGAAGACTGTCCAATTTGAGGTTTTTCAGTCCCTTCTGGCATAGAAAGCATTAAAGTATCTGTGGCTTTATCTCCAGTCGTCATCACATTATGGCACTGAGGTATATCTTGTAAAAGTTGTGCTAAATCAGTTGGCTTTGCTATTTGTAGAAATTTATCAGACGCATTGCCTTTTAAACGAATGATCTGATAAGCCGTATCAAAAATAGCAATGCCCTTTTCCATTAGAAAATCACGAATAAGTTGTTCTTTAAAATTTTTATTTGCTAGATCAAGAAAGTGTTCTTTATTTTGAAAGAATACTAAACCAAAAATTTTCCACATATCATTTTGATAATTGGGATAATAAAAATCCATTTTCCAACGTGTTTTAGGCGGTGGAAAACTTCCCAGCATTAACAATTTAGCATTTTCAGGAAGGAATGGCTGAAGTGGATGCGTTTCAATTTCTGGTTCAGTCGACATAACAAGCTATTTCAAAGGATTCTGATTAATTTAAAACATTTTGCGAATTTTTTCTGCGACTTGCTCAGCCCAAAGTGCATATATTTCCTTACTCGGATGAAAACCATCTGCGGCCATTTCTAAATTTAATGTTTTAAAACGAAGTAAATCGTATTCAATCCACTGCATATTCTGTTGTTTTTGCACAAATTGCCCAAGTGCTTGATTCATTTTCTTGGCATATTGACCAAATAACCACGCTAAGGGATTCGGCAAGGCAGGAAATAAATCCATAGGTGGCACACCCGATGCAATAATAATATGAGGGGTGAATTTTTGATTAATTTCGCTGTAAAGCTGCTGTTGTTTTTTAATCCAGTTTTTTGGCTGTGTGAGTTGAGTAATATCATTTACCCCGACAGAGGTAATAACCACATCAAAATGCTGATGAGGCATATTTTGAGCTGTTTCTATAATTTGTGCACTGCTATAGCCCGTTGTAGCCTCTAACATATAACGAACTTCATACTGGTTTTTTAACTGCTTCAATACTGAACCCAGCAAAGCATCTTCCTGTATTTGTACGCCTACGCCTGCCGCAGCTGAATCGCCTAGAATCAAAATTGACAATGGGTTTCCTGCCCCAATCGTTCCCTGACGATTGCCATCGGGTTCAGGCAAACGTAGTGTATTTTTTTTGACTGCATAGCCTTGTATCAGCAGTGCTGGAATTAACACGAGTGTCGAGATTTTTAAAAACATATTTAAGATTCATTTGAAAATAACAAAGGCTCGGTATGAGCCTTTTTAGATCAACCCAATTTATTCACCAACTTTAATGGCAATATTTTCATTGCCAAACCAAGTGGTAACCACGGCCATTGTGGAACATAGGCTTTAACAGGTTCTTTCTCAATGGCTTTGGCAAGTAAATGTGACCCTGTTTTCTCATCCACTTCAAAAGGTAATTTTTTCGCACCTTCATTGAGTTCAGTTCGAATATAACCAGGGAAAATTGTACTAACTTTAATGGGGGTATCAATCAATTCTGCACGAATACCTTCTGCTAAATGTGCTACGGCTGCTTTACTTGCGCCATAAGCAGTTAAATGTTTTGGCATGCCACGCATTGCGCTCATCGATGAAATCATCACCAAATGACCTGAATTTTGTGCACGGAAAATTTCAACAGCAGCTTCACATTGCGCAAGTGCAGAAATAAAATTGGTTTCAACCGTGGCTTTATTAATGGCAAAGTTACCTTTCCCAATACGACGACCATCTCCCACACCGGCATTGACAATAATTCGGTCAATCGTGCCAAATTCTGCTTGAAATACTTTAAATACCTCAAATACTTGATCGTAATGAGTTACATCTAAAGTTTTTGCGATGACTTTAATGCCGTATTTGCTTTCCAGCTCTTGCTTTAATGTCTCAAGACGCTCTAAACGGCGTGCACAAATTGCAAGGTTATAACCTTTTTGTGCAAATTCACGTGCCATACCTGCACCGATACCAGAACTTGCACCAGTAATTAAAATCGTTTTTGCCATGTGGTTTATTTTTCCTATTTTTCTACAATCAAATCCATGTAAGCAATTGAGAGTCTTCAACTTTTATAAAATGATGTTCATTTAAGCTCAGGAGTTGAGGTTCATTTCCAACCAAACGTAATGTGGTCATACTGGTATTGGTAATCGCCCAATTTAAAGCAAAAGTACGATTTGCACTTAACTCAAGTAATTTACCTGCCGCTACTGAAATCACACCACCCGATGTAAAGACCACCGCATAACGAGGTTTGGTTTTTGCAAGTTCATCACTTAAATTTTGCAGTGCTGTTTCCACACGATTTTTAAAATCGGGCCAAGACTCATCATATTCATGGTGATAGTCACCCCCCGTCCAGCGTTCAATCGCACCTTCAAAAATTTTGGCTAAATAAGCACGTGGATTGGTTTCATTTTCCACATCTGCTTTAAGTAAATGTGGTTCATTAAAACGCGGTTCATACTGGGCAAAAACTTGTTGATGATTAAACTCATTCCAAGCATGGTCAGTCACGATACTGGCTTCTGGGAAACATTCAGCCAAAGCTAGATTTGCCGTTTGTTGATGTCGTTGCATCGAACCTGCCACAACATAGGGTTCTTCTTTTAGAATCTTATTAAAATACTGACCTAATAATTTTGCCTGTAATTCACCATTCGGAGAAAGTTTGTCATAACTTTCTGCACCAAAAGAAGCTTGCCCGTGACGAATCAGATAAATTGTGGTCATTTCGCTAAAATTTCCTGTAGTTTGGATATATATTTTTGTGCAATTTCATTGGCTTCGAATTTTTGTTTGCCAATAAGTTTTAAGGCACGAATATGTAAGGCATGAATCACGATCCAAAAGTCCTTAAATGCAGGATTATTGGTTTGCTTATGATAGTAACGATAGTAAATTTGCTGCGCAATGACCGCTAAACGGAAAATACCGAACACTTCATAAAAAGTCCAATTATCAGTGTGTAAACCTGTTTTATCTAAATAATATTTAACCACTTCTTTACGTGTAAACATGCCTTTTAAATTTGTGGGTTGACGGCGTGTAGACTTAAAAATGTGATGGTCTGTTTCTTCTACCCAATAAGCCAAAGCAGAACCTAAATCCATCAATGGATCACCCAAAGTCGCCATTTCCCAATCCAAAACACCAATCACTTCAGTTGGATTTTTGGGATCTAAAATCACATTATCAAAACGCCAATCATTATGAATAATGCAGGTTTTAGAGTCTGGAGGAATATTGTCATGTAGCCATTTGCGCACGAACTTAAATGAAGGCACATTAAGCGTATGGGCTTTTGCATAGCGAGCATCCCACCCTTCAACCTGACGACGACAATAACCGTCGCCTTTGCCTAATTGTTCAAGTTCAGTCCCTTGATAGGGTACTTGGTGTAATTCAATCAGTTTATCAATAACATTGGTACAAAGTTGATGTACATCGGCTTCATCAAATTGCAATTCAGGGGGTAGTTTTGCACGAGGAATAATCCCTTTGATGCGTTTCATCACATAGAAGTCGCAGCCAATAACGGACTCGTCCTGACACAGTGCAACCATTTCAGGCAATGCTGAATAAAAAGGCGCCAGATTTTTTTGTACATGATATTCACGTGCCATATCATGGGCAGATTTAGCTTTAGTGCCTTTTGGGGGGCGACGTAGAATTAAATCAGTATTGTCATATTTTAAACGGTAGGTCCAATTGGAAGCACCACCTGAGTATTGAGTCACTTCAACTTGACCTTGTAGATCAACACCTTGTGTTTTAAGCCAATTTTCTACCGCAACGATATCAAGTTCTTCGCCTTCACGAACATTTCCGCCAACATCAATCACTGACATTCTTATTTCCCTAAATCTTCAATTTAAAAAAGACTTCTTACTTCATTTATACCTTGTTAATTTTCCTGCATAAACAGAAAAATTTAAGCAAAATTGTAAGAGGTCTTATCTAGCATCATTTATATTTTTTAATCTGACTTACGACGTGAACTGTAACCACGTTTTGCCAATTCAAGTTTAGCAATCATGCCTTTATGTACTTCATCTGGGCCATCGGCTAAACGTAGGCTACGTGCTTGAGCAAAGAAACCGGTTAAAGGTGTATCACGTGAAACCCCTGCACCACCATGAATCTGAATGGCCATATCAACCACTTTTTCCAGCACACTAGGCGCAACCACTTTAATGGCAGAAATTTCAGTTAAAGCGGCCATGTTGCCTAAAGTATCCATTTTATAAGCAGCATACAAAGTCAATAAACGTGCTTGATCAATCGCAACTCGTGCTTCTGCAACACGTTCTAAATTGCCACCCAATTTAAGAATTTCTTGACCAAAAGCAGTGCGGCTCATCCCACGGTCAATCATCAACTCTAACGATTTTTCCGCAGCACCAATACAACGCATGCAATGGTGAATACGTCCAGGCCCTAAACGTCCTTGGGCAATTTCAAAACCTTGACCTGCGCCACCAATAAAATTGGTCACAGGGACACGAACATTATCGAAACTAATTTCGCCGTGACCATGTGGTGCATCATAATCACCAAATACAGGCAACATACGTTCAATTTTAACGCCTGCCGTTTCAACAGGAACTAAAACCATGGAATGTTGATGATGACGATCTTTGGTTTCATCTGGTGTATGAGCCATAAAAATAATGATTTTTGCGTTTGGGTCACCTAAACCTGACGACCACCATTTACGACCATTTAAAACAATTTCATCACCAACGACGACTGCTGTAGCTTGCATATTGGTTGCATCACTTGAAGCAACCTCAGGTTCAGTCATACAAAATACTGAACGGATTTTTCCATCTAATAGTGGCATTAACCATTGTTGTTTTTGTGCTTCACTGCCGTAACGCCACAATACTTCCATATTACCACTGTCAGGTGCATTGCAATTAAACACGGTTGGAGCAATTAAACTGCGGCCTGTAAGTTCAGCAATATGTGCGTATTCTTGAACAGATAAGCCCTGACCTAATTCAGCATCAGGCAAAAACATATTCCAAAGCCCTGCTACTTTGGCTTTACTTTTTAGGGCTTCTATTTGTGTGGGCCATTGCCATTTAGTCCAATCCCCACCTTGATTTAGCTCATGAACTTCATTCCAAAAGTCAGTCTCAATCGGTTCAATTTCATTTTTTATAAAGGCTTTCGTCCGTTCAATATAATCTTGCGCACGTGCTGACAATTCAAACATCTTATGATCCCTTAAAATATTATGCTAACTTCGCTTTACAACAACATAACCTGAAAACTATTATGAATAAAATGATTTAATTCCATACTCCACTATGAATAATATTCATCATAAAGACATTTTAGACATGGCTGTCTTTCATAAAATTGACATCAATTTATATCCATTATTTATTGCCATTTTTGAACAAAAAAGTATTTCTAAATCTGCCCAGTTACTCTGTATTGGTCAGTCCGCAGCCAGTCATGCCCTGCAACGACTACGACAACATTTGCAGGATGATTTATTTGTCCGTGCTGGCAGTCAAATGTTGCCTACACCATTTGCTGAACGGATTTATCCTGTCATTAAAAATGCCTTGTTTGCGATTCAAAGTATTTCTCTACAAAAGCAAAGTTTTGACCCAAGCATGGTACAAACACTCAAAATAGCCATTCATGATGAAATTGAACCGATTATTTTGCCGAAACTGGTTGAGCATTTTCATCAACTCAATTTAGAGGTGCAATTTTCCAGTATTAAATTAGACCGTAAAAATGTGCTAACCGATCTGGCCACGCAACAAATCGATTTTGTCATTGATTTAGAACAAAATTTTACTGATAAAATTCAATTTAAAACATTGGTACAAGACCAATTTGTCGTCTGTACTCAGCAGCAAAGTATGACGGCTGAAATTTATTTTGCCTTGCCACATATCGGTGTTTCTTCACGACGTACAGGTGTACTGGTTGAGGATATTTATTTAAATCGTAAACAATTCTCTCGTCAGATTTTTTTACGCTGCCAACATTATTCAACAGCTTTACAAATTTTAGCGCAACAAGCCGCTATTCTTTTGACCATCCCTAAAAATATGCTGGCTCATTTACACACGGCAGAAGGTTTAAATATTTTTGAGGTACCTGTAGAACTGCCGAATATTAATATAGGCATGTATTGGCATAAAGATTTGCAGGAAAATGCAAGGCATACGTTTTTAAGAAATGAAATTTTAAAAATTTTTGCTTAGGCTATTTGTGTGTGATTGCTCAATTTACTTCGATTATTTTAAATGACAATTCTTGCTTTCTTTTGTTTATTTTACCTTGAGCTTTTATTTCACATTGAACTTGTTGTTTAAATAGTCGAAATGCTGAATTAACAATACTTGCAGCATCATTTGCCTATTTATTCAGCTCTTATTTTTTACGATTTCAATTAAACTAATACTTCATTTCTCTCTGTTTATTGCTGAATTTAGACTGAATTTTTCAAACTAATTTCAACAAAGTTTTCTTTTATGTTGGCAAATCTCTCCCCTGTTTGGCTTATGGTTTTAGGCTTCATCTGTTGTCTAATTTTTTTATTTATTTTCCGCAAAATTTATACTTTTTTAAGTATTTTTTTTAAGCCTTTTAAAAAGGGAAAAAGCTATTATTGCCGCGTCACTGCCATTAGTGATGGCGATACCCTTACCTGCCATCGCTTAAACTTCCGACGTTCAGAAACCAAATTACGTTTTGCCTACGTCGATGCCCCTGAATCAAGTCAAGCTTATGGCAAAGAGTCAGCACGTCTGATTAAAAGCATGGTGCACCAAAAATGGGTTCGGGTAAAAATTACCGATATTGACCGTTATGGGCGCTGCGTGGGGGTCATTTACCGCTATCGTAAAAGTATGAATGAAGAGATGGTCAAACGTGGTGCAGCTTGGGTGTATGAAGAATACATCAAAGATAAAAAACACCTGCACTATATGATGTCACTGCAAGACAAAGCCAAAAAGCAGAAAAAAGGCTTATGGAAAAGTAGCCGTCCTATACGTCCAAGTGTCTATCGTAAACAAAGCAAATAGACTTTTATCCATAATCAAAGTTTAAACAGGTCAGATGCGCCAATTCACTATAAATGATTTGGTGTAATGCCTTCATCTGACTGAATAGCAATTTGCAATCGATGAACACTGTACCTCGCCTTAAAATATCAAACACCCGATGAAAGACATCAGGCGTTTGATTTAAATAGCTTAATTCTTATTGTAGGGTTAAAGACTCAAATTATTTGAAGACTTTAAAACGCACAGCATCATCTATATAAGATTTGTCTTTCGCTTCACCTTCAACAGAACCAAAAACCAACTGGGCACGAAGTTTCCAGCTTGCAGGAATATCCCATTCTGCATGTACTTGTTCATCGACAATTGGGTTGTAATGCTGAAGTGAAGCACCTAAGCCGTCCGTATGTAATGCAGTCCAAGTGGCAAACTGTGCAATTGCCGTTGAATGTTCTGCCCACACTGGAAAATTATCTGCATAAGATGGAAACTGCTCTTGCAAGCCTTTAATCACATCTAGATCTTCAAAAAATAAAACCGTACCCACACCTGCTGCAAAGCTATCCATTTTGGCATCGGTTTTTGCCGCAGCGTCGGCATCTTTTGCATAAGATTTCAATTTTTCTTTCACAAAGCCCCAAAATTTTTCATGCTCAGCATTAAATAAAATGACGGCACGTGATGATTGTGAGTTAAACGATGATGGACTTTGCTTAATCGCATGTTGAATCAAATCAGTTAAATGTTCTGGGCTTTGCTCTACATTTTTACCCACTGCATAAATTGTACGGCGTTTATTAATTAAATCTAAAAATTGATTCGACATTTAATGAAATCCTGTGATATTTCCTCGGGAAGATTTTAAACAACCAGCAAACACTATTAAGAAAATGTGAAATATCAACTTTCATAACAGTACACATGCAAAGGTGTTGTCGTCATACCATATGCAATAATAATTCCAATATCTAGTACATTTTATTGATAATTAAATCTTTAATTTTTTATATAAAATATTCTATTTAATTTTAACATCTTGATTAACCGCAAAATAATATTAAAAAATCCTCCAATTTTGGAGGATTTTTACAACATTTTATTGAATTTTAGAATTTTGCATTCAAAATGCTTTGCGATACTTTATTCTTCCAAAGATCACGTAAAGTCGGTAAATAGAATTTTTCACCAATTTCAACCAATTCGGCATCAATCAATGCATGAATTTCGTGCATAAATAAATAATCCAATTCGACTGCTTTCAATTTTTTATTGGTTTTAGCAAATGCCTTACGCTTTTGTTGCGCAGTTTTAACCAATTGATCTGCATAATTCTTATTTTTAAATTGAGAAATAGCATTTAAACGTAATTCAATTACGCCCCAACCGGTTAATAATAATTTGAACAACTCAAAATCTTCTGTGGTTGATTCCCAAGTCATTTCATCCAAATTTTCATCATCTGGAAGAACAGGAAGAAGAAGTTCCATAATACTCGGAAAAATCTTTTTAAAATTCAAAATAAATTTAACAGGATGCTCACCCGGATAATCCTTAAATTGCACCTTTTTCTGAACATCCGTTAAATAAACATCAAGCATAATCAATCATCAGCAGTTAATTTCAACGTATATTGTACGCACTTATGTATGAGATAAAAACCACTGATGATCAATTGATAAAACTTCAAGCCATCAAATGATTATTTGCTGTTAGGTGAAACCATATTTTCAGGAATCACCACGGCATCAAACTGTTCTGCGGTCACTAAGTTCAATTCAACAGCCACTTGTTTCAAAGTCTTACCTTCTTTATAGGCTGTTTTTGCTACTTTCGCGGCATTTTCATAACCAATTACAGGGTTTAAAGCAGTAACCAGCATGAGTGAGTTATGTAGGAAATAATCAATTTTTTCACGGTTAGGTTCAATCCCTTCAGCACAATGATCATTGAAACTATTACATGCATCACCCAGCAACTGAATGGATTGTAATAAGTTAAATGCAATGACTGGCATAAAGACATTTAGCTCGAAGTTACCAGAAGCACCAGCGACATTAATGGTCGTATCATTCCCCAGCACTTGGGCAACCACCATAGTCATGGCTTCACTTTGAGTTGGATTCACTTTACCCGGCATAATGCTTGAACCCGGTTCATTTTCAGGAATCCGAATCTCACCAAAACCACAACGAGGACCACTGGCTAACCAACGAATATCATTGGCAATTTTATTTAAGCTAGCAGCTAAAGTTTTTAAAGCACCTGACGCAAAAACTGCGGCATCACGCCCTGCTAAAGCTTCAAATTTATTGGGTGCAGTCACAAAAGGTAAATCTGTTAATGTTGCCAATTGTGCTGCTGCTTTTACCGCATAATCAGGATGAGCATTTAACCCAGTTCCAACTGCCGTACCACCTAAAGGTAACTCATATAAACCCAATAAGGCATAATCTAAACGTTTTAAACCATGATCAAGCTGAGAAACATAGCCACTAAATTCCTGACCCAGTGTTAATGGCGTTGCATCTTGTAAATGGGTACGACCTATTTTCACAATATCAGAAAATTCTTGAGCTTTAGCCGCCAAAGTATCGCGTAAATGTGTGACGGCAGGAATTAGTAATTCATTGATTTGTAAACTGGCTGCCACATGAATGGCAGTTGGAAATGAGTCATTGGTTGATTGCGCACGGTTCACATGGTCATTGGGATGTACTGGTTTTTGCGAACCCAAAGGATTCCCCAGTTTTTGATTGGCAATGTTGGCAATCACTTCATTACAGTTCATATTACTTTGCGTACCAGAACCTGTTTGCCATACCACCAATGGGAACTGTGCATCCCAATCACCCGAGATCACTTCTTCTGCCGCATCCACAATATAATGTGACAATTCATGAGGGATTTGATCCAATTCGGCATTGGTCATAGCAGCCGCTTTTTTGACTAAACCCATCGCCCGAATCATCGGTCGTGGTAAACGCTCTTGGCCAATTTTAAAGTTTTGCAAACTACGCTGTGTTTGCGCGCCCCACATTGCCTCACTCGGAACTTCAACCTCGCCCATCGTGTCATGTTCAATACGTGTTTGCATGATTAACCTCATTTCCCTGTAATTTTATAACTTTGCTCTTTCATTATGTTTTGACACATTTAATTATCTTAATCAAACAAATTATAATTGTAAATGATTATTATTTACATAACATTCTAACATCCAAAGCGTTCTAACGTCCTATTAATGTTTGTTGATAAAAGCGCCAAGCATCTTCTATAATTTTGCTGATGTTGCGTTTAGGTTGCCATTTTAAAATTTGATGTGCTTTTTCTGAGCTTGCACCAATCTGATCCAGTTCAGCAGCGGGATAAAATTGCGCCTCAATGGTTTTAATTTCGACTTGAGTGACTTTGGAGATTTCCTTTAGCAGAGCAGCAATCGAAATACTTTGCCCTGAAATATTAAAGGCTTCGCAGACATATTGTTGACCTCTTAACCACTCTAAAGCTGCAATAATGGCATCACAACTATCTAACACATGTAAAAAACCCCGTTCAGCCGTATGATCGATGGTTTGGGCTTGCTGACGCAGTTCAATATATTCGCGTTGCCCTGCTGCAACTTGTAACGCCAAAGGAATAATATTTTTAGGCAATGGCGCAACAAACTCACCTAACACAGCATGTTCAAATGCACCCGCAATATTACTTAGTCTTAAAATTGCAATTTTCCATTCACTATCGGTCAGCGCTGTATCTCGTATAATTTCTTCAATCATTTGTTGTGACTTGATATACGGATTGGGATAAGCATATTTAAATGGTGTATCTTCCGACAGAGTTAAACTTGACTGTCCATAGACCGCCAAACTGGACAAATGGATGAATGTTCGGATGCCTGTACGCTGCATAGCACGCAGTAAGCTCATAATACAACTGACATTATCGTTATAATATTCCAGTGGCTTAAGCGCAGATTCTTCTATCGATTTAAAACCAGCCGTATGAATGACAGCTTCTATCGAATATTGTTCAAAAACTTTATTTAAAGCAGGCGTATTTCTAATATCAATTTTGACAAATGGCACATATCGGCCTGAAATATATTCGAGTCGTTCTAATGTTTGTAAATTTGCATTGGATAAATTATCCACAATAATGACTTCTTGCCCTTGAGCCATTAGGCTTAAAGCAATATGCGAACCTATAAAGCCTAAACCACCAGTGACTAAAATCATTGTATACTACCTTTTTCTTATGAAGTTTGGATGCATCAACATTGGATTGGGCATTCCTAAAGTGAATTTCGATGAGTACCTTATTACTAATTACCTCCGCACCAACCTCGATCTATGCTTGGCATGCGCTTGGCTTAGCACAAGCCTTATACACTAAAAACCAAGCATTTCGCGTTTTTTTCTATCAAGACGGGGTTTCCGTAGCGAATGCTTTACAGTGGGTTCCTGATGACCAACGTAATTTGACCCAAGAATGGCAAAAGTTAGCCATTCGCTTACCCGTTTGTGTCAGTGCTGCATTGGCTCGCGGTATTACCGATCAAGAAAATGCAAAACGACATCAGATTAGCCAACACAACCTTGCTCAGGGTTTTGAATTGGTTGGGTTGGGCGAACTTGCCGATGCAGTGCAGTCAACACAACGTCTTATTCAATTCTAAGATGTTATTTTTTTGAATTTGTTGCTTTTAAAAGGTTAATTGTGTGAAATCTGTACTCGTCATTCTAACTCAAGCCAATCTTGTTAACTTACACGTGCATGAAAGTCTATCGGCAACCATGGTTCTGGCGACTTTTGGCTGTGAAGTCAAAGTCTTACTGCAAGATGGGGCTTTGAGTTTATTAAATTCAGAATTACAATTTGAACAAATGAAATATGCATTTAAAATAGCGTCGAATATGGTCGATAGCTTTGAATTTTACGATCTCACCCCAGTTTTGGTTGAAAATCAGCATAAAGATGCTTACTTTGTGACTCAAGCGCAACAGGATATCGAGTTTATTGAGCTTAATCACGAGTTCATTCAAAGTTTTGATTTTGTACTGTATTGGTAGAAGAGTAAAATAATCATGTCAAATAAAAGCTTATATTTGCTGCAAAGTAATTTTTCAGCGACTCCCGCTGTAGTGGCAAAATTAGAAAAAATGTATAGCCCTGAAGATAGCGTAATTTTAATGGGTGAATCTGTTTTACAGCTTGAGCTGCCTTTTTTGCAACAATTAAATTGTATTTATGTACTTGATACCGATGCAGAAATTTTAGCGGGTCAAGACGTAAAGAATATGCAGATTATTTCTTATGCTGAATTTGCAGATATTTGCTTAACTCATACCCGTTGTATTCGTTTGAACTAATTTGAGATTAATGATGAATTTAGAACTCGATCAAGATGGTCACTTAATCGATTATACGATTTGGAATGAAGCTGTGGCGCAAGAATTAGCCAGTAGCCTGAATTTAAAACTAACCGCATGGCATTTTGAAATCTTACATGCAGTACGCCAATTTTACGCCCAGTTTGGTCATTCACCTGCGACTCGCCCACTAATTAAATTCCTGATGAAAACGGTCAGTGCGGACATTAATAATGCTGTGTTGCAAGAGCAATTTAATACTGGCTTGGTAGCGCGTCATTTAAGCCGTTTGGCAGGTATTCCTAAACCCCCAAATTGTTTATAAATTTTATTTTAGATTTTGGGGCTGTGGTAAATAGTGTGCAACAATGACCAATAAAGCCCTTACAATTCAACATATCAGCACACTTTATTTATTTTATAAAGCATGATTAGAAGTGAATCTGATCCTGATTTTCTTCAATTATTTTTAACCATGCTCGTGTCGCAGGACTCATTGCAACTGTGGTATTCCATGCCATGCTTAAGGTCCAGTTTAAATTTGGGTTTTGCAGAACACTAATATTATATTTTTCCTGATCTAATTGTTCACAATAAATTTTCGGTAATAATGCTATTCCAACATCAGATTCAACCATTTTTGCAATAAAGTCCCATTGACTGCTTTTACACACCACCTTTGGTTCAAAACCGACATCGTTTGCAGCGCGTATAATCATATGATTTAAGCTAAAAGTATCCGCATACAGTAAAAAAGATTCTTCTTTTAATTCAATCAAAGAAATACTTTTTCGGTCTTTCCAGTGGCTTTCTTTACGTGAAAGTAAACATAAGGGCGAATCCATAATAGGAATGCCGCTTAAGATTGGCTTTAAGTGACCCAATAAAATACCGACATCAATGGTTTTCGCCAAAATAGCATCTTCAATACCCGTTGCGCCCACTTCTAAAAAACTCAGCTCTATATTTGGATATTGCTTATGAAATTTAGCAATTAAGGTACTTAGCAATACCGAACCTAAAGGTGGTAAGCCTAATATTAATTTTCCTTGTTTAAGATGACGAACTTGAGCCACGGTTTCAAATATGCGTTGTTGTTGTTCAAGTATCACCAAAGCATGTTGATAAATTTGCTCACCCATATAAGTCAAGGCCACATCTCTTTTTCGCCCTGCCTGACCTTTATGAAATAGCGGTACGCCCATTTCTTGTTCTAAATGATGGATGGCTTTGCTGATTGTAGGTTGAGTGACACACATTTCCTCTGCTGTCCGTGTAAAACTTTGTAGCTGCACAATTTTTACAAACATAGTCAGACTTTTAATATCCACAAAACATTCCATTTAGGCATAATCTTTTTTTTATTATTCATAATATAGTGATCTGGTCAAACCTAAAATAATCCCAAGCTTTTAGATCAACTTAATATGTCTACTTCCGCACTTCCTCCCAAGTTGCACCATCTGGTTCAAGTGGTTCTACAACTGAGTTTACTTATCGTGATTTGGTGGATCGCATCCATAATTCAACAGCAACTTAATTTACCGATCTCTGCCGGTGTAATAGGACTTTTGCTGGTTTTATTGGCGTTGTTAAGTGGCATATTTAAGTTGCAATGGATTAAAACAGGATCAGATTTTATTTTGGGCGAGTTGGTTTTATTATTTGTTCCATGTGTGGTTGGCATTATTAAATATAAAGATCTTTTTTTAACTCAAGGTTGGCAACTGGTTCTGGCTGTATCTATAGGCACAATCTGCGTGATGCTTACAACAGCATATAGCGTGTATTTCGGCTTTAAATTAGAAGCTTTGTTAAAGCAGAAATTTTATTCTAACCCACCAATAAAGCAGGAAAAATAAGATGAATTTAATTGCAATGCTATGCTTTGTTGGCACATTCATCTGCTATGTATTGGTTAAAAAGCTCCATAAAAAATACCCCTATATGCTTTTAGCGCCTGGAATTTTGGTACCCTTTATTATCATTGTATTTATGCTGATATTTCATGTGTCCTACGAGACTTACATGATTGAAAGCCAATGGATCATCTGGATGCTTGGTCCTGCAACAATTGCGTTTGCTATTCCTATTTATGAATATCGACAAGTGATTAAAGAGCATGCGCTTGCAATCAGTTTGGGCATTATCATTGGCATGTTTGCTGGTGTGGTGAGTTCATTTTATTTGGCAAAGTTATTTAGTTTTAACTCAGAAACATCCTACAGTTTAATGGCACGTTCTATTTCCACACCTTTTGCCATGGAACTGACTTCAAATATTGGTGGATCGGTTGAACTGGTGATTTTATTCACCATGATTACGGGCATCGTTGGTGTTGCTATAGGTGATCTTATTTTACTTGGCTTAAAGCTTAATTCACAATTTGCCCAAGGGGCTTCATTGGGGAATTCTGCACACGGTTTTGGAACCAGTAAAGCCTTTATGCGGCATCGTGAAGAAGGCGTAGTGGCTTGTTTAACCATGGTACTTGCGGGTATTTTTATGGTTTTGTTTGGACCCATGATGATTCAATTTACTGTGACTTACTTATAATTAATTTTCAAGTTTAAATATAGGCGTAATTTTATGTAAATTACGCCTAATTGAGTGAAAATTTATATCCAATTTATAGGCAAATAAAAACTTAATAATACAAAACTAAAGACACTCACTGTTTCACAAATTTCAATACTTGCGCCTACTGTATCTCCCGTAATACCACCAATCCGCTGCATAAATTTACGCCGTAAATAAACCAAGGTCATCATAAAAACCATTGCCGTAAAAATACCTGCTAAAGAAAAATAGACAGATGCCAATAAACACAGTGTAAAAACCATGACTGCTATAGTTTTAGGAATAAATTCTGCAACCGAAGAACCTAAGCCTTTTTCACGTACATATTGCGTGGTTAAAAATAAAAATAGTGGTGCTAAACGCCCCAATACCGGAAATAAAAACAGAGCTGAATAAAGTTGTTTTTCTAATAATACATATAGTGCTGACCACTTAATTAAACATAAAATAATTAAGCTGAGCACCCCAATTGGCCCGCAACTTGGGTCCTTCATAATTGCTAAAGTACGTTCTTTATCGCCAAAACCACCGACCCAAGCATCTGCTGTATCCGCTAGTCCATCTAGATGTAAGCCGCCTGTTAGCCAAATCCAAACCACTAAAAGTAAACTGCTGAGTAAAATAATCGGTAGTGCATGCAATAATGAAGCTATGACAAATAAGATTGCACCAATAATCAAACCAATCAGTGGGTAAAACAGTAAAGATTGACCATTTTGCTGTTTGCTTGGCATTTCTTTCAAATGAATCGGAAATGTCGTCAGAAACTGTAAAGCAATCAAAAATGGCGTCATGATTATTCCTCCTTCAGCAAATGTACCGAAGCATTATCTTGAATGACAAAGGAATTGAGTTGTCCCAATTCTGCTGTCATTTTGAGAATATCATCCAATCTATGATTCAAAGCGATGCATTTAAGCAACTTAATCACGCCTCCATGTGTCACCACCAAAGCGTGTTGCCAACCATTTTCTAACATCTGTTGTTGCATATTGATCATGCTTTTAGTGATTCGCTGATGAAAATTTTGCATATTTTCTGCATTGGGCGGCGTAAATACAGTTGGTTGTTGCCAAAAATTTGCCAGTAATTCAGGTTCATTTTCATAAATGACTTGAGTCGGCAGTGCTTCCCAATCCCCAAAATGCATTTCTTGTAAATCTGCATCATAAAAAATCGGTTTGTGCTGTTGTGCTGCGACAGTTTCGGCAAATAAGCGGCAGCGTTTTAATGGTGAACTAAAAATCACATCCCATGCTGCCTGTTGTTGTATGGAAGCCTGTAAAGACTGATCTATGGTTTGCTGCATCTGCGACCAACCCAACTCGGTTAAATCATCATCTGTAGAACCCCGTAAGGTATGACTTAAAGTCGTTTCACCATGCCGTAATAGATCAATCTTTAACATCTGCAATACCCTATGCAATCATTCTGGAATTAAACTTTTTCACCAATCACCGCAGCTTCTGCAAAAGTTGCCATATGATTATGAAGACTACATGCCAGTTTAATCAGCCCTAAAGAAGCCCCTGCACCACTGCCTTCTCCCAAACGTAAGTTTAGTTTGAGCAAAGGATTTGCCTGAAGTTCTTCTAATAATCGACGATGACCATATTCTGCTGACTGGTGTCCAAACAACATCCACTCACGCACTGCTGAATTTAAACGGACTGCCACCAGTGCTGAAACCGTCGTAATAAAACCATCAACCACTATAGGAAGTCCAAGTTGGGCACAGCGGATATAAGCACCTGTTATGGCTGCTATTTCCAAACCACCAACTGCGCACAATGCTTTAAAGGCATCTTGCGTGACATAATCTTGATGCAAAGCCAAAGCCTGATTAATGACATTTTTCTTATGAATAAGCTGTTCTTCACGAATACCCGTTCCCACACCAGTTAACTGTTCTGCGGGTTCATTCAATAAAAAGCATGCAACCGCTGAAGCTGAACAAGTATTGCCAATGCCCATTTCACCTGCGACATAAATAGATGCGCCATAAGCAACCGCGTCTTCAACACTTTTACGACCCAGATCCATCGCTGCTATACATTGCGCTTCTGTCATAGCCACCTGTTTAGCAAAGTTCGCTGTGCCCGAAATAATACAATGACGCTCTACACCTGCATATTCATAGGCTTCACCCACTGAACCACAGTCAATCACTTGCAGCTTTGCATGATATTCTTTGGCAATCACACTAATACACGCACCGCCAGTGGTGAAATTTTGTAGCATTTGACGGGTTACCGCTTGTGGATAGGCAGAAATATTTTCTTCCATCACCCCATGATCGCCAGCAAAAATGGTAATCCAAGGTCGATCTACATTTGGACGTGGATTGTCTTGTAAACTTGCCAATAGCACCGCGGTATTTTCAAGTTCAGATAATGAACCTGTTGGTTTGGTCAATTGTAATTGGCGTTCTTCCGCCAATTGTTTTGCTTCCGCACTTGGCGTTTTACATGCATCCAACCACCAGTTCATTCTTTCTCTCCTTTTAACATCATGGGAAAACCCGCAACACAAAATATAACTTTTTCGGCAATTTGCCCTAACTGTTGATGCAAACGCCCAGATTCATCAACAAACTTACGGCTAATTTCACCCATCGGGATGACACCTAAACCGGTTTCATTACTGACTAAAACAACTTCTGCTTGCAAGATCGGTAAAATATCCAACAGCTTTTGGCATTGCTGCATCTGTAATTCAGCATTTTCATGCATCAACAAATTGCTCATCCACAAAGTTAGGCAATCGACAAGAATCAGTTGATTAGGTTGATCTAACTCGATTAGACAATCGGCTAGATATAGAGGCTCTTCAATCACAGTCCAATGTTGTGGCCGTTGCGCTTGATGGTGTTCAATACGCGCCTGCATTTCACGATCGAATGCCTGTGCCGTTGCAATATAAGTCACGTTGAGATTTGAATCTTTCGCTATTTGTTCCGCAAGGCGACTTTTACCCGAACGCGCACCACCTAAAATAAGTTGCATCATGCATTTTCCAATTTAAATTGCTGAAAAGGATAGAGCTGACCTTGTAATATTTTTGCCTGATATGTGCCAAATGTCAGTTGATCTACTGAAAATTCAAAGCTTTTTTGTTCTATGCTTTTAATATGATTAAAAACTAAATCACTATTAAAATCTTGATGATACAAACCTAAAGTTAGATGTGGACAATAGTCGAGCGGTGCTATTTCTTGGCAACTTTGTCCAAGTATATTTCGAAATTTTAAAAGTACATTATTTTCATCAATAATTTCGACAAATAATGCACTTTCAAAGCTATTGATACGGCCCGTTTTTAATTGAATTTTCTTGGGAAAAATATGGGTTAAATCTTGAATGTGTTGATGCAGTTTTTCAATGCCAAAATCATCATCCAGAATTGGGTTTTGTTCAGTTATAAAGCCACAGACAAATAAAGTAATATGAAATTGGCGGTTATTTGGCGTATATAAAAATTTGGAAAAATCTGCACGTAGTTGATTTAAATAATCTAATAATTCTGGATGCTCAATTTCAATGTACCACAATGAAAAATGCTCACGACCACGGTGCCATTCGGGATAATCCCCTGCAAGGGTAGGAACAACTGACGTAGAAGGTTTTAAAAACACGCGTAAATCACTTTAAAGTCAACCTTGTTATTAAAGCATGGAAATGCTGACTTTCTTAATCTGTTGATTTAGTAACATTCAGAAAAAAGTGAATTATATTCAGTTTTTATCGTATTAAAGCGTGTCAGTAACATATAACGCCTCAATAACTTCCTCATCGTGAGCCAGTCATTAAAACGGAGATCATGCGTTGCAAAAAATATTTAAAGAATGTCGTGACATCATGGCATGTGAACATCTATTACATATAATTTATGGTTTATATTTTTATCAAAATTGAGGATAAAAATGGCAACCTGATGACACCTATAAAGCTATCTTTTTTGACTCGTTTTATGACCCGTCCTAATCTTGATCTAAAACATCTGCAAACTGCGCACCTAGAACGTGGACTAAATCTTGCGGTTTGACTCCAATATCTAGACCTCGTTTTCCACCACTGACGTAAATTTTATTTAATCGTTCTGCTGAACGGTCAACAACCGTTTTTAAACGCTTTTTCTGCCCTACTGGACTAATACCACCCACCAAATAGCCTGTTAAGCGCTCGGCATCTTTAGGGTCTGCCATCTGTAATTTTTTAGCACCAACTGCCGCAGCAATTTTCTTTAAACTTAACTGATGTGCAACAGGTAAAACTGCTACATAGTAATTCTTGCTGTCTGTTACCAATAAAGTTTTAAAGACTTCATGCACTGCTAAATTGAGCTTTTCGGCAGCTTCAAATCCAAAACTTTTAGCATTTACATCATGCTCATATTCATGGATAGAAAATTCAATTTTATTTGATTTTAAAACTTTGCAAGCTGGTGTCATTTTTTAATGATGTAAATAGTTGGTTTGCGAAATTATATGCTTTTTTTAAAGTGAATGTTTAGCTTGCTTAGGCTATTTACGCTTAAATTAATCTCTCATCAAGTCTGCTAAAAGCGAATATTTTTACTTGGGATTTAGAACCGAGTTTCGTATAAATGTCATTATGCTCATACAATTTTAGTTGCTTTAAAGACTTCATCAATAAAAATCTAATCTTTTATTTAGCCGTGATAAATCCATTCTAATAAAAAACATGAATATTGTGAGTTCATTATTGACTTAAATTTTGCCCTCTAGATCATTCATACAAAAAATACCAATATACCTTATATGCTTTTATAATTTAGATCAGTTTTTTAACTTTAATTTTTAAAAAACAGTTATTTATTGAATATATCATATAAAACATAGATTTATACGCACCATATTAGTGCCTACTATAACATTTTAAAATATACTTTTATATCTTAAAGATATAATTTCCAAAATTGGTATTTCTGAAATTTATGATGGAGTTGGCTTTTTCTTCTTTACAATGCTTCTTTTTCCTCCTTTCTGAAGTACCGATATTGCTGAGCGATTCAGTACTTTAGCAATTTAAAAATCTTTCCATCGTAAAAGGTATGCAGATAATGGATTTCAGTACCCTTGAACCAGAAGTTATAAAGAAGAAACAAAAGTTTCATCAGATCTTATATGTACAGGTCATCTTTGCAATTATCTTAGGTATCCTTTTAGGACATTTTTATCCAGAATTTGGTGAAAGCTTAAAACCTTTGGGTGATGCTTTTATTAAGATCGTTAAAATGATTATTGCGCCTGTAATCTTTTTAACAGTTGTGACTGGTATCGCCAGTATGACCAATATGAGTCGTGTTGGTCGTGTAACTGGTAAGGCAATGTTGTACTTCTTTACTTTTTCTTCACTTGCGCTTGTTATAGGCATGATTGTGGCAAACATTATTCAACCGGGTAAAGGCTTGAATATTGATCCAACCACTCTAGCAAATGATAAAGTCGCGGGTTATATAGAAAAAGCGCACGATGCGACATTAGTCGACTTTTTCATGAATATTATTCCAAAGACTTTAATTAGTCCCTTAGCGGAAGGAAGTATTCTACAAGTTCTATTCGTCGCCGTTTTATTTGGTATTTCTCTAGCTGCAATTGGTGATCGTGGTCGTCCTATTGTCGATATTTTAAACAACCTGACAGCACCCGTATTTTACCTAGTCGGTATGCTAATGAAATTAGCTCCTATTGGTGCATTTGGTGCAATGGCATTTACAATTGGTGCTTATGGTATTGAATCTATTGGTAATTTATTATTACTTATTATGACATTCTATATCACTGCGCTGTTATTCATCCTTATTATTTTAGGTGCTGTTGCTCGCTATAATGGTTTCTCAATTTTAGCGCTTATCCGTTATATTAAAGATGAATTATGGCTCGTCTTGGGAACGAGTTCTTCAGAAGCGGCTTTACCCTCTCTTATGCATAAAATGGAAAAAGCAGGCTGTGAAAAATCTGTAGTCGGTCTAGTAATACCAACAGGTTATTCATTTAACCTTGATGGCACTAATATTTATATGACTATGGCAGCGCTATTTATTGCCCAAGCCTGTAATGTCGATTTATCCATTGGTGAACAATTCGCCTTATTACTTGTTGCAATGGTCAGCTCTAAAGGTGCGGCAGGCGTAACAGGTGCAGGTTTTATTACTCTAGCTGCGACACTCTCAGTTGTACCTGCTGTACCAGTTGCAGGTATGGCACTCATTTTAGGCATTGACCGTTTTATGTCGGAGTGTCGTGCATTGACCAACCTTGTTGGTAATGCCTGTGCGACCATTGTCGTTGCGCGTTGGGATAATGCTTTAGATAAAGAAGTTTTAGATGGAGTATTAAACAAACCAAAACAATCAAAAGAAGTTTTAGATGAAGTATTAAACAAATCAGAACAGTCATAAGTTTCTGTTGTTTAAAACAAAAAGAGCCTACTCAGGCTCTTTTTTTATCTAATCATTAAAGTGATCAAAATTAATGATTAGATAAAAAATTTGCGCGGGATAGCACTTCACTCGATTGCTTCGGATAATTGACGAAGTGAATTTCTAAAGCTTTATTGCTATCTACACAATACAACATTATTTTATTCTCATATAAATCAAAACTTAATAACAAAAGCCCCCTAACCCATTAATGCCAGTCAGTTAAGCAATTGACTGGCATTTTATTTTTTTAATTCATGATGTTATTCGATACACGGAAACGTCATCCGCAACTGTTCGAGGCAAAACTATTTTAAAAAAGTAAGGTTTCTGCGATTAATTGATCAATAAAAGGTATTTCACGAGTTTTGCGGATGACAAATGCTTTTGGTTCTTTTGGCATAACAAAAGAACTAACGAGCTCCAAAGGTCTGATTTAAAAACACAAGACTCCGTCGTGAATAGCTAAAAAGCTAAGGAGTTTATTACAAAACCCCTTAACTGATCAGCATTACCCTAACCGATTGGGCTTTTGTAATCATTGATGACGTTCTACGAGTATTATTCAATTCATGTTTCACATCATTGCTTAGAATAAGTGAATTTAATTCACTGTTCAGCAAACCGCATCTATTCTTCTTTATTTAATAATCGATCAATCACACCAAATTTTTTAAAGATTTTTGCACGGCGTTTCGGATGAATATTGGCTTTATTTAAATCACCTTCATAATGATCAAAAACCCGCTTATCCATCATTTTAAACCATAACGATGGAACTAAAGCGGGCAACAACATGGTGGCATAACCGCTTGGCAATTCAGGCGCTTGCTCAAAATTACGTAACGCTTGAAATGGACGTGTCGGATAAGCATGATGATCCGAATGGCGCTGTAACTGATACAAAAATAAATTGGTGGTAATGTTATTATTATTCCAACTATGTTCTGGCATCGTCCGTGCATAAGAGCCATCTTCTTTTTGATCACGCATTAAACCGTAATGTTCAATATAGTTAATAATTTCAAATAAGCTCACACCATAAAAAGCCTGTGTCGCTAAATATGGAACAATATCTTTACCAAACAATTTCAACATGGTGGCATGAAAACCCGCACTCATCGCCCAACCTTGGAACAGCTCATTTTGAGGACTGAAAAAAGATAAGCCTTTGCGTTTTAGACGATTTTTTTCAATTTCAACGGCAGATTTAAGACCACCGAATACTGTTCTTGGCCAAAACTCATAGAAGGTTTCACCCATTTTCGAAGATGCTGGATCTTCAGGTGTTGCAGCACGTTTATGATGCCCATATGGATGTTCTACACGGAAATGGTTATAAAACAGCGGCATGAGCGTCGCATGTGAAAGATAATGATCTTTTTTATTGGGTCTATGTGACAACTCATGTGCAGTATTCACCCCAATACCATTAATTGCCCCCATCGAAACCCCCAGCAGGATTTGGTCAAGTAACGAGGTTGTTTTACGACTGACTACATAACCTGCAAATACATTTGCTGCCATTTGCAAAGGAATAAATAGTTTTACAATGCGGTCATAATAAGGATCGGCAACCAAAGATGAAATTTGCTCATCACTCGGATTGTTGTTGTCTGTGCCAACAATGGCATCAATACTTGGAATAATCACATGCAGTAATAATGGCCCACCTAAAGCAAAGATTTTTTTCGTCGCTTTAGGACCAAACTGATAGCCTGCCAAAATCCCCATTCCTATGACAGGTAAACCGGGGCTTAATAACCACCAATAGCGTTTTTTATCCAGTGCTAGGCCTGAAGCAATGGGTAAGGTTTGAGTTGTTGTTTGATTTAAATTTACTGGTGCATTCATGCTGGCGACTTCCCTATTTTTTGTTCTACCGTTATATTTCTAGAAATGGGCCATCAAGAACAGTTGTAAACGTCCAAAAAACCTATGCAAACGTCTTTGGCATCAAGAGGCAATATTTGACCTAAAAACACATGCTTGAATGACTCTAAGCTTTTTATAATTTTATTCGATAATGACAGAATGATAAGATATGGATGCTTTAAGTAAAATTTTTGATGATATTCATCTTAATAAATCTGAATATATTTATTTAAAACCTCAAGGGGACTGGGCATATGCCTATCAAGAACAAGGTGCCATGATTGGCTATGTGGTACTGGTTGGTAATCTCACCATTCAATTTGACTCACAAAGCCAACTTCATGTTGAAGCGGGTGATTTAGTCCTGATTCCGTCTGGGCAAAATCATTCTTGTCATAACAATAACAAAAATAATTTAGTTGAAGCCTTAAACATCACCGCACTTTTTGATCAAAAAAGACAAGAGACAATCGAGTTTGGAAGTGCAAGTGGCGAACCTGCTCTCATTTTAGCCATACGCTGTCATATTGATACCATCATGGCACGTCCTTTACTTAACGCCCTACCCAACTATATTCATATTCACCATATTACGGGTAGTAATGCGCCGGAATGGCTGCAAATAGGTTTGCATTTTCTAGCGGTTGAAGCCTACCAAATTCGCCCCGGTCGGGACAAAATTCTCGATCATTTGGTCAGTATTCTTTTTATTGAGTGTGTGCGTGACTATATTACCCAATTAAGTGATTCCAATAATTGGCTTCGCGCACTGGTACATACCGAACTGGCCAATGCTTTAGCCGCCATTCACGGCAAACCTGAACTGGCGTGGACCGTTGAAACACTGGCTGAACAATGCTGTATGTCGCGCTCCAAATTTGCGCCGCTATTTAGCACGATTGTTGGCGAAACACCATTGGCTTATTTACAGCAGTATCGCTTCCGTTTGGCATCTCAATACTTACGCGAAGGACAATGGTCTATTCAACAAATTGCCCATCGGGTCGGTTATTCTTCTGAAACTGCCTTTAGCCAAACGTTTAAACGACTGTTTGATTTAACGCCAAGTCAGTATCGTCAACAATTTCAGTAAGTCATTCTGCATTTAAGGTACTAAGAATAGTCTGAACTGGGTCCTCACTATTTCCTGAAAGCAATTGCTTATGCATCGTAACGTGCTGCATCGCTTGTATTTGCGCAGTTTCAATGTTCATCAGTTTTTCAATTTCAGCAGCTAAATTTTCTGGCGTTGCATCATGCTGAATCAGTTCTTGAATGACTTTTTTACCCGCAATAATATTCGGCAATGAGTAATACGGAATTTTGATCAAAAATTTAACCACAACATAAGTCAGCCAATTCAACTTATAAAAAGTCACCATCGGACGATGTAACAGCATCGCTTCTAAAGTTGCCGTTCCTGAAGCCAACGCGACAATATTTGAAGCATTCATCACTTGACGGCCAATTTTAGATTCAGTATCCGTGTTTTCCATCAATTTAACTTTAGCAACCAGATCACTTGGATAATGCTTTAATAATTCTTCAATCTGCTGCTGACGCGCATCATTAATCGCAGGAATTAAAAATATATAGTCAGGATGCTTTTGACTGATGATTTTCGCTGCATCAAGCACCAATGGACCAAGTCGTTCAATTTCACCACGGCGGCTACCCGGTAAAAGCGCAATATGCTTCTGCTCTACATTTAAGCCCAGCTCTTGTTTCGCTTCAATAAGAGGATTTTTCAATGGCAATTGACTTGCCAATGGATGCCCAACAAATGCAGCAGGCACATCAAATTTCTGATAAAAAGCTTTTTCAAACGGAAATAAACACAAGACTAAATCAATACTGGCCTTAATACCATGAACCCGTCCCTGTCGCCACGCCCATACCGAAGGGCTGACATATTGCACCGTTTTAATCGGTAGATTTTTTTGTTTTAAGCTTTTCGATAAACGTAAATTAAAGTCTGGCGCATCAATACCAATAAATATATCGACGGGATCTTGAGTCCACTTGTCGACTAAACCATCACGCACAGTAAACAGTTTTTTAATATCTTTTAAAACTTCAACAATACCCATAACCGATAAAATATCCATCGGATAATCACTGCTGAAACCTTCAGCAATCATTTGAGGTCCACCAATCCCTTCAAACTCTGCATCAATTCCCTGCTCACGGAAGCTACGAATGAGTTTAGCACCAAGTGTATCACCCGATACTTCACCGACTACAATTCCTATTTTAAGTTTCCGATTTTGCAAAACTTTTATCCTATTTCAAAGTAGGGGTATTTTAGCATACTCATATATTTGAAATCTTATCTACATATTTCAACAGGACAAATAAGATTTTGCCTCTATTTTGTATTTAAAAAAAATTAATTCAAAATATCAGTAATCCTCCCATTGTGTTTAGATTTATTAAATAATAATATAAATGATAATTATTTTCACTTAGATTTTATAATGAAATCCATCTCCCCTATGCTTTCCAAATGCTTTAAATTGTCGTTCCTAAGCTTATCCATACTCAATATTCAATATAGTTACGCAGCAGATACTGTAGACCATCAGGTGCAAACGTTATCGACCATTCAGCTACAAGCCCAATCAGAAAGTGCTGATCAAAGCTCTGAAAAGACCAAAGCGTATACCGTTAAAAATAGTAGCAGCGCATCAAAACTCAATATTGCAGTGAAAGAAACACCTCAAACCGTCAATGTCGTAACGCGTCAACAGATTGAGGATTTTGGGTTAAATTCAACACGTGAAGTCCTCAAAAATACGCCCGGAGTCACTGTTCAAAATCAAGAAACAGAACGTACCTCTTACATGGCACGAGGTTTTGAAATTTCAAATATTCTCACTGACGGTGTAGGCTTTCCTTTAAGCAGCTATAACTATAACAATACCAATCCAGACACTTACTTTTATGACCGTGTCGAAGTGGTAAAAGGAGCCGATGCCCTATCGAATGCCTTTGGTGACCCAAGTGCAACCATTAATAATATTCGTAAACGTCCGACCAAAGAATTACAGGCAAGTGCTGGACTAAGTTATGGTTCTTGGGATACCCAGCGCTATGAAGCAGATGTTTCTGGTTCACTTTCTCCAGATGGACGTGTACGTGGTCGCCTTATGGGGTATGAGCAAACAGGAGATTCGCATCTTGACCGATATTCTTCTGAAAAAAATGGCTTTGCAGGCATCTTAGAAGCCGATATTACTGACTCAACATTATTAACTGTCGGTTACAGTCAAAACCAGAATAAGCCAAATGCCAATAACTGGGGCGCTTTACCGCTACTTGATGCAAATGGAAAACAACTGTCTTATGACCGAAATTACAATCCAAATCCAGATTGGGCACATTGGGACAATGAAACCCAAGATGCTTTCCTAGAGTTACAACAAAAACTGGGTAAAAAATGGACTGCAAAACTCACTTATAACTATAGCGATACTGAACACAATAGCCGCTTGCTTTATTACTATGATAATCCTCAAGCAGATGGTTCTGGCGTTTCACTCACCGCTTGGGGTGGTAAAGAACAACTACGTAAACATTTTGCTGATTTAAATTTCCAAGGCACTTATAACTTATTCAATCAAGAGCATGAAGCAACTCTAGGATACAGTCGTATTCAAATGCATCAGTACGATCAACAATCGAGTGGTTTTATTAATGACAGTAATATTAACAACGTTACCAGACTTACTAATGATGGCACGCCTTATCTTACCCAATACACAACCGACTGGGCGAGCTGGACACCTCAGTCCGTAACATGGTCTGACTTTAGTGATGCAGCGGACTATAGACAAAAAATTAACTCATACTATGCCGCAACACGTCTTCATTTAACGGATGATTTAAAATTCATCTTAGGCGGAAATTACGTTCAGGCAAGCAGTCGTGGCGTAAGTTATGGCTCTCCAATGGCATACGATGAAAGTAAATTATCGCCATATGCGGGCTTAACCTATAACTTTACGCCCAAATACACAGGCTATATGAGCTATACCTCTATTTTCCGCCCACAAACAGGCATTGAAGCAACAACGCGCCAAGCTTTAAAACCTGTTGAAGGTGAAAGCTATGAAGTCGGTATTAAAAGTGCATGGTTAAACGATCAGTTGACAGGTACGCTCTCCGTGTTTAGAACCGAACAAAATAATTATCCATTACGTAATTCGGACGGTAACCCATTAAATCGCACTGTTCAGACCAGTGATTTACTTTCACAAGGTGTAGAAGTTGGTCTATCAGGTCAACTAACAGATGACGTCAACTTAGCTTTTGGTTACACCCAATTTAGCCTGAAAGATATGAAAAATGGCGGTGCTGCACGTACTTATAATCCAAACCAAACCATTAATTTGTTAGCAACTTATACAGTTCCTGCATTACCCAAACTTAAAATTGGTGCTGGACTACAATGGCAAGATCAGATCAAGCTGTATGACTCGACTTTAAAGAGCACCATCTCTCAAGATGCCTATGCACTCGTCAACTTAATGGCCAGTTATGAGGTCAACGACCATATTATGCTACAAGCGAATGGTAAAAATATTACAGATAAAAAGTATCTCAATAGCTTCCCTGATGGGCAAGCTTTTTATGGAGAGCCTGCTAACTATACACTTGCAGTTAAATTCAAATACTAATTCACCCACCAAGTCTGAATACTCAGGCTTGGTTTTTTATGAGCACAGTGATCTTCCCTATGAGTAAAACCTCTTCCCTATCTTTCTCTTATCGAATGACGGTGCTCTACCGCTTTATCATTGCCTTTGTATTTGGTTACGCTTGCACGTCTTTACTGGTGAGTAATCTGACAGTCCTTTTTCATTATTCACTTCCCAAAGCAGAATCTATTTATTTAGCTGCATTTATAAGTATTTTATTTTTCTTAGGTTTTGTGATTAGCAGTTTTTGTGTCTACTCTTTACCTAAACTAAGCTTGATGAGTATAAGTTTGATGGCTTGTTTTTATGCAATCTACTGGGTATTAGGTTAAGTCATGCAAAAATCAATACGTCAATCTATGGCATGGCTGCACGCTTGGACAGGGTTACTTTTCGGCTGGTTATTGTTCGCAATCTTTCTGATGGGTGCACTGTCTTATTATCGACATGAAATCAGTCTATGGATGCAACCACCGCTTGCTCAGATACAAGTCAAGCAAGATACCGCGATACATACGGCGTACCAATATTTACAACAAAATGCGCCAGATGCTAAAACATGGATGATCAATCTCGCAAATGAGCAAAAACCAGTCAACCAACTCTATTGGCAAAAGGCAGATGATGCTTATGAAAGTAAAAGCTTAAACCCCAATACAGGAAAAGTGTTAACGCTGACACAAACACAAGGGGGCGATTTTTTCTATCTATTTCACTTTCAATTGTTTGGTATGCCCTATTTAATCGGCAGATTAATTGTTTCGCTCGCAGCATTTATTATGCTGATTGCATTGGTTTCAGGCATTATTACGCATAAAAAAATTCTGACCGATTTCTTTACTTTACGCGCCCTTAAAGGACAACGCTCGTATTTAGATTTTCACAATGTTAGCTCTGTTATTGCTTTACCTTTTTTTCTCACCATTACTTTTACAGGCTTGGCTATTTTCTTTTATTTATATTTACCTTGGGGCATGCAAAAACTCTATCCTGAAAATAATTACCAATATTTTGCAGAAATTAATTCTAAAACCATCCCGAAAATTGAAAATAACAACCACGCCAAGATGTTATCTATTGACAACCTAATGCAGTCCGTTCATCAAGAATGGGGCGCAACAAAATACAGCACCATCAATATAAAAAATCCCAATACACAACAAGCACAAATTACTTTTATCGAAGCTCAAGATCACTCAATTACTCGTAATCCAGCACAAATTACTTTGAATGCAGTCACGGGAGAAAAATTACACAGCACCAAAAATGACAGCGCTATTGCCACGCTGAATGCAGGTGTGTACGGATTACATATGGCGACTTTCGCTCAACCTCTACTGCGTTTGGCCCTATTTTTTTCAGGCTTACTGGGCTGCGCGATGATTGCTTCAGGACTATTGCTTTGGAGTCTAAAGCGACAACTACAAACAAAAACGGAAAAGTTCCATTTTGGATATTATTTGGTACAACGACTGAATGTCACAGCGATTATTGGCTTACCTATTGCGGTGCTTAGTTACTTTTATGCAAATCGAATTGGACTGATGCTCCAAAGCACACAAAATTATGAAGTGACCACTTTTTTTGCCGTGTGGCTATTCATCTTTGCCATAAGCTTATGTCTTAAAAAACAATATCTTTGGAAAAAACAACTGGCAATATTTATTGCGTTAGCTTTTGGCTTACCTATTTTTAATCTGTTTTTCCTTCTACAACAAAACCATATTCAAAATCAGATTCAAAATTTTGCTCAATTTTGGACTTTCTTTAGAATCGACTTATTTATGCTCATTTTTGGCTTATTGGCGATATTTCTCTATAAAAATATTCAACCCATTCAACTGAAGACCCAAACAAAAATAAGGAATAAGCTTGAAAGAAATGCACAGCTGAACCATAGGGAAAGTCGCTCATGAATATTTTTCTCAGCTTCGTTTTTATTCTATGTGCTGTTTATGGCTTATATCAGGTCAGTGAAAAACAAATGAAAAAAACTTTGCAGTCTAAATGGGCATTGTTAGCGCACCATCCGCGAATTGTGCGCGTTATTTCCCTTTTACTGCTGATAATTGCCACTGTATTAATTATCCAAGAAGACGGTTATTCCATTGGTTTCGTCAGCTTCTGGGTCTTTTCCAGTCCTCTGATTTTTATCTTTATTCTGTATATCAATCAGCTTAGCACTAAACAAAAGTAGCGCTATAGATAACGGTCATTCACTGTTTAAAATAAGTGTTAGCAAGTTTAAGCCCATTGAGTTTACTTTAGCTTTTTTTGGAATAAGTAAATCAATAATCAAGACAACGACTTATCTTAAATAGTCATAACATATGCATGTTTTTTGATATTTGGCATATAACCATGTTTGGTCCAATTGAATTTATTTTAGCGGGTGTTCTCGTCGGCTTCTGCGTCGGCATTACAGGTGTTGGCGGTGGTTCACTCATGACGCCCATTCTAATTAGTTTGTTTCGAATTGAGCCACACATTGCCATTGGTACTGACTTGCTTTATGCCGCAATCTCTAAATTTTGCGGTTCAATGGTACATGCTAAAAAAATGAATATTGTCTGGCCTATTGTGATTTGGCTGGCTGTCGGCAGTATTCCTGCATCATTGGGTACTCATTGGGTTTTAGAAAACTATTTAAGTCAGTCTACAAGCTATAAAGCTGTGCTGACCACTGTTTTAGGTTTTATGTTGACTTTAACAGGTATTTCTATCGTTTTCCGTGGGCATATCGAACGCTTCTTTAACAAGTTTCGTAAGAATGAAACACTGGATATGACACAAGATTTAGAAAAAGTTAACTTTAGTGCCAAAGATAAACGTGCCTATATCGTGATTATGGGCATCGTGTTGGGTGTATTTGTCACTTTATCATCAGTCGGTGCGGGTGCATTTGGTATTATGGCATTGGTGCTTATGTTTCCAAATTTACCCATGATTCGTATTATTGGATCTGACGTGGTACACGCCGTACTTTTAACTTTAGTTGCAGGCTTAGGACATATGAGTTCGGGTAATGTAGATTTACACTTACTCGGTTGGTTATTAGTGGGTTCAATCCCTGCCATTGTGGTGGGCACTTTAATCAGTTCACGCTTACCTGAAAAAATTATCCGTAAAATTTTAGGCATTACCTTATTCGCATTAGGTATTAACTTCATCCTTCATCCAGTAAAAGTAAAACCTGTTGAAAAACCAACAACTGCTATGATTTTAACTGTTGAAAAATCGAACAACGGTTAAACTATCTATGCGATTAATTGGTTTTTTTCACGGATTTATTGGTGTTTTGTATAGCAACTCACCGCTTAAATCGTGTTATATTCAGGCTACTAAAAAAACTCTTGTATGATCAAACCAGTGACGGCAATGAATACACTACAGTCAAATCCTATTACACAATCTGACATCGATGACGTGAATGTACAAAGCATTCAGCCTCTTGTAACTCCTGCTGAATTAAAAAAAGAGTTACCTCTGACTGAACATGCCTATCAAACTGTCTTAAAAGGTCGAGAAACCATTCGCAATATTCTTGATGGTAAAGACAACCGTCTATTTGTGGTCATTGGTCCTTGCTCAATTCATGACACGGTTGCTGCACATGAGTATGCAGATCGTTTAAAAGTTTTAAGCGAAAAAATTAAAGATACGCTTTATATCGTGATGCGTGTTTACTTTGAAAAACCACGAACCACTGTGGGCTGGAAAGGTTTAATTAATGACCCTGACATGAATGATTCTTTTAACATTGAAAAAGGTCTTCGTATTGGTCGTCAACTTTTAGTTGAACTCAATAATAAAGGTTTGCCATGTGCCACTGAAGCACTCGATCCAAACTCACCACAATATTATCAAGACCTTATTTCATGGTCAGCGATTGGTGCGCGTACCACTGAAAGCCAAACTCACCGTGAAATGTCTTCAGGTTTATCTTCTCCTGTTGGTTTTAAAAATGGTACAGATGGCGGCTTAACCGTTGCAACCAATGCAATGCAATCCGTTAAACATGGTCACAGCTTCCTCGGTTTAAATGACCAAGGTCAAGTTTCTGTCATTCGTACCAGTGGTAACCCATATGCACACGTCGTACTTCGTGGTGGTAATGGCAAACCAAACTATGACGCAGGTTCTGTTGCAGAAGCTGAAAATGCTTTAGCCAAAGCGAAAGTAAGCAACAAAATCATGATTGATACCAGTCATGCCAACTCAAACAAAGACCCGTATTTACAACCGCTTGTATTAAAAAACATCACAGAACAAATTCTAGATGGTAACAAGTCGATTGTTGGTCTTATGATTGAAAGTCATCTCAAAGGTGGCCGTCAAGATATTCCTGAAAATCTGGATGATCTTGAGTATGGTCAATCAGTGACGGATGGCTGTATTGATTGGGAAACCACTGAAAAAGCCCTACTTGATATGCATGAAGCACTCAAAGACGTTTTACCAAATCGCTAAGAGATTTAAAACGCCATCTTGATTGATGGCGTTTCTACTTTAACCTTAGGAAAAGTTTTATCTTATGAATGAAATTGAAAATGCATTGAGCCATATTGAAAATTTCCAGTTTATTCACGAACACCTATTCACATCGGCTCAGCCATCTGCTGAACAGTTAAAGCTGATTAAAGAATACGGTGTCACGACCATTGTGAATTTGGGATTATCTGATGCAAAGCAGCATTTAACTCATGAAGATAAAATTTGTTTAGATTTAGGCTTAAACTATATTCAATTGCCTATTTCTGCTGAAACCCCATCTGATGACCAATGTTTACTGATATTAGATATGCTTACTCATTTAGTACAAAAACAAATGGTTTGGGTGCACTGTAGTAAAAATTATCATGTCAGTTGTTTGATGTATTTATATCGTCAATATTATATGGATATAGACATGCCTACGGCGCAAGAGTTAATGCATAGCATTTGGGAACCAAATGACACATGGACAGGCTTAATCCATGCGGTCGCTTTACAACTGCAAGGTCGTAAAGCCACCAAAGAATTACAACAGGCGCTCATTCATCCCAATCATTTTGCTTGATGTGAAATCAAGACTGTTGCCGTTGCCAAAATGCCTTCCTGACGTCCTGTAAAACCTAATTGCTCTGTAGTTGTCGCTTTAATACTAATTTGCGTGACATGCGCGTTTAAGACATCAGCAATACTTTGACGCATTTCTAAATTATGTTTGGCTAATTTTGGACGTTCGCACGCGACCGTAATATCCGCATTATTTAGCACATAACCCCGATCTAAAATAAGTTGATAGACATGCTTAAGTAAGACTCGGCTATCGACACCTTTAAATTTTGCATTCGTATCGGGAAAATGCTGCCCGATATCCCCCAAAGCCAACGCGCCCAATAACGCATCACATAAAGCATGCAGCACAACATCACCATCTGAATGGGCTTTTAAGCCATGTGTATGGGGAATTTTAATGCCTGCTAAAGTTACAAAATCACCTTCTTCAAAGGCGTGTACATCCATTCCCTGACCAATTCGAATTTGTGCGACCACTTTTAGCATCCTTAAGAAATAAATGATTGAAATGTTGTATTCACGCTTTCTATTTCGCTATAGTTACATCAGCGCAACATAGTGAAATTATAAGCGATCATGCTGGTGAATACCGATATTAATCTCATTAAAACATTAAGCACATTATTCAGTATTGGCTGTTTGTGCTCAACCATGACTTATGCTCAAGAAATTGACTGCTCTCGCCCAAATACATCGTCAATGAAAAATATTTGCGCTGAAGATTTTTTAGAATCTCGAGAGAAATTAAGCAATCATTATATAACTGCTTTTTTAGTCAGTGATGCCCCTGTTCATTTATTAGAAGATACGCATACCTTATGGTTTAAGCGTTTGCAGCAATGTAAAAGCCTAGATTGTTATAAACAACAATTTGAATTACGCATTGAAGATCTTAATTTTTATACATCACTGAATCAGAGTTTAACCAATCACTATTTAAAATTTGAAAATGGAAAAATTGCCAGTCAACCTGTGCATTTACAAGTCCACCAACTCACCAAAGATAAAATTAAAATTGAAGGTATTGCCTACCGAAACCCGAACAATAAATTAGAAACTCAAACCATTCCATTCTTGGCTTATACAACCACAGGAAAGAAAGATGAAATTATAGATAACGAACATGATTGCAAATATCAGTTCAATTTCAATAAAGCAATTTTATCGGTCAAAACTAAGCAAAAAGGCTGTGAACGTTTTGTCGGTGTGTATCGAGTGTATGACTAATTTTGTTGAATAAACTCATTATTTTCCTTGGAAATTGCACAACATTCAAAAAATTTATCTTGAATATGAGCGATATTATTATTGCTTAAAGCAAATAAAGCTTCATTTTTTGCCTAATCAAATCTAGAGCTTGTACATACTTGCAATGTAAATCTAGCACACGATATGTATTCATATTTACCAAAAAAAACTCAAAACAATGCCCATAATCATCTAGCGTGTCATAACACCATTGATCCTCTAAACCTTGATTTGCAGTATCACAAAAAACAAAGTGCCATGTTTGGTTGCTTATTTGATGTGATCCCCAATCATAACATTGCTGTTCTCCCACAACGATGCCCGATTCTTCATACAATTCACGTATAGCTGCTTGAAACATTGGTTCTGACTTTTCAATCGTACCTTTTACCAGTTGAATACCTGCTGTCGGATGTTTAAAAAGCAAAATTTCCAATATATTATTGTTTTTCCTTAGAATCACTGGACAGACTTTATTCATTATTTTGCATCTCACGAAAATTCCTAGACAATCATATCTTGAATTGAGCTGGAAAAAAAAGTGCAACACATCACGTTGCACTTTTTAGTTTCTATGCAATTAAATAGGATGCTGCGATGCCACTTGCTGACTGATCATCACTGCTGTTGCAGCAGATAACGTCCAACCTAAATGCCCATGCCCTGTATTATAAAACACGCGTTCACGTTTACCCCGTCGGACAGTTGGCATCATATTTGGCATCATCGGGCGTAAACCGGCCCACGGCACGACGTTTTCAGTGCTAATACTAAAGTTTTTATTTACCCAATCTGTCAGTGGTTGAATACGGTCTGCTCGAATATCAAGGTTATAACCATTAAATTCCGCTGTTCCGGCGACTCTTAAACGGTCTGCACCTAAACGCGAAGTCACAATTTTTGCACTTTCATCAAGCAAACTTACCCACGGCGCATGCTTCACACTATCCTGATCATTTAAATTAAGCGTAATCGAATACCCCTTCACTGGATAGATATTGACTCGATCACCTAATAAATTTGCCAAATGGTAACTTCCAACCCCCGCACAAACCACAATAGCATCTGCCTCTAGTGATTCCACTGTGGCAGTATTCAACAACACATTTTCATGACTCGCATGATAAAGCACCGTAACACCTTTGGCATGATGCTGCACATCGCTCACTTCCATACCAAACAAATACTTCACGCCATATTTTTCAGAAGCTTTGGCTAAACCTGTTGTAAATTTATGAATATCTCCTGTTGCATCCCCTGGGCAATAAAAACCACCATAATATTCGCCCGTTAAACTCGGCTCTATACTTTTAATTTCTTCTGGCGTAACTGGATTTCGTTCTAGTCCTCCTTCACGCAGTAAAGCATTTGTCTTGGTTGCGACGTCATAATCCAGTTTATTGTGATAAAAATGCAGGATGCCCCGTTTCTCTAAATTGAACTGAATATCCTCTTCTTTCGCTACGGTAAATAAGCGTTCACGTGCCAATAAGGCCATTTTTACGGTATCACGCGTATTGGCTTCATAGTGTTTAATATTACCGAGGAATTCGATTAACCAACCATATTTATGTAGGTCAAATGAAGGATTCAGCAACAGAGGTGCATTCTTATTAAACATCCACTTCATGCCTTTTAGCACGGTAGATTTTTGATTCCAAACCTCTGCATTACACGCTGAAAGTTGCCCACCATTGGCAAACGATGTTTCCATAGCAGCATATAAATGTTTATCAATCACGGTAACTTTATAACCCAGTTTTGCCAACTCATAGGCAGAAGTAACACCGGTAATTCCCGATCCAATCACGACAATATGACACATACGACACTCCCTTGAAATGTACTGGCATTTCTATGAGCCCCATCTGTCATTGGTACCTGAGAGCTTCGATCTTGACGCCAAAATTTTCAACGCCGACCATCCCCTTCGGTGAGCATATTTTATATGCTTCTCTCCAGATTTTTAAAATTATTACAGTCCTTTTGCCTGAGAGTTTCCGGGGTCGTTGCTCCTTCGGCGTGTTCACAGAAGAACATCTCTCCTGCAATAATTGCTTACTCTAATATGAGCAATTTTTATACCATTTGCGAACACTAAATTAATTATATTTGTTAATCAACTTGATCTTATTCAATATATATATAAATATCAGATACTTAAAAAACTTTTTAACTTTTGATAGCTCTGTAAAAATTACATTCCAGCACTTATATTGAAGTTTAATAGGGCTAAAAACATGTTAAGAGCCACAAATGATTTGCAAAGCATCCAAAAAGAGCAATTTGCTGAAATAATAGCAATCTTGTTTTTTGTTTGAGCAGTGCCCAATATTTTTCTATTGCATTAAACTCAGAAGAATAAGGTGATCAATCAATTAAAAAACAACCTTATACTTCTACAATCTGTCTTATATTTCCACCTGAGTAAAATCCAGTATTATCTAGTATTAAATAACGCTTTTCTCTCAAAGCTAACGATTGGCACAGTTTTCTTCTAAATGACCGTTTTAAATCTTTCTAGCGTAATTTATAGCATGCATCTAACGCTAATTCATAATACGCCAAGCCTTCTTGTGCAGCTAAAAATGCTTTCTTCTGCAATGCAGGGTCTTTATCACACAACCGTTTTATCAGCTCCATTGCTTCATACGGATGTAAATCATCATAATGAGCATGTGCTCTTAACCAAGCCAAAGATCGCTTATTAATAGTGACTTCAGGATGTTCTGTATATGTTTGTATTCCTTTATAAACTTGTATTGTCCAGTCCCCTGTTGCCCATTCAATTGCTAAATTTGTTGCAGCAATACTTTCCGCTAAAGTACCTCTAAAATTAATATCCCATAAAAAATGATTCACTGCATTCATTGCAGCAGGTGGTCTAACTTCATTCAACATTTCAGCTGTTACACCAAAACCTCTAGCCCAATCTTGATACCAATACAGATGACGTTCTTCAACTTTAATATTTTGAATTAACCAATTTCTCGTATCTATGACCCCATCTGAAGAAAATGAGGTTGCTTTAGCAAGCGCACCAGCCATATAAGATGGAAAATGAGCAACTAAAGGATAAAAATTGAGTAATGTTGAACGAAAACACTCTAGACTCAATGATCCATTCGCCATATCTAAAAATAAAGGGTGTTTACTCACTCGCTCTTTCGCAGGAAAAAGTTCATCCCAAAACTTTTGAGACCACTCCGAATGAGCTGTAATTTCTAATTTTGTTCCATATTGATTCATAGCAGTCATTGCGATGCATCCTATTCGTATGACTTAATTCAACCATATTCTATGATTGCTAATTTTTAGATTTTATCTAAATACAATAAATACACAATCATTGTTGTTTAAATTGTAACTATTTCTATTTATATAACATTTTATTAAGCTTAATGATTATATTAGTTAAATATTGAATACAGAAAAATTCTGAATAATAGAATTATATTAATCTTTTATAATCTAGGGCGTGTCCTCATTTGAAGAATGGATGTTAAAGACTTAAAATAATATTCCAAATTAGTTGTATTTCAATATTATTCAATGGCACGTACTCTTTTAACAGATAATATTTGGCAGCAAATCCAAGATACAATGCGATTACACGGTTGCTACTGTTCAAAGAATAGTAGAAATATCATGGAAGCTATCTTATGGAAACTACGTACAGGTGCGACATGGCGTGATATTCCTCAAGAATTTTGTCCTTGGCAAACTGCTTATAATCGTTTTAATCGTTGGGCAAGTAAGGGGTTGTGGAATAAATTTTTTTTAGATTACGTGGCGTCTTGGATCAAGAATGGGTATTCATTGACGGAAGCTACATACGCGTGCATCAGCATGCAAGTGGAGCTCGGAATGGTTTCGAAAGAGCAATTGGACAATCACGTGGTGGGCGAACAACAAAAATACATCTTGCAACCGACGCGAATGGATTACCGATTGATTTTAAAATCACTGGGGGTCAAGTCCACGATAGCCAAGTTGCAGAGCAATTGATAGAGACTGTAGAAAAAGCAGATTATTTAATTGCAGATAAGGGATATGATGCTGAGACCATCAGAATATTGATTAAAAATAAAAATATGATTCCAATTATTCCAATGAGATCAAATAGTAAAAGATTAAATAAAGAATTTGATAAATATCTATATCGATTAAGGCATTTAGTTGAGAATGCGTTTGCGAGGTTAAAACATTTTCGAGCGATTGCAACCCGATTTGATAAGCTTGCACGAAATTATCAGTCTATGATTTACATTGCTTGCATGTTTATTTGGTGTAAAGCCAAATGAGGACACGCCCTAATACACATTTTATTTAATTCAGTGTAACGTAGTCAAAAAAACAATCTCTCTTTTAAATTTATAAAAATATTGGGAGTGGTGAGAGATAAAATGAAGTTGAAAGCATCCAATCTACTGGGGCAAGAACAAATCGACTTGTTAATTTCTCGCGGGCTAAATTTAGTTTGGTTTCCTAAAGAATTAGAAGTTGTTTATAAAAACCAGTATAAAAATGAAGCTGCATATGAATTTCGTTTTCGTGCGCCTATCATTTTAGGATTATATCTATATTTAAGTTTTGGTACTTATCAAGCGTTACCCGCTGAAATGCGTTTTGAATGGATCGTATATTATGGTTGGGTTGGCATGATCATTGTTTTTGCATGGTTACTTGCCTTCATTCCCTCTATGAACAAGTGGTTTGATCACTATGTTTGTCTTGGGTCTACAGGTGCAGTTGCACTGACGTTCACCCTGATTAACGTATTAGAACAAGGTCAAAATAACGTGCTCTTTCACGCTGCAATGATGTATGCGGTGGTGATTATTTATGGCTTTGTTGGCATGAGATTTTATACTGCAATTATTGCAGGTTGGTGTGGTGGTCTGATTGGCATAGGCATAAGCACATGGTTAAACGGTTCAATTGATTGGACTATTTTAAATAGAACTTATACTTTTAGTAGTTTCCTTGGCATGGCTTTAGCTTATGCTACCGATCGACAACATCGGGAAAACTATCTACAAAATTGTATGATTGAACTAAATCGATTAGAACTGATGCGTCAAGCACAACAACTTTCGATCCTTTCACAACAAGATGCTTTAACGGGTTTGGCTAATCGACGCTACTTAGATGAAGTCCTTGAAAATGAATGGAGAAGTGCAATTCGTCATAAGCTACCTATAACAATCATGATGATTGATATAGATTTTTTTAAACTATATAACGATGCACTTGGCCATATTCAAGGAGATCAATGCCTTAGACGTATCGCAATTTTACTGGGTTCAATTTCTTCACGAAGTGGTGATCTAGCGGCACGTTATGGGGGTGAAGAATTTTTGCTATTGTTCTCGGTAACAGACAAAGACCAAGCACTTATTCAGGTACAGCAGTTAATGGAATTAGTCCGAAATATTGGAATTATCCACCCTAAAAGTAATGTTTCCAAACATGTGACTATTAGTGTTGGTGTAGCGACAATGATTCCTCATCTCAATGACAAGCTTTCAGATTTTATTTCACGAGCGGATCACGCACTATATACAGCAAAAAGTAATGGTCGAAATCAATATCATATTGCAACGTCTGATCATATAATTTCTGAAACATTGTAATGATTCAGCTATTAACTAAGCCTAATCCTATTTAGACTAATGCTTTGATCACTTGAATAGAAATCGATCCTGAGTTTTACCCAACAACCTTTCACCTAGCATTTTTAGATCTATTGCATGATCGACTTTTTCATTTGCTGTAATTTTAAATCAATTAATGGAATGCCTACATTTGCATGAATTGGATAATTTTCGATGCAAGCAGTTTTAACATAGCCACATCGTTCATAATATTCAATTAATTCAGATCTGGCATCAAGTACAAACATCTCATAGCACTTTAAATTTGCACATATTTCCTGTGCCTTCATTTCGGCATATTTAAGCATCTGCCGACCAATGCCTTGATTCTGCCAAGCAGCTGCAACACAAAACGTTCCTATTTCCACTGTATCTTGTTGAAAAGTTAAACCGATACAGCCAAGCAATCCTTGTTGTGGATTGTCCTGAATATCAGCGACAAATAGCCGCACATTCTTTTGCGCCAAAAAATGACGCAGTTGTTGTTCATTGATTCTTGCCCCAGCAACAATACTTTGTTCACTGGTCCAACTCGCAGCATTATTCGTTCTATAAGCTTGGTTGATAAGAATCACTAAATTTTGAATATCTGAAGAATTTGCTGTTCTCAAACTTAAGTTTTTCATTGTTATTCTTTTGATCTGTGACTTATACAATATGAATTAAAATGTAGCAGATCTTGGATCGAATTCAAAAATAAAAAACCAGACATAAAGTCTGGTTTTTTATTAAAGCGTATAGATGAATTGTTCACTAACCATATTCAAGCCAAGAAAAATTTTCTTTTACTTCGGCTCAATCGGTGCAAACGGCGCAACAACATCTGCATTTTGCGCACGATGACGCATAAAGTGATCCATCAATACTATAGCAAGCATTGCTTCTGCAATCGGTGTCGCACGTACACCCACGCAAGGATCATGACGACCTTTAGTCAACACATCGGTATCTTGACGATCAATATTAATGGTTTTACCCGGTGTAGTAATACTTGCGGTTGGTTTTAAAGCAATTGCCACACGAATCGTTTGCCCAGATGAAATACCACCCAGTATACCGCCCGCATGATTTGCCAAGAAACCATCAGTTGTTAACTCATCACGTGTTTCATGACCAAACTGTTCTGCAACAGCAAAACCATCGCCAATTTCAACCCCTTTAACCGCATTGATACTCATCATCGCATGGGCAATGTCGGCATCTAAACGATCAAATACAGGCTCGCCCCAACCCACTGGAACTTTTTCAGCAACAATTTCAAGCTTTGCACCACAACTTGTACCTTGTTCACGCAATGAAGTCACTAAAGCTTCAAAACGAGGCACGGCATCCACATCACCACAGAAAAAAGGATTGTTCGGAACTTCTGCCCAATCCAATTTTTCTGCTTTTTCTGTACCAATTTGCGTTACATGACCACGAATATCAATCGCAAATTTTTCAGCCAGATATTTCTTAGCAATAGCACCTGCCGCTACACGCATCGCGGTTTCACGCGCGCTTGAACGACCGCCACCACGGTAATCACGAAAGCCATACTTTTGGGTATAAGTATAATCTGCATGACCCGGACGGAAGGTTTGTGCAATATTGCCATAATCTTTCGATTTCTGATCCGTATTACGAATCAGTAAACCAATCGATGTACCTGTGGTTTTACCTTCAAATACACCTGAAATAATTTCAACTTCATCGGGTTCTTTGCGTTGAGTCGCAAATTTAGACGTTCCCGGCTTACGACGGTCTAAATCGTGTTGCAAATCGGCTTCAGAAAGCTCTAAACCTGGCGGAACACCATCGACAATTGCCATGAGGCCAACGCCATGAGATTCACCACAAGTCGTTACACGAAACAGCTGTCCAATACTATTACCTGCCATGTTCACAACTCCTTATGCTTGAACCGATTTTACAAATAAATCACGGTATTTACGGCATTGTTCTGCTGTTAAAGCAAAAATACCCGAACCACCTTTTTGGAAAGTTAACCAATGGAAATCCACAGTATTAAAGTTCTGTTTCATTGCCCATTCAGAATTACCGACTTCAATCACGATTAAGCCATCTTCAGTCAAGTAATCAGCCGCTTGCGCTAACATTTTACGCACTAAATCTAAACCGTCTTGACCCGCAGCAAGGGCAAGTTCTGGCTCATGCAAAAATTCAGCAGGTAAATCAGCCATGTCTTCTGCATCCACATACGGAGGATTTGACACGATTAAGTCATATTGATTTTCAGCAGGAATTTTTGCAAATAGATCTGATTCCATCAATGCAACTTGATATTGCATATTGTGATGTTCAGCATTAATAGAAGCGACTTCCAAAGCTTCTTTAGAAATATCAGTGGCATCTACTTCAGATTCAGGGAACGCATATGCCAAAGCAATTGCGATACAACCTGAACCTGTACACATATCTAAAATACGACGTGGCATTTTAGGATTTGCATTCTCAGGCAGATTATTTAAAGCTTCGCGTACTTGACCGTTTTCATCTAAGCAATACGGTGCAAAACGCTGGTTAATCAATTCTGCAATCGGTGAACGTGGAATAAGCACACGTTCATCCACGTAATAAGGTTTGTCACAGAAATAAGCAAGATTCAACAAATAAGAGGTTGGCACTTTTTCATTGATACGACGTTCAAGTAAACTGATAAATTCTGCTTTTTCACTTGGCAATAATTTCGCATCTAAAATTTCTGGATTCGCACTCCAATCCAATGCCAATGTTTGCAACACTAAAGCCGAACTTTCAGCAAAAAAGTCTTCCGTACCTTGACCTAAATGTGCATCATATTGACGTAGAGCTGAAACACCAAAACGAATAAAATCGCGGATGGTGGTTAGGTTTTCAGCGGCTTCCTGCAAATGTTCAGGGCTAATGGTCAGTTGATCCACTTAAGGCTTCTCCAAGGTCGATATTTTTAAACGCCTTATGATACCTTGTTTTACTGGTTTTTATAACGCTTGCATGACATTCATGCACAATTAACTCAGACCTAATTGCTTACTTTTATAATAACCAACTTGATTCATGGTCATCTCTAACTGGCATTTAGCTTGTCTGATTTTACCAAAATCACTCTTTAGCGCAGAATAACAGCGCTGCTCAACCTGACTTTGCCAAAGCTGACGCTGTTGTTTAATATTCGTTGTGTGTTGACTATTATTTTCCAAAATCTTTTCATAATACTGTTTCAGTAACTTATTTTGTTTTTCCTGTTCTGTACTGACACACTTTTTAGTGACCTCTAGATCACCGTAAGCATTATTTAAACACTGCGTATATACCGCCGAGTATCCATCAGCAAAAGCTGTACTTGACCCCAAAGCAACGATACACCCGAAAATGGCTGATACGAATCGCATGACTTCCCCTTGTCGACATGACTCATTTAAAATTCTATTCTTTTATTTTATGAATAGTACAGTAATCATCTACAGATTCCTATCGCAGCATGTTGAAATCTAAAGATCAAAAACTCACTGCAATTTTTATATTGAATTCGACACAAATGCCCTTATATTGAACACAGTCTCATTCAATTCAACATCGAATCTTTCATTATGAGTTATAAACACAACAATTTAATGGCAATGCGTCAAAATTATTGGAATGACACGTTATCCACTCAAGTTTTACATGAGAAAAAGTTTTTCCAAGAAATTCTCATTCAACACGGTATCTATGCTAAAGCGACTGAAGACGATGCTAAATATCTATTCTTTAGCCTACCGAGTATTATCATTGTAAAAGGTTATTCACTTGGTTTTCAGCATGATACTGTTCAAGCCATGATTTTTCAGTATATTCAAGACAATAAAACGACGTTAAAGCAAAAAAGTAACATTAAAATTCAATTTAATATGTAAGTGGCCAATAGAGAGCTGGCAACGTATCCCCTTTGAAATAGACCTTCTTAAAAAAAGTCCTGTAACTGTCCTTAGCAATTGAACCGGTAACATGAAAGTATCGGTTCAACTTGGTAAAATATGAAAAATGAATTAAATATTCAGCATATTCATACCCTATTTAAGCATGTTGAACTTTTTTAATACGCCAATACACGTTAATATCCGCTACAATTAATTATTCTGCGACTTGCTGATTAAAGGATTTTGTTTAATGTCAGATCAGAACGATAAGCTTAAACAACTTAAAACTTCCTCTATGGATCGACGCTTATCTATCGCTAAAGCATCCTTACTAGCAGGAACTCGTTGGGCTGCATCTAATGCGACAACTATGTTTTCCAGTGAAGCAGAAAAAGAAAAGAAACGTAAAAAAGCCATGAAAGAGCAAGCTGACTATCTTGTTTCTGAAATTGGTAAACTCAAAGGTTCGATCGTTAAAATTGGTCAAATGATGGCGCTGTATGGCGAACATTTTTTACCTGAAGAAATCACACAAGCACTCAATACCTTAAACAATCAAACCATTGCCCTCGCATGGCCAGCCATTAAGCAACATTTAGAACAACAATTAGGTTCTAAATTAGATGATTTAACGATTGACCATGAACCTTTGGGTACAGCGTCATTGGCGCAAGTACATCGTGCTACTCGTAAATCAGATGGCTTGGAAATTGTGCTTAAAATCCAATATCCCGGTGTAGCCGATGCTATTGATTCAGATATGAGCTTATTTAAAAATATGCTGAAACTGACGCGCATCGTGCCGCAAACCCGTGAATTTGATCAATGGTTTGATGAAGTTCGCGAAATGTTGCATCGTGAAGTCAACTATGAAATTGAAGCTGCGACTACGTGTCGTTTCGCAGAACGTTTAAAAGATGACCCACGCTATGTCGTACCGCATATTATTGATGAGTACTGCACAGATCAAATTCTCTGTATGACTTTTGAACGTGGTGTCCCAATAAATAGCCCTGTTATGCTGTCTCTACCTCAAGAACGTCGTAATCAACTCGGTGAAGCATCTTTAGAAATTGCCATCCGTGAGATTTTCGAATGGGGTGAAATGCAAACCGATCCAAATTTTGGAAATTATTTGGTGCAATTGGGCAATGGTACAGACAACACAGATAAAATTGTATTGTTAGATTTTGGTGCGATTCGTCAATTTGATGAGCATTTGCTTGCTGTTGCGCGTAATTTAATTCAAGCGGGCTATCATCATAATATTGATGAAATGGTCAATGCCATGACAGGTTATGAATTTTTTGATTCCATTCCTCAAAGCATTAAACCCGATATGGCCAAAGTCTTTTTATTAGCCACTGAAGCCTTTAGTACAATCACAAACAATCCTGATCTACCTGAAGGCGTGATGGACGAACAACAGCGTTACGATTGGAAAAAGAGCCAATTACATAGTCGCGTAATGCAGCGTGCATCTAAATCGATGGCATCACGTTATTTCAGTGTACCGCCCAAAGAATTTATGTTTATTAGTCGCAAATTCATTGGTGCATACACTTTTATGACGGTGATTGATGCAAAAACCAATGTTCGTAACATGGTCGAAAAATTCTTATAAAGCGGTCTTGACTAGAATGAGCTTACTGTCATTCTAGTCAATCTCCTGTTTCTAGTGCTCAATAAAAATCTAATAAATTAAATATTATTCAATAATTTAATAAATTTTAAAAAAATTTAAAACCATTCATCTAAGTCAATTTTAATTGTCAGCGATGACATAGTCTTTTCTATGTCCACGTGTCAGCATAAAAATACAAAAAATCAAAAACTGATGGACGATAATAATGACCAATATGGTAAACAAGGCACAAGGATTTGGGCTTTCCCTCATCACCAAAATTGCGGGTAGTGATGTTCTTGATCAGCTTAAGCTACGTAAATTTCTGGAAAAGTCTTTATATCAAGGCTCAAAAATCAGTTTTCAGACCTTAAGCAAAACCCAAAAGGTCTTTAAAGCAGATGCAAAGATTCATAAACAACGTCTCCCCAATCAACAAAAATCACTCTTCGATTTAAACCTCACCGAAGAACAACAAATGACCTGCGATGCGATGGATCAGTTCGCATCTGAAGTGCTCTATCCTTTGGCACATCAAGCAGATCAAGATGAAAAATTTCCGACTGTGCTTTGGCAACATTCTACGGATCTAGGGTTGAATTACTATGCACTTCCTGAAGCCTTAGGTGGCGTGGCAACAGAAAAAAATATTTTAAGTAACATTCTAATTGCTGAACATTTGGCCAGAGGTGATTTCAGCTTAACTGCGGGTTTACTTTCCACATTCAGTGTCATTAATGCAATGACACAATGGGGTTCGGAAAAAATTCAATCGACCTATTTACCCAGCTTTGCCAATGAGAGTGACATCCAAGCAACCTTTGCCATACAAGAAGCAACCCCTGCATTTAATCCATTCAACTTAAAAACTAAGGCGACTTCAAACAATGGCAAATATAGCATTGATGGAGAAAAGACTCTGGTGATCTTAGGTGAAACGGCTGATCTATTACTGGTAAATGCTGAGCTTCATGGCTCACCAGAGGTTTTTATTGTCAAACGAGACAACAGCATTACCGCTAAAAAAAGCACAGCTATGGGGATAAAAGCCGCGGAAACTGTCACTTTAAAATTTAACCAAACCCCTGCTGAATTGTTAGGTGATGAAGACTTTAATTATCCCGCTTTCTTAGACTTAGGCAATTTAATGTGGTGCGCTATGGCTGTCGGTACTTGTGAAGCAGTGAAAGCTTACTGTATTCAATATGCCAATGAACGTACTGCTTTTGGTGAACCTATCTCACACCGTCAAAGTGTGGCATTTATGATTGCAGATATGGCAATCGAAATTGATGCGATGCGTATGCTGATTTTAAATGCGGCAAGTCTTGCAGAGGCAGGTCAAGCTTTTCATCGCGAAGCCTATTTAGCACGCTTACTCTGTGCAGAAAAATCCATGCAAATTGGAACAAATGGTGTGCAAATTTTAGGGGGTCATGGCTTTACCAAAGAGCACCCCGTAGAACGTTGGTATCGTGATTTACGTGCAACAGCAATCTTACATTCAGGCTTACATGCTTAATCTATCAAAATAAGGAATAAAGCACATGAACTTACAAAATCCTAAAAAATTTAAGCTACTGATAGATCAAGCCCATGAAACTGCTGTCAATGTACTGCGCCCTATTTCACGTAAATACGATAAAGCCGAACATAGCTATCCCAAAGAACTCGATATGTTTGCCTCAATCCTTGATGGGATGAACGATGGTGGCGAAGGCATGAATGCAGGTGCTGCCGTCGGAAAACGTGGCAGCACCGAAGCTGGCAATAAAAACGGTGTCAATATGTCCACGGCACTGGGTGTCATTGAAATGTGTTATGGCGATACTGGATTATTACTCAGTATGCCCCGTCAAGGTTTAGGTAATTCCGCAATCGCTGCTGTCGCAAACGATGAACAACTTGAACGCTTCAAAGGCACATGGGCAGCAATGGCCATTACCGAATCTGGCTGTGGTTCAGATTCCGCTGCGATTCGGACCACTGCAACCAAAGATGGCGATGATTACATTTTAAATGGCGAAAAGATTTTCGTGACTTCAGGTGAACGTGCTGACTCTGTTGTCGTTTGGGCAACCTTAGATAAAAAACAAGGTCGAGCTGCGATTAAATCCTTTGTCGTTCCTAAAGGAACTGCGGGAATGAAAGTAGAACGTCTGGAACATAAACTCGGTATTAAAGCATCCGATACTGCCGTGATTAGCTTTATTGATTGTCGAGTACCTAGTATAAATCTATTGGGTCATGCCGAAATTGACATCGCAAAAGGTTTCGCTGGTGTCATGGAAACTTTTGATAACACTCGCCCTTTGGTCGCTGCAATGGCTGTGGGCTGTGCTAAAGCATCGCTAGAAAGAATTAAAGAAATTTTTAAAGATCAACTCGATGAAAATTATGCTACCCCCTACTTACAGACATCCTATATAGCCGCACAAATTTATCGGATGGAAGCAGAATGGGAAGCTGCACGCTTGCTGACCATGAAAGCCGCGTGGATGGCTGATAATAAAAAACCAAACTCTCGTGAAGCTTCTATTTCAAAAGCCAAGGCAGGACGAATTTGCAATGAAATCACGTTAAAATGTGTCGAATTGGCTGCAAGTGTTGGTTATAACGAAGATGAATTATTAGAAAAATGGGCACGTGACTCAAAAATTCTCGATATTTTTGAAGGCACACAACAAATCCAACAACTCATTATTGCACGTCGCGAATTAGGCAAAAGTTCAAGTGAATTGAAATAGTTTTGTGATTTTTTAATCGATAAAGAGCTTACAAGAGATGGATTTTTTGTTATAAAAATCCATCTCTTTTTTATTGTGATTAATTTAAGTTTATGTATCACATCAGACCCATTCAAGCCCAAGACAATACTGAAATTGCACGCATTATTCGCGAAGTTTCCAAAGAATTTGGACTCGCTGCTGAATCTGGTTTTGCCGTAGCTGATCCAATTTTAGATGATTTATACACCGTATATTCGCAGAAAAATAGCCAATATTGGATCATTGAAAATGAACATGGTCAAATATTTGGTGGTGGCGGTTTATCCGAACTAAAAGGTGATGAAACCATACTAGAAATTCAAAAAATGTATTTTCTGCCTGAAATTCGCAGTTTAGGCTTTGCTAAACAAATACTAGAAAAAAGTTTTCAATTTACTGAGCAACAAGGTTTTAAATCTTGTTATCTAGAAACAACCAAAGAATTGTGGCAAGCAGTCAAACTATATGAAAAATTAGGTTTTAAATATTTAGACCAACCTAAAGGCAATACTGGACATAGCCATGCTTGTGAAATTTGGATGCAAAAACTACTTTAATGTACGTCTAAACATTAAAACGATAGAAAATCAGTCATCCTTTGACACACTTTTATCGGCTAATTATCTACACTCCTGTCCGTAATTACTTACAGCAAAAATATGCAATCACGGCTAGTTAAGATAGATTCAAAAACATATGCTTAAATGATCAGGAAGCAGGATGTTTCCAACAATAAAAATAATAAACGACGTAAGCAGGATGCATAAAAGTAAGTAAAAGGTCTAACTTGAAATCTATATAAAATAAGCCTCATCACGTATGGGGCTTATTTTTTGCTACATATTTTCAAACTTTAACAAAAATAAGCCAAAATTTGTACAGCTTCATCTAGGACACTTTGTTAATGTCAAAATTCAAATACAAGATTAAGGGTCATGAAAATGTCTAAAAAAGCATTATTTATTACCTCTAATATTGGTATAGAACACGATGAACTGATCAAACCACTTGAATTTTTACAATCGAAAGGCATTGAAGTGATTCATGCTGCTGAAGAACAAAAGGAAGTCCATACGGTTAAAAATGGCAAACAATCGGCAACCTCTTATATTCCACAAACCACTTTAGCCAAAGTTTCAGCACAAGATTATGATATTTTGGTGATTCCTGGAGGAACCATAAACGCTGATATACTTAGGCTAAATCAAGATGCGCATAGAATTATTCAATACTTCACAGATAATGCAAAACCTATTGCCGCTATTTGTCATGCACCTTGGGTTTTAATCAATGCTGGGCGCATTAAAGATAAAAATTTAACGTCTTATAAAAGCATCAAATTGGATCTAGAAAATGCTGGCGGAAATTGGGTGGATAAAGAGGTTCATCGTTGTAATGCCCACAATTGGCCTTTAATTACTTCACGATGCCCAGACGATATTCCGGCTTTTAATGACGCTATCTTAAAAGAATTAAACAGTTAAAATGCCTTTTAACGAATAAGTTGCATCAAAATGATAAGATTCCCTATTTATATGAAATAATTTTATTTTCAAAATCACTCAACAATTTTAACATCAATATTTTTCACAAATTGAATAAATAATACAAAACATCAACTATTGACTCTAGCGACTAAGGACCCTAGCATCACTTTCAATAAAATTTTACTTTGGTTTCTAACCTTGTTAATTACGTCTCACTTACGATCACAATTATTAAAGACTCATTTCTGTACATTTAAATTCGCAGCTATAACCATTGTTGCTCTAGCTTTTACAGGTTGTTCATCTTTAGGCAGTGGCTCAATTGCTAAACGGTCTGCTAAATTATCTACGGGCATACAAAAAGCTTATGCTGTTGAACCCAATACAGCAGATCGTGTATCGCCTATGATTGTTCAAAATGCTGACAAATATAATGTTGATCCATTACTATTAGCTGCCATGATTCGACAAGAATCAAGTTATAAAAACTATGCTATTTCACCCGCAGGTGCCGTCGGACTCACTCAAATTATCCCTCGTTACTGGCAACAAACCTGTTCTGGAGATCTGATAGAAGAAAATAATAATATTAATTGTGGTACATACATTCTAGCCAAATATAATCAATCTGCTGGAAGTTGGAAAAAGGCCCTTGCTTATTACAATGTCGGACCTACGGGCTATGAATCCAGTTGGAAAATGAAGCGCCAAGGCAAAAAATATGCAAATCAAGTGCAACAACATCAAAAAACATTGAAAAGTGCATTATAGATATAAGACACCTATTGATTCATAAACAAGTAGATATTGTCTTTGATGTTTAAAAAATAGCGAATAAGTAAAATTTCATCGCTAAACTAAATTTATTATTCGCTATAACATCAAATATAATATTGAAAAGTCTATACTGGTGATATTTAAAAACTATTTTTCCTAATTTTAAAATTTATCTGCAACAAAATTTAAGAAATTTCTTTAGAGCTATTCTTTTAGAGTCTTCGTATACGATACCATCAAACCTTATTCTACTATTTCTAAATACTTACGCAGACCAATGCGCAAAATAGGTTGGGCAGATAACAAAGAATTTCCTCTATCAATAAGTAGATCGAATCTAGCGATACCAAGAATTGAATCTAGATCATTTAAAATAAATAAAAGCCAAAATCCAGCGCTTATCCATTCCCCACAGTTGCCTATTTTTTTTCTATTTTTATCTAAACTGCTTAACTCCGGCCTACTTTTACTTATTTACTTTTTCCCGCACATAAAAAAACACCCTCTTCTAACGAAGAGGGTGTTTTTAGTAATAATGAGCTGGCGATGACTTACTCTCACATGGGTAACCCCACACTACCATCAGCGCGAAGAGGTTTCACTTCTGAGTTCGGGAAGGGATCAGGTGGTTCACTCTTGCTATTGTCGCCAGCACAACTGTTTATGGACTTTTTCGGGTCTTATTTACGCTGTTTATTTCGTATGCCTTACTTTGTACCAAATGAGTTATTAACAGATTATGCTAAATTTGAGTTGGTATTGTAACTAGCTTTTAAACTAAATCAAGTATTTTGTATCGAATTAGATGAGCAATACAACTGTTTGGGTGTTGTATAGTCAAGCCTCACGAGCAATTAGTATTGGTCAGCTTCATGCATCACTGCACTTCCACATCCAACCTATCAACGTCGTAGTCTTCAACGGCTCTTTAGAGGACATAAAGTCCTTGGGAAATCTTATCTTGAGGTAGGCTTCCCGCTTAGATGCTTTCAGCGGTTATCCCTTCCGAACATAGCTACCCGGCGATGCGACTGGCGTCACAACCGGTACACCAGAGGTTCGTCCACTCTGGTCCTCTCGTACTAGGAGCAGATCCTCTCAAATTTCCAACGCCCACGGTAGATAGGGACCGAACTGTCTCACGACGTTCTAAACCCAGCTCGCGTACCTCTTTAAATGGCGAACAGCCATACCCTTGGGACCTGCTTCAGCCCCAGGATGAGATGAGCCGACATCGAGGTGCCAAACACCGCCGTCGATATGAACTCTTGGGCGGTATCAGCCTGTTATCCCCAGAGTACCTTTTATCCGTTGAGCGATGGCCCTTCCATACAGAACCACCGGATCACTAAGACCTACTTTCGTACCTGCTCGACTTGTGGGTCTCGCAGTTAAGCGCGCTTTTGCCTTTATACTCTACGCGTGATTTCCGACCACGCTGAGCGCACCTTCGTACTCCTCCGTTACTCTTTAGGAGGAGACCGCCCCAGTCAAACTACCCACCAGACATGGTCCTCGCTCCAGATAATGGAGCAGAGTTAGAACCTCAATATTACCAGGGTGGTATTTCAAGATTGGCTCCACTCGAACTAGCGTCCGAGTTTCAAAGCCTCCCACCTATCCTACACAAGTAAGATCAAAGTTCAATGTCAAGCTGCAGTAAAGGTTCACGGGGTCTTTCCGTCTAGCCGCGGGTACACCGCATCTTCACGGCGAATTCGATTTCACTGAGTCTCTGCTGGAGACAGCGCCCCCATCATTATGCCATTCGTGCAGGTCGGAACTTACCCGACAAGGAATTTCGCTACCTTAGGACCGTTATAGTTACGGCCGCCGTTTACTGGGGCTTCGATCAAGAGCTTCGCTTACGCTAACCCCATCAATTAACCTTCCAGCACCGGGCAGGCATCACACCCTATACGTCCACTTTCGTGTTTGCAGAGTGCTATGTTTTTAATAAACAGTTGCAGGGGCCTGGTTTCTGTGGCTGCCAACCGCTCAGGGAGTAAATCCCATCACCGTCGGCAGCGTACCTTCTCCCGAAGTTACGGTACCATTTTGCCTAGTTCCTTCAGCAGAGTTCTCTCAAGCGCTTTGGTCTACTCGACCTGACCACCTGTGTCGGTTTCGGGTACGATTCCTGTGTAACTGAAGCTTAGAGACTTTTCCTGGAAGCATGGTATCAGCCACTTCACTGTACAAGTACAGCTTGCTATCAGTTCTCAGCATAGAGTACCCCGGATTTGCCTAAGATACATGCCTACAACCTTTCACCTGGACAACCAACGCCAGGCTGACTTAACCTTCTCCGTCCTCTCATCGCATTACACAGAAGTATTGGAATATTAACCAATTTCCCATCGACTACGCCTCTCGGCCTCGCCTTAGGGGTCGACTCACCCAGCCCCGATTAACGTTGGACTGGAACCCTTGGTCTTTCAGCGTGCGAGTTTTTCACTCGCATTGTCGTTACTCACGTCAGCATTCGCACTTCTGATACCTCCAGCAGACTTCTCAATCCACCTTCATCGGCTTACAGAACGCTCCCCTACCACTTGCAATAAATTGCAAATCCGCAGCTTCGGCATATAGTTTTAGCCCCGTTACATCTTCCGCGCAGGCCGACTCGACTAGTGAGCTATTACGCTTTCTTTAAAGGGTGGCTGCTTCTAAGCCAACCTCCTAGCTGTCTATGCCTTCCCACATCGTTTCCCACTTAACTATAATTTTGGGGCCTTAGCTGGCGGTCTGGATTGTTTTCCTCTTGACTACGGACGTTAGCACCCGCAGTCTGTCTCCCGGATAGTACTCATTGGTATTCGGAGTTTGCATCGGTTTGGTAAGTCGGGATGACCCCCTAGCCGAAACAGTGCTCTACCCCCAATGGTATTCGTCCGAGGCGCTACCTAAATAGCTTTCGGGGAGAACCAGCTATCACCAAGTTTGATTAGCCTTTCACCCCTATCCACAAGTCATCCCCTGGCTTTTCAACGACAGTGGGTTCGGTCCTCCAGTTAGTGTTACCCAACCTTCAACCTGCTCATGGATAGATCACCTGGTTTCGGGTCTATACCCAGCAACTAATTCGCCCTATTAAGACTCGATTTCTCTACGGCTCCCCTATTCGGTTAACCTCGCTACTGAATATAAGTCGCTGACCCATTATACAAAAGGTACGCAGTCACCGGACGCAATGCCGGCTCCCACTGCTTGTATGCATGCGGTTTCAGGATCTATTTCACTCCCCTCACAGGGGTTCTTTTCGCCTTTCCCTCACGGTACTGGTTCACTATCGGTCAGTCAGGAGTATTTAGCCTTGGAGGATGGTCCCCCCATATTCAGACAAGGTTTCACGTGCCTCGCCCTACTCGACATCATTATCTAAGCCCTTTCGTGTACAGGACTATCACCCACTATGGTTGCACTTCCCAGAGCATTCCACTAGAACTTAGATAACTTAATGGGCTTTTCCCCGTTCGCTCGCCGCTACTAAGGGAATCTCAATTGATTTCTTTTCCTAAGGGTACTGAGATGTTTCACTTCCCCTCGTTCGCTTCGCATGACTATGTATTCATCATGCGATACCTACCTTATGGTAAGTGGGTTTCCCCATTCAGAAATCTCCGGATCACAGGATATTTGCCGCCTCCCCGGAGCTTTTCGCAGGCTATTACGTCTTTCATCGCCTCTGACTGCCAAGGCATCCACCACATGCACTTAATTACTTGACTATACAACCCCAAACAGTCGTTTCAACACTACAAGTTAATGTTGATGACCTTGCTTCGAGTTTTGTGGATTTAACCACAGTACAGCTTCAATCTAGTTCGTTTTCCAAAACGCTTGATTCAGTTAATCGCTAGTGCTCAGTTCTTTATTTTCATTTCTTCGTAACACTTGCGTGATACAAATTAATGTCAATTCAGTTCTGAGTTTAAACAATTTATTTCAACTCAAATTTATAATCTGTTAATGATTAACTACGTCTTCGTCAGATCGTAGGTAACTGTGATAAATCACAGAATTTAATAAACTAAAAACTTAATTAAGTTTTTATATTCACTAAATTCTGTAATCACCTAGCTTTATATATGGTGGAGACTAACGGAGTCGAACCGTTGACCTCCTGCGTGCAAAGCAGGCGCTCTACCAACTAAGCTAAGTCCCCAGCTTATCATTAGATTCGATATATCTTCTTCTCTGTCTCTCAATGAATTTCTTCATCTTCGTTCGTTAGATTGGTGGGTCTGACAAGATTTGAACTTGTGACCCCACGCTTATCAAGCGTGTGCTCTAACCAACTGAGCTACAGACCCTCAGATACATCTTCATGAAGAACAACTTGTTGTGGATTCTTACCGATCGTCAATCTTTCGTTAAGGAGGTGATCCAGCCGCAGGTTCCCCTACGGCTACCTTGTTACGACTTCACCCCAGTCATCGGCCACACCGTGGTAAGCGTCCTCCTTACGGTTAGACTACCTACTTCTGGTGCAACAAACTCCCATGGTGTGACGGGCGGTGTGTACAAGGCCCGGGAACGTATTCACCGCGGCATTCTGATCCGCGATTACTAGCGATTCCGACTTCATGGAGTCGAGTTGCAGACTCCAATCCGGACTACGATCGGCTTTTTGAGATTAGCATCCTATCGCTAGGTAGCAACCCTTTGTACCGACCATTGTAGCACGTGTGTAGCCCTGGTCGTAAGGGCCATGATGACTTGACGTCGTCCCCGCCTTCCTCCAGTTTGTCACTGGCAGTATCCTTAAAGTTCCCGGCTTAACCCGCTGGCAAATAAGGAAAAGGGTTGCGCTCGTTGCGGGACTTAACCCAACATCTCACGACACGAGCTGACGACAGCCATGCAGCACCTGTATGTAAGCTCCCGAAGGCACCAATCCATCTCTGGAAAGTTCTTACTATGTCAAGACCAGGTAAGGTTCTTCGCGTTGCATCGAATTAAACCACATGCTCCACCGCTTGTGCGGGCCCCCGTCAATTCATTTGAGTTTTAGTCTTGCGACCGTACTCCCCAGGCGGTCTACTTATCGCGTTAGCTGCGCCACTAAAGCCTCAAAGGCCCCAACGGCTAGTAGACATCGTTTACGGCATGGACTACCAGGGTATCTAATCCTGTTTGCTCCCCATGCTTTCGTACCTCAGTGTCAGTATTAGGCCAGATGGCTGCCTTCGCCATCGGTATTCCTCCAGATCTCTACGCATTTCACCGCTACACCTGGAATTCTACCATCCTCTCCCATACTCTAGTCTCCCAGTATCGAATGCAATTCCTAAGTTAAGCTCAGGGATTTCACATCCGACTTAAAAGACCACCTACGCACGCTTTACGCCCAGTAAATCCGATTAACGCTTGCACCCTCTGTATTACCGCGGCTGCTGGCACAGAGTTAGCCGGTGCTTATTCTGCGAGTAACGTCCAAGCATCTAGAGTATTAGTCTAGAGCTCCTCCTCCTCGCTTAAAGTGCTTTACAACCAAAAGGCCTTCTTCACACACGCGGCATGGCTGGATCAGGGTTCCCCCCATTGTCCAATATTCCCCACTGCTGCCTCCCGTAGGAGTCTGGGCCGTGTCTCAGTCCCAGTGTGGCGGATCATCCTCTCAGACCCGCTACAGATCGTCGCCTTGGTAGGCCTTTACCCCACCAACTAGCTAATCCGACTTAGGCTCATCTATTAGCGCAAGGTCCGAAGATCCCCTGCTTTCCCCCGTAGGGCGTATGCGGTATTAGCATTCCTTTCGAAATGTTGTCCCCCACTAATAGGCAGATTCCTAAGCATTACTCACCCGTCCGCCGCTAAGATAAGGTGCAAGCACCTCATCTCCGCTCGACTTGCATGTGTTAAGCCTGCCGCCAGCGTTCAATCTGAGCCATGATCAAACTCTTCAGTTTAAAATCAGTAGTAGCTTAAAGGCTACCAATCTTGGCTCATCAATTTTCTGACAAATATTTCTCAAATAAACTTCGAGTAATTTCTACCATCAATCAATGAAAATAATTTCGATCAATCAACCAGTAAAAATCCACACAAGTTGTTCTTCATAATCTCTTAATGATCTTCTTGCTGATTCGTCATCAGCAAGCTAGGTCGGCTATACTACTCTCTTTCCAGAGAAAGTCAACAGGTTTTGCTAAATTATTTCCCGACAAACCTAAGTTTAAATCCAATCTTAAAATCTCATTCGAAATCTTAACAATCCAACCAACTTATTGATTTATCAGAGGTTTTATTTAACATCACCGCCGATGGATGTGCATTCTACAGCATTTCACATCTCACACAACCCCTTTTTTACACTATTTTTAACGAGTGGTTGTTTATTCCGCAAAAAAGCTTTTTTTTGATTATTTAATATCCATTTTTATCACTATTTTTATACTTCTTTTTTAGTTAAACTGATTCTTACCACATACCGCACCTTAAAATCCCCTCAAAATGCCCTCACTAAAACAAAAAATTACCCTACTTTTACTAGCGTTGTCATACATAACCCCAAGCTATGCAGCTCCTCATCAAAATAACAGTATTGCTGCAACGACTTTTTCAATTTTAAGTTATTCAAGGTTAAGCAACCTATCTAATATTTGCATCATTAGTAATGAAGCACTTGCCACTCAATTTAAAATCCACACTCAGCAAAACAATCTGCATTATCAAATTTACTCAATCAACACCAATGAGTTAGCAAACACCTCTTGCCAAGCCATCATTTTCTCTTCACTCACAGCCCAAGAAGAGCAACATCTTCTCAATACAACAGTTCGCTATCCCGCATTATCGATTAGTACCAATAATCTGAATTGCGAAATAGGAAGTGCCTTTTGCCTTTATAAAAAAAATAAGCATTTAAGTTTTAAAATCAATTTAGAAAGTTTAAGTCAATCTAAAGTTCACATTGATCCGCGCGTTTTACTTTTAGCAAAGCCAAGTGAGCAACAATAATGAAAAAAATAAACAGCATTACCTCACTACAGCAGCTATTTAAACGCTCACAACTCGCTATCTTTATTCTTACTTTTACAATTTGCACTATCATCTTTGCGGTCATTTCTACTTATACAATGGAAACTTACGCCAATCGCAACTTACATATTTTATCGGAAGCCCTCGGTGAACGGATTCAACCCGCTGTTGTTTTTAAAGACCAAATTACAATTGCACAAATCCTTGCAGAATATTCAGAACAATACCCCATTCGCTCAATTCAAGTGTTAGACAATCAAAATCGCTCACTTGCACAGGTCAAACATACTGAAAACCCAACTTTCTCAAGTCAGGTAATTTTAGATCATCTTTTCTTTAATCAACCCGCAACCATCAATATTCAACATGACCAAGAAAATTACGGCAAATTAATTGTTTATGGTAATTCATCTGCTTTAGTGAGTTTCTTTTACAAACTGCTACTCGGTTTAGCATTGGGCTTTCTCATGATGCTTGCTGTGCTTTTTTGGTCTGTTAGCACCCTGTATCAACACCTAATGAAGTCACTACAACCGATTGTTGAAACAGCACAGATGATTAGTGAAGAAAAAAACTATCAACTACGCTTAGCAGATTCAGACATACAAGAATTTCAAGAACTCAATATTGCTTTCAATGAGCTATTAGAAAAAATTCACACATCAAGCCAACAATTACAAACTGAAAATATTAAACTCAGCCATCAAGCACATCACGACGAACTTACCCAACTGCCCAATCGACATTATTTTTACCAAACTTTATTCAATTTATTCGACTCTAAACACCGAGAACATATTGCTTTATTTTTTATTGATAACAATAACTTTAAAGACATTAATGACCAATACGGCCATTTAGCGGGTGATGCGGTACTGCAAGAAATGGCAAAGCGATTAAAATCCAACTTACGTCAACATGATTTCATTACTCGCCTTGGCGGGGATGAATTTGCGATTATTGTCCACAATATTCAACAACCACAACAATTAGCCAGCATTTGTGAACATTTGCTAAGTTGCAGTAAAGCACCTCTTATTTTCGAAAAAGCCGAAATTCATTTCAGCTTCAGTATTGGGATTGCTTTTGCAAAAAATGCCGCATCTCCAGAAGAACTGATTACTCAAGCCGACAGTGCAATGTATCGCGCAAAAACGTTACCACACCATTGGTTTATCTCCCCCAACCTAAATAACACATAGGCCTAAGCAGATGCATGTCAAAATAATCAAGACAACTTTCACCATTTTATTCTGTACTTTTTTAACAGCATGTATGAATCTTGGTCAGCTCAATTACAAACAAGTACATATGTTAAAAAAAGAGGGGTTTTCATTAACAAATGAGGGCTGGTCACTCGCACTACCCGAAAAATTACTGTTTGATTTTGATAGCACAGAAATTCAAGAAACACACAAAGCATCACTCAACCGACTGTCTTCGCAATTGCAAAAATATGATTTAGATAAATTAAAAATTATTGGGCATACCGATGATATTGGAAATGAAAGTTACAACCAAACACTCTCAGAAAAACGTGCGCAAAATGTTGCTAATGTTTTTATTCAAGCCGGTTATAAGCAACAAAATATTCAAACTTTTGGACGCGGTCCAAGCCAACCTTTAGTGCAGAACAATTCCAATGAAAATCGAGCAATCAACCGTCGTGTGAATGTCGTTATTATTCCTTAATTATTTTTGCATATAAAACCCTCTCCATATTAAAGAGGGTTTTATTTTTCACATTAAATTCTACAAATTTCAGGCATAAAAAAACCGCATTTAAGCGGATTATTTATATCATCTTTTAAAAGATGGTCGGAGCAGTAGGATTCGAACCTACGACCCCCTGGTCCCAAACCAGGTGCGCTACCAAGCTGCGCCATGCTCCGAATTGGGGTGAATGATGGGGCTCGAACCCACGACAACCGGAATCACAATCCGGGGCTCTACCAACTGAGCTACATCCACCGTTACAACATTTTAGATTCTAAAGTATCAAGCTACCAAATGGTGCGCCTGACAGGATTCGAACCTGTGACCATCCGCTTAGAAGGCGGATGCTCTATCCTACTGAGCTACAGGCGCATGACTATGATACCTAAATACCATGAAACCTTTGCCTTGAAGAATTGGTCGGAGCAGTAGGATTCGAACCTACGACCCCCTGGTCCCAAACCAGGTGCGCTACCAAGCTGCGCCATGCTCCGATTCATCTTAGCTTCATACTACACTTCGTGCGGTACGGTGTGCATTCTAGGCGTGACGCTTAGCAACGTCAACACCTATATTCAAAAAAAACTAAAAAAACACTCCGAATGTATATTTATCAAGCACTTTAGACATTTTATATACAAATATTAGCGTTTTAAACTGGCACTGAAGTTCAACATACGATCTAGCGGTAATTTAGCCCGCTCCGCAAGTACTGGATCAACGTGTATTTCTTGATCAGCCTTTTGTAGAACCGCTAAAATTCCATCCAATTCATTCATTGCCATCCAAGGACAATGTGCACAAGAGCGACATGTTGCCCCCTCACCCGCTGTTGGTGCTTCAATCAAAATCTTATTCGGCACCGCTTGTTGCATTTTATAAAAGATGCCACGATCCGTTGCCACGATTAAACGCTCATTCGGTAAAGTCTGTGCGGCTTTAATCAGTTGAGAAGTACTGCCCACGGCATCGGCAACATCGACCACCGACTCTGGCGACTCTGGGTGTACCAACACTGCTGCATCTGGATACAAAGCTTTCATATTGGCAATGCCACGCGCACGAAACTCTTCATGCACAATGCAAGCACCATCCCACAGTAACATCTCTGCACCAGTTTTCTTTTGGATATAACGCCCCAGATGCTGATCGGGTGCCCAAATAATCTTTTCACCCAAACTGTCTAGATGTTCAATAATTTCTACTGCACAGCTTGAAGTGACCACCCAATCCGCGCGCGCTTTAACCGCAGCAGAGGTATTGGCATAAACGACAACGGTATGATCAGGATGTGCATCACAGAATGCACTGAACTCCTCTACAGGGCAGCCCAAATCTAAAGAGCAAGTGGCTTCTAAAGTTGGCATAAGCACTGTTTTTTCTGGAGAGAGAATTTTTGAGGTCTCCCCCATAAATTTCACACCCGCAACCACTAAAGTTGAAGCTTTATGATCACGACCAAAACGTGCCATTTCTAATGAGTCTGAAACACAACCACCAGACAGTTCAGCCAGCTCCTGAACTTCAGGATCACAATAATAATGTGCGACAAGGACAGCATCGCGTTTTTTGAGTTCTGCAAGAATTTGCGCAAATTTTTCCTGTTTGACCTCATCACTCAAATGAATATCTTTAGGCTCGCCTAAACGATCTAAATGCGCCTGCACAATCGATTTAGCCTCATTGGCAATTAAATTGGTCGCATCATTCATAAAAACGTCTTCTCTATCCTTAGTGCCTGTTCATGGACAAGCAATACACTCAATTCACTGATCAAAATGGCATCATGCTTTTTTGATCAAGCATTAAAAACTTTTCATTACAAAAAAGCCTCACAACGGAGGCCTTTCATTCAACAAAACTTAAGAACGGTAATCTGCGTTAATCTTGACATAGTCATAAGAAAGATCACAGGTATAGACCGTATCTTTTGCCTGTCCTCGCCCTAAATCGACACGAATAGTGATTTCGGCTTGAGACATGACACGTGCGCCAGCTTCTTCCGTATAGTCCGCTGCTGCACCACCATCTTTACAGATTTGTACATCATCCAACCAAACTTGGATTTTTTCAACGTCTAAATTTTTAACCCCTGCGTAACCAATTGCGGCAAGGATACGTCCCCAGTTTGGATCGGATGCAAAGAAAGCCGTTTTAACCAATGGTGAATGCGCAATGCTATAAGCAATATCACAACATTCTTGCGTATCTGCGCCACCTTCCACGGCAACAGTCATAAATTTAGTCGCACCCTCACCATCACGTACAATCAGTTGTGCTAAGCGCTTCATCACACGGGTGAGAACATCCAAAACCACCGTATAACGCGCATCATCGACTGATGTAATTTCTGTGCCGCCCGCTTGACCTGTAGCAACAAAAATACAGGAGTCATTGGTTGAGGTGTCACCATCAATCGTAATACGGTTAAATGAAACATTCACCGTAGTTTTTAATAGCTGTTGTACCAATTCACGACTAATCGGGACATCGGTTGCTACATAACCCAACATGGTCGCCATATTCGGACGAATCATGCCTGCGCCTTTAGAAATACCAGTCATGGTATAGAGGATACCATCCAACTCAAATTGTTCAGACGCACCTTTAGGCAAAGTATCTGTGGTCATAATGCCAGTCGCAGCATCTAACCAAGCATCATCTTTTAGTGTATTGAGTGCAGGTTGTAAACCTGTCAATAAACGCGCTAAAGGAAGCTGTTCACCAATCACACCGGTTGAAAAAGGCAGAATTTCAGTTTTAGATACGCCTGCAAGTTCAGCCAATTTTGCACAGGTTGCCTCAGCATTCGCCATGCCAATTTTGCCTGTACCCGCATTGGCATTGCCCGTGTTAATCACTAAATAACGTGGATTAGCAAGCTGAAGATGTGCTTTAGATACATGGACTGGCGCGGCACAAAATGCATTTTGAGTAAATACACCCGCAACATTTGAACCTTCTGCAAATTCAAAAATGACAAGGTCACGTCGGTTCTGATAGCGTACATAAGCTTCAGCTGAACCAATTTTTACACCTTTAACCACATACATTTGTGGCATTGTTACGTCGCCCACCGCCATTTTTAAACTTCCAAATAAGTGCGTGATAAAATGACAGCTTAGTAGAAATTGAATAAAAAATCGAGCAGAACACTTTGTTTGATTTATTTTTTATTGAATTGCACTTTCAAAGCATAAAAAAACCAGTCCGAAGACTTAATGCTAGTCAGTTAAGGGCTTTAGAAATAGAGTCCTTAGTTTTTAGTTATTCATGACGGAGTCTTATGTTTTTAAATCAAATACTGGGAGCTCATTTATTACTTTGGATAAGCCCAAAGTAATCAAAGGCATTGTCATCCGCAAAACTCGCCAAATCCCTTTTATTGATTAATTAATCGCAGAAACCTTACTTTTTTAAAATAGTTTTGCCTCGAACAGTTGCGGATGACGTTTCCGCGTATCGAATAACATCATAAATTTAAAAAACAAAATGCCAGTCAATTTCTTAACTGACTGGCATCAGTCCGAAGACTGGTCTAAAAAAGAAACTGCGCTTAGTTTGAGGCTAATTGTGCAGATTCTGACAATAATGCTTGTTTGGCTTTTTCTTGACTCGCTGTGGATAATGCCGGATTGGAAGCCACAATACGATTTACATTTGCTGAATTAGCAGCAGTTACAGCAGTCGTCTTTAAAATAACTGGGCGTTGATTCGGATTCGCAAAAGTATAACGAATTCCTGTACGCGGGCTCATCACTGTGATGTTGTCATCTTTAACCACTGCTTGAGCCGTAGTTGCCCCACGAGCAGCTTGCACTTTATCTATAGTGGTGGTTTGAGCCGTATTTGCAAAAGTCAAAGTAGGAAGCGCTAAAGCTGCAATCATCAATGTTTGTAATACTTTTTTCATTGTCTTTCCGCTTTTCAGAGTTAGATATGCAACTAAATACCATTTAATTTCGCGCTCTGCAAACATATTCACATATTGAAAAACTAAATTGCATATTCAAATTGAATAAAAAAGCCACTTTATAGATTGGCTCTTAATACAGCAGAGCAATCATTAAAGTGGCTGAGTCGTCGAGGTAAAATTAAATTTTACCGTGACATTGCTTGTATTTTAAACCTGAACCACATGGACAAGCCGCATTACGACTTGACGGTGGAATGATGTTTTGTTCATCAACAGCGCTGAATTGGAAAGTGCTGTCTTCTGACAATGTGATATCACCGGTCAAACCATCTACTTCGGCATGAGAAAGATTCAATTTCATGGCTTCAGCTTGTGCTTGTTGCTGTGCTTCCATTTCAGCGAGTTCTTCAGCTGTAGGCACATGCACACGTGAAAGATCTGTAATCACATCAGACTTAATCACAGCCAGCATGTTCACAAATAAATTAAAGGCTTCTTTTTTATACTCTTGTTCCGGATTTTTTTGTGCATAACCACGTAAGTGAATGCCTTGACGCAAGTAATCCATAGCAGCCAAATGGTCTTTCCAATGACGATCCAAAGCACTGAGCATAAAGTGACGTTCAAGCATGGCCGCAGATTCAGCGCCCATTTGTTCACGGCGATTACGATAGCGAGTCACGATTTCATCAGAAATTCGTTCCACTAAGGCTTCTTCATCTAAACGACGGTCTTCTTCCAACCATTGATTGACAGGTAAATCAATACCGAGGTCATCACGTAGAGCACGTTCTAGACCCGCAATATCCCATTGATCATGAATTGATTCAGGTGGAATATAATTTTCAATTACACCTTTCATCACTTCGTGATGCATTTCTTCAATGTAATCTTGCAAGCTACTTTCAGCAAGCACATCATCACGTTGTGAATAAATGATCTTACGTTGTTCGTTATTGACGTCGTCGTATTTCAACAAGTTCTTACGAATGTCAAAGTTACGTGCTTCTACTTTACGTTGGGCATTTTCAATTGAACGTGACACCATTTTATGTTCAATGGCTTCATCTTCTTGCAAGCCCATGGCACGCATCATACTGACAACACGATCACCGGCAAAGATACGCATCAAGTCATCTTCTAATGACAAGTAAAAACGTGACACACCTGGGTCACCTTGACGACCCGCACGACCACGCAACTGGTTATCAATACGACGTGATTCGTGACGTTCTGAACCAATAATATGTAAACCGCCAGAACTTAACACCATCTCATGGTGCTGTTCCCATTCAGCTTTTAAGCGAGCTTCATCTTCAGTGGTATAATTTTCAATTTTGGCAAGTTTGGCTTTCCAGTTACCGCCAAGCAAAATATCAGTACCACGACCCGCCATATTGGTGGCAATGGTTACCGCATTTGGTGAACCTGCTTGCGCAATAATATCCGCTTCACGCTCATGTTGTTTTGCATTCAAAACTTCGTGCGTAATGCCTGCTTCTTTTAATTTATCCGACAAAATTTCCGAGGCTTCAATGGTTGCTGTACCAATCAAAATTGGTGCAACACCCGCTTCATGAATATTTTGAATTTCTTGAATAATCGCATCGTATTTACCATTACGATTTAAATAAATTAAATCGTTCATGTCATTACGAATCATAGGTCGATGCGTTGGAATTAACACCACATCCAAACCATAAATTTCTTTCATTTCCGCAGCTTCAGTATCAGCTGTACCGGTCATACCCGAAAGCTTTTTATAAAGACGGAAATAGTTCTGGAACGTCGTGGTTGCTAGTGTCTGGTTTTCAGGTTGAATTTCCAAACCCTCTTTAGCCTCAACCGCTTGGTGCAAACCTTCTGACCAACGACGACCCGGCATAGTACGACCAGTGTTCTCATCAACAATAATCACTTCACCATCATGAATGATGTATTGAACATTACGTTGATACAAATAATGCGCACGAATCGCCGCAGTCACATGATGAACCAAATTTAAGTTCGCTGCCGAATAGAGACTTTCGCCTTCCGCCAACAGGCCCATACGAATCAATTCATCTTCCACTGTTTCAAAACCAATTTCAGTCATTTCAACTGAACGTTGCTTTTCATCAATCCAGAAGTGTCCACCATCGGCAACTTTTTCTTCTTTCTGTGCACGAAGTTTAGGTGGAATACTATTAATTGCAGCATACAATTGTGAAGAGTCATCACTTTGACCCGAGATGATCAAAGGTGTACGCGCTTCATCAATTAAGATCGAATCGACCTCATCGATAATGGCATAGCTAAGACCCCGTTGTTTTTTCTCAGCCAGTGAAAACACCATGTTGTCACGAAGGTAGTCAAAACCGAATTCGTTATTAGTACCATAGGTAATATCGGCACGATAAGCTTCGGCTTTTTCGGTCGGATTCTGCATCGAGTAAATAATACCAATGCTTAAACCTAAGAATTCAAATAATGGGCGGTTTAACTCGGCATCACGTTGTGCCAAATAGTCATTTACCGTGATGACATGTACACCTTGACCGCTAATCGTATTGAGATAACAGGCCAAAGTTCCCATCAGGGTTTTACCTTCACCGGTACGCATTTCTGCAACTTTACCTTCGTGCAGCGTAATACCACCAATCAACTGTACATCGTAGTGACGCATCCCCATGATTCGCTTTGCCGCTTCACGACAAACAGCAAATGCTTCTGGCAATAATTTATCCAGACTTTCGCCTTTGTTATATCGTTGTTTGAATTCTTCAGTTTTAGCAGATAAGTCTGCATCGCTTAGTGCAGATATCGTCGGCTCGAGCGCATTAATCTTATCTACGATTTTACGCATGCGTTTGAGTTCGCGCTCATTTTTGGTACCGAAGATGCCTCCGATCAGACTTGCCAACATGAATAGACTCTCTAAATCTTGCTTGTCAAATGAATAAATTTTTTCTCAGTCGTTATTATGGTGCTAGAAATTTGAAGTACAAGGGCTTTAGACAAAACCAATAAAAAAATTCTGCGCACTCGTTCTAGCACGTGACAGCCAAGGGAAATCAATGTAACAAATTTTAAACAACCAATATAGTCATAGCATTCGTCATTTATACAGTTTTTACAAATCAAATCCGGCTGCCATATTCCATATATGCATAAAGAAATATAAAAATGCTATTTTCCTTGGCAAAAGAAATGCGCCATATTCGATCTCAGCAAAGTTCATCACAAATAATTTGAGGCGATAAAAATGACATTACGTTTAGGCGATACTGCACCGAATTTTGAGCAAGACTCGAGTGAGGGCTTGATTAATTTTTATGATTATTTAGGTGAAAGTTGGGGGATTTTATTTTCCCATCCCGCTGATTACACCCCTGTATGTACCACTGAACTGGGATTTACTGCAAAACTGAAAGATGAATTTAGCAACCGCGGAGTGAAAGCCATCGCCCTGTCTGTCGATGATGTTGAATCACATCACGGTTGGATTAACGACATTAATGAAACCCAAAACACCACGGTAAATTTCCCCATTCTTGCCGATAAAGACCGTACAGTTTCAACCCTATACGATTTCATTCATCCGAATGCCAGTGAAACGCTTACCGTACGCTCTTTAGTGATTATTGATCCCAATAAAAAAGTTCGTTTAATCATTACCTATCCGGCATCGACAGGACGTAATTTCCATGAAATTTTACGTGTCGTAGACTCGCTACAACTGACCGATCAACATAAAGTTGCCACACCGGCCAATTGGCAACACGGTGATGATGTGGTGATTGTGCCTTCGCTGAAGGATGAAGATGAAATCAAACAACGTTTTCCTAAAGGCTACACAGCAGTTAAACCGTACTTGCGTTTAACCCCACAACCTGAGTGAGGATCAGCAAGGTACTGCCTTGCCCGAACGCAAGACGAGAAGCTATGCTTCGAGTTAAAAAATAAGACATTGTCTTATTTTGTCGCAAGACAAGCGAAGCGCGTAGTTTCGGATAAAAAACACGCTGCTTTAATTTTTTCGCAAGGCAAACGAAATATGGAGTATAGAAAATAAAGCCAGCATCACTCGCTAGAAATACAGGATGAATATGACGAGCCAAATCCTGATTGCTCTACACAGCCTATCTTATGATTAATACTGATCAGTTAAGGGGTATTACAATTAACTCCTTAGCTTTTTAGTTATTCACGACGGAGTCTTATCGTTTTAAATCAAATTTTTGCAGCTCATTTATTCCTTGCGAAACAGTGTTTCTCATTCGCCAAAAGAACCAAAAACATTTGTCATCCGCAAAACTCGTCAAATACCTTTTATTGACCCATTAATCGCAGAAACCTTACGTTTTCAAAGTAGTCTTGCCTCGAACAGTTGCGGATGACGTTTCCGTGAATTACATAACATCATGAATTTAAAATAAATAAGCCTATCAATTTCTGAACTAACTGGCATTATGCCTGATGACAGGCTTTTTATTTGACTAAGGAGTTGAATTACAAAATCAAGTTGGTATTTATTTTACAGTCCGTTTATAAATATGCTGACTTAATTTTAAGAATAATGACTGTGATCTATAATATTCATCATTTACATTGCGGCACCATGTGCCCTGTTTGTGCACCGCTTTTTGGGCAAAAAGGTTTACATGCCAAAGTGGTTTGTCACTGTCTGCTTGTTGAAACAGATCAGGGACTGGTACTGATTGATACAGGCTTAGGCATCCAAGATCATCTACATCCTCAAGCCCGTTTAGGCAGTTTTGCTGCACGATTCGGACGTATAGAGCATGATTTAGAACTGACCGCCATTGCCCAGATTCAACGCTTAGGCTTTAGCCCTCAAGATGTCAAACATATCTTGGTTTCGCATCTCGATTTTGATCATGCTGGTGGTATTTCAGACTTTCCGCATGCCACCGTGCATGTACTATCGACTGAATATAATGCGACACAGAGTTTTTTCTCACTCAAAAATAAAGCGCGCTATAAAACCCAACAATTTAAACAACATCGCTACTGGAATTTCATCGAACCAGAGCAAGGTGAAGCATGGTTTAACCTGCACCAAGTCCAAGGGTTTCGCTTATTTCAAGATGAAATTTTAATGATTCCATTACTGGGTCATAGCAAGGGTCACTGTGGTATTGCCATTAAGCAGCAAGATGGCTGGGTGTTCTTCTGTGGCGATGCTTATTTTTCACATCTGCAACTCAATCCCCAAAATAAACTCAGAACGCTGGCTAAATTGGAGCATATCTTTGCTGAAAATAATTCAATGCGTTTAGATAACTTACATAAAATTCAACAACTCGCACAAAGCCAAAAAAATATCGAAATTATTTGTGCACATGATCCTGTTGAATTGGAACGCTATCGACCATGATAAAAAGAACCGTACTTGCCATTTTTATCAGTAGCTCAAGTCTAGTTGGATGTATCACCACACCGACCATTTCAGCGCAACAGCGTCCGCCCCACTGGGGCAAAGTCATTGATCAACCCGATAATTTTTATCAAATCAGTGAGTATGTCTTTCGTAGTGAACAACCCGATGCTGAACTGATTCCACAATTAAAGGCGCACAATATTGATGCTGTGATTAATTTAAGATCGAGAAATGCGGATTTAGCCGTACTGCCATCGACAGATTTTCAATTGATTCATATTCCAATTAATACATGGGCAATGAACCGTGACGATTTATTGCAGGTGATGCGGCATATTCAGCAAGCCCAAAAACTCAATCAAAAAGTATTGATTCATTGCTATCATGGCTCTGACCGTACCGGTGCAAGTGTTGCCATGTATCGCATTATTTTTGAAAACTGGTCAACTGAAGATGCGCTGAACGAAATGAAATATGGGGGTTACGGCTTTCACCCTGTTTGGATTCATATCGAAAAAATATTTAGCCCTGAAAATATAAAATGGATTCGACAACAACTATCGAATCCATCTTAATTTTTGACTTCAGCTTAATTTAGCGTTTTTCGAGTGGTACCCAGTCAATCACCCATGCCGATTTCATGCCTAGACTTGCATCACTGGTAATCTTCTTCCGTGCTGAATCTGCAACCTCTCGATTTTTAGCAGGCCCGACCATAATTCGAATCCCTTTCGAGGTTGGGCTTTTGGTAACCTTATAACCTTTGGCACGCAATTTAGATGCTACTGCATCTGCATTGGCTTCATTTGCAGCCAATGCCACTTGCACCATCCATTGTTTATCACCATTTTCCAATAGATCTCGGGCTTTTTCAGCCTCAGCCTTTTTCTTTAAATCGGCCTCATGCTTGGTTTGGGCTTGTTTCTTCTCAGCCTCTTTCTTTTCTGTTTCTTTTCTTGCAACTTCCTGCTTCTCAGCTGCTTTACGTTTTTCCTCAGCTTGTTGTTGTACCTTATCGTCTGCCGCTTTTTTCTCAGCAGCTTTCTTTTCAGCTAACTTTTTTTCGGCTTCAGCTTTACGTTTATCTTCAGCTATTTTTTTATCAGCATCAGTTTGTTGTTGAACTTTCTGCTGTTGTAACTTTTTTTCAGCGCTGAGCTTCTCGTCAGCCAAACGCTTTTGTTTTACTTTCTCATCTTCAATCAGTTCAGGCGGAATATTGTCCGAACTTTGCTGTGCGCCTGTACGATGTGCATTTAAAGCCGCATATTCTTCTGCCGCCTTACGTGCTGCTTCTGCTTCTGCTTGTTGCTGCATCACTAAAAATTCTGCTGCACGTGCTTCTTGTTCCGCAACCGCTTTTTCACGTGCCCGACGTTGTTCTTCAAGCAAACGTTTTTCGGTTTCAACATCAACCGTTAAAGGTTGCAGCTGAACCATTTCTCCAGTTGTAGCAGGCTTTTGCTGCTCGACTTGGGAAGCACGCTCTGGGGTTTTCAATTCATTTTGATATATTTCGTCTTTACCCTTCAGAAGCAATGCTGCCAATAAAACACCACCACCTAATAAAACAACGCCACCCATCCAACGTTGTGTGCTATTCATTGACATTCTTCCAAATACTCCCATACCGCTTCTAAGGTATGAAATGAACCACATACCAAGATCAGCTGATTATTTTTCGTTTCATTCAGCGCTGATTTAAAAGCCAATTGAACACTTTCAAAGTGTTGTACTGTTTCACCCTGTAACGCCGCGTCAAGCTGTGCTCTTTCAGCTGCTCGCGGAACAGTTAAGGGGGCAATTTTCCATGTTAAAACAGTATCTTTCAATAACTCTACGACAGAATTGATATCTTTATCGGCCAACATTGAAAAAACACTGATCACTTCTGTGTACTGTTTATTGTATTCTAAGTATTTTCGCAACTGCTGTAACAAAAAATTAACACCATGCGGATTATGCCCCGCATCAAAGATCACCGTTTTATCTTGAATTTGACGGATTTCAAAACGACCTTGTAGTTTTGCTTGTTGAATACCTTGCGCAATAGCAGCTTGGCTAACCGTTAAACCACTGAGTAAAATGGCCGCAACGGCCGTTGAAATATTTTCCAGTGCTAAGGAACCTATCGGTAATTTTAAAGTCGTGCCTGAAGATGCAAACATCCATGCTTGACCATCATCGCTATATTGATAAAAATAATCACGCTCTGCTACATAAAGTTGCGCCTGACATTCATCGACTTTATTTTGAATGGCCTGTGGCAGTGGTTGTAAACCAGCAAAAATGACGGGGATATTGGGGCGAATAATGCCTGCTTTTTCGAAGGCAATTTTCTCAACGGTATCGCCTAACCAATCGGTATGATCGAGACCAATATTGGTAATCACAGCCACATCGGGATCAACAACATTGACCACATCTAAGCGACCACCTAGACCGACTTCAAGCACCCAAACATCACATTGTTTATTTTTAAAAATCACAAAAGCAGCGAGCGTGGTTGCTTCAAAAAAAGATAAACTTAAATCACAGGCACGACGTGCTTGATCCACTTGTACAAACGCATCCACCAAAGTCTGGTCATCCACTTCAATCCCAGACAATTTCACTCGTTCATTAAAACGGTAAATATGCGGTGATTGATATAAACCGACTTGATAGCCTTGTGCATTTAAAATAGCAGCTAAAGTCGTGGTGGTTGAACCCTTACCATTGGTTCCCGCTACGGTCAGGACTGTTGCCTGTGGTTGTGTCACCCCAAGCTTTTCAGCCACAGGAATAACACGTTCCAGACCTAAATCAATGCCCGTAACGTGAACATGGCTCCAATAATTGAGCCATGTCGTTAAAGAGTCTGTTGCAAGTGGTGCTGTGTTCAAGTCAAATTCATCAGTTTCGCGACAATACGATATACAGTATCACGTAATGCGTGACGATGAACAATTTGATCGATTACACCATGATCAAGCAAGTATTCAGCACGTTGGAACGGTTCTTCCAATGTTTCACGTACGGTTTGCTCAATGACACGTTTACCCGCAAAACCAATCATGGCTTTAGGTTCAGCAATATGCACATCACCTAACATCGCAAGTGAAGCCGTTACACCACCGTAGACTGGATGAGTCAATACCACTAAATACGGTAAACCTGCATCTTTCATACGTTGAATTGCTGCTGAAGTACGTGCCATTTGCATGAGTGACAACATGCCTTCTTGCATACGCGCGCCGCCAGATGCAGCAAAGCAGATTAACGGTTGTTTGTCTTTAATCGCACGTTCAGCCGCTTGCACAAAACGGTCACCGACAACTGTACCCATTGAACCGCCCATAAAGTCGAATTCAAATGCACATGCAACCAAAGGAATATCTTTCAACACACCTTGCATCACTACTAATGCTTCAGTTTCGCCAGTTTTCTTTTGTGCTTCAGACATACGGTCTGGATATGGCTTGCTGTCCACAAACTTGAGTGGATCTTTAGCAACAAATTCTTGACCCAATTCATTTTGAACTTGGTCAAAGAACCAAGTTAAACGTTCACGTGCTTTCATACGCAAATGTTCGTCACATTGCGGACAAACATAAGCGTTAAATGAGATCGCGGTACGTGTCACCAGTGCGTGACATTCAGGACATTCAATGGTTGGTTCTGTAAATGTTGCTTTGAGTGCAGTTTGCTCGTCGGGTGTGTGAATACCCGGAACATCACGTTCCGTCCACGGCGTCGCTGGGCTCAGAATTTTGCCTGATTTCACTTCTTGATTCATACTAACTCATCGAGCGCTGCTCGAAGCTCCTTGACTTTATTAACCGTTTCGACAACAGCTTGTTCTGGCGCTAAGTTTGCAAATTGTTTGACAAAAGCACTACCAACAATTACCGCATCAGCCGCTACACCCATTGCTTTCGCAGAGGCCGCATCGCTAATACCAAAACCCACACCAACAGGAATATCAGTCACAGCTTTAATTTTTTGGATACGAGTCGCCGCTTCAGAAACATCTAAGGTTGCTGCACCCGTTACCCCTTTCAAGGATACATAGTAAATAAAGCCACTGGCTTGATTTGCCACATATTGAATACGCTCATCGGTAGATGTTGGCGCAAGTAAGAAAATTTGATCCATGTTGAATTTTTTCAACACATCATCTAAATCTTTTGCTTCTTCAGGTGGTAAATCCACCAGAAGTAAACCATCTACACCGCATTCATTGGCATAAGACACAAATTTTTCATAACCAATCACTTCAACTGGATTTAAATAGCCCATTAAAACGACGGGTGTTTCTGTGTCTTTTTGACGGAACTCTTTCACCATATTCAAAGCATCTAAGGTATTGGTTCCGCCTGCCAATGCACGTTCTGCTGCAAGGGCAATCACTGGACCATCTGCCATAGGGTCTGAAAATGGAAGACCAAGTTCAATCACATCTACACCTGCCTCAACCATCTGGTGTAACAATGGAACCGTTACTTGCGGATGAGGGTCACCAGCCATCACATAAGAAACCAGCGCCTTACGCTGTTGAGATTTAAGCTGTCCAAAACGAGTGGCTAAACGTGACATAAGGGTATGCTTTCCTTGAATTATTTTAAAACTGAGGAGTTGGCTTTGTAAAAATACAAGACAACGCATTGTAACGCTATTTTTTACTCATTGAATAGAGTCTGAAAATTTCACGATACATTAGACTGACAATCTCATTTTTTCAGAACAATCCGAGAACACCATTTACTGATATTTACGATTTTTTCTCAATGATCAAAGATGCCTAATTTTGCTATTTAAAAAAATAGCCAACATTAAGATAAACTTATTTTTATTGGTAAAAACTTGATAAAAATAACTAAGTTAGCTTTTACATTTAATGTTTTATGAAATAGCAAAACCTGCACTATACTACACACGATTTTCCTTTTTTCTATTTTATATGACTCCCAACTCCCAAGGTAAAGTGCAGGCGCGCGCGCTGGCATTGCTACCTCTTATTGTATTTTTAGCCATTTTTTTAGGCAGTGGTATCTATCATTCCATGATTGGTACTGAGTTTGCTTTTTATCAAGTTAAAGCACCTGTAGCGGTACTGCCTGCAATTATACTGACGGTGCTGATTTACCGTGGCAAACTAAATGTTGCAATCGATGAGTTTTTAAAAGGTGCCAGTCATCCCAATTTAATTTTGATGTTTATGGTGTTTATGCTGGCAGGTGCATTTGCCAGTACCAGCAGTGCCATCGGCAGTGTCGATGCAACGGTTCAACTTGGGCTCTCAATTATTCCACCTGCGTTTGTGTTACCGATGCTGTTTGTGATTTCGGCATTTATTGCAACGGCAATGGGCACTTCGATGGGTACAATTGCTGCCTGTGCCCCGATTGCTTTCGGCTTTTCCCAAGTGACTCATATTGAAGCCGTGTATGCAATTGGTGCTGTGGTTGGCGGGGCCATGTTTGGTGATAATTTATCCATGATTTCAGACACCACCATTGCCGCCACCAGCAGTCAAAAAGTACAACTTCGCGATAAGTTCAAAGTCAATGTCTGGATTGCGGTCCCTGCGGCCATCATTACTATTTTAATTTATATCTTTAGCAGTCATGATTCACAAAGTATTGAATATAAAGATTATGATCTCTGGCTCATTCTGCCTTATGTGGCTGTGTTTTTACTGGCTTTTTCACGTTTACACGTCCTTGCCGTTTTAACCCTTGGCGTGGTGCTTTCTGGATTGATTGGTCTTGTAGTCCGTCCAAATTTTGATTTATTACAGCTCAACAGCTCCATCTATGAGGGCTTTGTGAGTATGTTTGAAGTGGCATTACTGTCGATGTTTTTAGGCGGTTTGTCTGCCCTGATGCAAAAAGAAGGCGGACTGCAATGGTTAATCGAACGTATTTACAGTGTGACCCGTTTGCTAAAAGTCGGACGGCAACGTGCCGGTGAATTGGGGATCAGTTTCCTTGTGCTGTTTGCCAATCTTTTTGTGGCCAACAATACCGTTGCCATTATTTTATCGGGCGATATGGCGCGTGAAGTGGCAAAAGAATACGGTGTAGACCCAAAACGTGCTGCGGCCTTAATGGATATATTTTCCTGTATTGTACAGGGCTTGATTCCCTACGGCGCTCAATTACTTTTGGCATGTTCGATTGCAAAGCTATCGCCCGTAGAACTGATCGGTAATATTTACTATTGTTGGGTATTGGCGATTTTTGCAATTTTAGCGATTGTCTTTCGCTTTCCAAGATTCAAAGCGGCTTAAGCATTATCCCGAAATAGTATCAGCCCGATAAAAAACGATCTGAATAGGTAATGCTGATCAGTTAAGTATTGTTTAATCCTCCCCTTGCGAAACAGTGTTTCTCATCCTTTTTCAAAGGAGGGAGTATCTGGAATTCAATACCTTATTGAATTTTATATCGTTCCCCTCTTTTTTAAAGATAAGAAGCACTGATCAGTACTCATCTTAAAACAGGTCATTTTTTTATGGCGCACGTTATTCTTTGAGCTGTTGCTTGCGCTGTAATAACGTTTGACCACTGTAGGCTTTATAAGCACGTGCCAAAGCAGACTGGTCTGAATAGCCCAGACTTATTGCAATTTCAGTCAAGCTCATATTTTGCAATAATAATTGCTCACAGCGCTTCATTCGCTCTATTTCGACAATTTTTTTAAAAGATAAGTTTCTATGATTGAGTTGACGTTGTAGCGTTCGTGAAGAGATATGTAATGCTGTGGCAATTTGCTCAATTTTCGGCACCCTATTTTGCAAGCGCAAATATTCAGCCACTCTCATATGCAGCTGCTGATCTAAAGTTTCATAACTTAGCCTAGATGCAATCGCCTCTTCTGCTTGCTTGGTGAGTAAATGAATCAGCGATGGATCGGATTGGTACGGTTGTAGTTTTAAACTTTCCAAACTCAATACCAGTTGATAATCAACTTGTTTAAATAGCACCTCACAGCCATAAAACTTCTGATATGCATATAGACTCATTTGCGCTGCATGGGCAAAATGTAAAGATCTTAAAATAGGCTGACTCAAACCGAAAATTTGTCGTGCTAATTGCACAATACAGGCAAAAGTCATTTCATGAATTAAGGCATATTTTTCATCAATATTGGGCCATGCCAAATGAATCTCATCCCCATGTTGATAAACGTGTACCCGCGTTGCCGCAGAACCATCAATCACCAAACGACTAAAACGCATCACATAATGAATCGCCTCTGCTACGCTGTTACTTCTCGATGCGATATAACCTAAAACCCCAAAATGCTCAGGTCGTATATGCCGCGCCATTTCAAAAATCAGTTGTGGGCAATCAAGATGCTGCTGCGTGCGTTGGATGATCTCTAAGAAGAATATATACGATGACTGTGTATCGATAGGCATGCTTAATACATGACGTAATTGTGCTTGATTTTGCTTAAGAAAATCGAGTTGTAATCCATCTAAACCCCGTTCTGCCAAATACATTTGCCAGAGTTGAAAATAGCCATTCGGTATCTGTATTTCGTGCATGGCCTTGCTCTATATTGTCGGACTATTTTGACATGCGATCTTTTTATTCTGTCGTTAAATGTATAAAAATTGGCAATTACTGTCAAAACAAAATTCAAAAAGCCCGACATACTGCAATTATTCAAGGCGATTTAAGTAAAATAAAATGAATGCCATTGTCCAAAATCAAATCACTCCCGTAGTTCGTAGTCATCTCGATTTTAAACTCAATGAAATCCCGCGTTTTTGGTTTGGGGGAGATCCCTTTATTACCCGTATGTTTGATGCATTAAGCCTGACCTTTCCAGATGGCGAACGCTATTTTATTCAATCCGTTCGCCTGTTCCGCGATCAAATTACCGACCCAGATTTAAAGCAACGCGTCGCGGACTTTATTCGCCAAGAAGCACAACATGGTATTGCCCATGATCAAATGAATCAGGTCATGAAAGAGCAAGGCATGCCTGTTGACCTATTTATTCGGCGTTTAACTAAAATTTTTAAATTCGAACTGGAACAACGTTCACCTCAATACAATATTGCCATGACCGCCGCAGCTGAACATTTGACTGCACTTATGGCGGAAACCTTTTACAATAAAAAAGCAACCTTACGCGATGCTCACCCCTATGTTCGCGCACTCTTTGCTTGGCATGCGATTGAGGAAATGGAACATCGTGATGTCGCTTTTGATGTGATGAAACAGGTTGGAAATGTCCCTGAATCCACCCGTAAATTTACCCTAGCATGGACCACCGTGCTCATGCTTGGCTTTACCATTTACCGCACCAATGTGATGTTAGAATATGATGGATTTACGCCATTACAACGGCTCAAAATGAATATTCGAGGGCTGCCTTGGTTTTTGGGTAAAAATGGCATCTTTAGAAGAATGGGCAAACAATACCGAGATTGGTTTAACAAAGACTTCCATCCCAACCAACATCCTGTCATTGCCCAATATGATGTCTGGGTAAAAACCTTAGAAGAAACAGGTGATCCGATTGCAGCAGGAGAAGCTTTTTGGCAAGCGGCGAAAGACTAGAAATAGATTGATTCATATTGACCAAGTCCGCCATCCATACGGACTTGGTTTTATGAGTGATGCTACGGCGTGATTACCATTTGGCATAATGCTGCTCTAACAAGCCATATTCATTTAACAAGACAATTTCTTGCTCATCTTGTTGAATCGTACCGCTAATTTTAGCTTGCCATTGGCTAAATTGGCTTCCGACTAATCTTAAATTAAGATTTTCATAGCGTCGCCATCCCGTCTTTACATCTAAATTCAATTTTTCATCGAGTGAACGAATCGTCCAATGCCCTTCATCTTGATGTTGAAATAAAACATCGCTTAAAGGATACAAAACCCCATTCACCCACAAACAGTTTTCATTACCAAAACTTTCATTCACCCCAGAAGCTAAATTTAAGCCAATGCGGTTATTGTTCGAATCCCAAAAATTACACGACAACCAAAACCAAGCGGTTTCTGGGCGAAGAAAACCACAAGTGTCATCGAGTGAGGCAAACGTTTTTTCATTAAACTGGATCGTTTCACCCTGTTTATTGATAAAAAAACCTTCGCAAGCCAAAGTCGTCAGCTTTTGTGTATAGGTCCAACCATTAATACCGGTTGGACTACACATACTTAGTGCATCTGTTCCTGCACAAAAAATGCGTGCGCTAAGTTTAATTTCACCATATTTAGTCACATGGATATAACGCACACCATTGGCATGTTGAATATCAATTTGAAAAGGAGACTTAGAAAAAAAACTTTGATTATAAAGCGGTTGCTCATCAACTATGGTATTACGAGATAAAAAGTTAATGGCATTCCATTCTAAAACTTCATGGGTCATATGGTTATAAACATACACAAAGCCATGACCTGCCCACGCAATATCAGCAATGGCTAAACCAATGGTGTAGTGTTCATGCTGAATACAACAAAATTTAAATTTTTTATATTTTAGCCGCTTACGCCAACCTGTAAGCACTTCACCATAAGGCGTTTTATATTGATATTGATTTAAATCGATAATCTTTGGAAGAGCACTGAAACGTCCATAATTCGGTTGTCCATTTGATTGAATCAAATCCATTTATCAAATTCCATCTAGCTAAGAGATCATAAATTCCATAATCTTATTATGCCTATAAAAATACATGAAAACAGTGTCATTAATCGTTATTCATCCAAAATTTGCAAAAACTTTTTCTCATTCTTTTAAGTTGGTTTATGCATAAATAATATTGATTAATCATCAAGATATGCACATTAATCATTGAGCATTAAATAGGTGTTTTCCCACTGATTCCCTGAAAATTCACCTTCGATTAATTGCACATAACGACCATGTACCTGATCAATTGCAATACAATCATCCACATCTAATACGCGGTCTGTATGTTGTTTTTGCCAATGCTGTGCAAAGTGGGCTTTGCCACGTTGTTTAGCCACCATTGCATTTTGTGCAAGCACTAAAACATAGCGATGCAACTCACCAAATTCACCTGCATCATAGCCGCCTAAGTTAAGCAAATAGAGTTTTTGATCGGCTTGATTCGGCGCAGCATCGGTAAATTGAATTTGATAATTTTTGCCTTCAAATGCCACACCATAAATTTGTGCCCAAGCATCAATATGTAAACCTTTTTGTTCGCCAAACCATGCATTTTTAAGTTGTGGATAAACGTCTTCAAGCGAATCACCAACGGCTAACACCACATCATGAACTTCTGTATTGGCGCGGGCATGACGGCCACCGAGCATGACGATAAATAGGCTGGGCATGGTTTAGCTCCTTAGAACTCAGGAAAAGTAATAGCTATATGATAAGTATTTTTAATAACTTACAACTTGTAGTCACAATATGATACGCGTTGGCGACAGGGATGTCGTCCGTTGAGCAGCATTACATGGATGTAATGTCTGCTTAACAAAATGGTTTTGTTACTTTTGCCGAAACAAAAGTAAATATAAGTTCCACATCTTGAATTATCAGTTGTCGATCATTAAAGTTCTTTATCTATATATCAAAATCACACATGCACTCATTTTTTCTTTTTACATCACTTTTCATTCATAAGTGGTTCTTTACTTTTGAAAGATCAAAAGTAACAAAAATCTTTTGTAAGGTTGAAGGTATATCCCTATACCTCAGCCTTACGGCGACATCCATGTCGCCTCACCCTTATTCGTGTTTTAGATAAACTTCATATTTCAATAAAAAAAAATCGTGCTGAGCTTTCACCCAACACGATTTTTTAAATCTAGTCTTCAAAGCTCCCAAAATGGGGAGGCTTTAAAGAAGTCATTACATCTCAACCATTTCCACGCCATCAATACGTGCCACCGTCATCAAGTCTTTATCACCACGACCTGAAACCGTCGCAATAATAATTTGATCTTTCGACATGGTTGGTGCAAGTTTAGTCACATACGCCATGGCATGCGAACTCTCAAGCGCAGGAATAATCCCTTCAATTTGCGTCAAATCACGGAAACCTTGTAACGCTTCATTGTCATTGATCGGCACATATTCAACACGGTGCATATCTTTTAAGAAACTATGTTCAGGACCCACACCTGGATAATCCAAACCTGCTGAAATCGAATGGGTTTCAATGATCTGACCTTGATCATCTGACATTAAATACGTACGGTTACCGTGTAATACACCGACATGACCTGCATTTAATGGCGCAGAATGTTTGCCCGTTTCAATGCCATAACCTGCGGCTTCAACACCATACATTTTCACATCTGGATCATTCAAGAATGGATAAAACAAGCCCATTGCATTTGAACCGCCACCTACACAGGCAACCAATGCATCAGGTAAACGACCTGCTTGTTCTTGAATTTGCTTACGTGCTTCACGACCAATAATCGATTGGAAGTCACGAACCAATTGCGGATATGGATGCGGCCCTGCAACTGTACCAATCACGTAGTAAGTTGAATCAACATTGGTCACCCAATCACGCATGGCTTCGTTCATGGCATCTTTCAATGTTTTTGAACCGCTTTCTACAGGAACAACGGTTGCACCAAGTAAACGCATACGATAGACGTTCATGGCTTGACGTTTTACGTCATCTGCACCCATAAACACAACGCATTCAAGACCTAAACGTGCGGCAATCGTGGCCGTTGCTACACCATGCTGACCTGCGCCAGTTTCGGCAATAATCCGTTTTTTACCTGAAAGTTTGGCAAGAAGCGCCTGACCAATGGTGTTATTTATTTTGTGTGAACCTGTATGATTTAGGTCTTCACGTTTTAAATAAATTTGTGCACCACCTAACTCTTTTGACCATCGCTCAGCATAATAAAGTGGACTAGGACGACCGACATAGTAGGCTAAATCACGGTCGAATTCTGCCAAAAACTGCGCATCATTTTTCATGCGGAAATAGAGTTTTTCTAAATCTTCTAAAGCCGCCATCAGCGTTTCTGACACAAAACGTCCACCATGAATACCGAAATGCCCACGCTCATCGGGGAATTGGGTATAGTCAACGACCTGACTGTTCTGACTAACACTTTGCTGATCCACGTTGGACTCCTTGCATAAATCGTTCAATGAGTTGTTGGTCTTTGATACCTTTTGCGGACTCTACGCCTCCGCTGACATCGACTGCGTAAGCCCCAGTCGTCGTTATAGCGTCTTCAATATTTTCAGGCTTTAAACCGCCTGCCAAAATTAAAGGAATATCCAATTTCGGGAACTGTGACCAATCAAATTGGTGCCCTGTTCCGCCTTTAAGCTCAGGATGCCAAGCATCCAATAATACTGCGCTCGCACCGACGTGTTGATAGCTTTTTATCACGTCTACAACATTTAAATCGGGTTTAACCTGAATGGCTTTATACCAGCGCCGCCCCACTTGTGCCGCAATCAGCTGACAGTCTTCGGGTGTTTCATCACCATGAAATTGAATTATGTCTAATGGTACTTGTTGCAAGACCTGCGCAATTTCATCGCCTGTTGCATTGACAAATAAGCCCACCGTTTGCACATAAGCAGGCACATGCTTTACCAGCACTTTGGCTTGTTCAAGCGTGACATTACGTGGACTCGGTGGATAGAAGACAAATCCAATGGCATCTGCCCCTGCCTGTACAACAGATTGAATATCTTGAATTCGTGTAATTCCGCAAATTTTGGCGCGCGTTCGCATACAGTTTTGGCTCTGGTTTTAGCTCTATTTGAACCCCATTTATAAGCTGTATATAAATCTTGGGCGAATCATTGTAATGCAATTTTAAAAGCTTGAGTAAAGTTCATCCTCAATATTATTTACATACATTGTGTAATTCACATACAAACTTTATACTTCGCGCAAAATGCAGCAAGTCTAAGCATTCGCTTTAGGGAAGTTGGTGAAAGTCCAACACTGCCCCCGCAACGGTAAAAATGAAAAACATATCAATGAAATCTTTTTTAAGATTGACGCCACTGCACTAAAGGTGCGGGAAGGTGGATATGCAAATATCAACGCTTTGATATTACGTTTTAGTCCGGAAACCTGCTTGTTGCTCCTTTAACTCAATCATTCACGGGGGGTGAATGTATGGAGCGTAAAAACATGTCTACTCTTTTTCAACCTACTGCACTTGTAGGCGCTATCGCTATTGCGATGGGTTTCTCCACTGTAACTTCTGCACAAGCGAATACCGATTCTTCTGTTAATGCATCTTTAGAAACTTTAGTGGTTACAGCTTCTCGTACTGAGCAAAAAATCAGTGAGGTTCCTGCTCGAATCAATATTATTGAGCCAAAGATCATTGAACAATCTCCAATTGCGTCTTTACCACAATTGTTACAAACAGATGCTTCTATCAATATGGTGCAAAGTGGTGGTTATGGGCAAACAGCATCAATTTTCTTACGTGGCACTGAATCTGACCACACTTTACTTTTAAGAGATGGTGTTCGTCTAAATTCAAATACTTCTGGCACAGCATCTTTACCTTTTATTGATACCACTGATATTAAACAAATTGAAGTATTAAAAGGCCCTGCCTCTGTTTTATATGGAACAGATGCAATTGGTGGTGTAATACAACTCATTTCAAAGAGCCCTGAAAAGACATCCGCTTTTGTTACAGGTGAAATGGGTGAGAATAAAACTTATAAATCAGTTATCGGTGCTGATTTAGCGGAAAATGGCTTCTATGCACAAATTCGTGGTCAACGCTTAGAAACAGATGGCACAGCTGTTACAGATGCCAAAGGCAATAAAAAAGCGAGCTTTGATCAAAAAGGCTACAGTGCTAAAGTAGGTATTGAGAAAGAAAATTTCGCAGCATCTGTTGATTATAGTGAAAATGAAGGCTATAGCGATTACGATAACTATGGCAATTTAGTTTCTCAAGACTTTAAAAATGAAGTCACGAACCTAAAAGGTCGTTTAAATGTTTTAGACAACCTTGCAGTACATGCTCGTCTTTCTCAATATAAAGATAATATCGACCAAAACAAATCATCAGACTATGTTCACAGCACAACTCAAGAAGCTGAACTTTATACAAAATGGCAAATGACTGCTGCTCAAAATATTTTATTCGGCTCAACCTTTAAAGATATCAAAGGCGATGTATACTCGAAAAATCTATATGGCGGACAAGATGTTAAATATAAAGAGTCTGTAGATACGATAGGTTATTTTGCTCAACACCAATATCAACATAATGGCTTAGAAACACAAGTTGGTGTCCGTGTTGAAGATAATGATAAGTTTGGTACACACACTGTAGGTCAAGGTGCTATTCGCTATCAAGTTTTACCTCTGACAAGTGTTTATGCAAATGTTGGTTCTGCATTCCGTGCACCAACAACTAATGATTTGTATGCAATTTCTTGGGGTGCGAATCCAGATTTAAAACCAGAGGAAAGCTTCTCTTATGAAATTGGTTTAGATCAAAAATTAAACTACAATGTTAATCTTGGTTTATCTGTTTATCGTAATCAAGTGGATAACCTGATTAGCTCTAAAGCAAGAAAACTGGAAAATATCAAGAAAGCTACTTTTACAGGCGGCGAAGCATCATTCAAATGGCAACAAGATGAGTTATTTCTAAGTACCACTTATGCTTATGTTCAAGCTAAAGATGATGAAACCAAGCAAGATTTAACTCGTCGTCCACGTCAAAGCCTAACACTTACAACCGGTTGGGATGATGGCATATATGGTATTTCTGCTTCTGTTGTTGCAAGATCACATTCAAAAGACTTTGCAGATTTTCCATCAACCACGCCAACAACCAATCCAGGTTATGTTACAACAAATGTAAATGTTTATTGGCAACCAATCCCAATGATCAAACTCTTTGCAAATATTGAGAACATTGGTGACGTAAATTATAAAACAGCTTATAACGGTGATGGTGTTTACTACATCAACGGCGGCCGCCTTGCTTCTGCTGGAGTCACTTTCCGTTATTAATTTAACCTAAAGCTTCAAAAATACATTTAAAACAGCGCAGTTTATGGATAATGTTCTGACCGACATTATCCTTTTTTATGACTTCAAAAATTCTAGGAAAAACTATGGGCCACCGTTTAAGCAAAATTTACACCCGTACAGGCGATTCAGGCACAACAGGGCTTGGCGATGGTTCACGCGTTGCCAAAGATGATTTACGTATTACTGCTTTAGGCGATGTCGATGAACTCAATTCTTGCATTGGTATTTTACGCGCACAAATTACTGCCAGTTCAATTGAAGATAAAGCCGCTTGGGACAAATCTTTAAGCTTAATTCAACACTGGTTATTTGATCTGGGTGGCGAAGTCTGCATTCCAAACTATCATTTGGTCTTACCTGTTGCAGTTGAATTTTTGGAAAATGAAATTGACCGTATGAATGAAGACTTGCCTATGCTTAAAGACTTCATTTTACCTGCGGGCACGTTGGCATGTAGCTACGCACACCAAGCCCGTTCAGTATGCCGCCGTGCAGAACGCAGCCTGATGACTGTACATAGCCGCGACCAAAATATTCAAGCCACTTCATTACAATTACTCAATCGTTTATCCGATTGGTTATTTGTCGCTTCACGTACTTTGCAACGTGCCGAAGGTGGTAGTGAAGTACTTTGGCAAAAAAATATTAATGAGACCATTTAAAATGCTGCTCATTAAATAGCATCTGTTTAAATAACCGCAGATCATTCCTCAAAAATGTTCTACCTAAATGCCATTCACAAGTGTTCGATACATGAGGTGCATTGCAGCGCAAGATTAAAAGTTGAATGTTTCTGCGATAAATTAACGCTCCAAAGAATATTCAACGCGTTTTGTGAATGGCAAAGTTTTTATTACACTATGTTGTCGCTCATTTAACACTTTAAACTGTCAGACTGTGTCGTAATAATAAAAACTCTGCAATGGAAAATCAGCTATGAAAATTATCGGTCATCGTGGTGCACGTGGTGAAGCCCCTGAAAATACTTTAGGAGGCTTTCAATACATTCATGACTTAGGTATTCGAGCCGTTGAATTTGACGTTCGCCAACTGAAAGATGACGAACTGGTGATCATGCACGATGACAATTTTATCCGCACCACAGGTATCGATAAAAATCTTTATGAATGTACTCAGGCAGATTTAAACACTTATAATCAAGCCAATATCTGGATGGATTGGGAAAAACAAATCACCCCAACCCTAGTTCAAAGCTTAAATATTATGCACGACTTTGAACACCTTGAAGTTGAAGTTAAAGCGGTTGAAACATTGCAACAAGCCGAAAGATTAATTATCGAATTACAAAAACAACTGAAAGGTTTTGAGCAAACTGCGGTGATCACCAGTTTTGACCTGAAAATTCATCAAGCCTTACAACAGCAACAATCCAGCTTTAAACGTGGCTTATTGATTGAACAAGACATTAAACAACATGCCATTGAACAGGCATTAAACTTAGGCTGCTGTCAAATTGGTTGGATGAATCAACTTGCAACTGATGACATTATTCAGGCCACACAAAATGCCCAACTCGACATTAGCGTGTGGACAGTCAATGATATTGAACGGGCAAAACACCTCCAACGTTTAGGCATTGATGGGTTAATTACTGACTTTCCCAAAATGATGCTAGAACACTTATCCATATGACATCAACCAGATGCACTGATGTCACTTTTTGCAATAAATGTACTTTATTTTATGCTGATAAATGCTCACAAAACAATCTATACCAATATAATCTGTAGTCAGCATAAATAAGATAACGCTAAACAGAACAAGCGCTTACTCTATGCTTCAAATATTAGTTTTTAAGCCCTATCGTCGATCTCTAAATAAGCCGCATTAGTCTTCGATAAAATCAATCAAATCTACTTATTATTCTGTTACTGTTTAGTACAATACAACTGTAGAATAATGCTAGTGCATATTTATTCGCTCATGCTAATATGACCAAGTTTTAATCCCTATAAATTGTATTGAATTAACAAATTCATTTATACCTTACCTTTACAAGGTTCTAGGAGTGCTGTTGGAGATGAATGCTCCCCTACCCAAAGCCCCAATTAACTGGATTGCAGTATTTGCGTTGGTACTTTTACCAATTGTGGCTGTAATCGCTATCCCTTTATATGCTTATCATCATGATTTTAGCTTAGGCGCATGGATCAGCTTATTTGTACTACTTGGTTTAAGTAGTTTAGGGATTACTGCGGGTTATCACCGTTTGTGGGCACATCGTGCCTATGAAGCGACCTTACCATTAAAAATCATTTTAATGCTTATGGGGACTTTTGCCGTTCAAAATAGTATTTTGTTCTGGGCTTCAGGTCATCGTACGCATCACCGTCATGTTGATGATATCGAACAAGATCCATATTCTATTAATAATGGATTTTGGTATGCGCACATTGGATGGATGCTTCGTAACTATCCAGCAGCAGAATCAAATTATAAAAATGCACCAGATTTGTTAAATGACAAAGTGGTGATGTTCCAAGACAAATATTACATTCCGCTTGTTGTTGCCGTACATGCCGTAATTCTTACCACGGTCGGTTGGGCAGTTGGTGATATGTGGGGCGTATTATTATTGGGTGGTTTACTTCGCCTGATCTTAAGCCATCACGTGACTTTCTTCATTAATTCACTTTGTCACATGTGGGGCAAACGTCCTTATACTGACGAAAATACTGCACGTGACAACTTCTGGTTAGCCATTGCAACTTGGGGTGAGGGTTATCATAACTACCACCACATTTTCCAATATGACTACCGTAATGGTGTGAAATGGTGGCAGTACGACCCAACGAAATGGTTGATTTGGTCATGTTCAAAATTAGGTTTAGCAAAAAACTTACGCCGTATTCCAAGCTTTAATATTAAAAAAGCAGAATTGGCAATGCGCTTTAAATATGCTGAACAAGATTTGGCTGTTTATGGACACAATGTCAATGAAGATATGGCCACTGCCAAACTCCGTATTGCACAGGAATATGAAGCATTTACCCAAACATTAAATGACTGGGCAAAGCTGAAAGAACAAGAAATTCAAGCCAAGAAAGCCTCTGTCGCTGAAAAAATCCAACAAATGGATCATAAACTTAAAGTGGATTTCCAATTGGTTGAACAGCGTCTTGCACACCACCGCAATACGTTAAAAATTCTCATGCGCAGTGTTAAAAAGAATCCTATTTCTGACTAAGATACTGTTCCGATAAAGCCCCCCATTTTTGGTAATGCCAGTCAGTTAAGAAAATGACTGGCATTTTCTTTTGTAAATCCTAGATTTTATTGGATACACAGAAACGTCATCCGCAACTGTCTGAGGCAGGACTACATTGGCAATATATTGTTTTTGCAATTTTTTTGTTAATCCTCGGTAGTTGGCGAGTTTTGCGGATGACAAATGTTTTTGGTTCTTTTGGCGTAACAAAAGAACGAACGAGCTCCAAATATCTGATCCAAAATGGTAAGACTCCGTCATGAATAACCAAAAAGTTAAGGAAATTAAAACTGAACAACATGCAGGTGAACATGGTCATGCCCTATGGCGTACACAACAATTTGACAATATTCGGGTGCGGATTGTGGAATATTCAGCAGGTTATTTAGCCTTGCACTGCAAATAAAGCAGCGCTTTATTTTTGTTCATGGTGCTTAAAAGGGCACATCCTATTCTGTCTTAAAGGTGAATTACATACTGAACTTGAGGATGGTCGTAGCTTTACATTAACCTCTGGCATGAGTTATCAAGTTACCAATCATGCCGAAGCTCACCGCTCCTCCACAGCTACAGGTACAAAACGCTTTATTGTGGATTAATCCTGTTTTAATCGTGCATCTATATCAAGTATAGTGAATCCAACCCCATTCAGTATTTTCCGCTATGCAATTCAATCCCCGCTATCCTTTGCTCAATCCCAAACTTTTTCATCAGCAAATGCCAGTTCCGCTAAAAGGAGCAAAAGCAGGTCATTTCAATGCTGCTTTGGCAGAGCAATTGCAATGGTCTGAGGCAGACAAACAGTCTTGGGTTGAAATCTGTAGTGGGCAGAAAACCTTTGCTGAATTTAAACCCCTTGCAATGGTCTATGCAGGACATCAGTTTGGACAATGGGCAGGACAATTGGGTGATGGACGCGGCTTACTGATTGCTCAAATTTTAGACAAAAACAATCAAACCATTGACCTACATTTAAAGGGTGCAGGCTCGACCCCTTACTCACGTATGGGCGATGGTCGTGCAGTCTTACGTTCCGTCATCCGTGAGTATTTAGCGGGTCATGCACTGAATAGCTTAGGCGTAGCTTCAAGTAATGCCGTGGGCTTTACCTCGTCGGCGCAAGGTGTACAACGCGAAAAATTAGAACTTGGCGCGATGATGCTACGTACTTCAGACTGCCATATTCGTCTGGGTCATTTTGAATGGATTAATCAATATCAACCTGAGCTATTAGCAGACTTTGTGCAGAAATGTATTGAATGGCATTATCCTGAATGCCTTGATGCTGAACAGCCCATTTTAGCCTTTGCCACCAAAGTCATTCAGCGTACCGCAGTAATGATTGCAAAATGGCAATTGGTCGGTTTCGCTCATGGCGTGATGAATACCGATAATCTCAATATCACCGGTTCTACACTCGACTTCGGTCCGTATGGTTTTATGGAACGCTTCCGCCCCAACTGGATTAACAACCATTCAGACTACAATGCACGTTATACCTACCAGCAACAACCCAGTATCGGGCACTGGAATTTATGGACATGGCTCAATAATCTGATTCCGCTTGCCCCTGTGGAAAATAAACAACAATTTAAAGAAGATTTGACTCAATGTTTAGAGCATTTTGAAGCTACATTTTTAGAACATTACACACTTGGGTTATGCCAGAAAATGGGGCTACCCAGCTTCCATAAAGACAGTTTTGATTGCAGCATGGCTTTTCTTCGTATTCTTCAAGCAGAACAACTCGACTATACAGACAGTTTTATTCGTCTACAAAACAAGAGCTACACGGCCCTACGTGATGATTGCTTAGATACCCGTCAGTTCGATACTTTTCTGAACCAATATCAAAGCATTCGAGCAGACCAAGCAACCGATGAGCTAGATGTGGAAATGTTTAAAGTGAATCCACAATATACTTTACGCAATCACATGCTACAAAAAGCCATTGAGCTGGCGGAACGCAACGATTTCTCTGAAGTCGATCGCTTATTTAAGTTATTCAATACACCATACACCAAACAAGAAAATTTAGAACAAGCTTCAGATTTAGCACCACTACCAAGTGATGCCCCTGAAGTGATGGTGAGTTGTTCTTCATAACAAAAAACGGAGCGATATGCTCCGTTTTATTATGACTTTTAATTTTGAAAGGTTTTACCAGTGATATTGAGCATATAAAGAAGCACTAAAACGATGTGCCTGATTGCTGTCTAAATCATCGGTCATATATTTAGCCCCAAAATTTTTATGCTGTACTGACAATCCTAAAGCATGTGTCTGCGGCTCTATATGCAGACCGTATTTTAATTGTTCCGTTTTCCAAAAAGCATTCAGTTGAGCTAATGTTATATATTCATTTGAAAAACTACTGATGCTCGTACTCCAAGGCTTAGTTTGAGCATCGTAACTAATTTCCGAACTTAATTTGAAAGGCAGTTTTTGACGATACTGTTTGCTCTTACTTAATTGCCCACTTAAATCCATTCGAGGACGTTGATTTTGATCATAATGAAGGTTGTAGCGCGTAAAGGGAGCGTTATCCCAATATAAATAACTGAATAAATCATCGACCTGAAGATTAATTTTCCAATCTTTTTTGATTTGTCCATGTAACCCAAAATCTAGGGCATAGCCATAACCTTGACTCGTTCTTCCATCCCACCCTAATTCATCTTCTTTTAATGCAGGACGGTCATAACTATAATCCAATGAACCATTTAACCAAGCAACCCGATCCATCAATTCAGTCATATTGGTTGTTTGACCTGTGGCTTGGAATTTACCATCCACATAATGACGTCCGATAAGCGCGGTTGCCCCTGTCACAATGGTCCAATCAGGATGAACCTTCCAATCATAGGCAAAACGAGTTCCCACTGTGTCGACATGTTGAGCTTCTAATTCTAATTGATTGTATTTGTTTGCATCAATTAACTGATCATTTTCAATTTGATAATAGAGCTTTGCCATATCATCACTAAAATGAATCTGATAGTCATAAGTCCAAATCCAACCAACAGTCCAATTATCCTGTTTGGTTTCTAATTTCATTTTCCCATGTGCAAAGGCATTATTCCCTTTTTTTAAATTGGGTGTTTCCCAACCATTTAAAAAGGCATGTACGCCAACAGGTTCACTATAAATATCTGCATTTACACTGTATTGAATCGTTTTTTCCGCATAAGCAGAGCATGGCAAACTTAGGGCCAATATGAATAAATTTTTTTTCATTAGATATAAAAGAAGACAGCAAATGCTGCCTTCTTCTCAAAGTTAAGTTTTAGATTAAGGAGCAATATAAGTTATTGTGTCATCAGTAAATTTCACGACATATTGCCCAGATGAATTTTTAGTGAGTGTGCCGTAACTTTTTCCTGAAACCATAATATTCGCTGAAGTAAAGTTATCTACATCTGCAATACTGATTGATGCTCCATTTTTATGCTTAATCACACCCGCAATAATTTGATGGTCTTGATCTAAGTCTTTTGCAGTTAAATCAATATCCAATGCATTTTTATCAACAACTACGGCAACAGTCGCTGTACCTTTGGTAAATTCAGCACGTTTTGCAGCAATATCAATGCTAAATGGTGTAGGTGCTGCATTGGCACCTTTTAAATTGCCACTTAATTTGACATTTAAATTCGCATTGATGAAATTAGTCGATGTTTCCTGTCCCGCACTCACATCAATGACTTTAGATAAATCATTATTCAAATTGAATTTGGCTTCTAAATTCAACGATTCCTGCTGATAACCGACAAGACCTTTCAGTACCAACTCGGATGGAATCAATTGTTCAAGGGGATCAACACCATTATTAAATTGAACTTTTTTTGCTGAGAAAGATAATTCGCTTAAGGTAACTTTCACATCCGCACTTTCAAAGACTAAACCTTGTAATTTCAAAGTCGCTTGATCTGGAATACCTTCACGGTTTTCCATTGTCTCTGCCGTGGCATAAACCATCGATGCAGTACTATCGGCGGTGAAACTAAAACTAGCAGTTTGATTTTTAAGATTCTTGGTCGAAATTTTTCCATTATTCTGAATCTTATAATTATAAGCTGTACGGGCTGTATCAATAAACGGTGCTTCTAAGACCAAATTCGATACCGTAACTTCAGTATCATCACCATAAATTGAGTATGCAGGATCGCTATACCAATGATTTACATTATTCCAAGCGTTGTCTGCTGCAACTTTATCCCAATTAAACGCTTGCCAATACTGGACACTAGCATTACCTGAAATGGTAATAGAAGTACCCGTAACTTGAACCGTTAAATTATTGCTCTTAAATTTAAAATTATGTGCATAATCCTGATTAATTAAATCCTGTATTTGTTGCGCCGTATAAGTCTTGGTCTGACCCTGTGCATCCTGAGTAACAACCTCTACAATCACTAATAATAAATTTGTTGCACGGCTCAAATCTGGAGATGTGTCATTTATGACTTGTGTAGGAACTTTATATTGATCAGCAATATTTTGAAAACCATCATAATAAGAAACAATAGCATTGGTTGTTTTGACAAGTTGTTTTGCTTTATCTAAATCTGAAGCCGGTGTCGTTACCTGTCCACCATCTGCACTACCAGATGACCCACCTCCACCGCCGCCACAAGCGACTAAAGACAAACTACACATCATCGCAATTAATGTTTTTTGCAACATTATAAATCCCTCGAATTAAATTTTATATTTAGAATGAATTAAGTCGACAAAAATATCGTTTTTTGAATAAAAATTCAACTTATTAATCTGTAATTTATTATTTTTTAAGAAAAATTATGCTTTAGTATTATAATTATTCAAATATGTTATTTCACTTATTTGCGTACATTTCAGCAAGCAGTTCCCTCATATTCTGTATGGATAAATTTAAATTTATCCACATCAAGGTCTTTATTCTAACTTTTAATAATGCTCTTACTCTTCAGGATATTCAAAACGATAACCCATGCCATACACTGCCTAAATCCATGCATGACGGTTGCCTGTTTCAGCCGCATCCAAAATTTTAAGACACAAGTTTATGGCTACCGATTACATATTCTTTGCACCGATTACTATTCTTTGCATTGGGTAAAACTTTCATACGCTTCTAGCCATCATGGAACATGGTGAATGACCAAAAATCAATTCACCACTCCAGCTTTTGCCATTCTCACAGATAAGGCTAACTTGAACCCCTTTCCATATATTCAGCAAATCATTCAGTCTTTTTCGCTTGTAACATCTTAAATACACCAAACAACACCACAATCCACACAGGTAGCATCAAGACTGAAAGCATAAAGCCCTGATTCCACATGATATACAAAATCATCAGCATAAAGGCTAAAACAAAATAATTGCTAAATGGTGCAAATAACGCTGGAAACTTGGTTTGAATGCCCTGCTTTTTCATACTCTGTCTAAATTTAAGATGGATCAAACTGATCAACATCCAATTCAACACCGCAGCACTGACCACAATATAAATCAGATAACTGAGTGCTTTTTCAGGCAAGAAATAATTTAACAACACGCAGCCAAAAATAAGCAATGCTGAAAATAAAACAGCAGCTATTGGCGTACCGTGCTGGTTCACTTGCTGAAAGACTTGTGGTGCATTGCCCTGTTCTGCCAAACCTAACAACATGCGGCTATTGGCATACATCCCACTATTACAAACAGAAACCGAGGCAGTCAGAATAATAAAATTCAGTAGATGTGCAGCCCAATCAATGCCCATTTGCTTAAAAATAAGCACAAATGGACTTTTATCTAGCCCACCCAAATCCAATTGATTCCAAGGCACCAAAGATAAAAGAATCGCCAACGAGCAAATATAGAACAGGAAAACCCGAATCACGGTTTGATTGACGGCTTTCGGAATATTCTTTTCTGGATCTTCTGTTTCCGCAGCCGCCATACTGATCAGCTCAATACCACCAAAAGCAAACATCATAAAGGCCAGCATATAAAATAAGCCTTCAAAGCCATGTGGGAAAAACCCGCCGTGTGCCCATAAGTTCGTGATGGATGCGGTTGAACCTACATCAGCCGTCAACAGCAAATAAATGCCGAAGATGATCATCGCGATAATCGCCACAACTTTAATCATCGACAGCCAAAACTCAGACTCTGCATACAGTTTGACATTAGCGAGATTAGCCAGTGTGATCACCACAAAAAATACCAGCACCGAGACCCACGCAGGAATATGCGGCCACCAGTAATTGACATATTTACCAATCGCGGTCAGCTCAGTCATCACCACCAAGATGTACAATACCCAGTAGTTCCAGCCCGTTAAAAAGCCTGAAAACCGCCCCCAATATTTGAAGGCAAAGTAGCTGAATGAACCTGTCACTGGCTCATGCACAATCATTTCACCGAGCTGACGCATAATTAAAAATGCAATCAAACCACCTATCATATAACCCAAAATAATAGATGGGCCAGCAGACTCAATAATATGTGCTGAACCTAAGAACAACCCTGTACCAATTGCACCGCCCATGGCGATCAATTGGATGTGGCGGTTCTTTAAACGGCGCTGAAGTTTAGGCATCTCGCTGCTCAAAACCCATACTCATCTGATAAAAAAATGAATTGTACCGCTTGCACAGGTGATCAACCAGTCTTGTGCTTTAAAATCGCCGATTGCTCAGCCGCATTTCACTGGTTGAATGTTTAACCTTGCGGCTTATATTTGAGCTAGACTGAAAAAATATATATTTTCTCCACAAAATAAACTCATAAAAAAAGCAGATAAACTTTTGCTCATCCGCTTTTTTAAAATCAGAAAACTAAAACCAAGTTAATCTTCAGGATATTCAAAACGATAACCCACACCATACACGGCCTGAATCCATTCATGACGGTTGCCTGTTTCAGCCGCATCCGAAATTTTACGGCGTAGGTTTTTAATATGACTATCAATCACCCGATCCGCCACATCAAAACTGTCAGGGTTAATATGATCTAATAATTGTGCACGTGAATAGACTTGCCCGACATGCTCTAAGAACAACTCCAGCAAACGAAATTCAGTCGGGGTTAAATTCAAGGTTCTTTGTTGATACCAAATACGTTGTTGCGCTTTATCCATACGGAATAAGCTATTTTGCTCAGGTTCAGCTTGACGGTCTAAGCGACGCAACACGGCTTGTACACGAGCCACCAGTTCTTTCGGGCTAAATGGTTTACAAATGTAATCATCTGCGCCCATATTAAGCCCCAATACACGGTCAATTTCTTCAGTGCGGGCAGTAACCATAATAATCGGTAAATCTGACTGTTCACGCACCTTACGGCAAATGGTTAAACCATCCATACGTGGCACCATTAAGTCCAAAATCATTAAGCTGGGTTTACGCTGCGTAAAGCTATCGTAGGCTTCCTGACCATCATGAAACATACTGACTTCAAAGCCTGCTGCTTCTAAATAGTCTCGCACCAATTGTGCAAGTTCAACTTCATCTTCAACCAGCATGACATGTTTCATGAATCTTATTCCTTATGAGTTTAACTGTTTTGGAAAAGTCAGTTTGCAACGCAAACCACCTAATGGAGAATGTTCAAAACTCAATTTCCCACCCAATGCCTGCGCAATTTTACCAGATAATGCCAACCCTAAACCTGTACCACCTGTACTGCGGGTACGTGAATCATCGACTCGATAGAAACGTTCACCTAAACGCGCCAATTGTTCATCCGTTAAGCCAAATGGACTATCATCGACAATCACGCTCCAATGCGTTGCCGACTGCTCAGTATGCACACGAACCTCGCCGCCTGCTTCGGTATAACGAATACTGTTGCCGAGTAAGTTGACCATAATTTGTTTAAAACGATCTATATCCAATTGTAAATTTGCACCTTCGCCTTGCACCGAAATCGATAAATTGGCTTGAGCAAATTTAGGCTTAAAGTTTTCAACTTCTTGTCGCACCACATTCCAAGGATTCACTTCCGCCAAATAACAGGTCAATTGCTGAGCTTCGGCTTGAGCTAAGTCAGCCAAATCTTGCGTCAGTTTTTTCAAACTGGTGACTTGACGTAACATCGCTTCAAAATGTTCCGGAGTGGGTTTACGAATACCATCCTGCATCGCTTCAATTTGAGCTTGCAATACTGCCAATGGTGTTTTTAACTCATGTGAAGTATCGGCCACCCACTGACGACGTGAGCGTTCATGCTGATCTAAAATGACCGCCAATTGGTTAATTTCAGTGGATAAATCACCCAATTCATCATTACGATTAATTTTTACCTGATGCTGATAATG
>NZ_KB849167.1:0-32896 GCF_000367925.1 Acinetobacter bohemicus ANC 3994
ACAATCCAACCAACTTATTGATTTATCAGAGGTTTTATTTAACATCACCGCCGATGGATGTGCATTCTACAGCATTTCACATCTCACACAACCCCCTTTTTCAAATTAAATGAATCAGCCGTTTGTTTTTCAAACCACAAAAGTATTAAATATATGATTTTATTAAATAATTTATTTTAATATTCTTTTTAAAAGCTATTTTTGTGCTAAATAAGCCAAGATCATATTGGATAATTCATCTCTAAGCTGTTGTTCTGAAATAAGAAAGCTATTGTTACTCACATAGCGCATCATGGTAAACAAAGTACTATTAATGATGACAAATGATTTATTTTTAAGCGTTTCAAAATCCCAATGCCGATAAAAACGATTAAATAGATACATTCCCAGTTCAAAAAAGTGCTTTTCGAGAATCTGTGCTGCTTCTGAATGGTTATAGCCATGCCAATGTTTTAATACTTCGATAAAGAAACCACTTTCTGCGCGCATCACATCAAAGCCAAATTGAATACTTAAAGGAATAATCTCCTGAATGCTTAATTGCTCTTGCGTAATCACCATTTGTTTTAATGCCAAGCCTAAGTTTTCACTTTTACGGCGCAAGAGTTCCTGAATAATCTCTTCTTTATTTTCAAAATATTGATAGAGCGAGCCAACACTGACGCCTGCCTTTTCCGCAATCTTGGGTGTGGTGATTTGCATTAAGCCCTGCTCGACAATACAGATCTGGGCAGCTTGTAAAATATGATCAACAATCAGTTTTGCCCGTTGTTGTTGTGGTTTTTTTCTCATGCTTTGACTCACATTAGGAATGCGAATTGAATGCGAATAAATATTCATATTAGAGTTTGATTAAACAATAATCAGGATGATCCTGCAATGTCAACGATCACGACTCTCAAACGATTAGCACCATTTGAAACAATGCTCAGCAGCAATTGGAAAACTCAAATGCTGAGTTGGCTCACAGGACAACATTTACAACCCACTTATGCAGAATATTTATCTTTGAATCAAGCGTTGCAAAAGGGTGATACCGCCATGGATCAAGTCATCATTTGGATGATGCAGAATCCTAAATTACACCGACAATATTTTGAAACGGCATTGTTTAAAGGATTGGATCAATTAGCTAAACCCATTCCCGAACTCAACACATTTTTTAGTACGGTGCAAACGCTGCCAGATTGGGTCGATCAAGATAAAATTGAACAGGCACTCAACTTCACCCATCGCTTAGGCATCAACAATGGGTTTATTCTGCGTGATTTATCATTAATGAGTGGTTATTTATATCCCGGATTTAATCAGCCGCTACTACTGACAGGTGCACTGAAAAAACAGGCCGGCACACGCTTAGCTGAAACCACGAAATGGTGGATCGACATTACTGAAGCACGTGGTTTAGAACGCTTTAATGCTGGCTTCACCTCAACTATCTATGTGCGTTTTATTCATGCCTTAGTCCGTCATCAACTGAAAAAATCGGAACGCTGGGATGCCCAGACATGGGGCACGCCAATCAATCAGTTTGATCTAGCCATGACCAATATTGCATTTAGTGGTGTGGTTTTGATTGGCATTCGTGCACTGGGAATTTTTCCCAACCCAAATGAAGTCGATAGCTTTCTGCATTTTTGGAAATATATCGGCTGGTTAATGGGTGTAGATGAAAAATGGCTGGTCCATAAAGAGTCGGATGGCTGGAAACTACTGTATTGGATGCAGCATGCACATCCACAATCGGATCACTCCAGTGTTGAATTAGGTTCGAGTCTCTCCAAAGAACCTTTTGAACGTCAGTATCGTTATTTAAAAGCTTTACAACAAAAACTGGCTTATCGTCAGCATTTAGAAGTGACGCAATTTTTTATTGGTTGTAAAAAGATGCAAAAACTGGGTTTAAAGCATCGCCCAGCAGCGTGGTTTGCTTATTACTTAATCGCCCGAAACCTTGTGCTATATAGCAGTGCTAAATATTCACCCAAATTAAGTCAACGTCTGCAACATCGTGGTCGTAATATTCAAAAACTAGGTTTGGCTTTATATCAAAGCAAAGCCAAACACTTGGCCAGTATGCATCAATAGCGCTAATTTCTTTGCTGATACTTTCCTATCGCTCAAAAACAAAAAACCGAGTATTTGAACTCGGTTTTTTGTACATCAAAAACTTAGAACTTCATACTGAGTCGTGCCCAATAATTACGACCGGTATTATTAAATTGCTCATTACTGGCAAAACCAAAACCTGAACTTCCCGCTTTATTCAAATGTTCGGTATAGGTTTTATCTAAAACGTTATCCACGCCAACAGCCACATCAACATCTTGCATTAGGTTATAAGAAGCATTTAACGCCAGTGTGCTAAATGCTTTGCTCTCATTCATGTCATAGCCCACGATATTACCTTGGTTTAAGCTAATACGATCTTGTTTCGCCACCACACGCCACAACATGCCCAAAGTATATTTATCTTGAACATAGCGCAGATTAAAGCGTCCTTCTAACGGCGCGATTTGCGGTAATGCTTTGTTGTCTGTGGTATTTTCGCCCCATGCATACATGGCACTCACATCCGCCTGAATGGCATCGCTAAATTGATAACCTAATCCTGCTTCCGCCCCTGCAATGGTGGCATCGATATTTTTCGCCCCTGCACTGAAACTTGAGCCATGACCATGCCCGCCTGAGGTCGGATGATTATGATAACTCATTAAAATATAGTCATTAATCAAACCTGCATAAGCTGAAACCCATGAATTAAAAGCACCATGTTGATGTTGATAACCCATATCTAGCTGCAAGGTTTTTTCAGTATCTAAATCATTAAACGTAGGCTTTGACATGCCTGAATTACCATGCGCAGTACTAAACAACTCCCAATAATCAGGCACACGCTCAACATAACCTAAACCAATATAGCTTTTAGCATCATGCTCAGGATGTTGATTTTCCAAACGAATAAAACCACTCGGTAAAGTTTCTGAACGGTCATCATTCAGTTTAAGCGCATCAATTTTGACTTGGTCAAGTCGTGCACCTGTCACCAGCTTTGAGCTTTCACTCCATTGATAACCGAGTTCAGCAAATGCACCATAAGACTGAAATTTCATATTGGTGGTCAATGGTGTATTCATTGAAGGCATGGTGTACATAATCATGCTTCCTGCATGATGATTCTGCTGAGAGTCAATTCCAGTGATTAAATTCAGTTTGTCCCACTCACTGGTCATGGCGAAACGGGTATTCAAAGTGCGGCGGGTGACTTGCATCTCTGATGGATTCGCCACCATTTGATGCGTCATCATGTCGTGTGTCATTGGTGGTGTTCTTAATCTAAAGTTATCCATGACATGGTCGTTATAACTATAGTTCACCTGCCCTTCGACTTTCTGAATCACATCGGTCAGGTTTTTCTTTTCAAAACGCAGTCCCAGACTTTCACGAGCAAAGCGCGAACCATCCATATCACGACCTGCATATAAAGCCTCACCATCCGACTTTCCACCCGTCAGCTCCAGCCACGTATTTTTATCTGGTGTCCAACCCAGTGCAACATCTGCATTCCAACGCTCCCAAGCCGAAGGCACTTTATTGCCGTCACCATCTTGATAACTATTCGATTCAGAGCGATTGGCATTTAAACGAATATATTTCTTTTCATCCCCAAGCGTTGTTTCCACATTGTGATCCAAGCGCCCAAAAGAACCCATTAGCACACTGGCTTGACCTTGATAAGGTTTTGCAGCAGTGAGTTCTGGTTTCTTTCGTTCAAAAATAACCGTTGCCGCTGAACCGGTATTGGCGTATTGCACGGTTTGCGGGCCTTTAACCACAGAAATTTGATCATAACTTTCAGGCTGAATATAAGACGTTGGTGCATCCATACGTGCTGGACATGCGCCTAGACTTTCAGAACCATCGGTTAAGATTTTAATCCGTGAACCAAACATGCCACGAAACGTGACATCGCCATTGGTTCCACCATTTTTAATCGAGCTAAAACCCGGAATACTTTGTAAATAATCTGCGCCATCGGTAGCTGGAATAGGTTGAATCGGCTGTTTAGGATCGGCGCGAATAATCAGGCCATTGGCATCATGTGCAGTCTGAGCTGTCACCACGATAGGTGCTAAACGTTGTGACACATGAACTTGTTCCGCAGCAAATACTGCACCTGAATAACAAGCAACACAAATTGCAGCCGACAAAGGCTGTAAAAAGAATTTAGGCTGAGCCATTTTCATCTCTCTTAAATCATAAATATGGGCTGCGAATAAAGCAGCACAAGATCTAGAGTCTTAAAGACCCTAAAAGTTAAGTTTTGATTTAAGCAAAGTGTGGTGGGGCTCGCCCTTGAGGGAGTAAATAGAGGCGTTGCAGAACAAAATAAACATGTAAAAATGCTTTTTGAAAGGCAACTAAACGAATCTGTATCCGATCCAACACTTCTTTGACATTCAATTCAGGCGGTAAAACCAAATTGCCATAAACTGTACAGTACTGACATTGATGATTGGCATCGTGATGATGTCCTGCATTTTGGTTATGCAGTTGACTGTCCTGAGCAACAGTATGATCAGAATGATGAGAAGAGTGCTGATGGGACTGATGAGAGACAGTAGGTTGAAGCAATAATGCACGCGTGATGGTTTCACAGACCGGAGCAATCTGATACTGCTTCGGTAACAAGGGCTGTAAAAAAACAGCAATCTGTAAAAACACGGCTATACAAGATAGCAATAACCCACTACGTAACAGCAAAAAGTGAATCCTGCAATTTTTCGCGCCACAAGTATAACAAAGCCCAATCAAAATTGGGCTTTGTTTGAGATATTTTTTCTTAAAGCAATCGCTTAGCGCTTTACTGCAACTTTGTCTTTTTGGCGCTGACGAACCACTTTTTCCACTTTTTCACGTGCACGTTGACGCTTTAATGGCGATAAATAATCGACAAATAATTTACCATTTAAGTGATCCATTTCATGTTGGATACAAACAGCGAGAAGCTCGTCTGCTTCTATCTCAAATGATTGACCTTCAAGGTTAATGGCCTCAATTTTTACGCGTGACGGACGCTCAACTTTATCGTATATTTGAGGCACAGATAGACAGCCCTCTTCATAAGGCTGAGTTTCTTCAGTTAATGGCGTAACCTTCGGGTTAATAAACACCATGGGTTGATCTTTATGTTCAGATAAATCCATGACAATCAGCTGAATATGATGATCAACTTGTGTCGCAGCCAAACCAATACCCGGGGCTTCATACATAGTTTCAAACATATCTGCTGCAAGCTGACGAATTTTATCAGTAACTTCTTCGACTGGTTTAGCAATGGTGCGAAGACGGGGATCCGGGAAACTTAAAATAGGTAATAAGGCCATACGGTGTCCTCACTTATGCCATTGATCAAAAAACAAAATGAAGGAATGCTTCATCAAAAAAATGTGTGTAATATCGTTATTATAACGCAACTACATACATAATTTTAGGAATTATGATAATGAAAAAGGTTTTTAAGGGCATGCCAACTTTTAGTGCCTTGGGGTTTAAAAAACAATTATTGGCACTTGCTGTTTGTGTAAGTGTTGGAGTTGGTGTCGTCAATGTTGCGGAAGCGGCACCTGCTCGCAATATCAATCCACCCGCGTTAAAAGCGGGTGCGCCACAGGTCTATGTGGTAAAAAAAGGCGATACTTTATGGGATATTTCAAAACGATTTTTGAAAAACCCAGTACGCTGGCCTGAAATTTGGGCCAGCAATAAACACGTAAAAAACCCACATTGGATTTTCCCCGGTGACCGTTTATTGATGTGTACCTATAATGGTCGCCCAATTATCGGTAAAGATGAGGGTGATGGTTGTGAAGGGATTATCCGTCGCTATACCGGTGGCACCAAGCTACAACCTCAAGTTCGCATTGAATCTTTAAATAATGCCATTCCTGTGATTCCATTGGAATATATCCAACACTGGTTAGAACGTACCAGTATTGTTGCACCTGAATCCATTCAATCGACACCCTACATTTTAGGCACCGCCGACCAACGCGTCCTTGCAGCAAAAGGGCAAACTGTTTATGCCCGCGGAAATGGTCTCGAAATTGGTCAACGTTATGCCGTTTACCGTGAAGGCGAACCGTATATGTTGACTGGCGCAAATGGCAAAAAATTTAATGCAGGTCTTGAACTCATTCAAGTGGCCGCAGGCGTTGCTGTGCGCGGTGAAAATGACATTACGACCCTTGAACTGACCGACACCTATAATTCTGAAGTTCGTCGTGGTGACCGTGTGCTACCTGAATATGATCCAATGTTACCGACATTGTTCTATCCAACCAACGCTGAAGATGTCGTCGCGGGTGGTCAAGTGGTTCGTGTGATGGGCTCTATTGGTACTGCTGCAAAAAATAGTGTGGTGACGATTGATCGCGGTAGCTTACAAGGTGTTCAAGTCGGTCATGTGTTCAGCATTAACCAAAAAGGTGAAGTGGTCACCGATCCAAAAACCAAAGAACGTGTTCAATTACCCGGACAACGTATTGGTAATGTCATGGTGTTCAAAAGCTTTGAGCATTTAAGCTATGCCTATGTTCTGGATAGTGAATTACCAATTAAAGTCGGTGCTGGTATTCAACCACCGCTGATGGATGACTAATTGATTTAAGGTCATTATATGTTGAATCATTTGTCAGCAACGCAAATTGAAACCATTACGTTATGGTATTTGGTTCAACATTCGCTATCGAGTTTTTACAAGCTAGAACAGCGCTTTGGCAGCATTCGCCAAGCGATTGACCCGCAAAATTTCCCGCAATGGTCGGCACTGGCATTACATAAAAGTCACTTACAGCGCCTCAGTGAATTTCAGACCGCAATAGGGCAACAAAAATTCCAAACCCTATTACAAGACATTCAAAAAAATAGCGATTTTATTCTGACATTGGATCATCCAGACTACCCGCCCCAACTGCGTCCTTATGCAGATAAGCCACCTATTTTATTTGGTCAAGGCGATGCCAAAGCCCTATCACAAGCTCAAATTGCCATTGTCGGCAGCCGGAAACCCAGTGCTCATGGACGGCAAGTTGCCTATGACTTTGCTTATTATTTAAGTGAAAAAGGCTTTTATATTAGCAGTGGTTTAGCGCAAGGGATTGATGAAGCGGCACATCAGGGGGCTTTACGGCAGCATAAAACCATCGCAGTGATGGGTACGGGTTTAGAGCAGACATATCCCTCACAGCATCAAGCATTACGGCAACAAATTATTGCCCATTCGGGTACAGTCATTACTGAATTTTTACCCGGAACCCTACCTTTACAGCATCATTTCCCACGGCGGAATCGAATTGTCAGTGCTTTAAGTTTAGGCGTGGTTGTCGCTGAAGCCGCACTGAAAAGTGGCTCACTGATTACCGCAAAACTTGCGGCTGAACAGGGTAAATTGGTTTTTGCCATTCCGGGACATATTTATAGTGAACACCATCAAGGCTGTCACCAACTTATTCGTGAAGGTGCCATTTTAGTTGATCATCCTGAGCAAGTGCTTGAAGACTTAGCACTGCCAACACAGTGGCAAAATCAACAACAGATTGAACAATCAAAAAGTGTTCCTGAACTTGAAGTGCAAATCGACTTACCTACGCACTTAGCACCGCTATATACGCAACTAGATTGGGTTGGACAAAATATAGATCAACTGATTGCCAAACTCAGATTAGATATCAGTACATTGACCAGCCAGCTCATGGAATTAGAGCTACTTGGCTTCTGTATACAGCAGGCAGGTTTGTATCTGCGTTGTCGTCTCAGCAAATAAGGTTCACAATAGCCCTTTAAAAAATTTGACGAGATAAAATCTAATGATTACCACCTCTGTTGCCGAAGCTGCTGAATGTTTAAAACAAGGACATGTTTTAGCATACCCGACAGAGGCCGTTTGGGGCTTAGGCTGTGATCCTTTTAATGAACTCGCTTTTTTAGAAATTTTACGCTTAAAACAACGGCCGATTGAAAAAGGCGTTATTTTATTGGCGGCACAGATTGCACAAGTCGAGCATTTATTAGAACCCCTCCGTACAGAAATGCGCCAAAAAGTCATCGATTCTTGGAGTCACCGCTCACCCACCGAAAGAGCAACCACATGGTTATTGCCTGCGGGTGACACTATTCCAACATGGATTAAAGGCAACCATCCCAAAGTGGCTGTACGCGTCACGAACCATCCTTTATGCGTGGCGCTCTGCAATGCATTTCATGGTTTTATTGTATCGACCAGTGCCAATCCTACAGGTGAAAAACCGGCTCTGTCACTTCAACAGGCCAACCAGTATTTTTCAAATCAAATTGATTATTTGAATGGCGATTTGGGACTTAGCCAAGAAGCAAGCCGAATTATCGATGCTGAAACAGGTGAGATCATTCGTGCTTAAGCATAATAGCTAAGTGGACAAAAGTTGAGGTAAAAAAAAGCTCAACCATATAACATGGTTGAGCATAAAAAAGGATGTGCATAAACACATCCAGAGGGTCTATCAATCTGGCGGTAAAACCTAAGCAATTATCAACAATAACTTAAATATTTACGATATACGTATTATGTAATAAATTGTTTTATTATACAAATATATTATTCATCTTATAAAAAATTTGAATATGATGATAGATTCATCATTTTTTCTTAACAATTTAAATTATCTCACTATTTTTTAATAAACTTTTGTGAGAAAAAACATTTTAAAATGATTATTCACACACTCATTCAATTAAAAAGCACTCAAAAAAATAAATTCGTTCGGTTGTTTTTTGAGCTACCATTAAATTACACATTTAATTTTACGACTTTGACTGGCACATCTTTCTTTTGCGCCAATAAAATGCCCAGTAAAATAATCACGCCACCTAGACTATGATAAACCGTCCATGCTTCTGCTAACCAGATATTGGCAATAATCGCGGTAAAAACTGGCATTAAGTTCATAAAAATACTGGTTCGATTAGGGCCAATCATTTGTACCGCTAACATCCAAACCAAAGGGGCAATCAGCGACGGAAAAATACCCGCATAGAGCACACTCGCCACATTCTGTTGATCAATGGCATCTAAACCCAACCATAGAACAAAAGGTAAGTGGTAAAGCAAAGCGAAAAAAATCTGTACATATAAACTGATCAGCAATGGAATTTGAAGTTTCCACTTTTTCAAAAATACGCTATAAAAGGCATAGAAAAATACCGCCAGCACCATCATCGCATCGCCCAAATGCCCACCTGACTGAATCAGGCTGAGCAAATCGCCCTGCGCCATCACATAGATTAAACCCAGAAAAGATAACAAACTTCCCACCACTGCAAAACGGTTGGGAATATCCTTCAGCATAAACATCGCAACAAAAATGGTAAATACAGGAATAAAAGCATTAATAATGCCCATATTGGTCGCAGTGGTATAATGCGCTGCGCTATAGCCCAAGCCCTGATACAGCACCATCCCAAAAGCACCCAATACTGCAAGTTGCTTCCAATGCTGTAAAACCAACTGACGTTCACGCCAAACTTTAGTTAACATAAATGGCGTCAAGATGAGAAAAGCCACAAACCAACGATAAAAACTAATACTAACGGGAGAAATATAGTCCACCACATATCGCGTGACCGCAACATTCATTGACCAGATTAAAACCGCCAGCAACGGTAAAGCCAGCGCCCACCAGACTGTTTTGTTTTGCTGTGTCATGTTCTCTCCCGATGTATCCATATTCTCAGTATTCATTTTCACTGAAGTCTGAAATAATTAGAATATCGAATTTCAGACATCAATATCGCGCTACAGACACAGCAATATTTTTTGTTTTGTCGTTCAAGCAAATGTCTACACGCTAAAAAATGGACATACAGACGGATCAAAAAAGCAAAAATGAGGACATGGATATGCTGCTGCCGATTGAACAATATATAGAAGTGGATGATTTTTTTTATCAAAAAGATGAAATTGTGGCACCACATAGTTCGCTGTGGGGCGATTTTAATTTTAGTCTAAATGGTATTTTAGAATATGAAATTGAACAACAGATTTATTTGTCGCCACCCAATTATGGTTTATGGTTGCCCCCGCAAACAGCGCATACCTCCATCGCTTTAGATGAACAAATCACCCACTATGTCTGCATTCGCATCCATCCATCACTATGTGGAGATTTTGCATCTTGCAGCAAAACTTTAAGTATTCGCCCCTTTCTACGCCATCTGGTACATGAAATTTTAGAACAAAAACAAAAAGGAAGCGCAACGACGGACTATCGGCATTTGTTACAGGTATTGGTCGATCAACTGAAAGCGGCTCCAGCCTATGAACATTATTTACCTCAAAGTAACCATGTTTCACTCAAGCCACTTTTACAACAGTTGTCCAATCCAGAACTCTTTCATAAAAGCTTGCAACAACTACTCAACAATGCCTCGATGAGTGAACGGCATTTGCTGCGTTTAAGCCAACAGGAATTACAGTTAAGCTTATCGGAATGGCGCAATCGCGCTAAAATTTTATATGCGATTACGCAAATTCGCCAAGGTAAAACCGTGAAAAAACTCGCCTATGAACTGGGTTATCAGCATAGTTCCAGTTTTATTGAGTTCTTTAAACGCTATACCGAACAAACACCGGCCCAATTACGTGATGTTTAATCTTTTACCAGTTTCAATCCCCATTTTTGCAACTTGCAGCAGCTGAGCAACAAAAACAGGCTTATTGACATAAAAATCACTAGGCAATATTTTAAAATCTAAAAAAATACAATAAGGCTGGATGATGAAATTAAACCTATGCAGCTGGACATTAAAAACGATTTAAAAATAGTCGAGTAAAAAGCCAGAGATTGCCAAAACAACACCAATACTGCTCATAATCTCGAGCTGATCATGAAAGATAGCGCTATTCAGCTGTTTTCTCATTCTTTTATCAGACAAATATTATGTACAAATCGCAATAAATGCTTGTCGATATACAGAATAACCGTTACAACAAAGCAGTAATAATCTCAAGTATTTAAGGACAAGCGAATGAGCAATTCTGTTTATGACATCCCAGTCAAAACGATTCAAGGCAATGAAACCACACTGAACCAATATCAAGGTAAAGTGCTGCTTATTGTCAATACCGCATCGAAATGTGGTCTAACACCACAATATGAAGGCTTAGAAAAACTATACCAAAACAAGAAAGAGCAAGGACTTGAGATTTTAGGTTTTCCTGCCAATAATTTCTTAGCCCAAGAACCCGGTTCTGATGAAGAAATTCAAGAGTTTTGTTCATTAAATTATCAAGTGGCTTTTCCACTGTTTTCTAAAATTTCAGTGGCTGGTGAAGACAAACACCCACTTTATCAAACTTTGACTCAAGCGATTCCAGAACGTATGGGTGAAGGCCCTTGGTGGAAAGACTTGGTTGATTACGGTTTAACCCCAAATCCAAAACCAGAAGTGCTGTGGAATTTTGAAAAATTCCTCATCAATAAAAATGGTGAAGTGGTGGCACGTTTCGCACCCGATATTACCGCAGATGATGCACGCATTGTAGATGCCGTTAACGCAGAACTTGCCAAGTAATTCATCACAATAACGTAAGCATTTATACAGGCTATAACTGCTTACGTTTTTCATTATAAAAAATAGCTTGATTAGATAAAAATAGAATTTAACACTGCATATTTTGTTCATTATTTTAATACTTTAACAACACTTTATTCATTCTCTATCAGTAACTTAGCAATAAGATACGATTATAAACAAACCAGCATGAAGATAATTTAAAATATGAATACTCTAATCAAAGCCATCATTTTATCCTGATCTAGCGCCTTAGTTGCTGCCCCTGTCATGGCTGCTCCACAAGAGCATCATTCACAGCAACATGGCCAACAGCAACTCAGCACCAAACCAAAGATTCGATCAAAGCGCCTCAACATAATATCAAAAAAACAGAACATCCTTCGCACGACTGGCAGCAAGGTCACAAAGTACCGGCCCAATACCACGGCAACAGCTTTAAAGTAGAGGCCAGCAAATATAAAAAGTTAAGCAAACCAATTAAAAATCAGCAGTGGATTAAAGTGAATGGCGATTATGTGCTTATGAACACCACGACATATAAAGTAATTAAAGTCATTCAAGGTTAAAATACGCCTATCACTCGGTGAGAAAAGTACTTTGGCACTCTTTTTAAGTGTGATTGAGTAAATTTGTTATTGCTTTGCAACAATCCGTTTTTTACACATCTTTCAGTCTTATATTCACTCTCATCTAGAAATAATATGAATTGAGTTATGAAAAAATTCATCCCAAAGGCAGTTTTACCTTTTGCAATATTGAGCACAGGCATTTTATTGAGTGGTTGTGAACAGGCTTCTGAACCTCAGTCTGATGACATTCGAACAACACAATCGGCTGATGTCGCGCCGAATCAGCCCACTGAAACAACAGCACCAGCCGATTTAAAAAGCGGCAATATGTTTTATATGGTTCGTGATGTTGCCGATATGCAACTGAAAGCGGGTGATTATGTTGCCCAACTCAAGCAAACTCAAAATGAGTTGCAAACAGCCATCAATGACAAAGATCAACAGCAGCTACAAGCGACGGCCAAAACTCTGCAACAACAACTGACTGAATTTAATCAGGCACTGACCAGCTTGAACTTAAAAAGCCAAGAAATTGATTCAATTCGGCAAAATATTCTGCATGCCAATCAACAAGTCCTTGCTACACCATTGTTAAATGGCAACATCGATTTAAATCAGCTCGATTTCAAAAAAATTGAACAGCAAATGGGCAGTATACACACGGAAATGATCAAATTGGCAGGCATGATGATTCCACAAGGACAGGATAAGCAAGATCAAGAAAGCTAATATTCAAAGGCACTCAGACCAATTCATTAACACTGAATTGGTCGAGTCAAATTTAGTGTTAAAGTCTCATATCAATGACAATACGACCATCAATTTTGCCCTGCTCCATGCGGTGAAAAATATCATTAATATTTTCTAATGGTTCGACATGAATATGTGCTTTCACCTTACCACGTGCCGCAATATCCAGTGCTTCTTTCAAATCCAAACGCGTTCCAACAATTGAACCACGTACTGTAATTCCTTCAAGCACCATATTAAAAATAGATAAGTCGAATGTTCCGGGTGGCAAACCATTTAAGACCATAGTTCCGCCACGACGAACAATGGCAACGGCTTGTTCAAATGCTTTAGGCGATACCGCGGTCACCAACACACCATGACACCCCTCACCAGCTGTGGCTTTTAGTACTTCTTCTTTCACATCCGCTTTAAGCGCATTAATGGCAACATCGGCACCCAAATTTTTGGCCAACTCAATTTTACTGTCATCAACATCAATCGCGACCACATTAAAGCCCATGGTTTTGGCATACTGAATCGCCACATGACCCAATCCTCCAATTCCAGAAATGGCAACCCAATCCCCAGTTTTGGCTTCAGTCATTTTTAAGCCTTTATAGACCGTAACGCCGGCACATAAAATCGGTGCTATTTCCAGTAGATCTACACCTTCAGGAATCCGCCCGACATAATCACCATCTGCCAAACAATATTCGGCAAAACTTCCGTTGACGGAATAACCTGAATTTTGTTGTTTCTTACATAGCGTTTCCCAGCCTGCATAACAATGATCGCAATGACCACAGGCTGAATAAAGCCATGGAACCCCCACAATATCACCAACTTTTAAATGCTCAATTCCCTCACCTAGCTCAATGACTTCACCCACACCTTCATGTCCCGGAATAAAAGGTAAAGTCGGTTTCACTGGCCAATCCCCATGCATCGCATGTAGATCGGTATGACAAACACCTGTTGCAATCATCTTAATCAGTACTTTTCCCGAACTGATTTTAGGAATTTCTACCTCTTGTATTTGTAGCGGTTGATTAAATTCAGTGACTACCGCTGCTTTCATCGTATTCGCCATTGTGATGTTCTCCATATTCCAAATACCGAGAAAGTTCTTTTTTAAGAACCATTATCTAACTATATAGAATAATAAATAATCAAGAGTGGCGGATTTGTAGCGCATTTGATGGTTTTAGACGGCTCTTACAGTTCATTTGTAGTCTTCGTTTTCGCCACAATTTAAAGTGATGATTTTTGGAGTCTGTTCATTTCTAAAAGCTAGAGCATCATTGATCATCCCTATCAAACTCTCGAGGAAAATACATATTATTGCAGCGTGCCCAAACTGTTGGCTTAGAAGGGATTCATTATTATTTTAATGCCAATTTAAACCGTATCTTAACTATGAAATTACTTCCGAAGAGTGCAAGCTATTTGTCTAAAATGAATGTACCTGCAACTCATCAAAGTTAAAACCATCCAGTTGAAATGAAGGCTTTGACGAAATATTTAAAGCTAAAATGATGGGTAATGGTGAATGTTCTATGCAAGTTCTTTTTCCGCATAAATTATGCTTTAACTTTTTTGACTGTCCTGCCAAGCTTTAAATACCACCTGCATAGCCTGCCGTTCATAAGGTTTGGCTAAACGGGATTCCATCTCGGTAAAATCACCCCGATAAGCTAAAGCAACCATCGACTTTGCCAATGTTTGAATACTTTCACGGCCACGATGTTCATAAGCCAAGATTTCATCTTGGGTTAATACCAAGTCCCAACATGACACTACTGAGCTCATATCGACAGCAATACTCAAATAATAGTGTTCAAAGTCTTGGTACAGTTCCCAGAAATGCGGTTCGTGTTCGATGATGTTCATTGTCTTCTTATGCGATCAAATAGTTTCATCAGCATAATATTAAAGTTGAATAAAATATATTCAACTTTAGATAGTGTTTTATCCTATTAAAAATCTAGGATTGCAAGAAACCGGATATTTAATATTAAACTTACAACCTTATGAGTAAGAATTGCTTTTTGATTTAGTCCAACCATAATATACAGAATATAAAATATAAATTTAGAGTAATTTACTTGAAGCCAAATCAAGAGCATTTAGAATTCTTAAATCAAATGGGTATAGAGCCTAAACGTGTTCTAGACATTAATCTCGATGTAGGAATTTTGCTTGAAATAGCAAAAGACTATAAACAGTCTCAAGAAGATTTATTAGATTCTGCCGAGCATATCGCAAAAAAAATTCAAAGATGCAAACAAGTCCATTCTGTAAGATGGCGAGTTAAAGATGTGAGTCATCTGATAGAAAAAATTATTCGAAAGAAAGAAGCTTTAGCAGAAAAATATACAGATATTAATGTATCTAATTACAAATCAAAAATTGATGACTTAATTGGTGTTCGAGCTATTTATTTGTTTAAACACGATTGGCTTTCTGTACATCAACATATTTTATCGAAATGGACACCTCTAGAAGATATCATAATTTATTATCGCGAAGGTGATGATTTGGAACAATATCTTAATCAACCCGAATGTAAAACTAAACAACATAACGATAGCTATCGCTCTATACACTATATTGTTCCCGCAGGTGAAATTCACTCAGAGAAAATTTCTTGTGAAGTACAAACAAGAACTATTTTTGAGGAAGCATGGAGTGAAATTGATCATAAAGTAAGATATCCAAGTTTTTCCAATGATCCACATTTAAAACAATTTTTAAATATCTTTAATAGACTTGCTGGCAGTGCCGATGAAATGGGAAGTTATGTTATTTCTCTAGTGAATCTAATAAATAATGAGAAAAAGCAACTCATGGAGAATTTAGTTGCTCAACAGAAAATAGATGAACTCGAAGATGAGCTTTCTAACCTTATTGAAGAAAATAAAGCATTCGAAGATATTAAAAAGAAAAACTCTGAGATACAAAAACTCAAAGAAATTACGAATAACATTAGTGAAAGAGTTACCATTAGTTCAGATAAAACTACACAAAATCAGAATCCATTACTTGCTAGTGCTATTGCGCAGCTATTTGGGATTGAATTACCAAAAGAGACTTCAAATAAGATTTCTCATTCAGAGACATCAAGAGCAATTTATATTGATAATAAAAATTAATAGCATAAAAAAAGCCACCTTTCGGTGGCTTCTTCAATCTCGAACCGTCTCTTATTGAGCGCGGTTTTTGATTTTGCGGATGGTTTCCAACTGTGCAGCAGTTTCTGCAAGAGCAGCCAATGCAGCAGCAGAGTCCAAATCGCTTTTTTGATTCGCAAGCAAGATTTCAGCGTTTTTACGCGCTTCAAGAATTGCTACTTCATCTAAGCTGTCAGCACGAACTGCAGTATCTGCAAGAACAGTAACAACATGCGGTTGAACTTCTAGAACACCACCAGATACATAGATTAACTCTTCTGTACCGTTTTCTAGCAGAACGCGAATCGCGCCCGGCTTAAGCAAAGTTACCAGCGGAGCATGGCCAGGCATAATACCCAACTCACCACCAGCACCTTTCGCAATTAGCATAGTTACAGTGCCAGAGTACAAAGACTCTTTTACACTTACAACATCACATTGCATAGTCGCCATGAGAATCTCCTAAATTAGAGTCGCTAATTAAAGTTTCTCTGCTTTAGCAATAACTTCGTCAATACCACCAACCATATAGAACGCTTGTTCTGGAATGTGGTCGTATTCACCAGCTAGAAGACCTTTAAAGCCACGAATCGTTTCTTTAAGAGATACTAATTTACCAGGAGCACCAGTAAATACTTCAGCTACGTGGAATGGTTGAGAGAAGAAACGTTGGATTTTACGCGCACGGTAAACAACCAATTTATCTTCTTCAGCCAATTCGTCCATACCCAAAATTGCGATGATGTCTTTAAGCTCTTTATAACGTTGCAAGATGTTCTGTACAGAACGTGCAATTTCATAATGCTCAACACCAACAACTAAAGGATCTAGCTGACGTGAAGTTGAATCTAGTGGATCGATCGCTGGGTAAATACCAGAAGACGCGATATCACGGCTCAATACAACAGTTGCGTCTAAGTGAGCAAACGTTGTCGCAGGCGATGGATCTGTTAAGTCATCGGCAGGTACATAAACCGCTTGGATCGAAGTGATCGAACCAGACTTAGTTGATGTAATACGCTCTTGAAGAAGACCCATTTCCTCTGCAAGTGTAGGCTGATAACCTACTGCAGATGGCATACGACCTAGAAGTGCAGACACTTCAGTACCAGCCAATGTGTAACGGTAAATGTTGTCAACGAACAACAATACGTCACGGCCTTTACCGTTTTCGTCTTTCTCATCACGGAAATATTCAGCCATGGTCAAACCAGTCAACGCTACGCGTAAACGGTTACCCGGTGGCTCATTCATCTGACCGTAGACCATTGCTACTTTGTCTAGAACGTTAGAATCTTTCATTTCGTGATAGAAGTCATTACCTTCACGAGTACGCTCACCAACACCAGCAAACACAGATAAACCTGAGTGAGCTTTCGCGATGTTGTTGATCAATTCCATCATGTTTACAGTTTTACCAACACCGGCACCACCGAACAGACCAACTTTACCACCTTTCGCAAACGGGCAAAGTAAGTCAATGACTTTAATACCAGTTTCTAAAAGATCAGTAGAAGCAGCTTGTTCTGCATATGAAGGTGGTTGACGGTGAATCGGCAAACGCGCTTCAGTTGCAACTGGACCAGCTTCATCGATCGGGCGTCCTAAAACGTCCATGATACGACCCAAAGTCGCTGTACCTACTGGTACAGAAATTGGCGCTTCAGTATTTGTAACGGTTAAACCGCGCTTAAGACCTTCAGTAGATCCCATTGCGATAGTACGAACTACGCCATCACCAAGCTGTTGCTGAACTTCTAAAGTAGTTTCAGTACCAACAACTTGCAGAGCGTCATAGATCTTAGGAACGCTATTACGTTCAAACTCGACGTCGATAACCGCGCCGATGATCTGAATGATACGACCGCTATTCATTGCTGTCTCCTCAATTCAAAATAATGTTAAACGGCAGCGGCACCACCAACGATCTCAGAAATTTCCTGAGTAATCGCGGCTTGACGCAGCTTGTTATAAATAAGTTGTAGGCTCTTAATGATGTCACCCGCATTGTCAGTCGCTGCTTTCATAGCGACCATACGTGCAGATTGCTCACATGCGATATTTTCAATCACACCTTGATACACCACAGACTCGATATAGCGAACCAATAAGCCATTTAAAAGCTCTTCAGCTTCAGGCTCATATAAGTAATCCCAACCATATGAACGGTTCAGATTATCGCCTTCTTCAGCCGCAGCTAAAGGAACGAGTTGCTCAATCTTTTGATTTTGAGTCATGGCATTCACAAAGCCATTCGATACAAGATAAATACGATCTAACTCGCCTTTATCAAATGCATCCAACATCACCTGTACAGAGCCAGATAACTGTTCAAGACTTGGTGTGTCACCGACATTTGTCGTTGCACCAAGCACTTTACCGCCGTAGTTTTTAAAAAACGAAACCGCTTTTTGACCAATTAAAGCAAATTGAACTTCAATTGACTGCTCTTGTTGTTGCTGTACGTGTTTAACAACTTTCTTGAACAAGTTAATGTTCAAGCCACCTGCCAAACCACGATCTGAAGAAACAATGATATAGCCAACGCGTTTTACCGGACGTTCAACCATATAACGATGTTTATATTCAGGGTTCGCTTGTACCAAATGAGCAATTACACGGTGCATATTTTCGGCATACGGACGGCCTTGAGCCATGCGCTCTTGCGCACGACGCATTTTAGAAGCAGCCACCATTTGCATCGCGCGAGTAATCTTTTGCGTGCTCTTGATACTGGCTACTTTGGCGCGAATTTCTTTTAAATTTGCCATACGCTTAACCTAGTATTCGAAGGCTTTTTCAAGCCTCCGAAGGTTGATCCGTGAACCAAACTTAACTAGCTTTTAGCAACTGCTAAAATTAGTAAGTTTGAGTCGCTTTAAAGCTTTCAATACCTGCTTTAATTGCAGCTTCGATGTCTTTGTTGTAATCACCAGACTCATCGATTTTTTGCATCAACGCAGCATTTTCTGAACGGAAGTAAGAAATTAATGCAGCATCAAAGTCTACAATTTTCTTCACTTCAACGTCAGTCATATAACCTTCGTTTGATGCATAAATTGAAACAGCTTGGTCAGCAATTGAATATGGAGCATATTGTTTTTGCTTCATTAATTCAGTTACACGTTGACCATGTTCAAGTTGCTTACGCGTTGCTTCATCAAGATCAGAAGCGAACTGAGCAAATGCTGCCAATTCACGGTATTGCGCCAAAGCAGTACGGATACCACCAGACAATTTTTTGATAATCTTCGTTTGCGCAGAACCACCAACACGAGATACAGAGATACCCGCGTTCACAGCAGGACGAATACCCGCGTTGAACAATGATGTTTCTAAGAAGATCTGACCATCAGTAATCGAAATTACGTTAGTCGGTACGAATGCAGATACGTCACCCGCTTGAGTTTCAATAATCGGCAATGCAGTTAATGAACCAGTTTGGCCTTTAACTTCACCGTTAGTGAATTGCTCAACGTAGTCAGCAGATACACGTGAAGCACGTTCAAGTAGACGTGAATGAAGATAGAACACGTCACCTGGATACGCTTCACGACCTGGTGGACGGCGTAAAAGCAATGAAATTTGACGATACGCAACAGCTTGTTTAGACAAGTCATCATAAATGATCAACGCATCTTCACCGCGGTCACGGTAGTATTCGCCCATTGTACAGCCAGAATATGGAGCCAAATACAGCATTGCTGCTGGATCGGCTGCACCAGCAGCTACAACAGTTGTATACGCCATAGCACCAGTTTCTTCTAGCTTGCGCACAACGTTAGCGATAGTCGATTGTTTTTGACCAATCGCTACATATACACATTTAATGCCAGAGTTTTTCTGAGCGATGATCGCATCGATCGCCATTGCTGTTTTACCAGTTTGACGGTCACCAATGATCAACTCACGTTGACCACGGCCTACAGGGATCATTGTATCTACTGATTTATAACCAGTTTGTACAGGTTGATCCACTGACTGACGCCAAATTACACCTGGTGCTACTTTTTCAACAGCATCAGTGAGTTTTGCATCAATCGGGCCTTTACCATCAATTGGGTTACCCAAAGCATCTACTACACGGCCTAAAAGTTCTGGACCAACCGGAACTTCTAATACACGACCTGTGCAACGTGCTTTTTGACCTTCTTGAAGGCTTAAGTAGTTACCTAAAACAACGACGCCCACTGAATCCTGTTCTAGGTTCAGTGCCATACCGTATAAGCCGCCGTCGAATTCGATCATCTCACCGTACATTGCATCAGCAAGACCGTGAATGCGCACAATACCGTCGGAAACCATAACAATGGTCCCTTCGTTTTTAGCAGTCGCGCTGGTGTCCAGATCGCCGATACGCTGTTTAATGAGCGCACTGATCTCGGATGGATTCAGTTGTTGCATTGCGCTATACCTCAATCTTTTATTAGTTCAGTCTTCTTCGAGCAGTTATGCAAGAAGACGAGTCCGCATTTTTTCAAGCTTGTTAAGCGCAGAATCATCTATCACTTGGTCGCCTGCACGAATAACAACACCCGCGATTAACGCTGGGTTGACTTCAACAGAAACATTGACTGCTGCGTTAAATTTTTTCTCTAACGCATGAGTCAATAATTGTTCCTGTACAGAAGTCATTGGGAATGCTGATTCAATCACAACATCCACAGTATTGTTATTCTGTGATTTGAGTAGTTCGTATTCTGCTTCAATTTCAGGCAACAACGCTAAACGTGCGTTGTCCGCAAGAAGCATCAAAAAGTTTGACACTGCTTGTGTTTGGTTTTCACCTAAAACTTTGGCAAAAATACTCACCTGCTCAGCAGGAGTAAGCTCAGGGCGATTCAAATAAGCGGAAAATGCTTCGTCTTGCACCGCAGCACTGAGCACTTGTAACGCATTCGACCAATTGTCAGTTGCACCTTGCTCAGAAGCGAAAGCAAATGCTGCTTTGGCGTACGGGCGTGCCAACGTCAAGAGTTCAGCCATATTTCGCCTCGCTTAAAGTTTAGCAGCCAGCTGAGTTAGCATGGCATTGTGAGCTTCTGCGTCAACTTGCTGGTTTAGAATTTTTTCTGCGCCAGTTACTGCTAAAGCAGCCACTTGTTGACGCAATTCTTCGCGAGCAGCATTGATTTCAGTATCAACAGTTTCTTTCGCCTGTTGACGAATACGCTCACCTTCAGCAGATGCTTGGGTACGCGCTTCTTCGATCAATTGTGCGCCACGACGGTTCGCTTGTTCGATCAATTGAGCCGCTTGTGCTTTTGCTACATCGAGCTCTTGCTTCACTTGTGCTTGCGCATCTGCAAGGTCAGCTTTTGCTTTTTCAGCAGCATTTAGGCCATCAGCGATACGACGCTGACGTTCACTAATCGCATTGATTAGTGGTGGCCATACAAACTTCATGCAGAATGCGACAAACATCGCAAATGCAATCGCTTGGCCAATCAATGTGAGGTTGATATTCATAGCTATTCCTCAATAGTTTAATTTAGGAATTAAGCTGATTAACCTACAAATGGATTAGCGAAGATGAAGAACAAGCCAATACCAACACCGATCATAGGCACAGCATCAAGAAGACCTGCGATTAAGAACATACGAGTTTGAAGTTGTGGAGCCAATTCTGGTTGACGAGCAACAGCTTCAAGGAAACGGCCGCCTAAAAGACCAAAACCAATCGCAGTACCTAAAGCACCAAAAGCGATCAAGATAGCAGATGCAATTGCAACTAGACCTAAAGTGAGTTCCATGATAATTCCTCAGAGGTTAGGTTTATACCAAATTAAGTTAAAAAACTGTACCCAACCATCTCGTGATAGTTGGGCAATACCATTAATGTTTTTCGCTTGCCATGCTCAAGTATACGATAGTCAACATCATGAAAATGAATGCTTGTAGCGTAATAACAAGAATGTGGAAGATCGCCCAAGGCACAGACAACGCCCATTGGATCCAGAACGGTAATAATGCGATGAGGATGAAGATTAACTCACCTGCATACATGTTACCGAAAAGTCGAAGAGCCAATGAAACTGGACGTGCAAGGAAAGTTACTAATTCCAAAATAAGGTTTACTGGAATAAGCAACGCTTTTGCAACTGGGTTACTTGGGTTAAATGGGTTCAGTGCCAATTCACCGACGAAACCGCCGATTCCTTTCTCACGAATACTATAGAACAAGATCAGAACAAAAACTGACAAAGACATACCAAGGGTAATGTTTGGATCAGTAGATGGAACGATTTTGAAGTAAACGTGGTGAGGATCCATACCAAATACATTTGCACCAATCAGTTGAGCTGTATACGGGATAAAGTCAACAGGGATTAAGTCCATTGCGTTCATGAGGAAAATCCACACGAAAATGGTCAGTGCAAGTGGTGCAATTAAGCGTGATTTGCCATGGAATGTGTCGCGAACACTTGAGTCAACAAACTCGATAATCATTTCGATTGCAGACTGGAACTTGGTCGGAACACCAGAGTTAGCAGCTTTCGCTACGCACCAGAACAACAAACAGAAAATCACACCCAGCGTAATTGACCAACCCATTGAATCCAAATGAATAGCAGTGAACCCCATCTGTTGAGCTTCATCAGCAGTCTCAGCCAACTTCCATGAACCATCCGGCATTTTGCCATAGGTCAAATTGGTCAAGTGATGCTTGATATACTCGGTCGAAGTAAGGGCATGTTCTTCAGCAGCCATAAATCACACCTGGTCAATGTCAAATACTAAATAGAGTGAACGAACATCGCGTGCTGCTTGATATCTCGTTCTTCTCCTAAAAAACTTTTCAATTTTTTGTTGCGCCTATACTCGTTTTTGTTGCCGTGACACCCAAAATGGAGCGACCCACGACATGGCTTGAACGAGAATAAAACCACAAAACAATGCCACCGCTGACAACGGTTTAACAGTGTTTAAAATTAAAATGAAACCAACGATCACAATTGCAAACTTGCCCATTAAACCCCGATACATGTTCGAAAGAACTTGTTTTGAGGCTCGTGCACCTGCGGCTCGAAACGATTGCCAAGAAAAATAACAACTTGCAAGCCAACATATAAATGCACCTAATGCTGCACTCAAAGCCGCAGTTGAGTCTTTCAAGACCCACGCTATCAAGGCTGAAACAGGGATCATGCCTGCTTGTAAGATGACTAAAGCTTTCGCTAATCGTCGGTCAATCATGCGACTAGTTCGGCTCATTATTTATTCACTCACAGCATTCATGCTTGACAAGTTTAGCTGATGATCGTTTTTAATCGCAGGCATTATAGAGTTACACCCCTGAACATGCAATCTTTTCCCGACCTTAGTCGTGTTTTTTTCGATGCCCAGCCTAGTTTGATACCATGATTTTTTGTTTATTTTTTGCCTTACTTTCGTGCATTTTGCACACAGTTATAGGTTTTCGACGCCAATGCTTTCCATGCCAGCACAAAATCCCCTGCCCCGCTCATACTTTCATCGACTGCTTGAAAGGTAATAGGATTTAGCTTCTGATACTGATTTTTACTGGCATGTCCCTCTGCCAAGAGGCACATATTTCGATTTGGACGACTGTCATTTAAGTATTTAATTTGCGCCAGAGTCGGTGCAACATGAGGATCATCGGTCAACGCTCCAGCAAATTTTAAATTTAAGGCGCGCTCTAAATATTGATAAGCATCATGATATGACCAGTAAGTCTTCAAAGATGAGTTGCTATTATAGTGTTGTGCAGTTATCAACATTTCTTGGGCAAAACGTTTCGCATTTGCCCAATAAGCCGCTTTTTGTTCAGGGACTTGTTGTGAACGCAAGGCTGCAATAAAAAAACCAATCCGCACTGCATTGTTTGGATCAAGCCAAACATGGGTATCGACAGTATTATTTAAAGCAACGCCGCGAGTACTACGCTGCGGTAGCGTTTGCACAATGTCTGAATCTAAAATAGAGATGGCTTTAGGATTATCTGACAATAACTTATCTAGCGGTGCTTCATGCGCTTTGCCCAACCAAATCACCAAAGAAGCATCTTGAATGGCTTTGCGATGGGCAGGTGTTAAAGTGACATCATGTCCAGATTGATCTGCCAATAACAGTACAGGCTTTTCAATACCTTGCGTGATTTTTTGCGCAATCAGATAAATCGGATGCGTCGAAACCACTAAACTGTGTGACCAGCCTAGGGTACTGAATAAAGCCAGTGCACAAAATGCAAAAAAACGGGACATGAAGAAGATCACCAAATATTCATTAGGTGTTATAATATAACAAATAGGCAGAAATACATACGTCTAATCGAAACAGCGGGCGCTTCATGTTAAGATTTAATGTTATTTTGTTTTTATCAATTTCGCTCTTGAGGTTTTGCTATGAGCTTATGTTCACACGAACATCACAATGCATTACATGGCGTACATGACCATCATAATGTCGAAACACGTCTTGCTGAAGCAGAAAACCTCTGTGCAATTGCTGGTGCACGCTTAACCCCGTTACGTAAAGAAGTGCTCGAACTAATTTTAAATGCGACAGGTCCAATGGGTGCATACGACTTGTTGGCAAAAATAAAAAGCGAATCTGATCGCCCTGCTGCCCCGCCCACGGTATACCGTACTTTAGACTTTTTATTAGAAAAAGGTTTAATCCACCGTTTAACCTCGATTAATGCCTATATTCCGTGTTGCCATCCGCGTGAAGGACATCAGGCTGCATTTTTAATTTGTACAGATTGTAAATCGGTGACGGAAGCCTCTGCCCAAGGATTATTACAACAACTCGATGCGCTTTCCGCAGCAGATGGATTTACGGCTCAACATAGTATTATTGAAATTTCTGGGATATGTCAGCAGTGTCGCAACAAATAATCACGGCCCAACCGCTGATTGCTTTAGACAAAATCAGTGTGCGGATTGATGAAATCGACATTTTAAAAAATGTTGATTTTACCCTACATGAGCAAGAAATTGTCACGCTGATTGGTCCCAATGGTGCAGGGAAATCGACCTTAATTAAAGTACTGTTAGGCATTGTGAAAGCCAATTCAGGTAAAGTTTTAAGCCAGCAAAAATTAAAGTTTTCTTATGTGCCACAAAAATTTAATCCATCGCACAGCTTACCGCTGCGCGTACAGGATTTATTGGCTTTAGAAAAATGTGATGCGACAAAAAAAGCAGAAATTATTCGCGATACCGGCATTACTCAATTACAAAATTCTAAAGTACAGCAACTCTCTGGTGGCGAACGACAACGGGTGTTATTGGCACGGGCTTTATTGCGTCAACCGCACATTTTAGTGCTTGATGAACCGATGCAAGGTTTGGATATTCAATCTGAAGCCGAATTGTATGATTATGTGCGCAGCCTGCCGCAAAAATATGGTTGTGCGGTACTCATGGTTTCGCATGATTTGCAATGGGTGATGCAAGGGACACATCGTGTGGTCTGTTTGAATAAGCATATCTGTTGTAGCGGCTTACCTGAAAACGTGCAACAACATCCAGAATATCAAGCTATTTTTGGCACCAATCGGGTGTTCTATCAACATCATCATGACCATTGCGCACATGGTGATAGTGCCATCCCGTGTCAACATGATTCACGACCACACATTCACCCTGAACCGGAAGCCTAAGCCATGATGGAATGGTTACAACTCTTGTTACCTGCATGGACAATGGGAACTTTATTGGTGTTTCTCACTGCACCACTGGGCTGTTTAATGTTATGGCGACGCATGTCTTTTTTTGCCGACACCATGGCGCACGGAACTTTACTGGGTGTAGCAATTGCAGGTGCTTTAAGTTTACCGCTTTGGCTGGGTGTGACCTTTTTAGCCTTTTTATTGGTGGCGATTTTATGGGTACTTCATGACCCTCGCCTCCCCAATGATGCTTTGCTTGCGCTCTGTTCTGCTACCCTACTCTGCTCAGGTTTATTGTTTATTCAACATATTCCAAGCTTAAGACCAGAATTACTCAGTTATTTATTTGGCGATCTGCTACAAATTTCATGGTCAGACTTACCCATGTTTGCTTTAGTCATTATTGCTGCTTTAGCTGTGCTCTATAAAAACTGGCAAGCGCAAATTCAAATCGCCATCGACCCTGATATTGCTGTAAGTGAAGGGGTAAATGCAAAATGGCAACGTCTGGTGTTTATGTTGCTGTTGGCATTGTTTACCGTATTGGCTTTACGTGCTGTCGGTTCATTATTGATGGGTGCATTACTGGTGATTCCCGCTTTAACAGCACGTTTACTGGCACACTCGCCAAAACAAATGGTGGTTTGGGCATTTGTGATGGCACAAATTGGGGTGACCGTTGGTTTATGGTCGAGTGCTGGTTTAAATATTTCCACCGGTTTAAGTATCGTCCTGACGATGGCTATTCTGTTTACGCTGATTTTTGCAGTGCAGAAATTTAAGAAATTTTGTTAAATAAACACTCAATAATACAAGCCACTGGTTAAGTGGCTGTTATTTTAATTAAATATTTTTCTTGCTATTTCAGCCACTAACTTTGTAGCAGCATCAATATCAATATTTGCTTCTGCTACCCTTGTCTCTCCATATTGGCAAATTATATCTTTGTAAATACCGTCAACACGAGAAAATGCTTGATCATGATTTCCACTATTGACCTTGTAACTATCTACTAAGGGTAATACTTCTGCATACTGCATAACAACTTGTGCATCATTTGAAGTTATAGCTACAAAACCCTCTCGCTCGTATAAAGGAACCAATTTCGGAAAACATTCTGCTTGTATTTCCGAATATTTTTCCTTAATTGTATCAATCAATAGTTTGAATAATTTGTTACCTCGATATTTATTATCAATTACTATCGCAAATATAGTGCCATGATCATTAATAACCTCATATATACGATTTTCATCTTCAATACATTCTTTTATTCCAGGAAAAACTATCGCATAACCTGCCAAACAATTTTTCAGGCTATCCTTGACCAAAAAAAATCTAATTTATCAATACCATACGACCCAATGCGACTATGGTAATCTTCTGTAACAACTGCATTTCGTGCCTGAAAAATTGGTAATAAAATATTATTATCATTAATTACATAATTTACTAAGTCTTTGGTATTTACCTGAGATAATTCAATAATTTTTTTTCTGAATTTACTATGAACTGGTAAGGGCTTATCAAGCTTTTCAACTAAAAAACTCATCTTATTCCTCTTTTATATGCTTAATTAGAACTTACTCTATCATACCAAACTCAGTAAACATGCAGCACAACTAAATAATATAGCAAAAGTCCGATTCATATATTTTTGCTGCTTTGGTGATTTCAACAATCTAAGCACCTTTGCAGCCAGACCAGTATATCCAGCCATTACAATCAGATCGATCGTAATCATAGTCACAGCCATAATCACATATTGAATCCACTGCGGTTTGGACAAATCCAAAAACTGCGGTAACACGGCCAGTAAAAAGACAATCGCTTTTGGATTACTTAAATTGACCCAAAAACCAGCCAAAACCAATTGAGAAATTGACTTATTGGGTTGCTCGGTTTGAATATCCAGAGATTGCATCGGCGCTGTCCATTGTAAAAATGCCAAATACAGCAAATACAACACACCAAACCATTTCACTAGCATAAAAGCCCAAGGACTTGTGGCAAATAATACCCCAACCCCAGTCGCAACAATGCCTATTTGTAGCAATAAGGCCAATTGCAAACCTAAAGCATTCCAATAGCCACGTCGAAATCCATAATTCAAACCACTCGACATGGAGGCAATTGCACCTGCACCGGGTGAAATGCTAATCATCCAACACGCCAACATATAAGCCAGCCAAACTTGGTAAGACATATTCAACAGCGCAAGAAAAAGAGCTTCAGATTATATGATATTTCATCTTTTAAATGCGCAAATACCCACCCACTAAAAATAGAATTTTAGGCTATTCACTCTCTCGATGATCAGGCACAATAAAAGGTAGCCACGTATTTTATAAAAATTTTAGGAGCCATAAATGACCGCCCAATCTGTAATTTTGCCCTTACCTTCAGATCATGCTCGATTTATTGTTCTGCGTTTAAAAGACTTAAGCATTCCAGAATTAAAAGAAAAAATTGCAGATTTATTATCAACACGTGATCGTTTAATCACGCAATTTCCTCATGCCCAAATTAAAACAGCGATTGCTTTTGGTCCTGAGCTTTGGGCACAAATTTATCAACAAGCACCTGAAGGTTTTAAACCCTTAGCACCGATTCAGGGTTCTTTTGAAATGCCTGTAAAACCTGCTGATGTGCTCATCCATATTGCAGCGCAGCGTACTGATATTTGCTTTGCACTGAGCCAAGCTTTTTTTGAAGGGATTACAGACAAAGTTGACGTACTGGATGAACGCGTTTGCTTCCGCAATTTTGATGGCCGTGACTTAACAGGTTTTATTGATGGTACTGAAAATCCTCAATTCCCTGATGATCGTGCTGAAGTTGCTTTACTGGATGCAGATCATGGTATTTTTTCCGATGGCTCATTTGTATTTGCCCAACGCTATGCACATAACTTAGAAAAATGGAAACAACTGAAAGTTGATACACAAGAACAGGTGATTGGCCGTACTAAATTAGAGTCTATCGAACTTGATGATGAGGTCAAACCTGAAAACTCTCATGTGGCCCGTACAGTAGTTGAAGATGCTGAGGGAGAAGAAATGGAGATTCTTCGTCATTCACTGCCTTATGGTGATGGTAAAGGTGATCAAGGTTTATTTTTTATTGCTTACACCCAAAATTTAAACATTATTGATGCCATGTTACTTCGTATGTTTGGAACCAGTGGTGATGGTATTCATGACCGACTGCTTCATTTTGTCACCCCAATGGATGGAGCGTATTACTTTGCACCAAGTGAAGAATTGTTAGAAGAAGTTTTGGTGAGATAAAAAAATAAAAAGTAGCCACGAAAGTGGCTACTTTTTTGCTTAATCCTTTAAATCTAAACTACCTAAACTAAATATTTTATTATCATCAGAACAAGTAGCTTCCAAATCCATATCTAAAAAAGTATAGCGATGCAATAGTTTCTCCTGACTATTATTCCCATCCCATATATTTAAATGGGAACCTTCTTTTGAAAAGCATTCTGTTACAATATTAGGTATTCTATCACCCAACAAATCTATACCTCTAATTTTCTCATTTTTATAAATTAGTTGAGTTTTTTTTAATTCAAACCCATAACCTCTAATTTCTTTTTCACTTATTTTATTAATATCATAAAAATAATTAGGCTCACCTGTTACAAATGCTAAATTTGAAACACAATCAGTATTAATTTTTTTCAATATAGGTTTGACAACCTCGTATTTAAACTTTTCATCATCTTTATATATAATCAATATATTATTACTAAGTGGTTTTTCACTTACAAGGCAGCCTTCTTTAGAATTTAATAATAAATAAATTTTATTATCTAACCCTTCTTGTATGCTCTTTAAATTAATACTATTTTTTTGAATATTTTTTTCTTCTTGATTAACCAGAGGTTTCGATGTAGCCTTTTCCTCAAAATTTTTAGCATCACAAGAACTCAAACCTAAAGCACATAAACCAATTAACATTTTATAATTCATTTTAACTACTTACCTCTGTTTGACCAATGAAATTTATCTTTAACTCCATACCAAATTACATTATGTTTTCTACCCAATTGAGTTAGCACTGCCCAACTTGTAATTTCTGTTCTCTCTACCAATAATAACCAGTATAAAAACGAAAATAATCATAATTTTTATTAAAAACCCTTATCAAATATTCCAGTTAATTATTTTACTTCAATAACTTTGAAATAGACTTTTTTATTATCAGAACAAACTCCATAGAAGATACCTGTAAGACCATCCTTTACTGAAGAGTTGTTCATATAGTTTTTACAGTCTAGAATTAAAATATAATTAATTTTTTTAAAATTTATATTTTGATTTTGATAATATGGAGATCCTTCATAATTCTCACTTAAATTATAGAATCCCAACTTATAATTATTTGATTTGGCTTCTCTATTAGAATAACCATTTTTTAAATAATCAATCCTACCTAATGATAAATTAATTTTATTAATATTCAAAATCAAATTACTATTATCACTTTTTATTAGCTTACTTTTAGCCCACCCCACTTGAACATCTTCATTATAAATATTCTTATAATAAATATAATACTCATTTTTATCCTTTTTAAGATAAAACTCATCATGTGCTGGCTCAAGCCTCCTAAAAATATATTATCCTAGCTTACTTGAAGGCAGCGAAACTTCACATTCCCCTGAGTATTCACAGGTTTTAAATGAGTAATATAAACTTATATCATTAGATTTAGGTTTATCTATATCAGCATTAACAGTACATGAGCACAACAACCCTATCATAGGGAAAATATATAATCTAATCATCACTGTATAATCTCAATATGCATTGCACCCTATCCTGGTTTATCTGCAGAAATAAATCCTGAAATAATGCCTTTAGCTAAAGCATCCTCACAGACTGACTTAAACTTTTACCTAAACTATTTAATGTATTACCATGTCCAAAACCATTACTATTGATACCAAGATCAATAATATTATTTTTTATAGTCACCATCTGAAATACAGTGTTTTGAAAAACCTTATCCTTTATTCTCAAATTCTAAAACCCATTTCTCTTAAATATCAATTTGAAATACAATTATTTTTCACATAGTCAGTTTCATATTTTAATTTTCTTTCATTAATATCAAATAAACTTAAACAGCTAGGATATTTATTTATTTTATATTTTTTTAATTCTCTGTAAAAAATCTCCTCACCACATTTCACAAAACAATTATTAGAATTCCCAATATAATAATTTGTCTTATATATTAGGCCACTTTTATATTCATATTTTTTTGTAATTTGATAGTAATCATTATAAGACTCTAATTGCACTGGATTAATATAAACTGACTCATACTTCTCTATTATTTTGTTATCTTTTTTACTATACATTTCAGATACAGCAGAAAAATTATTATTTATTATTTTTTCAATGTAATAAAAATTCCCCACATCTTCTTTTATAAATTTTTTATATTTTTCTTTCATATAAAAATCACTAGGTAGTGTACCAGCATTTAAAATATTTATTTTTAATAAAAATAATAAAAAAATAAAAGATTTAATTTTCATTAATATGATCCCTTATCGCCGTATATATATTCTCTACAATAATATTATGATTTTTCATTAATATTTTCATATGAAAAGGTGTTGTCATAAAACCTAACTCAATTAAAATCTTATATTTAGCTTTGTTCTTCAACACTCCCAAATCAGATCTAGATTTAGCAACTCCTTTTATTTGTGAGTACCCTTTAATAACTTTATCTGCTAATTCTTTTCCATTATCATCAATATAACATATCACTGCAGAATTACTAGTTAGATTCTCTAAACCATCACAATGAAGCGAAATAAAATAATCTGCTTTCGAAAAATTTGCAATTTCATTTCTATAATTAATTGGTGCAACAGATGATATTCCCAGTGATTTACATACCGAAATTTCAGGTATAGACATATATGAAATTGTTTCTTTTTTATCTCTTGTTAATATTACATTATGACCATCTCTCTCAAGTAGTTTTTTTATATCAACGGCCCTTTCAAATACATATTCAGATTCTGTTGGACTTTTAGGATCTTTATTTTCAATAAATTGAAAATACTTATGAGCATTATTAATTATTTCATCAGGTAAATCTTGCCAAGAGTAATTCTGACCTACTTTGAATTTAGAATCTCCAAAATTTTCTTTCATTTTTAATAATCTTATTTGTGTTCCAACATTTGCTTTACTACCTAATATTCCATGCCCAGGATCAAGCACTATTATTTTCTTATTAGATTTTGAATTTGGGCTGTATGTTGTATTTTGATAAGGAGTAACTTTCCTGTTATCTTCTGTAATACATTTATCTCTTATATCTTTATTTAAGGGTATTGCACCATCACTTAAAAAATGTTTAGTTTTTGAAGCAATTTCTGCTTTATATATTCTTCCATCACCATTTACATCTAATCCACTATTTCTCCCATATTTTTCTACACGCAAATCAGCATGTTTATCTTCTTTATTATTTAATTCTCTTTTAGTTTCTGCAAAAACAATATGCTCTGCTCTTCCGCTTGAAGCTGGAAACAATACCTGTAAATAAAAATCTACGAATTCTAATTCTTTATTAGCTAAATTATTAAAGTACTGTTTAACATAATCTAATTGCTGAACCTCTGTCATTTGAGCAAATTCTTTTATCCTTTTTAAATTATGTAATGATTTATTTTTTGAATTATAGTAATTTGCAACTACCTCTTCAGTAACTGATTTTTTTAAAAGTTCTTTAGCCGTTTCAGGCATAAATTGTATTAAACCAGTTGCTCCTGAATTTTTTCTATTTGGAACATCTGCCTTAAAAGTACCTCCTGATTCCCAAGCAAATACAGCCATTAGATTATTTGCCATTTTCAAAGAATTTTTTGGCCATAATTTTTCACAGATTTCAACAACTTTTTTTCTAAATTCACAAGATACTTTTGCTCCCCAAATTAAATCATAATCCTTGCACACACATCTTACTTGTTTATTATCTACTTGAGCTGTTGGTTTTCCTGAATCTAAACCATGCTCTTGTTTAATCTGGACTTTCTCACCTGAAGGTGTCGAAGGTGTCGAAGGTGTCGAAGGTGTCGAAGGTGTCGAAGGTGTCGAAGGTGTCGAAGGTGTCGAAGGTGTCGAAGGTGTCGAAGG
>NZ_KB849167.1:33281-86960 GCF_000367925.1 Acinetobacter bohemicus ANC 3994
GGTGTCGAAGGTGTCGAAGGTGTCGAAGGTGTCGAAGGTGTCGAAGGTGTCGAAGGTGTCGAAGGTGTCGAAGGTGTCGAAGGTGTCGAAGGTGTATTATGATTTAATCTTAATACTTGACCAACATATATTTTATTAATACTAAAAAGATTATTTATTCGTTGTAATTCACTAACTGGAATAGCTGTTTTAACAGATATTCCAGTTAATGTATCCCCCAATTTTACTTTATATATTTCTGAATTATTAAGACTATTGGTATTGATTATATTATGTGAAGCATTTCCTCCCGATGCTTTGTAATTAGGGTGAACTTGTATTTTTTGTCCCTTATATATTCTATTTGCATCTTTTATTTTATTAAGACCACATAATAGTGCAACTGTCGTATGATACTTTTTTGCTATATCAAATAATGTATCCTTATCTTTAATTATATAAGTTAAAGGCTTAACATTTCCATCTTCAGTCTTTTTTTCATATCTTTGTAACTTTTTGATTAAGATTTTTGGACTTCGAAAAACTTTAACATCTCTATCTTTATAAAGAAAATAGATACCTACATACTTATATTCACCATTTAGTTTTTTCACAAAAACCTTGAGACAAGTACCTAAATCTCGACTAATTACTACTGATTTTCCACTATTATTACTTAGCCCAGCAGCTATTGTTTTTCCTTTAATATCCTCAACTTTATGTTCTAAATTTGATATAGGATTAAATAACAAATCCACAAATTGAAATGATACAGTACCTTTCATAATTATTTTATCCATCTAATTTATATATCTTTTTCTTCTACATGATCAAAACTTAAATCATCATCACTCAACCATTCGGAAGAATTATAACCAACCAAAATATCAAATTCTTTTTGCACATCTGAAAAATAGTCCTGTGTTTGACCATCTTCATCCAAATTTCCAGTGATATATGTATTGGTATTTTTATCTAAATATTGATATTCAATATTTAGAAATTTTTCTCCCACAAATAAATGATATAAATCTAACTTATTACTATAATTTTTATTTGTTGGGATATTTGGTAACTCTGCATTTACAGTTGCTCCTCCCACAAAACTATGCTGCCCTGCTTTACTCTCAAACTTCCCACCTGTCGTAGTAAAAATACCCTGAGCATTAATTTTGATCTGAGAACCACCAGCAGTCAGTACAATTTCTTTAGGACTGGTTATTTCAATTTTTTCTTCAGTAGAAATCAACTTGATGACTTTGCGTGCAATCGCTTCAATCGCATCATCCTGAGCTTGAAGTTCGATCTTACCTTTCGCAGCAAAGGCTCGGAGTCCTTTCTGCGCTGCAAATAAACTAATCTTCTCTTGAGCATGTGCCACAATATTTTTCTGCGCACTTAAATTCATTGAACCTTGTGCACTCGTCGCAATATCTTGCGAGGCTTGTAAAATAATGTCTTCAGGTGTGGTTAAAGCAATACCATTCGGTGAAGCCAATAACAGCAGTGCTTGTCTAAACAATTTTCCTTGTTCTTGTTTTCCAGTATCACGACTACTTTCTAAACCTTGGGTATAACCTTCCATAAAGCCTTGTAATGAACTGAATGCCTTATTGGGTGCTATTTCTAGCTTATTTCCCTTACTGAACGTGCCACAAGTACTCATGATATCGAAATCTTTGATATCCACATTCGCCAGCACTTTGCTCACTTCTTGTAAACTACCCAAAGGGTTCGATTCAATATGGTCTTTAATACTCGCAAGCTTGCCTTTGATCAGCTCAGAACCATGTTCTTCGACATTTTCAATAAATTCTTTTAAGTTTTCGACCGCTTCTTTTGCATCGGTGAAGAAATGATTAAATTCATCCACAATGCCTTTGCCCTGTTCGGCAAACTGCCCCATATCCTGAATAAAGCCAGCACAATCTTTTAAAGCGTTCAATGGATCACGACCCACACTCTGTTTAAATAAATTCAACGTGGTATTCAAGGCTTGACTGGTACTTTTGAGTTCCAAAGATTGAATCAATTTCGGCAAGCGACCAATCACATTGAGTGCATCGGTTTGCTGTTTAACCGCAATTTCACTGAGCATCTTCATGCTTTCGTGACCTTGGGTGAGTAAAGACTGTGCTTGTGCTGCATCTAAATGATCTGCAATGGCTTGTTCCTGAGCATAGGTACTGATGAGCATCCCTTTACCCGCCCGAACAGCACCATACTGATCTGTTCTGAGTTCAAATCCTTCTCCTCGACCAACACTGGTCTCGGCAGTTTTAGGATGACTTAAATGACCCAAATTAAGCTGACTCGCGCCATGGCTACTCTGCAATTGGGTACTAATTTGTCCCGTCGTATCATCAAAACGCAGCTGGTTAAACCCCGAACCACTAACCTCTTGTGAACGAATACCACTGAGTTTTTTAGTATCGGGTAACTGTCCTTTAATATCAAACATGGTCTGGTGTCGTTCAGCTTCATGGATACGCCCCACCACAAAGGGTCGATCAACATCACCTTCAAAGAAATCGATCACCACAATTTCACCAATCCGTGGATGAAATCTTGCTCCATAGCCTTCACCGGCCCAAGGGGTCAACACATCCACCCAAGCTGAATCGGCATCATTGTCATTGCTTCCCGCACCGCCATCATGTGTATGGTCATCGGCACGAGTAAACATAAAGCGCACTTTAATTCGCCCCCAAGCATCGACATGAATCGTTTCACCTTCAGGCCCAACCACTTTGGCACGTTGTGGATAGGCTGCTGGACGATGCTGTAAAGGCTGATATTCAGGCACAACGGCAATTGTACGGCGCACCACATACAACTCATTAGCTTGTCGTTCATCCCCTTGATGTTGCCAATGGCTTAAACTGAATAGGCTATCGAATTGCTGTAAAATATCTTTGGGCAAATTATTTTGGTTATAAAAAGTTTTACCTAAAATCAGAAACTCTTTGTCTGAACCTGAATGTGAATCAATTTCAGGATGATCGATCAATTCAAACCAATAACCGACCTGTGCATCACGTACACTACTCTTGGCCGTAAAATATTTGGAGTGTAAGTTCTGATATTGCGACAGTCTTTGATTGAGCTTGTCTAATTGCTGACTGCCTGAAGCCGTGCTTTGATCTGCCCTCGTTAAATCAGCTGTCCACGCCGGGCTGATACTCCAAGCCTGTTCCAAACTTAAGCTTTCATTGTCTTGGACATCACTATGCTGATGATGGGTCAGTAGACTATTGCTTTGATCCTGAGATAGGCGATTGGCTTGCCAACGCTGCGTCTGTATCGACGTTGATTGTAAATAACGCTGTCCAGTAAAACTGGTGATGCTATCTAAACGTTCTGTGGCATGACTGCGATGGAAACGAATGCACCTCCGGCTTAAAGCACGATATGGTTGATGATCATCAATTAAACGTAATTTTTGTGCTTGAATCGCTGCCGCTGAAGTCATCACCATATGCTCAGCTTCATCAATTAGCCAATTGATCCCTTCACTGCGCCAGAGTCGTGTTAAAAACGCATAATCGGTTTCATTGGCTTGCATGACAAAAGGACGCACGTCATATTCTTGGCTTAAGCCCTGCACATTTAAACTTAAGCTTGCTGCGAATAATGCACTCTTACTTTGCCATTCTTTAAATAAAATTTCACTAATCTCAGGCACAGTTTTGTTCATAAACACGCGACTATTACGGCGTTTGTGCCAAAGTGCAGTGGCATCTTCAAGGGTCAATTTATATAAGGTGAATGCACCATCACTTTGCCCTTGGCTCGCCCCCGTAATAATGCCTGTGATTCGGTACAGTTCACCTAAATCCGTGACTTGATCGACGGCCACTTGGGCGCCAATAAATTGTTTCAGTGGAATATATGCATTACTCGATAAGCAAATCAGCTCAGCTTTGAGTCCCTGATTGATACGATGCTCGCCTTCAATTCTTTGAATCAAGACTTGAGGATTGAGTAATTGATTGGAAAAATGGATATGCAGGGCGCGCTTTTGCAAACTTAAGCCCATAGCATCCATAACAGCATGGATTGTTTTTAGCATCATAATTTATTGTTGTAAGGGTATTATTTTAATTAGTGGCTGCATTCTAGAAAATGTTGTTTTTTTAGTCTAGTTAATTTTTGCTTAATTTTTGCTTAATTTTAGCCAAAACATAAATTCGGTTAAATTTATGCATCAACTTTAAAATTAAGATATTAAATTTACAGGCTTATTTTTCTGCTACGAGGTTACTGGTACACTCAAAAATGATCAAAATACATTAAAAGAGTTCGGGTCATGCTTCAGCTCCATTCCAAACTACCTGCACAAGGGGTCACCATTTTCAGCGTGATGTCCGCCATGGCACAGCGCTTAAATGCTTTAAACCTATCGCAAGGTTTTCCAGACTTTGCTGCTCCACCTGCGCTACTCAACGCCCTCAGCCAAGCCACGTTGGATGGATTTAATCAATATGCTTCAGGCGATGGGCTGATTGCACTGCGTGAACAATTGGCACAGCAGTTTTTAAAGCGCGATCAACTCATGATTGATCCCTTGACTGAAATTACCATTACCCCTGGGGCAACGATTGCCATTTTTGCAGCCATTCAAGCACTCATTGCTACTGATGATGAAGTGATTATTTTTGACCCCAGCTATGACAGTTATGCGCCAAGTGTGCAATTGGTTGGTGGAAAAGCCGTCCATATTACCTTAACGCCGGCAGATTTTTCGGTGGACTGGAATCAAGTTAAAGACGCAATCAATGACAAAACCCGAATGATCATTATCAATACCCCACATAACCCAACAGGTGCGATTTGGTCACATCAAGACTGGCTAAATTTAATTGAATTGATTCGTGATAAAAATATTGTGCTGCTGTCCGATGAAGTCTATGAACATCTCATTTTTGATGGTCAAAAACACTATTCAGCCCTGTCCTTTGCTGAATTACGTGATCGCAGTATTGTGGTGGGTTCCTTTGGTAAAACCTTCCATGTCACGGGCTGGAAAACAGGTTATTGCATTGCTGCCCCTGAGCTGATGAAAATGTTTCGACAGGTTTATCAATTTGCCAGTTTTTGCGCGGTCACCCCTGTGCAAATGGCATTGGCAACTTTTATGCAGCAGCATCCTGAACATATTGAAGAATTAGCAGGCTTCTATCAGCAAAAACGCGATCTGTTTAATTCAGGTCTAAAAAATTCACGCTTTCAATTTACTCCCTCGCAAGGCACCTATTTTCAGAATTTAAATTATAGTGCGATTCGCCCCGATTTAAACGATGTGGAGATATGTACCTTTCTGGCCGAACAGCATGGCATTGTCGCCATTCCGATTTCGGTTTTTTATCAACAAGCGCCCGAAAATTTACGTTTAATCCGTTTTTGTTTTGCTAAAAAAGATGAAACGCTCGAACAAGCCTCTGCCATTTTGTCCGCAGTTTAAAGGCATTATTACTGGATAAATTTTCGCCTTAGTTACCTAAAAGCTAAGGCTTTTTTTAACCAACTCAGGTAGTGTAAGTTTAAATCTGCAAAATGATAAAAATATACTTACAGGACGTTCAATGCCTAAAAACCAGCCGATGGTTAATCAACATAATTTATGGAAAACATTTTTTATTTTTCTCATGCCCTTGATTGCGACTAATATTCTGCAAAATCTGTCAGGGACGATTAATACCATTTTTGTCGGACAAATGATGGGCGTCAATGCCATCGCTGCCGTGGCGGTGTTCTTTCCCATTTTATTTTTCCTGATGGCTTTTGTGATTGGACTCTCCGCAGGTGCAACGGTCTTGGTCGGGCAAGCGTGGGGCGCACAAAATATTGAAAAAGTCCGCTGTGTCGTTGGCTCGACGCTATTTATGACTTTAATTGGCGGCAGTATTATTGCGTTGTTAGGTGTGGTGTTTGCCAAACATATTTTGCTGGCGTTAGGCACAGATCCAGATGTGATGCACTTGTCATTGCCCTATGTTCAGTGGATGCTGGCAGGAAGCCCATTACTGTTTCTTTATATTATTTATACCTCTATTTTACGCGGTGTCGGTGACAGCACCACACCGCTGATTGTTTCAGGGATGACCATTTTAATTGGTTTATTGATTACCCCTGTGCTAATTGCAGGTTATTTTGGCTTTCCAAAAATGGGCATTATTGCACCCGCAATTGCCACGATTGTCGGTTACTTTGCCGTACTGGTTTTTTTGTTTGTGTATTTAAATAAAAAAGATCATCCGCTTAAACCTAACCGTCTGCTGTTGAGTCATATTCGCCATCATCCCGAACTGAGTAAAATCGTACTGCGTTTGGGGATTCCAACAGGCATCCAAATGGTGACCACTTCAGTTGCAGGTTTAGTGATTGTCGGCTTAGTCAATCATTATGGCTCAAACGCAACGGCAGCTTATGGTGCCGTCAATCAGGTGTTGAATTATATTCAATTCCCAGCCCTGTCTATTTCGATTGCTGCCTCAATTTTTGCAGCGCAAGCCATTGGTGCAGGAAAATCGGATTTACTCGCAAAAGTGACGCGTACTGCACTGGCTATGAATATTTTGGTGACAGGCAGCTTGGTCACTTTGGCTTATCTATTTTCTAAATATTTGATGGCATTGTTCATTACCGACCCTAATGTCGTGGCGCTGGGTCAACAGTTATTGTTTATCGTGTTGTGGTCAATTCTGTTCTTTGGTGCTAGTTCGATTTTTGCCTCAATCATGCGTGCTAGCGGGACGGTCACTGTGCCGATGATCATTAACATCTTCGCTATTATTGCCATTGAAGTACCATGTGCCTATTTATTTAGTCAATGGTGGGGATTGCAAGGCATTTGGTATGCTTATGCTTTGGCATTTGTCTGCTTATGTATTCTGCAAGGTCTGTATTATCAATTGGTCTGGAAAAGAAAAACCATTCAAGCGTTGATTTAAGTTTATATTTCTCAATAAAAACCAAGTTTGATAACATTGTTATTGCGCTCAGATATCACTCTTTCTTTGCTGCAAATTAAAAGGACTGCCTCTGTAAAATACAAGAGTCAGTCCTTCAAAATTGACTCAAATAGCGACTCAAATTTAAAAATACAGTTCAAATAGCCATTTTTTAAATAATTTTTTATTTAAAACGCTTACTCCATGTCGTTGCCATCGCGGTTACTTTTTGATACCCCGTCGGTAAAACACGTTGAATTAAATCCAAGGTTTTTGCATCGTTACCAATCAATAAACGACGCTTATCTTTTTGCACAGCATCCAAAATTTGGCGTGCTGCTTCTTCAGGTGGACAACGCAATAATTTATTGAAAGTCTTCGCCGATTTTTCAGGATTCATCCCCAGTGCTCTTAAGCTGTCATTCATTTTTGCTGCATTGGCAATATTGGTCCGAATTCCCCCCGGATGAACACACAGCGCACTCACGCCACAATTTTCAATATCTAGTTCTTGACGTAATGATTCAGTAAAACCCCGCACCGCAAACTTGGTCGCATTATAGGCAGACTGCGTCGGCTGAGCAGTTAAACCAAAAAGACTGGAAATATTAATCACATGCCCTTCACCCGATTTTTTGATCAGCGGTAAAAACTCTTTGGTGCCATAGACCACCCCCCAAAAGTTAATATTCACAATCCACTCCAGTTCTTCATAAGAAGCCCCTTCGACGGTTGAACCCAGTGCAACACCTGCATTGTTAAAAATCATGTTGACTGAACCATGATGCTGTACCGTGTCAGCAGCCCAAAGCTTCATTGCATCACGGTCAGCAACATCTAACTTTTGCGTTGTGACACGAACATTACTTTTTTCTAGTAATTCAACGGTTTGTGCTAAACCTTGTGCATTGACATCACTCAATGACAAATGACACCCTTGTTTCGCCAAAAGAACAGCCAATTGCTGCCCAATACCGGAACCTGCACCTGTAATTGCTGCAACTTTATTTTTAAAATTTTTCATGACTCATCCTTATGCAATTCTTTCTGCATCATCAACCCAAACAGATTGGTTATTTTTTTGCTGTGGTGATGTGCAGTTCATCCATCCAATATAATTTTGACAATACTCATTGTCAATATAATATTAGATCAATAACAGAATAAAGACCCTCCGCCCATTTCCAGCATAGGTCTACGAACAAATTATTGTTAACATAGCGCAAACCTTGAGTAAATTTGGCACACGACCTTTATGACTGAACAACACGACAATCTCCAAGAAAAACAAAAGCAAGCGTCAAAAACCAAAGAACGTCAATTTAAAGGCTTATCTTTAACTGAACGTAAACAAGCACGTCGTGAAAAACTGATTGAAGCGGGCATTGAAGCCTATGGTACACATGGTTTTTTTGCGGTCACGGTCAAAGATATTTGCAATGAAGCCAAACTGACTGAACGCTATTTCTATGAATCTTTTAAGAAAAGTGACGAACTTTTTCAAACCATTTTTTTAACCTTAATTGATCAATTGCAACACAATGTCATGCAAGCCATCATGCAGGCATCCAGCGATCCACGCAAAATGATTGAAGCCGGTTTAACTGCTTTACTCACCACATTAAGAGATAATCCACGGATGGCACGGATTATTTATATTGATGCCATGCTGGTTCAAGAACTGCATAACCAAGCCACCATTCATGAAACTATGTTACGTTTTGACCGGATGATTCAGGCTTTTGTCATGCTGATGATGCCGCATATTGATCGCTCGGAACGGGAAATTTCTTTCGTTGCCACAGGCCTTAATGGTTATGTGACTCAAATTGCGATTCGTTGGGTGGTCAGCGGCTTTAAACAATCGCTGGAAGATGTTTTATCCTCATGTAGCATCGTTTTTTTATCATTGCTGAATACTTTTTCAGAAAAAGGAAAAATATTAAAAAAAGAAAATCCGTGATCATAACAATATCAAAAAATATTCAAAGCTTTGAATTTGTTATATTTATATGACTGATTTATTTTAAAATCTTGATATGATCAGATAAAAATTGTCACATTTATTTGCTAAAATGGGCAGAGTAGCCTTTTCTGCAATGATACTGTCATAATTAATCTTTGTAATAAGCCTGTCATAAATACAAAACGGTTCACCGTTAACATCAAATAGGATATTGCGTTGTGAAAGATGACTATATTTTAATCGTCGATGACGAACTTCCCATTCGAGAGATGATTCATACCTCTTTAGACATGGCAGGCTTTCAATGCTTACAAGCAGAAGATGCGAAACAAGCGCACCAAATGATTGTGGATCAACGCCCTGCACTTATTTTACTCGATTGGATGCTTCCGGGCGGTATCAGTGGCGTTGACTTGTGTCGCCGCTTAAAACGTGACGAGACCCTGACCGAAATTCCAGTGATTATGCTGACCGCACGCGGTGAAGAAGACCATAAAGTTCAAGGTCTCGATGCTGGTGCAGATGACTATATGACCAAGCCTTTTTCTACCCGAGAATTGGTGTCACGCATTAAAGCGGTGTTACGTCGTGCCAATGCCCTAAGTGGTGAAAAAACCATTGATGCCAATGGCTTAATCCTTGACCCAGTCAGTCAACGGGTCAGTTTTGGTCAGAACATTTTAGAGATGGGCCCGACCGAATATCGTTTATTGGCCTTCTTTATGACCCACCCAGAACGTGCTTATACGCGTGCTCAATTGCTTGATCAAGTTTGGGGTGGTAACGTATATATTGAAGACCGTACAATTGACGTGCATATTCGACGTTTACGCAAGGTGCTCGAACCGTATGCCGTAGACCGCTTTGTACAAACGGTTCGTGGCACAGGTTATCGTTTTTCTACCCGTGCGGATATCGCTTTAGGTTAGTCGTTTTTTAGGTAAATCATGTTTTATGTATGAACCATACCCTGTCCCAGAATTGACACGAGAACATCAAAAATTTCGCTACAGTAGTTTATGGACTTTTGCGAAACAAGATTTACGTCTACTCGCCTTTTTACTGCTGATAGCCAGTTTAATTGGTATCGGGATCGGGTATTTTTGGATTTTAATTTTCATCGCGTTTGCGATCTTTTTTGTACTGCAATTACGTTCACTGTATTTGGTCAATGAATGGATTTCCAATCGTCCTTATGATGTGCCGCCTAATTTAGATGGCATTTGGGGTGCATTGCTGTTTAATGTTTATCGTGCACAGCGCCAAGAACGGATTGTACAAGCAGAAATGGTCGGCTTAATTGATCGTGCGCAATCCTCACTGGTGGCATTAGCAGAAGCCGTGGTGTTAATTGACGAATCACACCAAATTGAATGGTGGAATCCAGCAGCGGAAAAATTGCTCGGTATTCAACCTTTAGACCGTGGGCGTAATATTTTAACTATCCTGCGTCAGCCTAATTTTATTGAATATTTTAATCATATTGACCAAGCACCTGATGGCTTAAAAATGAAATCTTCAGCCTTTGAAGATCATTATGTGCAAGTGAAAATGACCCGTTTTGGTGGGGAAAGTCGTTTATTGGTGGCCTATGACGTAACGCGTATGCATAACCTAGAACAAATGCGTAAAGACTTCGTCGATAATATTTCCCATGAATTACGCACACCGCTGACTGTACTCAGTGGCTATATTGAAACGTTTACCGATCAAGAAGATTTAAACCCACGTTGGAAACGTGCCTTTGACCAAATGCAGGCTCAGACCAAACGCATGAATGCCTTGGTCAATGACTTACTGCTGCTGTCCCGCTTAGAAAGCAACAAACAAATTGCCAAAAATCAAATTATTGAAATGCCTAGTCTGATGAACCAATTATTTGATGATGCGCAAGCCTACAATGTTGATTATGGGCATACGCTGAACCTCGAAATTGACAGTCATTGCGACCTGATTGGTTCGGATATGGAACTTGCCAGTGCGTTTAGCAACCTCATTACCAATGCCATTAAATACACCCCCAAAGGGGGCACCATTACCATGGGTTGGCACGATGATGGGGTACAAGGTTATTTTACCGTTGAAGATACCGGCATTGGCATTGACCCCAAACATTTACCCCGTTTAACCGAACGTTTCTATCGTGTCGATAGCGCACGTAGCCGTCAAACTGGCGGAACCGGCTTAGGTCTGGCGATTGTCAAACATGTACTCATGCAACACGGCGCGCACTTAGAAATTGAATCGAAAGAAAATCAAGGTTCAACCTTTAAAGTGGTGTTTCCGAAAGAACGCCTCTACCATATGAGTTAACGATATCAGCACTTTTAGTGCCTGTTTTTAAATTCACTAGCCATCATTTAAGCCAAAGTTTGTTCTTTAGCACGTGCACGTTGAAAAGCAGGACGTTGGGCAATACGTTGTAGATATGCCTTGATATTTGGATAAGAACCCGTTGTTCTGGATTGTAGCGCGTCTAATGGAAACCACATTTGAATATCCGCAAAAGAAAATGTCCCCGCAAAATATTCATGCTTAGATAAATAATCTTCCAAATATTCAATATGATCTTTTAAACGAGGGCGAATAAATCCAGTCTTGACCCCGACTGTTATTTTTTCTGCAATCGGCTTAATCAGCCATGGCACATGTTTGGGTACATTATTCATCACCAATTGCATCACCAATAACGGCATTAACGAACCTTCGGCATAATGCAGCCAATAACGATACTGCTGCTGCTCTGCTTTATGCTGCGGTTTAAACTGCTGCCGTACATCATAGCTTTCTTGCAAATACTGTAAAATCACCGCAGATTCCGCAATCGTTTGCTCCTCATCGGTTAATACCGGTGCTTTAGCCAAAGGATGCACCAATTTTAATTCAGGGGGGGCAGCAAAAGTCGGTAAGCGCTGATAAAACTGCACTTGATAATCAAGTTCCAATTCCTCTAAAGCCCATAAGATTCGAAAAGAACGTGACTGATCTAAGTGGTGTAATGTAATCATTTTTTGACCTCTATTTTTATGCTTTGACTATACGCATCGCTCTAAAAGAATGACACCCTGCTTTACACAAAATGTCATTACTATCGGGTCATTCAACAAGTACGGTTTTTATCTCTACGCTACGTAACAAGGTTTTGGTCACCGGCGTTTTACTGCTGATCTCTAAAACTTTTTGTTTCAGTTCCTCAGGTAGCGGCTGTGCAAAAGATAAACGACGTTCAATCCATTCTTTGCCTTCTTTATTGGCATAAAAATCGGCTTCAACAGCAAATTCACCCAACTCGATCCCTTTATGGCTGGCATACATGCGTAGCGTGATCATGGTACAAGAAATAAGCCCAGCACAAATCAAATCATAAGGTGCAGGCCCTTGATCTTGTCCACCAAAAGACTCAGGTTTATCGGTAATAAATTGGTGTGTGCCACTGCTCACCTCACCCGACCAAGGTTCAGCAAGCGTTCGTACTTCTGCATTTGCAATGATGGCCATAATCATGAATCCTCTATTTTATTTTTATCGCGATGCACGCATTTTATCTGGGAATGCCGGTGCTTCTAATCTTGGACCTGGATAATCAGCAATATCACCAAAGCGTTGATCTTGATTAATCCATTGATCTCGGGCAAGGCTTAACTCTTCCTGCGTACGTCCGACAAAATTCCACCAGAGCAATATCGGTGACTCAAAGGGTTCGCCGCCTAACAATAAAATACGGCTGCCAGCATGCAACTGAATTTCAATTTCAGTCAAACCGGGTTCTAACACCACCATATTGTCTTCAGTCAATTCATGACCATTGACCACAGCCGTTCCATCCAAGGCCATAAAACCATGTTCAAACTTTGGATTGAGTTGAAGTCGTGTGCTGGTCGATTCTTTTGCTGTTAAATCGACACCGAGTAATTCGGTATGCACCGCGACAGGCGATTTGGTTTTTAAAAATTCACCGACCAAAACGGTGAATTCCACCTGATCTTTTTCGACCACAGGAAGTTCTGGATAATGGTCAAAACGCGGTGCCATATTGATTTTATCATCAGGCAATGCAATCCAAAGCTGAGCAGCATGCATATGGGTTTCAGTTTCTGGTGCAACTTCAGTATGCGAAATACCATAACCTGCGGTCATCAAATTGACCTGCTTCGGGCGAATCAATTGTTTGGTGCCTAAGCTATCGGTATGCATCATGGTGCCTTCAATCATCCAAGTGAAGGTTTGTAAACCCATATGCGGATGTGGGCCAACATCGAGGCCATCCCCTTGAGGAAAAGTGACTGGCCCCGCATGATCTAGAAAGCACCATGCACCAATTAAGCGTTTGTGGCGACTCGGCAATGCACGTTTAATGATGGTTCCCTGCCCAATTTCTGCACTACGCAAAGGGAACTCCTGAATAAATTGATTCACGTATTTTTCACAATCGTCTGAGTTAGAAAGCTCTGTATAGTTGCTATTGGTCATATTTTTATCCTAAGTCTTACGGACTAAACCGTGCTTTTAATGTCTTCATCTATTCTTATCATCATATAGACTCTTACGAACTCAGCCTATAAGTCACTTAATACGCTGAATACTATGTATAGGACAATATCATTTTTGAAACTTTTCTTGATGAGCAACCCTTTGCCGATTGATGCAATTGAATATTCATCTCTTATTCATATGAATTTTATACATATAAAAAAAATTGTCACAATTGCACTCACCGTTCAGTATTTATCTTATATACAAGCTTTATTGTTCAGCATATGATTCTTTAGGTAGACCCCATACAGGGCTGATTTAAATGTTTAAGAGAGATCAACAAAGCTCTCGTGACAAAAATGATAAAAATAGTCATCATTTTAAAACACCTAGAGAAAAAAAATTCAATCATGAAGCTGCTTATATTTTACCGGAGCAGCTATGTAGTGCGGAAAATCGAAAAATAATAGAACAAGCGTTAGATGCTCCAATCACTCGTATTCCAGTACAATTTCAGCAATATTACTTAAACTATCAAAATAAACACCAACGCCAATTTTTAAAATACGTTAATTATATTGGCCAACTTACATTTTTAATCTATTTTTTTGTAGATTGGTTTTTATTACCTGAAATCGTCATAATTTCTGCCATATCACGGCTCAGTCTGGTACTAAGCGCAATATTCATTAATATCTTCTTCTTCCGTTACTGTAAAAATATTAATATTTTAGACAGTTTACTGCCTATTTATGTCGCGATATCTGCGGTCGTCTGGTTAGGCCTGTTGTATTTATCACAAAGTCCGCTGGTTCATACTTATATCTATGCTTCTGTTATTTTTATTTTATTGGGCAATTTATGCATACAGGTCTCCTTTCGATATTCCATATTTACCTCGTTACTCACCAGTGCAATTATTTTAGGAGGAGTATTTAACTTAGTCAGTTTTCAGGAAGCCATCATATTTTCATTCACATATACCCCTGTTTTATTACTCAGTATGTATATCAGTTGGAATAATACTTTAAATTCAAAACGGAATTTTTTACGGGTTTTATTAAACGATTGGAATTATTACGCTTTATGTCAACTCGCTCATACCGATGAACTAACCCAACTCAATAATCGTAGACAATTTATGCAGGTGGCTGAAAAAACCATTCAAAAATGGCCTAAATATAATTTAGCCTGCTTACTCATGTTTGATATCGATTTTTTCAAAAAAATTAATGATAGCTACGGTCATGATGTCGGAGATGAAGTTCTTCGTATACTGGCCGAGATTTCTCGCCAAGAAATGCGCTACACCGATGTGCTCGCTCGTTTTGGCGGTGAGGAATTTATTGCATTACTGCCCAATACCACACTGGATGAGGCAATTATTATTGCAGATCGCTTATGCAAAAAAATTGAAAACCATCAAATTTGTGTTCAAAATAAATTCTTTTTTAACTTTACGGTGTCTATTGGTATCGCTCAAATGCAACCACAGCAAAACGATTTAAATTTACTGATTAAAAATGCAGATCTTGCACTCTATGAAGCCAAGAAAAATGGACGTAATCAAGTCGCCATTTATACGGATAAATAACTAAAAATTTTCTTCGTCAAAACGATCCTGATCAATTTTGTAGATATGGAAGCGACGTTCGATCTGAACACCTAAGCCAAACTCAATCATCAATGATGTGAGCTTCTCACCGTCAATGAACACAATTCCCGATTTTTTAGCAGATTCAAATGCTTCTTTACTAAAACTAGAAGTTGTAATAAATACACCTTTTTTCGCAACTTGATCCGCCAAAGCACCTTTGAATTGTTGAATATCAGGGCGTCCGACGGTATTTTCTCAACGTTTAGCTTGAATATAAATTTTATCTAAACCTAAACGGTCTTCGCCGAGCATTTAAAACCATAAAAATGGATATATAATTTAATCACTTACAACTAGATGCTTTCCTTGATGTTTAATAAAATTATCTATTCGGAATTATCCCCTAAGCAAAAAGAAATTTATAATTTCCAGAAAATCTCGGCATATTTAGCAGACTACGGATTCAATTGTATAAAGTTATCAGATGATTGGAATGGTGCCGATTTTCTTGCATATCATTTAAATGGAAAAGACACCTTACGAATCCAGCTAAAAAGCCGCATTACGATTGATAAAAAGTATATAAATAAAAACTTACATATAGCTTTTCCAATTGATAAAGGATGGTGTCTAATTGACCATGATGCTTTAGTAAAAATTGTGCAAGAGAGTACTAATTGGCTTGAAAGTGCATCATGGGTAGAAAATGGTAAATATCACTCAGCAACATTAAATAAAAAGCTCTTTAGTCTCTTAGAACCTTACTTCTTCGTTAATTAACTTTTCTGACGCTTTTAAATAAAAAAAGAGCGCCTAAGCGCTCTTTTTTAAAGATAATTTTCTTTAGAAAATTATTCCCACTCAATCGTAGCAGGTGGCTTAGACGACACGTCATACACCACACGAGAAACATCTTTAATTTCGTTCATGATACGTGTTGAAATTTTATCAACCAAATCATAAGGAAGATGTGCAAAACGTGCTGTCATAAAGTCAACCGTTTCAACCGCACGAAGTGCAATCACCCATGCATAACGACGACCATCACCTACAACACCTACAGATTTAACTGGTTGGAACACCGCGAAGGCTTGCGCAGTTTTGTCATACCAACCGCTGGCACGAAGCTCTTGCATGAAAATATCATCAGCAAGACGTAAAATATCTGCATATTCTTTTTTCACTTCACCCAAAATACGCACGCCCAAACCTGGACCTGGGAATGGATGACGATATAGCATTTCAAACGGTAAACCTAAAGTTGTGCCTAAACGACGTACTTCATCTTTAAACAAGTCACGAATTGGCTCAACCAATTCAAAGGCTAAATCTTCTGGCAAACCACCCACGTTATGGTGCGATTTAATCACATGCGCTTTACCATTTTTGGTTGCAGCAGATTCAATCACGTCTGGGTAAATAGTCCCTTGTGCAAGGAAGTTTACACCATCCAAACCACGTGCTTCTTCAGCAAACACTTCAATGAATTCACGACCAATGATTTTACGTTTTTTCTCAGGATCCACTTCACCTTTCAGCGCAGTCAAGAAACGCTCTTCAGCATCAGCACGAATCACACGGATACCCATGTTTTTTGCAAACATGTCCATCACTTGCTCGCCTTCGTTCAAACGAAGTAAACCGTTGTCTACAAATACGCAAGTGAGCTGATCGCCAATCGCACGGTGTAAAAGTGCTGCAACAACTGATGAATCAACACCACCTGAAAGACCTAAAAGTACTTTTTGATCGCCAATTTGTTGACGTAATTGTTCAACACGGAGGTCAATGATGTTTTCAGAATTCCAAAGATTACGACATCCACAAATGCTGTGTACAAAGTTAGATAATAACTCAGCACCTTTTGCAGTATGGGTCACTTCTGGGTGGAACTGTACACCGTAGAAACGACGTTTTTCATCGCTTACTGCTGCAAATGGACAGCTTGGCGTGCTTGCAGTCACTTGGAAACCTGTCGGAATCGCAGAAACTTTATCGCCGTGGCTCATCCAAACATTCAGTTTGTTACTGCCACTTTCAGGATCAGCATCATTTAGATCACCCAAAAGCTGATCACGAACCAATACATCGACAGCTGCATAACCAAACTCATGTACTGTGCCCGGCTCTACTTTACCGCCAAGCTGCTCCGACATGGTTTGTAAACCATAGCAAATACCTAATACAGGTACACCTAAGTTGAACACAACTTCTGGCGCACGTGGACTACCTTCTTCATGCACACTTTCAGGGCCACCAGACAAGATGATACCGTTCGGATTAAACGCACGAATGTCTTCTTCAGACATGTCATAGGCATACATTTCAGAATAAACACCAGCTTCACGTACACGACGTGCAATAAGCTGACTATATTGAGAACCGAAATCCAAAATCAGGATGCGATCTTCAGTAATTTGGGTATTGGTAGTCATGGATAAACCACTATGCAGGCAAACGAATATAAGCGCGACATTCTATCATTTTTATCTGCTAGACGCACACCATTCATCCAAGGTGCACATTCAATTGATTGCATTATATTTCAGCGCTAAAAAAGCGCCCATTTTCGGGCGCTCTATAGCAATCAATCTATCACTTTTTCTATTTTAACCACTTCAATATCAGTCGGCTTATAACGATGCGTATCGACTTCCCCAACGACCTGCACTTTATCACCTGCTTTAATATGAGATGCTTTCCATAAATCATCATCGATATCCAGCAAAATGACCCCTGTACCATCACTAAATTCGTAGTGATCTTCATTGAGATGCTTCAACAATGTGCCCTTTAAAGTGACAGCAGTTTCGTCTTTTAAATGTTTAACCTCTGCCACTTTCACCTGATTGCTTGCCGCTTCTTGAATGATGATATGATCATCCTTACCCGCCCAACTGCTTACCGTTGTACAGATAGAACCGGTGAATAGAATAACCATCAAAATTTTATGCATATTTATTTTCCTAATTCTAAAGTGCGCTAAAATTTTATCTAAACAAAATTTGAACCCGCTGTACGCTGACTTTTTGTAATTTCAAGGCCATTGAAGCCAGACAAAATCATCCTTTATAACGCTAAAAATCAATCTATTATTTTTCAATATGATGATCTAGGCTAAATTTACCCGCACCGTGTAACATCAAGAATAATAGCCCACCGGTCATGGCCATATTTTTCATAAAATTAATTGCATCTTCGGCACCATGATGAAAAATAAAAGCCGTGATTAAACTAAATACGGCTAAACCCAATGCGGCAAAGCGTGCTTGAAAACCCAATAACAACGCCAAACCACCACCAAACTCAACCAAAATGGTGAAAGGCAGCATGACGCTGGGTACACCCATCGACTCCATATAGCCAACGGTTGCACTATAAGCCGTGATTTTTCCCCAGCCTGCAACAATAAAAATATAAGCCATCAGAACACGAGCAAGCAGACTGATCAAAGCATCCGTTTGTGGGCCTTGGAGCAGATTTTTCAGTACAACATTGGGATTTAACATGAGGTGACCTATTCGATATTTTATTTAGATGATGTATTCATCATAGGCCGATTTTTTGCTGGATAAAGCTGCGATTTGTAGATACATCGTTGCAAATATAGAATGATTGAATTGGAATTTATTTACGTTTTTATACTGACTTTCATACCTTAGACTGCTAGGATTTCAGCACATTTTCGCTGTCTGTGACCCCATGGAACTGATTGATTTTATATTGCATGTTGATGACCATTTACTCGAATTTATCACCAATTATGGCATCTGGATTTATGCCATTCTGTTCTTAATTATTTTTGTAGAAACAGGTTTAGTGGTCATGCCATTTTTACCGGGTGATAGTTTATTATTTGCCGCAGGTGCATTAGCTGCTTCAACCGGTGTAATGGATCCCTTTATTCTGGTGATGCTACTGTTTACTGCTGCTGTACTCGGCGACACACTGAATTATCATATTGGTAAATTTATCGGACCACGTGTATTTGAAATGGAATCACGTTTTATTAATAAAAAACATTTACATTACACGCAAAAATTCTTTGAGAAACACGGCGGTAAAACCATTATTTTTGCCCGCTTTGTGCCTTTCGCGCGCACTTTCGCTCCATTCGTGGCCGGTGCTGGCAATATGAATTACAAATTCTTTCTCAGTTTTAATGTGATTGGTGCAATCTGCTGGGTCGGTTCATTTATTACATTAGGCTATTTATTTGGCAATATGCCGATTGTCAAAGACAATTTTACCCATCTTATTTTTGGCATTATTATTCTGAGTGTGCTTCCCGGTATTATTGGTTTCATTCGTCAAAAGCTGAAAAAGAGTCACTAATTACGGGTGTGACAAAAGGTATAAGCGTTAAAAAAACCGAACCACCACGGGCAACATACAAAGCAGCAATAACATGGCCGATCCTTTATATAAAAGATCGGCTTTTATTTGCTTCGATTGACCGGCCAAAATCGCACGGCCAAAAGACATCCAAAACATCACGGTTGGTAAAAGCACCAAAGCAAAGACCGCAAAAACGAAAATAAAATTGCTTGGATTATGCCAAGTTTCAGGCGGTAATACGCCCGCAGCAAATAATAAGGCTTTCGGATTTTTTAAGGTAGAAAAGAATAGTTGGCGAGGTCGAATAGATTGATAGCGTTGACTATGCTCTTCTAAATGGGATGTTTTCCATAAATGAAAAGCCAACCAGAAAACATAAAGGGCACTGAGTAAATGTAATAAGTTGATTAAATGTGGCCACGTTGGGCTACATAAATGGATAAATAATGCCCACAAATTAATGGCATAAAAATAACCCAATAGCTCTGCTGGAATAAAAAGGCTGGTTTTTGCCAGCCCTTTTTGATGTGCCGAGCTTGCAAGTAATGCATTGGTCGGACCGGGAATCATCAGAACCGCAATCACTGCCAATACAAAAAGCCAACTCTCAATCATACACACCTGACATCACCATTAAACAGTGACACACCTTATATGAAAGTCATAAAAAGTAACAAGTATTTCAATCAAAAAACATGACTTCAAGCGTTTAAATATCACCTTACAAATAATTAAGCTTTTGATATTTAAAATATATGTTTGAAACATTTTGCTAATATTTTATCACTCTGCTGCTCCTCAAAGCGCAACAACAGAGTGATCATTACGATGATTATTGTGCTTTATTACGAATAATAATCGGACAATTTTTGAATTTAGCCGCTTGAACCACGGCTTCTTGCTCGCCTAAAAGACGTGCTAATTCAGTCTTTTTCGTATTAGAAGACTGGCCCATGTTCACTGAAACACTTGGACCAATGCCCCAGCCGCCATGACTGCCCCAACCACCACCTAATCCAACACCGACACCAACGCCAGTACGTTTAGCCGGTTGCACACCATTATCGACATATTGCTGAATACGGTTATATTCACTTTGTAATTGTTGACAGTTCAAAGCTTGATACTGTGTAGGTGAGATATAAGTCGGTTTTACTGTGGTCGCACATGCGCCTAATAAAACGCTACTCGCCATACATAGGCTGACATAAAATTTTTTCATAGGAAATCTCAAATCTTATTTTGCTCAATTTCATTGAACAATGATTGATAGGCTTGCGTCAATTTATGATCAGTAGCCAAATGAATGAGAGGCTGATTTTTAAAATGAGATTCCTTCATCAAAATTGACGGCGGCAACATACTGGCTAAAACAGGTAAACCTTCATCTTTAAGTTGTTGTACCACTTCACGTGGTAATTTTGCTTGTGCTTGAAATTGATTAACCACAATGCCTTCAATTTCCAAGCGGTCATTATGATCATCTTGTGTTTCGATGACATTTTCAATCAAGGTTTGTAAAGCACGTTTTGAAAAAACATCACAATCAAAAGGAATCAAGACACGATCCGCAGCAATTAAAGCCGATAAGGTAAAAAAGTTAAATGCGGGCGGCGTATCAATATAAACCCGCTCATATTCTCCATCCAACTGTTGTAAAGCATCACGTAATTTATAAATCTTATGTTTCGATTCTAAAGCATAGGCCAGCGCACCCAAAGTTGGGCTTGCAGGAATCACATCTAAATTTTTAAAAGGCGATGAGTGCACATAACTTTGTAAACCTTTGGCACGATTTTTTAAAATGGAACCGATCGCGTTGCTCAAAAGCCCTTTGCTTTGTGTTGTGCCCAGCATTTCTTCAAAATAGTTTTCAATATTCGGCTCTAAAGCGGGTTTATCCGCCGAATACGTTGCATCATCACCCAATAAATACTGGCTAGAATTGGCTTGTGGATCAAGATCAATTAACAAGGTCTTAAAACCTTGATATGCACTGATTGCTGCCAAATTCACGGTAATACTAGATTTACCGACCCCACCTTTTTGATTAAAAACCACACGTGTCCGCATTAATCACCTCCATGCTTTATATTTATGTATTCTTTGCAGTTTAACCTAGACCGCTTGCTGCACAAATAATAATGTCTAACAATTAGCCGAAATTAGGCTTTACCATCACTAAACCAATAATCGCCACCAGTGCCACCATCGCAATGGCTAAACCTGCACGACGTTGTACCAATAAAATACGGTCATCTTTTTTATAGGCTTTCATTAAAGAGGAAAATAAAACCAGAAACAGCACAACCTTGGCATAAAACCATGATTGCACCTCAAAGTTTTTAATGACTAAAGAAGTCAGACCCGTCAAAACAATTAAAGTCATTGAAAGATGTTGTAATGCCACAAAAAGTTTACGTGCTACAGGATTTGGTTGATTGCCCTGAACGCCTACAAATAAAGTAAAAGCGCGTGCAATCACCACACCAATCAGTAAGGTCACACTGATCATATGCACAATTTTAACTGTCAGCTGCATGTCCATTTTTCAATATTCCTTATTGTGATTTGGGTGCATGGGCACATTCAGGGCTAGCAGTCGCTTGACCTTGCCATTCCGAAGCAACAAAAGCATGAATCGCCAAAGCATGAATACTCCCCGGACCAAGTAAGTCGCCTGCGGCAGCATAAATTTTTTGATGGCGCTGCACCAAACGTAATCCTTCAAAAGCATCGCTAACCACAACCACTTTAAAATGTGACTCTTTACCTGGGAAATAACCACCATGACCGGATGATTCATTCACCACTTCTAAATGGATTGGTGACAAACTTTGTAATCGTTGAATTAATTGCTGTTCTAAATTCAAAATAATACTCCCAAAAGGCTCAAGCTCTCACTTTAGTATAACGTGTTCTGATTCAATCTTTTGCCTGTCATTTCAGAAATCATTCATCATTTTCCAGCCCAAATTTCTCTTATCGCTATCAGCTTTGCTGATGAAATAACCAATTCCCTGGAAACTGGTTTTATTTTATGCAATCGATACAAGTTTTTTCACAAAAGGATTGACCATATTTTCACATAATGTATTATACACGGCATGCGGGAATAGCTCAGTTGGTAGAGCATAACCTTGCCAAGGTTGGGGTCGAGAGTTCGAGTCTCTTTTCCCGCTCCAAATTTTTTAGTGTAAGTTTTTATTAAAAACTGCTCAATAAGCGGGAATAGCTCAGTTGGTAGAGCATAACCTTGCCAAGGTTGGGGTCGAGAGTTCGAGTCTCTTTTCCCGCTCCAAATTCAAAAAAGCCCTCATCGAAAGATGGGGGCTTTTTTTATGTTTAAATATATTTTCTATTTTTAAGTTAATCTATCTCATGCAGATTAATTCTTTCTTGGCAAAATATAGTTTAGCTTAATCCTGCTTAAGCGAACGATTCTAAAACTTCAAATTTAATGGTTTTACCTTAAAAAATTATAAAACAAAGTCATAGATACTTAAAAAGCCTGACAAACCAAGTTTTTGATTCATCAAGCCACTTTCACGAAATTAAACGACTTTATAAAATAGGTAAAATGGATGGAACCATATCCTGAATGGTTTTGCCATTACAAGTTTCGCCTAATGCAGACATTTTCCATGCACCATTGTGACGATAAACTTTAGCAATAATTAATGCTGTATAATTACCTTTTGCTGAAAGATTATATTTTGCAATTTCAACATTGGTTGTGGCGTCAACTACACGGCAAAAAGCATTTTCAACTTTTTCGAAAGTTTGCCCACGGAAGCTGCTGATTGTAAATACAATTGATTTTACTTGGCTAGGAACTTGAGTCAGATCCACATGGATCGCCTCATCATCACCCGCGCCATCACCAGTACGATTGTCACCAGAATGTTTGATACTGCCATCACGACTCTGTAATTGACCGAACCAAATACTATCTAACGCTTTGTTATTTTCATCAAAAACAATTGCAGAGGCATCAAGATCAATCGAATCGCCACCACCGCCAAACATACCAAGTAAACCGCCTTTTTTTGCGACATCCCAACCTGCACCCAGAAATATTTTAGTTAAAGATGAACCATCACCTTTCTCTAAAGAAATTTTTTGACCTTTAACTAAGCTAATGCCCATTTATAATTCACCTCAGTTTGAATTTGAATGACCACGACCTAAAGCCGTAGCTAACCACTGTAAATAACTCGCACGATTACGTGAGCACACAATCACTTTGCCATGTCCACGGAACTTAATCACTAAACCTTCACCACTGGTAAAGCTATTCACGATATTGCCAACAAAACCACCGCTACCTGAACTTGGAATGCCAATATTATAATTTAACGATGCATCCCAAGCCGTAACATGACCATTGTCGATGGTGACTTCACCTTGCTCTGGTGTAATATCCAGTTCGAGTAAAGTTCCACTGCCAGAAATACACACTTTACCCTGTCCACTGGTTTCCATAACCACAAAACCGCCCGTGCCTCCGAACAATGCACCGCCTATATTACTTTGCACTTTTGCTTTGATCATGGTGTGTTCGGTTGCTGCAACAAAAGAGCCATCAGATAAAATATACTGTCGTTGACCCACATCCAAAATCTGCATATCACCATCCAAATTTGGTGATAATAGACACTCTCCTGCCCCCTTCACGGCTTTAATTTGCTGTTGAAACAAAGACTCTCCAGAGGTAAATTTACGCATGAAAGCTTGGAAAATTCCGCCACGTAATTTACCGCCAACTTCAAGATTTTGTTCAACCATGACCATCGCATCAGATTCACAATAAATTGCTTCACCTTGCTGCATGCTGACATGTAAAAAAGGTTCTGGGCTACCAACAAGATTAAATTCTGCCATTACATTTACCTATCCTCTCACGATATTTTTATTTTTTGCTTCTGTTAACCATATCGGAAATTCTTGAAGTAAAAAGTCATACAACATTGATTCAGAAATACTTTCAATATTATCTATTTTAAAGAAATTACAATTGTCGACCACTCTCCCCTCCATGGTATCTAATTTTTCTAACACACCGTAATTTCTGCCGCCAATCCCTACAAATTGCCAAAATATGGGTTGCAATGATGCCTCTTGTAAAATTTTTTTAATTTTTCTAGCTTCAGAAACACCACCATCAGAAATAAAAACAATATAGACCGGTAAATTGGATGGGCTTTCTTGGGTAAAATAATGTAACACCTCTTCAAGAACGGCAGGCTCATTATTATAGCCAGCTCCCGCATTCCATTTTTTATAGCCTCCTTGTTCTGAAGCTATATAATTATTCAAATTCTTTAGGCTTACATCATTTAAACGTAGTGCTTTTTCTGCAAATGCCCAGCACTCAAAGCTGCCATCGTCATCAAAATTGATTGCCAAAGGTATAATGCGATCCATAACTTTCTGTACATCACCACATTTATATTGTTGGCTCATTGAACCTGAATAATCCAATATCAATGCCACTCTTGCTTTTACCTCAAGTAACTTATTTTTTTCTAAACTAATCAGTGATTTTTTAGTCAGATCAAGTAAATGGGGTGCAAGTTTTTCCACCTTATCTAAAACAACTTTTTTCTTTAAATCAATTTTAGACGCTGTGGGGGCAGAAGAAGAATTTTCAGCAACCTCCCCGCCAAAATGTCTCACTAATGCTGTTAATCCACCATTAAAACCTTGTCCGATAGCAGCCATTCGCCACAGATTATTTTTAAAGTAAATTTCAGTCAACATGACTGCTTTTTCTTGGCTAAAATTTGATGGATTTAATTGATAATTTGCCAATACTTCGCCTTGCTGATTCACAAGGGAAATTTGACCACTTTGAATATTTTGCATCGTTGCTTGGTCATTTGCCACGGTTGCACAAATGACAAATCGCGGCGTCTGTGTCGCGTTTATTTTACTTAAATCAAAAGTAAATAGATTCAGGTTGTCTTGCTGAAGATATTGCACTTCACAGTGAGGTGTCTGCGGTTGATTATAAAAAGTCATATAATCATCATGGAAAAGCTGATCGTTTTGTCCTATACCAAAACTGGATATATCGACCTCAAATGCTGCTTTAAATTGTACACGTAAAGTAAATTTTTGATCATTTTGAATAACTTGATTGAGTGCTATTTTTTGTCCTGAAACTAACTGCATTTTTATTCTCTAATTTAGTACTTGAAAATAATTCAATATAAAATAGATTTATACCAATTACTTTCAAGTACTAAAAGATGACTCTTTTAGTACCTTAATTGGTTCGCTTAAACTGCAACACCATAACTTGCAGCTAACACACCCAGACCACCATTAAAGCCTTGACCAACGGCTTTGAATTTCCATTCGCCATTGTGGCGATATAACTCACCAAAAATCATCGCAACTTCAGTGCTACCATCTTCAGACAAGTCGAAACGCGCCAACTCTTCTGCATTTGCATCTTGGTTAATCACACGGATATAGGCTTTATCAACCATACCGAAGTTTTGACCATTTTGCTGTCCTTCGTGAATCGTCACAGCAAATACAATTTTTGCAACTTCTTGAGGAACTTTAGACAGGTCTACAGAAATTGTTTCGTCATCACCCTCGCCATCGCCAGTACGGTTATCGCCTTTATGGTTAACCGATCCACATGGTGAAGTTTTTTGATTGAAGAAAATAAATTCACCATCTAAACGAACTTTACCGTCCTCACCTGTTAAGAATGCGACAGCATCTAGATCGAATGCTTTACCATCAGTTGCACGTGGATTCCAACCTAAACCCAAGTCGACTTTATTCATCGTCGGAGCAGTTTTGGAAAGATTGATATTTCCGCCTTTTGATAAATTAATAGCCATTTTTGTTTCCTTAACTTTCGTTTATGAAGATTGTTGCTTTTTACTATATGAAATTGAAGAGATGACAGCCCAAACAATGAAGGCAACACCCACTAATCCGGTAATAACCTCTGGAATATGTAATCCTGTGCCGCTCGCCAACATAATCAACGCAAGTGCACCAATTGCATAATGCGCGCCATGTTCTAAATATACATAAGCATCAAGCGTACCTTTTTCAACCAGATAAATAGTCATTGAACGGACAAACATCGCACCGATGGCAAGACCCAGCATTATAATTACCACATCACTGGTAATTGCAAAAGCACCGATTACACCATCGAAACTAAAAGAGGCATCTAATACTTCTAAATACAAGAAACCACCAATACCACCTTTGACAATCGTACCTGTTGCAGTGGCACCATTTGACTTCTCAGATTCATCATCATCATTGCTACTGCCTTCTAATAGATGGCCAATGACTTTTACGCCCACATAGACGACAATACCCCAAACACCAGCCATCATCACAACTAAACGTGATGCATCAGGGATGTAGCTTGCTAAAATAAGTAGCACAACCAATGAAATGAAAACTGAAATCGCTTGAATATTGCCTAAGTCTGCTAATCTTGATTCAAGCCAATGAAACCAATGTTCATCTTTTTCATCATCAAACAAGAAATTCAGAAATACCAATAATAAGAACATGCCACCAAATGCTGCGATTTCAGCATGATGGGCCATCAGTTTTTCTGAATAAGTTGTAGGATCATTTAATGCTAATTTTGCGACTTCAATCATGCTCATATCGGCGGTGACACCGACAATAAGCAATGGGAAAATGAGTCGCATACCAAAAACAGCAACGATAATACCCACGGTTAAAAACAGAGTTCGCCAAAATTGGTTCCAATGTTTCAGTACAGAGGCATTGACGACTGCATTATCAAAAGAGAGTGATACCTCCATGACCGCTAAAATTGCAGTAATCGCCAATACTTTGAACATTGCCATTAAGCCTGCTTGGGGGCCATGGGTAAAACCCCAATATGCCGAAATGGCCAAGCAGATAATGCTAAAGATGATCGAAAAACGGAAATGTTTCATTTTTCACCTAAGAATAGAGTTTAAATACTGATGCCATATTGACGGCACATGGCACTTAAACCACCGTTATAACCTTGACCTACAGCTCTGAATTTCCATTCACCGTTATGACGATATAACTCGCCAAAAATCATCGCTGTTTCTGTTGAATAATCTTCATTTAAGTCAAAACGTACAATTTCAACATTCGTTTGATCATTAACGACGCGAATAAATGCATTTTGCACTTGGCCAAAATTTTGACCACGGCTTTCTGCATCATGAATGGTGACGGTAATGGCAATTTTTTGCACTTCAGCAGGCACTTTCGCTAAATCAATCTTAACCGCTTCATCATCACCATCACCCGCGCCCGTACGGTTATCACCGGTATGTTCTACAGAACCTTCTGGAGAGCGCGTTTGGTTGTAAAAAATGAAATCTGTTTCAGCACGAACTTTGTCGTTTGCAGCCAATAAAAATGCCGAAGCATCCAAATCAAAATCTACGCCATCAGTGGCCCGAGCATCCCAACCTAAGCCAATCAAAACTTGGTTAAGTGATGGATCTGTTTTGCTTAAAGATAGATTTCCACCTTTGTTTAATGAAATCGCCATAATTTTCCCTCTTCTTTATTACATGTAAATTAAATGGATAGCGTTAATCTTTTGAGCCTTGGGTCCAGCGGAAACCAAAACGATAAAACTGATCTAAAAATTGTTGGTCTTTGAAATAACGGACTTCTCGATTGGCTTGAATTTCGCCATTTATATTTTTTAATTCTACAATTGCACAGGTATTTAATTGATTACCTTCAGTTAAACGTACCTCAATTTCAGGTTGATCTGGAAGACGAATGGTCACTACGCCATCTGTTGCTGCCCACTGTGCTGCACCTTCATAAATATAGGTATAGATGACAATTCGCTCAATGCGATCCCATTGATTGCCATTAATATGTAAATTTTCACCATTTATAGATGCACCGGTACGATCATCTGCATCTAATTTGATATAAGGCACTTGGTCAAAATGACCAAATCGGTTTCCAAGCGGTTGGACTAAATCAATACTGCCATCTTTAAGCTGTACCATCGCCCCTAAATCTAGATCGATTGAATTAGAACGGGTTAATGTTTGGAAAAAGGATTCTGATTTAGCTCCAGATTTATTCCAGTTTAAATTCACCGAAATTTTGCCAAAGCCTGCGCCTTTTTTAGTTAAATTAATTCTAGAATTATTTTTATCTAACTTAATTTTTGACAAGTTAAGGTTCGACTTCGATGGTGTTGGTGTTGGTGTTGGTGTTGGTGAAATGTTACTTGGAGTCTCCTCAATCACCACACCAAAGTTTTCAGCCAAAGGTTTTAAGCCCCCATTAAAACCTTGATCAATAAATCTAAATTTCCATTTATCGTTATGCTTATACACTTCAGCCAAAATTAAGGCTTTTTCAGTTTTAGCCTGCGTCTGAATCAATGCATTGGCGATGGTTTGATGAGCGGATAAAAGTTCCACCTGAATAGGAGCTATTCGACTAAAATTATTCGGTTCATTGAGCGTTGCACATAAGGTGACTTTTTGAATTTCTGGATCAAGCAATCCGGTATTAATTTTAAGTTGAGTTAAATAGGGATCATTTGAACTAGATTGAACTAAAACAACACTCTGATTCGGGGTTTGAGGCTGTCCATAGAAAATCATATCTTGATCACCGCGCACTTTTTGGGTGTCTTTTGCTAAAAGATATGCAGTCAGATCGAGTTCTATTGGCATAGGGACAGTTGTTTTTATGAGTATTTCAATGATTTCAGATGCTAAAGCAATATTCCCACCAGCAACAAGTTGCATATTATCCTCTTATGATATTGTAATATTTTCTTTTAATTCATTAACCACATGAATTATTAATATAAAAAATTAAGATTGCTCGTCAAAAAACGAGTTAAATAAGCCTCTATTGTTTTAACATATTTTTTTTAAGCCCAATAGCAAAATTGAGTTTTTTAATCAATTTTGGCAATTTCATATTAGGCCTTACAAAATTATTGCATCAACAGCATAAAAAACTATATATTCCCGACGCGGTATATATTCCAAGCACAAATTAATAATTGTTATTCAAGAAAATTGAGATCAAATCAACTGTGAAATCGCACTATAATATCTGGATTGCTGAAAGTTACTCCTGTCAAAACGACATTATTCAATTATTAAAACGCTCAAATTTATCTACCCATCTGACGATTTTTTGTTCTCATAGTAAACAACGTCCAGAATTAAAACTCTGCGCAGATTATTTTTTTCAACAACCTCCCGTTGAACACAGTGCAGATTGGCTGTTAGAACAATGTAAAAAGCATTCCATTCAACTGCTGTTTTGTGGAAAACACAGTCAATTTATTGAAAAATTTCGTGAAGAATTTGCTCGGCATGATATTCAACTGGTGACAGGTGCCACTGGCATAGCACAGCATGAAAACATGAACAATAAATTCCTATTCGGAGAAATTTGTGAAGCTTTAAACTTACCAAACATTCCTGCTGCAAAAGTGGATCATGTCGTTGGATTAAAGCAAGCGATTGACGATTATCAAAAAAAATATTCACATATTTGTGCAAAACCTGTGTACGGCGTATATGGTTCTGGTTTTGTCCAACTGCGCAATGAAGTTTCATATTTTAAGCAATTTCAACTCAATACACAGTGTAATACGCAACAATTTATAGAGGCCTATGCTCAATTAGATCAACCTATTGAGTATTTGATTATGCCGTTTTTAACGGGACAAGAATGTTCCGTGGATATTGCCTGTAGCCATGGGAAAATTTTAGCCTTAGTAACCCGCGTTAAATTTAAATTTTATCAACAATGCTATATCGAGCATCCTTGTCATGAAATCTGCAAAATTCTGGTGCAACATTTCCAATGTGATGGATTGATCAATATTCAATTTAAGCAAGACGATCTGGGGGTATGGCATATTTTAGAAATTAACCCGCGTCCCGCAGGCGGTTTTGCCTATACACAACATACTGGAATTAATTTAATTGCAGAACTGATAGCTGAAAAATTGCAATTGGCACTGCAACATACTGACTTGGTTCCCGTCGTTCAAGTTTTACCCATTACACAAAGTTTCAAAATGGATTGTACGCATTGATAAAACATATTGATTTAAGTCGTGGTCGTATTAGTGTGACTGTGAATCAGCATCATCCACAATGGAAATTGGATGATCTGCTCAGTTTTGCAGAAAGAATTAACCCCAAACGTGCATTCTTATTTGTTTCTAAAGTTCTTGGAAAACATATCCCCGTTGCACCATCGGCGATGCAAAGAAGTTATCAAGATCTTGCTGCAATCATTCCTAAAGATCTGCCCTATCCCATTAGTGTGATTGGTATGGCAGAGACCGCCGTAGGTTTGGGGGCAGGTGTTTATCGTGAGCTGAAACAAGATTTTGGGCAAAATGCCATCTTTTTAACCACCACGCGACATCCCGTTGAAACCTTACCGACCTTAGGCTTGTTTTTAGAAGAACATAGTCATGCACAAGATCAATTTATTTTATCCAGTCATGATCCGCTTAAACATCAGCATGTGATTGCATCGAAAACGCTTATTTTAATTGATGATGAAATTTCAACAGGAAAGACCTTTAGAAATTTAATCTTGAGCCTAAAAAAATCGGGTTTACAACAGGTAGAACGGATTATTTTGGTGACCTTGGTCAATTGGGCGGAACAACATTTAGTCACTGATGACTTAGGGATTCCAGTTGAAGTGGTGTCATTATTACATGGTCATTGGCAGTGGCAGCCGAACCAACAACCTATTGACATTGACATGCCCGATGTCAGCTCAACCCAACAGCAAGCTCAAAAAATTATTGCCCCTCATGATTGGGGACGCGAACCGACCTTTCTAAATTGTAGCGCTTGGAAAAATATTCAACCGCCTTTGCCTCATGAAAAAATCTTGGTCTTAGGTTCGGGTGAGTTTAGTTGGATTCCATTTCTGATTGCTGAGCGATTAGAGCAGCAAGGAGCGGAGGTTTATTACAGCTCAACCACGCGCTCTCCCATCAAACAAGGTCATGCCGTTGAAAGTATTTGTGCATTTAAAGACAATTATGGACTGAATATTAATAACTATGCCTATAACGTTAAACATCAACAGTTTGATCGGGTTTTATTGGTCATTGAAACAGCACAAGATAGCGTTGATCCTGTCCTGTTTGAACAAATAAAAAATTTGGAAATTATTAGTTATGAATGCTAAGCCGTTAATTTTTGTTGACTTAGATGACACGCTGTTTCAAACAAATCGTAAAAGTCCCCCGACACCACTGCATAAAATTGCCACGCTAGATCAATTTGGCGAGCCTCTGTCTTATATGCTTCCCAAACAGCAAATTTTTGTGAATTGGTTATTGGCATCCGCAGATGTTATTCCTGTGACTGCACGCTCCGTTGCAGGCTTGCAGCGCGTACATCTTCCTTTTCTGCATGGTGCGGTATGCTCACATGGTGGAACCATTTTAGCGGCAGATCAACAGGTTGATCAGGAATGGCTTGCCATCCAGCACAAGGCGGCGGCTGAATTGGATGAGTTACTGGATGAATTGCCAGCGCTATTGCTCGATTATGCCAAACCATTTGGTTCAATCCGGACGTGGACGATGCAAGAAAATGGTGGGAAAATTTATACCGTTGCCAAGCAAAATGATCCTGCGCCTTTATTTCTGCACCAAATGATTGAACAGTTACCTGCTGAAGTACTTGAACACTGCTATGTCCATATCAATGGCAATAATTTAGCCATTCTTCCCAAGTTTGTGTCTAAACAAAAAGCGGTTGAATTTTTTATCAATAAATATGACCCAAATCGCGAACGTGCCATTTTAGGTTGGGGCGACAGTTTGTCTGATGCAGGCTTTTTAGGCTGCTGTGATTGGTTTGGTATGCCTAAAAATAGTCAGTTGGATAAATTTTTAGTACAAAATCTAGCACAAGATCATCATGCAAAAGGATATTTAGGACATGTATAAAAACCATGCGTTAGCATCTAGTCTTCAAACACTGGGTTTCCATGGCTCTTATCGACCTGAAGATGTGACCTTCTTGCTCAATATTGATGAAATAGACCCCACACCCGTAGCTGAAAAAGAGTATCTGATTCAATCTGGGAAAAAACACTATTCACAAATGATTAGTGTTGAACATCCACCTTCAGATGAACAAATGCGACATTTTGAATACGCTTTTGAGCAAGGTGCTGAACGTCTGGCAAGTGATGTGCAGAAGATTGGCAACTCACTGATGGTTCGATTTCCCAAGCAACCGATTATTTTAGTCAGCTTAGTTCGCGCTGGTGTGCCTTTAGGTGTACTCCTTAAACACTATATTGACAAGCATCAAGATTGTGAGCATTACGGGATTAGTATTATCCGTGATCGCGGTATTGATTTTGCAGCATTACAGGCGATTATCGAACAACATGGCGCGGAAAGTATTGTTTTTGTCGATGGCTGGACGGGTAAGGGTGCAATTTGTCGAGAATTGACCCAAAATTTGGCAGATTATCCGGCATTATTTGATGCAGGATGGGAGGTTCCTCGCCTTGTAACCTTAGCCGATTTAGGTGGCTATTCGTGGCTAAGTGCCAGTTGTGAAGATTGGCTGATTCCGTTTGGAATGCTAGGTTCCGTGATCTCAGGCTTAACCTCACGGACTATTTTAAAAGATACGATTGATTTCGATCTGGCAAAGAAAAATTGCTACGATCCGAAGAATTGGCATAGCTGTTTAGTCTATCAACATCTGGCTCCGCATGATATTTCGGTCGAGTTTATCGCCAAAATTTTAAATCTTATTCAGCAGAATCCGCATAGCGATTTGGCAAATTGGGATAATCATATTCGACTCAAACAACAAAAAATTTGCTTAGACACGATTGACTGGATCTCTGAGACCTATGTGATTAAAAATATTAATCATATTAAGCCCAGCATTGCAGAAGCCACGCGCGCTGTATTAAGACGCGTTCCTGAAAAAATATTAATCCGTGACCCAGCCAATCCGCATGTACAACTCCTGCTGCATTTTGCCAAAGAACGGAATATTGCCGTAGATATTTTAGGTGCCAAGTTAGGCCCATATCATGCAGTGACTCTGATAAAAAAAGTCGAGAAAAATAAATGAAACAACTGCAACATGCGATTGAACTGGGTGCAACCATGTACATTCCTGCAACCCATGAGCAATTATGGGAAGTGACTGAAGGCATCAAATTTCCAATACTCAAATCGATTGCGGTCTGTTTAGAAGATGCTGTGTTGGAAAAAGATGTGCAAACAGCAATGGTCAACTTAAAGCACTTATTACAAAAACGCTTAGAGCAGCCAAACTTAAAAGCGCCTGCGATATTTATTCGCCCTAGAAATATTGAAATGGCGAAACATATTGTCGATTGGGACTTAAATCACACCTATAGTGGCATGATTTTACCCAAGTTTACGCTGCACGATTTAAAACAGTGGATGGACATTTTACCCCCCAATATCAACCTGATGCCGACGCTGGAAACCAAAGAAATTTTTGATATGGGTCATAATATGGAGCTTAATCAAGCACTCAAATATGACTTTCATAAAACCCTATGTCTAAGAATTGGCGGTAATGACCTGTTGTCCTGTTTACATTTACGTCGCCCTAAAAACAGTACGATTTACCAAACTCCAGTGGGCATGTTAATTGCACAATTGGCCGGCTTATTTATTCCAGCAGGCTTTCAACTCAGTTCACCGGTATGTGAACATATTGACCGCACGCAATTGCTGATGGATGAATTATGCCAAGATATGAATAACGGCATTTATACCAAAACGGCCATTCATCCCTCACAAATTGAATATATTCATCGCGCCTTGCAAATCAATAGCGAAGAATTTCATGAAGCACAGCAAATTTTAGCGCAAGATGCGAAAAGTGTATTTAAAAGCCACGGTTCCATGTTAGAACCAGCGACCCATCGTAATTGGGCAGAAATGATTTTATTACGCTATAAAACTTTTGGTTTATCTAAACCTCAAGCCTCGAGCCAAGATAAATTCATGCTCAATACATTCTCACTCTAGGCTTCAACCATCTGGACGACAGCCAAACGGCCGCCCTCTTGCTTTGAAAGTAAAATTTGAACGCCATTTTTCAGTTCAATTTTACCGCCAATCGGGATCACTGTTTTGGTTGTCACATCCGTCAAATCCGCAAGACCTTCATTGACTAACCACCAACGGTCATTATGCAAGACAAAATAGCCTTTACGTGTCGTTTGTTCTGCTGTTAAACGCTCATTGGGTGCAATCATATGATTGGCATGCCATGCAAATAAAGACTGTCCTGTCCAAACCATTAAACGATGATTATCAGGTCGATAATTCCCCTGTTGACGTGCTGAATAAAGATTCAAAATCGGTAACTTACCTGTAAAAGGGGTATTACAAAATGGGCATTTCGGCTGAGTCGTATTATCAAAAACATACCATTTTTGACTACACGCGGCATTTTGACAGGGTTGGATTAAATCGACCGTTTTAACCAAGGCGGTTTCCCAATCATTGGCAGAGGGACGTTTACTCGGCTCATGCAAACCCTCAATAAAACTCTTGTTAAATAATTCTGTTAAATAAGGGCCAGTGACTTGATATGAAATTCGACTGGGATCGGCCCAAGGTAATTGCGATGGTTGCAGTTGATTAGACTTCACCTGATTACTCTGATCCGTTGGGTGTTCCACAAATAATGCTTTTTCCCCCATGCCCATATTTTCATCTTTCTGTGGATCATCCATATCATGAATTTTGCCACCGCGCAGTGGATGCCGATAGAGCAAATACATATAGATCAGCACGGCTAAAGCATGTTTATCCGTTGCAATACTGGGCAAAAACCGCTTTGGATCTTCTTTAGATAAATGATTGGTCATCACCACTTCAGGTGCAATAAAATCAGGCGTACCCACAACATCAGGCGGATATTTCCCCGGAACAACCAAACCATCCACATCAATCACACAAGCACTGCCTGTAACAGGATCAATCAGTACATTTTTATAAGATAAATCCGAATGCGCTAGACCTGCCGCATGCATTCGACGTACAGCCCGTGAAATTAAAATACCAATTTTCAGGTAATTCAGCCAACTCCCCTTTTCACGCTCATCTAAAAAGCGGTTTTGATTATTGGCACTCGCAAACCATTTACCTTCTTTTTCCTTGCCTTTAATTTTTAAAAAATCGTTATTTTTTGAACCATAAGAAAAAAAGTAATATTTTTTATACGTCGGAGCAGTGATTCCTAACAAGTCATTGTATTCAACCAGTCCATCAGGCCAACAAAAGATATTTTTCCAATAATCGCCACCGACACCATTAAAAATACCATTCCATTTATTGCCCACAATTTCTTTTAAGCGATCTTTTTGCTGTTCTAATGCTGCTTTTGATTCATAAAATTTATTTTTTTCTTTACTGAAAAAACACACCACATAACTACGGTCAGGGGAAAAATAAACATCTTTCATTGCACCTGAACCAATCACTTCATCAACAAATTCAATTGCTCGACCATCGACCGTGTGACACTTAATAATTTTTGCAGACATATCTATTCACCTCATCTTTAAATTCTTTTACTGAAGTAACTCTGCCTTATTGTTATTGCAAAGGACGGCCAAGGTACGATCATCATGATGACCTGGCGTAAAGAAATGCATCCACTCCAAAAGATCACTTGCCGCATTTTCAGTGTGGAATAACGGGGCTAATTGGCCATATAAGTCTTTCCATTTTTCATGGTTCGTCAATCCAACCTCTGTTTCAAAGATAGGATCTGAAATACCATCGCTCATCACCATGACAGCATCAATATTGCTATAGCATCCAATTTTGATCCGAGCACCCAATTCTTGCCCAATACTGCGGTCTAAAAACTTGGTTTGACCTGCATATTCGCCACCATCCGCGACATTCATAATTCGAACCAGCTCATCGCTATAGGCTACAATGACGCCATCACCGACTGAAAAAGTGCTCATAAATGTTTTATCTGGTTGGTGACAGAGTACGGCGATTAATAAAGTGGTTGAAAAAGCCTTCGCAGCCACAGCCATTTCTTCAGCTTGTTGTTCTATTTGAGTGATAATCGATTTATAAATTTCATAATAAACATGAAAAAATTGTTGATTCAATTTATGTGCAATGACTTTGGTTTGCTCATCTTGACCACCCACTCGCCATTTTTTGATATCTTCATTTAAAGATTCGATGGTGTAATCGTGTAAATAACGCTGAAATTCACTTTGCACAATTTCGACTGCAATACGTGAACCTTCTCGAGAATACGGTGCACTCCCCGCCCCATCAGCAACAGCAATCACTGACCATGCGCTATTCGGAATATGCATGATGGTAAAATCATCATCACGAAATGTCCCAGCATGTTCATGTGAACGACCACGTCGACTGGCTGCAATAAGCTTATAATTTTCAGTCTGTATCATTTTTTGTTCTGTATGCGTTTTAATAAAAGGCTGTTCTGCTTCAGGCTCCAGTACTTTCCATAAAGTTCGTGGATCAGGAATAATATTCATTTTGCACTTTGCTGTGCGCGTCTCATTTTTAATCCCGTATTGAAACGAAAAGATCAGTTCTTCTGCTCGTTCAGGGTTGCCTTGAATGGTCTGTGTTGCCTCATCAAAATAAAAATCATGCTCAGCAAATTTAAAACTATCCGCTTTAAATACAATCTGTTTAGGATCATGCTTAGACATCAGCATAATATTGGATTGGTAGGCTTGACCTACACGAGCATTATCGACCTGAAATTTCACCTCATCTGCAAATACATGATTAAATACGTCGGTCATTTCAGCTCTATTTTTATCTTGATTGAGTGTACTCGGATCGATATGAATCGCATCTTGGGTATTCATTTGATCTACGACTGATTCGGTTTGGGTTAAATGAGGCTTTAAAGTCGTGCTCATATCATCAACTGTATTTTCAATTGATTGATTTAAATCAGAGCATTCTGTTTCAAGCTGATTCTCTAAGCGAATCACCGCAGACGCTACTTTAGCGCTTTCCTCTGGATTTGAAAAAAGACTGGATTTGTTTTCTGCTGTATTGGATGTTTGATCATTGAATTGAATAGCGGGTTCCATGATGACCGTATCAACTGCTTCACTTTCAGTCAATTTTAATGGCACAGTTGCTTTTTCTTCAGCAAGATTTGGCTTTGTTTCAGGCTGGGAAATTTCGATGCCTAAACCTGATTTTGGGTTCAGGCGTAAGGCGTGTAATAACTTGGATAATTGTCCTAAATTTTCATCAGTAGAAATATAACCAATAAATTGATCATTCAATCCCATGTCATTTTTTTCTAATAATGTTTTTATTTTACATTTAAATTCAGTCATCACTTTTCCCCCAGCCTAAACCATTTTGCTATTTTTATGCTTTAACCTTGCCCACGAGTAAGATTAAAATCTTCCCCAGATGCAGAAAAACTAATTTGACGCAGACACCATGGGCAAACGGCAAATTCACTGTATCCGTCATAGCACATCAAATTGCCACAGGCACACATTGCAAAAGCTGTTTCAGCATAACAATGCGGGCAATTAGAACTGCCCTCTAAAACAGAGGTATTAATTTTAGGCTTTTCAGCAGCATGATCTGTCCAGCTAAAATAATCTTCTGAAATACCGGTACAGGTTTGTAATTTAAAATTGTATAAATTGATATTTAGATCAGAAAGCTCACCATACTGTAAGTGACGTGTATATTTTAAAATATAAGGATGATGCAGCTTTTGACAGCGTCCTATAAATGTCACCGTACGATCATCAGCCTGCCCTTTTCGGAATGAAAGTTTCTCCTTAGCCAAATGCATATATCGCTCATCCAATGGCAAAAGATCTTGTTGTTTTTGATTATTTCCAACACTAATACTCTGTGAAACAACCGAAGCACTGATCCATTTACATAAGCTTTTGACATATTCATGATCAATCTGGGTTAATGAAATACAATGTGTTGTTAAGCGCTTTAATACAGAAAAATCAACATCTTGCCCCAAACCAATAGCGACTAAGGTCACTTTGTTTTCATATTTAGCATTCCAACGAGAAATCGCATCTTCATAATCATCCGTCGGACGACCATCCGTAAATAAATATACAATCGGTTTCCAGTCCCCTTTGACATCTGCCGTCGTTTTCATCACAGAACGTTCAATTTCTTTCGCCAAATGATCAAGTGCTTTGCCTAAATGTGTGCCTCCTCCCAAAGGAAGTTCACAACTTCTATAGGCAAAAAGCTCTGTCAACGGCACTAAAGTCCGTACAATTCCTGCATAGGCAAGCACTGAAACATAGACAGTTTCCAAAGCATAGGGGTCGGTACGCAAACCACTCATGATAAAATCAATGCCTTCCTGTACAGCCTGTAAAGGCTGTCCAGCCATAGATTCAGAACAATCAATGACGAAAAAAACGGGTAATCGGCGCATATTTTTACCTAGCTTATTTTTGTTATATCAATCAAATATAAAGTTTTGGGATATTCAAAAGACAGACATGTATGCTGTATATGTCTTTTGAATATAGACTATAAAACCAACTGAATTTCCGATGGCGGTGGCGGTAAAGAAATAGAGTCAGTCACTCCAGCACTGCTACTCCCCGCAACTACACTGGCTGAAACCCACTTAAAGAAACTTGAAAAAGAATTAGAATCCATTGTGTCGAGTACAACCACCTGATTGGTCAGCTGCAATAAGAATTCTGTTTTTGCTTTCGGGCCCGCAGCACAAGCGATAATACTGGCAAAGTTTAATTGCTGAATGACAGGTACAATTTGTTGATAGGCATAAACGTCCGACGGTGAACCATCTGTCATTAAGAACAATAATGGACGCCAATCGCCTTTTTGCTCATCTGTTGTTTTTTTGACATTGTGCTGAACTTCATGCGTTAACAATTCCAACGCAGCGCCCATAAACGTTGCACCCACATTGGGTACATCAATCTCTGGAATTTGGATTTGATCTAAAGGCGTTAAAGGCAAATATACTTTTGCTTCCATATCAAAGGTGATGACACTCAAATATACGCTTTCTAAGGCATACGGATCCTGTCTTAACGCGCTGAGCATAGACTGAAGTCCAACATTGAGAGAATGAATCGGTTCTCCTCGCATAGAACCCGAGGTATCAAGCAAAATATAAACGGGTAGACGACGCATTTTTATCTCTTTAGACGTATTTTTTTAACCATTCTACAAAATTATCAGATGCAGAAGATGACCCTAGCGCATTAAATTTCCAGCCATTGCTTTCACGAACTAATTCTGCAAACAATAATGAACGTTGTTGATCATATTGATCTTTGCCTGACAAATTAAAACGCACCATCTCTTTACCAGAAGCATCAACGGCACGAATAAATGCATTCTGAACTTGACCAAAGTGCTGATTGTTTTTAGCGCCCTCATAAATCTGAACAATAAAAACAATTTTGTGATAATCATTGGACAGTGAATTTAACTTCACAATAATTTGTTCATCATCTCCATCACCTGCACCCGTACGGTTATCTCCAGTCAGCCAAATGTCCCCTGAACGATGTTTTAAATTATTAAAAAAAATCACATCACTATTTTTAAGCGTTGGATTTCCTGAGGCATCACGTCCTACATCTCGGACTGTACCGTTTCTATCACATAAAAAAGCAACCACATCGAGATCATATTCGGCAGGTTGCTCACCAAATAAACCGCCTAAAAAACTTTTCTTTTGTGCTGCAATATCCCAACCCAAACCAATCGTGACTAAAGATAAATTATGTTGTGATTTTTCAAGACTTAAACCTTGCCCTTTGGCTAATGTGATCGCCATTATTATTTCCTTTGTATTATTGAGTTTTAATTAAAGTACAACATTTACTTCTGGTGGTGGCGGTGGTAAATCATTCAATCCACTCACTTCTTTCTGACCAGCATCAACTTTCTGACTGCCCGTAGAAATACTTGCAGAAACCCATTTAAAGAAGGCTTTGATGGTATTGCTATCGGCCGTTGCCAACTCAACCACAACTTCTGTGATTTGCTTTAAAATTGAAGTATCAGCATTATGACCTGCTGCACAAGCAATAATCATCCCTGTTTTTACTTGTTTTAATCTTTCAAAGCCTTTTTTCCAATCATCCGTAGGAACACCATCGGTCATAATAAAAATTAATGGTTTCCAATCGCCCCGAGTTTCAGGCGTGGTTTTTTGAACTTCTTGTTCAATTTTATCCGCCAATAAAAGCAATGCTCCGCCAAACTGTGTTGTTCCTGTCGCTTGCAATGCTGGCGAGTTAAATATGGCTATTTCAGTCAAAGGAATCACTTGTTTTGCATGGGTATCAAAACTAATAATCGAAAGATACGCGGTTTCTAATGCATAAGGATCTTGTCTTAATGAAGACACCAGTGTCTCAACACCATTTTTGACTGCTTCGATAGGTTCCCCCATCATTGATCCCGATGTATCGAGTAATAAATAAACTGGCAATCTTCTCATTTTCACCCCTAAAAAATTTTAACTTTTTTCTTATTCTGCCACGGCTCATCACAAAATTTGATTCGGCACAAAAGTACCTACAATTTTTTTCTATTGAGTATTAATAATATTAAGCCAACAGAACCACAAGTGAAAGTTACAATTTTTTGATCACTCATTCAAATATCCTTGATGAAATTTATTAGCTTAGTTGTACTAAACCACCATTCAACATCCATGACAAAAATTAAAGCAAATGTGCTTTCGATTATTTTCAAAAGTCACAACGGATGAGTTAAGCCTAAAATGCGACATCACTCATCAATTGTTATTCATGTTCTTATTCAATATTTTAGCAACATTGCAGCCTAGCGTTCGCGTAATGCTTCTTGCGCTTTATTAAAGGGTTTAATCAAATAATCCAAGATTGTTTTCTCACCCGTACGAATATCCACGGTTGCCACCATACCGGGGGTAATACTGAATGTTTTCCCTGCTTTATTGCTTAATTGGTCTGAATCTGTGCGGATATACACCCGATAGTAAAATTGATCCTGCTTCACTTCATCCCGCAAAGTATCGGGAGAAATGATAGTAACTTTGCCTTTCAATCCACCATAAATCGAATAGTCATAAGCGGTGATCTTGACCAAGGCTTCCTGTCCGGGATGAATAAAGGCAATATCGCGTGGTGAAATTCTTGCTTCAATCAGCAGTTGTTCATCTAAAGGAACAATGGTCATTAATTTGCCATTTTGCGGCACAATGCCACCTATGGTCATGACATCAATTTCTTTGATTACGCCACGTACAGGTGACTTAAACACGGCACGGCTTAAGGTATCCGCCTTACCCTTTACCACTTGTTGTTGGGTTTCAATATCGGTATTTGCCTTCGACAGCTCTTCACGCGATTTCACATAATATTGGTTGCGTATATCATTCATTTGATTGCGTAATTCATTAGCCTGACGCTTTAAACGTAAAACTTCAACTTCACTCGCCGCCCCTTTGGCAACCAAAGGTTCAGTCATGCTTAATTCTTGTTGAACCAAAACCAAAGCCTGCTCTAAACCAGAAATAGATTCTTCTAAATTGGCACGACGTGAACGATACAAAGCGGTTTCTTCATTTACCAATTGGGTTTCGGATAACACTTCAGGCGGGAAAATAAGCGCTGTACCATTGACCTCCGCACGTAGCCGCGCCGCTGTCGCTCGGGATGACATCAGCAATGACTCTGACTCGCCGACATTGGAGGCAAATCGTGTTGGATCTAACTGCGCCAAGACTTGACCTTGGGTAACAATTTCCCCTTCATGCACATTCATTTTGGTGACAATACCGCCCTCTAAAGATTGAATAATTTGCTCTTTGGACGAAGGAATGACTTTACCTGTGCCAGTCGAGACTTCTTCTAATTTAAATAACCATGCCCACACCAAAATAACCAATAAACCCAGACAAATAATCCAAATAAAAATACTTGCTTTCGGTAGTGGTGGCTCTAATTCTACGACCTTCATCGGACGTTTTAATGCTAATTTTTTCTCGCCCATGATTTAGCCCCCGACCACATGTACTTTTTGTGGTTGTTGATTTTGATTCAAAATCTGATCCCGTGGCCCATCCATCACCACCTTGCCGTCATTGACCACAATAATCCGATCCACCAGTTCCAAAACAGCACGACGGTGGGTGGCAACCAGCAATGTTTTTTGTCCGAGCCAGCCTTTTAAATGCTCAATGAATTGTTTTTCCGAGACATCATCGATGGACGCTGTAGGCTCATCTAAAAGCAGAATATTCGGTTGACGAATCAGCAAGCGCGACAACAGTAAGGCTTGCTTTTGCCCGCCAGAAAAACCAACACCACCTTCTAAAATAATGTGATCTAAGCCTTCTTTCTTTTCTTGTACGAAGTTCATTGCCCCCGTGATTTTCAGCGCAGCTAAAATTTCTTCATCATTGGCTAAAGGTGCGCCTAAGGTTAAGTTTTCTCGTACCGTACCAAAAAATAAATGTGCGTTCTGATTTAATAGCGCCATATCACGACGCACATCTGAAGGATCAATTAAGCCCAGCTCAACACCATCTAATTTAATTTTTCCTTGTACGGGTGTTTGCATTCCAGACAACAATTGCAATAAGGTCGATTTACCTGCCCCATTGCGTCCAAGAATGGCGATTTTCTCACCCACTTTAATTTCAAGCTTCGCAATCATCAGGCTCGGCTTGGGATCATCTTCGCCATATTTAAAGTTCACACCAGTTAATTCATAATGCCCATTCAGCACTGGACGATGGATTAAATGCGCATGATCGGGTTGATCAACTGCTTTTTTCATTAATTCATCTAAACCCATTTTCGCGACTTTGGCTTGTTGCCAACGTCCTAACACCCCAGTAATTTGTGCAATTGGACCCAACATGCGAGAAGACAACATCGAACACGCCACCAAAGCACCTGTGCTCATATCACCTTTCATTACTGCAAAAGCACCCACCAAAACCACAATGGCAAAAGCCAAGCCTTGGATTTTTTGTGTCCATGCCGACATGACCCCGACAATTTTACGTTGCCGCATGGAAACATCCGCAGACGCTTCATTCATATGGTTCCATTGATTTTGAAACCGTGCTTCGGCGCGAAGTAATTTAATATCTTCAATCCCTTGTACCGCTTCAACCAACATGGCATTACGAATCGCCCCCTCGCGCATCCCCTCATTGGCCAGTTTAGCCAAAGGTTTTTGTGCCAACAGACCGGGAAGAATCATTAAAGGCACAATAACCAACATCACCCAAAATAAATTGCCACCGATGAGCCAAAAGATGCCAAGGAATAAAAAGAAAAAGGGTAAATCTGACATGGCGGAGATTGTGGTTGAGGTCACCAAATCGCGCACACCTTCCAGCTCACGGATTTGTGAAATAAAACTCCCGGTTGATTTGGAACGCTCACTGTTTTTAATTCTCAGGGCATGACCAAAAACTCGATCAGAAATACGTAAATCGGCACGTTTACCAATAATGTCAGATAAATAAATCCGTGCGACTTTTAAACTAAATTCAAAAATCGCCGCGATTAACACCCCACCCGCCAGCACCCAAAGCGTGGTGGTCGATTGTGCAGGGATCACCCGATCATAGACATTCATGGAAAAAACGATGGTGGCCAAGGCCAAAATATTGGCCAGCATGGACGCAAACATGACATCGACATAACGCTTCCAGTCGCGCAAAACAATCGACCAAAACCAGCTACTTTCATAGGGTTTGATATATTCATCGACGCGCGCATCAGGCACTGACTGTGCAGGTCGGAGAATATAAACATGAGCAATATTTTCCTTCAGCACCTCGAGCGTTAAAATTTGCGCCAGCCCCTGATCACCACTGAACTGAACACTGGCATTGCCATCGACATCGACCTTGTCAATAATCGCCACTTGCCCACTCTGGAATTCAACCAGCACGGGAAGACGCCATGGATTAATTAAATTTTCACTAAAACTGGCTTTGCGCAGGCTCATGCCAATTTGGCGCGTGATTAAGGTCAAGATGTCATCAATGCTCTGATTCGGATTCCAATCCAATTGCAAACGAATACGTTCTTCAGAAGGCTCGATACGATAATGCTTGGCAATGGTGAAGACCGCTTGCAGCCACGGTTGATAATTGATGGTATGACTCATGGCTGCACCTCAAACCCTTGAATGGAAATATTATTGAGGTCATACAGGTCACGTGAACGACCCGTGACTCTGATATATCTCACAATAGCGCTATAAATGTCATAACGTGCGGCTTCAATTTCTTGTGCTGCACTGTGAATCGCTTGTTCTGCATTTAATAAATCCACCACTGTGCGTGTCCCTAATTTATATTGTTCTTGATACAGCTCTTTGGTGCGAATCGTGGTTTCTTTTCTGGCCGCCAACACGCCGATTTGTCTTTGTTTATTTTCAATTTCTTCACGAATCAATCGAATTTGATCTAATACCTCAAGATAGGTGGTATTGACTTGTGCCTTTGCCGCTTCTTCTGCATAACTGGCGGCACGTGTTTGCGAAGCAACTGCTCCACCTTGATAAAAATTGCTCGACGCTTCTAACATGATGGAATTATAAAAGCCGTCATCTTCATTATTATTGGGGTTCCGACCGTTAAGGGCTTGGCTTAAAGAGCCTTTGACATTCAACGTGGGATAATTGCTCAGTTTGGTTTTTTGCTTTTGTAATTTTGCAACTTCCACGCCCACTTGGGCCACCATCATACTGGGAATTTGATTAAATTCTGGATCACGATACAGTTCAGAATCCTTCACCAAACGTTCTGGAATTTGCCAGTGAATTGCGGATATATCATAACCCAGCAGGGTTCTGAGCTTTTGTTGATACTGCCCAAGATAAGTTTGTTGAATAATTAAATTCGATTGTGCCGCTTCTAAATTCGACTGTGCTTGGATAGGATCAGCTTGGCTACTAATGCCTGCTTTGGCACGTAAATTCGCGATTTCGGCAATCCGGCCAATGCCCTTGATTTGCTGATTTGCAATCAGCACAATGTCTTGATAACGCTTGATATTAACAATCGCATCGGCAACTTGATAAGCAATATTATCCAGCGTAACCAATACCTTCGCTTGTTCCTGCAATCGTTTGGCTTGCTCAACATTGACTGAGGTTTTAACTTTACCAAAGTCATAAAGCATTTGCGTCGCGGAAAGACTCAGTACTTGTCGCCCCCGCTCCCCCGACGTTAAATCCCCAGTACCGATTCCACCCGAAAGTTGCGGATAGTACTGCGCTTTTGCCACATCAATATAGGCACTTTGAGCAGCGACAGCAGCAATACTCTGGGTAATTTCAGGTCGGCGTTGTAATGCTGCTAAAACTACCTCATTAAAATTTAAGCTGGTTGCATAACCCGAAAATGGTTTTTGCCTTACAGCATTAGCCCCTAGGGCTGGAGTCACTTGAGGCAATTCTTGAACTTGAGAGGTATCTAATTGAAAATGACTGAATGAGCGAATACTGGCTTTATTGACATCTTCTGCCGGTTTTGGGGTAAATAACTGACCAATTCCACTCTTCACAGAATTTAAATAGTCTGTTGATGTTTCTGCATGAACATATGCAATGGGTACAGAAAAAGGCAAAAGTAAAATAAATGTAACCCTTATTTTCATCATTAAATATTTTATAATTAAAAAGTAATTTTCTTATTTAAACATATATTTTTAATTCTGCCACCTGCAATTTAAACCATATTAAAAATAAAATTATTATAAAAATAAAAAACATACCTTCTTAAGACAACAACAACCACACAAAACAGAGTAGATTAAAATCAAGTAAAATATTTTCATATGATTAGCATAAAATAGAGAAAAGATTAGAACAACACATCTAACAAGCTAGAAAAATAAATTACATCATTTTCAAAAAAAACACATAAACAATATCATTATATTAATAAAAATCAAGAACCGATTACAAAATAAAATCTTAAACAATATTCCATAATATTTTATTACAAAACACCACGTACAAAAAATAAAAATAATAAATATCAATAATATACAGTAAAATTTTAATTAAAAATCAACATATTTTGAATATAAAAAATTCATTTAAAAGATAATACAGCACAATATAAATGCAAAAAAATATTTTAAAAATCCAATCAATTGCAACAATCTATAATATAAAAACAAATACTAACATCATTTAAAAATAACAATACAAAGCATTAATACTAAATTAACTAAGATCCAGATTAATGCATAAATTCATTTTTAAATATTCATTAAATAAATAACTATTAGTGTAAAAAATCACCCATGTTTTAGATAATTAATATTTTATTTTTAGTTTAACTACATTAAAACCACAAATACAAATTATAAACACAATATATTAACCACCACAAAAAATATGAGTAGCAGTTAATATACTTTTAGAATTATTCAATTTTATTTAAAAAATTGTTCATTGGCTAAAATACGTTCCTTTTGTGACGTCGGATATTTATTGTCTGTAATCAATTTTTGTATTGCTGCCTTACCCGCATCGTTATAGGCCACACAATAACTTGCTGCAACAGCAAGTTCATCCAAAGCACGCCACTCATAGACACTGGCATCCACAAATAATTTATCTTGCGGTAGAGTAATATTTGCCGCCTGCTGTGCAAAATAACTCGCCAAATCAAAAGTTTTCTTCCCTCTATAATATCGTGCTAATTCATATAGTGGCTCTGCGCGTTGCTGCCGAGCAACCCAGCTTTGTAGATATTCTTTGTAGATAGTTTCTTCACTTAGCCCCAAACGCTCAGCCATTTGGGCAGCACGAAATTGTGCCATCCAGCGTTCTTCTTCCCAACCACCCGCACTGGCTCTTTTTAAGTAAAACTCACGACTTTTTTCTAATAATTTTGCATCACGATAACTCTGTGCTAAATAAAATAAGTAGCGCAAATTATCAGGTTCGTCCTGTAAACCTTGCTCCAGTAATGCAATGTCCTTTAAATAAGTATCAGCAATTTTTGCTCGTGCACCATCATGCTGAACACAAATATTCAAACCTTCTAAGGTATGCCAAACATGAGGTGATGCAGAGTGTAAAAATTCATGCAATACACCTTTCCAAATCCATGTTAACTGAGTCGAAACCAAAGCATTACGTCTATAACGCAAACTGCCATAAACCACATTAAAATAATAAGCAGACTCTTTTAGCGGGGGAAGGCTAAAATCTGGATCGGCAAATAAGGTTTCATCTGCATCAATAAAGAGTAAATAATCTGCATGCGGTAAATCATTGGATTGAGCAAGTTCAATTGCTTCTGTACGATTAAAGCCAAAATTTTTCCAAGGACGTTCATATAACTGTCCCGGTATATCTTTTAAATAGTCTTGAATAAGCTGCTGCGTACCATCACTAGAACCGGTATCCACAATACACCAAGAGTCTATCCATGGTTTTACCGAGGCTAAACATCTTAAGATGACGTGCGCTTCATTTTTGACAATCATATTAAGGCGAATATGTGATTCCATTAAACTCAAAGCCTCCTCACTTATAGAATAAATACAAAAACAGACATTAGATTAATTACTTATCAACTTATAAGACACTTTGCAAACCAATTTACAAAGTGCCTTTTGCATCGATTAAATTCTAAAATTTAAAAGATAATTTGATCGTTATTCAATAAATCTTGCAGATTTGTATCGACATTTTTTAAGATCAGTAAATCGACTTTTCCTGTAAAGGCTGTATCACTACCACCATCACGGTCAATGCGAATAACCGTATCAGTACCATTAAAACTGACAGACAAATAATCACCTAAATTTGCCTCGGTTTGATGACCATCCAATAGACTCGCGATATTAATTTTATCTGCTTCGGTATTGGTATTGACATTTCCGAGGGTAAAATCAGTCCACGTATCAATACCATTGCCACCTCTTGCATCAAGATTATCTAATAACTCAAATAATGCGGTATCAGAACCAGTACCCCCCGTAAGCGTATCATTACCAGATCCACCAATCAGTAAGTCCTTGCCTGCCCCGCCATTCAGTGTGTCGTTACCGTCTCCGCCACGCAGTAAATCATGGCCTGAACCACCAGTCAGCGTATCGTCACCATCGTAGCCATATAGGCGAACGCTTTGAGTTTTAACAGAATGATCCAAGACATCAATCACATTGCTGCCTTCGAAAATGTATTCTTGACCATTGCTGAATCTATCCAGCAAATTCACGTCGACTAAGCGATCACCGCTTGCTGATGCAGATTCACCTTGACTGTCAATTGCAGTGAGTGAAACCGAGTTTAGGACATTGGTTGTCAGCAAGTTCCCCGTCAACAAAGTGCCATCTTCAGCTCTTAACTCGACTGCGGCTAACAGCTCATTAATGGCAAGATTACTGATGGTTTTGCCATCCAACGATGTAATGATGAGCGTATTACTATAACCAAGCAGGTTTAATAGACCGCCTTTTGTCACATATTCAACTTTTAAGCCCAGCTCTGCCGCTAATTCTGCACTCACCTCATAAGTCGCACGGGTTAAACCCACATTTACTACAGGCTGATAGACCAATTCAACGCGTTGTAAATTATGATTCACATCAATCACTGTATAAGCCTGACGACTTAAATCCAGTAACCCAAGTGCATCTGCGCCAATCAAACCTAAAAGCTGATTGAGTTTAACACTCACTTCTGGTGCAACATTATTTGGATCAAAGTCTGGTAAATATTTATTGGCATCTTGCAAATTACCGACTGTCAAATCCACTTCATGCAAGGCTTTGTCGCCATCACCATCCTGAATTTCAATGTCAATATTTAGCTGATTATCGCCTTTAATCAAATCGTAAGTGGCTTGATCAACCGTTTTATCTCCAATAATTAATTTACCTGATTTCAGCAAGTAAGAAATCAAGTCTTCCTTATTGGCAAACTGCCCCACAAAGCCTGTAACGCCCTCAAGCACAATCACTTGATCGACTGCCGTTGCGGTATTGCCTGTACTGCTGATATGAATTTCAGTGTTGCCCGCATTTTCAGTAAAGAAAAGATACTGACCAATGTTTACCGAATTTGTTCCAACACGGCTCGCACCAGACAATAGGCTGGAAAGATCAAGCACATCACCGCCCTGAGCCAGTGAACGAATATCAAAGTCCTTAATCCTATCTATTGCGGGTGTTCCCACAATACCTTGATCCCCTGCCTCCCAGCGGAAAACATCACGACCCAAGCCACCTGTTAAGATATCGTCGCCTTTACCGCCAATAATCAGATCATTGCCGGCACCGCCATCAATCGTATCAGCATCAGTACCGCCACGGATAATGTCAGCATAGTTACTGCCTATGATGGTGTCATCTCCACCTAAACCATAGATTTGTACCGATGATGTTGCACTACTCTGATCCAGATTAGAACCGTTATCCTTAATCACAACGCTATTCGCTTGAATACTAGATGTGATTAAGCCAAGCTGAACGGTAAGATCCTGAGACTCTAGAGTACTAGCAGCACCATCCTGATCAAAAGCTTGCAATTTTAATGTGGTCAGCAAATTAAGATTTGAACCCAATAAATCGAGTAAACCACCGCCATCATCTTTCGCGTGAACTGCACTTAATAGTTGATTCATGATGAGTGAATCGACTTCCGTACCTGCAACCAATGGCTCAATCACAAGGCTTGCTTTAAAGTTATTATTATAATCTCCAGCAACAGCGGTGACTTTCAAACCAAGCTCGGCTGCAAGCTGAGTATCATAATCCAGTACTAATTTGCCATTTAAAACTTTATTCAATAAGTCAGTTAATGGTTTAACAAGTGGTGCTACTAGCCCTGTAATTAAACCATTTGGATTTGTAATTAATACATTTATAAGAGCTGTAACACCCAAACCCTCCAATAGATTGGCAACTACACCTCCAAGTCCTAAAATATCTCCTGGAATATTTCTCAACCCATTAACAACACTGACTAATTGCGCTGATACTAAAACATCTAAAGCAGACGACAAATTAGATGTTTCATAACCAACATTAACTTTGGTCAAGTTTTCATTGGCATCCGAAACCGAGAAGGTTTGGGTTTGCGCCAGATCAATCACACCCAACGCATCAGCGTTAATAATACCGCCCCCTAGCAGACCACCAGTTCCAGTAATATTTGCCTCAGGCGCTTCATTGACTGCAACGCCTTGACCTGTCACCTCTACAGTATAGTTACCTGTATTCAGATTCACTGTAATGGTCTCACCGCGGACGGTGGTGACAATTAATGATGTGCCTGAACTATCCGTCACGGTATGAGCAGCCACAACATTGGTGCCCGTAAAACTAGGTGTACCCACCGTAGTTCCATCGTAGGTGAAATTCACACCTTCAACAGTGACTTTACTAACATGTGCGCCTTCGGTATCACCACCAAACGTTGCGACGGCACTGCCACGATAGGTTTGCGGTGTACTCACAATTAGCGTATCTGCTCCTTGTGTCACAGTTTGGGTTAAATTGGCACTAGCAGCTGGTGTTGCAGTCGGTACGTCATCGGCAATTTCAAGTTTCAGTACATCATGTGGCTGACCGCCTGCCAAGACTGGAATGTTAATCGTGAGCTTGTCTGCACCGGCTAATTTATGGTCAAAACTATGACTTTGTACAATGCTGTATGTACCAACATCTGTAAGGGTAATTCTTAATGCCTCCACACCATTTGCTTTTGCAACAAATGGATCAGCGCTTGTACCTGTACCACTCCATACCAGTGGTACACCACCAACAGTCAGTGAAACTGGATTACCTTGTCCATCAACAGCCGTTACTGGTGCTGTAACAGCATCCATGCCCAAACCACTACCTGCTTTAAGATTACTGCCTGTTACAGGTGGGTTTGCACCCGTTCCTGCAAGCACAGCATCACTTAAGAGGGCAGGAATATTAAGGCTATAAGGTTCATCATCAACGGCTGGTAATGATGCATTACCCGCAGCATCTGTAAATATGGCTTTGACGTGAACATCACCCGCAGCTTTGGCAAATTGACTGCCTGGGATCGTTGCTGTCCATTTCCCTGTCGATGGGTCTACATTCGCTGGATAATCTTGCCCATTCACCGTTACCGTGACAGTCGTTGTGACTGCATCAACAGGAATGGTCACTGTACCTGTTACCGAAATATTCGTGCCCGCTTCACCTGTATCAACGACATTATCACCAGCGATTGGTGTATCAATGGAAACTGTACCGCCTATAGGCGCTCCCGTATCAATTTTAAAATTCAGTTTTGGTGATTGAGGTGAAACATTGCTGTTCGTGTCTGACACCGTATAAGCAATGTCATAATTAGCATCTGGCCAACCAGTTGTAGGTGTGTAGCTCCATTTACCATCCGCTTGCACAATGATGGGGGTTCCTGCTCCAGTCACCGCTGTACCATTGACATAAAGCGTTATGATTTCTCCTGACAGACGTCCGCTACCTGTAATTTCTGGACGATTATCATTGGTCACCGAACCATCAGAAATATTGCCTATATGCAATGGAATATCATCAATCGCTATTGGGGCAAGTGTTGGAAGGTCTGGCGGTAAAACATCGACAATAATTGAATTAGATGTACGATCAATAACAGTCCCCCTCTCATCTGTCGCTATGACCTCAATTGGGTTTTGACCTTCTCGTACAGCGACATTTACATTGAGTATTCTACTGCCCACTTCTGCTGCATTGAGAACATATTTATCACCATTGACAACAACAATGTCTCCTATTTTAGCATCGGCACCCAAAGTAATTTTAACGGCTGTATAATTTTTACCATTCATTTCTACCGAATTGAGCGTGCCATTGTTATTTGCATCATTCGGGAAGGCTATCGACTCTACAATATTACGAGCTGCACCATCGACATAAATATCCTTCGAAGTACTGCCTAATACATCAACGCCTGTTTTTATTTCAACCTGAAGTGTTTCCTTTTGTCCTTGTATGACAGGGACATCATTAAAGTCTACATATTTATTGAGAATATCTGCTGCGGTCACAGTATGAGTTAGACCAACTAAGGTAACCTTATCCCCCTCACGAGTATCTGCACCCAGCTGTACACGCACATCAATTGTCGGGTTAATAGCATCAAGTTCATTGTTTTCGATAATATTATTGCCATTAAGATCACTAACAACTTTTACATCACCAATGTATTTTCCTTCAGATACTTCAAAGAATTTAAACTCAACATCTGTTTGCCCTTGTGGGTTCTTAGCATCTACACGAATAAAATTTAGCCCATCAACAACAGTTACAGGAACAGTAATCTCTTTAGCAACGATATCCGCTTGAATCAATGTGTGGCTTGTACCATTCACAATAACCGTGTCACCCGCTTTTGCATCTTGGCCTAAAGAAATCGTTATTGTATTTGGACCATCCCGAAGCTCTCCCTGACTTAATTTACCATTCAAGTTAGCATCAGAATTTAGTTTGGTTGCTGTTATCAAATCAGCTGAACCACTTACACCAGTAGACCCTGTACCACCTGTAGCTCCAGTTACACCCGTAGAACCCGTTGCTCCGGTTGCACCAATATCACCTGTCGCACCGGTAGAGCCTGTTCCGCCTGTAGCTCCAGTCACGCCCGTAGAACCCGTAACACCAGTTGCGCCAATATCACCCGTCGCACCAGTAGAGCCTGTTCCACCTGTAGCTCCAGTTACACCCGTAGAACCCGTTGCTCCTGTTGCGCCAATATCACCCGTTGCACCGGTAGAGCCTGTTCCGCCTGTAGCTCCAGTCACACCTGTAGAGCCCGTTGCGCCAATATCACCTGTCGCACCGGTAGAGCCTGTTCCACCTGTAGCTCCAGTTACACCCGTAGAACCCGTTGCTCCTGTTGCGCCAATATCGCCCGTCGCACCGGTAGAGCCTGTTCCGCCTGTAGCACCAGTTACACCCGTAGAACCCGTTGCGCCAATATCGCCTGTCGCACCAGTAGAGCCTGTTCCGCCTGTAGCACCAGTTACACCTGTAGAACCCGTTGCGCCAATATCACCTGTAGCACCAGTCACACCTGTAGAACCCGTTGCACCTGTTGCGCCAATATCACCAGTAGAGCCTGTTCCGCCTGTAGCTCCAGTTACACCTGTAGAACCCGTTGCGCCAATATCACCCGTCGCACCAGTAGAACCTGTTCCGCCTGTAGCTCCAGTTACACCCGTAGAACCCGTTGCGCCAATATCGCCTGTCGCACCGGTAGAGCCTGTTCCGCCTGTAGCACC
>NZ_KB849167.1:87364-87897 GCF_000367925.1 Acinetobacter bohemicus ANC 3994
GTTCCGCCTGTAGCTCCAGTCACACCTGTAGAACCCGTTGCGCCAATATCGCCCGTTGCACCGGTAGAGCCTGTTCCGCCTATAGCTCCAGTTACACCTGTAGAACCCATTGCGCCTGTTGCGCCAATATCACCCGTCGCACCAGTAGAGCCTGTTCCGCCTGTAGCTCCAGTTACACCCGTAGAACCCGTTGCTCCTGTTGCGCCAATATCACCTGTCGCACCGGTCGAGCCTGTTCCGCCTGTAGCACCGTCCGCGCCTTTTAGATACTTGATTAGGTCCTGTACTGTAGAGCCTGTAGGCAACTCACCTGCATCAATCAATAGCTCTAAAGCAGATTTACCATCTTGACCATCGGCACCGTCCGCGCCTTTTAGATACTTGATCAGATCCTGTACTGTAGAGCCTGTAGGCAATTCACCTACATCAATCAATAGTTCTAAAGCAGATTTACCATCTTGACCATCGGCACCGTCCGCGCCTTTCAAATAATTAATCAAATCTTGTACTGTAGAGCCTGTAGGCAATTCACC
>NZ_KB849167.1:88907-169760 GCF_000367925.1 Acinetobacter bohemicus ANC 3994
CCATCTTGACCATCGGCACCGTCCGCGCCTTTTAGATACTTGATTAAGTCCTGTACTGTCGAGCCTACAGGTAATTCACCCGCTTCAATCAACACTTCAAGCGCTGACTTTCCATCTGCTCCAGTAGCGCCTGTTCCACCAGTATCACCAGTAGCGCCCGTTGAACCCGTTCCACCTGTAGAGCCTGTTTCACCCGTCGCACCCACTTCCCCTGTAGTACCAGTAGGTCCTGTTTCACCTGTGGCACCAGTAGGTCCTGTTTCCCCAATAGAACCCGTTATATCTGCGGTAATTGTTTCTTTGCCTGTATTGCCTGAGCCATCTGTAACTTCAACAGTGACTTCTTCTCCATCAATTAATGGTCGTGTTAAATCAATATCAACACTACCATCTTTAGTTACATTCCCTTCACCAATAACATGACCGTTTTGATCTTTAATGACAACTTTACCGTTTTCATTTGACTCGACACTAATTGTATCTTGATCTTTTTGGGTCACATCAATGACTGGCGGCGTTGTATCAAGAATTGGTGAAGTCGTATTGTTCGCTTGATTATCATTATTGTTATCGTGGTCGCCAGCCCAAGCGACAATTCCTGCAGCAGCTAATGGTATTGCTGCCCATAATAAAGGATTCGCTATACCATCAGAATATAATAAAAGTTCAACTTCCTCTAAATTGCTATAAACAATAGGGTCTAAAAACACCCCTTGTTCATCTGTAAACCGAACCCAGAGCAACTCATTCTGATCAGAATGTAATACCAAGCTATGATCTGCTTTAAAAAAGCCATTTAAGGTAATAACTTCGCCATTTTTTAAAACAATGACAGCATTATCATATTCTTTTCGTATCTCTAAAATGTCCTCTTTTGATAGGTTCAACCTGACGACTGTTGGCGTGTTAGTAAGATTAATATTTTTTATATCTGCTGATAAGTTGCTTTCTATATGAGAAATCTTATCAATTAAGACATTTTCATTCATACATCTACCCTCTTTTAAAAATTATTATTTAGAAATGTAGTTTTATTAAAATTAAAATGATTAACAGAAAACATACCATTTCAGTCAGGTTTTAAAACGGTTTTTAACAATAATTTACATTTGTAAATTTTAAAAATAAGATATTGATTTTTATTATTAATTTAAAAAATAATCAGTTAAAATAAAATTTTAAATAACCAAATATTTTATTTTTATATCCAAAAGTAAAAAAAATTAGTCAAAATATTTACGATAAATTCCTTCTCATGCCACTTAAATTCGCTCTATTTATGCTCAATAGATTGCTCTTTAAATAAAAAGTTCGATGAGATTTTGAAAGAGAGTCATTTCATCATCTGACAAAGCACCCCATCAATTTTCGCCATAAATAATGACGGACTCATAGGAAGGGATCTAAACGATTGAAAAAAGAAAATGATCAAATAATGACTGAGGGTTCAATACAATAATTTCATCAAAAAATAGCCCGTATGCTTATTCCGCGTTTTATACAAAAACAGCTTAAAATCGGACAAAGCATTATTATTTTGCATAAGCTTGTCATTATTTATGCATTTCAAATGTTTAAAGATTAGTCACAATGTCGTCTTTTTAAAATAAAGCCCTCTTTTCAAGCATTCTACGACTGTGTATAACAATGGGCTGTTTAGGGAAAACTGATAAGCATAGGCAAAGAACGTCAAAACACGTTAGACTATGCAACAATCAATACAAGCAAAATGTCGTTTGAGACAAAAAGAAGGTGAAGATTGATGCCGCTCAATACCGTTGAAGAGCTCGTAGCAGATATCCGTGCAGGAAAAATGGTCATCCTGATGGATGATGAAGATCGTGAAAATGAAGGTGATTTAGTTATTGCTGCGACACATGTACGTCCAGAAGATATCAACTTTATGATCACCCACGCACGTGGTTTAGTTTGCTTAACGCTTAGTCGCGACCGTTGTCAGCAACTGAATCTTCCTCTTATGGTCGATGCGAACGGCGCACAGCATGGTACGAATTTCACGCTTTCTATTGAAGCAGCAGAAGGGATTTCAACAGGTATTTCACCTGCTGAGCGTGCACACACCATTCAAACAGCTGTTGCAGCGCATGCTAAACCTGCTGACATTGTTCAGCCGGGTCATATTTTCCCACTCATGGCACAACCCGGTGGCGTATTGCACCGTGCAGGTCATACCGAAGCTGGTTGTGACTTATCTCGTCTTGCAGGGCTTGAACCAGCCTCTGTGATTTGTGAAATCATTAATGAAGACGGCACCATGGCGCGTCGTCCAGACCTTGAAGTTTTCGCAGAAAAACATGGTTTGAAAATAGGGACAATTGCGGATTTAATTCATTACCGCATGACCAATGAACAAACGGTTGAACGTATTGATCAACAAACCCTAGACACTGAATACGGTACTTTTGATTTGTACCGTTACCGTGAATTGGGTAATCCAGATATTCATTTGGCTTTAGTGAAAGGTCAGCCTGCTGAGGGCGTAACCACAGTTCGTGTACATGGCTTTAGCCCAGTTCGTGATTTATTGAAACTCAATAAACAAGATGGTGAACCCGCATGGAACTTAGACCGTGCATTAAAAGAAATTGCCAACAGTGATCGTGGTGTTTTGGTGTGGATTGGTCAACGCCATTTACAAGATTTAGGTCCTGCTTTAAGCAACTTAACGGCACCCAAACCAAGCAAATCAAATGCAGCACTTTCTCAGCAATATCAAACGATTGGTGTAGGTGCGCAAATTTTACGTGATTTAGGCGTAGAAAAGATGAAGCTGCTCAGCTCACCTTTACGCTTCAATGCCCTATCAGGCTTTAATTTAGAAGTGGTGGAATATATCACCGCAAATCAAACAACTTAAGAAATCATCGAGGTTGCTATGGCAGTTCGCCGTATTGAAGGTATGTTACATCTCGCGAGCGAAGGCCGTTACGCGATTTTAGTGGGCCGTTTTAATAGCTTTGTTGTCGAACATCTATTAGAAGGTGCAATTGATACATTGAAACGTCATGGTGTATCAGAGGATAATATTACTGTTGTTCACGCGCCTGGCGCATGGGAACTTCCTGTGGTTGCAAAAAAACTTGCCGCTTCAGATCGTTTTGATGCGATCATTGCACTTGGTGCTGTGATTCGTGGCAGCACACCGCACTTTGATTTTGTTGCTGGTGAATGTGCTAAAGGTTTAGGCGTTGTTGGTCTAGATACTGGCTTACCAGTGATTAACGGTGTACTCACTACGGATAGTATTGAACAAGCGATTGAACGCTCTGGTACAAAAGCAGGTAATAAAGGTGGCGAAGCTGCCCTTACTGCAATTGAAATGGTTAACTTGTTAAAGGCTATTTAAAGCATGTCGCAAACACTTCAAGCTACTTATGCAGCGAAACGTAAAGCACGTCGCTTTGCTGTACAAGGAATTTATGAATGGCAGATGAGCCACAATCCGGTCCATGAAATTGAAGCACGCACGCGTGTGGAAAATGCCATGCACAAAGTGGATCTCGGCTATTATCATGAATTGTTAACTCAAGTGGTTGCCAATCATGAAGCATTGGATGCGCTCCTCATCCCTGTGCTTGACCGTGAACTTAATGCCTTAGATGGTGTTGAGCTGGCGGCACTTCGTCTAGGCGCATATGAACTCAAGGATCATCTTGAAATTCCATATCGCGTTGTTTTAGATGAATCGATTGAGCTTGCTAAACACTTTGGTGGTGCTGACAGCCATAAATACATCAATGGTGTATTAGACCGTTTAGCAACCAGCTTACGTGCAGCAGAAAAGCAACAAGCCGACTAATTTTTCAGTAGATTTGTTGTATGGCTGAGTTTTCCATCATTGACACTTATTTCAATCGACAGACTGTTACATCTAAAGATGGCAACACTGTCGACTTAGGTGTCGGTGATGACTCAGCCCTGCTCACTCCCCCACCCAACCAACAATTGGTCATCTGTGCCGATACTTTGGTTGCGGGTCGACATTTCCCTTTAGACACCTCTCCCCATGCCATTGGCTGGAAATCTGTTGCCGTCAATTTATCCGATATTGCCGCAATGGGTGCCAAACCGCATAGCATTTTGCTGGCCTTGAGCTTACCCCAAATTGATCATGACTGGCTCAAAGGCTTTAGTCAGGGTTTATATGAGTGTTGCGATCAATTTGGGGTCAGTTTAATTGGTGGTGATACCACGCAAAGTCCACATCTCACCCTTTCGGTGACCGCACTGGGCTGGATTGAAACAGGTCAAGCAGTAACGCGTTCAGGCGCGCAAATCGGTGATTATATTTGTGTCAGTGGTCATGTTGGTGATGCTGCTTTTGCTTTACAGCACCTTGGTCATGCACTGCAAAAACGTTTGGATTATCCGACACCGCGTTGTCAACTCGGACAACAGCTGAAAGGCTTAGCCTCAGGCATGATTGATGTATCGGATGGTTTAGCCCAAGATTTAGGTCATATTCTCAAAGCATCCGATGTCGGTGCTCAAATTCAATTGGATCAACTTCCAATCAGCGAAGCACTTCGTATTTTACCTCAAGAAAAACAATGGCATCACGCTTTGGCGGGTGGCGATGATTATGAATTATGTTTTACAATCAGTGCACAAAATTATCATCGACTTTTGCAACAACAATTAGATATTAATATTACGATGATTGGACAAATTACCAAACAAAAGGGATTAACTTTTGAGCTGGATGGTGCACACTATCCACTGCAATTTCATGGATACCAACACTTTGCATAAACCCGCAATCAATTTTAAAAACATGTCTTGGTTCAACCGCTGTATCGTGTTTTGCGGTGTTGGATTTGGCTCTGGACTGCTTCCAAAAGCACCAGGCACCTTTGGTTCTGCTTTCGCATTGTTGTTTATTCCCATTTGGCTGACATTGGGGTTTTTGAACGCCACATTAGCTATAATCCTCATGTCTGTTGTTGGCATCTATATTTGCGGGCAAACTGCGAAAGTGATGGGGGTTCATGATGATGGGCGTATTGTTTGGGATGAGTTTGCTGGACAATCGATTACCTTTTTACCGCTCATTTATTTAGGGGCAATGAACTGGTATTGGGTCTTGATTGGATTTGCTTTATTTCGTTTGTTTGATGTATGGAAACCTTGGCCTATCAGCGTGATTGATCGTCAAGTTGCTGGTGGTTTCGGCATTATGCTGGATGATATTATCGCTGGCATTTGGGCCGCTCTCTGCATCTGCATTTATTTATATTTTGTGATTGGCTTAAGCTAAAACTTGTAGGATTGCATATGTCTACTAACGTTATTATTCTTGCTGCAGGTAAAGGAACACGTATGCGTTCAACTTTACCGAAAGTATTACAACCGCTTGCAGGACGTCCTTTATTGGGACATGTGATTGAAACTGCAAAAAAACTCAATGCCGCAAATATTATTACCATCTATGGTCATGGTGGAAATCTGGTTCAACAAGCCTTCGCCCAAGAAAATATAGAATGGGTTGAACAAGCCGAACAACTCGGTACAGGTCATGCAGTGAAAGTGACTTTGCCCGTGTTACCTACGGACGGCGTATCGCTGATCCTCTCGGGTGACGTGCCGTGTATTACTGAGGCGACCTTAAAAAAACTACTACAAGCATCCGTAGAAACGGGGATTGGTATTGTCACCCTGACAATGGATGACGCCACAGGTTATGGCCGTATTGTGCGTAAAAATGGTGAAATTCAAGCCATTGTTGAACATAAAGATGCCAACGATGAACAACGAAAAATTAAAGAATTTAATACCGGTATTTACTGCGTCAATAATGCCAAATTGCATGAATGGTTACCCAAACTTTCCAATGAAAATGCGCAAGGTGAATATTACCTAACGGACATTATTGCCATGGCAATTGCCGATGGTTTAAGCGTCGCTTCGGTTGAACCGGAATTGGCTTTTGAAGTTGAAGGCGTCAATGACCGCGTGCAACTGGCAACATTGGAACGTGAATTCCAAAACCACCAAGCCAAAAAACTGATGCAGCAAGGGGTACATTTAATGGATCCTGCACGTTTTGATTTACGTGGTCAGTTAAGCGCCGGTCAAGATGTGCGTATTGACATCAACGTGATCATTGAAGGTGATTGTGAATTTGGTGATCAGGTCGAAATTGGTGCTGGTTGCGTGATTAAAAATACTAAAATTGCAGCAGGCACAAAAGTGCAACCGTATAGCATTTTCGATAATGCTGTTGTCGGTGAAAATGCCCAAATTGGACCATTTTCACGTTTACGCCCGGGTGCTAAACTTGCTAATGACGTGCATATTGGTAACTTCGTTGAAGTAAAAAACTCCAGTATTGGTCTAGGCTCTAAAGCCAATCACTTCACTTATTTAGGTGATGCTGAAGTCGGTGCAGGTTCAAATATTGGTGCAGGTACGATTACCTGTAACTACGACGGTGCGAATAAATTTAAAACCATTATTGGCGACTCGGCTTTTATCGGTTCAAATAGTTCGCTGGTTGCTCCAGTTAATATTGGCAATGGTGCAACGGTTGGTGCCGGATCGGTAATTACCCGTGATGTTGCAGAAAATAGTTTAGCTTTCGAGCGTTCAAAACAAGTGGCCAAAGAAAACTATCAACGCCCCGAAAAAGTGAAAAAATAAGAGGATTTAAATATGTGCGGAATTGTTGGTGGCGTTGCTGAACGTAATATTATCAATATTTTAATTGAAGGTCTTAAACGCCTTGAATACCGTGGCTATGATTCAGCAGGGGTTGCGCTGATTAATCAAGGCCAAGTTTTACGCGAACGTCGTGTCGGTAAAGTGGTTAATTTAGAACAAGCCGTCAATGAAGCAAATATCGAAGGTTCATTAGGCATTGCCCATACCCGTTGGGCAACGCATGGCAAACCGACTGAAAATAACGCCCATCCGCATATTTCCGGTACAGTTGCAGTGGTGCATAACGGTATCATTGAGAACTATCAAGAACTTAAAGATGAGCTTGAAGCCCTCGGTTATGTCTTCACCTCGCAAACAGATACCGAAGTGGTTGCGCATTTAATCAATGATGCCCTGAAATCGACTTCTAGTCTTTTAAGCGCAGTGCAACAAGTCGTGCCACAACTCAAAGGGGCTTATGCGCTCGGAATCGTGCATACAGATCATCCTGATGAATTGATCACAGTGCGTGAAGGCTCGCCGCTGGTGATTGGTGTTGGTATTGGCGAAAACTTTATTAGCTCGGATCAATTGGCTTTGCTGCCGATCACGAATCGTTTTATTTACCTTGAAGAAGGTGATATCGCACGCTTAACCCGTAGCAGCATTGAAGTCTTTGTTGAAGGTCAATTGGTTGAGCGTCCCGTGAAAGAATTAGATGCAACCGTGAGCACGGTGTCTAAAGGTGAATATAAACATTACATGCTCAAAGAAATTTATGAGCAACCCGAAGCCATTCAACAAACCATTTCCCAAGCGCTCAATAGCAATGCATTACGTGCCGATTTCTTAGCCGAAGCGGTTGCCGATTTTGAAAGCATTCAACAAATACAAATCATTGCCTGTGGTACCAGCTACCATGCAGGCATGATTGCAAAATATTGGTTTGAACAACTGATTGATTTACCTTGTCAGGTGGAAATTGCCAGTGAATTCCGCTATCGCACACCAGTCATTGTCAATCACACGCTGTATGTGTGTATTTCTCAATCAGGTGAAACCGCCGATACTTTAGCCGCGCTACGTGATACGCAAAAACGTGCATTGGCAAAAAATTTAGACATTGTCACCATGACTATTTGTAATGTGGCAACCTCTTCAATGGTGCGTGAAACCAAGCATAGTTTACTGACTTTGGCAGGACCTGAAATTGGGGTGGCTTCAACCAAAGCTTTCACCACGCAACTTGCCGCACTGATGCTGTTGGTTTTAAAAATTGGTCAAGTCAAGCAAAGTATTGCTGCTGAACAAATGACAAAAATCATTACTGATCTATGGCATACACCGAAAGTTATTTTAGATACCTTGCAGCAAAATAAAGATATTTTACGTTTATCTGAATTGTTTGTTGAAAAACAACACTGCCTATTCCTTGGCCGTGGCACCGAATTCCCGATTGCACTTGAAGGTGCATTAAAGCTGAAAGAAATTTCTTATATTCATGCAGAAGGCTATGCAGCAGGCGAACTGAAACATGGCCCGCTTGCACTGGTCGATAATGACATGCCTGTGGTAATTCTTGCACCGCAAGATGACATGCTGGATAAGCTGAAATCGAATATGGAAGAAGTCCAAGCCCGAGGCGGAGAGTTGTTTGTCTTTGCCGATGAGAACAGCGGTATTAAAGGCAAAGACCGTCAACACGTGGTCCATGTTCCGAGTATCAATCCAATTCTTGCGCCAATTGTTTACAGCATCCCAGTGCAATTACTGTCTTACCATGTCGCTGTACTTCGTGGTACCGATGTTGACCAGCCACGTAATCTGGCAAAATCAGTCACTGTAGAATAACTTCAGATCAAAAGGCCAGTTTAAACTGGCCTTTTTCTTCTGTCTCAATGAGAAAAAGTCATGACCCAACTTACCTGTTTTAAAGCCTACGATATTCGTGGCAAACTTGGTACAGAACTGAATGAAGACATTGCCTATAAGGTTGGTCGCGCTTATGGTCAAATTTATCAGCCCAAAACAGTGGTGATTGGTTGTGATATCCGCCTCAGCAGTGAAACATTAAAACAAGCCACCATCCGTGGTTTAAATGATGCAGGCATTAATGTCCTCGATTTAGGCATGACAGGCACAGAAGAAGTCTATTTCGGTGCATTCCATCTCGATGTTCAAGGTGGCATTGAAATTACTGCGAGCCATAATCCAATGGATTATAACGGCATGAAATTGGTCCGTGAAAATGCACGACCGATTGGTGCCGACTCAGGTTTAAAAGAAATTCAAGCACTGGCTGAATCTGGTACATTTATAGACGTTGAAAACAAAGGCACTGTGCAAAATTATAATATTTTGCCTGAGTTTATTGAATATCTGATGACCTATATTGAGCCTGAAAAAATCAGTCCTTTAAAACTGGTGGTCAATGCAGGTAATGGTGCGGCAGGCCATGTAATTGATGCCATTGAAGAAAAATTTAAGCACCTTGATATCTCGGTTGAATTTATCAAAATCAATCATCAGCCAGATGGCACTTTTCCAAATGGTATTCCCAACCCTATTTTAGTGGAAAATCGTGCCAGCACTTCTGAAGCAGTGATCGCACATCAAGCCGATATCGGTATTGCGTGGGATGGTGACTTTGACCGTTGCTTCCTTTTTGATGAAAAAGGTCAATTTATTGAAGGCTACTATATTGTCGGTCTACTGGCTCAAGCCTTCCTATTGAAGCAGTCAGGCGAAAAAATCGTGCATGATCCACGCTTGGTTTGGAATACCTTAGCCATCGTCGATGAACTGCAAGGCATTGCCGTGCAATCGCAATCTGGGCATTCATATATTAAACAGAAGATGCGTGAACACAATGCCATATATGGCGGTGAAATGAGTGCACACCATTATTTCCGTGATTTTGCCTATTGTGATAGCGGTATGATTCCATGGTTATTGGCGATTGCCGTGTTATCAGAAACCAAACAGTCTCTTTCTACCTTGGTAGAAAACATGATTACTAAATTCCCATGTTCAGGTGAAATCAACTTTAAAGTTGCTGATACTCAAACTACGATTCAAAAGATTTTTGATCACTATGCCGAGCAAAATCCTGAAATAGATCAAACCGATGGGGTCAGTCTTAACTTTGGCACATGGCGTTTTAATGTCCGCGCCTCCAATACTGAACCCTTACTGCGTTTGAATATTGAAAGTCGCTTAGATCACAATCCTAAACCGATGCAAAATTATGTAGATGAACTAACCCTATTAATTCAGGGCTAATCCTAGAGTTGAAATTAAAATGGGAGCAACTTTGCTCCCATTTTTAATGGATATCGCTAGTTTTTATAACCTGTTGGGTTTTGTTTTTGCCAATTCCAACTGTCTGCCAACATATCCTCTAGGCCATATTGCGGCTGCCAGCCCAATTCTGCTACAGCACGTGCATTATCCGCAAATGACGTTGCCACATCACCTGCACGGCGTGCTACAAATTCAAAAGCAACGGCTACACCCGTGACCTGTTCAAAGGTATTTTTGACTTGTAAAACCGATGAACCATTGCCTGTACCAATATTCCATGCACGACAACCGTGAGCATTTAAACGATTATTCAACGCACATAAATGCGCACGGGCTAAATCGACCACATGGATATAATCACGCACGCCAGTCCCATCAATCGTATCGTAATCATTGCCAAAAATAGCCAATTTTTCTCGACGACCGACTGCAACCTGAGTCACATAAGGCATCAAATTATTCGGAATGCCTTGTGGATCTTCGCCAATGCGACCACTTTTATGTGCACCAACGGGATTAAAATAACGCAGTAATGCAATCGACCAATGCTCATCTGCGATGCACAGCTTTTGTAATAATTGCTCAACAATCAGCTTGGTATAACCATAATTATTATTGGGTATGCCTGTTGGCATATCTTCATTTAAAGGCGATATATTGGCTTCATCATAGACCGTTGCCGATGAGCTAAACACTAAATTAAATACCTTTGCGCGTTGCATGGCTTGTACTAAACAAATCGAACCCGCAATATTATTGTCAAAATACTTGAGTGGAATCTGCTGACTTTCACCTACGGCTTTTAAACCAGCAAAGTGAATGACGGCATCAATCTGATGTTCAGCAAAGACTGTATCCAAAGTTTGAGCATCTCGAATATCCCCTTGCATAAAGGTCAACGATTTTTCTGTCAGTTCTTGCACACGTGTTAAAGACTCGGCAGAACTATTAGATAAATTATCCAGCACCACAACCTCATGCCCTGAATTTAACAGTTCAACACAGGTGTGTGAGCCAATATAACCTGCACCACCCGTCACTAAAATTTTAGCCATGTGCTTTTCCTAATAATATTTGAATTAAACCTTGCGTAGAAACATCTAAAGTTGAAAGATCTTTCTCATCACCATTTAAAATTGGCAACAGTTGATTGGCAATTTCTTTACCCTTTTCTACGCCCCATTGGTCAAATGGATTAATATTCCAAAGTACTGATTGCACAAATACTTTATGTTCATACATGGTAATCAGCATACCCAAACTATAAGGATTCAATTCTTGTAATAAAATAGTGGTACTTGGTTGATTGCCACTATATTGTTGATATAGCGGTAAATCTGCTAATTCTTTTTGATCCAAAGCTTGATTGCCAAATGCCAATAAACGTGATTGTGCCAAGCAATTCGATAGTGCTAAATGGTGCTGTTCAATTAAGGCCTCTGCATTTTCAACATAGGTAAATTGATTGGCATTATAGCGTTTCACAGGTGCAATAAAGTCACAACTGACTGAATGGCTGCCTTGATGTAACAATTGATAAAATGCATGTTGCGCATTCGGTCCAACCTCCCCCCAAACAATCGGGCAAGTATCCAGTTGTACTTTTTCCCCATTACGCTGAACCGACTTACCATTCGATTCCATTTCTAATTGTTGTAAATAAGCTGCAAAATATTTTAACCGGCCATCATAAGGCAAGACTGCATGGGTTTGAATATTCAGAAAATTATTATTCCAAACCCCCAGTAAGCCCATCAACACTGGTATATTTTTTTCAAACGGGGCATTTTGAAAATGCTCATCCACCGCATAAGCACCGGCAAGCAACTGCTTAAAGCCCTCAACCCCAATACTTAATGCAATAGGCAAACCAATACACGACCACAGTGAATAACGCCCCCCCACCCAATCCCAAAGCAACAACTGGTTTTCAGCAGCAATCCCCCACTCGGTCATTTTTTCAGGCTTGGTCGATATACCAATAAAATGATTTTTTAACAGGCTCTCGCTTTTTCCAAGCGACTTTTCCAACCATTGTCGCACCGTTTGTGCATTTGAAAGTGTATCAATGGTGCCAAAAGATTTTGATGAAATAATAAATAAGGTAGTTTCTGGGCGCAGCTGATGCAGCAACTCAGAAAGCTGGCTGCCATCCATGGTGGATACAAAATGTACCGCCAATGGCTTAACTGTCTTCACTTTATAATCCGAAAGCGCATGACTGACCATGAGCGGACCTAAATCGGAACCACCAACACCAATATTGACCACATCTTGAATCACTTCACCCGTTGCACCACGATATTGACCAGCGTGAAGTTTATCCACCAAAGCATACATACGGTCTAACTGTTGATGCACTTGCCGATTGATCTGTGGAAATTTTTTATGATCCACGGGTTGGCGCAATGCCCAGTGCATGGCTGCACGCTGTTCTGTATAGTTGATTTTTTCTTCAGAAAAAAATCGCTGAATCCAAGCCGCTAATTCATTGGATTGAGCAAAAGCCAATAAACTATCTAAAACCTGTTGATCCATACGATGCTTGCTATAATCAAATACGATTTGATCGCACTGCACTGAAAATTTTTCAAAGCGATTTTTCTGAGTAAACAATTCATTTAAATGAAGACTATTATGCCGATTTGCAGCATCACGTAATTGTTGCTTTAGGGCTGTTTTACGTTTTGAATCGTGTTCAATATTTTCACTCATACACGACCTACGCCTTGGTAAGCAAAGCCCTGTGCTTTGACAAATTCAGGGTTAAATATATTTCGGCCATCCAAAATCAATGGATGCCTCATTTTCTGTTGTATCTGTTTAAAGTCAGGACTCCAATACTGCTTCCATGCGGTCATGACACATAAAGCATCGGCATGTTCAACCGCCTGGTATTGTTCATCACATAGAATTAAATCGTCTCGATGACCATAAACTTTATGTATTTCATCCAGTGCTTGTGGGTCATGCAATTGAACTTTCACGCCCTGCGCCCATAATGCAACCAGCATAGTATGAATTGGAGAATTATGAATACTCGACGTGTTCTCTTTAAAAGATGCACCCCAGATAGCAACCGTTTTGGCTTTTAAATTACCATGATAGTAATTCCAAAGTTTCCGAAACAAGATTTCTTTTTGTTGTTGGTTAATTTCCCAGACTTGTTCTAATAGTTGGCTCCGCACCCCAGTATCCGATACCGTATGCGATAAAGTCAGAATATCATGTGAAAAATTCTCACCACCAAAACCCACACCAGATGACAAATATGCCGCACCGATACGGCTATCCGCAGCTAAACCTTGTCTAACATTGGCAATATCAATTCCCAGCTTTTCTGAAACGAGAGCAAGATCATTCATATAACTAATACGAGTTGCCAACATGCCGGAAATACTGAGTTTGGTAAATTCAGCATCTAAAATGGGCATTATCAAAAATTGCTGTTTGAATTGAAAAAAAGGACGCAGCAACTCTTGCATGAGTTGTGCAGTTTGATCCTGATCGACCCCAACGATCACTTGTTTGGAATCTGTAAAGCTGCGAATCGCATTGCCTTCTTGAATAACATCAGGTAAATATGCCCAGTGATCCAAAGGAAGTTTCTGCTTTAACTGATCTGTACCACGTAAACCAAAAGTTGAGCCATTGATCATTAATTTTGGATGAATAATCGGTAATAAACTAATTTTTTCAGCAATCGTTAAAGCTTGATTTAACTCAGATGGGCTATAAGAAAATAAATAAGCATCCTGATCATGAAAGAGTTGATCAATCGAGATCATCTTTAAAAAATCAGTGTGCAGCTGCTTTAGAATCAAACGATTGACTGAATCATCTTGATATTGTGGTGCTTTGGGTACTGGTAAATCTGATGCCAAACACCAAGACACTTGATGTCCAAAATCGGCCATCAAGCCAGCTAATACACCCGCTTGTAGGGTGGTGCCAAAAACACTAATTTTCATGATTCACCCAAATTTAATCTAAGTTTAAATCTTGAATTAATTGCTTAAATTCAGCACCCAACTGGGGGTGTGCAAGACCATAATGCAATACCGCTTTTAAATAACCCAACTTACTTCCACAATCAAAAGTTTGACCTTTCATTCGGTAAGCTTCAACCGCTTCCGTTTTCTGTAACATCGCAATTGCATCAGTTAGTTGAATTTCATTGCCTGCACCTTTAGGCGTTTGTTCCAAAATTTGCATAATGTGAGCAGGCAGTATATAGCGCCCCACCACCGACAAATTGGATGGTGCAGTACCCACTGCTGGTTTTTCCACAATCCCTTGCATGACTATGCTTTCACCCTCAACAGGCGATACTTGTACATCGACTATACCGTACTGATCAACGAGATGCTCGGGTACTGCTTCCACCATAATTTGTGCAGCTTGATTTTGATTAAAACGATCAATCATCAAAGATAAATCATTCTCAGCAGCTTTATTTTGCACCAGTACATCCGGTAGCAGTACAGCAAAAGCATCATCACCAATCACAGATTTAGCACACAGTACAGCATGTCCTAAACCTAAAGGTTGCGACTGACGAACACTAATAATACTGACATTTTCTGGTAAAATTTCAGTGATTTCTTTAAGTAAATCAAACTTTTTCTTTTGTACTAAAGTGGTTTCAAGCTCAAAATTGCGATCGAAATAATTTTCGATCGATGCTTTCGATGAATGCGTCACCAAAATAATTTGCTCAATACCCGCTGCAATTGCTTCTTTAATGACATATTCAATAGCTGGACGATCAACCACCGTCACCATTTCTTTAGGAATCGATTTACTTGCAGGTAAAAATCGTGTCCCTAAACCAGCAACGGGAAGAATGGCTTTTTTGATCATCGTCATACCTAAACACTAATTTACTTTAACTTCTTTACCACGTTGATAGCCATCAACATAATGTTCTAATTGTGCCAATGCCCAATCCACATCACTATCAATTGCTGTTAACGCATTTAAACGCTCAAAAATTTCAACTAACTCATCCAAAGGATAATGTTTTTCTATCGAACGTAAAATACGACTATGTTGGGTAATTTCTGTATCTTCATGGTCGATCAATAACTCTTCATACAGTTTTTCACCCGGACGTAAGCCTGAATATTGAATTTCAATATCGCCATTATTAGAGCTTTCTTCACGAACTTTCAAACCACTGAGTGAAATCATTTGGCGTGCAAGATCTTGAATACGAACAGGTTCACCCATATCCAACAAGAACACATCACCTCCTTGTCCTAAAGCCCCCGCCTGAATCACCAACTGTGATGCTTCTGGAATCGTCATAAAGTATCGTGTGACATCAGGATGGGTCACCGTAATGGGACCACCTTTGGCAATTTGTTGCTTAAACAATGGAACAACGGAGCCTGATGAACCCAAAACATTACCAAAACGTACAATACTGACCTGAGTCTGGTTTTGTGCCTCAGCCATAGCCTGACAGTACAGTTCAGCCATGCGTTTTGACGCCCCCATGACATTGGTTGGGCGTACTGCTTTATCGGTTGAGATTAAAACGAAGGTCTCAACCCCTTTTTTAACTGCTGCATTAAGGCTAAATGCGGTACCAATTGAATTATTTTTCAACCCAGCCAGTGGATTACACTCAACCAAAGGCACATGCTTATATGCCGCTGCATGATATACGGTTTGTACTTGATATTGTTCAATCACACGTTCTAATTTACGTTGATCCAGTACCGTACCTAATATGGGAATAATTTCAATATCACTATTTAAATTCAATTCTTTATCAATAGCATACAGTGCAAATTCCGTAAGCTCATAAATCACTAATTTATTTGGCTTATTTTTAACAATTTGTCGACAGAGTTCTGAACCGATTGAGCCACCAGCCCCTGTGACCATGACCACTTTATTTTGAATATTTTTAGCCAATAATTCTTGAATTGGCGGTACAGGGTCGCGGCCTAATAAATCAATAATATCTACTTCTTGGATATCTGAAACGCGAATTTCACCATCCACCAATCTGGTCAAACCTGGAATTTCCGTGATTTTAAGATGTGCTGGCTCTAAAAACTTAATAATTTCGCTTTTTCGCACCCGCCCTACCGAAGGTAACGCAATTAATATTTCATCAACATTTTGTTTAGAAAGTAAATTTAAAGCATAGGTAGGATTATAAACTTTAAGTCCACCCATCATTTGACCGAATAATGATGCATCATCATCAATAAAAAATATCGGTAAATGTTCGTCTGACCGATAGAGTGTAGCAGCGACCTGCTGCCCAGCATACCCAGCACCATAAATTGCCACCCGCTTACGTGGAATATCCGATTGGAGATATGATTTTACCACTGAACGAATGATCACTCGACTAAACCATACCCACATAAACATCAAAAAACCAAACATAAATGGAATAGATGTGGGAATAAAAGCATGCGTCCAATAGGCCATCGCATATAAACCGACCACTGTCAGCGTCGTAGCAAGTGCCAATTTAGCAATAAAAACTTCGTTAAATGTACGAACAATAAAACTATAAACACCACAAATCAATAAGGCAAAAACCGCCAAAAAACTGACCCATAAGGAGCCAAAAGCTAAGTTGGGAACAACTTCTGTACCCAAATTAAATGCACGAAGGGCGTAACAAAGCCAAATTAAAATAGGAAAGACCATGAAATCTAAAGCGATTAAAAAACTTTGCTTCAAGTGTCTAGGCGCAGCAGCAAATGGAACTATCATTGATTTCACAGGAAAAACTTCTTTTTTAAATTCGATTATTTATCTAGATGATATAAAAGTTGATTTCATCTAAATCCCCTAGCATTTAAATCATATATATCGAATGTGAAGCAGTATCTTTATACATGCGTCACTTAGTCAAAATTATTTTAAAGCTGGTTAATCACTTGCTGAATACTCGCTACAGTTTTATTCAGACTATCTAGACTCAAAGTCGGGTGAACTAAAAACATCAAGCTGGTTTCACCTAACATCTGGGCATTGGCTAAACGCTTTTCAGGTCGCCATGCTGTATGATCAAATGCATGCTCTAAATAAACTTCTGAACATGAACCACTAAAACATGGTACACCTGATGCATTAATTTCCTGCATGATGCGATCACGCGACCAACCTTCCGGCAATTTTTCAATATTCACTTGAACATAACATTTATAACATGCATGCACATAATTATTTGACGGACGATGCACAGTAAAATAGGGGCTATTTTCAAACGCATTTAAAATAATATCGGTATGATCCTTACGCTTTTTTGTCCATTCTGGCATTTTTGTCAACTGGATACGCCCAATCACCGCTTGCATTTCCATCATGCGCCAATTGGTACCAAATGAGTCATGTAGCCAACGGAATCCCGGTGGATGCTGCTTATTGTAAATGCTGTCAAAATTTTTACCATGGTCTTTATATGACCACATTTTTTTCCATAACTCTTCATCATTGGTGGTGACCATACCACCTTCTCCACCCGTGGTCATGATTTTATCCTGACAAAATGACCATGCCGCAATATGACCAATTGAGCCTGCAAGTTTGCCTTTATATTGTGCACCATGCGCTTGCGCACAGTCTTCTATGACATAAAGACCTTTATCGTGAGCCAATTGCATGATTGGGTCCATATCACACATCCAACCTGCCAAATGCACACAAATAATCGCTTTTGTATTAGGCGTCAGCACAGCTTGAATGGTTTGCGCTGAAATATTCTGTGAATCGAGTTCTACATCAGCAAAAATAGGGTTCGCCCCTGCTGTCACAATTGAACTGGCTGAAGCCAAAAAGGTCCGCGAGGTGACAATCACATCATCCCCTTCACCAATACCTAATGCTTTTAATGCGACATCTAAAGCAACCGTGCCATTGGCTAATGCTACTGCATATTGAGTACCTGCGAACTGTGCAAATTCTTTTTCAAATTCATGGCATTCTTGACCTGTCCAATAATTCACTTTATTTGAAAGTAAAACATTAGAAACAGCATCTGCTTCTTCTTTGGTAAAACTTGGCCATGGTTCAAATGCAGTATTGAGCATAATTCATTCCTAATTTTTTAAATATGAAACTATTTTTTCTCTAAAATTTTTGCGGGGTTCCCGACAACAGTCACACCTGCGGGTACACTTTTCGTTACCACAGCACCCATACCCACAATAGCACCTTTACCAATCACTAAAGGTTTATCTGGCGTGCCTTGTTTAATGACTGCACCCGTTCCAATGTAAGCATGGTCTTCAATATGAATATTTCCATTACATTTTACCCCTGGGGCAAAGGTCACATAGTCACCAATAACACAATCATGCTCAACATAACTATATAAATTGGCATGAAAACATTTACCAATTTTAATATTTGATGTAATTGTTACAAAAGGACTCAGTGCAGCTCCTGAAGCAATCTGTACATCATCCATAACTATTGTAGTATTAGAGCGTACTGACCAAAGATTTATGTCATCATTTAATAACTGATTCGTAATTTTTTCACGAATGCGACTATTAGCAATAGCGATCAAAACATATTTTTGTTCATGTGGTAATGCCTTGAAATGGGTATAATTCATGGCCTTATGTGTATTGACCTCTTCAATCGTTGTAAGAGCATCATCAATAAAATAAATTTCTGCTTGAATACCTAAACGGACCAAATGCTCACGTGCGACTGGCATTAAACTACGCCCACAGCCTGAAGCACCGTAAATCGCATAAAGATTATTCATCTGTATGGCTCGGCTTAGAGCCTGTGAATTTTGTCATTGTTGCCTCGCCTTCCGCACTAATATCATCTTTGGCGAGAACTTTATGCACGGTTTTAAACATGATTTTAAAATCTAAAAGCGTAGATTGATTGTCTACATACCATGTATCGAGTTTAAATTTTTCTTCCCAACCAATCGCATTTCGTCCATTGACTTGGGCATGTCCTGTCATACCCGGACGTACATTATGTCGTTTAGCTTGTTCTTGATTATACAATGGTAAATATTCTGTCAGCAGCGGACGTGGTCCAACGATACTCATGTCCCCTTTAATTACATTCCAAAGCTCAGGCATTTCATCCAAACTGGTTGAGCGTAACATTTTACCAAATGATGTTAAACGTTCACTGTCTGGAAGTGGTTGACCATTCGTATCTACAGCATCCTTCATAGTCCGAAACTTAATCATTTCAAAAGGTTTACCATGTAAACCTGGACGAACTTGGCGAAATAAGACAGGTGAGCCTAAGTTCTTTTTTACTTTGTAAGCAACAAAAAAATAGAGAGGTGAAAGTAGAATTAAGGCTATTGAAGCGATAATAATATCAAGTAAACGTTTTAACATTTATAGACCTAAAATATTGAGTAAGCGTTGATTGACTTTATCAGCATCAAATTTGTCTTGAGCGATTTTATAACTTTCATAACCCATCTTTTCAATTTGTTCAGGGTGTTCTATAAAATAAATCATTTTTTCAGCTAAGGCTTTTGGGTTCCATTTAGGTACAAGAAAACCGTTCACACAATTTTGAACTGTTTCACGACAACCTGGTACATCTGTAGTAATGACTGCACGCCCGATTGCCATTACTTCTTGTGTACTACGTGGCACACCTTCGCGATAGGATGGCAATACAAAAACATGACTATTAGCTATCCAATCTTTTACGTTATTTACATGGCCCAGATAATGAATAATATTTGAAGAAATTAACTCATGCAATTCAGACTGTGTTAATGCACCTAAATTATGAGGATCAATTGCACCTAAAACAGTAAATTGCGTTTCAGGATATTTTTCTTTTACAATTTTTGCTGCGGCAAGAAAATCATGAATTCCTTTTTCTTTAAGTAACCGACCAATAAATAGAAAATTAATTGGTTGCTGAATAATGGTCATAGGTTGGTAAGAATACTCTTTTAAATTTAGACCAATACCGCCTAAAACCTCAGTTTTTTTTATATTAATAGAGTATTTATTAATTAAATCTAAAGGATCATCAGGGTTTAAAAAAATTAATTTATCTAATTGAGGCAAAGAAATTTTATACAGTAAAATTTGAAGTTTTTTTATAAGTTTAGTCTTTTTACTTAAGCCTTCAGGTTGTTCTGTAAAGGTATAACCTAAACCTTCTAGCATACCAATCACTTTCGGAGTCTTTGCTAATTTTGCAGCAATTGTTCCAAAAATAACGGGTTTACTAAAATATGAAAAAACTAAATCAGGTTTAATTTTTCTGATTTTTTTTGAAAGATTATAAGTCGCTATAATATCTGAAAATGGATTTAGACCACCACGGTTTAATTCATAAGTAATAGGAATAGCACCTAAAGATTCTATTTTTTTTAGGTCTATATCTGTATATTCAGAAGTAAAGGCATAAATCTGATGTCCTCGCTTTAAAAGCATGGCAATTAAATCTGCACGAAAACCATAGAAGCTTGAAGCAACTGTACCTATTAGTATAACTCTTGACATATATAAACCTAATTTTACTTATTAAAGTAATTGTATAAATTCATTACTAATTTTTCCTTACTAATATATTCATTTGCCTCTCTTTCTACAGTAATACGATTAGTACCTCTCATTTTTTCGGCATATGATAAAATAGATTTTATATTTGCTTCACCAAAATAGTAATATTCAAAATTAGTAGGAAAAACATCTTTATGACCTGAATATACAGGTAATCCTATACTTAAATATTCTCTTACTTTAAGAGTACATGCTTCTTGCATCCCTTTTCTATCTAAAGAAAAAGAAGAAAGACCTAGCCAACATTTTTCAGAAATACTCTGTATTTCATGAGTTGTTTTCAAACCATGAAAAACTACTCGTGGATCACCCTTGACTATATCTTTCTGCCAATCATCTACTTTACCAATGACATGTAAGATAAATTCACTATTATCTTTCTGAACACTTTTTAAAAGTAAATCAAGACCATGCCAATCAAAAAAATAGCTAGCTAAAAATAATAACTCAGGTATATTCCCTCTATTATCATTTAAAATTCTATTATCCTCTAATAAAATACCATTAGGATATATATATGAAGGTTTTTCAATTTTATTTAATGATATTCTTTCTAATTCAAATTCTTTAATTTCATTTGTCACACAAATAAGACCATAAGAATGTGCAATACATTTATTTCCAATACTTCCCTCTAAGAAAGCTCTTATTTTACCTATAGTGTTAAAGCTATTTAGCTCTGGTAGCTCTAGAGTATGATGAACTAAATAAACAGGTATTTTAGTTTCTTTAAGAAACTTTAATAAAAATGGATCATGGACACTATATCTTAACAAAATAATATCAAAATTCTTTTGTTGATCCATTAACCAATTAAAATACTCTAACCTTAGCTTAATCCAACAAATAAATTTATCTACTATATTTTTTGGCTTTTGAAAACTAGAAAATTCTACAATATCACCCTCTGGATATACATCTATAGGGCAAAAAATTTTAGAACTAAAATCTATCCCTAATTTTAAAGCAGACTTATTTTCCCAAGACATTTGTTTATAAATACCTGGCGAAAAAGATAGCATTGCAGCACTATGTAAAATTCTCACTGATTTACCTTTTAAAAAATTTTTATTCTTTCTTTGAAAAGAATAAAAATTTTGACAATAGTATAGATGTAGATAAAAGAATAAAAAGATCTTTTCTAAATTCCCAATTTAGGGTGAATAATCCCCCTAGCATTGCTAAAAAAGCAATAAAAAACAAAACCAGAATAACATTTTTTGTTTTTATATAAAAATATACTATATTCAAATAATGAGAAAATATAAAAACAAACCATAATATAAATGCTATAAATCCACCTTCAAAAAAATTTGAAACAAATGTATTATGTGCATTATATCCAAAATAAGGGACAACAGTACCAATACCATGACCGAATATAAATCTAATACCATCTACTGAAGCAACTATCTGTTTCCAAAACATAAACCTACTTTCATCTTCAACATTAACACCTGAAAAAGCTCTCTCCAATGAATTAGCAGGTATAAAATCAAATAAAAAATAACCAAAAACTAGAAATCCAATCATAAATATTGGTAAAAATAAAGGTTTACGCCATGTAAATAAAGATAAAACCAATATTAAACCTAATAAAAAGATTCCAAGTGAGGCTCTAGACCCAGTAGACAATATTAGAAAACTTAGTAAACAAACAGATAAAAAACCGAATAAAATATTTATTTTTTTATTAAATATTAATATATAAACAAATATAGTAGTTATATTTAATATAATACCAAAATTATTGGGATCAAAACCATCAGCAGAATATCGATTTGATAAATCCTGATAAGTAATACCTGAAAAAACATTCAATAGTGCATTTATACCTATAGGTAATACTCCTAATACGTATGCATATATAACTTTAAAAACCCTATCTAAATTAGAAACCAGATCATTTATAATAATATATAATAAAAAAACACTAAAAAATCTAAAAAAATAATCAATAGAATAATCTATATAATTACTCCAAATACACGTAAATAGCATATATAAGCAATAAACAAAACCTACATAAGAAAGTTTATAAAAATTTAATTTTTTATTAACTAAAGTTTCAAAAAACCAAAAAGCTACTAAAGGTAGTGCTAAAAAATATGTTCCTACTTGGACTAAAGAATTTGAATAACTTTCCATAAAGTGAAAAAATAAAATATATAAAATCAAAAAACCAAAAGATATATTTTTATAGTTCATATTTAGTGCTCTTAATTTCTATATAACATCTAATTAAATATTTCACCATAAGGAAAAATGATGCCATCATTAAAAACCATGAAGTCCATACATTAGTATAATCAAAAAAATAAGAAAAACTAAAAACCACTAATATTAAAACTAAAAATAAAGATAAATTGATTGAAAATCTCTCATTTACTATCCTTGCTAAAAATAGTTTCAAAATAAGTGCCAAAATATTACCTAAAAAGAAAATTAAAAAAAAGTATTCAAAACCATTATTCTTTAAAATAGGTATACACAAAACAACTAAACCTAAATTAAATAATGCCGCGACTAGATTATATATACTTTTATTCTTCAATAAAATAATAGATGATGGTATTTCAGACCAAGTATATACAATACAATTAATCAAAATAAAATAAATAAACTTAATTAAACCACCATATTCTTGTGGAAATATAAAACTTATATAATCTTTAATTAAGAAAAATGCGCTAGCAGAAAAAATAGCAGCGTATCCAATTAATGACAAAAACCTATTAATAACTTCAATTATATTTTTATTTTGGTTTTTAAATACAAATGGCATCCATATAATATTCACCAAACTTGTAAAATATGAAAATATCAAACCAGCATTATAAACAACCACATATTTACCCAAATCATTCAGACCATACCACTTTGATATCAAAAATTTATCTAGAAAACCCAGTAAACCAATAATAAAAGTTGAAAACAGCAATGGAATAGCATATTTAAAATATTTTTTATCAAAGTATAAAGACTTATCAAAAGTCAAATACTTATAAACACTTCTTAGCAAGAAAATATTACATATTAATATACTCGCTAACAATCCATAAATTAAAGAAAAAACTTTAGATTCTAAAGAGAAGATTATAAAAACTAAAATATACAATATATAAAAAAATTTATTTAATATATTATTGATAGCAAAATTTTTACTTTCTCCGTCACATCTAATTATTAGAAGGAAAAACCGCTGAATTAACATTAAGAATATCAAACAACAAGTTAATATAATAAAGAGTAAACTACTTTCTCCATATAATATTTTAGAAAAATAAGAGTAATTTAATAAAAAAACTGAAGATCCTATAATAAAGAAAATCAAGCATGGTAATAAACAATTATATAAAGTATTTTTCTTATTTTCTGATGTGTTAAAATTTCTAACTAATGCCTGATCCAACCCCAAATAAAATACTAATAAAAAAAATGCAGCTGTGCTAGAAACTAAACCGTACACACCAATATATTTAGAATCAAAATTCCAAGTCATCAGAAAAGTAATGAGTACACTCATAACCCCAGTAATAAGTGTACTAGCAATGTACCATTTCATTATTTAACACCTAAAACTCTTTCAACAATTTTGATCAAATTTGTATAATTTATCTGAGAATTATAACTTTCTTTCACTTTATGATAAGCAGATATTTTTTGAAGCTGCTGTTCATCTGACTGTTTATAAATATAATCAAGTACAGCATCCGATATTTCTTCAACTTTAGCTGCACTTGATATTAAATAACCATTTTTTCTGTCTACTAAATGTTTAATTCCACCAATATTCGGCGCTATTGGTACTACATATTTAGACATTGCTTCCATTAAAGAAACTGGTATTCCTTCACTTTCACTTGAATTTATAATCAAATCATATGAGTTTTCTGAAATATTTTTCTGTAGTACACTATTACTCACCTGCCCCTTAAAACTATAACTAATATATTGTGTATTTAATTTTCGACGCGCTTGATTCTCTAAATCACCTCTTAAAATGCCATTACCATAATGATGCCAAATAATTTTAACATCAGGATTTTTTTTATTGATTAAACAGAGAGCATCAATAATTTTATCTATTCTTTTAACTTGGATACAATTTGATACACTTACTATTTTTATAGTATTTTTATTTGTTAAATTTAAGGCTGAATCTTTATTGATAAAAACACCTAATGGAATTATTTTTATTTTATTCTGATCATAATTAAAACTACTTACTAAATATTGTTTTGCAGAATCTGATAACAATAAAATTGCGTCATATTTATTAATAAACTGACGTTTGTAAGGCATATAGTTTTTCTCATATAAATTCTCATATAAATCATAACCATGCATTCTAGTTAAAACTTTTATAGATTTATGTTTTTTGAGTAATAAAGCACCATAGGAAAAAAAATCAGACCAATAACTGTAATATAAATCACAGCTAGAGTTATTCTTTTTCAATTTTCTAAAAGATGTATATATAAGTAATCCGAATTTAACAGCTCTCATTAAATTTACAATAGAAATTTTTTTACTTGAAATTAAATAAAATAATTCCTTCCAAAAAAATGATTGAAATATCAAAATAAAAATATAAAAATAATTTATAGAAAAACTGAAATCTTTATTTATTATCACTTTAGCAGGTACAGGCCTTTGAGAACCTTTACAATTATAAGGGAGAAGTGAAACCTCTAAAGAAGTTTGCTCTCCCCAAAATAGAATTTCCTGCTCTAAAAATTGTTCCCCAACACCATAAGGATAATTTGTAGTTAAAATTCCTACTTTATTCACACTATGAACTCTTTTACAATTTTTTTCTGTGCCATTTCATCTAGATATGGATGCATTGGCAAACTCATCACACACTCAGCGAGAGCATCACCTACAGGTAAAACTGCATTTTCATCTGCAACCGCAGGTTGCTTATTTAAAGGAATTGGATAATGCACTGCTGTCGGTATACCCTGCGCTTTTAGTTTTTCCTGAACATCTGCACGGTTTTCTACTTGAATGGTATATTGCGCCCAAGCACTTTGGTTGTGCTCTTCAATAAATGGTGTAGTTAAAATACCTACTTCATTGAAAAGTTTCGTATAAGTTTCAGCTACACGCTGACGCGCCTGCATTTCATCATCTAAAATTTCAAGTTTTGGTAATAAAATAGCCGCTTGTAGCGTATCTAAACGGCTGTTTACCCCGATACGAATATGGTGGTAACGACGGTCTTGTCCATGACGGGCAATCTGGCGAATGACTTTTGCAAGCTCCTCATCATTGGTAAAAATAGCACCACCATCGCCATAACAACCCAATGGTTTACTTGGGAAAAAGCTGGTACATGCCACTGTACTTAAATTGCAACTTTTACGCCCTTTATAAGTAGCACCAAAGCTTTGTGCTGCATCTTCAATCACCGGAAGATTATATTTAGCTGCAATGGTATTAATTGCATCGAAATCTGCACATTGACCATATAAACTAACAGGGATAATGGCTTTAGTCCGTGGCGTAATCGCAGCTTCTAATTTTTCAACATCTAAATTATATGTTCTCGGATTCACATCTACATAAACAGGCGTTGCACCTAACACAGCAACGGTTTCTGCTGTTGCAATATAGGTGAATCCTGGGGTGATCACTTCATCACCCGGACCAATACCAAATGCCATCTGAACAATTTGTAAAGCATCTGTGCCATTCGCACAAGTAATGCAATATTTTGCACCCACATACGCAGCTAATTTTTCTTCAAGCTCAGAAACTTCTGGTCCTAAAATATATTGCCCATGTGACAATACATTTTGAATACCTGCATCAATTTTTTCTTTTAAGCGTGCTTGCTGTGCTTTTAAATCAATAAATTCAATCATTTTTATGCCTGTTGTTTACTGACAATTTGACCTTCTAAACGATAAATCGCCCCTGTATGCTCACAAACAGCTTTGGCCTGACCGTTTAATGGTAAATCTAATTGCTCACCAAAATCACTCATCCAACCAATTTGTTTTGCAGGAACACCCACTACAAGTGCATAAGCAGGAACATCTTTATTGATGACTGCACCAGCACCTACAAAGGCATATTCTCCCACTGTCACACCACACACGATTGTGCAGTTTGCACCTAATGTTGCACCTTTTTTAATCAAGGTATTACGATACTGATCTTTGCGCTCAATTAATGACCGTGGATTATAGACATTTGTGAAAACCATACTTGGGCCACAAAAAACACCTTCTTCTAAAGTCACATTATCATAGACGGAAACATTGTTTTGCACTTTACAATGGTCACCAATAACAACTTTATTGCCTACAAAAACATTTTGACCTAAAGAAACCCCTTGTCCAATGTTGGCTCCGCCACATACATGGACAAAATGCCACACACGAGAGTTCTCACCAATTTGAGCACCCTCATCGACAATTGCACTTTCATGCTGATAAAAACTCATTCTCATCCTCCTTATTATTTTACTTTAGCCAATAAAGGATGCGGATTCGCGGGGTTTTCAACAATTGGCGTTATACGAATAACTTCAACAGTCTCAATAGCAGCACGGTTTTCTTCTACCCCGTAGCCATTACCATTTAAAATGCGTTGATAACTTTGAGTATGTAAATCGGTGAAACCACCTGAAAACTCTAATTCTTCATTTTCAATGGTAATACTACGATATGTTAATTTTTCGCCTTTTACTGCATTTGATGGCAAGTTATTCACGTCAATCGACAAGAACCAACGCACACGTGCACGTTCATATTCCAAATAACCTGAAGCTGTCTTTTCATCACGAAAATGCACTTCATTTTTAACAATGTCGCCAAAAATAAAATGCAGCATGTCATAAAAATGCACACCTATATTGGTTGCAACACCACCAGACTTTTTATCTACACCTTTCCATGATTTTAAATACCACTTTCCACGAGAAGTTAAATAAGTTAAATCAACATCAAATACCTTACCTTCAGGCGCAGCTTGTACTTTGTCACGCAATGCAATAATCGAAGGGTGAAGACGCAATTGTAGAATTGAGTTTACTTTTGCACCATATTGTTGTTCATATTCAGAAAGCATATTTAAATCTTCTGAACTCAGAACCAATGGTTTTTCACAAATCACATCAATGCCATTTTTAAGTGCATATTTCATGTGAGGCGCATGTAAATAGTTAGGTGAGCAAATTGCTACATAATCTAATTTTTCACCTTTTAATTTTTGATCCTCTACATACGCTTCAAACTCTTCGAATTCAGTGAAAAATTCAGCTTCAGGAAAATGGCTATCCATAATTCCAACAGAATCATTAACATCCATCGCAACAGCTAAAGTATTACCTGTTTCTTTTATTGCTTTTAAATGACGTGGAGCAATATAACCAGCCGCACCTATAAGGGCAAATTTTTTCATAATTAAAACTTCTTCAAATTATTAAGTTTAGAGACGAAAGACTGTAAAACCTTGTGCTTGTATTTCTGCACGATCAAACAGGCTCTTAACATCAATAAATACAGGGTTTTCACCACGTACAAAACCACGTAACTCTTCTGCAGAAAGCGAGCGAAACTCATTATGCCCAACCGCAACGACCAAACTATCTACAGGATGCTCTACACTAACAAGACCAAGCTCAATCCCGTACTCTTCTTTTACTTCTTCTGGATTCGCCCACGGGTCACAAACAACAACTTTTATACCCCATTGATCAAATTCTTTAATAACATCAATAATTTTACTATTACGAATATCAGGACAGTTTTCTTTAAAGGTAATACCCAAAACGCCTACAGTCGCTTTAGTAACATCTATATTATTCTTAACCATACGTTTAATAGTTGCTCTTGCTACATAGCGTGCCATATTGTCATTAATACGACGACCAGCAAGAATCACTTGAGGATTATATCCAACCTCTTCTGCCTTATGGGTTAAATAATATGGATCTACACCAATACAATGCCCGCCAACCAAACCTGGGCGGAAGGGTAAGAAATTCCATTTACTCCCAGCAGCCTCTAAAACATCTAGAGTATCAATACCAATGCGATCAAAAATAACCGACAATTCATTGACTAAAGCAATATTTAAATCACGCTGTGTGTTTTCAATCACTTTTGCCGCTTCTGCTACTTTAATACTAGATGCTTTATGCGTGCCTGCTTCAATGACCAAGTTATAAACTTGGTCGACAAAATCGGCAACTTCAGGCGTAGAACCTGAAGTGATTTTCTTAATTTTGGTTAATGTATTTACCTTATCACCCGGATTAATACGCTCAGGACTATAACCTGCAAAAAAGTCTTGGTTAAACTTCAGTCCAGAAACTTGCTCTAATACAGGAATACAAACTTCTTCTGTTGCACCTGGATATACTGTCGACTCATAAACTACAATATTTCCCGCTTTTAGCACCTGACCAATACTAGTAGATGCTTTGACTAAAGGTGTTAAATCTGGACGGTTTACAGAATCAATAGGCGTCGGAACAGTAACAATAAAGAAATTACAATTTTTTAAATCTTCTAAATTTGCGGAATAGCTCAGTTGACTGGCTTGAGCCAATTCTTCTTTTGACACTTCTAAGGTATGGTCCTGCCCACTTTTTAACTCATCAATCCGTTTTTGATGAATATCGAAACCAACCACGGGTACTTTTTTACCGAACTCGACCGCTAAAGGAAGCCCGACATAACCCAACCCAATAATTGCAATTTTTAGTTCCGCGAGTTGTAACATGTTACAAGCCTTATATTGTTTATTCATGTGTATAATCAGTAGGCTTAAAGCCGAGCTATAATATAGCAGAAAAAATATATTTATACTTATTCAGAATCAAAAACATTTTTAAATTCCGCATTAATTTTAGAAAAAAAAAGCATTAAATTCTAAAAACCACAGGCATATATTATAATTAAATATTACATCTATAAGAAATTTAATAAACAATTACAATATTAATTTATGTGTAATTTTAACATTATCAACTCTAAATCAAATATCAAGCAAAATAAAATTTAACAATTAATAAATTTTATTATTATCCATTTTAAGCATCATATTAGAAACACTACTTTTAGTTAAAATACAGAGAACCACATCTCACTTAATCTATAAAAATCTGTTTTGAACATCAAAAACATCTTCCCCACACCAAACTTATGAAGAAAAGCTATACCCCAGCGATGATCTTGGTATAAAATAACAATTACAATTTATTATTAATATTTTACGTATTACAGGGTAAAATGCCGACTATTTTTAAAATCAGATTATTTTTATAAACGGGATTTCGAGTGAGATATTACCAATTTTTTTTACTTTGCGCGCTAGCTGCAGGTACGACAGGATGTGCAATTACATCGGGGCTACAAACATTTGATTTACCAAGTGAAGGTGTTTATCAAACTGAACTTGGCACTCCAGTTAATGTACTTAAACTCACTCAAGAATCACTCCCTGCTCTACAACCTGCGCAAGTTAACATTCAACAAGATTATGCTCATTTATTTAGCTCACCGCATAAAAATTATAAATTAAGTGCGGGTGATATTCTCTCTATTTATCTTTGGGCTTATCCCGATATTACCCCCCCACCACAGCAATTAATAATGAACAATCTGTACAAGCCAATGGCTATCAAATTGATCAAAATGGCTATATCCAATTCCCCATGATTGGTCGTTATAAGGCTGCGGGAAAATCATTAACACAAATCAACCAAGAATTACGTAGCCAACTTTCTCGTTATTTAAAAACGCCCGATGTGATTGCACGGGTACTCTCCTATCAGGGACAACGCTTTTCAGTGCAGGGCAATGTTATGAAAGGTGGGCAATTCTACTTAAGTGATCAACCGGTCAGCGTTTATACGGCTTTAGGTTTAGCAGGTGGTGTGAATCCTCAATTGGGTGACCATGCTTCAATGACCCTAGTCCGCCAAGGTCGTAGTTATAAACTCAACAGTATTGAACTGGAAAAATTAGGCTATTCTTTACACAACCTACTGATTCAACCCAATGACACGCTTTATATCAATGCGAGAGAAAATCAAAAAATTTATGTCATGGGTGAGTCTGGTAAGAATCAATCCCTACCCATGCGTGATCAAGGGATGAGTCTAAGCGATGTTCTCGGTGAAAGTTTAGGTTTAAATCCACTGTCTGCCAGCCGTAGTAAAATTTATGTGGTGCGCAGCAACCGAAATGATTCCAGTACAGAAGTTTATCATTTGGATTTAACCAGCATTGCCGACTTTGGCTTGGCCAATCAATTTAAAATGCACAGTAATGATATTGTCTATGTGGATGCTTCAGGGCTTGCACGCTGGCAACGTGTGATCAATCAGATGGTTCCTTTTTCTAGCGTCATTTATCAACTTGATAGTTTGGGACAATAATGCAGATCAAAAATCTTCTGGTTATTTGTGTGGGTAATATCTGCCGCAGCCCGATGGCTGAATACTTGTTAAAACAGGAATATCCAGAGCTGAATATCGAATCTGCGGGTATTTCTGGTTTAATCGGTCATGCAGCAGATCAAAAGGCTATACTCTGTATGCAGCGTTTAGGTATAGATATGCAGCCTCATATTGCCAAAAAACTCAATGCTGAGTTAATTAAAAAGGCAGATCTGGTTTTGGTCATGAGTCAAAATCAGCAAAAGCATTTAGAACAGACTTGGCCTTTTGCAAAAGGAAAAACATTTCGATTAGGCTATTGGCAAAGTAAAAATGTGCCTGATCCTTTTCAACATGAGCAATGGGTCTTTGATGAAACCTGTCAATTAATACAAGATTGTATAGCTGACTGGAAAAAACATATTTAACTTTTTGATAGCAAGATTATGAGCCAAAATAGCAATACCGAAGATACCATTGATTTAAAAGAGCTGTTTTTTTCACTCATTGCGCAATGGAAACTGATTGCACTATGCGTCATTTTAAGCTTGGTCTGCGCATTACTCTATTTAAGAACCACGCCTGATACTTATGCGGTGGATGCATTGGTACAAGTTGAAGAAAGTAAGGGCACATCGGCAGCTTTACTGGGTGATCTATCCAGCATGATTGAGCAGAAACAACCCGCTCAAGCTGAAATTGAGTTGCTTAAATCACGCTTAGTACTGGGTTCTGTCATTCAAAATCTAAATTTAGATTTAAAAATTTCCGGCACAGAAAATAGTTTTTTTAATCGTTTACTCAGTCCACATGACTATCAAACCACATATAATAAAAACGCCGTTATTTTTAAAGATGATGCCAAGTCTTTTGATGTTCGAAAATTTGAAATTCCAACCTATTACCTAGATAAGAATCTACTGCTTAATTTTAATGGCAATAAATACACATTAACTGATGCAAAAACCAAGCAAATCGTTTTTAGTGCAGTAACCAACCAAGAAAGCCAGCATACATCGGAATATGGTACTTGGAACATTGCCCTCTATACGCAAAATCAATTCAAAAACACTTATAATATTCAAAAAATGTCTTTACCTGCGGCAATGGGCTCGATCACAAATAATTATTCTGTGGCTGAAAAAGGTAAATTGACCGGTATTTTAGGTTTAAATTACCAAGGTCAAGACAAAGAACACATTACCAATGTTCTCAACTCGATTCTTGTGGCTTATAGTCAACAAAATATTGAACGTCGTTCTGCCGAAACAGCACAAACGCTAAAATTTCTGGATGAACAACTTCCTGAGTTAAAACAACAACTGGATGTTGCTGAACGCGAGTTTAATAAATTCCGTCAACAATATAATACTGTTGATGTGACTAAAGAATCTGAACTGTATTTAACCCAAAGTATTCAGCTTGAAACATCAAAAGCTGAAATTGAACAGAAATTGGCAGAAGCTGCTGCGAAATACACCAATGAACATCCAGCCATGCAGCAAATGAATGCACAGCTGGGAGCGATCAATAAAAAAATTGGCGAGTTAAATGATACCTTAAAACAACTTCCTGATTTACAACGCCGTTACCTACAACTGTACCGTGAAGTTGAAGTAAAAACTCAGCTCTATACTGCACTGTTAAACTCTTACCAACAACTGCGTATTGCCAAAGCCGGTGAAATTGGCAATGTGCGTATTGTGGATACTGCAGTACTACCAATTGAACCGATTAAACCGAAAAAATTGCAAATTTTAATCCTTGCCATTTTCCTTGGTGGTTTCCTTGGAACCTTATTGGCTTTATTACGTAATATGATGCATTCAGGGATTAAAGATTCCAATCAAATTGAAAATGAGTTGGATTTACCGGTATATGCTACCGTGCCTCGCTCACCGGCTCAGGAAAGCCGCATCAAGTTATTGAAAAAGAAAAAGAGTATTCCTATTTTAGCCATTAAAAATGGTGATGATATTGCCATTGAAAGCTTGCGTAGTATGCGTACTGCAATTCATTTTGCTTTAAATAATGCAAAAAATAATATCATTATGATTTCAGGTCCTGCACCAGAAGTCGGTAAATCTTTTATTTCAACCAACTTAGCCGCGATTTTGGCGCAAAGTAATAAACGGGTACTGATTATTGATGCGGATATGCGTCGTGGTTATTTACATAAATACTTCAACCATGACAACCTCCCTGGTTTAGCTGAATATTTAAATACCCAGCAAACGCTCGACAGCATTATTAAGCCAACAGAAATTCCTCATTTAGATGTCATTACTCGAGGTAAAAGTCCGGTCAATCCTTCAGAACTTTTAAGCTCAGCAAAGTTTGCTGCGATGTTTGAGCAACTTTCCCCGATGTATGATCACATTATTATTGATACACCGCCTGTGCTTGCAGTAACGGATGGGATTATCATTTCGCAATATGCTGGCGTGAATCTGGTCATTGCGCGCTATGCAAAATCGCAGATGAAAGAACTTGAATTGACTGTAAATCGTTTTGAACAAGTTGGGGTTAAAGTCAATGGCTTTATTCTAAATGATATTCAACGCGGCTCTGGTGGTTACGGCTATGGTTACGGCTATAACTATGCCTATGGCTATAAAGCATCAAAAAATAATGATTAAAAATTTATAATTAAAAAAAGTCAGAGATCTGCTCTGACTTTTTTAATCTTAGGGTCTGTTGACATTTCAGCAGCCCCTATTTACTGCTAAAAAAAATTTGATCGATAAATAACATTTAAAACAAAAGTTTATCATTGATTATCTAAATGAATAAAAATTTGCTATTTTAATGTATTAAAAATGTTTTTATTATTCAGCCAATTATAGAATAATGAGGTTAATCAGAATATATTGGATTTCTACACAATACGGATCGCTCGGAACGTGTTGGATAGAAAAGTCTGCTAAAATTAATGCAACTTTTTTTATATAAAATGAATTTGGGAAAACCTATGAGTAAAGCCTTACCCATCGCTGTCGCTGTTCTTTTAGGCGGTGCTGCACTTGTACCTGTTTACTATGCAACTCAAAACCCTGCGACTGTGACATCTAAAGCGTCAAAAAATGCTTCTGCTGTTGAAAAAATTAGTTACGCATTGGGCTATGAAGTTGCACATCAAACACCTCCTGAATTAGATATTAATAGCTTTGTTACAGGCGTACGTGAAGGTCATGCCCGAAATAAACCGGCTTATAACGAAGAAGAATTGCAAAAAGCATATGAGCAATTCCAAAAAGAAATGCAGCAAAAGCAAGTTAAACAAGAACAACAAGTCCAAACTGCCAGTGATTCTTTCTTAACTGAAAATGCGAAAAAACCCGGTGTAAAAACGACGGCTTCTGGATTACAGTACAAAATCATCACAGAAGGTACAGGCAAACAACCTGCTGCGAACTCTATGGTGACCGTACATTACAAAGGCCAACTGGTTGACGGCAAAGTATTTGATAGCTCAATTGACCGTGGTGAACCAATTGAGTTCCCATTGAATCAAGTTATTCCGGGTTGGACTGAAGGTCTGCAATTGATGAAAGAAGGTGGCAAAGCCACACTTTATATCCCTTCGCAATTAGGCTATGGTGAACAAGGTGTTCCAGGCATGATTCCTGCAAACAGCACCCTTATTTTTGATGTTGAACTGATCAAAGTAAAATAAAAATTGAAGGAGAGCTTTTGCTCTCCTGATTTATCTTGAGATAAGCGTATGAAAACACCGATGACATTGCTTTGTTTATGCATGTTTACCACAACAGGTTTTGCAAAAACTGTGACCAACAGCAGCAGTTTGAATGAACAAGTCGGCTACAGCTTTGGTTATTTAATGGGACGCAGCAATGCCGAATCGGTCAAAGATTTGGACTTAGATGCATTCATACTGGGTTTAAAAACAGCAGCTCAAGGCGGTAAATCGGCACTGACTGATGAAGAAATGGCACGCGTTCTAACTCAACATAAAAAGCAAAGTGATGCAAAACAACTCATTGAGTTAAAAAAGAAAGCAGATGCCAATGCCAAAATTGGAGCTGAATTTTTAGCCGCCAATGCAAAAAAACAAGGCGTTCAAACCACTAAATCGGGTTTGCAATACCAAATACTCAAACAAGGTACAGGTCAATCACCTAAAGTAAATTCTATTGTTAAAGTGAATTATGAAGGTCGTTTAATTGATGGCACTGTTTTTGATAGTTCAATTGCACGAAATCAAGCGGCTGAATTTCAAGTCAGCCAAGTCATTCAAGGCTGGACTGAAGGCTTACAATTAATGAAAGAAGGCGCTGAATATCGTTTCTTCATTCCAGCACAACTTGGCTATGGTCAAATTGGCTCTGGTGATGTGATAGAACCGAATAGCACGTTAATTTTTGATGTAGAACTAATTGAAATTTTAGCTAAACCGAGTAAATAACCGAGTAAATGCATATAAAAGAATAGCGATCAGATCAATTTGAAGCATAAAAATGCTTATTTTGACTCGCTATTTTTTTATATTTTAATCCATTCAATAGCAAATCTTACTTTCAATATCAACAACATTCGTGCGTTAAAGTGTATAGATCACCTGCTTTTTCTGCTCAATATAATAAAAATATATTTAATATTTATGAATCACTTAAACTTCAAAAACCCGCTGATTAAAAGCCTATTTCAATTTATTTAGAATAGTGTAAAGTCAAAATAGATCAATCTTACACAACCAGTAAAGAAGTCAATTTCGATGTTTTAATTCGTATATTTTTCACTTAATACAACATACAAGGATAAAATAAATGGCGCTCAGCATCAAAACTCGCGAAATCCAATACACGGCCCAAGATGGAACAACTTTAATTGGCTATTTTGCAGCACCTGAATCAGAAAAACCTGTCGCGGGGGTGATTGTCGCGCCTGAATGGTGGGGACGAAATGAGTACACTGAACAACGTGCGCGTGAACTTGCTGAACATGGCTATGCAGCCCTCGCCATTGACATGTATGGTGATAAAAAAGTAACCACCAACGTCCCACAAGCCAGTGAATGGATGATGCAAACCTTTAATGACCCTGAAACGATTGTGACTCGTGCGTCTGCGGGTTTAGCAGCATTAGCAGCGCAAGAAGAAGTAAATGCAGATAAACTGGCAGCAGTAGGCTTCTGTTATGGTGGCAAAGTGGTTCTTGATCTGGCACGTTCTGGCGCGCCTTTACACGCAGTGGTCACGTTCCATGGCACATTGACTCCGAAAGCACCTGCTCAACCGGGAACCGTTAAAGCTGAGATTTTGGTTCTTCATGGAGAACTCGACAGCATGGTTAGCTTAGATGATGTTGCGCGCTTTAAAGAAGAAATGTATGCCGCTCAGGTGGAACATGAAGTGATTATCTTTGAAGATGCGAAGCATGGTTTTAGTAATCCCCTTGCAGATGAACGTGCTAAAGCCAATGGTATTGATCTGGGCTATAACATCGATGCAGAACAAAAAGGTTTAGCTGCCATGTATGTATTATTCGAAAACCGACTGGGCGAATAACAACGAGGTCAATCTAGTTATGCTATATTGACCGATCCAATGACATGAATATTTTAAAAACTATATTTTTGAAGAGGATACAACAATGACTGAAAACAACTGCCCATATTGCAACTTTGATGAATATGACATCATTGATAAAAATGACTTTGGTGTAATTTTACCCGAGCCAAATGCATTATCTAAAGGTCATTGTGTCATTGTCCCGCTACGCCATGTGAGCTCTTTTTTTGATATCACGGACAAAGAACGTAAAAGCTTAATGTCTTTACTTGAGCTTGCGCGCAATGAACTGCAACTGCGCCATCAACCCTCAGGCTTCCATATTGGATTTAATGATGGAAAAGTCTTTGGTGAAGCATCTGAGCACTTACACCTGCATATTATTCCACGCTATGAAGGCCAAAGCTTAAAGCTAGATGAACGCTGGGGTATGCTGAGCGAATAAAACCTTCGACTCAAAACCAATTCAAAAATGATGCTGCGGCATCATTTTTTATGTCTTTATTTTTGTCACTGTTCTGAGCCGCAGCCTGACCCAGTTTTCGCTATACTATTCATCTATTCCAAATATGCGGTTCGTATGTCACAGTTTTCTTTTGCCGAAGCCCTTCTTGCTTGGTTTGATGTTCATGGTCGCCATGACTTGCCATGGCAAGTGATCGATGATCCCTATCAGGTTTGGGTGTCTGAAATTATGTTACAGCAAACTCAAGTTAAAACAGTGCTGCAATATTTTGAACGCTTTATCTCCCGATTTCCAACCGTTGAAGCTTTAGGGCAAGCCAGCTGGGACGATGTTGCACCTTATTGGGCTGGACTAGGCTATTACGCACGAGCACGCAATTTGCATAGAGCTGCGGGTATCGTCAGCCAACAAGGACACTTCCCCAGCACATTGGAACAATGGATTGAGCTTCCCGGAATTGGCCCATCAACGGGTGGCGCATTGATGTCACTGGGGCTGCGTCAATATGGCGTAATTATGGATGGCAATGTAAAACGGGTTCTGGCACGTTTTTTTGCCATTGAAGATGACTTGTCTAAACCCGTCCATGAACGTGCCATGTGGCAATTGGCTGAAACGTTATGCCCAACCGAACGTAATCATGATTATACCCAAGCAATTATGGACTTAGGTGCTACGGTCTGCACACCGAAAAAACCGCTGTGCTTATATTGCCCAATGCAACAACACTGCAAAGCACATCAACAAGGGCTAGAAACAGAGCTACCGTTTAAAAAACCGAAAAAAGCCGTACCGATCAAATCAGCACAGGTATTAGTGATTCAATCGAATCAACAATGGTTATGGCAACAACGTCCAAATAGTGGCTTATGGGGCGGTTTATGGTGTTTACCGATTATTGAAAATCCCGCCGAATTTGTAACACAGTGCCAAGCTTTAGGACTGAAAAAAGTCATTCAACGCACTGAAATTAGCCATAGCTTTACCCATTTCACTTGGCAACTTGAAGCCATCTGCTTTGAGGTCACTGCTGATCAACAAGAACATCTTGCGATTGAATTAAATGGCACATGGCTCGCGACACAAATTGCAACAGAAATAGGAATTCCCACAGCCATGAAAAAATTGATCTCTGCCCTTAGTTTATGACATAGTCAGGCACTGCGATTCAAAGAATTTTCACGCCTATTAGAATGAAAAAAGGATCAACAGTGCTGCGTTTTATTTCGACATTATTATTGGGGTTGAGCATCCTCTGGATTGCAGCATGTACCTCAACGCCTAAAAAACCCGCCACTAAACCGCTTCCCCTTGATCAAGTGCAAAAGCTGAAAAATATGCAGTTCAAATCGTCACTGCCCATCCCCGTGCACAATATAAAAGCTAAACAGTTACGTGATACCTGGGCTGCCGCGCGGAGTCACGGACGCAAACATGAAGGCATTGACATTATGGCTCCACGTGGAACAAAAGTGTTCAGTGCCACAGAAGGCCTCATTGCTGACTTACGCAATAACAATTTGGGTGGTAAAGTGGTTTGGATTATGGGGCCTGCTGGAACTTGGCATTATTATGCCCATCTTGATGCGCATAAACGCGGCTTAAATGTCGGGGATTATGTCAAAAAAGGTGATCTGATTGGTTATGTTGGTAATACTGGCAATGCACGTCATACTGAGCCACATTTACACTATGGCATTTACCTCGACGGTAAAGGGCGTGGTGTGGTCAACCCCTATCCTTATTTACGTTAATTTTTAGGAACTATTCATGTCAGAAGCGCTGATCAATCGTTTGGTCGAATTTGCTGAATCAGGCAATCAACAAAAAATTGTTTTGGCTGGACAAAGCCATCAAGGCTGGGTGATGGAAATCACTGAACAAGCGCTTTTGATTAGCACAGGGTTTGCAGAAAAAGCGGGAAAAGATATGTGGATTCAATTCACAGATTTACCGCAAGCTGAACTATTTTATTGGGATAATCAACAAGATCAGTGGGCTGAATTTAAACTTTAAGTCACTTCAGGAGCATAAAAAATGTCGTTACAACGCTGTGGTTGGTGCTCTAACGATCCGCTTTATATGGCTTACCATGATCATGAATGGGGAAAAGCTGTTCATGATGAAGGCCATTTATTTGAAATGCTCTGCTTAGAAGGACAACAAGCGGGTTTGTCTTGGATTACCGTGCTGAAAAAGCGTGACAGTTATCGGCAGCATTTCTTTCAATATTCTATTGCAGAGATTGCCCAATTTAGTGATCTCAAATTAGAACACATGCTACAAGATGCGGGCTTGATTCGACATATTGGCAAGCTCAAAGCCATCCGTGACAATGCCATTGCTTGGCAACATTTAAAACAACAACAGATTGATGTCAGCCACTGGTTATGGAGTTTTGTCGAACAGCAAAGCATCCACAATGATGTTGCTGATTATCGACAAGCACCTGCTCAAACCGACATCAGCCAAAGCCTGTCAAAAGCTTTAAAAAAGAACGGTTTTAAATTTGTTGGACCGACCACCTGTTATGCCTTTATGCAGGCGGTGGGTATGGTCGATGATCATGAAAATCACTGTGCTTTTAAATCAAATTAATATTTCACCACAATAATAAAAGGATTCCACCATGAATGACAACATCATCCATGCCTATGCCGCCATGCAAGCGGGTGCTGCACTTGAACCCTATCAGTTTGATGCCGGAGAACTCCCCCCCCACCAAGTTGAAGTCAAAGTTGAATACTGTGGTTTATGCCATTCTGATGTTTCGGTGATTAATAATGAATGGAATTCTTCGGTTTATCCTGTGGTCGCAGGACATGAAATTATTGGCATCATCACGCAGCTGGGTTCAGAAGCCAAAGGGCTAAAAGTGGGACAACGTGTTGGCATTGGCTGGACAGCAGAAAGTTGTCAGTACTGTGATCCGTGTATTTCAGGACAACAAGTCCTTTGTACAGGTGGTTCAACCGCAACGATTGTCGGGCATGCCGGTGGTTTTGCCGACAAAGTACGTGCTGGCTGGCAATGGGTGATTCCTTTACCCGAAGATTTAGATGCAGAAAGTGCAGGTCCATTACTCTGCGGGGGGATTACCGTATTCGACCCACTTTTAAAACATCAAATTCAAGCGACTCACCATGTAGGCGTGATTGGAATTGGTGGTTTAGGGCATATGGCGATTAAACTACTCAAAGCTTGGGGCTGTGAAATTACCGCATTTACTTCAAGTTTAGATAAAACTAACGAGCTTAAAGCCATGGGTGCAGACCATGTGGTCAATAGCCGTGATATTGAGGCCATCAAAACACAACGTGGCAAATTTGATTTACTGCTCAGCACCGTCAATGTCACGCTCAATTGGCCTGCCTTTATTAGTACACTGGCACCGAACGGCAAGGTTCACATGTTAGGCTTAGTGCTTGAACCACTGAAAATTAATGCCGGCAGTTTAATTGGCGGTTCGAAATCCATTACAGGCTCACCAACGGGTTCGCCTGCCGCGTTACGTCAATTATTAAAATTTGCAGCACGTAAAAATATTGCACCGCAAATTGAAGTCTTTCCGATGTCACAATTAAATGCAGCACTACAACATTTACATTCTGGCAAAGCCCGTTACCGAATTGTGTTAAAAGCTGATTTTTAATCGAAGAGGATTAGGCAGCAGATCTGCTGCTTTTGATCTGAGATGTACGATGCTCAAAGCCACAAATTATATTGTGGCTTTGAATTCGGTAAAGACCAAACCTTTAGATAAAACACTGCAACTAACGATGCGATCAGGCAAAATAGTCAAGCCGTAGCCTCCTTTCTTCTGGGAAATTTAAGCAACATACACCGACGTTAATTGTTCTCTGGTCCAATCTGCCAAGAGCACAATCGCATCACGAATTTCATCTGACAATTCATGCCCCGCATTTAAGCGAATACAATTCTTATAGCGTCCATCTTCACCAAAGACCTCACCGGGTACAATGTTAATCCCCTGCTGTTGCGCAAAATGATACATCTCTAAACCATCAATCTGCTCAGGCAATTGAATCCAGAACGCATAGCCACCACTGGGTTGATTTAAACCAATATCCACCTGATGAAAAGCAGTAATGATGAATTGTCGATATTGTTCAACCTGTGCCATGAGAATCGGTTTGAGCGTGGTTAAATGCTCACGATAAGCCCGACTATAAATTAAGTCGGCAAGCCCTAATTGCAGCGGTGTATTGACGGCCACATTTTGCATCAGCAACTGAGCGCGTAAATGTTGTAATCGTTGTGGAATACAAAACCAGCCCACTCGATAGGCGGTAGACAATGATTTAGACACCGATCCACAGAAAATCACATAGCCTTGTTGATCCCAGTATTTAATCGGCAGGGGTCGTTTTAAACTAAAACTGCATTCGGCATAAATATCATCTTCAATCACATAACATTGGTAGCGACTGGCTAACTGTGCAATTTTTTCTTTCTGTGCATTGGTTAAACTAAAACCTAAGGGATTCTGAAAATTTGCCGTCAGCAAACAGGCTTTTGCACCCGTACTTTGCATGGCTTGCTCTAAACGTTCTAAATCAAATCCATTGGTATCCGCTGGAATTTCTACAATTTTGCGCTTTAAAACCGCCAAAAGTTGCAACTGACCATTAAAATTAGGCGTGGGTACAATAATACTATCGCCCATTTCGGTCAGACTTTGAATCATCACCGACAACGCAGGCATGCAACCATTGCTGATATAAATATCATTCTTCGCAATATAAAAACCATCTTCTGCCCAATGTTCAGATAAGGCTTCTCGTAAGCGAATATGTCCTTGCTTATCACTATATAAAAAATCTTCAGGCTTGCTATGCTTTAAAGCACGCTGAATGGAACGGCGCAAAGCTTCGACGGGAACCAAATTTGGCGAGATTTGAATCGCACCCAAATGAATCAATTTATTATTGATCGAGTCTTGTTGAATCTCAATTTGTAATTCTAAATTAGACACATCCCTGGGCTGAGATTGAAAATCGGGATGGGTCGGGCGCTGCGTGTGCTGTACAAGCGATTTTTTCGCACTGACAAAATAGCCCGATTTATTTTTCACAAAGATCAGCCCTTGCGCTTCTAATAATTCATAGCAATTTTTGACTGTATTGATGCTGACATTTTGCTGCTCGGCACATTGCCTGAGTGAAATTAACCGTTGCCCTGCTTCTAATTCACCTTGCTGAATTTTATCGGCAATTTGTTCTGCCAAAATTTGATATTGAAATGCCATACATCTGTACTCATTTTTTAAAATTCTGTGTATCTGTATCCATCAACATAACAGATTTATGCTGCATTTACCGTCCATCAGCATAAAAAGGAGTCATCCATGAAAATAATGAAACGCAGTACAGCCATCTTGAGTATCAGTTTTTTATTAATGGCTTGCCAACCTCAAGCGAACAATGCCTTGGCACAAAAACAGAACTTTATTTGTAAGTCTTTAATTGAAGGATTTTTAAAAACCCAGCAACTGGGGCAATACCAATTACAGCATCTTCAACCGACATTGCACCAAACATCCGCACAACGTCTGTACCAATATCACGTCAGTTCAGACCATGAGATGCGAATCCATATGCCACAACAGCAAAATTTAAACTTTCAGTGCAGTCAAACCTCTGCACAACATTTTGAATTAAAATTGCTGAATCATGAACAGCAAGAAATTCAAACCTTGCTCAGTTTAGATCTGCTGCCACAGAAAACGATGGATAATTTGACAGCTTTTGCACTAAAAACTCAATAAATAAACGGACACGCTTTGGCAAATGTTCTTGTTGATAGTAGACAGCATGGATGCTCTGTTCATATCGCTCAATTTGATCTTCGAATAAAGCAACCAGTCGGTTTTGTTGAAGATCTTGCTGCACTAAAAAAGCAGACAAACAGGTGATGCCTAAACCATCCAATGCCATTTGACGTACGGTTTCGCCATTGGATGCTTTAATTTTGGGCTGAACCGTCAGCTGTTCTCCATTGACACGAATGGGCCAAGTATTTAAATGATTCACTTTGCTAAAGCCAATTTGCGCATGCTTCGAAATATCGCTGGGCATTTTCGGATAGCCATAATTTTCTAAATATTCAGGGCTGGCGACAATATACAAACGACTTTTACATAATAATTTGGCATGTAAACTTGAATCATTCAGCTGCCCAAAGCGAATGGCAACATCCGTTTTATGTTCCAACAAATCGATAATTTGATCATTACTGTTCAATTCAATTTCAATATTGGGATAAAGCTGCATAAATTCGCGCATCAATGGCACGATCACATGCAGGACAAAAGGTGTCGCTGAATCGACTCGAATTAGCCCCGAGGTATCGGTATCGGATTTTAATAACGCATCTTCGGCTTCGGTTAAATCATTTAAAATTTTGCGTGCTCGATCTAAAAACAATTGTCCCTCTTGCGTGAGTTTCAATTTACGCGTGGTGCGTTCGAGTAAGGTCACATGCAACTTATTTTCAAGGCGTTGTAAAGCACGGCTCACCCCAGATGTGGTTTGTGCTAAACGCTCTGCGGCCATCACAATCGAACCACTATCCACAATCGTGACAAAAGCATGTAATTCTTCAATGGTCGATTTCATCTTCCATCCATTTATTGATTTATAGTCAATAATATTTTGCAAATTAGCGCATTTTTTAGCAACAATAAAATCATCAAAATGACCCCATCTTAAAAACTAAAGATTGAGTCAAGCATGAGGGTTCCCCAATCGGGTGTTATGACATTTCGCTTCGCTGGACAAACGGTGATTAATGTCATCAAGACCACATTTGCAATCAGTGACCGCCTTGTAATACTGCGCAACTTGATGCAAATGCAGCAAAAGTTGCACCGCTATGCAATGAAGGCCCACTGATGAAAATTAATTTCCCGTTACTGGCGCTTGCAATCGGTGCCTTTGCCATTGGCACCACAGAGTTTTCCCCAATGGGCTTTTTGCCCGAAATCGCTCAAGATTTTGATATTTCTATCCCACGCGCTGGCATGCTGATTAGTGCTTATGCTTTGGGGGTGATGTTAGCTGCACCGCTCATGACTTTGTGGCTGAGTCGTTACTCAAAACGTCAATCCTTAATTTTATTGATGGCTATTTTTAGCATTGGCAATATTTTGGCCATGCTCGCACCGAGTTATTTGGGGCTGATCGGTGCACGAATCATCACCAGTTTAAACCACGGCGCATTCTTCGGCATTGGTTCAGTGGTGGCTGCCAGCGTTGTACCCCAAAATAAACAAGCCAGTGCTGTCGCCATGATGTTTATGGGACTCACCATTGCCAATATTGGTGGTGTTCCCCTCGCCACTTGGGTTGGACAACATCTGGGCTGGCGCATATCTTTTCTGGGAATCTCTCTACTGGGCCTCATCACCATGTTTGCACTATGGAAAGCCTTACCTGAAGGTACAGCCAGTCATCAGCCCAATATAAAACAAGAGCTTAAAGTCTTAACCCGTTTGCCCATTGTCTTGGCATTATTGACCACGGTGATGAGTGCAGGAGCCATGTTCGCGTTATATACCTATATTGCACCCAGTTTAAAAGCCTTTATGCATGCTTCACCCGCGCAAATTACGCTGATGTTAGTTTTCATTGGTCTGGGTTTTTCAATTGGAAATTATTGCGGTGGAAAATGTGCAGATCTGTCCTTAGATAAAACCTTGATTGGTTTTTTACTGCTGCTGATGGTGATGATGTTGCTGTTCCCACTATTAGCCACCACCAGCATCGGTGCTGCACTGGCCTTAATCATTTGGGGTGCAGCGGCTTTTGCAGTCGTTCCACCACTGCAAATGCGCGTCATGTCGGTCGCCCATGATGCACCGAGTCTCGCTTCTTCGGTGAATGTGGGTGCATTTAACTTAGGCAATGCTTTGGGTGCTATTGCGGGTGCAAGTGTGCTGAATATGGGACTGAGCTATAGTGCCGTTTCATTTGTCGGAGCGGGACTGAGTCTGTTTGCACTTGTTTTACTGCTAATTCAAATGAAACTGGCCACGCAAAAAGCATTGCACTATCAACAATGCTGATCTCATGGTGGTGAGAAAAAGTCCGCAATATGCGGACTTTTTTAATTTTTAACCTTAACGCAAAGCTTCGGGCAAAGCAGGAATGCTACTCCGTTGAGCCAATTCCAGCTTCATTTTCTGGAGCATCTGATACGGTTGTTGTTGCACAAACATATTCACAAAGGTTAAAGGAATTGAGCCTTCAGGATTGGCATAACCATAGGTCGAGACTTTGACTTTATTATTGGCTAATTTTTGAAAGCTCCAATCCCCTTCATAATGAGTCAAACGGACATAATCTGGATTTTTAGCATAACCCTTATCGATGGCTTTATTTTTAATGCTAATCACGCCTTGAGCATCTTTGACCATTTTGCCTTGTACCACTAAATCTCGGTCTTTTAGTGGAAAAGGAAAGTCGAGCACCATATACAACAAAAATTCGCCTTTTTTATCATCACGTGACAGGACTTTGACACTGCCCATATACGGCACCCATTGCACCGCATGATCGACATCTAAAATCAGCCCAACGGCTTTTTCTAAAGGCGTGTCGTAGATGGTTTCCGCTTTGTATAAAAAGACGGGGTTTTGACTATTTTGATAGGTCCAAACTTTTATATTGTTTTTATTCATACTGAGCTTAGCATTATCAAGCGGTTTAGCCTGTGCTGTAGCAAACATTGCTACAGCACAAGTCATCAAGATCACTTTTTTCATTCCATTGAACTTCTTATTTTAATTTTGTTAACTTGTTATAAATGATTTTGCTGAATTTTTATACTTGAATATCATTAAAACCAAGTACATCTTTCATGTCATATTTACGTGCTTCACGGCCAACCACCCATGCAGCAGCGCGTATTGCACCCGCAGCAAAGTTCATGCGATTGGTGGCTTTGTGGGTAATTTCAACACGCTCACCATCTGCAATAAACATTGCGGTATGCTCGCCAACAATGTCACCACCACGAATGGTTTGGAAACCAATACTTTTGCGCTCACGCGGACCCGTATGACCTTCACGGCAATACACTGCATCTTCTTTAAGATCACGACCCAAAGCCCCTGCAATCGCTTCACCCATCATCAGTGCAGTACCCGATGGTGCATCGACTTTATGACGGTGATGCGCTTCAATCACTTCAATATCAACCGTGTCGCCAAAGACTTTAGAGGCAAGTTCTAGAAGTTTAATCGATACATTTACACCCACTGAATAGTTCGCGGCATACACTACAGGCGTTTGCGTTGCACTTTCATTCAGGAATGCTTTTTGTTCATCGTCCATCCCTGTGGTGCCAATCACAATCGCAACACCCGCTTCACGGCACAATTTCAAATGCTGTTGAGTCGCCACTGGTGCAGTAAAATCCACCACCACATCGCAATCTTTTAAGACATCTTGTAGCTGACCCACCACCTTGACACCCACAGCCCCAATACCTGCAAGCTCACCGGCATCTGCACCTATCAAGCTACTTTCAGGGCGTTCAACTGCGGCTGCAAGTTGATAACCGGCCTCATGAACGGCCTGAATAAGGATGCGTCCCATACGACCGCCTGCACCCAATATACCAATGCGTGGAGCTGCTGACATAACATATTCCTAATGTTGCTTCTAAATTGTCCTTACTATAGCAAAACTCTGTACAGAGACTAAGTTGCAAGGCTAAATATTTCCTCAAAAATAGATCAATTCAGCCGACTGATTTTGAAATCCATACTCAATTCAATGCAGCAAGCGTGGCATACACGCAAACAAATTAGGTAGACAAATTGCAACCTGAAAAATAAATGCTTTGGGCTGCTTATTTTCATCTGATTGTAAACATCGCGACGCAGACTACGCATCACGAATGATAAAAAGATGAATTATAAGGAGATCAGGATGCATTCGAAAAAAATCGCGTTAACTGTTTTTATGGCAACCCTCGTGACCACAGCGTGGGCAGAACCGGCAATTCAAGCGGGAGATACGGTAGAAAGCTTGTCGCAAGTCAAAATTAGTGTTCAGACCCGTAGCACTACAGCCACTCAAGCGGACAATACTCAGGCAACCACCAAGCAAGCATCGACTGACGAAGCAGCGGCGCAAATGGTCGATGTGAATGCCATTGATCAGCCCATCATTGAATAACCGATGAAGCGGGCATAAAAAAAGGGGAATATTGAATATTCCCCTTTTTTACATCTTGATGATTTGAATTAATCAAACAAACCAAAGAATGATTTTTTCTTCGGTGATGATTTATTGTCATCGCCGTCCATGGTGTCTTGCAATTCTTTTAATAACTCACGTTGACGTGCGGTTAAATTCACCGGTGTTTCAACCACAACGCGGCAGAGTAAATCACCTTGCATACTGGTACGTACAGGTTTAACCCCTTTACCACGTAAGCGGAACATTTTGCCGGTTTGAGTTCCCTCAGGAATTTTCAAACTCACGCGGCCTTCCAGTGTTGGAATTTCAATTTCTTTACCCAACGCAGCATCAGCAATGCTGACTGGCACGTCCATATAGAGGTCTGCGCCATCACGTTGGAAAATTTCGTGTTCACGGACCACAACTTCGACGTACAAATCACCAGACTGGCCATCACGAATGGCTTCGCCTTTACCGGTTAAACGGACGCGGTCACCATTGTCTACGCCAGAAGGAATCGTTACTTCAAGCGTTTGTTGACGATCAGACACACCCGAACCATGACATTTCGTACATGGGTTCTTAATGATAGTACCTTGACCACGACAGCTGCCACAGGTTTGCTGCACCGAGAAGAAACCCTGTTGCATACGCACTTGGCCAGCACCATGACAGGTCGGACAAGTTTGAACATCTTTCGGATTTTTTGAACCTTTACCATCACAGACATCACACGGTGCTGGTGCAGTAAAGGTAATGGTTTTTTTCACGCCCTTAACCGCTTCTTCAAGGGTCAGTTCCATCACATAGCGAAGGTCCGAGCCACGACGTGCGCGTTGTTGACCACGTCCACCGCCGCCACCAAACGCACCACCGAAGATATCGCCAAATTGGCTAAAAATATCTTCTGCGCTGAAACCACCACCAAAGCCGCCACCGCCGCCGCCCATACCACCTTCAAAGGCACTGTGCCCCATACGGTCATACATACTGCGTTTTTCGCCATCCGATAAAACTTCATAAGCTTCAGCAGCTTCTTTAAATTTATCTTCAGCTTCAGGGTTGTCTGGGTTACGATCTGGATGATATTTCATCGCCAACTTACGGTAGGCTTTTTTAATTTCATCATCACTAGCGGTTTTAGCGACGCCCAAAACCTCATAATAATCACGTTTAGCCATGTCTGGCGATGCTCCTCACGGAATTTCATTAATACTTAACTGTGGACTGAAATTGGGGGTCAATCCAAATTTTACAAGGGGGACAGTGTAAAAAAGTTGAGTTCGATTAGAAAACAGCTTTATTTTTAACAAAGCGAGACAGACCTTTCAGCCACGCATTGAGCAAAAACAAAAAGGCGATCAGTGAGAATACCACACCGGCAACGGTACAACCGGTGACCCAAAGTGCGCTATTCCAATAAAAGAAAATGAGTGGAATAAACCACAGTGCAGCGAAACAAACCAAAATGGCATAAATCACAATATTACGCATGACCCACAAGGCTTGAGCTTGCAACCAGACTTCCACATCGTCTACTTGTGTGATTTTACGCGCATACCAGTATGCAAATACACCACTAATCACAGTAAATAAAGCGAAAAACATGAAGACATAAGAAATCGCAATGGAACGGCGAAGTCGGCTTAAGTTGTCTTGCTTCATGTGCATTTTAACCCCATTTACTGCACGCTTAGTTTTTTAATCTGCAGTAAATTGCTTTAGAGAAATGTATAACAATGTAAGGTGCTACTATATTGAAATTTTCAATATTTCGCACCTCATTATTGTCACAAATTTAGTGACTCTCGGTATTTTTTCTCACTTTAAAGCATTGTGCATACAATGCGGGTAAGAAGAACAGCGTCAACAGGGTCGCGACAATCAATCCACCCATAATCGCAACAGCCATTGGGCCAAAGAAAATACTGCTCGATAACGGAATCATGGCCAAAACTGCTGCCAATGCAGTCAGTACAATCGGGCGACAACGGCGTGCTGTCGCATCAATAATGGCCGACCAAGGATCCTGCCCCGCTTGAATATCCTGTTCAATCTGATCAATCAAAATTAAGGAATTGCGCATAATCATGCCCGACAATGCAATCGTTCCTAACATCGCCACAAAACCAAAAGGTTTGTTGAACAATAACAAGAACAGCACCACACCAATTAAGCCTAAAGGTGCAGTCAATAACACAATCATGGCACGTGACATGCTCTTGAGCTGAATCATCAACAACGTCATCACCACAGCCAAGAAAAAGGGCATACCGGCATTGACAGAGCTTTGCCCACGGGCCGACTCTTCAACCGTTCCACCCACTTCAACCAAATAACCACTGGGCAATTCAGCACGCAATTGCTCCATTTTTTCAGCCAATTCCCCCACCACGGTCGCAGGTTGTAATTTGCTGCGAATATCCGCCCGTACCGTAATGGTCGGTAAGCGGTTACGATGCCAAATCAAACCATCTTCAAAGCTATATTCAATTTTAGCGATTTGCGCCAACGGTATAGAAGCCCCATTGGCAGTCGGTACGGCTAAGCTGGATAATGATCCAACATCGACTCGTTCAGCTTGGTCACCACGCAAACGAATTTCAATCAATTCACGCTTCTCACGGTATTGATTAATGGTGGCGCCACTAATTGAACTATTGAGGAAGTTTGCCAAATCCAGACTGGACACCCCCATTTGACGGGCACGATCTTGATCAATATTTAAATGAATGATTTTACTTGGCTCACCCCAATCCAAATGCACGTTGCTGGTATTTGGATTATCGCCAATTACGGCTGCAACTTTGTGTGCCCATTGACGGACTAAATTCAAATCTTCACCTGAAACACGGTATTGCAATGGATAACCCACCGGTGGGCCATTTTCTAATAACGATACGCGCGTCCGAACATCCGGCAGTAATTTACGAATTTCTTGATCTAAGGATTGGCGAATTTCATCACGGTCATCTAAAGATGAAGCCAACACCACAAATTGAGCAAAACTGGCCTGTGGCAACTGTTGATCGAGCGGTAAATAGAAACGGGTTGAACCTGTGCCAACATACGCCACATAGTTATCAATGCCATGCTTGGTCGACAAGAATTTTTCGACCTTCTTCACTGCATTTTCGGTTGAAGTTAAAGATGCGCCTTCTTCTAGCTTTAAATCGACCAGAATTTCTGCACGGTTCGATGCTGGAAAGAACTGTTGCGGCACCATTTTAAACATCAAGACCGACAACACAAAAATACCCACGGTGGTCGCAATCACTGTTTTACGATAGGTAATACAAGTATTCACCCACCCTCTAAACGTTTGATAAAACTTGGTTTGATAAGGATCATGCTGTTCACCGACATGCTGCAACACAGGTTTGGGTTCAGGTTGCTTGCGTAGACGTGCCCATAAACGCTGATACCACGGTGCTTTTTGCGGTAAATTGTTAAAATCGGGCAGTAATTTGTCGCCTAAATACGGCACAAAAAGAACGGCGGCAAACCATGACACAATCAGGGCAATGGTCACCACTTGGAAAATTGAACGTGTGTATTCACCTGTACTCGAGGCTGCGGTGGCAATCGGCAAGAAGCCTGCTGCGGTAATTAAGGTTCCGGTCAGCATCGGAAAAGCCGTGGTTTTCCAGGTAAATCCGGCGGCCTCTAAACGGCTATAACCCTGCTCCATCTTAATCGCCATCATTTCAATGGCGATAATGGCGTCATCCACCAATAACCCAAGTGCTAAAATGAGCGCACCCAATGAAATTTTATGTAGCCCCACATCAAATAAATGCATGCCTGCAAAGGTCATGGCAAGCACCAGTGGAATTGAAAATGCCACCACTAAACCGGTACGGAAACCCAGTGAGAAGAAGCTGACCAATAACACGATAATCACCGCTTCGGCCAATACCTTCATGAATTCATTAACACTGCGTTTTACCGCCACAGGCTGATCAGACACTTTTTTCAGTTGCATGCCTAAGGGCAAAGATTTTTGTAATTGAGCAAACTCAGTTTCTAAGTTTTTACCCAGCGCCAGAATGTCTCCACCTTTACGCATGGAGACGGCAATGCCAATACCATTTTCACCCATAAAACGCATCCGCGGCTGCGCGGGTTCACTAAAGCCACGATAGACCTCAGCAACATCGCCCAATTGAATGGTTTTTCCGGCCACCAAAAGCGGCATTTTTTTCAGTTCCTCGACACTTTGCAACTGACCACTGACACGCATTTGAATACGGTCTGTGCCAGTTTCAAAGAATCCTGCACTGGCCACCGCATTTTGTTGTTGCAATGCTTGTTGAATTTCCGTCACTGGAATACCCAGTTGCGTGGCTTTGGTGTTGGAGAGTTCAATCCAGATTTTTTGGTCTTGCAAGCCAACCAAATTAACCTTACCGACATCTTTAACCCGTTGCAGTTGTAACTGTAAACGGTCGGCATATTCTTTTAATATGCCGTAGTCAAAATCTTTGCCGGTTAAAACGTAGATATTACCGAAAGTATCGCCAAACTCATCATTAAAGAAAGGCCCTTGTACACCACTGGGCAGTTGCTGTTTGATATCGCCGACTTTTTTCCGGACTTGATACCACACATCTGGAATTTGACTTGAGCGTAATGAATCTTTCGCAACAAAGGTCACCATCGACTCACCGGGACGCGAATACGCCATGATCCGTTCATAATTGCCCGTGCTCATGAGTTCTTTTTCAATACGGTCGGTGACCTGTAATGACACTTCTTTGGCTGTTGCACCCGGCCAATAGGTTTGAATCACCATCACCTTAAAAGTAAAAGGTGGATCTTCACTTTGTGCAAGTTTGGAATAAGACACGATTCCAACGATTGCCAACAGCAACATAAAATAAAGAATTAAGCCTTTATTTTTCAGTGCCCATTCCGACAAGTTATAGTTCAGGGTTGCCTTGTGGTCTGGCTTCATGATGGTGCTCCTGCCTGAATTTTCACAGTACGGTTTTCACGGTCAATCGGCTGGATTTTTTGTTTTTCACGCAATAGATGCACACCACCAATCACCACATAATCCGTAGCATTTAAACCCGATAATACTGGCACGCTATCACGCCCATAAGCGCCTAAACTGACGGGTACTTTATGAATGCTCTGGTCTGGTTTCACCACCCAAACATAGGCTTGTTGACCATTGGCAGAAACACTCGATAATGGCACGCTCAAAACATTCTGTTGTATTTTATTAAAAAATACGCGTGCACTTTGCCCCAGTTGAATGGCAGCATTGCCTTCACGCAAAGCCACTTTGACACTAAAGGTGCGCGATTGATCGGCTGCGGGTGAAATTTCACGCACATAGGCTGCAAATTTATCTTCAGGTTTTGACCATAAAGTAATCCATGCCGTTTGACCGACTTTAATCTCTGCAATGGCTTGTTCAGGCACACCAATCACCACGTCACGATCCCCGGCAATCGCCACTTGATAAGCAGCTTGTCCGGCAGCAATCACCTGTCCGACTTCAATATTTCGTGCGGTAATCACGCCATTTTTATTTGCCAGCAATTGGTTATAACCGGTTTGATTACGACTGACTTCATAATTGGATTGCGCTTGCTTTAAGGCCGACAGAGCTGATTTATATTGATTATCTACTGCATCGTATTGCGAACGGCTGACCGCATTAATAGGCAGCAATTGCTTAAAGCGTTTCAGTTCATCTTCTGCATTTTTTGCCGCAGATTGAGCATTTTCCAGTTGAGCATTCGCCGCATTGAGTTGTAGTTGTGCATCCTGAACATCCAGTTTTGCCAGCACTTGCCCAACCTTGACTTGATCACCAACATCGACATAACGTTCAACAATTTGTCCCCCCACCCGAAACGCTAAAGCGGTTTGTTGGCGTGCTTGTACATCTCCGGCATAGCTTTTTTGTTCGTTATGGGTACTATTGGGCTGAGTCACCATGACAAATGGGACGGATTCTGTTTCGGCTACATCCTTGCTGCATCCCCATAAGGTCACACTGCAAACGATGATCATACTGGCAACAACGGTCTTACTTATGCTCATGAAGTTCGCTCTTATTTAAAAATGATTTTTAAGGCAAAATAAGGAGTATCTTAAATTGATTATTTTTTAATTAATATACCCATCGGTACATTAATTATAACTTGAAGGTCAAATCAATGACCTTTCTTGATTTTTTTTGGAAAAAATTGTGCAAACACATGTCGGTCGCCCGAAAGACTTAGAAAAACGTCAGCAAATTTTAACTGCGGCAAAATGCGTATTTTTAAAATGTGGTTATCATGGCTCAAGCATGAATCAAATTGCGCAAGAAGCAGGGGTCACTAAACTGACCATCTACAATCACTTTCAAGATAAAGCCAATTTATTTACCTGTGCAATTGAAAAAACCTGCGAAGAATCCATCAGCACGCGCCCAGTAACATTATCTGCGGACAGTGATTTTAAAAAAGAATTTACACAAATCTGTGCATTAGCACTGAATATTGTCAATTTACCCGAAGCGATTAAATTAGAACTGTTATTACTGGAACTAGCGGCTGAACAAAATCCACTGGCACAAAAATTTTACGATGCATCCCATCTTCGCATGAATGCAATCTGGGAAGACTTTTTTCAACAAGCGATTACGCTCGGTTTTATTCGCACTGAAAACTTAAAAACCCTCACTTTGCTGATTTTATCGTTATTACTCGGGATGCGTCATCATGAAGTCCTGCTGGGTATTCGTGCCGTTCCGACTCTAGACGAAAAACAGCAGATTATTTTCGCCAGTATTGATCTATTTCTGATGAAATATAGTACGGCGCAGTAATATTAAGATTCTAAATAACGCAATAGAACAGGTTCAGGCATACTCATAGCAGTAGATTGCGGATTAATTCAGCAAAATGTGCCCTACTTTTGTCTGCCCCTACTAGGAATGTAGGCATTTCACGATATAGTCGAAAGAACAAGAATCGGAGAGTGAAAAATGATTCAACAAATTGATGCTCCACTGCGTGAAGATGTACGCTTACTGGGTAATCTTTTGGGGGAAACCTTAAAGGAACATGCAGGACAAGATTTGTTTAATCAGGTCGAACAAATTCGTGCGCTGTCAAAGGGCGCTCGGGATGGTCAGGTTGAAGCAGAAAAACAACTGGAACAGCTGTTCTTTAGTTTAGAAGATGATGAAATTCTGCCGCTCACGCGTGCCTTTACCCATTTTCTGAATTTTGCCAATATTGCCGAACAATACAATGTGGTTCGCAGTCGGCGTAAAAGTGAATTTGATGAACATGCACCATCACCCAATCCACTCGATCATCTGTTCCAAAAATTCAAAGACCATGACATTTCATCAGATACGCTCTTTCAGCAAATTTGTGAACTGAACATTGAATTGGTACTGACTGCGCATCCCACTGAAGTTAGCCGTCGCACCTTAATTCAAAAATATGATGGCATTAATGAGTGCCTGTTTAAAGCAGATCAACAAAAACTCACGCCGCGCGAACGTAAAGCAATCTTAGAAGAATTAAAACAACTGGTTTGTTCTGCATGGCAAACCGATGAGATTCGTCAACATCGTCCAACGCCTGTCGATGAAGCAAAATGGGGCTTTACCACCATAGAACAAACGCTGTGGAATGCGGTGCCCAAGTTTATTCGTGAACTGGATGAAATGGTGCAAGACCACTGCGGTCAACGTTTACCTTTGACTATTGCACCGATTCGGTTTGCCTCTTGGATGGGCGGTGACCGTGATGGTAACCCGAATGTGACCCATAACATTACCCAAGAAGTGCTTTGGCTGTCACGCTGGAAAGCAGCGGATTTGTACTTACGTGACATTGAAGCTTTACGTTGGGAACTGTCGATTCAAAACTGTAGCGATGAATTGATACAGGCACTGGGACACAAACACCCTGAACCGTACCGTGAGTATTTACGTGATACGCGCGAACGCTTAAAAGCCACGCACTACTGGTTGGCGCAAAAACTGCAAGGACTTGAGGCCGATGACAGTTTGGTCATCAAAAGCAAAGATGAATTATTACAGCCTTTATTACTCTGCTACCGTTCATTAATTGCCAGTAACTTGCCTGAAATTGCCAATGGCAAACTGCTCGATTTTATTCATCGGGTCAATTGTTTTGGCATTGAACTGCTCAAACTGGATATTCGTCAGGAGTCGGGTCGTCATCGCCAAGCGATTTCAGCCATTACCGAATATTTAGGTTTAGGCAATTTTGAAACATGGACCGAACAAGCGCGCCAGAATTTCTTATTGCAAGAATTACAAAGCAAACGTCCATTACTGCCGAAACATTTAAATGAGCCAAAACAAAGCCTGATTGAACATCCCGATGTGCAAGAAGTGTTTGCCACCATGCGCACTTTGGCCGAACAGCCTGAAGAAAGTTTAGGCGCCTATATTATTTCCATGGCGGAATATCCAAGTGATGTTTTGGCGGTGTTATTGCTACAAAAAGAAGCCGGCATTAAACATCCACTTCGCGTTGTGCCTTTGTTTGAAACCCTAAAAGACTTAGATGGCGCAGCCGACACCATGAACACCTTGTTCAATATGCATTGGTACAAACAGCATATTCAAGGCAAACATGAAGTCATGATTGGCTACTCAGACTCGGCCAAAGACGCGGGCTTTATGTCGGCCAACTGGGCGCAATATCGTGCACAGGAAGAACTTACCGCTGTAGCGCAAAAACATGCGGTACAATTGACCCTGTTTCATGGTCGCGGCGGGTCGATTAGTCGCGGCGGTGCACCAACTCAACAGGCGTTATTTTCCCAGCCGCCGGGGTCTATTTCCGGTGCGATTCGCGTCACCGAACAAGGCGAAATGATTCGCTTTAAGTTTGGACTTGAAGGCATTGCACTGCAAAATTTAGAAATTTATACCGCAGCGACTTTGGAAGCGACCTTACTGCCGCCACCGGTGCCTAAAGATGAATGGCGTGACTTGATGCATCGCATGACCGATTTATCGGTACAGGTGTATCGTGAAACCGTACGTGAAAATCCACATTTTGTAAAATACCTGCGTACCGTCACCCCTGAACTTGAATTACAAATGTTACCGCTCGGTTCGCGCCCAGCCAAACGCAAAGTCAGTGGCGGGATTGAATCCTTACGTGCCATTCCTTGGGTTTTTGCTTGGACACAAATTCGCTTAATGCTGCCGGCTTGGCTCGGGACAGGTGCAGCGATTAATCAAGTACTTGATCAAGGGCAAAAACCCTTGCTTGATGAAATGTTGCAACAATGGCCCTATTTCCAAACCCTAATTGATATGTTGGAAATGGTATTGTCTAAAGCCGATAGTCATGTTGCCTTATATTACGAATCGCATTTAACAGATGATGAAGATTTAAAAATATTGGGCGAACAACTGCGTCAACGCTTAAAAGATGCCGTACAAACCTTATTGGCATTAAAAGGCGAATCGCAACTGCTCAGTAGCAATGATGTACTGGATCAATCCATGAAAGTGCGCAAACCTTATTTGCTACCGCTACATTTATTGCAAGCTGAACTGATGAAACGTCGTCGTCGCTATTTGGCAGAACGTCAGGCAGAACATACCCCTGTCGATCACGCACTGATGGTCAGCATTGCCGGAATTGCAGCAGGATTACGTAATACCGGTTAAGCCTTCAAAGCTCTCTAACTCAGAAAAGCACATCTTTGGATGTGCTTTTTATCTTTCAGTAGCAATTGGCAAAATAAATCATCTTTTTTGATAAACATCATAAAAAAAATTATTCATTATTCCAACGCAAGTCAGCCAAATTAATTGCATGATTTAACTTTAATTTTAAGTAAAAAAACATTTACCAATTGGTAAAATACCTAAAAAAGTCAGCAGATTAATTTTAATAAAAGTAGAGTGGCATAGCTTAAATCTTACAAAAACAAGAGTATGATGTGCTCAATTTGTTTTTAGAGTGCTCATTTTATGTCCAATTGGTTCCCCAACTGGCGCCCATATGAAGGCAGTATCGATGCCCGTCCTGTAGGTACAAATGAATACCTCCCTCCTGCACAAAGCGTTGTGTTGGGCATACAGCATGCCTTTGCCATGTTTGGTGCAACAGTCCTTGCACCCTTCTTGATGGGTTTTGACCCCAATCTGGCCATTTTAATGTCAGGGATTTGTACCATCCTGTTTTTCTTGGTTACGGGTGGTCGTGTACCGAGTTATTTAGGTTCCAGTTTTGCCTTTATTGGCGTGGTGATTGCAGCCACCGGTTATGCGGCTTCAGGCACAGGCGCACCAAATGCCAATATTGCTTTAGCTGCTGGCGGCATCATGGCGTGTGGCGTGTTATATGCCATTTTTGGTTTTATTGTCATGGCCACAGGCACCAACTGGATTGAAAAACTCATGCCTCCAGTGGTTACGGGTGCAGTGGTCATGATTATCGGTTTAAACCTTGCACCTGTAACGGTTAAAGGTGTGGCTGGTAATAACTTTAATATGTGGATGTCACTGGTCACTGTACTGTGTATGGGGTCAATTGCCGTATTCAGCAAAGGTTTATTACAGCGCCTGTTATTATTGGTTGGGTTATTGCTTGCTTACTTGATCTATTACATTGTTGCAAATGTCATGGGGTATGGTAGCGCCATTAATTTCACCCCGATTCAACAAGCGTCATGGTTTGGTGTTCCCACTTTCCATTCACCTGTATTTGATTTTAATGCCATGCTGATTATTGCGCCGATTGCATTAATTTTAGTGGCTGAAAATTTAGGCCATATTAAAGCAGTCAGTGCCATGACTGGTGAAAATCTGGATCCACAGATTGGTAAAGCCTTCGTGGCCGATGGTATTGCAACCACCTTATCTGGTGGTGTCGGTGCGCCGGGTATGACGACTTATGGTGAAAATATTGGTGTCATGGCAGTGACCCGTGTGTATTCCACCATTGTCTTTGTGATTGCTGGTGTATTCGCAATTTTCTTAGGTCTTTCACCAAAATTTGGTGCGGTGATTCACACCATTCCAACCGCAATTTTAACCGGTGCTTCAATTGTGGTCTTCGGTTTAATTACCATTGCCGGTGCGAAAATCTGGATTGAAAATAAAGTCGATTTCTCAAAAAACAAAAATTTAATGGTGGCTGCGGTAACCATTATTTTAGGTACGGGTGACTTTGCCCTGCAATTTGGTAACTTCAACCTTGGTGGTATTGGTACGGCAACTTTTGCAGCACTCATTCTAAACTGGTTCTTTAGCTTGGCCGATAAATCATAACGATAAATCTCCATTTTTAGGCAGCCGACAGGCTGCTTTTTTTATGTTTGATCTTGAGCAAATTTGAGTATGATGAGATCAATTTCACTGAGATAACACAGCGCATGCGCCTCGACTTTTTTGACCTGCAACTGTTCTTAAATATTGTCGACACAGGCAGTCTCACCAAAGGTGCTGAGCGCTCGGCTCTTTCTGTACAAGCCGCCAGTGAACGGATTAAAAAACTCGAACAACAGTTTTTGGTCAATTTATTTACTCGCCATGCCTCTGGGGTCAAGTTGACCATTGCAGGACAAACTTTTGCCGAACAGGCGCAGTTAATGATCCAGCAAAGTCATCAGTTACAACAGGTTATGGCAGTGTATGCCGAAGGCATACCTTCACAAATCACCCTGTGGTGCAATTCATCTGCCCAAAGTGAATATCTGCCTTTATTATTACCGCCCTATCTGGTCGAAAATCCGAATATACAGATTGATTTAAAAGAAGCGGAAAGCAATGACATTATTCAAAGCTTAGACAAAGGCACGGCGCAATTGGGCTTAATCTCAAGCTTTTTTAATTCAGAACATTTACAAACTTTAGAATTTAGCGATGACCCCTTAGTGTTAATTTGCCCCATCCAACATGAATTAAAGCACAAAACCCAGTTGCCACTGGCAGAGGTGATCCATTATCCCTTTGTCGGTTTAATGCCCTATCACTCCCTCCAACAATCCATTGAAACCCAAGCCAAATTATTAGGTTATGCCATTCAGTATCGTTTACGCTTACCCAATTTTGCCGCAATTGCACAAGTGGTTGCCAATGGTGTCGGCATTGCCATTATCCCGAAACGGGCAGCACACCGTTTAAATTCTACTTACCCATTACATCACATTGAATTAACCGGAGAATGGGCGAACCGGAAGCTGTTATTGGCAGCAAAGAACTTTGACCAGCTGCCTATTGCCTATCAGCATTTCAGTCAGTTTTTACTGTCGAAAAAGTCTAAATCATCTATTTAGACGACTTGCTTAACTTTTTAGGCAGGCCGTTTTAAATCACGCCAAACTGATGCAGCACCATGTAGCCACCAAAAATGACCAAGCCACAAAAGAACACTTTACGGAATTTTTGCTCAGGAATACGATAACGGATTTTGGTTCCTAACCACATGCCCACGAGTGCAGGGAATAATGCAATCAAGGCCATTTTATAGTCGAATGACATAGCTTCGATGCGGTTTTGCTGTAAAAATACAGCCAAGCAAAGGGTTGAAACTGTAAAAGCCAAACCTAAAGATTGCACCAGATCATCACGTTTTAAATGTAAGGATTGCAAAAAAGGCACCACGGGAATCACGATTACACCCGTTGCCACCGTTAATGCCCCTCCTAAATAGCCCATCACAGGAGATAAGTATTTTTCATAGGGTGCCAAGTTGGGCATGTTTTTAGCAAATAGACCGTACAGACCATATAGCGTGAGCATACCTCCCAGCAAGGCTTCACTTTGGAATTCACCATGTCCTAAAGTCGGGAACACACTCCAGATCGAACCCACGATAATACCGATCAATAACGACCAGAAACGGCGAACCAATCGTAGAACATGCCCTTCTGCAAACAGTTGCCAGACATTGGTGACCATTGAAGGAACAATCAGTAAAGTTGCAGCTTGAAAAGGACTGATAAAAAGCGTGAGTAAGCCCATAGCAACAGCGGGTAAACCTAAACCAATGGTTCCTTTGATCATCCCTGCAAGCGCAAATACTCCAATTACAAACCCAACCATATGCGCTGCACTCTTTAAACTGTGAACGCTATGCTAGATGAAGCGTGCTAAGAGGAAAATCATTGTTTTTGGAAGGCAGCTTCAATCTTTGCTTGAGGCTATCCGCCATATTTCTATATTTTGATGGTGAAAAAATTTACGCTCTTTTTACGTTACTGTTGAGATCAATATTTCTATACTTTTTTGATCTCTACAGCGATGTTAAAAATATGAATATGCCGCTTTATCATCCAGCTTCAAGTTCAACCAATACGCTTTATTTGGAATCTAAAGATGCTGATCAATTCTTATTGGAAGTGGAGCAATATTTAAAGCAATACCCTGCGACCGAGCATATTGATATTTGCCTGCATGATTTAAATGGACATCTGCGTGGTAAAAGAATTGATATCAAAAGCCTGAAAAATCTCTCTAAAGGTTGTTATTTTCCGTTATCGGTTTACGCCATGAGTTTAGAAGGCAAAGTGATTGAAGAAAGTGGACTTGGAAAATATATTGGGGAACCAGACCAGCTTTGCTTACCCATTTTAGGCTCTTTACGTCCTTGCGCAAACCAATCTGAAAAACATGCGCAACTCTATTTAAGCATGAAATCTGACAATGGTGCAGACTGCAAATTTGAACCCAGAAATATCTTAAAAAGAATCCTGTTAAGCTTAAATCAAATGAATTATTTCCCCGTTATGGCAGGAGAAATCGAGTTTTATTTATATACCCAACCAAGCCATCCCGAACACAAAGCGGAGCAAACGCAATGTTTTGATGTCGATGCTCCCAACCGTTATCAAACGGTGTTAGAAAACATTGAAATCGAAGCTAAAAAACAAAATATCCAGATCACTGCCATTGTTGCAGAGAGTTCATCGGGTCAATTCGAAATTAACCTGCAACATCGTGCCGATATCTTAAAACTCTGTGATGAGATAATGGCTATTAAACGCATTGTGAAACAGAGTGCCAATATGCATGGTCTAAATGCCAGCTTTATGGCCAAACCCAATATGTCGAGTGCGGGTAGCGGCTTGCACTTTCACATGAGCCTTTTAAATCAATTTCAACAAAATATCTGTGCAACGGATGAGCTTAAAAAGCCCAATCAACGCATGGGGCAAGTGATTGCTGGTCTGCTTCAGTTAATGCCTGCATCGATGGCCATTCTGGCGCCGAATATTAATTCTTTTCGCCGCTTTCAATTTGCGCATCATGTGCCTTTAGAAGCCAATTGGGGCGTGAATAATCGCAATGTGGCTATTCGACTGCCCTGTGCAGATCCAGAAAATTGTCGTTTAGAATATCGGGTTGCAGGTGCCGATGCGAATCCCTATTTATGTATTAGTGTGATCTTAATTGGTGTGTTACATGGCTTAACCCATGATGCACTTCAATTACCCAAAGCCAGCCATGAAATGAAAGCGCATGATGCAAGAACATTATTGCCCAATCATCAACTCGAAGCGTTAAAACGCTTTGAAAAAAATGCAGTACTTAAACAATATTTAGGTGCCGATTTTATGCAATTATGGGTGGCTTGCAAAAAATATGAATACCAATTGGTCAGCAATACAATTACTGACTTAGAATTACAATGGGGACTGTAAAAACGCGATTTCAATAATCCGTTTAAGGGCGAATTTCTTTCAATTCCCTTTGAATAAAACGTTGGATCATTTCTCGATATAAGTGTTCAACCAAATCTGGATCTGTTCCCAATGCAATGGCTTGGGTACGGACCTTGTTAATCACTTGCTCGACGCGCTCGGGTGATTGCACATCTTGCACGCTATTCTTAAAACGGACAGCTTGATCCACATAAAATTGACGTGTGGCAATGATTTCAATCAGTGCCGTATCAAGGACATCAATCTTTTCACGCGCTTGTTCTAAAGACTCACATTTTTCTTTCTTCATCGTTGCTATCATCATTTTCACTTTTATATTGGTCTTCTAAAACATTACTAAAAATACTTTCAATCATCCAGACTCGATACAAACTATTAAAGACATAACTTTGACCATCAATACGTAGTTCAAGTACCGGAAAATCAGGCTGTGATTTCATTTCACAGAGTATGTCATTTTCTTGCAGTTTGGCAGTAATATCTTCATGGGTTAATTCATTAATCTCTAAATCACGCTTAAGCTGTTCAAAATGTGCTTTGAACGACATGTCCTGCCCTTTGGTCCATACCGCTTGTAAAATGCGATACATCGCCTCAACCCGTTGCTCTTCAGGCACACTATAAAACAGCCGTGCCATGTCACAGGTTGCAGACTGGGTAGGACGGCAAAATGGAGTAAAGGTCACTTCTGTACGTTTGGAAAGACGCGTCGCCAGACTCCAATCAAATAAGTCACGTCCATGATAAGAAAGCGGATAGACATTCAGGTGAATATTATAATAATTGGCCAATTCTTCTTTAATATACGCCAACAATAGCCATGAAATCGGATCTTCCAGTGCAATATATAAATCCAATTCAGGGTCTAAGGCCTGAATTTCATTCAGTTCCTCGGCATCGCTAATCAGATGTTCACGCCAATCAATATGATTAATCAAAAAGATAGGATTTCCCGTTAATTGTTTTTGCTGTTTTAAACGGCGCACCAAGCGCAGTAAATCATCAACCGCATGATATTTACGATCACTCAATTCAAAATAACTGGCCAGTACAGCATCATCGTTAAAAATACGTTCTGGAAAATCTTGCGCTGGATGATGTCGACTGGCCATGGCATATAAAGTGCGTAATTTTCCATACTGTTTTTGCCACAGTATGTGAAATACATCTTCCAGTAAATACAGGAAATCTTGTCCACGGAGTGGCGTGTTGCGAAGGATGGTTTCTGCTTGTTGGATGGCTTCAGTGGGCGGTTGTTCGGGGGTCTCATGAAAACTAAAACGGTGCTGTTTCGATAAAATTTTCGCATCGTTTAAGCAGTAGTTTTGCCACTCCACCTGTGACATATCATTAGGAGGCTCTGCCTTTTGGCTGGAAATGATCACTTTTAAAGGTTTGAGTTCATCACTCAAAATTTCCTCAAGCTCAGGTAACTGCTGTACAGCCAAATAGCTATACACATCATCTAAACGCAAGTGAATAGTTAAACCGTGTTCCGTAGATAATACCACTTGACGCATCGGCTTTTGGTAAAACCAGCGCGATCGAAGTGGATCAAACCAACGGCGTAACAGTGACATGAGATAAACCTCGAAAAAAAAACCCTTGTAGTGCTACAAGGGTTTATAACAATTTGTTAGAGAATGATCAATTATACATCTAAATTTAGATCCGTAACTGCCCCTTTTTCCGCCCCTGTGGTCAATTTAGCAAACTTGGCTAAAGCACCATAGGTATAATTAGGTTTTGGTTTTACCCAAGCGGCTTTACGCGCGGCCATTTCCGCATCAGAAATATGTAAAGTCATTTCACGGGTTTCGGCATTAATCGAAATTTTGTCACCATTTTTGACCAATCCAATCGGTCCACCTTCATAGGCTTCAGGCGTGACATGACCAATCACAAAACCGTGACTGCCACCAGAGAAACGACCATCGGTCAGCAATGCCACAGATTTACCTAATCCTTTACCAATAATCGCCGAAGTTGGTTTCAGCATTTCTGGCATACCCGGCCCACCTTTAGGACCTTCACCGCGAATTACCACCACTTCGCCTTCTTGTACTTCACCATCCAAAATCCCACGCATAGCGCCAATTTCGCCTTCAAATACCCGTGCAGGACCTTCAAAATATAAACCTTCTTTACCAGTAATTTTAGCCACGGCACCTGTAGGGGATAAGTTGCCTTTCAACACCACAAGGTGCGAGTCTTTTTTAATCGGGGCATCAAAAGGTAAAATAATCTGCTGACCTGCGGGATAATCTTCCACATCGGCCAAGTTTTCCGCCAAGGTTTTGCCCGTCACGGTTAAACATGAGCCATCAAGCATTCCTGCATCTAACATACGCTTCATTAACGGTTGAATGCCACCAATGGCAATCAGTTCAGACATCAAATATTTGCCTGATGGGCGAACATCCGCCAGCACTGGAATATATTGACCAATACGGACAAAATCATCCAGTGTGAGTTCAACGCCTGCGGTATGTGCCATCGCAAGCATATGCAGCACCCCATTGGTCGAACCACCCAGCGCAATCAGCACTTTAATCGAGTTCTCAAATGCCGCTTTGGTCATAATGTCGCGCGGCTTGATATCCAGACGTAATAGGTTCATGACCGCCTCACCAGCACGCAGACAGTCGATTTTTTTCTCGTCGGAAACAGCTTCTTGCGCAGATGAACCCGGTAGGCTCATACCGAGTGCTTCAATCGCCGATGCCATCGAGTTCGCGGTATACATCCCGCCACAAGAACCCGGTCCCGGTAATGCCACCTCTTCAATTTGCTTGACTTGAATGGCGCTGATTTCACCTTTGGCATGCTGCCCAACCGCTTCAAACACAGAAATCATGTCGGTATGACCTGCGCCCGGTTTAATGGTTCCACCATAAATAAACAGACCCGGACGGTTTAAACGCGCCAAGCCCATAATGCAGCCCGGCATGTTTTTGTCACAACCACCAATGGCAATCACCCCATCATAGGCCTGACAGCCCACCACGGCTTCAATCGAATCGGCAATAATTTCACGAGAAACCAACGAGTATTTCATCCCTTCGGTGCCGTTCGAGATCCCGTCAGAAATGGTAATGGTATTAAAGATAATGCCCTTACCGCCTGCGGCATTCACACCCTTTTCAGTTTCACGTGCCAAACCATCGATGTGCATATTACAGGGCGTGACATTGGCCCAAGTCGAGGCAATGCCAATAAAGGCACGCTGAAAATCTGCATCTTTAAAACCGGTAGCACGCATCATGGAACGTGCTGGGGCATTTTCTATGCCTTCATAAACAGGGGCTGAATGTTCGCGGATATTGTCTTTACTCATGAAGCGCTCCGTGGCTTAGACTCATTCTGATTTAAATGAAGTCATGGCGAATTATTATTCTTTTGATTGTATAGAAAGCAGCTAGTATGTAAACGTCTAACGCTGCTTCAGCAAATTTATCTTTTAAAGCCGTTGCACTGAAATTTAATCACATGACCAAGCGACATGGATGTCGCTGTTGCCCTATGCAGCAAGGATGCTGCATTAGGGCAACAAAGCGTTTTGTTACTTTTGCGCTGTCAAAAGTAAGGAAGTATCTATGCATTACCATTTTTAAATCTCAAAGCAAAATGTGATCGTGACATTTTCTAGCAACATTAAAAAAGCACCCCATTTGGAGTGCTTTTTTCAATCGGTAAAACTACACATTAGATGTCACGTACCGCACCTTTCGAAGCACTGGTGGTGTGCTTGGCATAGGCTCTCAATGCTTTAGACACTTTACGTGGACGTGCTTCAGCAGGCTGCCAACCTTTGGCTTCTTGCACTTCACGGCGCGCTGCCATGGTGGCTTCATCCACAGCAAGGTGAATGGTACGGTTTGGAATATCAATTTCGATACGGTCGCCATCTTCAACCAAACCAATTGCACCACCTTCAGCCGCTTCAGGCGAAACGTGACCAATAGAAAGACCTGATGAACCGCCAGAGAAACGACCATCGGTGAGTAAAGCACAGTCTTTACCCAAACCTTTTGATTTTAAGTAACTGGTTGGATAGAGCATTTCTTGCATCCCCGGCCCACCGCGTGGCCCTTCATAACGAATGACAACCACGTCGCCTGCAACAATGTTGCCCGCTAAAATTGATTCTACCGCAGCATCTTGGCTTTCAAAAACCCGTGCTGTTCCATTAAATTTAAGAATAGAATCATCTACCCCTGCTGTTTTCACAATACAACCATCGAGTGCGATGTTGCCGTAAAGTACCGCCAAACCACCATCTTGCGAGAAGGCATTGGCTGCATTACGAATCACACCCGATTCACGGTTACCATCCAAAGTTTGGTAATAACGGTTTTGTGAAAATGCGGTTTGCGTTGGTACACCACCCGGTGCTGAACGGAAAAACTCATACACGTCTGCATCTTCAGTACGGATGATGTCCCATTTGTCCAAGGCATCTTTTAAGGTTTTTTCATGTACCGTTGGTACTGAGGTATCCAATAGACCTGCACGGTCTAATTCGCCCAAAATCGACATGATCCCGCCGGCACGATGCACGTCTTCCATATGCACGTCTTGTTTTGCCGGTGCAACTTTACACAGCACAGGAACTTTACGCGAAAGACGATCAATATCGGTCATGGTAAAATCAACACCCGCTTCATGCGCAGCTGCCAATAAATGCAATACCGTATTGGTTGAACCGCCCATCGATACATCAAGGGTCATGGCATTTTCAAAAGCCGCTTTGGTGGCAATTGAACGCGGTAAAATGCTGTAGTCATCTTGTTCATAATGACGTTTTGCCAGTTCTACAATCAACTGACCTGCACGTTCGAATAATTTTTGACGATTCGCATGGGTTGCTAAAGTTGAACCATTGCCCGGTAAAGATAAACCTAAAGCTTCGGTCAAGCAGTTCATTGAGTTAGCTGTAAACATGCCTGAACATGAACCACAAGTTGGACATGCAGAGCGTTCATACTCAGCCACTTCTTCATCAGTAAAGCTGTCATCTGCGGCCACAATCATGGCATCAACCAAATCGATGGCTTTTTCATTGCCACGGATTTTAACTTTACCGGCTTCCATTGGGCCGCCAGAAACAAAAACCACTGGAATATCGAGGCGCATCGCCGCCATCAACATGCCCGGAGTGATTTTGTCACAGTTGGAAATACAGACCATGGCATCGGCACAATGCGCATTGACCATATATTCAACCGAGTCCGCAATCAAATCACGTGAAGGCAATGAATACAGCATGCCGTCATGCCCCATCGCAATACCATCATCCACCGCAATGGTGTTGAATTCTTTGGCTACGCCACCTGAAGCTTCAATTTGTCTTGCGACCAGTTGACCTAAATCTTTCAGATGTACATGACCCGGAACAAATTGGGTAAAGGAGTTGACCACCGCAATAATCGGTTTACCAAAATCTTCATCTTTCATGCCTGTCGCGCGCCATAAGCCACGTGCGCCAGCCATATTTCTTCCGTGTGTCGATGTTTTTGAACGATAGTCAGGCATTGTGTATTTCCAACAAAGTTTGTGCTCGAAATGAATTCTACGATTCACTCTGGCTGAATGATACTGATATATAACGCTAAAGCAGTCGAAATATAGACCCATCCTATAGCCTGTTTTTAGCCAAGTCCTATAGCGATGATGTCTTATGCGATAAATCTAGTGATATTTCGACAATTTATATCAAAAAAATAGCTACTAGAAACTAATATAACGCTATCACATCGATTTAAATACAAAACTTTCATGAATAATATTTAAATTTTATATAAATTAAATTTATTAATAACAATTAAATCAAGCACGGCTATTAAGGTGTTCATGCTGATTAATTTCAGTTTTTTACAGTTCAAGAACGCGTTTTACAGCTATTTTTGATTCTGATCAAGATATGCATTTTCAGTTTGCTATAATAAGAAAACATTTTACGAATTGAGCCAAATAAAGTTGAAAATCATCTTTGCGGGTACTCCTGAATTTGCAGCAGTCGCTTTAGACGCACTTCTCAAAACAGAACATGAAATTGTCGCTGTTTATACCCAACCTGACCGCAAAGCAGGTCGTGGGCAAAAATTAACGGCATCGGCAGTGAAACAATTGGCTTTAGCCCACAACATTCCGGTTTATCAGCCGCTGCATTTTAAATCCTCTACTGAAGAAGGCTTAGCAGCACAAGCTGAACTCAAAGCCTTAAATGCGGATGTGATGGTGGTGGCTGCTTATGGCTTAATCTTGCCGCAAGTGGTTTTAGACACGCCGAAATATGGCTGTCTCAATATTCATGGTTCACTGCTTCCACGCTGGCGTGGTGCAGCACCCATTCAGCGTGCCATTGCTACAGGTGATCGCGAAACGGGTGTGACCATCATGAAAATGGCGGCAGGCTTAGACACAGGCGATATGATGTATAAAACCTTGTGTCCGATTGAAGCCACCGATACTTCTGCCAGCCTACATGACAAATTGGCCATTCAAGGTGCAACCGCCATTGTGGCGGTGTTAGAATCGACAGAAAAATTACAACACTATTTAGCAACACGTGAAGTGCAAGACGAAGCACTCACAGTCTATGCGCATAAATTATCCAAAGCTGAAGCACAAATTGATTGGTCTTTAGACGCCGTACAGATTGACCGTAATATCCGTGCTTTTAATCCTTGGCCTGTGGCATTTATCGCACTGGATGAGCAAAATAACTTAAGAGTCTGGAATTCGGTCTTATCGCATGAAACCACGGAAAATGCCCAAGTCGGTGAAATTATTGCCATTGATAAACACGGTGTACATGTGGCCTGTGCAAATCATACAGTCATCACGCTAACTGCTTTACAATGGCCGGGTGGTAAACCGCTTAATGCCGTACAAATTTTACAAACCCAAAAACTGAATATTGGACAAATTTTATAATGAGACAATCTCCCCATGCCTCTGGTAAGACTTTAAACTTACGTGCTCAGGTTGTTAAAACGTTATTGGCTGTCCAAAATGGTCAATCACTGGCATCGGTGCTTCAGCAACACATGGCGATTGTGTCTGACAAAGACCGTGCCTTGTACCATGAATTAGTTCTTGGCTGTTTACGCCAATGGCATGCGCTCAAACAAGTGACTTTACCGTTGTTGACTAAACCACTGGAAAACCAAGTCGTTGAAACCTGTTTATACGTTGGCTTATACCAATTGCTGTGTACCCGCGTTGCAGCCCATGCCGCTATTTCTGAAACGGTAGAAGCAGCCAAACAACTGGGTATGGAAAGCTTAAGTGGTGTAGTCAATGCCATTTTGCGCCGCGCAACACGTGAAACAGAACAGTTCTACGATGTTCTAGAACAAGCATCGAATTTGCCAAGCTGGTTAGCAAAACGTTTGAAAAAAGACTGGGGCGAGCAACTGGCTGAAATCAGCTACGAGCTGAAACAAGTTGCACCCTTAACCTTGCGCGTCAACACCTTACAAGTCAGCCGTGACGAATATCTTGAAATTTTAGAAGATGAAGGCATTGAAGCACACGCGTGTGAACTTTCGAATGTCGGTATTGTGCTAGATGAAAGTCTTCATGTCCCAAGCCTTCCCGGTTTTGAAGCGGGTGGTTTTTCAGTACAAGATGAACATGCGCAACTCTGTGCAACCTTGTTACCCGACTTGAATGGCAAATTCGTGATTGATGCCTGTGCAGCACCCGGCGGTAAAACCGCACATATTTTAGAGAAATATCAGCCGAAAAAACTGATCGCGCTCGACCAAGATGAAAAACGTTTAAAACGTGTGTCTGAAAACTTAGAACGTTTGGCTTTAAGCGAAAAGCATGTTGAAATTATCACTGCCGATGCTGTGAAATGGACGTCGCCTGAACTTGCGGATTGTATCGTTCTGGATGCACCTTGTTCAGCGATTGGTGTGATCCGTCGCCATCCCGATATTCGCTTACTGCGTCAATCTGGCGACATTGCCAAAACGGTACAGCTGCAAAAGCAAATTCTTGAAAATATGTGGCAACAACTCAAAGTGGGCGGCACATTGCTGTATATCACCTGCTCCATTTTAAAAGCAGAAAATGAACAGCAAATGGTCGACTTCTTTGCCCAACATGCCGATGCGAAAGAAATTAAAATTGATGCCGATTGGGGCATTGAGCAGATTCATGGTCGCCAATTACTACCACAGGTAGGGCGTGGCGATGGTTTCTTCTATTGCCGTATTCAAAAAACTGCATAAGCCTTAAAGATAGTGTGCCATTCTGAAATAGAGTGAGCATATGTGCATGGAAACCGAGTTAAGCCATTAACTCGGTTTTTTCTTTTTTATAACTTTTGGCTGATCTTAATTAAGGTTGACACTAAGTTTTCAATTTAGTAGCGCAAAATTATAAATACTTGATAGATGATTAAAAAAGAATTGATCTGAGCAAGCGATTAACTGACAAATTTAAACAGTACCAGACTGATGGCCAAAGATGCCATGCCAATCACCAACCCGTAAACTGTTTCATGACCTTGGGCATAACGCTTTGCTGTGGGCAATAATTCATCCAATGCTAAAAACACCATCACCCCACCAATCACGCCAAATACCGCACCATAAACACTAAAACTCATAAAAGGTGCCAAAATAAAGTAACCCAATGCGGCACCAAAAGGTTCAGCTAAAGCAGAAACAAAACTCGCAGCTAAAGCTAAATCTTTACGTCCTGTGGCCATATATACAGGCAAGGCTATCGCAACACCTTCGGGAATATTATGAATAGCAATTGCTACAGCTAAGGGTGCACCTAAAGTGGGGCTTTCTAAAGTGGCAAAAAATGTGGCCAAACCTTCGGGTAAGTTATGTGCAGTAATCGCAAATAAAGTCAGTAAAGCCGTGCGCATTAATTGTTGTTGTTCTAAAGCGACAGTATTGTTTTGTTCAATGGTTTGGTGCGGATTTGGAATAAAACGATCCAATAACACCACCAAAATCACGCCCAATAAAAAGGAAAACGTACCAAAAGCAAAACCCCATTTAGGCTCAAAAGCTTGGCTAAAAGAAGCAATCGATTTATTTAAAATTTCAGTCAGTGCAACATAGACCATGGCCCCAGCAGAAAAAGCCAAGCCGAAGGATAAAAAACGATAGCTCGGTTGCTTAAAAAACAAAACCAATGCACCACCAATCACGGTGGCCAATCCAGCAAGCAACGTCACTGCAAATGCGATTAAAACTTGATGAGGCAAAATGGTGTGCATCGCCATGCTCCATTTTAGAAACAAGAAAGCCATCATCATAAATGATAATGACTTTCATTTACATATTTTATCAGTATGGACTGAATTATTTTACTTAGAGCGTATGTTGATCTTTGACATCCTCAAGAACATCATCAAGTTCCTCAGGGTTTTTCATCAAGTGAAGAATCGACAAAGCCAAGCCGCCCCACAAAAACACCATCGAGATAATCATCATTACGATTGCTGAAGTATTCATCTTTGCTCTCCTAGCGGTCTTTGACACGAGTCAAAATAAAGGCAATGACTGCACAGAAAATGACACAGCCCCATCCAAATAACCACTGTAGACTTAAACTATAATCTCCATAACCTTTTAACAGCAAGTTATAAATGGTCATGCCTAAAGTAACCAACAAAATCAAAGAGGTAATCACTGTTAGCGTAAAATTCCAGCCTTTGCCTAATTGCACGGTTGAAATGGCATTAACATGATTTCTGATCTCAATCAAAGCTGAACGCTTGAACCACGCCACACAAATAATCGACAGCAATGCACCACCAATGATGCCAATGTTATTGATGAAATGGTCAATAATATCAACCAATTTAATCGAATTAACACTTGAAAAGAGCACGATTGAAACCAACGCACTGCCCCCACCGATAATCGAAACGGCTTTTTTACGGCTCCATTTCAACTTATCCATCATGGCTGAAATTGGAACTTCCAAAATACTCACCATCGATGAAATACCCGCAACAAATAATGAGGTAAAGAATAAAATTCCGAATAAATCAGCACCGGCACCCAAGCTAGAAATGATTTTAGGGAAGGCAATAAAGGCCAGACCAATACCACCGCTTACCACATCTTGCACATTGCTATTTGCAGCATGTGCCATAAAACCAAGTGCCGCAAAAATACCAATACCAGCTAAGATTTCAGTTGAAGCATTGGCAAAACCAACAATTAAGCCTGAACCGGTTAAATTGGTCTTTGGTTTTAAATAAGACGCATAGGTCACCATGATCCCGAAGCCCACTGAAAGCGAGAAGAAGGTATGACCATAGGCTGCCAACCAAACTTTATAGTCCATCATCGCAGACCAGTTTGGGGTAAAGAAGGCGTTTAAACCTTGCACCGCACCCGGTAATCGAAGTGCTTGAATCACCAAAAGTACGAATAAAATAAATAACAACGGCATGCAAATCTTGTTGGACAGTTCAACGCCTTTTTTCACACCACCGTATAAAATGATTAAAGTTAATGCCCAAATACCAGCCAAGGGCCAGAAAATATGGCTTACAAAACGTGGGTCAAAACCTGTGGCTTCTGAAGTCTGTAAATACGTTTTAAAGAAAAATGCTTCTGGGTCACTGCCCCACATTTGACCAATCGAGAAGTAGATATAACTCCCGGCCCAAGTCAAAACACTGGCGTAGTACAAACCAATGATGATACACACACAAACTTGCCACCATCCCAGTGTTTCGCCGCCTTTAAAAATGGCACGATATGCTTTTGGAGGGGAACGATTACTTTTATGTCCGACTGCATAATCTAGAAATAAAAGCGGTAAACCTGCAGTAATTAATGCAATCAAATAAGGAATTAAGAATGCCCCACCGCCATTTTCATAAGCGACATATGGAAAGCGCCAAATATTACCTAAACCAACTGCGGATCCGATCGCTGCAATAATAAAGCCCGATCGTGACGTCCAATTTTCACGAGTATCTGTCATAGAACACCTAAACTTAGGCACTTTTTAATGCTGCTTGTTATCTGGTTATCTCGCAAGCAAAAAAGTACCATTCAAAAATAATTTGTGTGTTTGACGTTAGAGGTCACCTTTTGAGCGTCTTGTTCTAAAATACAAACAGGCAATCATTACAAAATCTTGCTTAAAGTCTTTTGCTGATTTTTGCCTTTCAATGTTTGAACAATACCCATTTTTTGCGCTTTTTTCTGTAGTTTTTACGGAAATTATTTAATTTAATAATCTATATTTTATGAATTGATCAAAAAATCGCTTTTTTTGCCAGTCATAACTCGTATCTTGCACTTTTCACAACCCAAAGCTGGCTTTTTACAGCGGCATGCGACAGCACATCATTGCCATAAACAAACGGCATATCATGAATCTGACACGAGCTATTTTAAAAATAACAGCAATGCAATTTGCTTTCATTCGCTATATGATTTGATCAATTCAGCATCCACTGACTCTATTTTAAGCACAACATTATTTTGCAAAATAATCGACCTCATTTTCAGGATTTCCATGCAAGCACTCAAATTATTTTGTTTTGTACTCGGACTCAGTACATTTAACACCGCACAAGCCGATATTATTGCAGTCAAAGGCGGTATTGATTATTGGCATTATAATGCTGATTTACAGCAGCCAACCTCTGTAGGCGCACAAGCAGAGCTTGAAAATGATCACAGCATGTCATTTTCGATTGCAGTGGAACATCCAGTGCCCTTTTTACCCAATATCAAAGTTAAACATACCGATCTACAAGCTGAAAGTGATCAAAGCTTTTCAGGGCTAAAGCGCCATCAGGTCGATCTCGATTATTCAGATTTCATTCTATATTACGAAGTACTGGATAATATTATATCGGCCGATATTGGCTTTGGTGCTAAACGTCTAGAGGGTACTATCCGTCAAAATGATACCCAAACTCAGGATATCAGTGGGACTATACCTATGATCTATGCGCAAGCGGGTGCAAAACTACCATTTACAGGATTAAGTGCTGGGGCTGAGGTCAGTTTTTCTTCATTAGATCATGATAAAATTACCGATGCACAGGCTGAACTTAAATATAATTTTGTCGACACTTTGCTTGTGGATGTCGGTGCTAAAGTAGGTTATCGCATTTTAGATATTCAGCTCGACGAGGGTTCCAACCAAGAAGCCAAATTAAAATTTAAAGGGCCTTATTTCGGCATAGACATACATTTCTAACCTGACTGTAAGCCTGAGCTTACATAAAATATGGAAAATGACTGCTGTTCAAGCACAGTAATCTTCACTATATTTAACTTATAGAGAAACAGGATGTTTCTAAAAAACAAAAATGATAAAAGTACAAAACAGCAGGATGCTGAGGTAGCACAAAAGTAATACCTTTAAACGAATACGAAAAAGCCTCGACAGGATGTCGGGGCTTTTTTCATGTACATGATGAATATTATCCGAAAATAAAAACAGTTTCATCGATGAACAAGCAGCGAATAAACATTAGTATTCTAGATACGATCAACCATTTTAAGCCCTCAAGATTATCATGGCATGAGCAGGATACGATGCTTATTATTCAGAAAATGATGATGTTCAAGAAAGTCTGTCATTGATAATGGGTGTACTGACTGCCTTGATCAAAATAAGTCAAGACTGCGTGCTTTAGGTTTCTTCGCCATAAAACCATCAATCAAACCTCTAATACCAAAGCCATCGTAATTCCAGTTCATCGACCAAACAACTATATAAATCCAGAAACAATCACAATAACAAGATACAACCCTTACCTTCATGAGTACCAATCTAACTAATACCAGATGCCCCCACAGTTGATTAAATTGAGTTAGATTAAACTATCGATCCAGAGTATTTACAATAACGATGGAGACCAGCATAAGCTCTAGGCTTGGATAACACCATAAACTCCCCATATTTTAGCCCAAACTAGCTAATGAGGCCTGAAAGCGACTGTCGCTTGGGACAATTTTACTAATAGCTCAGCTAGATAAACATCTAAAGTCGGACATAAGTGATGGACAGGCCATATGTGTAATTAGCCTAAATAATGGACACTTTCATTTAGGCTGGCTTGCAACCGCAGCTTTTTTTGAATATATCCCGTTTTTCGGTGACTCTTCGTTACAATTCTTTTTAAGATTGCCAATTCTGCAAGTGAATCGCTAGACTCTGTAGTCTTGAGTTATTGGATCGTAACGTTTGAAACCAAACATAAAGATATGACCCGTTGATAGGCACTGAACCACCTCAGCCAAACTATGTGACCATTTTCAGTAATTTTTTACTGCTGCTCATAAGCACCTAATTAGTTAGCCCTTTTATTTAGCTAAAAGATATCTACCAAATTAGTCACTATTCAATTTTAAAAGCGGATACGCACTACACATCTTAATCGTAGCGTGTATAAAGGCTCATTTTAAGGCCTATATTTTTATTTAATTTTTCCCGCACATAAAAAAACACCCTCTTCTAACGAAGAGGGTGTTTTTAGTAATAATGAGCTGGCGATGACTTACTCTCACATGGGTAACCCCACACTACCATCAGCGCGAAGAGGTTTCACTTCTGAGTTCGGGAAGGGATCAGGTGGTTCACTCTTGCTATTGTCGCCAGCACAACTGTTTATGGACTTTTTCGGGTCTTATTTACGCTGTTTATTTCGTATGCCTTACTTTGTACCAAATGAGTTATTAACAGATTATGCTAAATTTGAGTTGGTATTGTAACTAGCTTTTAAACTAAATCAAGTATTTTGTATCGAATTAGATGAGCAATACAACTGTTTGGGTGTTGTATAGTCAAGCCTCACGAGCAATTAGTATTGGTCAGCTTCATGCATCACTGCACTTCCACATCCAACCTATCAACGTCGTAGTCTTCAACGGCTCTTTAGAGGACATAAAGTCCTTGGGAAATCTTATCTTGAGGTAGGCTTCCCGCTTAGATGCTTTCAGCGGTTATCCCTTCCGAACATAGCTACCCGGCGATGCGACTGGCGTCACAACCGGTACACCAGAGGTTCGTCCACTCTGGTCCTCTCGTACTAGGAGCAGATCCTCTCAAATTTCCAACGCCCACGGTAGATAGGGACCGAACTGTCTCACGACGTTCTAAACCCAGCTCGCGTACCTCTTTAAATGGCGAACAGCCATACCCTTGGGACCTGCTTCAGCCCCAGGATGAGATGAGCCGACATCGAGGTGCCAAACACCGCCGTCGATATGAACTCTTGGGCGGTATCAGCCTGTTATCCCCAGAGTACCTTTTATCCGTTGAGCGATGGCCCTTCCATACAGAACCACCGGATCACTAAGACCTACTTTCGTACCTGCTCGACTTGTGGGTCTCGCAGTTAAGCGCGCTTTTGCCTTTATACTCTACGCGTGATTTCCGACCACGCTGAGCGCACCTTCGTACTCCTCCGTTACTCTTTAGGAGGAGACCGCCCCAGTCAAACTACCCACCAGACATGGTCCTCGCTCCAGATAATGGAGCAGAGTTAGAACCTCAATATTACCAGGGTGGTATTTCAAGATTGGCTCCACTCGAACTAGCGTCCGAGTTTCAAAGCCTCCCACCTATCCTACACAAGTAAGATCAAAGTTCAATGTCAAGCTGCAGTAAAGGTTCACGGGGTCTTTCCGTCTAGCCGCGGGTACACCGCATCTTCACGGCGAATTCGATTTCACTGAGTCTCTGCTGGAGACAGCGCCCCCATCATTATGCCATTCGTGCAGGTCGGAACTTACCCGACAAGGAATTTCGCTACCTTAGGACCGTTATAGTTACGGCCGCCGTTTACTGGGGCTTCGATCAAGAGCTTCGCTTACGCTAACCCCATCAATTAACCTTCCAGCACCGGGCAGGCATCACACCCTATACGTCCACTTTCGTGTTTGCAGAGTGCTATGTTTTTAATAAACAGTTGCAGGGGCCTGGTTTCTGTGGCTGCCAACCGCTCAGGGAGTAAATCCCATCACCGTCGGCAGCGTACCTTCTCCCGAAGTTACGGTACCATTTTGCCTAGTTCCTTCAGCAGAGTTCTCTCAAGCGCTTTGGTCTACTCGACCTGACCACCTGTGTCGGTTTCGGGTACGATTCCTGTGTAACTGAAGCTTAGAGACTTTTCCTGGAAGCATGGTATCAGCCACTTCACTGTACAAGTACAGCTTGCTATCAGTTCTCAGCATAGAGTACCCCGGATTTGCCTAAGATACATGCCTACAACCTTTCACCTGGACAACCAACGCCAGGCTGACTTAACCTTCTCCGTCCTCTCATCGCATTACACAGAAGTATTGGAATATTAACCAATTTCCCATCGACTACGCCTCTCGGCCTCGCCTTAGGGGTCGACTCACCCAGCCCCGATTAACGTTGGACTGGAACCCTTGGTCTTTCAGCGTGCGAGTTTTTCACTCGCATTGTCGTTACTCACGTCAGCATTCGCACTTCTGATACCTCCAGCAGACTTCTCAATCCACCTTCATCGGCTTACAGAACGCTCCCCTACCACTTGCAATAAATTGCAAATCCGCAGCTTCGGCATATAGTTTTAGCCCCGTTACATCTTCCGCGCAGGCCGACTCGACTAGTGAGCTATTACGCTTTCTTTAAAGGGTGGCTGCTTCTAAGCCAACCTCCTAGCTGTCTATGCCTTCCCACATCGTTTCCCACTTAACTATAATTTTGGGGCCTTAGCTGGCGGTCTGGATTGTTTTCCTCTTGACTACGGACGTTAGCACCCGCAGTCTGTCTCCCGGATAGTACTCATTGGTATTCGGAGTTTGCATCGGTTTGGTAAGTCGGGATGACCCCCTAGCCGAAACAGTGCTCTACCCCCAATGGTATTCGTCCGAGGCGCTACCTAAATAGCTTTCGGGGAGAACCAGCTATCACCAAGTTTGATTAGCCTTTCACCCCTATCCACAAGTCATCCCCTGGCTTTTCAACGACAGTGGGTTCGGTCCTCCAGTTAGTGTTACCCAACCTTCAACCTGCTCATGGATAGATCACCTGGTTTCGGGTCTATACCCAGCAACTAATTCGCCCTATTAAGACTCGATTTCTCTACGGCTCCCCTATTCGGTTAACCTCGCTACTGAATATAAGTCGCTGACCCATTATACAAAAGGTACGCAGTCACCGGACGCAATGCCGGCTCCCACTGCTTGTATGCATGCGGTTTCAGGATCTATTTCACTCCCCTCACAGGGGTTCTTTTCGCCTTTCCCTCACGGTACTGGTTCACTATCGGTCAGTCAGGAGTATTTAGCCTTGGAGGATGGTCCCCCCATATTCAGACAAGGTTTCACGTGCCTCGCCCTACTCGACATCATTATCTAAGCCCTTTCGTGTACAGGACTATCACCCACTATGGTTGCACTTCCCAGAGCATTCCACTAGAACTTAGATAACTTAATGGGCTTTTCCCCGTTCGCTCGCCGCTACTAAGGGAATCTCAATTGATTTCTTTTCCTAAGGGTACTGAGATGTTTCACTTCCCCTCGTTCGCTTCGCATGACTATGTATTCATCATGCGATACCTACCTTATGGTAAGTGGGTTTCCCCATTCAGAAATCTCCGGATCACAGGATATTTGCCGCCTCCCCGGAGCTTTTCGCAGGCTATTACGTCTTTCATCGCCTCTGACTGCCAAGGCATCCACCACATGCACTTAATTACTTGACTATACAACCCCAAACAGTCGTTTCAACACTACAAGTTAATGTTGATGACCTTGCTTCGAGTTTTGTGGATTTAACCACAGTACAGCTTCAATCTAGTTCGTTTTCCAAAACGCTTGATTCAGTTAATCGCTAGTGCTCAGTTCTTTATTTTCATTTCTTCGTAACACTTGCGTGATACAAATTAATGTCAATTCAGTTCTGAGTTTAAACAATTTATTTCAACTCAAATTTATAATCTGTTAATGATTAACTACGTCTTCGTCAGATCGTAGGTAACTGTGATAAATCACAGAATTTAATAAACTAAAAACTTAATTAAGTTTTTATATTCACTAAATTCTGTAATCACCTAGCTTTATATATGGTGGAGACTAACGGAGTCGAACCGTTGACCTCCTGCGTGCAAAGCAGGCGCTCTACCAACTAAGCTAAGTCCCCAGCTTATCATTAGATTCGATATATCTTCTTCTCTGTCTCTCAATGAATTTCTTCATCTTCGTTCGTTAGATTGGTGGGTCTGACAAGATTTGAACTTGTGACCCCACGCTTATCAAGCGTGTGCTCTAACCAACTGAGCTACAGACCCTCAGATACATCTTCATGAAGAACAACTTGTTGTGGATTCTTACCGATCGTCAATCTTTCGTTAAGGAGGTGATCCAGCCGCAGGTTCCCCTACGGCTACCTTGTTACGACTTCACCCCAGTCATCGGCCACACCGTGGTAAGCGTCCTCCTTACGGTTAGACTACCTACTTCTGGTGCAACAAACTCCCATGGTGTGACGGGCGGTGTGTACAAGGCCCGGGAACGTATTCACCGCGGCATTCTGATCCGCGATTACTAGCGATTCCGACTTCATGGAGTCGAGTTGCAGACTCCAATCCGGACTACGATCGGCTTTTTGAGATTAGCATCCTATCGCTAGGTAGCAACCCTTTGTACCGACCATTGTAGCACGTGTGTAGCCCTGGTCGTAAGGGCCATGATGACTTGACGTCGTCCCCGCCTTCCTCCAGTTTGTCACTGGCAGTATCCTTAAAGTTCCCGGCTTAACCCGCTGGCAAATAAGGAAAAGGGTTGCGCTCGTTGCGGGACTTAACCCAACATCTCACGACACGAGCTGACGACAGCCATGCAGCACCTGTATGTAAGCTCCCGAAGGCACCAATCCATCTCTGGAAAGTTCTTACTATGTCAAGACCAGGTAAGGTTCTTCGCGTTGCATCGAATTAAACCACATGCTCCACCGCTTGTGCGGGCCCCCGTCAATTCATTTGAGTTTTAGTCTTGCGACCGTACTCCCCAGGCGGTCTACTTATCGCGTTAGCTGCGCCACTAAAGCCTCAAAGGCCCCAACGGCTAGTAGACATCGTTTACGGCATGGACTACCAGGGTATCTAATCCTGTTTGCTCCCCATGCTTTCGTACCTCAGTGTCAGTATTAGGCCAGATGGCTGCCTTCGCCATCGGTATTCCTCCAGATCTCTACGCATTTCACCGCTACACCTGGAATTCTACCATCCTCTCCCATACTCTAGTCTCCCAGTATCGAATGCAATTCCTAAGTTAAGCTCAGGGATTTCACATCCGACTTAAAAGACCACCTACGCACGCTTTACGCCCAGTAAATCCGATTAACGCTTGCACCCTCTGTATTACCGCGGCTGCTGGCACAGAGTTAGCCGGTGCTTATTCTGCGAGTAACGTCCAAGCATCTAGAGTATTAGTCTAGAGCTCCTCCTCCTCGCTTAAAGTGCTTTACAACCAAAAGGCCTTCTTCACACACGCGGCATGGCTGGATCAGGGTTCCCCCCATTGTCCAATATTCCCCACTGCTGCCTCCCGTAGGAGTCTGGGCCGTGTCTCAGTCCCAGTGTGGCGGATCATCCTCTCAGACCCGCTACAGATCGTCGCCTTGGTAGGCCTTTACCCCACCAACTAGCTAATCCGACTTAGGCTCATCTATTAGCGCAAGGTCCGAAGATCCCCTGCTTTCCCCCGTAGGGCGTATGCGGTATTAGCATTCCTTTCGAAATGTTGTCCCCCACTAATAGGCAGATTCCTAAGCATTACTCACCCGTCCGCCGCTAAGATAAGGTGCAAGCACCTCATCTCCGCTCGACTTGCATGTGTTAAGCCTGCCGCCAGCGTTCAATCTGAGCCATGATCAAACTCTTCAGTTTAAAATCAGTAGTAGCTTAAAGGCTACCAATCTTGGCTCATCAATTTTCTGACAAATATTTCTCAAATAAACTTCGAGTAATTTCTACCATCAATCAATGAAAATAATTTCGATCAATCAACCAGTAAAAATCCACACAAGTTGTTCTTCATAATCTCTTAATGATCTTCTT
>NZ_KB849168.1:0-52839 GCF_000367925.1 Acinetobacter bohemicus ANC 3994
TTCGAAATCTTAACAATCCAACCAACTTATTGATTTATCAGAGGTTTTATTTAACATCACCGCCGATGGATGTGCATTCTACAGCATTTCACATCCCATACAACCCCTTTTTCAATCTATTTTTAACGAGTGGTTGTTTATTGCTCTAAATTAGTCTTTTTGTCTTATTTTTCTACATATTTTGATCAAATTTGTTTTAATACGTACATTCAAAGACCTGTTAATATACTTTATTATGTAGTTTCAGCTTTAAGCAGCAGCTTAATATAGAGCTCTAGGATTTTTTATGCGTCACTTCCATTATGTTTGGGCTAGCCTTTTATCTTTTGGGTTAATTTCTCCTGTAGTTGCAAATGATTCAATGGGTAATTCTGAATTACCAACGGCAAAAGGTCTAGAGACACCTTCGACTCAACAAATCCAAGGTGCTCAACATCCTCGTCTTGAAGCATTAAAAGAATTAAAAAATGTGACAGCCAAAGATTTAAAAGTAAATGCGAATGCAACCCAGCCTGAAAGCCAAAAAGATCCGTTACAGCCCTTAAATCGACAGGTATATGCTTTTAATGATGCTCTAGACCGTCATGTAGCTCGACCACTCGCTGTTCAATATAAAGAAAAAGTACCTTCTGATATACGCGGATCATATCGTCAGTTTCGCAAAAATTTAGGTGAACCATGGAATGCAGCCAATCAACTGATTCAGGGGCGACCACTTCGAGCTGCAGAATCATTAGGCCGTTTTTCCATTAATACTATTACGACTTTAGGTTTTGCCGATCCTGCTCGACGTTTAGGCTTATATGCTGAAGAAGAAAACTTTGGCACCACATTAGGTTATTACGGCATTCCTTCGGGACCTTATTTGGTTTTACCTGTTTTTGGTCCAAGTACATTTCGAGATACTGTGGGTCTCGTCATGGACAGCCAAGCCCGACCACAAAAATATATCTTTGAAGATCGTGAAGGTGTTTATTGGACAGACCAAGTTTTACGCGGCATTGATGCGCGTTCTCAACTTCTAGATATAGAAGATGTTTTACAAGGCGATAAATATGCCGCCATTCGTGATATTTACTTACAACGTAAAAATTTCGCTATTGCAGAAAAAAAAGGACTAGAATCTGAATCACTGTTTATTGATGATGATCAAGATAGCACTGAGAATGACGTGCCAGAAGATGATGTAGATACAACAAACAAGTAAATAAGTCTTTTCCATTTATTCAAAATATGATCAGTTAAGCATCTTTCTTTGCTGATCATTAGATTGTTATAGTACAACTATAGGCATCATCACTTTAAGGGTCATACAATTTCTTTATGTATTTCATTCAACCAACTCGTAATATTCCTTATTTAGATCAGGTACTCAGTACACTCCCCAGTGTGCAAATGATTTGCATAGATGATATTGATTTGTATGATCCCACCATTTTAGCCATTGCTGATGTGCAAGACTATCTGACCCATCAATGGTCGCTCCCTACCATTGTATTGGCCTTTGAAAATGAAGGCACGGCCTTAGCTCAAGCTTGGGAACTGGGTGCTTTAGCAGGTTGGATCTGGAATAAACTTCCGCGTGACCCTGAAGGAGCATTACTTAAAATTGATGCACAATATAAGCGCAATCAAGATAGTCGTGATCTACCCTCAGCTGCACATCTACAAAAATGCTTATTGCCCAATCCAATTGAATTGATGAACTATAAGGTTGAAACATTGTTTCAACCTTCTGCCTATTTGTCTGGGGATTGGTACGATTATTGGAAAATTAGCGATAAAGAAATTATGTTTTATCTGGCTGATGTTTCTGGACATGGCGTCACCAGCAGTTTACTCACCTCTTGGATGGCGGCCTTTCATGGTCGATCTAAAACACCACGCGAATTGATTAAAAAACTCAATGGCATGCTGGTTCAAGAAAATATTGAAAAGCATATTACCATGATTGCCGGAGTCTTAAATTTAGAGACCCATCAATTACGTTGGTCAAGCGCCGGACATTATCCGCCTGCAATTATTTTTGAACCCAACCAGCCACCTAAAATTTTAAACACCAGTAGCTTCCCTTTGGGATTAACTGAAGATTTGGAAGTCGAAGAGTTTGTCTGTGTGTTGAATCGTCATGCGCGGTTTATTATTTGTTCCGATGGTGCACTCGAACCTTTTGATGGTGGCCTAAATGAACAATTTGAAAAATTGGTCTTCCATTTGCAAAATCAATCGTTCCAAGCCCCTGAACATGTAGCAGATGACATTGCTATCTTAAGTTTACGCCGAATGAATTAATCATATAATCAATATGTTAACTTTCAACTAAGCAAACTACTCCTTTTGGCTACTTGAGTCTCTAGTGGCCCTATGTGATAATTTTACAATCCTTCTCTGCAAATGGCATTTATATGTCAACAGGTCATGTTGAATATGCAAGCTTGAATGGAACGCATATTTTTAAGCTTATTGGCGAAGTGCGTGCCCAATCTTGTATCAGTCTAGACAAACTCCTTAGTAAAATTGAACAGCAATCAAATGTGGTTGGGGCAATCGTAGATTTAACCCAAACCACATTTATTGACAGTACTGTTTTAGGTGTACTCGCCAAGCTTGGTCTCAAGCTCAAGCAAATCCACCACATTCAGGCCGTCATGCTATCTACCAACCCTGATATTACAACTTTGGCCAACAGTATGGGTTTGGGTCAGGTTTTTGTGATCTTAAATTATTGTGGTGACCCCAAAGTATGCACACTTGAATTAATGGAAGAACACATTAGTCATAACACCATGTTAACCACGGTTTTAGATGCGCATAAAACACTGATGGAGTTGAATGAAAACAACCTCAATATGTTTGAGCCTTTGGTTAAACAGCTGCAAAAAGAACAAGATAATATTGAGCAAGTGTCTCAACAAAACGTATAAAAATTATTTATTAGAGCTCACCACATGACTTTACTCTCTGTTGTACAAATGAATTCTCAAGATGATATTGATGCCAATTTCATCGTGATCGAGTCGTTGATACAACAAAGTAAAGTAGATGGTGCAGAGCTGATTGTTTTCCCTGAAAACTTTGTGTGTTTTGCAGGTGGAAAACAACGCGAGACAGCAGCGCAGTTTGAAACGATTCAACAGCGGTTAGAACATCTTGCCCAGCAATATCAAATTTGGATTGTGGCGGGGACACTTCCCTGTCCCTTCCGTCCCGATGGTTCCATCATTCCTGATGGTCGTGTCCGTACGGTCAGCCTATGTATTAGCCCTGAACGTACTGAAGCACGTTATGACAAAATTCATTTGTTTGATGTGCACGTTGGTGATGCTGTCGGTGGCTATCAAGAATCTAAATTTTTTGAACCTGGAACCGATATAGTGGTTGCAAAAACACCCTTTGGCCATATTGGACTGATGGTTTGTTATGACCTACGCTTTCCCGAATTGGCACTCACTTTACGTGCTCAAGGTGCAAATATATTGACTGCACCTGCGGCATTTACTTACACCACAGGTCAAATGCATTGGCAGTTATTGTTACAAGCACGAGCAATCGACAGTCAATGTCATGTTTTAGGCGCTGCACAACAAGGCTGGCACGGTGAAAAGCGTCAAACGTGGGGACATGCGGGGGCAACCCATAGTCGTGGTCAAATTTTAGCAATTACAGAGGCTGAGGGTGCTCAGCTGATAACGGTTCCTTTCGATTTAAAAGAACAACAGGCAATACGTGCATCGATGCCTTTGATACAGCATCGTAAATTGATGACGTTATAAATCTTTTTTCTTTAAAGCAAAAAATTCGATATAAAAATTACAAAATCACCGCTTATTTTTCCCTCCAAATCATCCAAGATAAAATCTTGATAAAAATTTACAAGGGATAACAGAATGCCTTTAGAAAAAGCGGTTTATACAGCAAAAGCCAAAGCAACAGGCGGACGTGATGGTCGAGCGACATCATCAGATGAAGTTTTAGATGTGAAATTAGCCGTACCTAAAGAAATGGGCGGTGCTGGTGGAGGCACCAATCCAGAACAACTTTTTGCAGCAGGTTATTCAGCGTGTTTCCTCGGTGCAATGAAATTCGTTGCAGGCAGAGATAAACTCAACATTTCCAAAGATGCTTTTATTGAAGGCGAAGTCGGTATTGGACCAATTCCTACAGGTTTTGGTATTGAAGTAAAATTAAATATTCACTTAGAAGGTATGGATCAGGCTGAAGCACAAAAATTAGTGGATGCAGCACATATCGTTTGTCCATATTCTAATGCGACTCGTGGCAATATTAACGTCACGTTGAACGTGATTACCTAAGCAAGCACTTAATCTATCCTAAAATAAAGCTCATCATTTTAGGATAGAATTTTTCATTGATTCAATAAGATGTAAATCTCAATAAAACACAACTCAGATCACTCGCACCCTATTTCACGCACAATACATAAAAAAATTGCCGAATTTTATTCAGTTCAGCAATTGATTAAATTACAGACATTCAAAAGACTTCACGTTATTCCGCAGCTTCATTGGTCACGCGTAAGACTTCTTCTAAGGTGGTTTTGCCCTGTAAAACTTTACGTAAACCGTCATCACGAATCGAGCCTGATTGCTGACGTGCATAGGCTTCCAACTCATATTCCGCAGCATTGCCATGAATGAAACGGCGCATTTGATCATCAACAGGGACAATTTCATAAATTGCCGTTCGCCCCATAAACCCTGTATGGGAGCAATGATCACAGCCTTTCGGTTGTGGCAACTTCAGTTCAGCTTTGGCATTTAAATGTCGAAAAAGTTCAGTTTCAAATGCATCAGCATCGTGCCATGTAGCACAACGTGAACATAAAGTTCGCACTAAACGCTGCGCGATCACCCCAATCAAAGAACTGGCTAACAAGAAGGGTTCAATCCCCATATCTTTTAATCGTGTGACTGCACCAATCGCTGTATTGGTATGCAAGGTTGAAAGCACCAAATGACCTGTGAGTGAGGCTTGCACAGCAATTTCTGCGGTTTCTAAATCACGAATCTCACCGACCATGACGACATCAGGATCCTGACGCAACATGGCTTTTAACGCCCGAGCAAAGGTCATATCCACTTTGGTGTTGACCTGCGTTTGCCCAATACCTTCCAATTGGTATTCGATCGGATCTTCCGCAGTCAAAATATTTTTTGAGCCATCATTTAAATCCGATAAAGCGGCATATAAAGTGGTGGTTTTACCTGAACCTGTAGGTCCAGTAACCAAAATAATGCCATGTGGACGATGTACCAAATGAGTTAAGCGCTCATAATCAGGCTGCATCAAGCCCAAATGCGTCATGTTTAACCGACCAGCTTGTTTATCGAGTAAACGCATTACCACACGTTCGCCATGTGACGAAGGTAAGGTCGAGACACGCACATCGACTTCACGCCCTGCCAACCTTAAAGACATACGACCATCTTGCGGCACGCGCTTTTCAGCAATATCAAGTTTTGCCATGACTTTAATACGTGACACCAACAGTGGTGCCAATTCACGACGTGGTTGGACAATTTCGCGCAGTTGTCCATCAACCCGTAAGCGGACGGACAATTTTTTCTCAAAAGATTCGATATGAATATCGGAGGCACCAACTCGAATGGCTTCTGAGAGCAAAGCATTAATCAGACGAACAATCGGAGCATCATCTTCCTGATCCATCAAATCTTCAGCTTCAGGTACTGAATCTGCCAAACTGAGTAAATCTGGATGATCTTCTAAACCCGCAGCCACTTGTTGTGATTCACCGGTATCACCCGCAAAGCTTGAACTGAGCAATTGATGAAACTCTTGCTCGCTACATAATTGGTGCTGTGCAGGATAAGCTAAATAGCGACGCGCTTCTTGTATCGCAAGCAATGGCGTATTTTCACGGCGTACAATAAAAGCTTGATCACCCTCGTATCGGAGCAATACGCCATGACGCTTAGCAAAACTATAGGGTATTTGTAATTGTTTAAGTATTTGCATCAAAGTTTATAATGATGAATAAATTGATTTGAGTGTACTCTAAGCATATGGCAGCGTGAAGTCTGTTTTTTACTGATTAAGCAATATAGGAAATGTGCTGTTGTCTAAAAATAATGAATTGCTCGAACCTGAGCATCCCAATTTAAAATGGTGGGGCGAATACAGCTTTGAATTAAATCAGCCCAAGGCATGGCAATTTGGTTCCCTGTTATTTCGTCTCACGCGCGGACTGCAAGAATGGCGGATGGAATTTCACCGCCCACAAGTTCAGTATGACTATGAACAAAAATGGCATGCGATTGAAGATCCACATTTTGGTTTTCCTCAGCCCGCGAAAATAGAACGCTATATGTTCAAATCAACGCAAAGTAAATTGCAACTGATGCCGCGTTTAGCGGATCGCTCTGTGGTGATTAAACCGGTCGATCCGATTTATATTCCCGCTGGACAACGTGGCACATTGTATATCAGCACCCCGTTATGGATTGCTGGTTTTGTCGAGGGACAAAAAGATCCTCTGTTTGATATTCCGGTCATTCTACCCAAAGACACTTGGTTTGGTCCGAATCATCGTATGGGCGAAATTTGTTATGCGACCGCTGTTGATGGCCGTACCGAATTACATCAGTTAAAACCGCGTGCCTTTCGTGCAGTCACCCCGATTGAATTTCATAATACCAGTCACCAACAATTACGCTTTGACCGAATGAATGTGCCTGTTTCTGCACTCCCGCTGTTTTATAGTGAAAGTACGGGGCGATTATGGACCTCACAAATTAAAGTTTTACATGAAGGTTTGGATCGCCCGCCTCGAATTCGGATTGAAAATCGTACCCCACCACATGCCGGTGAAGTCATGTATGTCCATCCGCCACGTGCGCCAGCCAGTGCGTTGTTTAATATGTTTGATTCATTTTTCTAGGGGGCAAAATGGCCGATTCAAATATTCCAAAAGAAATCACCAGTAGCCTCAAAGGTATTTTCACCAACATTAATACCGATCGATTAACTGAAATTTTGGTTGCACTGTCCTTGGGGGTCATTGGTTTTCTGATTGCCCGATTTGTATCGAATGCTTTTATTCGAACCATTGGTTCACGTTTTAATGCACACCAACGTCTGGTGTGGCGACGCGGTATTTTCTATTTCATCTTCTTGATTTTTGTCATGGCGAGCTTAAAAGAAGCCGGCTTTAAGCTGAGTGTCTTTTTAGGTGCAGCAGGCATTTTAACCGTTGCTTTGGGTTTTGCCTCACAAACCTCGGCTTCCAACCTAATCAGCGGTTTATTCTTGATTGGTGAGGGGTCTTTTGAAATCGGCGATACCATTCAACTGACTTTAATTCGTGGAAATACCATTGAGGGTGAAGTGATTTCAATTGACTTACTTTCTGTCAAACTATTAACCCAAGATAATGTGTATGTTCGGCTCCCGAATGAACAGTTGATTCGTGCACCTGTGCATAACTTGTCAAAATTTCCGATACGGCGTATTCCCATCACCTTAGCCATTAATTTTCATGAAGATATTATCAAAGTTCGTGAAGTGCTGCTTGATGTTGCCAATAAATATCCATTGGTTTTGGCCGACCCGAAACCCGCAGTGACCGTGACCGCATTCCGTGAATCTTCCATTGAACTGTTATTTGCAATTTGGTGTGACCGTGAAAACTTTTTTAAAGTGCGTGATGAAATGCAAGAACGTATCCGCAATGGCTTCCTAGACAATCAAATTGAAATCCCTGTACCTAAAATGGGCTTGGTCGATCGGCCAGTCAATATGCCACCTTTAAATGATGCCGATATTGATCAATATGCCAATGCCAAAGAAGTAAAAAGAGAGCCTAATTTAAAATAGTTTTTTTAATCATTTAATACTCCCCAACCCTCCTTTTTAAAAGGAGGGAGAATCCAATCAAACATTTATTTGGACTCGAGTCCCCCTTTATCAAAGGGGGATTTAGGGGGATTTTTCAGTCAGATGACTTTTCAGGCATCGGGGCGATATATGCAATCATCAACATCACAAAGCCTGCACCTAAAAATGAAATCACCCGAGTTAACGTACCAATATGCGACAAATCAAACAGTACCAATTTTAAAGTCACGATCACCAAAATACTGCCACCCAAAATCCAAACTGAGCGCAGCTGTTTGTGACTGGCTAAACTCATGGTCATAAAGGCCAAACCGACCCAAAGTAAAGTTAAACTGAGTTGAACCGTGCCATCTTGCCACAAAGCCAGTTCATTAAAGGGTGTGCCTAAATAAACATGTAATGCACGCAGCACAATATAACTGCTTAACCAAAGTAAACTGAGCACCATCAGCACAGCAACAATGCCTTTATCCAAACCTGATTTAACCTGTAAGGACAGCATCCACATAAACCCAATCCACATGGCGATACTGACCAAATCAAATGGATTTAAAATGGGCAGCACATACGCTTGGAATGCTTGCTGGCTAAAGAGCTGCGAGCACAGCATCCAAGTTGCCATTAAAAGCAAAGTACTGCGTGCTTGCCAAAATATTTTCCAATCTGGATTATCCACTTGCCAATAACACCAAGCGCAGAACAGCAAAGGTAAGATCACCACACTCATATACGGCATGCTTGGAACCAAGCTTAAACTACTCATCCCGAGGCTAAGCAAAACCCAGAAACTCACCCATTCTTTTTCGGCTCGAACGCCCAACATGGGGCGCAGCCACAAGGCAGTCAACATTAAACCAGAGAGTGCAAAAGCAATGCGGTCAAAAGTCGATAACCAAACGATCATGCCTTGCTTACTCTGATCAAGCACAATAATGCAGGCAAAAACAAAGACTGGAATTAACCCGAGCCATTTCGGCAGTAGCCACGACCATGTGGCTTTGCAATACAACATGACTTCATTCATCAGCAAATAGCAGCTACTAACGATCAATAGGCAAATCACCAACTGACTCGCATTATCAATTTGATCAAGCAATAAAATAATCAACATCGTGGTTGCTGACAGCATCTGCAAACAATGAAAAGCGATCGTGGCATGGCTCAATTGCTTGCGAAAAGACGCACGACTATTGGCAAGCAATACCACCGCAAAATAACTCAGACACAGTCCCCAATACATTTCACGTGGAAATTGACTCAGCTCTGCCAGATAATAAAAACTGGACAAGCCTGCAACGACCAACAACCCCATCCCCAGATAACGACTGACATTCGATTCGCGATATAAGGCATAAATAAAAATCATTAAACCTTCGACCGCCCACCCCATCACACTCCATTGCTCAGGTAAAAGAATCGGCGGAATTAAGGCCAAGAAAATCAGCATGAGGCTTAAATAGCTTTGCGAAATCAGTTGCACCGCTTGATGACGTTTAGAAAGCAGATACAGTCCTGCATACACCATTGCAAAGTCTAAACTTGCACCGGCTTGCCAATACATTTCATCAAAATACATTAAATAAATAAAAATATAACCCACAATAGGCGCACCAAAAATCAGCGCAACATCTAAAGCAGGTTTGAGTTTAAATTGAGCAAGATCCGCCTTGGCAAGCAGCTGACTAAAGCGAAAACTCAGCCAAACAAAAATGGCGGTATGTACCACAACCAGTGCCGTTAAAATCCTGCGTTCTTCTGTTTCGCCCTGATAAAAGGCATAGCTGCCACCCACGATCACCGCGACAAGGAATGCAATCTGATTCAGAATTTTCCACGGGCGTAATGTACTCAGTACAGCAACCGCAAGGTTAATCACCGCATAATAAGCAATCAATTCAACCGCGGTCGCATTGCGAATAGGTAAAGTGAACGGTGCGATATAGGCAATGATCATGGCCATCAGTGCCAATTCAATCGATTGCTGCTTTAAGCTTAAATACAGGGTGAGCGACATAATCACAGCAAAGCACAATGCTGCGATTCCTAAAGTCGCAATCACGCCATTGTAATAGGCAAAAAATAAGGTCAAAAATAATGCCGCTAAACCTAAACCTTCTAAAGCCAAAGCAAAACTGCGGTTTTTAGCCTGTAACCCATAGCCCAATGCAGTCACTGCACCACTTACACTTGCAACAATCGCCAGTTTCAACGCCAGACTCAACTGCCAATGTTCAGTGGCAAAACGTAGCAATAACACGATGCCAATAATCAGTACCAAAATGGCAACTTTTAAAACAGGATTGCCCTGAAATATCCACGTTCTGAACTGATCAACTAGACTGATCGAGTTTGATGTCGCTGCTAATTCAGGCGGTTCTGTACGGGATGTCGGTTCAACAGCAGCATAAGTCGTGCTTTGAACTTGCTGTAATCGCATGTGCACTTGATTTAACAAGGCTTCTAAACGCCGTAACCAACGCAGGAAGAAAAAAATCCAAGCCGTAATGCCTGCACCGACCACCAAGCTCCAATCCATTACTCCACCCACAAGCGCAATAATGGATGCAAGATAAAGCGGAACTTTTGAGGTTTCTTGCAATGAGATATGCGTCTTAGACGCAATCTGGGTTGCTGGAGTTTGCAGCGTATCGACATACTGCATTACACTTATGACAAAGGCTAAGCCACACAAATAAGTAAAGATCTGTAGTTTAAAAAACCACGCCCCTACACCGACAATAATCAATACCATCAGCCAAATCATCCGGATTTCGCTCTGCCCTTTGTGCATCTTGTCTTTCTCTACATCCTGATGAATTGATCATACAACAGCTCCGACTTTGATTTTTAAGCATTCATCAGATATTCGGTAACATGCATCTTTCATGATGTGCCTGTGATCAGCGGTAAAATCACGTACAATAAGCGGGTTATTTGAATTAGGAATCTTTCAATGCCACCATTTGTTTTGGTCGATGGCTCATATTTTTTATTTCGTGCGTACCATGCACTGCCACCACTAACCACTTCTACGGGTTTACAGACCAACGCAATTCGTGGTGCGATTTCTGCGATTCAAAAATTGATGCGTCGTATTCAACCGACGCATATGGCCGTCATTTTTGATACGCCAGAGCCAACTTTCCGTCATCTGCTTTCACCGATTTACAAAGGTGATCGACCAAGTATGCCAGATGAACTTTCACAACAGATTCCTTATCTGCACAATCTGATTCGTGCTTTAGGCATTCCTTTGTACACCCTGCCGGGTGCTGAAGCCGATGACGTGATTGGAACACTGGCGAAACGGGCTGAAAAAGCAGGTCATCAAGTGCTCATTTCCACCGGCGACAAAGACATGGCGCAACTGGTCACGGACAAAGTGACTTTGGAAGACAGCTTTAAAGATAAGCCAATGGATGTGAATGGGGTCTTTGAAAAATTCGGGGTTTGGCCGAATCAGATTATCGATTATTTAACCCTTATGGGCGATACTTCCGATGGCATTCGTGGCGTACCCGGTGTCGGCGCAAAAACGGCAGCTAAACTTTTAACTGAATATGGTTCTATCGGTGGCATTTTAGAAAATGTCGATCAAATCAAAGGCAAAGTCGGTCAAAATATTAAAGACAATGTCGAAGGTATTGCCCTCGACCATCAACTTGCCAGTATTGTGATTGACCTAGATTTAAATCTTACATATGACGATTTAAAATTGGCTGATCCAAATGTTGAAGCTTTACGTCAGCTTTATACCGAACTTGAATTTCGTAACCAATTACAGTCTTTAGACCATCCCAATAATCCAAATAGTTCGGTTTATAAACAAACCTCAAAAGTGATTGAGAAATCTGCACACACGGAAGAAGTGATTAAAACTGAAGATCAAGCTGACATGAGCAGTGTCGATGATCAACTGGGACAAGCCACGTACCATACCATTTTAAGCCAAGCAGACTGGGATAAATTCTTCCAGCGTTTCAGCACTGAAAAACGTTTCTCCTTTGACACGGAAACCACCAGTTTAGATTACCGTATTGCAAAAATGGTCGGTTTTTCAGTAGCATTTGATGCCCATGATGCCTATTACATTCCGCTGGCACATGACTATGAAGGCGCACCTGAACAGCTGAATCGTGAAACGGTTCTTGCGCAAATCAAACCCATTTTAGAAGATGCTTCGGTTAAAAAGATTGGCCATCATTTAAAATATGATGCACACATTTTGCAGAATCACGGCATTGAATTACAAGGCTGGTATTTCGACACCATGCTGGCTTCTTATGTGCTCAATTCTGTGGCAACGCGTCACGGCATGGATGATGTGGCGCGTTTATATTTAAGTCATTTGACCACCACCTTTGAACAAGTAGCGGGCAAAGGGATGAAACAAAAAACCTTCAATCAAATTGAGATTGAAATCGCTGCGCATTATGCCGCTGAAGATGCGCATGTGACTTATCGCTTATATGAAGTGCTGTCGAAAAAATTAAAAGCCGTAGCTGAACTCGATAATATTTTGCATAATATTGAAATGCCTGTGGCCCGTGTGCTGACCATGATGGAAGAAAACGGCATTGAGCTTGATCTAAAATTCCTCGATCAATTAGGGGTCGATTTTTCAAATGCCATTCAAAATTTAGAAAATCAAATTATCGAATTGGCCGGACAAAGCTTTAATGTTAGTTCGCCAAAACAGGTCGGTGAGATTCTATTTGATAAGCTGGGATTAAAAGGTGGCAAGAAAACCGCTACTGGACAATACAGTACCAGTGAAAGTATTTTAGAAAAAATTGATCACCCGATTACCGCGTTAATTTTGGAATACCGTGGTCTTTCAAAACTCAAAAGCACCTATACCGATGGTCTACAAAAACAGGCCAACAATGACAGTGGCCGTGTCCATACCAGTTATCATCAAGCGCTCACGGCAACTGGTCGTTTATCATCGACCGATCCAAACTTGCAGAATATTCCTGTCCGTGAAGAAATTGGCCGTCAAATTCGTAAAGCGTTTGTTGCACCTAAAGGTCGTGTGCTGCTTGCAGCCGATTATTCACAAATCGAACTTCGTTTAATGGCACATTTTTCTCAAGATGATGCCTTAGTGCATGCCTTTAATCATGGGCAAGATGTGCATCGTCGTACCGCCGCTGAAGTTTTAGGCATTGCGCTAGAAGATGTAACGCATGACCAACGCCGTCAAGCCAAAGCCGTCAATTTTGGTCTGTTATATGGCATGTCTGAATTTGGTTTGATTCGTCAGTTAGGCTTTACCCGTCAAGAATCTCAAGACTATATCAAACAATATTTCCATCGTTATCCGGGCATTTATGAGTATATGCAACGCACTCGTCAAGTGGCTTTGGAACAAGGTTTTGTCGAAACAATTTTAGGTCGCCGTTTATATACGCCTGATATTGATGCGCGCAATATGATGGTGCGTAAAGGTGCTGAACGTGCGGCAATCAATGCTCCGCTCCAAGGCAGTGCTGCGGACATTATTAAAATGGCGATGATTGAAGTCGATAAAATATTACCGAAAGATCAAGCCAAAATGTTATTACAAGTACACGATGAATTGGTATTTGAAGTTGATGCCGATATTGCTGATGAACTGGCGCCTAAATTGGCTGAAGTAATGCAATCGGTGGTGAAACTTTCAGTTCCACTAATTGTTGAAGTGGGCAAAGGTATGAATTGGGATGAGGCGCATTAATCCTTAAAATAAGTGCAATAAAAAAGGACTCCATTGAGCCCTTTTTTATTGCTTAAAGTTTAAAGCCCTGTCAGAAGTGCAATCGCCACTTCATTCATAATAATTTCAGCAATATACAAAGCTAAAAATGCCACAATTGGAGATAAATCAATCATGCCCATATTTGGCAAAATACGACGGAACGGTGCCAATAATGGTTCTGCAAGCTCTTGAATCACCTCAATATAAGGCGAGCGAGATTGAGTAAACATCACCACCCAACTTAAAATAATGGTCGCAAAAATTAAATAACGGCAGAAACGAATCAGGTCTTGAATCATGGTGACAAAAGTCAAAATCAGCAAATGCACCGGACTATTCGGCATAGCACCTGACAAATACATGACACCAAAAATTTTGAGTAAATATAAAACCAACAATAAAGCCAAAGCCGCTAAATTAACGCGACCTTTTGCCACCGTTGGAAAAATACGACCAAAAACATCCACTATTTTCGTTGCTTTAACCGTAGACATCACCACTGGATTATAAGCATTTATCCCTGCCAACTGCATGAGAAAACGAAAAAATACGAGCAAAATCGCTACGTTAATGATAATGCCAAAAATCAGCGCAGAGTTTGCACCCATACTGGAACTTTCCTAAATAAAAACGAGTTATTTGCTACTTTCACTTAGCTCTTGAGCAAGTTCTTGGCTGCGCTTTTGTGCAGCAGCCAAAGCAGCCTGAATATTTTGAGAAATTTGTGCACGATCAAAAACTTCAAGTGCAGCTTGAGTCGTACCATTTGGTGAAGTTACATTTTTACGTAATTCCGCAGGTGTATTTGAACTGGTGATCGCCATTTGTGCAGCACCTAAGGCTGTTTGTAAAGTCAGCGCTGTCGCCACTTTCTCATCTAGACCTAAGTTTTTACCTGCACGAATCATGCTTTCCATCATATAGAAGAAATATGCAGGGCCAGAACCAGATACTGCCGTAACTGCATCAATCTGTGCTTCTGAATTTACCCAAAGGGTTAAACCTGTTGCCGCTAAAACTTGGCTTGCAAGCTCACGGTCTTTGCTATCAACTACTTCAGTCGCATATAGACCATGTGCGCCTGTTTGCACCAAAGCAGGTGTATTTGGCATCACACGAACAATTCGGTCTGTTGCCAAAAGCGTTGCAATGGTTGCAATTTCAGCACCAGCAACAATGGACATGACCAATTTGCCTTCAAACAAACCCTTAAGAGGCTTTAATACACTGGCCAATACCTGTGGTTTTACCGCAAAAAGGACGATATCGGCATCACGAATGGCAGCAATATTATCATCGGTCACACAGACATCTTTTTCAGCTAATAAAAGACGTACTTTTTCGACCGGATCAGAAACTGTAATACGTGTTGGAGGCAAACCGCGTGAAATTAACCCGCCAATTAAGGCTTGAGCCATATTACCGCCACCAATAAAACAAATATTACAATTTAAAGCTGCACTCATGAATCATACTCGACGTAGAATTTTTTAACTAAGAGATCAAATTTGGTTGCCAACCACCGACTTCACAATATTCAGATTGAGCTAACCAAAACCCTTTTGGTGTAAAAACACCAAGCATAACATTATCTATGCTTAATATTTGAATTGTATGACGCTGCCAAGGAAAAATTTGCGCTTCTTGAATGGCTTTTTTTAATGGCCAACTCCCGACTCGCCCATGTAAATGAATTTTTTCTCCGCCTTGACGCAGTACTAAATTTAACGCTTTACCCAATAAAGATGCTGATAATCCGATTTGCGCAGGCTCAGCGCGATATTGCCCTGAAAGAACATTAATACTTTGCTTGAATTGTACTTGAATCGTGGTAATTAAAATATCCAGTTGATTTTTATCAGCAAGATATTCCTCTGCACTTAAACGGAAAAGTTTTTGCTGATAACGCACATAATAATATTGATTCCAATGCAAAGCCGCTTGCGCATCTGACTTAGACTCAATCACTTCATGCAGCAAACATTGAAGCATCTCAAAACTAGGTCGATAGCGATCCAGCCCTTTCATCCATGTCGATAAAAGCTGTCTTTGACGCGCAGTGGATAACTCTGATAATTTTTTTAAATCAAGTTCAGCTGCTGTTCCGCAAAATACCAAATCTTGCTGCAAAACATCGTGCAGAATTTCATCCGCATCTTGCATTAAATAGCTGGTACGGCTGAGTGCTTGTTGCATTTTCGGATAACGATTTTGTAACATTGGCCACAGCTCATGACGACACCATGCCCGATCATAATCGGTATTCAAATTACTTGGATCTTCAATATTTTGCACATCCAACTGTGCTGCCCATTGGCAAATCTGCTCACGAGAAATATTTAATAGCGGTCGCCAAAGGCTAAAGTGCTCACGAATATCGACCTGTTTCATGGCCGATAAACCCTGCACGCCAGCACCTGAAAGCAAACGTAATATTAATGTTTCCGCTTGATCTTGCTGATGATGGGCTAAAACTAAAATTTCATTGGGTTTTAAATGCTTTAAATAGGCTTGATAACGTGCTTCACGGGCTTGTTGTTCTACATTACCTGCTTGTACCTTGACCACTTCAACAATACAAGGAACATTCAACGCAGCACATTGATCAGAGACAAATGTTCCCCAACTGGCACTGGGCATTTGCAATTGATGGTCAATGTATATGGCACGGATTTTTTCAGGGTACAAATAAGACATCAGATGCAGCAGCAACATGGAATCCATGCCGCCACTACATCCAATTAAAAAGCAGGTATTTTCAGGAAACTGTTGTTCCTGTTTTAAGACATCAGACCTAAATTGCCGCTGCCAAACTTCATTAAACGCTGGTAACGCGCTTCGCATCGTTCATTCGCTTCCATTGGTTGCAATTCGTCTAAAGCTTGTTGTAACACATCTTTAAGCGCTTGCATGACTTGTTCAGGTTGCAAATGTGCACCTTCACCTTCATCAACGACATATTCCACAATACCCATTTTTTTGAGTTTTTCAGCGGTCAATGCTAATGCTTCACTGGCTTGTTCGGCTTTCTCAGCTGTTTTCCAAAGAATAGAAGCGCAGCCTTCAGGCGAAATCACAGAATAAATACTATGAGACAGCATAATCACGCGATCTGCCACACCAATACCGAGTGCACCACCTGAACCGCCTTCACCAAGTACCGTTGCAATCACAGGCACTTTTAAGCTTGAAAGCTGTGCAAGACTGGTCGCAATCGCTTCTGCTTGACCACGTTCTTCCGCGCCCACACCCGGATATGCACCCATGGTATCGATAAAAGTAAACACAGGTAGATTAAAGCGTTCTGCCATATCCAGTAAACGTTGCGATTTACGGTAACCTTCTGGATTACTCATCCCAAAGTTATGTTGCAATTTTTCACGCGTACTACGACCACGATGTTGTCCAACAATCATGACTGGCTGACCATTAAAACGTGCCAAGCCACCGATCATTGCACCATCATCACCAAACACCCGATCTCCATGTAAAGCATCGAATTCAGTGAAGATTTCACCAACATAATCCAAAAATTGCGGACGTTCCGGATGACGTGCAATTTGAACCGTTGTCCATGCTTTAGATTGAGCAGCTTTTTTCATAGGTCGACCATTATCCCTAAATTAACAATCACTTGTTAACCAATCACTTGTTAATAGATAAATTGTTCCGACTGAATATTCAATTCAATATCCCAATGCTTGAACTGCACTTGCTCATCATACAAGTCTGCCACAAGCAAAGGCCATTGTTTGGCATCGCCAGAAACACTGAGTTGCCATTGTTGCTCATTGCCGATACTTAATTCAATGGCAGGAAGCATCTCATCGCTACGACTATGATTGAGTAAAACTGCAAGACGAAGCAATAGACAAAGATAAACTAATTTGCTACCTCCCACCTTAATTACATCAACCCGACTGTCACCGCGTAGCTTACGACGATGATGCGCCACTAAATGTGAAAGATGATTTTGATCAATTTGCGAGAAACCAGCAATATCTGAATGTTGCAATAAATAAGCCCCATGACGATGATAACCACCATGACTAATCGCCAAACCAATTTCATGCAAATATGCAGCGCGGCGCAGTAAATCACTATCTTCAGTGTTTAAATTCAATACCTTAGAAACACCATCAAACAAGTCTTGAGCCGTTTTTACCACACGCTCAGCTTGTTTAGGATCGGCGTTATAGCGCCCCATTAACGCTTGAACACTTCGATCTCGGATATCTTCATGTTGGAAACGACCTAGCAGGTCATACATTACACCTTCACGCAATGCACCATCAGAATAAACTAATTTATCCAGTTCAAGCACATCAAACACAGCATATAAAATGGCAACCCCAGCTGGCAAAACTGCTCGACGATCTTCTTTTAAGCCATCAAAATCAACTTCAGAAATGTCTTTAAATTTAAGTAATTTTTCTTTGAGCTTTTCTAAACCTTCGCGGGTTAAATTTTCTTGCTCATCGCTCCAGCCCATATTAATGGTAATTTGACGACACGCTTTAATCGTACCGCTTGAGCCGACAACGGTATCCCAACCGGCTGTTTTATAGGTATTGGCAATACCGGAAAGCTCTTTACGGGCAGCAACAACCGCTTTATCAAAATTTTTCTGATTAATTTCGCCATCACTGAAATAGGCTTTGGTAAAAGCCACACAACCCATTTGCAAAGATTCGGTATGAATGGGTTCAAATTCTTCGCCAATAATCAGCTCGGTAGAGCCACCACCAATGTCGATCACCAAACGACGACCACTATTCGCCATGGTGTGTGATACGCCTAAATAAATCAGACGCGCCTCTTCACGACCAGCAATAATTTCAATCGGTTTCGGTAAAATTTCTGCCGCTTTTTGAATAAATTCATGCCCATTTTTGGCCTGACGCAAAGCATTGGTCGCCACAATTCGCATACGATTGGCTTGTACTGAACTTAAACGCCCGACAAAACGTGCAAGACATGCCAATCCGCGCTGCTGTGCGGCCTCGGTTAAGTTTTTATTTTCATCCAGACCAGCTGCCAATTGTACTTTTTCTGACATTGAAGCCACTTTTTTTACTTCGCCATGATCTACACGTGCAATAGCAAGGTGAAAGCTGTTCGACCCCATATCGATGGCAGCAAGTAACTCTTCATCAATCAAAAAATCAGACATTATTCAAACGAACCTATAAGAATTATGCTTAGAGTAATTCACATACATGCAATTTAAAAGCCATTTATAAAGACAAATGAGATGAGTTTTTAAATTTTTAGTCAAAAGTATAATTGTAGGACACGATGAGCGATATCGTGAGCATCAATTAGACAAAGCCACTATAATGTTTGAAAATTTACATATCGCACTACATAGTTAAACAAGGCTATGTAATACTTATCGTTATAAAACTCTCTTAAAATTTTATTTGGAGCATATCCATGTCTGGCAATATCGTAAACACAACTGATGCGAACTTCGAAGCTGACGTTTTACAATCTGACGTTCCTGTACTTGTTGATTTTTGGGCAGGTTGGTGTGCACCATGTAAAGCAATTGCCCCTGTATTAGAAGTACTCTCTACAGAATTCGAAGGCAAAGTAAAAATTGTTAAAGTTGACGTAACAGCTTGTGAAGCGACCGCAGTAAACTACAATATCCGTAACATTCCTGCACTATTGATGTTTAAAAATGGTGAAGTCGTTGCACAACAAGTTGGTGCTGCACCAAAATCTAAATTGACTGCATTTATTGAAGAAAACATCTAATTTAAAACAGTGCAATTTGATGCAATACGCTATCTTAGGATAGCGTATTTTTTTCGTCTATAAATTGACAAAACCCTTAATTACTCTTATATTGCATGTTCAAGGAATAAAGGATTTTCCGATCCAGCATTTTCTTACAAGACACAACACATAAGATCGCCGCTCGGCAACATATATTGTTTTTACACTTTTTTCTTCGAAACAATGAATCAGACCTCTGAATTGTTATTGTGCAAATACAATTACGTTATTTTTATTACGTGCAAGCGGCTGAATGTTGCTCCCTTTTCCCATCTGTATTCCAGAATTTTGATTCTATCTGACCACCTATGAATTTAACTGAACTCAAGAAAAAACCGATTGGCGAACTCATCAAGATTGCTGAGTTTATGGGCCTTGAAGGAATGGCGCGTAACCGTAAACAAGACATCATTTTTGCCATTTTAAAGCGTCATGCAATGAATGGCGAAGAGATCTTTGGTGATGGTGTTCTAGAAATTCTATCTGATGGTTTTGGTTTCCTACGCTCTGCGGCAGGTTCTTATCTTGCAGGCCCTGACGATATTTATGTCAGCCCATCTCAAATTCGTCGCTTCAACTTACGTACTGGCGATACCATTACAGGCACAATTCGCCCACCTAAAGAAGGCGAACGTTATTTTGCTTTATTAAAAGTAAATCAAATTAACTACGACACACCAGAAAATTCACGTAACAAAATTTTATTCGAAAACTTAACACCGCTGTTCCCAACTGAACAATTGGTGATGGAATTGGGTAACGGTACAACTGAAGATTTAACCGCACGTGTGGTTGACTTGGTTGCACCGATTGGTAAAGGCCAGCGTTCAATTATTGTTGCTCCGCCAAAAGCGGGTAAAACCATGTTGCTACAAAACATCGCTCAGTCGATTGTTCGTAACAACCCTGAAGTGTTCCTCATTGTACTTCTGATTGACGAACGTCCTGAAGAAGTAACCGAAATGGAACGTACTGTTCGTGGTGAAGTGGTTGCATCAACCTTTGATGAAGCACCCGCACGTCACGTCCAAGTGGCTGAAATGGTGATTGAAAAAGCAAAACGCTTGGTTGAACATCGCAAAGATGTGGTGATTTTACTGGATTCTATCACCCGTCTAGCACGTGCTTATAACACCGTTATTCCTTCTTCTGGTAAGGTTTTGACCGGTGGTTTAGACGCACATGCACTTGAACGTCCAAAACGCTTCTTTGGTGCGGCACGTAATATTGAAGAAGGTGGTTCACTGACCATTATCTCGACTGCTTTAATTGAAACCGGCAGTAAGATGGATGACGTGATCTACGAAGAATTCAAAGGTACGGGTAACCAAGAAATCACGCTTGATCGTCGTATTTCTGAAAAACGTGTATTCCCTGCAATGAATATCAAAAAATCAGGTACTCGTCGTGAAGAACGCCTCATGAGTGAAGATAATCTACGTAAAGTATGGATTCTTCGTAAGCTTTTACATCCGATGGATGAATTGGCAGCAATGGAATTCTTATTGGATCGTATGAAAGAAACCAAAACCAATGATGATTTCTTTGATCAAATGAAACGTAAAGCAACCAGCTAATAATGCAGTTACTTTGATAAAAAGGCTATCTCTAACGATAGCCTTTTTATTTGGTTGACTTTACTTACATAAAGATACAATTGACTTTTTTCTTTGTAAATTTTTATGCAAGTTTTTGATTATTAAAATAATCAGATAAAAAAAGCGATATTTTTTAGCAAGTTATTGAGTGTTTATCCAATACAAACCTTGCAATTGATTGTTATTTTCTGTTAAAAAATTGCTCAATTTTCATCTTTTTTTGCATTTTTTAGCTACAGCCTAGTAGTAATTAAAAATGCGCAGTGATAGCATATTTGCAGACCAGTTAGACTGCCTCTGCATTGTTACTACCTAAAAAATATTAGGAAGAATAAAAGCACTTAACAGGCTAACAAAGGTTATTTTTAATCTCATATTTAGAGAGTGATGCCATGTTATTCAAAAAAATCGCTATTGCTGCTGCAGTTGCTACTACTTTAGCTTTCGTTGGTTGTGCTAAAAAAACTGAAGAAGCTCCTGCTGCTGAAGCTGCTGCTTCTGAAGCTGTAGTTGCTGCTTCTGAAGCTGAAGCTGCTGCTTCTGCTGCTGTTGTTGAAGCTGCTCCTGCTGAAGCTGCTGCTTCTGTAGCTGCTGATGCTGCTTCTGTAGCTGTTGATGCTGCTGCTGATGCTGCTTCTGCTGCTTCTGCTGCTCACTAATCTTTAAGATTAGACAGTAAAAAAAGAGAGCCATTGGCTCTCTTTTTTTATCACTCTAAAAATATAATCTGAATAAAAACATGATTAGCATTTATGCTGCGTTAAAAACACTTTTGCAGCGATTAAACATCGCACCTCATAATGATCATTATTCAAAATAACTTTTTCATACTTCTCATGCCGCTACCTCTCTATTTTCTAGAAAAGTAACTGATCAATTAAAATTCAAATATAAAAAAGCAGATCAATCGATCTGCTCATTTCCAACGCGCTGTCTAAATTTCTGACCAGCACGGAAGGTTACCACACGGCGTGCAGAAATCGGAATTTCTTCACCCGTCTTCGGGTTTCGTCCTGGGCGTTGACGTTTATCACGCAACTCAAAGTTACCGAAACCTGAAAGTTTAACTTGCTCACCCGAGATTAGCGCTTGGCTAATCTCATCAAAGAATAGCTCGACCATTTGTTTTGCTTCACGACGGTTTAAACTCGTGAGCTCACTTAAATGATCAGCCATTTCTGCTTTTGTTAATGCTGTCATGAAGCCCTCAATGTCGCTTGGTAAGTGTTTTCCAACACTTGTAGGATATTGTCCATACCGGATTTGATTTCAGCATCTTCAAGTGTACGGGTTGGATGCTGCCAAAGAATTGCAAATGCCAGTGAGCGTTTACCTTCTTCAACACCCTGTCCAGTGTACACATCGAACAACCAAGTTGAGTCTAAAAGCTCTCCACCCGTTTTTTCGATAAGTTGCTGAATTTCACTAACATTAATCTTATCACTAATTAAAAGCGCAATATCACGTCTAACCGATGGAAATCGTGATAATTCTGTAAAATTAGATACATAAGTTTGCAAAACAGCCTGTTGATCAAGTTCTGCCACCCAAGTGACACCTAAATCTAGCTCATCTTCTAAAGATGGGTGTAAACGACCAAGGTAACCAATTGATTTGCCATTCACTAAAATTTCAGCAGATTGACCAGGATGTAACCATTCACGCTCTGAACGCGCATACTCAACTTCGACACGACCCGCTGCTAAAATTTCTTCAACTTCACCTTTCAGGTCAAAGAAATCCATCGGCTGCGCTTTAGCATGCCAAGATTCAGCTGTTTTAGCACCCACAGCAATTAGTGCCAAAGTCGGGATTTGTTTTAAGTCATGGATACTGGTTGCATCTTGATAATCAAAACGTAAACCTAGCTCAAAGAAACGTACACGGCTTTGCTGACGATTGATATTATACTGTACGCATGGAATCAGGCTAGACAACAACGTTGAACGCATCGCAGCCAATTCACTTGAAATTGGGTTTGCCAACATCAATGGCTTCACATTCGGATTGAGTTGTTTTTCAAGCTTGGCATCGGCAAAGCTAAAGCTGATTGCCTCTTGATAACCCAAAGTCACCAAGGTTTGACGAAGCTGAGGTAATTCAAACTGATCTTGATGTTTGGCTAATTTCACATCAATCACAGGTAAACTAATTTGAATGTTGTCATAACCGTGAATACGGGCAACTTCTTCAATCAGGTCTTGATAAATTGCCATATCATAACGGTGTGATGGCGGAATAACACTCCACTCACCTTGCTCTGTGAGCGTCACGATACAGCCTAAACGTTGTAGTGCATCCGTAATAAAATCGCTTGCAACGCTATAACCCAACAATTGATCAACTTGTACTTGTTTAAGTTCAATCGCTTCACGCGCGGGTAAAAGTTCCGGTTTTTCTGCAACCGTAATCGGACCGAATTCACCACCCGCGAGTTCTGCAATCAATTGTGATGCACGATTCATCGCAATGATTGGCAATTCAAAGTCGACACCACGTTCATAACGTTGTGATGCGTCGGTATGTAGACCATAGCGACGAGCGCGACCTGCAATTGCAAGCGGTGCAAAGAATGCTGATTCTAGGAAAATTTCGGTGGTTTCATCTGTTACAGATGAAGACAAGCCACCCATAATACCCGCCATCGCCAATGCTTTTTCATCATCGGCAATGACCATCACATTATCTTGAAGTTCAACTTCTTGCTCATTAAGCAAAACAACTTTTTCAGCGGCAGTTGCCTGACGAACATGGACAGCACCCTGAACTTTAGCACCGTCAAATGCATGTAAGGGTTGACCCAATTCAATCAGTACATAGTTGGTAATATCAACTAAAATACTGTGCTGACGCATACCTGATCGAGATAAAGCCTGCTCCATCCATGCTGGAGTCGCTGCTTTGGTATTCACATTTTTAATCACACGTCCTAAATAACGTGGGCAACCATCGGTATCAACGACAACTTTTTTCTCATCGCTAATTGTTGCAGCAACCGCTGTAATAACAGGTTCAGTTACAGCCAACTGGTTAATCACCGCAATTTCACGCGCAATGCCACGAATACTAAAACAGTCGCCACGGTTTGGTGTGATGCTAATGTCAATCACGTGATCATCAAGATTGAGATATTCACGGATGTTGATACCCACAGGTGCATCGCTTGGTAGTTCTAACAGACCATCAATTTTATCTTCAAGGTCAATTTCAGAAGCGCCGCAAAGCATGCCTTGTGATTCAATACCACGAAGTTTGCCTTTTTTGATTTTGAAATCACCCGGTAATACAGCACCAATCGTTGCAACTGGGGCTTTCATACCGACACGCACGTTTGGCGCACCACAGACAATTTGTAGGGTTTCAGCTGTACCAATGTTCACGGTAGTAACACGTAAACGATCTGCATCTGGATGTTGTTCTACCGTTAAAACTTCGCCCACCACCACACCGGTAAAAGGTTTCGCGGCTGGAATCATCTCATCGACTTCTAAACCCAGCATCGTGAGCTGGTTAGATAAAGTTTCGCTATCAACGGCAGGATTGACCCACGTGCGTAACCAATTTTCGCTAATTTTCATTTCGTTAAAAACCTATAAATCTAATTTCTTGAATCCCCCTCTAACTCCCCCTTTTTCAAAGGGGGAGAACCCCAATCATTTCGCGGAGTCCCTCTCCTTTTTTAAAGGAGAGGTTAGGAGAGGATTTATTAAAAGTCTTAAGCAAATTGGCGTAAGAAACGCACATCATTTTGGAAGAACATACGCAAATCATTCACACCGTAGCGAAGCATTGCAAAACGTTCCACACCTAGACCAAAAGCAAAACCTTTATATTTTTCAGGATCGATGCCCGCTGCTTGAAGTACATTCGGATGTACCATACCGCAACCTAAAACTTCTAACCAACGACCACGCTCATCCATAATATCCACTTCGGCACTTGGCTCAGTGAATGGGAAATAAGACGGACGGAAACGTACCGTTAAATCTTTTTCAAAAAATTCATTTAACAGGTTGATCAACAAACCTTTAAGTTCTGCAAAGCTGGTATTTTCAGCAATGTATAAGCCTTCAATTTGATGGAACATTGGAGAATGGGTTTGGTCTGAGTCACAGCGGTATACACGGCCCGGACAAACAATACGAATCGGTGGTTGTTGCGTTTCCATGGTACGAATCTGCACACCCGAAGTATGTGTACGCAATAAATGATTCACATCAAAGTAGAAAGTGTCATGCATCGCACGCGCAGGATGATGCCCCGGAATATTCAATGCTTCAAAGTTATGATAATCATCTTCAACTTCTGGACCAGTCGCAACAGTAAAACCTGCTTTGGTAAAGAATTGACAAATACGTTCCTGCACTTGAGTCACAGGATGGATACTTCCCACACTTTGACCACGACCCGGCAAGGTAATATCGATCACTTCGCTAGCAAGTTTTTGTTCTAGTGCAGCTTTTTGTAGTTCCGCTTGGCGTGTCGTTAATGCACCGGTAATGGCTTCACGTACCGCGTGAATTTTCGCCCCAAAAACTTTACGTTCTTCAGGGTCCATTTTACCAAGTGCCTTCGATTGTTCCGCGAGCTGGCTTTTCTTCCCTGTAAATTGCACTCGGGCTTGATCGAGTGTAGCAAGGTCTTGAGCTGCTGCAATCGCAGCGAGCGCTTCAGTGGTCAGGGCTTCCAGTGACATAGTAACTCTCAAAGCAACAATTTAAAAATATAATAAAACCCCATATTCTAACAGTTTTTGAACGTATTGATGAAGTTCCCAGTAGAGGAAAATTAGATTAGCATCCGGATTTATAAAAAGGATAAGATAAAGCCAATATTCATGAGATCAATAACAATGGCTCTCGATCAAATTTGGAAACAACAACTGACTTTAGTGACCTATGGTAATGAGTATCTAAAGCAAAATTTAAGCTTTAATCATTGGGTACAGCATGCTATTTTTAACCAGCATAACTTGCATTTCCGTGATCTTTTGTCACAGCATTTACTGGCACAACATTTTCAAGTTTGGCTAGAAGCACTTAAAAAACAAGGTACACAGCGTATTAGTTTACACAGCTCAAGTCTTTTAAATGATGAAAAAAATCCAAATGCCAATGTAGAACTACTCGCGATTCCGCATATTATTATCAGTCATGAACAGCATAAAAAAACCGCATGGATTTTTGGCAAAGAATTAGCAGAATGGTATAGCGCTGACAATGACTATGAAGTGCCTAAGCCACAACAAGAACAATGCCGTCAGGAAACATTTTGGCGTTTTGAGCTGAATCCCAAACTGGCAAAACGTGTAGATGCTGATTTACAACAGCCAAATTGGGATGATATTCAGCTTTATACCAACAATGAATTGTTCGAAAATAAATTTGCTCAAGGCTTTACCGAACCAGCAAACCGAGATTTTCCTTATTACGGCATCATTCCATCTGACCTAGACAGTGCCGATAGATCACCTGTCGCAGAAAGTAAATATCTCCCGTTATTGCCTACCGAGTATCAAGCGGATTATGCACATACGACGCTGCATCGTTTAGAGGCCTTATCAAGCTATATTCAGCACAAACTACAACACCCCTACCATGCCGATGGTAGTGAACTTAGCCCTGAAGAACAGCTGAATTTGCGTCATTTTTCACAAAAGTTAGATGACTTAACGGCAAAATTTATTGTTAAAGTAGCTAATCATTATCAGTCTGCAAAATTGACGCCAGTCGAAGTTGCCAATCCTTTAGATGGTGCACATGCAGCACCCCACACAGCAAAAAATTTAAAAACACATACAGCGCATACTTCGCAAAAAGTCGGTGCATCTGGGGTGATTAAACTAATTTTGTTAACCATTGTGATTTGTATCTGTGCTTATTATTTTGGACTTTGATTTTTGATCAAGATTCTAGAATTGGTGCTAGGTGTTTGGAAAACGTAAACTCAGCATACGCGCTGTATGATGCTTTAAATGAAGATACTTTAAATCAATCGCCAGACATTCACAAAAAAGCACTGCAAATAAGCAGTGCTTTTTATGGTGAGGACAGTTGTATTGTGGTTTCCACATTAAAATATCAACTGCCGCTAGGTTTTATCACGACTTTACCGATTCGATTTTAGCTTTCTTCGCTGCCAGTTTTTTTAACACTTCGGATACGGCCACCATGGCAAAACTTGAAGTTACCACCACTGCTGAGCCGTAGCCGCCACAACGTAAGCCTGCACTTGGGCAAACCTCCGCGCTTGAAAATGGATTATCAATCGAATACACGCAGGTAATGCCAAATTTTTCTTTGCTCTTTTTACAAATGCCTTTGGCACGCAACTGACTGCGCAATTTTGCCAACATGGGATCTTGTTCGGTTTTAGACAAATCTGCCACCCGAATCTTCAGTGGATCAAGCTTCCCACCCGCGCCACCAGAGACAATTAAAGGAATTTTATTAAATCGGCAATGCAGCATTAGCGCGAGTTTCGCTTTGACATCATCAATGCAATCGAGCACAACATCTGGTGTATTGGCTAAAAGTTCTTTAACATTTTCCGGCGTTAAATAATCATCGACCACATTAATTTGAATACGTGGATTAATCGAATAGCAACGCTCAGCCATCACCTCAACTTTTTCTCGCCCTAAGGTTGAACTCATGGCTGGCAGTTGGCGGTTAATATTGGATGCTGCAATCACATCCATATCAATCAGGGTCAGTTCAGCAATGCCTGTTCGCGCTAAGGCTTCAACCGCCCAAGAACCCACACCACCAATCCCAATCACCATGACATGGCTATGTTCATACTGACGAAAAGCATCCTCTCCATAAATTTTTTCCACACCAGCAAAGCGGCGCTCATATTCATCATCTTGAGGGAGATCAGTCATTCGTCATCTAACAGCTAAAAAAATACCAGCGCATTTTATCAAATTCTGTGTTGTTCGGATAATCTATCTGTTCAAGAGAATAAATAGAATGTGATTCAAATAAAAAATGGGCAGATCTTTAGCCCATAAAAAAAGAGGCTTAAGCCTCTTTCTATACACCTTAATTCATAATAAAAAAGTATTCACGGTAATACTTTAATTCTGCAATCGAATCACGAATATCATCCATAGCTAAATGTGAGGCGTTCTTTTTCAAACCGCTCATGATTTCAGGACGCCAGCGCTTCGCCAATTCTTTTACTGATGATACGTCAAGGTTACGGTAATGGAAAAATTGCTCCAATTCAGGCATCAAGCGGTGCATAAAGCGGCGGTCTTGGCAAATTGAGTTGCCACACATTGGCGACACTTTAGGATTGATCCATTTTTTTAAGAATTCAATCGTCTGCTGCTCTGCATCTTGTGCAGTCAATTTACTACGGCGCACACGTTCAATTAATCCAGACTGACCATGTTGACGGGTATTCCATTCATCCATCGCATTGAGGATCAAAGGGGACTGATGAATCGCCAGCACAGGGCCTTCCGCCAAAATATTGAGCTTGTCATCGGTCACAATGGTCGCAATCTCAATAATTTTATCGTTATCGGTATCGAGACCTGTCATCTCAAGGTCAATCCAAATGAGGCGGGTATCAGGAGTGCTGCTCATAAATGTGCAATCTTATTAGGCTTAAAAATGGCTATAGTAGCAAATTTATTGCAACTTGGCTGTAACTCATACCCCGCTTCATGCTATTTTTGCCTTCCTTAGTTCATGGTTTTTTTAGGATATGAATGGCTTTAATTCGTAAACGTCGTTTAACTGAACAGCAACAACGTCGCATTCAGAAACAACATCAAACACGTCAAGAAGAACTCGATACTTCAAATGATCTTGAAGGCCTGGTGGTACAACACTATGGTCGTCAACTTGAAGTTCAAGCCCTATCAATGCCTGATGAGCATCCGACTAAACCTGAAGTCAAATCAGGTGAACCAGAGCCTTTTTGGAAGCCAATTGAAATTGGCAGTGTATGGCGCTGTCATACACGTACCAATTTAGAAGCTTTGGTGACAGGTGACCGTGTTAAGTGGCAAGCAGACCCCAATACGGGTTTGGGTATTATTACGGCCATTCATCCACGCCAATCCCTCCTGACACGCCCAGACCGTTATCATAAAGTTAAACCCGTGGCAGCCAATGTCAGCTTAATTGTGATTGTGTTTGCATCCTTTCCAGAAGTTGCACCCAGTCTCATTGACCGCTATATCGTGGCATGTGCCGATGCCCAAATTCCTGCACTTTTAGTGTTAAATAAAGCTGATTTAATTCAAGAAAATGATCCGATTTTAAAGCTGATGCAAGAGTATCAAGCCTTAGGTTATGAAGTCATGCAATGCCAGTCGACCGGTGATGCCTCTGCGGTCTCCACGTTAGCAAATCGCTTAGCTGGTGAAACTGTGGCCTTTGTCGGACAGTCTGGTGTTGGAAAAAGCTCCCTGATTAATGCCATCGTTCCCGATGCTGCACAAAAAACCAATATCATTTCGGAAAACTCAGCACTGGGTCAACACACCACAACCTCGACGCGTTTGATTGCTTTTGGTGAAGGTTCAGCACTGATTGACTCCCCCGGAATTCGTGAATTTGGTTTATGGCATTTAAACCCAGACAAAGTTCAACATGGTTTTCCTGAAATTGAAAACCTGCTGGGATATTGCCAATTTCGCAATTGTACCCATAAGCATGAAAAGCAATGTGCCTTGCGTCAAGCAGCGCAATCAGGTGAAATTTTGCAACGTCGTTTAGACAGTTATTTACGTTTAACTGATGAAATTGCCGAAGCACAGCAAAAAAATTAATTTTTCTTAACCCTTAGCCCTTGAAGCGGTGATTTTGATCGCCATATTTATGAGCTATACTCTACGCAATTTTAAATTGTAATTAGGTGACTTGTGGAACGTTGGTTGGCATTTATGGGGAATCACCCCTTCTTGTTTGGAACACTTGGGGTCTTGATTGTTTTGTTCTTCGTTTTAGAAGGACAACGCAATGGTCGTAAAATTTCAGCACAATCTTTGGGTATTTTAGTCAAAGCTAAAAATGCCATGCTGATTGATTTACGCGATGCGAAAGACTTCCGTGAAGGTCATATCAGTGGTAGCCGTAACATTCCGTATAGCCAAATTACAAGCCATATTGAAGAGTTAAAATCTGCGGATCGCCCACTGGTGTTTATTTGCAACCTAGGTCAAATCGCGGGTACAGCATTACAACAAGTCGGTCATGCCGATAGCTATCGTTTAGATGGCGGTATAAACAATTGGAAAGCCCAAGGCTTACCTCTTATTAAAAGCAAATAATTCACTTAAGGAGAATTTAAATGGCTGAAGTAATAATTTACTCCACCACAGTTTGCCCGTATTGTGTGCGTGCAAAACAACTTCTTGAGCGTAAAGGCGTGGCTTATAAAGAAATTAATTTGTCTAATGAAGCGCCTGAAGTCCGTATGGAATTGATGCAACGCACCAATCACCGTACTGTTCCACAAATTTTTATTAACGATCAGTTCATTGGCGGATTTGACCAACTTTATGCTTTAGAGCGTGAAGGCAAACTCAACGAACTATTGGTTTAAAACTTTAAATTAAATCACCTCTTCATAATTAAGGATTAAAGAATGAGTGAAGAACAACAAGCTCAACCACAATTGGCATTAGAACGTATTTACACTAAAGATATTTCTTTTGAAGTCCCTGGGGCGCAAGTATTTACCAAAGAATGGCAGCCTGAACTCAATATCAATTTGTCTTCTTCTGCAGAAAAAATTGATGCAACACACTATGAAGTGGCTTTACAAGTGGTTGTTCAAGCGAACAACGCGGGTGAAACAGCATTCATCGTTGATGTCACTCAATCGGGTATCTTCTTGGTCGATAGCGTTGAAGAAGAACGTCTTCCTTATATTCTTGGCGCATATTGCCCAAATATTTTGTTCCCATTCTTACGCGAAGCTGTAAATGATATGGTAACTAAAGGAAGCTTCCCACAGTTGCTTCTTACTCCGATTAACTTCGATGCTGAATTCGAAGCGAATATGCAACGTGCTCAAGTTGCTGCTGAAGGTCAAGCGTAATTTAGCTTTGCTTTGCAATAAAAAAGACCGCATTTACGGTCTTTTTTATTGGTTTTTAAGCCGCCCTCTTTATCAAAGAGGGGTTGGGGGAGATTACAGAATCCCTCCCAACCTCCCTTTAAAAAAGGGAGGAGCTTTTAGATGAATTTATTCACCATCCATCATCAAATCTGCGCTCATACCTACCGTATTGAAGCCAGCATCTACATACATAATTTCACCCGTAATACCACTTGCCCAAGGTGAGCAAAGGAATAGTGCAGCATTACCGACATCTTCAATGGTGACATTACGTTTAAGTGGTGCAACTTTTTCATTAAGATCTAACATTTTACGGAAAGATTTAATCCCTGAAGCTGCTAATGTCCGAATTGGACCCGCTGAAATCGCGTTGACACGAATGCCTTCACTACCCAAGCTAGAGGCTAAATAGCGCACGCCTGCTTCCAATGATGCTTTGGCCATACCCATTACGTTGTAATTTGGCATCACACGTTCAGAACCTTGGTAAGTCAACGTTAGTAAGCAACCTTGGCGAACAGTTAATAATGGTTTTGCAGCACGTGCCATTGCAATAAAGCTATATGCGCTAATGTCATGTGCAACTTTAAAGCCTTCACGATCGGTAACATCGGTAAAGTCGCCATCTAAAGTGTTTGCTGGAGCAAAACCAATAGAGTGAACCACGCCATCTAAACCATCCCAATGTTTTGCCAATTCAACAAAAGCTTGGTCAATCTCTGCATCAACAGCGACATCACAAGGGAAAACTAAAGTTGAACCAAATTGTGCAGCAAAATCATCCACACGTTTTTTTAATTTTTCATTTGGATACGTAAATGCGAGTTCTGCACCTTCACGGTGTAAAGCTTGAGCAATACCAAATGCAATGGATAATTTACTTGCAATACCCGCGATTAAAAAACGCTTACCCGCCAATAGTCCTTGTGCCATGTGAATCTCGCTTAAAATAATTTACAAGCATAATGCCAAGTCTGAAGCATTTGCGAAATTGCATAATGCGCCTTTTTTTAATATGTTCTGTAAAAATCATAAAAAATGCCCCTCGATCAGATCTAGGGGCATTGAGCTTACAAGCCATTTAGTTTTTAGCGTGATTAATCATCACCTTGCAACAAACTAAGCAAACGAAGGAAGGAATAATACATCCAAACCAAGGTCGCAAGTAATGCAATACCACACAACCATTCCATCGCTTTCGGTGCATACTGTGCAGCGGATGATTCAATCAAGTCAAAATCTAAAATTAAGCTTAAAGAAGCAATCACCGCAACAAATGCAGCAAAACCAATCCCGAGCCAATTGCTTTCAAAAATGTAAGGAATGCTCGAACTAAAAGCCAAGCGCATCACAATTTGCACCACAAAAACAATGGCAATCGCAATAGATGCGGACAACACGACCGCCTTAAATTTTTCTGTGGCACGAATAATTTGAAAACGATACAAGGTAAACATCACCAAGGTGGTAATGAAAGTCGCAAGTAAAGCTTGCAACGGTACGCCCGGGAATTTGACTTGGAAGACCACTGAAATCCCCCCTAAAAATGCCCCTTCAAACAAGGCATAAGGGATGGCCAATACGGGCGCAGTATTTGGCTTAAATGTCGTGATCAGCGCCAATATCAAGCCACCAATTGCACCAACCATTGCCGCAGCATAGGCCAGTGATAAATTTAAGGTGATGAAGCTATAAAAAAACAGGGATAATCCGACCACAGCAGCAATGACGGTTAATAAGATCGATTTTTGAACCGCGCCTTGCACGGTCATCGTGTCATTAAAATCACTGTGGGTTTCTACCCGAGTTAAAATGGGGTTATTACTTTGCATAATGGGCTCATTCTTTTCATTTAAATAAAATTTTAAATATATAAGTAGGGTTTGTTCTTTTTTATACTACTGCTCTGTCGTGTAAAAGCCAAATCAGAACATTAAATCAAGACAAAATATAACTAAGTCAAATACCATATATTCATAGCAGACTCTAAAATTAAATACGAATCTTTATGGATAAAAGGTATTAAGCAACGCTTTTTTTAAAACTCAAGCTGTAAAGCCTGAAGCGAGTTCCGCCATAGCTTCGGTGCTAGAATATCAGGATCGAGATGCAGTGTCGCAGCCAATCCCGTTAAAACATGCGGTAAATTGACTGGTGTATTTCGGGTACGATGTTCAGTCGAACTTTGACAGCATAAGGGTGTCATATCGGGACAGTCCGTTTCGAGCACCAAATGTTCAGCACCCACCGCCTGCACCACGGCATGTAATTTTTTCGCATTCGGATTGGTAATTTGTCCCGTCACACCAATTTTAAAACCCAGTTTAATAAAAGCTTTGGCTTCTTCTATGCCACCACTAAAAGCATGTGCAATTCCACCTAATTTAAATTGATGCTGTTTTAAAATCGCCAAGGTTTCAGCATGCGATTTACGAATATGCAAAAGCACGGGCTTCTGAAACTGCTCAGCCAATTCAATTTGTACAGAAAAAAAATCTTTTTGCTTTTGAAAAATTTCGGACTGTTTGTGCTGTTTTAAAAAGGTGTCTAAGCCTATTTCTCCAATCGCCACACATTGTTCTGTTTTTAAAATAGCTTCTAAATCGGCAAGATGGGACCGTTGATGCTCTTCAATATAAAAAGGATGTAAGCCCGGCGCTAAATAGCTTTTCGGTGCATGCTCTAATTGATTTAAATCATGTTGGCTTTGCAGCAAAGTTTGAAAACGCGATTGTACAAAACCAATCAAAATTAAGCGTTCTACCCCAACCGCTTTTGCTGCGCGTGCCAATTGCTCCCGATCAGAATCAAAATCGGCAACATCAAAATGGGTATGGGTATCAAACAGTGAATAAAGCATTAAGGTTTGGCTTTATTTACTGTGGCAGCACTGGCAGCCACGGTCTGATCTTTGACTTCAACCTGCGGTAAATATTCTTTTTTCAGTATGCCTTGCAACTGGTCATAAGGAATCGTCAAACGTGGTAATCCTACGACATAGGGACCAATTTCATATTCGCCATATTGCAAAATTAACCCTTGTTTAGATAAATAAAAATTATCTGAGAGACTAAATTTCCACGCCTGTTCATATTCTTCAACGCTATTGGCTAATTTAGATTCCAGCACCCACGTTTTAAACACCTCGTGTGCTTTTTTTTCTAAATGGGCTTTTTGATTGGGCGCTAAAAGATCATTGAGCTCAACTTGTTTTTGCTGTTTCAGGTCAAAATTATAATAACGCTGTGAAGAAGAACCATGTGCCCCGCCCAAATAACTACTGGAATTTAAAACTACAGTCGCCAAAGGTAAATTTGCATTTAAAATTTTCGGTTTAATCATCAAACTAATTTGATGATTGGCACTTAAAGCCTTTAATTCTTTATCTAAAGCCAAAAAGGTTACTAAATAAGGCGTCACTTGTTTTTCCAGCTTTTGCTTGGCTGTTTCAACTGTTGCCAATTTTTTTGGGGCAGTCGCTTGATCACTCACCTGAATATCCTTCGGATCAGCAGTACTTGCCGCGTGTTGATCTGCCTTCAGTAACTTTGGCGAGATATCTATTATTCGGTTTAATTGTTTTAAGATTTGTTGATCAATCAATTCATCAATAAAGGCTTGGTTACTGGACAGACGTTCAATCGAAATTTCTGGACAATTGTTACCATCACATTCAGGCAAAACCAAGGCTAACTTTTCAGAATCACCTGTCAATTTTAAAATTTCAGGTTCGACTGTGCTCTGCTTTTGTACTGGATCTTCTTTTGGCTCAGTTTGTTTCGGTTGGCAGGCACTCAATGCCATCATGGATGCAAGAATACTGATCGTAAATAGTGTTTTATTTTTTAACATGATTCTGACCTATAACTTTTATCTGATAAATTGACTGTCATGAAATGTCTGTATTCACTACGCATGACTAGAACATATTCTGATAAGCATCAACTTTCAATATCTGCTTGGTTTGTTGTTTATTTAAATAAATATCCAGTTGCGCGCCATCTTTAACAATTTCATGGGTACGATAATGTAAACCAATGCCTTCTTGATCAAAGAACCAATCCGCTTGTCCCCAGTAAAGTTTTTTCGGTGCGTGTTGTTTGACTTCAGTACCCTGTTCTTTTAACCATTTTTGATACGCTTGCTGCACAATATTATTCATGTGAGTTTGCTGTTTCGGCTGAATTAAATCTAATAAAAGCACAGGTTGCTGCTTTTTACGATCCGCCACAAAGAAGTAATAACGCTCTTTGACGTTAACCCCTTCTTGCTTGGTATCCACCCCTAACTGCATCAGCACATACTGATTACGTTGATTGGCAATTCGAGTATACATGGACAATTCGTAGGCTTTATTCTTAGAAAATTCCGCTTGCCATGCATCTGATTTTTTCACATAGGCATTGATGGCTTGCTGCAAAGTCATATTTTGTTTCAGACCAATTTGATCTTGAATCACCTTGGCTTGGCTCTTGGCAATCCAATCATTGAGCCAAGTATCTTCAGTATGTACGGTTTGAATACTGAGATCGATACAATTCTTGGTTTCACAAAAAGGTAAGGCAATTTTTGCCTGTTGTTCTTGGATATTTAAATACGGTAGTACTTCCGCTTGCTCGGTTTTAAAGATAGAGGCTTGTGAATTTTCTTGTGTCGGTTCTTTGGATTCTTGTTTTGAAGCATCACAGGCACTGAGTATCAGACCAATGGCGATCATGGATGCAGCCACTATTTTCCCGTTCATGCTCACAACTCTTTTTCTAAAATAATTAATCTATATGAATGATGCTAAGCGGGCTGTTGACACTTCATCTATGTTTGCGACGACACATATTTATGAAATGTCATCAGCCCTCTAGTAAAACAGCCTCATAAAGAAGCTGTTTTATTTTGCGTTCTATTTAGTGTTCGCGTGTCGCCCGGAATTGGATATCAGGGTAACGCTCTTGCATCAACTGTAAATTCACACGGCTTGGTGCAAGGTAGGTCAAATGACCACCTCCATCAAGGGACAGTTGATCATGGGCTTTTTTCTTAAACTCATTGAATTTCTTTTCATCATCACATGAAACCCAACGTACAGTATTGATGTTGACTGGCTCATACACACAATCCACTTTGTATTCTTCTTTCAATCGATAGGCAACCACATCAAACTGAAGAACACCGACTGCACCCACAATCAAGTCATTGTTGATTTGCGGCATAAATACCTGCGTTGCACCTTCTTCTGAAAGCTCTTTCAAACCTTTTTGCAACTGTTTCGATTTTAACGGATCTTTTAAACGGACACGGCGGAACATTTCCGGTGCAAAGTGCGGAATACCGGTAAAGTGTAGATTTTCACCCGAGGTAAAGGTATCGCCAATTTGAATGGTTCCGTGGTTATGCAAACCAATAATGTCACCCGGCCATGCTTCTTCAAGCTGTTCGCGCTCACCTGCGAGGAACGTTAAAGCATCGCTAATTCGTACATCTTTACCCAGACGTACATGATTCATTTTCAAACCTTTTTCATACTTACCTGAGCAGATACGCATGAAAGCAATACGGTCACGATGTTTCGGGTCCATATTGGCCTGAATTTTAAACACGAAACCAGAGAAGCCTTCTTCTGTTGCTTCAACTGCACGTTCATGTGTTGGATGTGCTTTAGGTTCAGGTGCCCACTGAATAAATGTATTCAGCACATGATCCACCGCAAAGTTACCCAAAGCCGTACCAAACAGTACCGGTGTTTGCTTACCTTGTAGAAACAAGTCACGATCTAATGGCTCATTGGCCATTTGTACAAGCTCTAACGACTCTTCAAATGCCGCAAAGGCAAGTTCGCCCACTTTTTCACGCAAGTCAGGATGGTCATAGCTATCACGAACTTCAATATCGGTAATGGTTGAACCAAAACCAGCTTTATACACATAAAATTTTTCTTCGAGTAGGTTATATACCCCAGCGAAGTCACGCCCTGTACCCAGTGGCCATGTAATTGGCACACACTGAATTTTAAGGACATTTTCAATTTCATCCAACAGCTCTAAAGGCTCACGGATTTCACGGTCCATTTTATTGACGAAAGAAATAATCGGCGTGTCGCGCATACGACAGACTTCCATTAACTTAATGGTTCGATCTTCGACACCTTTTGCACCGTCAATCACCATTAATGCAGAATCAACCGCAGTTAATGTACGATAAGTATCTTCAGAAAAGTCTTCATGCCCTGGGGTATCCAGCAAGTTAATGACATGTTTTTTATAAGGAAACTGCATTACCGAGGTGGTGATAGAAATCCCACGTTCTTTTTCCATTTCCATCCAGTCAGAAGTGGCAGCACGGTCTGACTTACGACTTTTAACCATTCCAGCAACCTGAATTGCCTTACCCCATAACAACAGTTTTTCTGTCATGGTGGTTTTACCAGCATCGGGGTGGGAAATAATCGCGAACGTCCGTCGCTGAGCGACCTGTGCCGCTAATTCGTCTTTAAAACTCATGAAAGATACCTACTGCAGAATGGCAGTGTAAAAGATCAGAACTGATCAATATAAAAATTTGCCGATATTGTAGCAGATCATCAAACTTTTGAAATGAACTAAACTTGTTCAAAGCACATCTATCTTAATTCGAAAATGTGTATTTAATCTCTTCTAAGTGATCAACCTTCACCGGCATTCCCAATAAATAGCCCTGCAATTGTTGACATCCTAAACGGGTTAATATCTCCGCCTGCAATGGCGTTTCCACCCCTTCTGCGGTCACCACCAAGCCTAATTTAATCGCTAATTGAATAATACTGGCTAAAATCATTTCATCTTTTGAACCAATAGACAGATCTTTAATAAATTCTCGATCTATTTTCAGCTCATCCACAGGTAAATTTTTTAAATATAAAAAACTCGAATGCCCGGTCCCAAAGTCATCAATGGCAAGTTTAATCCCCATCTGACGCAAACGATTAAAACAACGGATACTGGCATCAATATGATGCATCGCGGTAGATTCAGTAATTTCAATTGCCAAATGATTCGGCTTAATTTGATACTTTTGAAATAAGCCTTCCAGTGTTGAAAACAGATGCTTATGTTCAAATTGTACAGCAGACAAATTTACCGCTACAGGGAAATAATTTGAACCATTTTGCTCCCAAATTTGGATTTGTTTACAGGCTTGCTCAAGCGCCCAATAGCCCATTGGAATAATCAGTCCGGTTTTTTCAGCGCCAGGAATAAACATATTGGGTGCTAAAAGCCCTAAACTGGGATGATTCCAACGAATAAGCGCTTCTACACCACAAATTTCACGATTTTTGGTGGTAAATTTAGGCTGATAAAACAGTACAAATTGTTGTTCTTCTACGGCTTTATACAAATCATTGATCAGTTTGGTTTGGCTTTTCGCTTCTTGTTGATCGGCAGTAAAATTAAAGAACGAATAGGTATTTCTGCCCTGATTTTTTGATGTCAACATTGCAGCATCGGCATTAATCAATAAATCTTGTAAATTATTGGCATGATCTGGATACATCGCGATGCCGATACTACTCGAAATATTAATTTCTTTACCCGCAATTAAGAAACTGTCCTGTATCCATCCCAAGACTTCTTCTGCGGTTTCGCTAGCCGTGTCAATGGTTGCGCGCTCTAGAACCATCAAAAATTCATCACCACCGATACGCAGCAATTTTTCATTTGCTTTGAGTTTACTGTGAATCCGCGCAGCAAGCAGTACCAACAGTTGATCGCCCACATGATGCCCAAAAACATCATTCACTGCTTTAAAGCGATCTAAATCAATATAAAGAAAGGCAATTTTATCATCGCGGTAACGATGCTCAGTAAATAAAAAATGTGAATATTCTGCTAAGAATAAACGGTTAGGCAATTTGGTTAAATTATCTTCTACCGCGCGATTGGCTAACTCACGATTGACTTTAGACAGCTGTTTATTGCGGGCTTCTAAGCGTTGTTCTAATACAGCCACACAAAATGTAGCAACCAAAATTAAGCTACTAATAAATACGATCGTAAATAAAATTAATCCTTGTCCAGTTGGATTATTTGAAACCAGCTGATCGGTATTAATCGAATCAAAAGACAGCGCAGCCATACCCGTATAGTGCATTGCAACAATGGTAAAAGCCAACATCAATACAAGGTAGAGTTTAATATGAATCAGTTTATAGACCGCACTTTTATATTTAAAAGTCAGCCATAAAGTTAGACCAGATCCAGTAATAGCAATCAAAACAGAAAACAGGATTAACAGTGGATCGTAGTGCATCTTATGCTGATCCAGCACTAAGCCCATCATTCCGACATAGTGCATTCCAGAGATACCGAGTCCCATCAAAAGCGCACCCAAAATAAGGCACATAAAAGGCAAGGTTTCTTTGGTGATTAACCAGACAGTAAAGGTAGAGGCAATGAATGCAATAATATAAGAAACAAAAATAAACCTGTAATCCGAAACGTAATCTACTGGTAATTGGCTGGCCAGTATACCAACCAAATGCGTACACCAAATTGCAGCACCTAAAACAAAGCCACTGATCACAAGAAGCGTTTTTTTATACTTTTTAAACAGCTCACGAAATAATAATTGTTCAATCGATATGGCTAAATAGCAAATTAAAATAGCAAGAATAATAGAACCTACAATGAGGCTAAAATCATAATGTATATGAATCATATTCAGCTTCCGTATTGGTTATATTTTTGTTTTAATCCGCATTATTAATATCAATTACCCTTTCACGAAAGTTTTTCGCCTCTAAAAAGTGCTTATATAAAAAATCGATCAAAATAAGAATCTTATACTATTTCATTTTGGTCAAGTGGTAATTACGCTATCCACTTTTATTTCTAATTTAGGCATTTCATTAAGCAAACCTAGATCAATTTTTTTTCAATTAACCCTACTCCGTTCATGTTTTTATACTTAAGGTCATCATCTATAAAACCCAATAATTGAACAACAAGTCTAATCTATTTAAAAAAAATCGCTATATCTTTTTACTGGCTGGTACAGATTAAACCAGCCTTATGCAATCCACAATGATGAATATACAGCCAAATAAAACCAGTCAACTGAGCTGACTGGTTTTTTAACATTTAAGTCAACAATCCTGAATCAAGCATGCTATTGAGCAGAGGCTTGAGTCGATTGTAATTTAGCATAATCCAATAAAACTTGAGCAGACTCAGTCACAAATACTTCTTCCTCCGCTAAAGCAGGTCGTTTTGCTGCTTTCATTTTGGCACGAGACTCAATCAAAGCGTCAATTGAGGCTTGATAACTTTCCCAATTGGCATACGGTTTTTGTCCTGTCACAGCCCGACGTTGATTCTCGGACTCTAAGGTTTGCTGCTCTAACGCATTCAACTCTGCTTTACGCTGATCAATATCTAGGACGACACGTTTTTGCTCATCGGTTTTTTTAGCAATGGCTTTACGCTGTTCTAAATATTTAAATTGCGGATCATTCACCACCCGTTGTTGTGATAACTGGGCTAAGTTTTGCACATAAGGTTGTACCGAACCTTCACGTTTAAACGGTGCTGTTGGAATGGTGTCCCACTTCAAGGCATTTTTCGCCTTACGCTCACCAAACTCTTCATTGTAAATATCGACCAGTTTAATGTCGGGTACAACGCCTTTATTTTGGGTACTTCCGCCAGTCACACGATAGAACTTACGCTGCGTTAAAGTCGCTTGACCATAAGCTAAGGTGTCCAATTGAACTTGTGCTGTACCCTTGCCCGTGGTTGTGCTGCCAATCACAATACCGCGCTCATAATCCTGAATCGCGGCTGAATAAATCTCACTGGCAGATGCCGAAGCCAAATTCACCATCACCGCCAGAGGGCCAGCATAGGTTTGTGTGCCACCATCATCATCTTCAAATACGCTGACATTACCACTGCCGTCGCGTATTTGTACCACTGGACCAGTCTTGATCACTTGACCCAACATACGTGCAACTTCTTCGAGTGAGCCACCTGGGTTATTACGCAAATCAATAATAATCCCTTCAACATTCTTTGCAGCCAACGCTTTTAATGCATTGTTGGTGTCCTCAGAAACTGAGCGATATTCGGCGCCCGCACGGCGCGCACGATAGTTCAAATAGAACGATGGAATTTCAATCACACCAAAAGTATGGTTTTTACCATCACGCTTAATATCAACGGTACGTGAACGTACCCCTGCATCTTCTTCTTGAATGACATCACGCACCAAACTTACGGTACGCGCTTGGCTCATGGATGCACCGGCACCGAGTAAACGTAAGCTGACTTTAGTGCCGCGCTTACCGCGGATTAAACCAACCACTTCACCACTTGACCACCCCACAACATCGACCATTTTGTCGCCATCTTGTGCAACACCAATAATCCGGTCACCCGATTTAATTTGACCTGACTTACTGGCTGGACCACCTTCGACAATCGTTTCAATCTTGGTGTAGTCTTCATTACCACGTTCAGGACGAATCGAAACCCCAATCCCTTCTAATTGCAACGTGGTTTGGCGGTTCAGCTCCATCGCATCGACAGGTGGGAAATAGTTGCTATGCGGATCATAGGTCAACATCATCGCATTTAAGGTTTTGTCCAAGACATCATCACTTTTCACACGACTGACACGCTCAAGTTGGCGCGTATAACGCTTGGTCAATGTTTGGACAGGAGTTAAATCTTCTGGGCTGGTTAAATCTTGCCCATTGGCTAAAGTAGGATCATCTTTTAATGCTTTTTGTTTGGCAGATTCTTCTTCTTTGCTAATGTTTAAGTTAATCAGCTGCGACACCAACATTTTTTGCCAATGTTTATGCTGCTCTTCTACAGAATTAAAATAAGGCGCTTTTTCGCGGTCGGTTTCAATATAAACATTACTTTGCTTTAAGTTTTGTGGTTTTTTCAATTCAGCCAACATGAATTGATAGAACTGTTTTAAACGCTCACGATATTGGGCGTGAATTAAATAAGGACCCGATAAATCCCCAGCTTTTAATGCAGCACCAAAAGTTGCACCATAATTTTTCTTATACTGTTCAACTTCAGCGGCTAAAAATAATGAATGGTCTGCATCTAAACTATCTAAATAGAAATCAAGAATTCGATTAGAGGTATTGGCATCTAAACGCATATTTAAGTAATGTTGACGGTCAACCAATGTTGCCAATTGGCGTGATACCAGTGCTTGTTCTTGTGTCGATTGAATGGTTTCAGGCGCGGCAACCGTATTATTGGCTGCGATTGCCTCGTTCATTACATGGGAAAAGAAAAATCCACCCGTTGCAATTGTAACGGCACAAGCTAATGTTTGAAGTTTCATAAATAATTCGTACTTCCTTGGTCTTTGACCAATATTACAACGTTGTTTTTCAGCATGAATTGAGTATATTCAAATTCTTAAACAACTTAATATGTGTATGTCGTGTAGTTTTATCATATTCTGTACTGTCAAAATGTAGCAAATCATTGCAGAATTCAGGTATTGTTTTTGCTTTATAAAATACCAACACGGACACCGATATGATTGGCGCATTGATGCTAGACATCGCTGGCACAGAACTTACTCAAGAAGATATTGAACTATTACAAGCACCGCAAGTAGGCGGCATGATTTTATTTTCGCGAAATATAGAATCACCAGAACAAGTTCGTGCTTTAACAGATCATATGCGTCGTGTAAGACCTGATATTTTAATTGCCGTTGATCAAGAAGGTGGTCGCGTGCAACGCCTAAAACAGGGTTTCACCTTGCTGCCTGCAATGGGTCGTTTAGGTGAACGCTATCTGACTGATCCAGAACAAGCTATTGCTTTAGCGGAACAATGCGGTTGGCTGATGGCAACCGAAGTCCTTGCTGTAGGGATCGACTTTAGCTTTGCACCTGTATTGGACTTAAATGATGTCAGTGATGTGATTGGTGACCGTGCATTTGCCCAAAATATTCAAGATATTGTGCCACTTGCTCGTGCATTTTTAGCAGGCATGAAACGTGCGGGTATGGCAAATACAGGAAAACATTTCCCGGGTCATGGTTCAGTCAAGGCCGATTCTCACATTGCAGCACCTGTAGATTCGCGTTCGTATGACGAAATCTATCACCAAGATATGCAGACGTTTATTCAACTCATGCCGCAACTTGATGCACTCATGCCAGCGCATGTGATTTACGATCAAGTCGATCCAAATCCAGCGGGTTTCTCACCCTATTGGATTCAAAAAGTCCTACGTCAAGACTTGAACTTTGAGGGTGTACTTTTCTCAGACGACTTAACCATGCAAGCTGCCTGTGTGGTCGGTGGCGCAGATGCGCGTATCCAAGCGGCACTCAAAGCAGGGTGTGATATGGGCTTAGTCTGTAATGACCGTTCAGCAGCGTGTACTGCTTTAGCTGGTATGCAGCGACTCCCCCTACCCAATCAACAACGCTTGGAACGTATGCGTGGAAAAATCCCATCCATCACTGTGGGTCAAATCCTTGAATTAGGTACTGAATGGCAAAAAGTGAAAGACAATATCGAAAACTTTAAAAAATCATTTAATTAATGCGACAAAAGGAACACGACAAGGTGTTCCTTTTTCTTTATGATAATAAAAAACAAAGTCACAGACTTTTTACATTGCTTGGCTCATTTTATCTTGCACAAGAAATTTAAAAAAAGCCGCGATGAAGATAAAAAATCGAATCGACTTACATTTAAAACTACAAAAACAGATAAGGTCAGGATGACATGACACAACAGCTTTCAGAACATCGACATATTTCATTTACTGCGCATTATACCGGCTATATTTGGTACAGCATGGGGATTTCTCACCCTGTTTTTGCAACCTCTAAAGGTAAAATGCTGGCAAAATTGGTTCATCCTTTAGAAAGTTGGGCTGAAAAATTTGTCGGTGGCAGCATGCGTACTACGCTGAAACAACGCCACAGCATGATTGACCAACACCTTATTCAACTGATTGAGCAGCACCCCGACTTACAAGTGCTGGAAATCGCCAGTGGGCTTTCACCGCGAGGATGGAATTTTCGCCAAAAATTCCCCAACCTTGATTATCGTGAACTTGATTTACCCGATATGGCAAGAGTTAAAACCCAAGCTCTCCAAAAAATTGATTGCAATAGCCCCGAAGTTTTATCAGTCGATTTATTCACTGCGAACTTCGAACAAGCATTTCAAGTCTTTGATCCCACCCGACCATTGGTGGTGATTAGTGAAGGTTTGATTAACTACTTCAATAAAAACATGTTATTACAATTACTGCATGCCATTTCACATTACGGGCAAAATTTCAAAGAACTGCATTACCTGACAGATCTCTACCCTGAACCGGTCAAAAATAAATTAGCCAAGTTTATTTGGGGGTGCAGTAAATTACTGAAATGGATGTCGCGTAGCGCTTTTAGTTTTCACTTCGTTCATCCCCAACAGGCACAAAGTTTTTTCCAGCAAGCAGGTTTTGAACAGGCCAATATTACTCAACCGCAACTATATTTTGACCACCAGACATCCTCTTTACCATCTAATGAGGAATATCTAGGGGACAATGATGAACATCTAGGAGACTTAGTTTGGATGATTCATGCCAGCATAAAAAACAGCGTTGATTAACGCTGTTTTTTATTCCGTATTGAAAAATTAACTCACCGCTTCCAATACCGCAACGGCCTCTTTTTGCCGTTGTATATAACGCATTAAGCGCTCCGCTACCTCAAAACTACCATGTTTAAATAAAGCACGAATTTGCGTTGAACCTACGTCAAAAATTAAACATTCAATTTTAAATTGACCTTCTTCATCTTCCAGATGTAAAGCCAAATCACGTGGATATTGTTGCGCTTGTGCCGTTAAACCTTCAGTAAATTCAAGTAAAATGCCAAAGTAGTTTAAATCAACAATCTGGGTCGGCAGTTGCAAATCTGAATGACGATGGGTCAATAGCGTCATCGGTTGTTGTACTGCAATCCGTTCTTCCCCACGACGCTCCAAGGTGAGCAATTGCACCCGTGTCATGGGAATAATGCCTTCCACATTGTGAATGGATAGACCTTGTAAGAAGGTCGCAAATAAACCCATGGTTTCTTTACGGCGTTGTAATTGTGGAACATGGTCGGCATTGGCAATCATGGCAAATTCCATCTCTGGACATTGCAGGGCAAAATTGGCATTTTCATGCGGCAAAGTAAAACTGTCATATTGCCCACATGCCACCAGCACCTTACATTGTGGAATAGGCACATCGGTTAAACGCAGCAACCGATTACAGTTAATTTCATAGCGCTCTTGCTCGGTTGCCGTAAACTCAGCCATCTGCCTAAAAAACAAACGCTTTGCCGTAGGGGACATGCGCGTTTTGTCCATTTTGGCATGATTGACCAAATATAAAATCACCGCCTGACCAAATTCGTCCATGCGTTGTTCTTTCATCAAATGCAAAGATTCTTCAAGCAACATCCGCCAACTTTTACGGGTTTTTTGCATCACCCCCATCAAAATCATGCGATCAACCAGTTCTGGACGTTGCACGGCAAAACTTGAAGCAACCACCGAACCTAGCGACATACCCATCACCGAGACTTTGCATAGCTGCTCGATATCGAGCCATTGCCCTAACATTTTGGCTAAATCGGGTAGCTCTAAAGTTCCAGCTGAAAGACCCGTATCACGATTGCTGATTTGTTGGTTTGCCCCCATCGAAGGCAGATCAATTAAAATGATTGGACCCGCACTCAGCAACTGTTCAACACAGTATTTATACGAATTAAAATTTTGAAATGCCCCACCGACAATCACAATTGGCGTATTGTGCATCGTTTCAGGCTGAGCAATCGCCATATATTCAATTTTCCAGCCATCAATCCATGTGGTACGTGCAGGCGCTTTAAAACTGTTTCGATGATAAAGATCAAAAAAACCAACGCTCATATTTGCTTGTTGTACTTCCGCGTCCATTTGGATCATGGAATTCATATCCCTTCCTCCATCCTTGCCTTATTGTTATTTTGCAAGAAAATATATATAGAATTTCTGCGTTGTACTGCATCCATTCTTCGCTTTAATTATCAGACGTCTATGTCCCTATATTTTCATTCTATACAGAGGATGATTTCACGTGCAACTTATTCCATCACCACTCATCTAAATTTACAAACAAAAAAGATTTCAAAATATTAACAGCCTGAAAAGTTTCAAAGATTTTTTTTCAAGCGAGATGCTTCATTGTCGTGTTCCAGACTGTTACTATCAAAGGTGTAATTTCTAAGTGATCAAACCGCTATGCAAGATTCAATTGAACAATATATGCAAACGGTAGGACAACAAGCACGCCAAGCTTCTCGCGTGTTGGCAAGCGCTTCTACCCAAACTAAAAACAATGCTTTATCTGCAATTTACACTGCTTTACAAGACAGTGAAGCTGCAATTTTAGCTGCGAACCAAATGGATATGACCAAAGGTCGTAACAATCATTTGGACAGTGCATTACTTGATCGCTTAGAGCTTACCCCCACACGCTTTAAAGACATGTTACATGGCTTAAAAGACGTCATGAATCTGGTCGACCCAATTGGTGAAATCACCGATTTAGCCTATCGCCCTTCCGGCATTCAATTGGGCAAAATGCGCGTCCCTTTAGGTGTTGTCGGCATGATTTACGAATCGCGCCCCAACGTCACCTTAGAAGCAGCATCGCTGGCATTAAAGTCAGGCAACGCCATTATTTTGCGTGGTGGTTCTGAAGCATTAGAATCCAATAAAGCCATTGCTGAGGCCATTCAACATGGTTTAAAAGCGTCAGGACTACCTGAAACTTCGGTACAAGTGGTGAATACAGCGGACCGTGCAGCCGTTGGACATCTGATTACCATGTCTGAATATGTCGATGTCATTGTTCCACGTGGAGGCAAAAGCCTGATTGAACGGATTAGCAATGAAGCACGTATTCCTGTGATTAAACATTTGGATGGCAATTGTCATGTTTTTGTTGAAGCACAAGCCGATTTGCAAAAGGCCTTACCGATTGCGCTGAATGCCAAAACGCATCGTTACGGCGTGTGTAATGCCATGGAAAGCTTACTGGTGGATGAAAAAGTGGCGGAAGAATTTTTGCCCCGCATTGCTGAATTATATGCAGAAAAACAGGTGGAACTTCGTGGCTGTCGCGAAACTCAGCGCATACTCGGTGCAATGGTCAATCCTGCCAGCGAAGAAGATTGGTACACCGAATATTTAGGTCCAATTTTAGCCGTTAAAGTGGTGAGTGGCATTGATGAAGCCATTGAGCATATCAATAAATACGGTTCACATCACACCGATGCGATTATTACTGAAAACTTTAGCCTTGCCCGCCAGTTCTTAGCACGTGTCGATTCAAGCTCAGTGATGATCAATGCCTCTACGCGTTTTGCTGATGGTTTTGAATATGGTTTAGGTGCCGAAATTGGTATTTCAACCGATAAAATTCATGCCCGCGGTCCTGTTGGACTCGAAGGTCTCACCTCACAAAAATGGGTGGTTTTCGGTGATGGTCAAATTCGCCAATAAGCGCCTTTAATTCATCAAAATACCGGTGTTCAGTTTCAAGCATGAGGCTGAACACAGTCACTACAATATCCCTGCGCTAAATTTCGTAACATCATAAAAACAACGATAAAAGGAAAAAAATGATGTTCTATTATTTAATGATCTGTACATTTTCATTGGCATTATTGGTTTCTTTTGGCGTTATGAAAATTTTTTCCAATTCCATTAACCAAATTCTGGCACGTATTATCAATGACCCCATTCACAGTGCTTGGGCTAAATACACCAAATTTGCGGGCATGGTCGTGGGCACGTCATCAGGCATTCGTATTTATGATATGGAAAAATATATCACCCCACTCACTTATACCGATAACGACAAAAAAATTGTGATTGAATTAACCCAAGAACGCTGGGTACTGGAAATTTACCGCACGATTATTGAAACCTTACAGGGCTTGGCTTGGATGATGCTGGTGTTTTTTATGGTGGCATTAATTGCTTATGTGATTGTGCGTTGGTCAGAAATTAAATACCAATCTAAGCCTTCAGAATAAAGCCTATTCGATGGTTTCAGATACATGATGCTACTGTTATACAAGCAATAACGTATTTGGCAAACAAAACATGACTATAAATAAAAACAATCACCTGATAAATTTTAAGTATTAATCGTTTTCAGGTCGATAGTGCTTAAGTCTAATCACCTAAAGTCTATCTTGGACAGAAAAAAAACACATGTTAAAACATTAGTACAGATCCAGATTGCATTAAATCGTACTGCATGAAGATCACTACGGACAACTTACTTTCAATTAGAATTCGGGTATAAAAACGTGTCTACATCAGTATTAGTAATTAACTGCGGATCTTCATCAATTAAATATGCACTTGTTTCTGAACGTCGTGAAGATCGTATTTTTGGTTTGGCAGAAAATTTAGGCTCTGCTGAAGCACGCATCAAAGGCATTACCGCAGGTGGTGCTGCACTTGAACTTTCAATTCCACATGCCGACCATGAAAAGGCTTTGGAAACCATTTTAGAACGTTTATCGCATTATAATCCGCAAGCTATTGGTCATCGTGTAGTACATGGCGGCACACTAACTAAAGCAGAATTACTGACACCTGAAATTGTTGACCGTATTCGTGCAGCAACACCGCTTGCACCCCTTCACAATCCTGCACATTTAGTGGGTATTGACGCAACCATGCGTTTATTCCCTGAATTACCGCAAGTCGCTGTATTCGATACGGCATTCCATCAAACCATGCCTGCACATGCATACCGTTATGCATTACCTAAATTCTTGTATACAGAACATAATGTCCGTCGCTACGGTTTCCACGGTACTAGCCATGCCTATGTTTCAGAACGTGGTTCTCAATTGGCAGGCAGTTATAAACAAGGCGGCTGGCTTACAGCACACTTGGGTAACGGTAGCTCGACCTGTGCCATCTGGAATGGTGAAAGTGTCGATACCTCTATGGGCTTAACCCCACTAGAAGGTGTGGTCATGGGAACCCGTAGCGGTGATGTCGACCCAAGTCTCCATAGCTTCCTTGCCAGCAATTTGGGTTGGGATATTTATAAAATCGATAAAATGCTCAATAGCCAAAGCGGTTTATTAGGCTTGTCTGATTTATCCAATGACATGCGTACGCTGATTGAAGCATCAGAACAAGGCAATGAAGATGCCAGCATCGCAATTGAAGTGTTCTGCTACCGTCTCGCTAAATCTCTTGCTGCATTAAGCTGCGGCTTACCACGCCTTGATGGTTTATTCTTTACCGGTGGTATTGGTGAAAACTCTGCCTATATTCGTGAAAAAACACTGGCATACCTCCCTCACTTTGGTTTCAACTTAAGTAAAGAACAAAACGACAACTTAAAGCGTGGCACTGAAGGCCGTATCGATGCGGGAACAGGTCCTCAAATTTGGGTTGTTCCGACCGATGAAGAAGGTCGTATCGCCAAAGAAACTGAGTCTGTGGTGAGCCAAGAGGTGAATCAAGCAGCTGAAAAAAAGTCTAAAGATGTTGCGATTGCTTAAGTGATCGCAAACTTTATGATGTGATTAAACGAATCTTTTATTATTTAGAATAAATTTATGAAAACAATTTTGCTCGTACCCACTGGAGAAGGTGTAGGTTTAACTTCAGCCTGCTTAGGACTTGTCTACGCTTTGGAATGCCAAGGTGTAAAAGCCGGTTTCCTTAAACCTTTTTCACAAGAAACGCATCAAGAATCTGACCGTTCAACGGCACTGTATCGCCATTTATCAAACAGCGAAACGGTTGAACCGATTCCTTATCTCAAACTCATTCAACAACTTAACTTAGGTGAAAATGATGAGTTACTGGAAGATGCAGTACGATTACATCGCCAAATTGCTAAACATCATGATTTGATTATTGTCGAAGGTCTGGTTCCAAACAGTCGTGACTCCTTTGCATCTACACTCAATGCCGCTTTGGTTCAGGCACTGGATGCAAAAGTGATTATCGTCAGTAATGCCGATATTAACAAACCTGAATTGACTGCTGAAAAAGTCGAAAATCAATTACGCTATTTGGGTGGAGCATCATCTACCCGTATGGCTGGCGTATTGTTTATGCGTACTAAAGGCTTACCTGAAGACTCTGCTAAAATTCCAGTGACCATTGATCCAAGCTTACGCTTGATTAGCGATACCAATAAATTTACCGCCCAGATTCAAAAAACCCATGCACATATTGGTTCTGAAAAACTTCCAGTGATTGGTTTAGTGCCATTTAGTAATACGCTCAGTGTGCCGCGAATCTCTGATTTGGCCGCCCATATTTCAGCAGAATGGATTAACCAAGGTGAAGCTAAACAACGTCGGGTATTACACAGCAGTTTAATTGCGTCAAATATTGAACATGAACTGAATAAATTTGTCGCTGGCGAACTCATTATTAGTGCCTCTGACCGCATTGATGTTTTATTGGCAAGTAGCTTAGCAACAAGTAATGGGATTCCATTAGCAGGCTTAGTCTTAACTGAGCATCATGAACCGAATGCTTCCGTTTTAGAATTCTGCCAAGCGGCCATTAAAAATGGCTTACCGATTCTGCATACCTCTTTAAGCACATTTGAAACGGCACAAAATCTGGCAAACTTAAGCAATGAAATTCCAATTGATGACACTGAGCGTGCAGAACAAGTGACACGTTTCGTGTCTAGCCACATCAATGCCGATTGGATTGCACTGCTTTTAAATGGTTCATATAAACCACGCTTATCCCCTTCTGCTTTCCGTCATGAATTGGTGCAAAAATCAATTGCGGCGAAAAAACGGATTGTATTACCCGAAGGTGACGAGCCGCGTACCATTCAAGCGGCAGCAATTTGCCAATCACGTGGTATCGCACATTGTATTTTATTGGCAAAACCTGAAGTTGTGGTTGAAGTTGCTAAGGCACGTAATATTGAATTACCGCATGATCTTGAAATTATTGATCCTGACCTGATTCGTGAAAACTACGTGCCTAAAATGGTTGAACTACGTAAAGGTAAAATTAACGAACTACAAGCGCGTGAACAACTGCAAGATACGGTTGTTTTAGGCACGATGATGCTTGCTCTGGATCAAGTAGATGGTTTGGTCTCTGGTGCTGTACATACCACAGCCAATACTGTTCGCCCTGCATTCCAACTGATTAAAACCGCACCTGAATATTCATTGGTATCGTCGGTATTCTTCATGTTGTTACCTGATGAAGTCTACGTTTATGGTGACTGTGCGATTAATCCAGATCCTGATGCGGAACAATTGGCTGAAATTGCAATCCAGTCTGCCGACTCTGCTAAAGCGTTTGGTATTGAGCCGCGTATTGCCATGATCTCGTATTCAACAGGAACATCGGGTGCAGGCGCAGAAGTGGAAAAAGTGGCGAAAGCGACTGAAATTGCCAAACATCGTCGCCCTGACCTACTGATTGATGGCCCATTACAATACGATGCGGCTTCGGTTGAAAGTGTGGGACGTTCAAAAGCGCCAGATTCACAAGTTGCTGGTCGTGCCAATGTGTTTATTTTCCCAGATTTAAACACAGGCAATACCACATATAAAGCCGTTCAACGCTCGGCAAATGTCGTGAGTGTAGGACCAATGTTGCAAGGCTTAAATAAACCTGTAAATGACTTGTCTCGTGGTGCGTTGGTGGATGATATTGTGTTCACTATTGCTTTGACGGCAATTCAGGCTGAACAACAAATTGAAGCCAAGGCGAGCAAAGCCTCTTAATTTCATTTAATGATTTTCAAAAACCACTCTTTCGAGAGTGGTTTTTTTATGGATATTTAATTTCAATAGTATTCTGTCAAAAGTAAAAAATACAACTTTCAGCAAAATATCAGAATTTAATCCAAAATGAGATCTTGGACATTCTAAAACATTAAATATGAAGCATTTTTAGCTTTAGATAGGTTGGCTCATTTTATCTTTTTGGGTCAACCACACCGTATGTCCTGTACATTCAACATCTTCAGCGACCATTTTTATTACTTTAAAGCCAGACTGTTTTAATAAAGCTCGATATTCTTCAGGGGCAAGACTAGCATGATACAAAGCATCGCCAAACAGATCACCTATCGCTTCACCATGACTGGGTCCACTGCTAAACATTAATACGGTGCCTTGCTGCGCAAATCGTACAAATTGACTAAACATCTGCCGTTGATCATCGGGTGTTAAATGAAAAAAACTATCCCACGCCAAAATCGCATTAAATTTCTGATCTAATTCAACGGTTCGCATGTCTGCTTGAAGCCAAAGCTGTTCAGGAAAATTTTGCCTAGCCATTTCAATCATCACATCTGAACTATCGACACCCGTTATTTTATGATCATGCTGAATCAAATAATCTGCTATCGGTTTTCCCGAACCACAGCCTAAATCTAATATTTTAGAATGTTGAGGAATCCGTGCTAGAAAATGATCGAGCCATGCTTTTTCATACAGAAAATTGCCGCGTAATTCCGTCCATGCACGCGCATGTTTTTTATAAATTTCAATAATATTTTGCGCAAGTTCTAACTGATTTTTCATCATGCAAAATTTCTTATATTTTAAACAGTATACTCAAATTTAGATCTTAATTTGAAGATTTGAAGATTTGAAGATTTGAAGATTTGAAGATTTGAAGATTTGAAGATTTGAAGATTTGAAGATTTGAAGATTTGAAGATTTGAA
>NZ_KB849168.1:52849-189885 GCF_000367925.1 Acinetobacter bohemicus ANC 3994
ATTTGAAGATTTGAAGATTTGAAGATTTGAAGATTTGAAGATTTGAAGATTTGAAGATTTGAAGATTTGAAGATTTGAAGATTTGAAGATTTGAAGATAGAGAATCAAATATATTTGAATTATTTTAAACAAAAAAAAGAAGATAAAGCTTAAGCCTGATCTTCTTGTTGACCGTAGAACCACGTTGCTGCGATAAACAGTGAAAAACCAAGCACTGAAACAACTGCTGTAATCATGTATTTTGCACTCTAGATTGAATGAGGTCATTATGTAAAAGTTTTATGACAAAATAATGACAATCTTGTCATATTAAACACAACCTCAAATATCTATTTTAATTAATATTTTTCAATTACTTATAAATATTTATACATTTTTAATATCTCAACTTCTGCTTTAAATGCCAGCTACATTCTAAAATATGACCCTCTTTTGTCATATTTATGCCAGAAAACACCACAAAAATGATCTTAATCTTCAGTTGAAATTGCCTATTAAACTTTCGCCCAAAAAGCCGCCAAAATGCCCACAAAACTTGCTTTTTATCTTATAATTTAGCCCGCTAGCTAACAGCCCGCTCAAGAGATATTTGATATGACAACTTTTATCAAGCAAGATGACTTGATCACATCAGTAAAAGATGCGCTTCAGTTCATTTCTTACTATCATCCACAAGACTTCATCCAAGCGATGAGCCGTGCTTATGATCGTGAAGCGAACAAAGCCGCAAAAGATGCTATTGCACAAATCTTAATTAACTCTCGTATGTGTGCAGAAGGTCATCGCCCAATCTGCCAAGATACAGGGATTGTTAACGTATTTCTTGAAGTGGGTTTAGATGTTAAATTTGATTTAACCATGAGCCTAGATGACGCGATTAACGAAGGTGTACGTCAGGGTTACTTAGAAAACTCGAACATTCTTCGTGCATCTGTTTTAGCTGATCCTGCTTTTGGTCGTAAAAATACCAAAGACAACACCCCTGCTGTGATTCACTACAAACTCGTACCGGGTAACAAAGTCGATATTACTGTTGCTGCTAAAGGTGGCGGTTCAGAAAACAAATCGAAATTGGCGATGTTGAATCCATCTGACTCAATCGTGGATTGGGTACTTAAAACTGTTCCGACGATGGGTGCAGGCTGGTGTCCACCGGGTATGTTGGGTATTGGTATTGGCGGTACTGCTGAAAAAGCCATGATGCTTGCCAAAGAAGCATTGATGGAAGAAATCAACATGGACGAATTGCTTCGTCGTGGCCCACAAAGCAAAATGGAAGAGCTTCGTATCGAGATCTTCGAAAAAGTAAATGCTTTGGGGATTGGTGCACAAGGTCTTGGCGGTTTAACCACTGTTCTTGATATTAAGATTAAAGATTATCCTTGCCATGCTGCGGGCAAACCAGTCGGCATGATTCCGAACTGTGCTGCAACGCGTCATGCACACTTCCAGTTAGATGGTTCAGGTATTGCACATATTCAAGCACCTAAACTAGATGACTACCCTGCTGTGACTTGGGATTCTTCAACCTCTAAGCGTGTTGATCTAGACAATATCACTCAAGAAGAAATGAATTCTTGGCAGCCGGGCGATACTTTATTGCTTAACGGTACGATCTATACTGGTCGTGACGCTGCGCATAAACGTATGTGTGAAATGTTAGATAACGGTGAAGAACTTCCTGTGGATCTTAAAGGTAAATTCATTTACTACGTCGGTCCAGTCGACCCGATTGGTGATGAAGTGGTAGGTCCTGCTGGCCCAACAACTGCGACACGTATGGACAAATTTACCCGTCAAGTTTTAGAAGCAACTGGCTTGTATGGCATGATTGGTAAAGCAGACCGTGGTCCTACAGCGATTGAAGCGATTAAAGACAATAAAGCAACCTATTTAATGGCTGTTGGCGGCGCTGCTTACTTAGTTTCTAAAGCAGTACGTCAAGCTGAAGTTGTTGCTTTTGCTGACTTGGGTATGGAAGCAATCTACAAATTTGTGGTTGAAGATATGCCTGTATCGGTTGCGGTTGACGTGAATGGTACGTCTATCCATGCTACTGCACCAAAAATCTGGCAAGCAAAAATTGGTAAAATCCCTGTGGTAGATGCTGCAGCAGGCTAAGCGATAAGTTTTACTTTTTTTAAACACCCTTAACATGCTAAAGTCTTGTTAAGGGTGTTTTTTTGCCTGATTTTTTATACTTTCCAATCAATAGATACTAAAAATACGATGAAAAAATTCAATCAACTGCTTTGTAGCATTGCTTTATGTAGTTTAAGTTTCACCACATTTGCTCAACCCGCCACAGAAGCATCGGTCGAAAAAGCCCTCAAACTGAGTGACATTAGCGGGACATTGGCACAATCACAACAAGACATGCGTCCAATCTATGACCAGCAAGCCGAAGAAGTGATTAGAAACATTTTTAAAATACAACAGTTGAATGCTGAACAACAAAAAGCAGCCAAACAAATTGCAGATGTTACGGCTTCCTTTAGTCAAAAACTCATTTCCGACCCTAAATTTGTACAAATGCTAAAAAGGGTTTATATGCAAACCTTCACAGAAGAAGAAGTTTTGGCGAACATCCAATTTTTAGAAACCCCAATTGGGCAGTCTATTAACAAAAAAAGTAGCAAAATGATGGCTGAAATCATGCGTAACAGTATCGAAATGTCTACAGCAATGATGCAAGACCCTACAACGCAAAAAGAAATGAATCAACGCGTTGAAAAAATTCTAAAGCCTTTGTTTAAACAAAATGAGCACTCAAAATAACCCCATCACCATGTTGTGGGGTTCCAAATTTTAAACGGTTGTGTCAACTGTACATCATCCGCTGGATCATATTTTACCGGTTTAAGTTTTTGCGCTTTTTTGCGCACTTTTCCAGTATCTTGATCATTCGCCACAAAGTTAAAACTTTCAGATTTCCACTGGGTAAATGCGATTTCATTTAAACCTGTTTTTTCAGGCACAATCATTAAAGGACCTGAAACTTCACGACGCGTACTAAGGTTTTCCTCATCGTATTTAATAAAATAAGTTTGTCCCGCATCTACAGTAAAATCTAAATATTTCGGCTTTTGAAAATGTTGCACCCCCAGCGGACGACTGGTCGACAAACGATAAGTCCCTGCAGGCAATTCAACCCAGTAATAATGATTATTTAATAAACTGGGAATACGTTCACTATTAATAAAAAGACTAGACGCAACTATTTCTTGACGGTTCCATTTGCTATCGGGACGGTACATATACACGATTGCAGCCTGATCGTTTTGTGCATGTACAGGATGGAAGCGCTGTCCGGGTGTTTGATTGACCCAACCACCGATGGTAAACAGACCAAAACGGTATTGCTCCAACATACCCGGCTCATGTTCAGTATTCACAGGTTTTAAAGTTGATGTTGCTTGAGTATGTTCAATAGCAGATTTACCATGACATCCCAGTAAAATAAAGCTTGCACAAATGGCTATACAGACTGCACGCATGATTTTCCCTCACCGCGTATTTTTTATTTTTGTACGAATTAAGCAATTAATTTTTCGATAAATTGATTGTCTTTAGGCATCCACGCCTAGCACTTGAGATTAACACTCGATGTTATTTTTGGAAATAAAAAACGTGCGAAAACTCAAGTTTTCCGCACGTTTCAGACGAATAGCGAGTTAAGCAGATTTAGAGTTAATCACCTTTAAATCTACTTTAGGCGCAGCTTCAGTCTCTGTTTTTGGCTGACGTTCTGGTTTTAATTCTGGTTTTTCTCCAGCATTAATCACCGCATCATTCACCACCACAGTACCCACATCGGTACGGCTTGGTAAATCATACATGGTTTCAAGTAAAGAATTTTCCAGAATTGAACGCAGACCGCGTGCACCGGTATTACGTTCTAATGCTTTTTTCGCAACAGCACGTAATGCCGAATCTTCAAATACAAGGTCAACATTTTCCATACCAAATAAATATTGGTATTGACGTGTTAAGGCATTTTTAGGTTCAGTTAGAATCTGCATGAGTGCTTCTTCATCTAACTCTTCCAATGTTGCAATCACAGGTAGACGACCAATGAATTCTGGAATTAAACCAAATTTCACCAAGTCATTGGCTTCCACTTGACGGAATAAATCAGACAATTTTTTAGTTTCGTCTTTTTTCTTCACATCGGCAGTGAAACCAATACCGCCTTTTTCCTGACGTTGTTGCACAATTTTCTCAAGACCAGAGAATGCACCACCACAAATAAATAGGATATTTGACGTATCAATTTGAATGAACTCTTGTTGCGGATGCTTACGACCACCTTGAGGAGGAATTGAAGCCACCGTACCTTCGATCATTTTCAATAACGCTTGCTGCACACCTTCACCCGATACATCACGGGTAATTGATGGGTTCTCAGACTTACGCGTAATCTTGTCGATTTCATCGATATAGATAATGCCCTTTTGCGCTTTCTCTACATCATAATCTGCTTTTTGTAGAAGCTTTTGTACAATGTTTTCAACGTCTTCACCGACATAACCCGCTTCGGTTAAAGTCGTTGCATCGGCCATTGCAAAAGGAACATCTAAAAGACGCGCTAAAGTTTGGGCCAATAAAGTTTTACCTGAACCTGTTGGACCTACAAGTAAAATATTACTTTTCGCAAGTTCTACAGCATCATCAGGTTTATGACCTGAATTGGTGACTTTTAAACGCTTGTAATGGTTATACACCGCAACTGACAATGTTTTTTTCGCGACATCTTGCCCAATCACATATTGATCGAGCGCAGCACGAATTTCATGTGGTTTAGGCAAAGGCTTAGTTGCCCAATCACTCGATTCAACTTGTTGACTGGTTTGAACTAAATCTAAGCATACGTCCACACACTCATTACAGATGTACGCGTCCTCACCTGCAATCAGTTTCCCGACTTCAGACTGCGTTTTACCGCAAAATGAACAATGCTTTTGTCCTTGAGGATGTTCGGACATATTCACTCCAATATTAAAATCTGAAAATTATGGACGTTTGCTTAACACTTCATCCACGAGACCGTATTCTTTCGCAGCCTGAGCTGTCATAAAGTTATCACGATCGGTATCTTGCGCTAAACGTTCATAGTCTTGACCACTATGTTCAGCCATTAAACGATTTAAACGTTCTTTAATGAATAGAATTTCACGTGCATGAATTTCAATATCTGATGCTTGACCACGGAAACCACCGAGTGGTTGGTGAATCATGACACGTGCATTTTCTAAGCAATAACGTTTACCTTTTGCCCCTGCATTAAGCAGGAAAGCGCCCATTGATGCCGCTTGTCCCATACAGTAAGTCACAACATCCGGTTTAATAAACTGCATGGTGTCATAAATCGCCATACCCGCAGTGACCGACCCGCCTGGTGAATTAATGTAAAGGTGTATATCTTTATCTGGGTTCTCTGCTTCTAAAAACAACATCTGAGCAACAATTAAATTTGCCATGTTGTCTTCAACTTCACCAGTCAAAAAGATGACGCGTTCACGTAAGAGACGTGAGAAAATATCAAAAGAACGCTCACCACGAGAGGATTGTTCTACGACCATTGGTACTAAAGCGTTATCAATTGTTGGAACATACATACGTTATTTATTCCTAAATTTTTGTTACTCAACTCATAATCACAATATGAGGGATAATTGCCGAAATTGCAAAATATTCCCAATTAAATAACAGATATTTTTTATATAAACATTGTGAATTCAGGCCATGTTTAGATAAAGCCATACATAAAAAAAGGCGCATGATGCGCCTTTTTTTAGATTAACTAAGCTTAGCCTTGTTGACGAGCTTGTTGTTCTTTCAATAATTCTTCGTAGCTAACATCTGTATTAGTCACTTTAGCAGCAGCTAAAATGTGATCAACGATTTGATCTTCTAATACAACAGCTTCGATTTGAGCACGTTGTTGTTTGTCATTTTTGAAGTATTCAATCACTTCAGTTGGGTCTTCATAAGAAGAAGCCATGTCGTTGATATATGCTTCAACACGCGCTGGATCAACTTCAATTTTAGCATCAGCTAAAACTTTGCTGACCAATACGCCAAGTTTAACGGCTTTCTCAGCTTGTTCTTTGAACAAGTCATCTGGAAGCATGCTGCTGTCAAATGCTTGCGCACCTTGAGCACCAAACTGTTGCGTGAACTGTTGAATCATTTGTTGACGTTGACGGTCAATTTCTTGAGCCAACATAGCAGCAGGAACTTCAACTTCGTTCGCAGCAACAAGTGCATCAAACGTTGCAGCTTTAACTTGGTTACGAAGACCGTTCATTACTTCACGTTCCATGTTTTTGCGAACGTCAGCTTTTAATTTTTCAACGCCTTCTTCTTCAGTTAAACCAAAGATTTTTAAGAATTCAGCATCAATTTCTGGAAGTTTTTGTTTTTCAACAAGCTTAACAGTAATTTTAAACTGTGCAGCTTTACCTGCAAGGTTTTCAGCTTGGTAGTCTTCAGGGAAAGTAACGTCAATCACTTTCTCTTCGCCTTTCTTCATACCAACGATACCGTCTTCGAAGCCAGGAATCATACGACCTGAACCTAAAACAAGTTTAAAGTCTTCAGCAGTACCGCCTTCAAACTTTTCACCGTCAACAGTACCTTCGAAATCAAAAGTTACTTGCATGTCTTTTTTAGCCATGCCTTTTGTTTCAGTCCAAGATGCACGTTGCTTTTGAAGATTTTCAATCATTTGGTCAACGTCTTTGTCGTTAACTTCAGATTTTTTACGTTCAATTTCCAAAGCGTCAAATGCGTTTACTTCAACTTCTGGATAAACTTCTACAGTTGCTTGATAAACAAGAGCGTCGTCTTTGTTTTCAACTTTATCAATGTTTGGCATACCAACAGCATTGATTTTTTCTTGCTGAATTGCTTCGAAAACTGTGTCACGAATAACATCGTTCACAACTTCTTGGTAAATACCTGCGCCATATTCACGACGTACAACATTTAAAGGCACTTTACCTGGACGGAAGCCGTTGATCTTCGCAGTTTTGGCAGTGCGTTTTAAACGAGCTTCAAATTGCTCGTTCACACGGCTCGTCGGTACAGATACATTTAAACGACGGGCAACGCCCGAAACCGCTTCAGAAGTTACTTGCATGGCTTCCTCGATATAGAAATAGTAATTGCAATTTTGAAAGTGCCATATTATATGACAACATTGCAAGATATACAAAGTAGGATAATTTAACCACTATTTTTACCTTTTCCCTCGATAAAATCTACGTTTTATGTAAACAAAACCTCCTTCTTTATCCATGAGTGGCACTTTTGTATATTTTTTATTGCAAATGATAAACTTTATCATTACTATTAAGTTGTTTGTTTTTTATCTTATTTATTTTCAATTATTTATCTCGTCCATCTTTGGAATTCTATTTTATGAGTAAGTTCAACCTTCGTCCGCTTAGCATCGCTATTCTAGGAATGACATCCACTTCTATTTTTGCAAATACTGAAACAGCTTCTTCTTCCAAACATCAGCTTGCGACCATTGTGGTGTCCGCGGCAGGTTATGAACAAAAAATTAAAGATGCCCCTGCTTCTATTACCGTGATTACAGCAGAAGATTTTAAAAAGAAAGGCATAACCACAATTGCAGATGCTCTAAGTGATGTACCGGGTGTTGATATTCGTAATGGTCAAGGGAAAACAGGTGGCTTAAATATACAAATGCGTGGGCTTAATCAAGCGTATACACTTATTTTAATTGATGGCCAAAGACAAAATACATCTGGTTCAATTGGGCCAAATGGCTTTGGAGAATTTTCAACAAGCTTTATGCCTCCTCTTGCTTCGATTGAACGTATTGAAGTCATTCGAGGCCCTATGTCAACATTGTATGGATCAGATGCAATGGGTGGTATTATTAATATCATTACTAAAAAAGTAAGTAACGAATGGACAGGAAATATATCTTTAGAACAAACTGTCCAAGAAAACTCTGATATTGGGGACAGTTGGAAAACCAGCGCTGTTGTAAACGGCCCACTCATTCAAGATGTTTTAGGCATGCAATTACGCGGGGAGTTTTTTCATAGAAATAATTCTGAACGTCTCGTTGATCCTGCAAAATCAATTAATCAAGGAAGCCAAGGACGTGATCCTCGTACTGTAGAAGCAAATAACTATTCGATTGGTTCAAAGCTCACATACAAAATGAATGATTCTTTAACGTCTTGGCTTGATTTTGATCACTCAGAACAGCGATTTGATAATAGTGATGCTCGATTAGGTGAGCTATATGAGTACCATAGAACAAATGGCACTATCACAGGGGTCGGATCTTATAAAGATGAAATTAAGTTTTTAAGAGATCGTGTTTCTGCTGGTGTTGATGCCGACTTAAGTTTTGGAACATGGAAAACATTTGCGAGCCAAGTAAAGTCGAAACAAGAAGGACGCCGTTTGCCTATTGGTAATGCACCTGCTTATAACTATTATTCAGATGGTACAGCAAACCGTGAACTTGAAAATACAGATTTAACCATTGATTCTCGTATTGTGGCTTCTATCAAAAATCACAAATTAACATCAGGTATTGAGTACAAAGATGGTGAAACCATCGACAACTCTGCAGGGAATGGCGTTAAGTTTGCTCAAGACTCATGGTCAATATTTGTTGAAGATGAATGGCGTCTTGCAGACTCTCTTGCATTTACATTTGGTGGCCGCTATGAAGATCATAGTGCATTTGGAGGTCACTTTACCCCTAGAGCTTACTTAGTATGGAATACTAACGATTATGTTACTTTAAAAGGCGGAGTAAGTACTGGATATAAAGTTCCAACAGCAAATGATTTACATAGTGGAATTAATGGTTTTAGCAACCAAGGAAAAAATGTTACTTTAGGCAATCCAGATTTAAAGCCTGAAAAAACAACAAATTATGAAATAGGCTTTACATTCGATAATCTAAATAATTTTAATATTACAACAACAGGTTTCTACACTCAATTCAAAGACATTATTACATCGGATGCAAGTGTTTTCGAAAACTGCATATGGGCAAGTCGCCCAGTAGGCCAACCCCCAGCAGCAAATTGTATGACTGTTGGTAATTTTGACAATCAACAAAATTTTACCTTTAAAGGTAATGCAGATAAAGCAGAAAGCTATGGTATTGAATTAGCCACTAGCTATGATATTTCTTCAAGTTTTAATCTAAAAGCAAACTACACTTGGATAGAATCTGAAATTACAGAAGGTACAAATAAAGGACAAGCTATTGAAAATACCCCTAGACATGCAGCAAATCTGACAGGTACTTGGTATATAAATGATCAATTTACAACATGGTTAGAAGCTGAATATAAGTCAAAGAGAAAACGTTTTGAAAATCCTAGTTTAAACGTTAATACAATTAGAGAAGTAGAAGTAACCAACAATGAGTTAAAAGCTTATGAGTTATTTAATATCGGTGCATCATATAAAGTAAATAATCAAGTTACTTTATCTGGTCGTGTTAATAATTTGCTCAACCAAGATTTTGGTGAATATAACACCTTCATTAATGCCGATGGAGACTTAACCAACGCCTTTTTATATACAAAAACAACCAGTGGAATAGCTGGAACTTACATACCTGATCGTAATTACTGGTTATCTGTATCTTATGATTTCTAAGATTTAAAATCCCCATAAAGAACCCTGCTTATGCAGGGTTTTCCTATATAGCAACAGAATCAATCACTTAATTACAATTTGTTACATTATTTCATCTAATATCCCATTTTACTTCATATTAATAATCGCCAATTCCAATTCATATCAATAGTGATAAAAAATAAGAATCATTATTATTCTCATACATTTTCACAGTACACATTTTGAGTTAGAAATGGCCTTCATTAAAACACGCAAAAAATTCGTATCTTCTGCGATTGTGTCATCACTTTCAGTTATCGCTGGTAATGCAATTGCACAAGATCAAGTTGCTCAACTTGATACTATTCACACTCAAGCTACAACAGAACAAAGTTTAAAAGTAGATCAATCTGCGAATTCTAAATTTGTAGCTCCCCTTCTGGATACCCCAAAATCCGTTTCTATTCTTTCGCAAAAATTACTTAAAGAAACCAACTCAAATACATTATTAGAAGCATTGCGTTATGAACCCGGCATTACTTTAGGTGCTGGTGAAGGTGGTACACCATTTACAGATATGCCTTATATTCGTGGTTATAGTGGTCAATCATCTATTTATGTTGATGGAGTCCGTAATACCACTTCACAAAGTCGAGACATGTTCGCGATTGAACAAGTTGAAGTCATTAAAGGATCATCTTCTGCCCTTGGTGGCGGCGGTAGCGTTGGTGGAAGTATCAACCTGATTCCTAAAGTGGCACATGAAGGTGATACCTATCAAGGAAGTGTACAAGGCGGTACAGATAGCTATCGTCATATTCAACTCGATGCAAATAAAGATTTCGGCAACGGAATGGCCGGTCGTGTTGTCGTGATGGGACATGAAAATGAAAAAGCAGGACAAAGTGACGGTGCAGAATATGCTCGCGCAGGTATTGCAACCAGCCTAGCATTTGGTCTTGGTTCTGATACGCGTGGTTCTGTCGGTTATTACTACTTGCGTAGCAATGATGAACCAGATGCAGGTATTCCATTTAACAACGCAACCCCAACGACCCCACCTCCTGGGGTAACTGTAACACCGGGTGATGGTAAACCAGTCAGTGTTAAAGCAGGCACTTACTACGGTTGGAAAGCACGTGATTTTGACAAACGTGAAAACCAAATTGCGACATTCAAGTTAGAACATGACTTCAATGAAGACCTAACGCTATCTAATATTGCCACTTATAACAAATCTAAGTCTGATTATATCTATACCAATGCAGACGACTCTAAAGGGAATATTTATAGAGGGACTGTAGCTCGCCGTGCGTTAAGCCGTATCTTGGATACAGATGCTTATAGCGATCAACTTTCTTTAAGAGGTAAATTCAACACGGGTGCATTAAAACATTCTTTTAATGTCGGGACTGAATGGAGCTTACAAAAAACAGATCAGGGGATGTATACCTTCACCAATGCGGCAGGACAAACAACCTCCACAATTTTAAACTCTAGTATCAATTCTTGTGACTCAACTGCCGCTGCCCTCAATGGCTGGTGTACCAGTTTAAATAATCCAGGCAATGGCGCATTTACCGATACTGTCGGAAGTATTAACGGGCAGTCTACGACTCGCAGCCAGACAGCATCTATCTATGCCTTAGACAGCATTGAATTTACTCCTCAATGGCTCTTAAGCTTAGGCGTACGTTGGGATAAATTCGAAACTGAGAAAAAATACAATCAAGATGTCTACGCAACAACTGCTGGTGCCTACAACTCAACAATCAGCATTCCTAAAGGTACAAAATACGAAAGTGACTCAGACTTTTTCACTTATCAAGCCGGTCTAGTCTACAAACCAACTGAAAATGGTAGCATTTACGCAAGTTTTGCAACCTCTGCAAACCCTGTTGGCGTACTGGCTGAAGGTGATAGCAGTGACAATGCACTTGGTACAACCGATATTATTAATGCGCTTAAGCCAGAAGAAGCACGTACCTTTGAAATTGGCACAAAGTGGGACTTATTTAATAATCGTGCTAACTTAACGGCCGCTATTTTCCGTACCGAGAAGCAAAATACACGTATTCAAATTGACTCGACGACGACTGCAAATGCAGGAGAAAGTAAAGTTGATGGCTTCGAAGTAAGCTTAAACGGTAAAATTACCAACAAGTGGGAAGTCTCTACAGGTTATAGCTATCTCGACAGCGAAATCACCAAAGCAGCCTACACAGCAATTGCTCAAGAAGGTAAACCACTTCCATTTGTGGCGAAAAACAGTGCTACTTTATGGTCAACATATAAAGTTCTACCAAATTTAACGCTGGGTGCTGGTGCCGAATACCGTGACCAAGTATTTGTAAATACAACTGCGCCGAAATACTTACCGACTTACACCATTTACAACGCCATGGCGAAATATGATGTAAACCGTAATGTAAATGTTCAGTTAAATGTGAATAACATTTCTGACAAACAATACTTTACCAGTGCACATGCAGCGCACTATGCATTTGAAGGTAATGGCCGCAACGCGGTTCTTGCAATTAACTTCAAATATTAAAATAAAATCCCATAATTAAATTATGGGATTTATGGAAATTCCTATAAAATAGCCTCTTAAAGAGGCTATTTTTTTATAAAATCTATTCAAAAGGATGTTCTCTGTGATTCATCACATTCCAAATGTATTATCGAAAGAGCAAGTGGCTGAATTTCGTCAAATGATGGAAACAGCAAACTGGGTTGGAGGAAAAGTTACAGCAGGAACCCTTTCCGCTTCAGTGAAGCAAAACCAGCAACTCTCCGAACAAGATCCTTTGACGCATCATTTAAGCGAGCTGGTGATTCAGGCCATTTGGAAGCATCCAGTTTTCCAAGCTGCTGCACTGCCATGCCAGATTATTCCACCGCTATTTAACCGCTATGATAAGCATGAAAGTTTTGGCTTTCACGTCGACAACTCCATTCGACTGATTCGTGGCACTGCCCAGCAAATGCGAACAGATCTATCTTGTACACTTTTCTTAAGTGAGCCTGAAGAATACGAAGGCGGCGATTTAGTCATCGAAGATACCTATGGATATCATGAAGTCAAACTACCTGCTGGCGATGTCGTCCTCTACCCTGCAACCAGCTTACACGAAGTGAGCAGTATTATTCGTGGGACACGATTTGCTTCTTTCTTTTGGGTACAAAGCATGATTCGTGATGATGCTGAACGCCATATGTTATTTAATTTAGACCAATCTATTCAAAGCCTGCGTATGCAGTTGGGTGATCAACACGAGGAAGTGGTCAAACTCACCAATCTGTATCACAACCTGATGCGAAAATGGGCAGAACTTTAAGAAAAAATGATTTAACACATCCAATTCTGGAGATTATTTTCATTAACTCCAGAATATTCAATTTCTTTTCATAAACTTACTAAGATATTGGTTTTTATATATTTTACCATTCGATTTATTCCTATATAAAATTTAGTTTACCTTTCACCTATCACGATTGTTTTCTTAAATCACCAAGTCTCATTTAAACATTATTTCCATCATCAAATCGGGCTATTTCAAACAAATAATATTGTTAATGATAACTATTATCACTAGAATTCGCATCAATTGTTACTCGCTATAACAATACCTCCATATTTACTGCCATTTTGCATCATTTCAAAAGTTGCAGGCAGTAAGGAAATTCGGTCATATACGATATTAGGGATTACCCACAATGGCACAGATTAAAAGCCGTAAACACAATAGAACAGCTCCATTGGTTGCTTTAGCTGCATCTCTCCCCCTCATGACCCATGCGGCAACACCTGCTCAAGATGAGACAACGGTTCTACCAAAAATTACAGTTCAATCTGAAGTCGAAAATAAATATAAAGCAGATGCCGTCAGTTCACCGAAATATACTCAACCACTGGTCGATACCCCGCAAACAATCTCAGTCATTAAAAAAGAATTATTAAAAGAACAAGGGGCAACCTCTTTAACAGAAGCATTGCGTAATACGCCTGGGATTACTTTGCAATTGGGCGAAAACGGCAATACCAGCGCGGGTGATGCATTCCAAATGCGCGGTTTTTCTACTCAAACCTCGACTTATGTCGATGGTATTCGTGATCTAGGAGCAGTCACGCGTGACGTATTTAACTTAGAACAAATTGAAGTGGTCAAAGGACCATCTGGTGCTGAAGCAGGCCGTGGATCAGCTTCAGGTTATATCAACTTAGTAACTAAACTTCCTCAAACTGAAAATTCAAGTGAAGTTTCTGCAACCTATAATACTGCGGAACATTCACGCTTGACTGCCGATATTAACCAAGCCATCAATGACAATGTTGCAATTCGCTTAAATGCAATGGGGCAAGAAGGCGGTGTTGAAGGTCGTGATTTTATTGAAAACAAGGGTTGGGCAATTGCACCCTCGATTGCTTTTGGTTTAAATACCGATACGCGTCTGTACCTCTATTCACAACACGTGCGTCAACGTAATATTCCAGATGGTGGTATTCCAACTGTTGGTATGGAAGGGTTTTATAATACCAATTCAATTTTAAATGCAGCACCAGAAGTGAACCGTGAAAATTATTACGGTAACGTTAATGACTATGAAGATGTCGATGCCGATATGTTCACGGCTAAAATTGAAAGTGATTTAGCAAAAAATTTAAAACTAACCAATATTACACGCTTGGGTAAAACCAGTATGAACCGCGTTCTAACAGGAATGAATACCGGTTCGGCTGGTTTAAGAACCAATGGTTCAAATAATCCAAAAGACTGGGAAGTTAACCGCTCACGCCAAGGTCTGGATCAGGATAATAAAATTTTAGCCAACCAAACTACATTAAACTGGAATGTTAAAACTGGTGCAATTGAACATGACGTTGTCGCAGGTTTAGAATTTTTAAAAGAAGAACAAGATACAAAAATTTTAGCCACCCAAATGCCGGGTCAAACGGCGGTAACCTCTTGGGCAAATCTTTATCACCCAGATCGTAATGCGGCAGTTCCTGCACTGATGTATAACGGTGGTTATACTCATGGTATATCGGAAACAGCGGCAGCTTATTTATTTGATACTCTAAAATTTGGCGAGCGTTTCCAACTCAATGGTGGGGTACGTGTTGATTATTATGACACTGAATATGATGCTTTAACGCTTCCATCGAATAGCAGTGTATTAGTTCCATCAAAATTAGGCGCACACGATACTTTAGTCAGTTGGAAATTGGGTGGTTTATTTAAGCCAACCTCTTTTAGCAGCGTATATGCTTCTTATGCAAAATCTCTAACGCCTCCGGGAAGTGCAAATTTCACCCTTTCAGATACGGGTGCAAATAGCTCAGCGGCAAAACCACAAGAAACTCATCATTACGAAGTCGGCACCAAATGGGACTTACTGGAAGGTAAATTAGCACTAAATGGTGCTGTCTATCGCACTGAAAATGAAAATCAGTTTACTATTGATCCAATTTCACAATTATCAGTGCAAGAAGCTAAAAAACGCGTCGATGGTGTTGAACTGAGTGCTGTAGGACAAATCACTGAAGCATGGAATGTTTCAGCTGGTGTAGCACACATGAAAGTGAAACAGTTAAATCAACGTACTGCAACGGCGACGACTGTAGCAGAACGTTGGTCACCAGAATGGACTGCAAGTTTATGGTCAACCTATGACATTGCTGGTTTTAAGCTGGGCTTAGGTGCACGTTATGTTGATGAACAAAAACGTGTCGTGACTACAGACACTACACCTGCCCAAATGCCAAATATTCCAGGTTATGTGGTCTTTGATGCCATGGCTGGCTATAGCATCAATAAAAATGCTTCTGTAAACCTCAATGTTTATAACTTGGCAGATAAAGACTACATCAGTACATTAAACAATGGCGGTGGTCGTGTCGTGTTAGGTCAACCACGTTCGGCAGCACTGACGTTTAATTATAAGTTTTAAGCCACCTAAGCTTAATTAAGCTGACAAAATTGAGTATAAATGTAGTGTGTTATGCGTAATGCACTACATTTTTATTTTTAAGTTCAACCCATTTAAGGAAGGTTGATAAGCCTAATGATGTTACATATTCCTGAAGTTTTGACCAAACAACAAGTGACTGAATTACGTCAGCAATTAGATGCCAGTCAGGCATGGGTTCATGGACAACACAGTGCGGGTATTCAGGCTCAAAAAATTAAACATAATCTACAAATTGATGTGAACAGCATCATTTATCAATCCCTTTCCCCAAAAATATTGCATGCTATACAGCAGCACCCTCTGGTCAAATCAGCAGCATTACCAAAACATATTCTCGCGCCCTTATTTAATTGTTATCAACATGATGGTAGTTATGGCAACCATGTCGATAGCGCGGTGCAATATTCAACAGCAACAGGACAAGCCATTCGGACTGATGTCTCCATCACCCTATTTTTATCTGAACCCGATGAATATGAAGGCGGCGAACTGGTTGTGGAAGATCATTATGGTAGCCATGACGTCAAGTTAGACGCAGGTGATGCCATTCTCTACCCTGCCACCAGTTTACATCGGGTTGAAGCGGTCACTGCGGGCAAGCGGGTGGCTGCATTTACATGGTTACAAAGCATGGTAAAAGATGATTGGCAACGTAGCATGTTGTTTAACCTTGATATGACCATTATGAAACTACGCCAACAGGTCGGTGATTCAGAAGAAATCATCCATTTGACCAGTCATTATCATAATTTATTACGCCAATGGGGCGACCTATGAACGCTTTTACGCCTCTCGCACCCTTAAAACAAATTCCTGCTCATTTACAAACCATTGCCGATTACGAAAAACAAGCCCAACAGCATCTTCCAACTATGGTCTGGCACTATTTACAGGGCGGATCAATGGATGAACTGAGTGTGCAAGCGAATCTGGATCAATTTAAAACAATACAACTGATTCCAAGGCATTTAAATGACCTGACCCAAGGTCATACCGCCTGTGAAATTTTAGGACAAAAGTTTCCTCATCCTATTTTTTTAGCCCCGATTGGACATCAGCAACAATTTCATCCTGAAGCAGAACTGGCTACGGCTTTGGCTGCTGAAGTGCTGGAAAGCAATTTCATTTTAAGTAATTTTAGCAATACCGATATGCGTAGTCTAAAAGCAGACAATCCATACAAATGGTTTCAATTGTATTGGCAAGGTGATCGTGAAAAGTCTTTGGCCTTGGTTCAACTGGCAGAACAACAAAATTTTAAAGCTCTGGTCATTACCGTTGATTCACCGCATACAGGCATTCGGGATCGTGAACGACGGGTATTTTTTCAGTTACCTGAAGGCATGCAGCATCCACATATACCAACGCATATTCCATTGCCTGAAATAGATGAAAATCAACATCCTGTATTTAATGGCTTAATGCAGATTGCACCGAAATGGGCGGATATTGAATGGATCATTGCACACACCTCCCTGCCTGTGATTTTAAAAGGTATTGTGCATCCTCAAGATGCCAAGCTGGCCCTGCAATACGGTGTGCAAGGACTGATTATTTCTAATCATGGGGGGCGAGTCTTAGATACCTGTATTTCCCCGCTCACGGCTCTGCAACTGATCAAGAAAGTCGTTCCTACAGATTTCCCTTTAATTTTAGATGGCGGTATTCGCCGTGGTTCTGATGTGTTTAAAGCGATTGCTTTGGGTGCAACAGCTGTATGCATTGGTCGTCCTTATATTTATGGATTGGCAACCGCAGGCGCTTTAGGCGTGGCACATGTGCTTAAAATTTTAAAGGAAGAATTTGAGATTACGATGGTTTTAATGGGAACAGCCACCGTCAATGACATTAATCAAGAACATATTTTGCATAAATAAAACCTTTAAAGGAATTTTTTTTCTTAATCCAATCATACACTGCAAAATAAGGAAATTATTTCCAAGCACTCTATTTTAGAATTAGGGTCAAGTTAATCCATTTACAAGATAAGCGTGTTTAAGCTTATGAGGTGTTTAATCCACCGTATAAGACTTATGCTACTTTAGGTGAAAATTCTCCGAAAATTACTTGTAAATCGATACAATAGACACCATCTATATAAGTAGTAAGCAGTTGCCTTTACCCAAGATACGAGCAACCTATGCTGCACAAGGAGTTACCTCATGATGTTAGCTGATCCAAGTAAAAAATATCGTCGCATGTATCAACGTGTAGACTTGCCAGATCGTCAATGGCCGAATAAAGAAATTAATCAAGCGCCTATTTGGATGAGCACAGACCTTCGTGACGGTAACCAAGCGATTTTTGAACCGATGGATATGGAACAGAAATTTAAAATGTTCCAGATGTTGGTGAAAATTGGCTTTAAGCATATTGAAATTGGTTTCCCTTCTGCATCACAAATTGACTTTGACTTCACCCGTAAATTGATTGAAGAAGATCATATTCCAGATGACGTTTATATCGAAGTCTTGGTTCAGGCCCGTGATCATTTAATTGAGCGTACTTTTGAATCTTTAGTTGGTGCAAAACGTGCCATCGTGCATATTTACAATTCAAACTCACCAACATTCCGTGAAAAAGTCTTGAATGTAGATGTGGCGGGTGCCAAAAAATTAGCCATGAATGCGGCGACAAAAGTTAAAGAATATGCAGCACAATATCCAAATACGGACTGGATTTTCCAATACAGCCCTGAATGTTTCACTGCAACTGAATTAGAAGTCGCGAAAGATGTTTGTGATGCGGTTACTGAAATTTGGGAAGCATCTCCAGAGAATAAAGTGATTTTAAACTTGCCTGCAACGGTTGAGGTTTCAGGCCCGCATGTGTATGCCGACCAAATTGAATGGATGCACCGCAACATTCAACGTCGTGATGGCGTGATCATTTCTGTGCACTGTCATAACGACCGTGGCTGTGGTATTGCAGCTTCTGAATTGGCCATTATGGCCGGTGCGGATCGTGTCGAAGGTTGTGTGTTTGGTAATGGCGAACGTACGGGTAATGTCGACGTTGCCGCAATTGCTTTAAATATGTATACCCAAGGTGTTGCACCTAACTTAGATTTCTCTAACATTAACGAAATCATTGCCACCATTGAAGAATGTACTGGCTTGCCTGTGCATCCACGTCATCCATATGCTGGCGACTTGGTGTTCACTGCATTCTCTGGTTCACATCAAGATGCCATCAAAAAAGGCTTTGAATTCCAAAAGAACCAAGACATGTGGGATATGCCTTACTTGCCAATCGACCCGAAAGATTTAGGTCGTGACTATGACGCAGTGATTCGTGTCAATTCACAGTCGGGCAAAGGCGGGATCGCTTACTTGTTAGAATCTAGTTACAACGTGGTGTTGCCGCGTCGTTTACAGATTGAATTCTCGCAAGCAGTGCAACAAGTCACTGATGAACAAGCCAAAGAAGTCACAGCACAAGATATTTGGGCATTGTTCAAAGAAAATTATGTTGCTGCCAAAGATGCATATTATTCGGTGAAAAACTATCGCTTGTCAGATGAAAATGGCTGCCAAGTGATTGCACTTGATGTTGAAGTGAATGGCGAAACTCAACAATTGCGCGGTGAAGGCAATGGTCCAATTTCTGCGATCTTAAATGCACTTCAGTTGCCGATTGACGTATTAAGTTATGAAGAGCGTAGCATCAGTTCTGGCGCACATGCCAAAGCTTTGGCCTTGATCGAACTTCAAGTCAAGGGTACAGGTAAATCTGCATTTGGTGCTGGGGTACATGACAACATCGTGACGTCTTCAATCGAAGCGATTATTGCCTGTACTAACCGCTTGATTGAGCAAAGTGTACTTAACACCGAGCAAGTGATTGCAGCTGCGGTATAAATATTAGCAATAATATTTAGCACTAAAATGACTTTAGAAGGATACCACTCAAGTGGTATCCTTTTATTTATACATTCTAAAGATTTAAGGTGAATTATTCCTGTGTCTTTTCCAGCTGACTCAGTGGGCATCGTTATCCCACAAAAGTTCCAATTTGAAGAGCCTTTAGAGCTTGAATGTGGTCGTATTTTGCCACGTTTCGAAATCATGGTTGAAACCTACGGTACGCTCAACGCAGATAAATCTAATGCGATTCTGATTTGCCATGCGCTGTCTGGGCATCATCATGCGGCAGGTTATCATCATGATGATGATAAAAAAGCAGGCTGGTGGGATGCCTGTATTGGTCCGGGCAAAGCGATTGATACGTCTAAATTCTTTGTGGTGGCACTAAATAATATTGGCGGTTGCAGTGGCTCAACGGGTCCAATATCGCCCAACCCTGAAAATGACAATCGTCCTTATGGTCCAGATTTTCCATTGGTGACAGTGCGTGACTGGGTTAAAACTCAAGCGCTATTGTCCGATCGTTTAGGCATTAAGGTTTGGTATTCCATTATTGGTGGTTCACTGGGCGGTATGCAGGCTTTGCAATGGTCGGTGGATTATCCTGACCGGTTAAAAAATTGTGTCATTATTGCCAGTGCACCGAAACTCTCTGCACAAAATATTGCTTTTAATGAAGTTGCGCGGCAATCCATTTTATCTGATCCCGACTTCTATAACGGACGTTATCTAGAAAATGACAGCTATCCTAAACGCGGCTTAATTTTGGCGCGCATGGTCGGTCATATCACTTATTTATCAGAAGAAGCCATGAAACAAAAATTTGGCCGCGACTTAAAGTCGGGTAAATTTATGTATGGTTTTGACGTTGAATTTCAAGTCGAAAGCTATTTGCGTTATCAAGGTGAGCAATTCAGCCGTAACTTTGATGCCAATACTTATCTGATTATGACCAAAGCCTTGGACTATTTTGATCCAGCACGTGAATATGAGCTGTCTTTAACCAAGGCAATGGCAAACACCAAATGCCGTTTCTTGGTGGTTTCATTCACCACAGATTGGCGTTTCACCCCACAACGTTCACAAGAAATTGTCGATGCGCTGATTAGCAATCATAAACCGGTCAGCTATGTCGATATTGATGCAGAACAAGGTCATGATTCATTCTTATTCCCTATTCCGCTTTACGTGAAATCATTACGTGCATTTTTAGGTGGCGTAGAACACCTCGAAGCAACACCTAAGGAGACTGTGTAATGCGTATCGACCATCAACTTGCTGAAACATGGATTAAACCGGACTCTAGCGTGCTCGATCTCGGTTGTGGTGATGGCGAACTGCTAGCACATATGGGAAAAAAGCACAACATTCGTGCATATGGATTAGAAATCGATCAAGAAAAGATTGCAATTGCGGTCAGTCGAGGGTTAAATATTATTCAACAAGACTTAAATCTTGGTTTAAGTCGTTTTGCAGACCAGTCATTTGATTACGTGGTTATGGCACAGGCTTTGCAAGCTGTAGATGCACCAGACGTATTATTGCGTGATATGGTGCGTGTCGGGAAACAAGCCATTATTACCTTTCCTAACTTTGCCCATTGGAAGACGCGTTCTTTCTTGGCTTTAAAGGGAATGATGCCTGTTTCAAATGCTTTACCTTATATGTGGTATAACACACCCAATATCCATTTATGTACTTTCCGTGATTTTGAAGCACTTTGTGCTGAAAATGACATTCGGATTATTAATCGACTCGCCGTGAATGGGAACCAACAAGGTAGTTTACTGAGTAAACATGTTCCGAATCTGTTTGGTGAAGTCGCTATTTATCGAGTGAGCGCACTATGAAAAAAATATTACTCAGCACACTATTGCTTGGATTCTTTAGCATTCAAGCCCATGCAGATTATGTTTCATCTACACCTTCTGTTTCGAGTCAGGCTGCCCAATATTCTGTAATGGATATTAATAGTCTGATTAAAGCCGCTAAATCTGGTCAAGCAGGTGCACAATTCTATTTGGCGACCAAATACCAACACGGCAAAGACATTCAACAAGATGAAAACCAAGCCTTTACTTGGTATAAAGCCGCTGCGGATCAAGGTCTTTCTGCGGCGCAATTGAATGTCGGTCGTATGTTGGCTGATGGTGTTGGCACCAAAAAAGATGAAACGTTAGCCCGTAAATATTTTGAAAAAGCAGCCAGCCACGGTGACAACCGTGCCAGCTTTAACCTCGCAATGATGGAAGAGCAAAAGAAAAATTACGTGGGTGCATACCAATGGTATGAACTTTCAACCCGTGATGGCATGCTCGACAACAAAGTCATTTCACTGTCTGAAGGTAAAAAAACCGCTTTAGCCGCAAACTTAAGCCAAGACCAAATTCGTATGGCGCGTGACCGTGCCGACAAATGGATTCAAGCGCAATAAGATTGCACTGACTCTAGACAGCACCTTCGGGTGCTTTTTTATTTTGGGCAGTTCTGTTTTTTTGCATCATCACAAACCTTAAGCCATGTGCTTCAATAACCTCCGATACAGCTTTAAAGCCAAATTTTTGATAAATAGGCTGCGCATAACAACTTGAATTCACGCTTATCACAGTGATATTTTCCTGTAGTTCAGCTGTAACATAGTTCCATAGCTTTCGACCAATGCCCTGCTTCTGTACGGCGGTATCTACAAAAAAATGTACGATATGGGCGGGTTCTTTATAAGCAATAATACCTAAAACTGTTTCATGCTGTTCATACACATAATAATGAACCTGTGGCGTGTTTAATAATCTTAAAATGATCGCTGAAGAAAATTTTTCTTCACCTTCACGGCTAATAGCAAAGTCAGCAATATAAGGCTGAATTAATCTCTCAATTTGCTCTAAATCTGCATGGGTGGCTAGGCGAATCATGTTCATTTCTCTGTTGTTCTTATTCGAAGTAAGCTGCTGGCTTTAATCTTCATGGATTATGCTGCTTTTATACAATCTAATTCAGTTAAAATATAGACCTTCATTTTCAACTCATGAGCACAAATACAATGTCTGCAAATGCATGGTTATCTCAAGGGACTTTAGTCCTTGCCAGCAATAACAAAGGGAAAATTGCTGAATTTGAAAAATTATTTGCTGGGCTTAATCTTCCTGTTGAGGTGATTGCTCAAGGTAAGTTAAACATTGATGATGCCATCGAAGACGGATTAAGCTTTGTTGAAAATGCCATTATTAAAGCCCGCCATGCCTCTCGCATTTCAGGTAAACCTGCCATTGCCGATGACTCAGGTATTTGTGTGCCGGTACTGGGTGGTGCACCGGGCATCTACTCTGCACGCTATGCTGGTGAGCATGGTAATGATGCTGCCAATAATGAAAAGCTGTTAGCAGACCTCAAAGCACTGCGTAAAGATGGCGAAGCGATTGAAGGCATGTTCGTCTGTGTATTGGCTTTGGTGCAACATGCCGAAGATCCTCTACCACAAATTTTCCAAGGCATTTGGACCGGCGAAGTTTTAGAACAAGCGCGTGGTGAAAATGGTTTTGGTTATGACCCTTTGTTCTGGTTGCCTGAACTGGGAATCTCAAGTGCAGAAATGTCGAAAGAAGATAAAAATAAAATCAGCCATCGCGGGCAAGCGATGCAGTTGTTTAAAGCAAGTTTGAAAAATCATTAAGCATTTTTAAATCCTCCCCTTGCGAAATAGTATTTCTCATCCTTTTTCAAAGATGAGAAGCATTGCTTCGCAAGAGGGGAGATTTCTAAATGAGTAATCATTAATTACTCTTAGGTGAACAGCATTATGAAAGATTGAGCTTTAAAAAAAATGCAATACCAAACCGTATAGCATCACCACGACACAACTCACTATCGTCCCCGATGCAATATCTTTTGCTGAAGTCCCCGTGCCTTGATAGTGAGTTTCTAGCGCCACAATATTGGCCGCTGGCGGTAAGCAGAACAGTAAGAACATTACCCCAATATATTGTTCAATATTCGGAATCGGAATCAGCCAATAGGTCAGTCCACACAACACAACGCCACAACTCAGTTTTAATACTGCAACACGGCTACTGCGCAGTAAATCTTTTTTATACACTTTGGTTTGCTGCAACCACATACCCAATATACACATTCCGGTAAAGCTCATGCCAATTTTAGCTAGGCTATAGATGAGATCTATCCATTGATGTTGTTCAAAATGCTGCACACCCAATATTCGACAGATCAATGCCAAAATTAATGCCATTATGGGAGGCGATTGCATGACTTTTTTTGCAATATCCGAGCTGGCCTGTTTGTCTGAAGTGACGGAAGTGACGGCCCAAATATTACCAAAAATAGAACCCCCGACATATAAAGCCACCATCGGTGCACTAATTTCAGGACCAAATAAAGCAATCGCAAAAGGAAAGCCTAGCCATGCCATATTCACATAGCTAAAACATAAAGCCCCTAATTGGTCTTTAAACAGCGCAAGGAAAAAATAGAACAGCAATACCGCAACCACAAAGCTAAAGAGCATCAAACTCAAGCTGCCAGCTTGATAAAACACCATGTTATAAATAATCACGATGGGAATAAAAATCCGTGCCAATAGGCTTGCAAACAGTGCTTTTAGACGTGTTGAAAATTGGCTTGACGCCAGCCCCCAGCCACATAAAAAGCCAAAAAGTGGTAACAGCAAAGCCACAACATCATCCTCAATACGTAACATAAATATGCTAGCACTGAATCAAGCACAACAGCAGATTAAATGCCTTTTGTCTTTAAACTGCAATTTTTCAGTCACATTGCTGTCATGGCAAAATGTTCAGATGGAACTCAATAAAAAATGAGTAAAGAACATGGCAGGATTATCAATTTGGCACGTTGTGATTTTCGCAATTGTGGTGATTTTATTATTTGGTACATCTAAACTCAAAAACTTAGGTAAAGATGTCGGTGGTGCTGTTAAAGATTTTAAAAAGTCGATTAAGGAAGATGAAGCTGAACAAGCTAAGCTTAAAGAGCCACTCACCATTGATGCTCAAGTAAAAAATGCTGAAAACTCGATAAAAAGCTAAGAGCACTCCCTCATGCTGAACATTGGAATGACCGAACTTCTTTGCTTTGCCATCATTGCATTGTTAATTCTTGGCCCAGATAAACTTCCTGAAGGCGCACGTTTTGCTGCAAAATGGTATGGCAAAATTAAAAAATTCATTGGTAATGTTCAAAATGAAATTGACCGAGAATTACGCCTTTCTGAATTTCGTGAAGAAATGCAAAAAGAAATTGATAAAATCACCGAACTTGAACGTCGGATGCAGCAACAACTGGATGCAATTCGAAGTACGGATGACAACAATACAGCTAAAGATCAGCAGAGCAAAGAACAGCAAATCAACAGTTATCAATGCTTAGAAAGAAGTGACTTCGCTCCATTTTCTAAAGGTTATATTCAACGTCATTGGAAAAAATTACTGACTCCTTTAGAAACCCGAACTGCACCTATTCAATTGAAGATTGCCGTATGAGTCAAAGCCAACTGCCTACAGCTTCCGTGAAATCTGGAGCTGAAAATTTAGAACAAATGCCCGTGATGCAACATTTAGTAGTATTACGTCGCTATCTTTTTAAGATTGTCGGTGTAATCCTTTTTTTGTTTTTTTGTTTATTACCCTTTCGAAATTATACCTATCAATTACTCTCAGATCCTTTAAGACAGCAACTTCCAGCAACATCTACGATGATTGCAACGGATGTCACTGCGACCTTTATGGCGCCATTTAAGCTCAATTTATTTGTCGCACTGATGTTGGCCATGCCTTTTATTATTTATCAACTGTGGTCTTTTGTACGCCCTGCACTGTATGAAAAAGAACGTTTTCTTGCAGTCCCATTATTGTTCGGTAGCATCTTATTATTTTATTTAGGTATCGCATTTGCCTATTTTATTACGCTGCCCAGTATTCTTCATTTCTTTATTAGTGTATCGCCTGAAACAGTTGCTCCAATGACGGATATCAACAGTTATTTAAGTTTCTGTCTCAAACTCTTTTTAGTGTTCGGTCTGACTTTTGAAATTCCCATCATTACCCTGATTTTAATTTTAATTGGTGCTGTCACTACCCAAAGTCTGGTTGAAAAACGCCGTTTCATTGTCGTTGGTTGCTTCTTCATTGCGATGTTTGTGACACCACCTGATGCCATTTCAATGATTATGTTGGCTGTACCGATGTGGATGTTATTTGAACTCGGGTTACTGCTAGGAAAACTATTAGAAAAGCGAAAAGCAACCTAAATAATGAGATGTACTTTTCACACAATAATATGTGCTTTTAAAAGCACATATTATTGTTTTTATTTATAAATATAAAAAATCAAATCGCTTTCTAGCAAAGTAAAACCTGTCTTTAAACTGACTTCAAAATGTAAAAGAACTGTCACCAACTATTTATACAATCATTCACGATAACGAACTAAATAATACTTTTATTACTTTATACGGATTTATTATGACAGCCACTTCTAATCAGCCAAGTCGCCGTGATCTGCTTAAATGGTTTGCAGGAATTCCATTTTTACCTTTGGGGGCAATGAGTACAGCCGCAGCACTTAGCGGATGTAACGACAGTGACAATACTGCTGCTGTGATTACACCACCAACCAAACCAGCCAATTTAAAAAATGCTAAATTCACGCCAATGGCTGCGCCAGATCTAAGCAATGCAGCAGCGATGGCGACAACAACGGTTGCGTCTAAGTTAACCATTGAATGGGATAACAATACCCAAACTGAATACCAACTCGGTTATAAAGCTTTCTTTAACACCGGTGTAGAAGTCGACAACTTAGCTGGTGGAAAAATTTTAGCAGGTGGTTATTATGACATTCACAATCAGCCCATTTTAGATACATCTCTTGCTGGAACATCGCGTCAATTTTTCTCAGACTGCCCAGATGGTTCTTCACTGATTCATATTGAAGGTGCCAATGTTTCTGGCGTCAATAAGCCTGTTTTTCATGTTGTTCAATTTGAATATGCATCTAAAAATCTGGCTAAACAGGATATGTATGGCAAATTACCCTCTCCAATCGCAGTACTCACTTTAGATCAAAATCAGACTACCGGTCATTTAGAACTCAAAAAATACTTTAATGTCGATATGTCAAAAGTTCATGGCTTATGGATTACCTGTGGTGCAAGCATGTCACCATGGAACACCCACCTTTCCAGTGAAGAATATGAACCTGATGCATTCGATCAGATTGGTACGAAACTCAGCACCTTAAAAGCATATAGCTCATATTTGTACGGTAATGAAACTCAAGCCAATGCATACAACTATGGCCATATGCCTGAAATTGTTTTAGATGGTAAAGGCGGTGCAACGGCAAAGAAACATTATTGCTTAGGCCGTATTTCACATGAATTGATTCAAGTCATGCCAGATAATCGTACTGCCATTATGGGCGACGACTATACCAATGGCGGCTTCTTCATGTTCGTTGCAGACAAAGAAAAAGACTTATCTGCTGGCTCACTGTATGTTGCTAAATACAAGAATGAGCTGAATGAAACATCAACTGCTGGCATTGAATGGATCAAACTCGGTCATTCAGATAGCAAAAGCATTGAAGATTTAGTCAATGTCCGTGGTATTAAAGCTGAAAATATCATGGAAAGTTTAGTCACTGCTCCAGCAGATACAACAGGCTATACCAAAATTGTTTTAGATGGCAAAACACTTTGGGTCAAACTCAAAGAAGCCAATAATGGCTTCAGTAAAACTGAAATTGAACTGGCAGCAGCATTCCTTGAAACCCACCGTTACGCAGCTTTAAAAGGCGGCAGTATGGCGTTTACAAAGATGGAAGGCACAACTGTCAACATTAAAGATAAAGTTGCTTACTCTGCGTTGGCTAACATTCAAGGCTCTATGGTGCAAGGTCAAACTGGCTGGGTCGCTTCACATAACATCAAATTCAGCAAAGTTGTTAAAGCTGGCGGCATTATGGCGCATGACTTAAAAGGCAGCCTTGTCGATACTGGAAATAGCCTGATTGACAGTGCTTGGGTTCCATATCAAAGCCATATGCTACGTATGGGCGAAGATATTCCTGCTGACAGCCTAGGCAATACTGCCAATCCAAATAATATTGCCAGCCCAGACAACCTAAAATTCTCTGAAACCCTGCGCACATTATTTATTGGTGAAGACAGCGGTAACCATGTGAATAACTTCCTTTGGGCTTACAATGTTGATACGAAATCCCTTGATCGTATTCTTTCTACACCCGCAGGTGCAGAAGCAACAGGCTTACATGCAGTCGATTCCATTAATGGTTGGACCTATATTATGAGCAACTTCCAGCACGCAGGTGATTGGGGTGGTATTCATAATGTCGTCAAAACTGCTCTCACGCCCTTAATTAATGCAAATTATAACGATGGTTATGCAGCATCAGTGGGCTACATCACCGCAGACCCAATGCCATCCATCGTTAAAAAAATAACTGATACTCCAAAATAGCTGAAAAAAACTTAACAAAATGCCGACTTCACGTCGGCATTTTTTATGGACTCAAAGCAAAATCAAGCTGAATGATTTGCCCTTGAGTCTCGCCTTGTTGGGATTTTTCTTGCCACAACCATGTCCGATTTTTCATTCTTAAAAAATTTGAACAACGTGTGCCATAAATTGGACTTTGAATAAAAGTAGAAGAGAGTAGCGCTTCCATTTCTAGACTAATTCCTGTTTGTGGCAGTAATTCAGCAATAATCTTACGTTCATCTTCTAAAATATCCCATACTGTGAATTCCAAGTCTGCTTCTGCTGTCGTGGTCTGTTGCAACATGGGTAAAAATTCTTGGGTAAAGCGCTTGCGTAGATGCTTGGTCTTTTCCCAGTGTTCGGTCATTAAACCATTAGAGACCACATATACCCCTTGAGCCAAGACTTGTGGTGCTTCACCTCGATTACTCATATAGACCGCTTGATGCTGATCGCCAACAAATAAATTAAAACCTGCATAATCACATTGTTGCTTTTCTAATGCTTGAGCAAATCTGATCGGGGTTAAATCTGATTCTAAAAAACGTTGAATCAAGCGCCCACGTGAAGTCGGATATTGTTTTTGATCGGTAGCATCTCGAAAGTTGGTCACTACAGCCCATCTGCCCGATTCAGTCACCCCCATCCACGTTCCACCTGACTGCAAATCTTGTCCGGCAATAATCGGGCTATTTTGCCAAGTTTTTAAACCACTGGTCGGACGCTGATAAAACTCATCACGATTTGAAATTAAGCATAACGGCGTATCCTGCAACACCTGCCAAGCTAAAGCTACAATACACATAATCCGTGCTCATTATCTTTACACATTGAATGTACAACATTTTTCATCACATTCAGCTAAAATCTGTGCAAAACATAATGACAAGGAACAGGAATGCTGACCTATCCAAATATTGATCCAGTTGCCGTATCACTGGGACCCTTACAAGTACATTGGTATGGACTGATGTATTTATTGGCATTTTTATTTGCTTGGGGGCTTGCCACCTATAGAACCAAACAGCGTGATGGTTGGACACCCGATATGGTCTCTGACCTGATTTTCTATGGTGCTTTAGGGGTCGTCGTCGGGGGTCGTATAGGCTACGTGTTCTTTTATGGTTTCGAGCAATTCCTTGCCAATCCATTGTGGTTATTCCAAGTCTGGACTGGGGGCATGAGCTTCCATGGCGGCTTCTTGGGCGTGATGATTGCCATGCTGTTCTGGTGTAAAAAATACCAGATGACGTGGTTTCAAACCCTCGATTTTATTGCTCCTTGCGTACCGACAGGCTTAATGTTCGGTCGTATTGGGAACTTTATTGGTGGTGAACTGTATGGTCGTCAGGTCTCCGATCCAAACTTTGCCCTTGGGATGATTTTCCCGACCGATCCGCTACAATTGGTTCGTCATCCATCGCAACTTTATCAAGCATTAGCAGAAGGTCTCATTCTGTTTATTGTGCTCTGGTGGTTCAGTTCAAAACCACGCCCACGTATGGCAGTTTCAGCCCTGTTCTTGATTGGCTACGGCATTGCACGCTTTGTGGTGGAATTTTTCCGCGAACCAGATCATGGACAACTGTTTATTGGCTGGATGAGTAAAGGTCAATTCCTCACTGTACCGATGATTTTGATTGGTCTATGGATGATGTGGTATGCCTACCAAAAGAAAATCTATGATTGGGGCCCATTAAAAAATAGCTAACTTACAAAATGCTTTGATCTAAAGCAATAAACTATATATTCCACACAGAATGAAGGAGACCATAGAGTCTCCTTTTTCTTTATCACTCATCCCGCTCCGCTTCATTTAAGATGAGCGGCTAATGTGCTGAAGCCGTGCTTCACTTTAGTTCATATGCTAAAGTACTTGCAGTTCTCATCTCGTTACCCAAAGCCTATGCTCGAATTTTGGTTTAACCCTCAAGTATCAACTCTCCGTAAGCTTATGATTTTTATTGTCATCGCGATTGCTACAGGCGTGCTTTATTGGATGGAACCACTCAAACTTGATGCAATACTCATGTTCTTAGGTACAGGCATCATTTTTCTGATTTGTCGTTATTGCAAAATTCATTTTGCCGCTCAAAATCCAACAGGTTTGTTATATCGACTGTTGACGTGGATTCCGATTGCGCTATTAATGTCACTCATTTTTATGCATATGCAAGATGGGGAAATTTTAATTCCCGGTGCACAAGGGATTGGCTTTATGGCTTTAGCCATTTGTTTATTCTCGCCATTATCGTTACTCAATAAAAACGACATTGCGGATGAGCAGAAATAATGTTGCAGTTTTGGTATTCGGACAGATGTACTCGTCAAATTAAACTGATGGTGTGTATTTTCCCAACATACAACTTAAACCAATACCACTACTCTCAACGCTCCGCTTTTGTGATTCTCCTGTAACGGTTTAGCCTTTCGACTATCGCTACGATGCATCAGTGACACTTATTCCCTCCACATACACCACATATCGACCTTTAAAAGGATGCACAGAAGTAGATCAGCCTAAAGTTACTTATTTGATGGTTTAACCAACTGAATTAACGAAAAGTTTCAAATTAGGCGGCTTGTCAAATTGATTCTTTTATTTAAAACAAATAGGGGGACTAGCCTTTAAGGTGAATATCAGTATGAGTTGGTAGCTCTGCCGATCTTTCGTTAATTGATCTTGGTAGCATCAAATAACTGCACCCACTGAATTTAACAAAAATCCATCTAAGCATTTAAATTTAGATGGATTTTCATTTTATTTAAAACAATATTTTTTCAATATTCCGATCAATAGTTGAAAATTCTCATTTTGAAATGAGCGAAAAAGCTCTCTTATTAATAAATCAAAACTATATAATTAACAGGAATCCTACTTAAGAAAATTATTCCATGGTTTAAGTTATTGGTTTATTCTAATGACTTACTTGATATAGCCATAACTAAGCATAGCCCCTCATAAATAGCTAACAAATTAATTAAAACTTAATAAAGATGGTTCATTATGATTATAGCAAAAATCCTTATATTACTAATTCAGACATTTGGCGTTATTGCTATAATTTCTTTAATTATCTCACTTATAACAAAACTACTTTCAACCTTACCTTTTGGCTCTATTACAGCCGCAAAAAGTACATTTAAAGTATTTAATCACATCAAAAATTATGACAACCAAGTACATGAAAAAAAACTAATAAATAAAAATTACGCTAATATCCAACAAAATTGGAAAATACAAGATTTAGAAAATTTGGCAGAAAACGGTGATGCCGTGGCGCAAAATAAATTAGGTGAAATTTTTTTCCTTGGACTTAATACCCCCAAAAATTTTGCTAAATCTTTTAAATGGTCTGTTATTGCTGCTCAAAATAAACATAAGGAATCACAACAACGATTAGTAACTCTATATTCTAATGGTTGGGGGGTTAAAAGAGATTTAGATATAGCAAAATATTGGGAAAACCAATTTTTGGATATAAAAACTAATTTAACCCGAATCGGGGATAATAAATTAACTTAAAAAATAAGAAGACCAGAACCATTAGTTAAATTACCACATAAAATCCATACCTCGATCTTGCTTAGGCTGAGCTTTGCATTTCCTTTTATCGTTCTTTCATTTTGACGATATTTTTTTCAATATCTCGGAAATTTCGAGCAAGTTCTGCCGCACTGTTTGAGATATTTCTTTTTGCATCTGAGAGATATGCAACAATTCTCTGATCTCTAATTATTATCTATTTAAAAAAATGATCTACAATAAAAAAAGACCGCTAAAAGCGGTCTTTTTTTGAATCATCTATGATGATTAAGCAGCTAATGCGCTTTTCGCTTTTTCAGCGATAGCAGCAAATGCAACTGCATCATGCATAGCGATGTCAGCAAGTACGCGACGGTCGATGATTACTTGCGCTTTTTTCAAGCCAGCAATCATACGGCTGTACGACAAACCGTTTAAACGCGCACCAGCATTGATACGAGCAATCCACAAAGCGCGGAATTGACGTTTCTTCTGACGACGGTCACGGTAAGCATATTGACCAGCTTTGATTACTGCTTGGAACGCTACGCGATATACGCGTGAACGAGCGCCGTAGTAACCTTTAGCACGAGCAAGAATTCTTTTATGACGGCGATGAGCCTGTACACCACGTTTTACACGAGCCATTTATAATCTCCTTAGATGTATGGGCACATACGACGAACTGAAGCAACGTCACTCACGTGAACCATTACACAGCCGCGCAACTGACGAATACGCTTAGCAGATTTTTTGGTCAAAATGTGGCGTTTGAACGCTTGTTTACGCTTAAAACCGTTAGCAGTCGCTTTAAAGCGTTTAGCTGCACCACGGCGAGTTTTCATCTTAGGCATAACAACCTCTTTTGAACACCTGTTCGGAACGTCTGCACCATTGCAAAAACGACCTGCAGGTAAGGGAGCCGATATTCTAAAGCATCTTTGTTTAAAACAAAAGCAAAGATGCTTAAATATACCGATTGATTATCTGCGGGGCTTAGTCTTATTTTGAATACAAAAAGTGCTCTATTTTTATTAAAAACCCACTATTCGGCCTTATAATTATCACAACATAAGAATACTGGACCCATATGAACCCTGCACCGGATGCTTTTGCAGCACTGCGTTATCGCGATTTTTCTATCGTCACGATGAATCAGTTCTGTCTAACGATTGCTATTTTAATTCAAGAAATTATTGTCGCCTATTCACTTTATCAAATTACCAAAGATCCTTTGACCTTAGGCTTGATTGGTTTAGCCGAAGCAATTCCATTTATCGCTTTGTCTTTATGGGGTGGTTATTTTGCCGACCGCTTTAACAAACAGACCATCATGAAAATCTGTTTGTTCTTTGCAGTCCCCTTACCTTTGGTTTTATGGTGGCTGTTTCATCGCTATGGATTAGGTCATATCACGGTCAATACACTGTCTTGGGGAATTTATACCGTGATTTTTGGCTTAGGCACAATTCGTGGTTTTTATAATCCATCCGCAACCTCGCTTAAACCGTTCCTGATTCCACGCGAGCTATATGCCAATGGCGCAACATGGACCACCATTGGTTGGCAAAGTGGCGTGATTATTGGCCCAATGCTGGGCGGCTTTATGCTGGCATTTTTAGGTCGTGAAAGCAGTTTACTCACAGTGGCTGTATTACTGGCCATCTGTTTTATACTAATTAACTTATTGCAAAAACGCAGTTTCCCCAAAATTGAAACGGATAACTTAATCCAAAGTTTAGGTGATGGTTTTCGTTTTATCTGGAAAACTAAAATTGTGCTGTGGGCGATTTCTCTGGATTTGGTTTCTGTACTGTTTGGGGGTGTGATTGCACTGCTGCCTATTTTTGCTGAAGATATTTTAAAAGTTGGCCCTGAAGGTTTAGGTTATTTACGTGCAGCACCTTCTATTGGTGCACTCATCACCATGATTGCCTTAACCAAGTTGCCCCCTACACAAAATGCTTGGCGCAATATGCTGCTTGCAGTCGCAGGTTTTGGTCTATTCACGTTGTTGTTTGCTTTTTCAAATAACATCTGGCTATCCCTGTTCGCTTTAGCCATGACGGGGGCTTGTGACAGTATTTCAGTGGTCGTGCGACAAACTATTCTACAAATTTATCCGCCTGAAAATATGCGTGGACGCGTAGCCGCAGTGAATGGCATGTTTGTCTCTAGCAGCAATGAACTGGGTGCATTTGAATCTGGCTTAGCAGCAAAATACATGGGAACCATCATGGCCACGGTATTTGGCGGCTGTATGACCATGGCTGTGGTGACCATAAGCTGGATCAAAACCAAAGATTTATTTGGTGTAGATATTAGTCAAGGCAATGATCAGAGACATTAATTTATTTTTTAGACTTGCGAGTATTTTCAATTCAGGAAATACTGCGCACTTACAATGCTCCGCTACCGCTGCCATCTCTGATTTGATTAAAGAAATAATATTTATGAAACAAATCCTGTGTTTTTCTCTACTCATCAGCTTACCGTTAAGTGCTGCTTATAGTGCTGAACCTAAAGCCACACAACAACTTTCCATTCAGAAAAGCGCAGCCCTTCCCGCGCACTTGACTACACGCATTCAGTGGAACAAATTTCCGCGCCCACAGTATAAAAATGAAGATTTAAAAGATCAAAATCGAAGTGCCATTATTCGGATCTATGCCGATGAAACGGGCAACATTGCCGAAGCTCGGGTACAAGAAAGTACCGGTTTAACGCATTTAGATAATCTTTTAGTGCAAGCGGTTCGTGAAGCACATGTAAAACCGCATGTTGAAAAGGATACCGCAACGCCAGTGATTGGCTACCAAACCTTCAGCTTAAAATTAAGCCCAGATGAAGACCGAGAAGTTTGCCAGTATCAATTTGATTCTAAAAATTGGCAGGCTCAGCAGCAAAATAAAAAAACAGCCTTTTCATATCGTCGCCAACCGACTTTAGCGCTCGATTCTGAGCAGTTAAATGAACATAACCGCGCGGTAAAATTCAGCTTTAAAGTGAATAAACACGGTGATGTAAAGAAAGTTAAAGTGAAAAAAGGTTCAGGTCTTTATGCGGTAGACCAAGCGGTTGTTCAGGCCGTTTCACAGAGCCAAATTTCTGTGAAGCGTACAGCCAGCACATTATGGCTCTATAAAAAATCAAGTTTCAAAGATGAAATCAAATTTGATCTCAATCAATGTCCAGAATAAAAAGCATCAAAGAGATGCACATGCATCTCTTTTTTAAAACATGGAAAAAGCCCAATAGATAAAGACATAACGCCCTACTTTCGCAAGGCTTACCATCAATAAGAACCGTACAAAGTTTTCTTTGAGCAAACCTGCAATGAGGGTAATCGGATCGCCAATAATCGGCACCCAACTGAGCAGCAATGACCAGTAACCATATTTTTGATACAGAGTTTGTGCTTTCAACATTTTAGCTTCAGAAACAGGGAACCACTTTTGATCTTTATAGTGTTCAATTTTAAAACCGAGCCACCAATTCACACAAGAACCCAGAATATTTCCTAAGCTGGCAACAAACAGTAGCGCAATGACCGAATGACGGCCTTCAGCAAATAATGCCAATAAAACGGCTTCGGACTGCAATGGCAATAAAGTTGCTGCACCAAAAGCCGAAATAAACAATAAAACATAAGACCACATGCGGCAAATACAGAGTTAAAGCCCAAGCTTTTTCTTGGTTGTCTTATACTCATAGACAGACCAAACAATAAATAACACCATCACCAATCCACGGGCTAAATTATAACGTCGTGCAATTACGCCAAAGACTTCGCCCGATGCCGATGCTGCACTCGCTTTTAGCATTTCCGCCAAAGATTGCATATGAATTATTTCAGCAATATAAAGCAACAAACAACATGCAATACCAAAGATAATCGCCCAATAAATCTTCGCATTGGTTTCAATAATACGCGTTAAATTTAAGAAAAAATCTTTCATCATCATGTCATCCAATAAAAAACCACCGCAATGGGTGGTTTATTTCTGCGAAATTTAAGCGGTATAATCACGAGATGTTAGCACAAAAACATGCGCTATTTTTTGCAATCAAGTTACCACTTTAAGCGCTAATGCACGTTGCACTGCGGGACGTGCGGTTAAACGCTCAATATATTCTTTTACATAGGGATAATCGTCTAACTGAATCTGCTGCCACTCATAACGTAATATCCACGGCAGAATGGCCATATCGGCAATGGAGTATTCACCTGCCACATACTTTTGACCGATTAGTTGTTTATTCAACACACCATAAAGCCGTTTGGTTTCATTCATATAACGATCTATCGCATACGGAATTTTTTCAGGTGCAAATTTATTAAAATGATGATTCTGACCCAGCATCGGACCTAAACCGCCCATTTGCCACATCAGCCATTGCTCTACTTCAACGCGTTGCTGTTCATCCGTTGGGTAGTACAAACCTGTTTTACGTCCCAAATATTGTAAAATTGCGCCTGACTCAAACACTGAAATCGCTTCGCCACGAGGGCCGTCTTGATCCACAATGGCTGGAATTTTATTGTTGGGAGAAATACGTAAAAAGTCGGGTTGAAACTGATCATTTTCCAAAATATTAATGGGGAAAATTTGATAATCCAACTCCATTTCTTCTAATGCTATTGTAATTTTATGACCATTGGGTGTACCCCAATAATATAGATCAATCATGTTATCTACCTTCCACCTTTCTCATTTTTTACATCACATTATTGAGATTTACCCCTAGTTATAGCATGTTTTATGGCAACAAACAGTACAACTTCATGTAGCAAATACCCTGATTGAACACAAAATTTTGCAAGCAATTATCAAATGAAGATTTTTTACTTTTTTTTAAATTTTATTGTTGAAATCTACAAAAGCAATCCTATATTTAAGATACAGCAATGATCTTTTAAGGAAATTGCTTAAGATACTGCGAATACAGCAATCAAAAACTTGTTTATAAAACTTTGCTAATTTCAGGAGGTTCTATCAATGAGCAACTTCAGTCTTAGTCCATTATTCCGTCGTAGCATTGGTTTTGACCGACTCAATGACTTATTCGATTATGCAATGCAAAGCGATACACCGAATTATCCGCTCTATAATATTGAAAAAACCGGTGACAATAACTATCGCATAGTCGTTGCAACCGCTGGATTTAATCAAGATCAACTTGAGATTCATCTTGAAAATCAAGTCCTCACCATTACGGGTAAATCGGTTGAAGAAAAATCGGATACCAGCGTTGAATTTTTGCATAAAGGCATTGCCAATCGTTCATTCAAACTGTCTTTACGCTTAGATGAACATATTGAGGTACAACGCGCTGATTATGAAAATGGTTTATTGAAAATAGACTTGCAGCGTATTATTCCTGAAGAAAAATTACCGCGGCATATTCCAATTGGCCAAAAAGCAACACAACGGCTTGCTTCACCCGAAGCGAAGTAAGTTAAAAAAGACCAGTCATCGACTGGTCTTTTTTAACTTCCAATATCAGTCCCATCAACAAACAGACATAAAAAAGCACTGCATATGCAGTGCTTTTTTGATCAATGAGTGCTTACTTTTTACGTTTCGGTCCAAGTAGCATACCCATTTGACGACCTTCCATTTTTGGTGCTTGTTCGACTGTACCGTATTCAATTACATCTGCTTCAACTTTTTGTAATTGAGCAAGACCTAATTGTTGGTGAGCCATTTCACGACCACGGAAGCGCAAGGTGATTTTTACCTTGTTGCCTTCTTCAAGGAACTTGATAATTGCACGTAATTTTACGTTGTAATCACCAACATCAGTCGCAGGGCGGAGCTTGATTTCTTTCACCTGGACTTGATGCTGTTTTTTCTTCGCTTCTTTTTGCTTTTGCTTAAGATCAAACAAATGCTTGTTGAAGTCCATGATTTTACAAACTGGTGGCTCTGCATTTGCAACAATCTCAACCAAGTCAAGATCAACGCTTTCAGCAGCACGTAAGGCATCAGCCAAGCTTACGATGCCTTTTTGTTCGCCATTTTCGTCTACAAGACGGACTTCTTTTGCACGAATTTCATCATTCAAAGCAGGACGGTTTGATTTATTACCGCCCTGTTGATTACGGTCAGGCTGTTTAATCGCTGTTACTCCACAATGTACCGGCCGCGTTCGGCTACGGCTGCTTTCACTAAGTCAACGAAGGCATCGATTGACATAGTACCTAAATTTGTTCCTGAGCGGGTACGTACGTTGACTGTACCTTCCTCTACTTCTCGGTCCCCAAGAACCAATAAATAAGGAATACGCTCTAAAGTGCGTTCACGAATCTTAAAGCCGATTTTTTCATTTCTCAAGTCTGAAATCGCGCGGATACCGCTTTCTTTAAGTTTTGCGACCACTGACTCACATGCCTCAGCTTGTGAATCTGTAATATTCATTACACACGCTTGTACTGGTGCTAACCAAGGTGGCATGAAGCCAGCGTAGTGTTCAATTAGTATACCAATAAATCGTTCGAAACTGCCAAGAATTGCACGATGCAACATAACAGGTTGATCACGATCATTGTCTTCAGTCACATAAGAGGCGTCTAAACGCTCTGGTAAATTGAAGTCACACTGAATAGTACCACATTGCCATACACGACCTAAGCAGTCTTTCAATGAGAATTCAATTTTTGGACCGTAGAATGCACCTTCGCCCGGTTGTAAATCCCAAGCCAGACCTGCTGCATCTAAAGCATCTGCCAAAGATTTTTCCGCCATGTCCCAAAGTTTGTCATCGCCAACACGTTTTTCTGGACGTGTTGATAATTTCATTTGCACTTCTTCAAAGCCAAAATCTTTATACACATCTAAAGTGAGCTTAATGAAATCAGCAACTTCTTTACCAATCTGTTCAGTGGTACAGAAAATATGCGCATCATCTTGGGTAAAGCCACGCACACGCATAATGCCGTGTAATGAACCCGATGGTTCGTTACGGTGACATGAACCAAACTCAGCCAAACGAATAGGCAAATCACGGTAAGATTTTAAACCTTGGTTAAAGACTTGCACGTGGCAAGGGCAGTTCATTGGTTTTACCGCATAGTTACGGTTTTCCGAATGTGTAGTAAACATGTTATCTGCATAGTTTGCAGCATGTCCTGATTTTTCCCAAAGGGTGAAATCAACCACTTGCGGTGTACGAATTTCTTGATAACCATTGTCTTGTTGAACTTTACGCATGTATTGTTCAAGCACTTGGTAAATGGTCCAACCATTCGGATGCCAAAACACCATACCCGGTGCTTCTTCTTGCATATGGAATAAGTCTAAAGCTTTACCAATTTTACGGTGATCACGTTTTTCCGCTTCTTCAATACGTTTGATATACGCCGCAAGTTGTTTCTTGTCTGACCAAGCTGTACCGTAAATACGTTGTAATTGTTCATTCTTCGCATCGCCGCGCCAGTAAGCACCAGAGATTTTAGTCAGCTTGAATGATTTTAAAAATTTAGTGTTTGGTACGTGCGGACCACGGCACATATCCAAATAATCTTGATGGTAGTACAAGCCCATTTGTGTTTCTTCAGGCATGTCTGCGATCAAGCGTAATTTATATTCTTCGCCACGTGCGGTGAATTCTGCAATCACTTCGTCACGCGGTGTCATTTTTTTCACCACATCATAATCTTGATCGATGAGCTTTTTCATGCGCTCTTCAATCGCGGCCATGTCATCTAAAGTGAATGGACGTGGCATCCAGATGTCATAGTAGAAACCTTCTTCAATGACTGGACCAATGACCATTTTTGCTTCTGGGAACAATTGTTTAACAGCATGACCAACCAAGTGCGCGCAAGAGTGACGAATAATCTCTACACCTTCTTCGTCTTTCGGTGTAATGATTTGTATGGTTGCATCTTCAGTAATCAAGTCTGATGCATCGACTAGACGATCGTTTACACGACCTGCTACTGTATTTTTAGCAAGACCCGGACCAATGCTTAACGCAACGTCCATCACAGATACGGCTTGATCAAATTGTTTTTGATCGCCATTTGGCAAAGTGATAATTGGCATATATAAAAAATCCTTAAGGAGTGATGCCCCGTACCATGGGGCATATCACCGCGAGATTATGATCGAGGAGAACCTCAAAAGATAAAAACGGTGGATAAATAAAAATCGATTAGAATTTTACACGTCTTAACCCTTCGATTAAACCTTTTCGCAGGAAAAAACTCGATCTGGGATAGATTTGTCATTTTTTGCCTAGTCACTGCTGCCTAAAACAGTGGCAACCCTGCTTAAAACTGATTTTTTATTTGGGCTTACAACTGCACCAAACGAATGACCAGCCCGACGGTACGAATTTATATCGGTGATTGCACTATTTTTGTCAGTCAAACACATATCTAGCTTAGAAAATTAGAGACGAATATTTTTTGACCTTCTGCCCCATGGCTTCATCTTTTATTCGCCTATTATATTTTCACTACTATTCATCGACTGATCTCACTTTAATTTCCCGATTAGAGTAAAATAACTAAAAAAGCAAAGGTGGGAACCCGTGCGTTCAAAAAGACCAAGTACAATAAAATAATTTTATTAATATTCAATATCTTATAAGTTTTAAAAAAACACTCGACTAAAGCCTAAATGCAAGACACTTTAGAAGTGCATATCTTTTCAGCAGGGTTTTAAAATAAATATAGAATGGAGTTTAAAAATGGTTAGCGCATACGATGAATTACCGCGTACTCCCGCAAACTTTGTAGCGTTGTCACCGTTACGCTATCTTGATCGTGCGGCATATATCTATCCAAATCAACATGCGATTATTTATGGTCAGCGCCGTATTACTTGGCGTGAAACATATAATCGTTGCCGCCAGTTTGCTAGCCAACTCCAAAAACTCGGCATCGGTAAAAATGATACCGTTTCTACACTGCTTCCCAACATTCCGGCCATGATTGAAGCGCACTTTGCTGTCCCTATGGCGGGTGCTGTACTCAATACCTTAAATACACGTCTAGATGCCAAGACTTTAGCTTTCATGCTGGAACATGCGGAAACTAAAGTGTTATTGGTCGACCCTGAATTTGCCGCAGTTGCCACAGAAGCGCTTGCACTGGTTCCACAAGACATCTATGTGATTGATGTCGATGATGCTGAATATGAGTATGGATTTTCGACCCCGATTGGTCAAATTGAATATGAAGACTGGCTGACTGACGGCGACGAAAATTTTGAATGGCATTTACCTCAAGATGAATGGGATGCGATCAGTTTAAGTTACACCTCTGGAACCACAGGCAATCCAAAAGGTGTGGTTTACCATCACCGTGGTGCTTACATCAACGCAGCCAGTAATATCATTGCTTGCGGTATGACGCCTCGCGCAACCTATTTATGGACCCTTCCCCTATTCCACTGTAATGGCTGGTGCTTTGCATGGACCATGGCAGCCAACGGTGGCACCAATGTCTGTTTACGCAAAGTCGATGCGGAGCTCATTTTCAAATTAATTGCTGAACATAAAGTCAATTATTTCTGCGGTGCACCTATTGTCTTATCTATGCTCATTAATACCCCAGAAGATAAAAAAGCAGCCTTTGACCACCGTGTCGAGGTCATGGTTGCAGGAGCGGCACCCCCTGCAACCACCATTGAAGGCATGCGGAATATTGGTATTAATGTGACTCACGTTTATGGTTTAACGGAAACCTATGGTCCTTCTGCACTTTGTGCCTCACAGGCAGGCTGGAGTGATTTATCCATTCAGGAACAAGCACAACTCCATTCACGTCAAGGCGTACCTTATCCGCTGCAAGACAGCATGAAAGTACTTGATCCTGAAACCATGCAGGAAGTACCTCATGATGGACAAAGCATGGGCGAGATTATGTTCCGTGGCAATATTGTGATGAAAGGCTACTTAAAGAACCCCGAAGCAACAGCGGAAGCCTTTGCTGGTGGATGGTTCCATACTGGTGATCTGGCTGTTTGCCAACCCGATGGTTATGCCAAAATTACCGATCGCTCCAAAGACGTGATTATTTCAGGAGGTGAAAATATTTCGTCACTTGAAGTCGAAGAAATATTATATAAACATCCTGCCGTACTCACTGTCGCCGTGGTTGCTAAACCTGATCCACGCTGGCAAGAAGTTCCCTGTGCCTTTGTAGAACTTAAAAACGGTAAAACAGCAACGCCTGAAGAACTGGTTGAATTCTGCAAGCAGCATTTAGCACGTTTTAAAGTACCGAAAGATATTATCATTACCGAAATTCCAAAAACCTCGACAGGGAAACTACAAAAATTCATCTTACGTGATTGGGCAAAAGAACGTGCCGTCAGTGAATTTAATTAATTCTCTACAACCTTCAGCACATAAAGACGGTTTTTAGCGATAAAAAAAGCGGCTCACAAGAGCCGCTTTTTTACTTTAAAGATAAACAAATTAATTGTCTGAAATTAAAGCCACTTGTTGAATGTAATTAAACAATTTGAGCTTCGACGCTGCCAATTCATCTTCCGGCAATTGTTTTGCAATATCACGATGAATACGCAAAATATGCTGACGAATTGGATGATGCTCTGCCGCATTATGCGCTTTCATAAATTCTTTAATCACAGGATCACCCTGAGCAATCATACGATCTACCCAACGGTTCAATTGTGCTGTTTTTTTCGCACCTTGCTGTGGCGTTAAATAAGATAAAATCACCGTTTCATCTTCATTACGCAACAATTTACCAATACGTAAAAATTGGCGACGACGTGCTTCATGTGAAGTAATACTACGCACATCCAACAAAGCATCAATTAAACGCTCTTCCACTGGAAGTTTCTGAATTTGTTTCAGGCTCAATTCAGCCAATTGTTCACCTAAAGCAGCCATACGTTGCACTGCTTTTTTTTGTTCGGTTTTGCTTGCACGCCCTTCTAAAGTGTCAAAGTCATCTTCAGTAAAACGCTGTTGCGGTCGACGTGCCACGATTAATCTGCCTCGTAAAATTTTGCTGCAAATAATGCCTGAATTTCAGATAAAGCTTGTTCTTCATCTGCACCATCAAGCACTAAACGTAAAGTTGTGCCCTTGCCTGCACCAAGCATGAGCAAGGACATAATATTTTTTGCATCAACCAATTTATCACCTTTACCAATTTGAATCGATGAACGAAATTTGGTGGTGACTTCGATTAGCTTTCCAGACGCACGCGCATGTAAACCTAGTTTATTAATTACGTCAACAGTTGTGTCAATCATGACCAGTGCTTCATTTCCCTGTGTAAGACCTGAATAGACCATTTTTCCTCAAGGGCTTTTTTAAGTCTATCCACGATATATACTGAACGGTGCTGCCCTCCCGTACATCCAATCGACACTGTCATATAGTGACGGTGACCTTCGGCAAAGGCAGGCAACCACTTATCTAAAAAATGGTAAATATCTTGGAACATCTCATTGGTTTGTTCACTTTGTAGCAAAAATTGTTGTACAGGCAAGTCTAAACCTGAATATTTTCGCAATTCCAAATCCCAATGTGGATTAGGCAAATGACGTACGTCAAACACATAATCAGCATCAAGTGGAATACCGTGTTTATAACCAAAAGATTGTAAAATTAAAATTAAGTTATCCGATTGCCCAAGTTTGGACAATAAAGTGTGCTTTAAATCATGCACACTTTTATCGGTGGTATCAATATGTACTGTTGAACGTAATTGTATCGGAAGTAATAATGTTTTTTCTTCCTGAATACATTCAGTCAAACTTTTAAAACGACTGGCCAAAGGATGTGGACGCCGTGATGCACTAAAACGAGAAATCAATTCTTGGTCTTGCGTGGTCAAATAAATAATATCAACCGAACCATGTTTCTGCAATTGTTCAAAAACGTGGTCAAATTCTTGCAAATCTGCGCGAGTACTGCGGACATCCACCCCTAAAGCCAATTGCTCTAGATTATTTTCACGATCCAGCTTAGCCACGATTTCAGGCAGCAAGGCCAGAGGTAAATTATCAATACAGTAGTAACCTAGGTCCTCAAGCACCTGCAAGGCAGATGATTTCCCTGATCCAGATTGTCCTGTAACGATTAAAATACGCTTCATGGCAAGGCTGTCCTTTAGCTTATGCTGTTTGCTTAAAACTATGCAGTGTATTTAACCTGCACGTTATCAATCAGTCGAGTGGTCCCTAATTTAGCTGCAACAAATAGAATAACATTTTGATTAAATGCTTCTATTTTTTGCAATTCAGGTGTACGTGCTTCCACATAATCCACAATAAAACCAGCTTGTGTCAACGTATGCTGAATATTTTCTAACACTTCGACCAGACTAACACCATTGTGAAGTTCTTGTTCAGCCGCTTTTAAGCTTTGGAAAATGCTCGGTGCTATTTTACGCTGTTCTTCAGTTAGATAGCCATTACGTGAACTGAGTGCCAGACCATCTTCTGCACGCGTAATCGGCACACCAATCACTTCTAAAGGAATATTCAAATCACGTACAAACTGACGAATCACCGCCAGTTGCTGATAATCCTTTTGGCCAAAGAACGCAAAATTCGGCTGTACAATATTAAACAATTTTGTCACAACCACTGCCACGCCATCAAAGTGACCCGGACGCTGTAAACCACATAAATCATTGGTGATATCAGACACGCTAATATTGGTGAAACGTGGTTTGTTGCCATACATTTGTTCAACGCTAGGCGCAAAAACAATGTCACAACCAACATCGGCTAACAAATGACTATCGTGCTCTAAAGTACGCGGGTAATTTTCAAAATCTTCATTTGGGCCAAATTGGATGGGATTGACAAAAATACTGACCACCACGACATCACATAACTTACGTGCTTCACGCACCAAGTTTAAATGACCTTCGTGTAAATTCCCCATGGTCGGAACAAAACCAATAATTTTTCGCGCTGATCGAGCTGGAGTCAGTGAAGCCGATAATCCTTGAATGGTGGTTTCTGTTTTCATGTTTACAGCTCGACTTGAAAAGTTTGTTCTTTAGCAGGGAAAGAGCTATCTAGCACCGCAGCATGGTAGGCTTTAAAAGCATCCAAAATTGCAGTTTCTCCCGCTTGTTCTTTCATAAAGTTACGCACAAATTTAGCCACGCGACCAAAGGTCAAGCCAAGCATATCTTGAACAACCAGTACTTGACCATCCGTATCCACACCCGCCCCAATGCCAATCACGGGAACATGAGGGAACAATTCACTAATTTCTTTGCCTAATTGTGCAGGCACACATTCTAATAATAATAAAGCAGCACCGGCTTCAACCACCGCTTTACAATCGGCAATCAATTGATCCGCGGCTTCACGGGTACGTGCTTGTAATTTATAGCCACCAAAGACATGCACCGATTGTGGGGTTAAACCTAAGTGTACACAGACTGGAATACCATTTCGGGTCAAAACAGTGACGGTTTCACTTAACCATGCACCGCCTTCCATTTTGACCATTTGCGCACCCGCTTGCATCACAGTTTTTGAACTGCTTAAAGCATCATTTAAAGTGGCATAGCTCATAAATGGCAAGTCAGTCATAATAAAAGCATGCTGATTACCACGGCGTACTGCTGCTGTATGGTAAGCCATATCTTCTACAGTCACAGGTAACGTTGAATCACGTCCCTGAATCGCCATCCCCAAAGAATCGCCAATTAAAATAGTGTCAACTTCTGCAAGTTCCATTGCTTTTGCCATACTGGCATCGTAGCAAGTCAAACAAGAAAATTTGCGGCCATTGGTTTTAAATTGTCTTAAGTCGCTGAGACTAATCATCAAGATGTTCCTCTAACACGTTCCAAGAACATGTCTAAATTAAATATTTGACCAAGAGTCATCATCCAAAACAGCAACTGTCGGATGTTGTACCACGGGTAAATCTTTTAATCGTTGTGCTTTAATTTCTATATTTGCATCTAAGTCTAGCAAAGGTATCACCACAAAATCACGCTCAAACAGTCCAACATGTGGCACCGTTAAACGCGCATTGTGTATGTGTTGCTGACCATAAACCAATAAGTCTAAATCTAAAGTCCGTTCACCCCAATGGCGCAAACGTACTCGACCAGACTCTTGTTCAAAACTTTGCAATTGATCTAATAAAGCCAAAGGGGCTAAATCGGTTTGCAACTGCACCACCGCATTTAAATAATTCGGTTGGTCTTGTGGTCCCATTGGTGGGCTTTGATATAACTTCGATGTTTTCACTGTTCCAAGTGTCGCCAGTTTTTGCACAGCTTCAATTAAAATTTGCCGTGAATCACCCAAGTTACTGCCTAAGCCAATATAGGTTACTGTGGTCATTGTGTCGGTCCAAAAACCACTTGGTTTAAATCACGTTTGACTCGTTTACGTTTTAAAATCGGGTGATCTGCGCGAATCTCAGAACCCCCTGAAGTCACCATTTGAACAGGTCTTTCAGGTCGACTTCTGTCCTTGCGTTCACGCTCACGACGACTGCGTGGTGCCGTCTCTTGAACCAAAGGCTCAATATCAACAGACACCGATTTAGGCTCAAGGACATCATCTGTGTGGGCTTTACGACGGCTTTTTGCACGTTGGCGGTTGTATTGACTAATGGCACGTTCTTTTTCATCGGTGCTCATCAGCTGATACGCATCCCACCACGTTCCCATACCTTGTGTGCTGTGATCACCAGACTTCTCACGCAGCAACAGAAAGTCAAATCCGGCACGGAAACGTGCATGGGTAGATAAGGCTTGAATTTGCTGTGGTTTAGGGCTGAGCAAACGAGTTTGCATTTCCCAAACTTCACGAATAAAGGTTTCAGCAAAACGTGGAATAATGGTTCGCGTGGCTTGACGTTTTAAAACATCTAGACCCGCTTGTGCACGCGCTTCCGCAGCAACCATACCTTTATTTAAATAAAATTCACAACGCTCTAAAAAAGGTTTCCATAACAAAACGGCATAAAAAAATGCAGGATTGATGGTTTTACCAATTTGAATACGTTGATCGGTATTGATGGCCGCACGTTCAATAAATGTCGAGATCTTTGGGTCGATGTCTGCAAAGAGCTGACGCCAAATATCAAAATCGATCAGCATCGGCAGCACACGATTCAAATGCCCCATGGTGAATAATTTCTGCGATTCATCATATAAACGATGCGGAGAAATATCACGTAACAACTGGGTCATTTCAGGGGTAAAAACCTCTAAAATGTCAGGTGCAATACTAAAATTCAATTTTGCTGCAAAGCGTAAAGTACGCAGCATACGCACGGGATCTTCTTCAAACCGTAAAGTTGGATCGCCCAATAAGCGTAAAGTTTTATTTTTTATGTCATCAATGGCATGACAAAAATCGAGCACGATGCCTTTACGCGGTTGATAATACATCGCGTTAATCGAAAAATCACGGCGAGCAAAATCTTGCTCAATCGTGCCCCAATTATTATCTCGTAAAATCATGCCTGAAGCAGAGGTGACCGCTTTTTTCGGTGGCGCACGGAAAGTCGCAACTTCGACCAGTTCTCGACCGGAATAAACATGAGCAAGCTCAAAACGTCGTCCAATAATACGACAACGTCGTCCGAAAACTTCTTTCACTTGAGCAGGTGTCGCATTGGTGACGGCATCAAAATCTTTAGGATTTAGACCCAACATTAAGTCACGAACACCACCACCAACGATATACGCTTCAAAGCCTGCCTTGGTTAAGGCATCGATAACATCTAGGATGTAAGAAGGTAATTGAGCGGTTGATAAACCACATTTTGACGCGTGCAAAGTTTGCAAAAGACGCTGTCTCCTACGTCTGAACGTAAAATATCTAAGATGACGCTAATCATATATCTAACACAATCAAAGGGCAATTTGATTATCTCAATGCTGGATAGATTGTTCAGCCCGTCTTAGTCGCTTAAAGCATAAATTACAGCGCTAATCGGTCTTTATTCTTGGCAAATAAAGCAGGCCCAATGCCCTTCACCTGCTGCAATTCCTCAATGTTTTTAAATTTTCCATTTTTTTGACGATAGGCAATAATCGCTTCTGCTTTTTTTAACCCAATGCCAGATAATTCTTGTAATTGCGCTAACGTGGCTTGATTTAAACTTATTTTAGTAGCGCTGGATGGTTGTAAAGCAGGTTTGGCCAAATAATGATTCTTGCTGGTGGAGACGCGTGGAATTTTTAAACGTGCATCTTGGGCATCTTGTTCAGCCTTCCATTTTAAATATTGTTGGTCAAATTGTTGCGCATACAGAGTCGATCCGCCCAACAATGACATGAATATACACAAATGAAAAATGCGCTGAAGCAGCTGTTTTATTTTTTTCATTGGACACCTATTATTTTAATTGTTGTTTCGCTTGCTCCCACAATTGATCCATTTCTGCTAAAGAGAGCGCTTCAATTTTTTGCTGTTGTTGCCGAGCCTGATCTTCAATGAAAGCAAAACGTGTTCTAAATTTATGAATGGTACTTAAAAGTGCCATTTCACTAGACACGCCAAGTTTACGTCCAACATTGATCAGTGAAAATAAACAATCACCAAATTCGTCGAATATTTCGTCGGAATTTTGCTTTTGCATGGCCTGCTGTAATTCGGCCAATTCTTCATTTAATTTTCCATAAGCGCCGGCAACAGCAGCAAAATCGAAACCAATTTGTGCTGCATTTTTTTGGATTTCATCCGCTTGTTGAAGCGCAGGCCCATGTTTAATCTCATCTAAGCGAGATTGTAGTTTGCCTTGTTTTTCTTGTTGTTTAATTTGTTTCCACAGCACCGCAACATCTGCCGAACTCAATTGTGAAAATTGTTCTGCTTGAAAGACATGTGGATGACGGCGAATTAATTTTTCAGTAATCGCCTGTACGACATCATCAAAATTAAATGCCCCCTGCTCGCTAAACATTTGCGCTTGAAAAACCACTTGCAACAACAGATCGCCAAGTTCATCTCGAATTTCATCGGCGTTGCCCTCTCGAATTGCGGCTTCCACTTCATAAGCCTCTTCTATGGCATATTTGGTTAAACTTTGGGGTGTTTGTTGTTGATCCCATGGACATTTTTCACGTAACTCACGCATCACTGCCAATAATTCATCCACGTTTTTATCACTCCAATCACGTTATATAAACTTAGCTTTTCACTGTTTATATTTGTTATGCTCAAGCCAAATAAATGAAAAACCAAAGCGCAACAAAAACAAAATAAACAGGGAAAATGACATGCACAGTATATTTATTAGTGGGGCAGCACAAGGCATTGGCGCTGCAATTGCAACGCTGTTTTATCAGCATGGCTACAAAGTGGGCATTTATGATATTAACGCTGTTCAAGCGCAAAAACTGGCGCAACAATTGGGACCACAGGCAAAAGCAGGTTTACTTGATGTGTCCAATTATAGCCAATGGCAACAGGCCCTAAACGAATTTCAGGCTTGGGCAGGTGAAATTAATGTGTTGGTCAATAATGCAGGAATTTTATATTCAGGTGCTTTTGAACAGACCGATATTGCTGCGCATCATCGTACCATCGACATTAATGTCAAAGGGGTTTTAAATGGTTGCCATGCGGCCTTGCCCTTTTTAAAACAAGCCTCGTTTGCTCGGGTGATTAATCTCTCTTCTGCTTCGGCCATTTATGGACAAGCCGATTTGGTATCTTATTCTGCCAGTAAGTTTGCCGTGCGTGGTATTACCGAAGGATTAGACATTGAATGGCAAAAATATGGCATCCGCGTTTTGGATGTAATGCCGCTGTTTGTACAAACAGCCATGGTGAAAGATATGGATGCCGGCAGTATTCAAAATATGGGCGTGCATTTAAGTGCCCATGATGTCGCAGAACAGATTTATCAATTGGTGCAACGCCAAGATAACCTCTTTACACCAACGCACCAGCCTGTAGGCTTGAAAAGCAAACTGCTCTTTACACTGTCTGGCATGAGTCCGCAGTTTGTCAATCGAATCGGCAATCGTATACTGGCCAAAAGAAAATAAGTTCCATCAAAAAAAGCCTGTCTTTCGATAGGCTTTTGTATTCTATAAAACTTTAGTCAACAAAACCCTATGCAATAAACTTCATCTTTAGCAACACACAACCAACATCATATTTAACATTGCAATAATTTACTTCTGCATCGTTTCCATCTTTTTCGATTAGACATTTTAACAACCATCCCATTTAAATGATGATTAACACACTATAGCGCAGAAATAATTTGAATTTTGGGAAAAGCAAAGCCTTGACAGGATGCTTCAGAACGCCATGCAACCGTAAGCATGACCTGAGCTAAATGGAAGTTTTGATAGGCAAATGTACCAATTAAGGGATGATGACATAATCCACCATCATGGATTGGATGTACCCGCGTTTCTAATTCCTTTAAGTTCAAACGCACCCCTAGGCCTGCGGCTTTTAAGACCGCTTCTTTGGTGGTCCAGACCTTAAACCAATAATTTCGGTCTTGTTCTAGCGCATGCCAGTGTTGTAATTCATTGGCATGAAAAGCATGCTCTGCTAAAGCTTCAAAGCGCACTTTGCGGTCTAAGTCTTCAACATCCACACCTAAATCGTGCATCTGCGTACTGCTTGCCAAAGCATAATGTTTTTGACTATGACTATGATTGAAATAAAATTTGGGGAAATTGGTTAAATACGGTTTGCCATACTCGGTCTTAGAAAAATCATCTTGTTGCAGCACAATATGTAATTGCTTGGACAACAATTGATTGCGATAATCATAGACGGCCTGCTTTTGCAGCTGAATTTTAGCCTTACGATCCAATGTTTGAGATAACGGTACAATATGTTCCAGTGTATCCACATCTACGCGTATCAGTCTGGTCATATGAATCACCTGATCAAAAATAGAATCACATCTTAAAAGAACAAAGCCCAAAGTAAACTTCGGGCTTTGTTCAATCCAGAGCAGATCAATTAGCTTTTATATTTCTTAGCAGCCTTTTTAAATTTCTGCACATAACGACGTTTACGTGCTGCCACGCGTTCATCAATTTGCGTTTTACGACCTTCAAATGGATTTTCAGACGTTTTAAACTCAATTCGAACTGGTGTCCCTTCAAGTTTATAGACTTTACGGAATACGTTTTCAAGATAGCGGCGATAATCTGCTGGGGTTTTATCCACCTTATTACCATGCACCACAATCGTTGGTGGATTTTGTCCACCCATATGCGCATAACGCATTTTAATACGACGACCGCTAATCATAGGCGGTTGATGTGCTTCAGTCGCATCATTCAAAATTTGCGTGATTTTCGCAGGTGAAACTTTTAAATGCGAAGAATCATAAGCACGGTGGATTGAAGGATATAACTCACCCACACCCGTACCATGCAATGCAGAAATCAAATGCACTTTTGCCCATGGAATAAAGTCAAAACGACGATCAACGTCAAGCTTACATTGCTTGCGGTCATAGTCCGACATGTTGTCCCATTTATTGATGGCAATCACCATTGCTCGGCCGGCTTCTAAAGCATAACCGATTAAATGGAGATCTTGCTCAACCACGCCTTCACGTGCATCCAAGACCACCACCACAACATGCGCATCTTTAATCGCTTGTAAAGTTTTAACAATTGAGAATTTCTCAATCATTTCATCTACTTTACCTTTACGACGCACACCCGCAGTGTCAATCAAGGTATATTTCTTTTCATTGCGTTCATACGGAATATAAATAGAATCACGCGTGGTTCCAGGCATGTCGAAAACTACAACACGTTCTTCGCCCAGTAAACGGTTCACCAAAGTCGACTTACCGACGTTAGGGCGACCAATGACCGCTAAACGTAAACCTGTTGCTTTATCGTGTTCAGCTTCATCAGCATCTTCAGGAACGTCTTCAAGCACTTCCTCAAGCATCTGCGCCACACCACGACCATGACTGGCCGCAACGTGTAATGGCTCACCAAAGCCAAGTTGATAAAACTCAACCACAGCAGCTTCAGCATGAACGCCATCGACTTTATTCGCCACGAGGTAAACTTTTTTACCTAAAGTACGAATTTCACGGGCAATCTGTTCATCAGATGCAAGTAGTCCTGCGCGTGCGTCGACAACAAAAACAATAATATCGGCTTCATTGATGGCTGTTTTAGACTGTTCTGCCATATAGGCATCAATACCAGCTTCACTTTCGCCAATACCACCAGTATCGACAACAATAAATGATTTATTTTGGAAAACGGCATCGCCATATTTACGGTCACGGGTAAGACCGGCAAAGTCAGCAACGAGTGCATCACGGCTCTTGGTAATCTGATTAAATAACGTTGATTTTCCGACGTTCGGACGACCAATGAGCGCAATTACGGGTTTCATAGATTAACCTTTATTCAAAATCAGCCAGTGAGACTGGTCTGAACATCAGAAACAATGGAAGAAAATAAAATATAAATAACTAAATAAAACACGGGGCATTGAAAATTTTCAAATACCCCGTGTTCAAAAAATACGGATTTCGCCTAGTTTAACATAAGCTAGAACAAAATTAACGATTCTGCCAAACGCTTAACGCACCCTTTCGAGTGGAAACATACAGCTGATTATCAATTACACGTAATGAACGCACTTCACCACTGGTTTTTGAACGACCAATCAGTTGTCCAGAAGTCGGATCGATTAAGTGTAATACACCATCTAAATCACCCACTACAAGGTCTTGTCCAAGTACAACAGGATTACTTAATTGACGATTCAGCAAACTGTCGTTTTGCCATAATTGTTCACCCGTTGTCAGTGCATAAGCTGTGATTTTGCCATCGGCTTGAGCAACATAAACGGTGTTATTAAACACTTCTGGACGTAAAATACTGCTCGCATCTTCACTCCACACCACTTGCTGTGAAGCTAAGTCAGTCACAGTGACTTGTCCTTGAAAACTGGTCGTCACCAGAAGTTGTCCTGCAACCACTGGATCACCATCAATATCATTCAGACGTTGAATATCTGAACGACCTTCACTGACGGCAACGCGGCGCTGCATACGCGGAATGCCACTTAACACATCAAGCGCATAAACATAAGCATTGGATGAAGCAATCAAGACTGTACGCGAATCCAGTGCAACAGGTGATGCCATGCCACGCAAACTAAATTGTACATTCGGCAAGTTGTATGTCCAAACTTGCTGACCTGTCGCCAGATCATGAGCATAAACAGTACCGTCATTGGTGACACTAATCACGCGACCAGATTGAATCAATGAAGCCGACAATAGCGCACCTGACAACTGCGCTGTCCACTTTTGCTCACCTGTGGCTTGATCAAGTGCAAAGAGTTGACCTTTTTTGTTACCAACAACAACCGTCCCTTCACTTGCTTCTACACCAGAGCTTAAGCCCTGTTTAGAAACTTGTTTTTCCCATAGACGTTGTTTTCCTTGGTAAGCGCTCACTTCACCTTTAGGATCAAGGGCGAAAACCACCCCATTGTCCACATCTAAACGCAGACGTAATGGGTCTTCTTCACTGGTTGAAGAAACACTCTGAGAAAATACAGGAACAAGGCTTTTTGCTTGGGCGAGTTTTGGTAATGGATTGGGTTTAACCTTCTCCACTTTAATTTTATTTGTTGAACAGCCAACAAGTGCAAAGGTTAAAATTGTTAGCGCAAAAGGTATTTTATATTTTCTATCCATCATGACTCATCCACTTGTGTTTCTAAAATTGGGCGTTCAACTTCAGGATCATCAACTAAAACGCCGACACTTTCGAGTTTAATTTGTAAAATTTGACGTTCTTGTTGGCGTTCAACCAGTGCATCCCATGCACTTTGATAAGATTTTTTCGCATTTTCGATATCATTTTTAGCAACATACACATCACCACGTGCTTCATCGGCTGTCGCTTTAAAAGCAGGATCGGTCACCAAAGATAAAGTTTTAATGGCCTCATCATATTTGTTTTGAGCAAGCTGAGCATACGCCAAGCGCAATTTAACCACTTGAACCAAGCCAGTATCATTTAGCTTAGAATTTTCAACTTTTTTCAATGCGCGTTCTGCATGTGCATAATCCGCTTTGTCATAAGCCAATTTCGCCATGAGCAATTGCGTTTGAATAGCTTGTGCAGAATCGGGCGCGTCTTTGACAATTTTGTCCGCAGTTGCAGATAGTGCATTAAATACATTGGCATTGCCTTGTGCATTCTTCGCGTCATCCATCAACTGTTGAACTTTAGCTGTTTCCATTTGTGATTCAGCCAAATTTTTCTTCTGCCAATATTCCCAACCGAAAAAGGCAATCAACGCAATTAGAATCCCACTAATCATGGCAGAACCATATTTTTTAGTGAAAGATTTTAAGCTATCAAGTTGTTCATCATCACTCAATGCGTTCATGTGATTACCTTTTCCTTATGTTTTTTAAGCTTATTTTGAAGAAAATTTTTGAATGAAGAATGGTACAACATTTACCACAGCAACTTCAGTTTGCTCGGCAGTCGCCAATTCTTTCACGGTTAATTGCTGCGCTTCCCACTCACGCTCACCGACAATCACAGCAAAAATAGCACCGGACTGATCTGCTTTTTTCATTTGGCTCTTCATCGAACCTTGTGAACCCACTTTCAGACGAATATGACTATTTTCTGCTTCAAGTTGGTTACGAATTTGTTCTGCAAGAACCAATGCCTTACCTTGCAATGCAGCATCTGACAATAAGAACACTTCGCAATCACGTACTGATGTCTGGTCTTCAACTTGCTCAAGTAGAAGCAATAAACGCTCCATCCCCATGGCAAAACCAACAGCAGGTACAGATTGATCGGCCTTGCCTTTCAATTGACCCACCAGACCATCGTAACGACCGCCTGCACAGATGGTGCCTTGTGAACCTAAATGTGTCGTCGTCCATTCAAAAACTGTTTTGTTGTAGTAGTCGAGACCACGTACCAATTTTTGGTTAATCACAAACTCTACGCCTGCTTCAGTTAAATACTGCTGTAAGGTCGCAAAGTGATTCATGCTGTCTTCACCCATGAAGTCATGCAATTTTGGTGCATTTTCAAGGATTTGTTGTGTACGCGCGTCTTTAGAATCCAAAATACGCAGTGGATTGGTGGTTAAACGGCGCTGTGAATCTTCATCTAATTCAGCTTTATGCTGATTCAAGAATTCAACCAGTGCAGCACGGTATTCTGCGCGTTCGTCCGACTCACCCAAAGTATTCAGTTCAAGCTGAACTTTATCGGCAACACCCATGCGTTTCCACAAACGTGCGGTCATCAGAATCAATTCAGCATCTTGGTCAGGCGTAGCCACACCAAATGTTTCCACACCAAACTGATGAAACTGACGGTAACGTCCTTTTTGTGGTTTTTCATAACGGAACATTGGACCGATATACCACACACGCGGGGTCGCACCGCGAAGCAAATTATGCTCAAGCATGGCACGAACACAGCCCGCTGTTCCTTCTGGACGTAAAGTCAAAGACTCAGGTGGATTACCTTTGTCCAGAAACGTATACATTTCTTTTTCGACAATATCCGTCGCGTCACCAATTGAGCGTTTAAACAAATTGGTTTGTTCAACGATAGGCAAACGAATCTGCTGATAACCATACGCATCCATAAGTGATGCTAAATGTTGCTCAAGACGTCTCCACGCAGCAGTTTGCGTTGGCAGAACATCATTAAAACCTTTGATTGCGACAATTGAACTCATGAACTACTCAAAAACTTGTGCGAATAATTTCTTTAGATTTAGCTTCTTCAAGCTCTATTACACGTTGACGAACCATCGTTTCGATTTCATCAACCAACTGATTAGTATCAATTAAATGGCTTTTTTCACCATTACGATAGACCAGTGAACGCGGTGCAGCCCCCACAACGCCAATATCGGCTTCTTTGGCTTCGCCCGGGCCATTCACTTTACACCCAATCACAGATACGTCCATTGGGGTACGAATATCTTCTAAACGTTCTTCTAAAGCTTGCATCACAGCAATCACGTTAAATTCTTGACGTGAACAACTTGGACAAGCAATAAAGTTAATGCCATTGGAACGCAAGCTCAGCGATTTTAAAATATCAAAACCAATCTTGATTTCTTCTTCAGGGTCAGCAGCCAATGAAATACGCATCGTATCACCGATGCCTTCCATCAATAGACCACCTAATGCAATTGCAGATTTCACTGAACCAGTACGATAAATCCCTGCTTCGGTGACACCCAAATGCAACGGATTATCAATCTGTTGAGACAACAGACGGTAGGCATCCATGGTTAAAAACACATTTGATGCTTTAACCGAGACTTTAAATTCTTGGTAATTCAAACGATCTAAAATATCAATATGACGCATTGCCGACTCAAGCAATGCTTGACCCGTTGGCTCACCATATTTTTTCTGAATATCTTTTTCCAGTGAACCCGCATTAACACCAATACGCATGGAAATATCATGATATTTTGCTGCTGCAACCACTTCACGAATTTTTGCTTCAGAACCAATATTACCCGGATTAATACGTAAACAATCCGCACCTGCATCCGCGACGGCTAAAGCAATTTTATAGTCAAAATGAATATCCGCAACCAAAGGAACCGTCACTTGCTTACGAATTTCACCAAAAGCGGCCGCTGCTTCCATTGAAGGCACAGAAACACGCATGATGTCTGCACCAGCATCGGCACAACGTTGAATTTGCGCAACGGTTGCAGCCACATCACAAGTTTCAGTATTGGTCATACTTTGGATGCTAATCGGTGCATCGCCACCCACGTAGACTGAACCAACACGAATTTTACGCGTGGGACGACGTTTAATTGGATTTTGAATCATAAATATCGCTCTTCTCTTGACCCATTAACGTGACAAACGGAAGTCTGCTTTGCCATTCACTGTATAAGGTGACAAGGCAATTTTTTCATTATTCAAGGTTAAGGTTACAGCCGATGCATCATCAAGGCGAATTTGGAACGGTGTTTCACCATTCAATTTCACTGTCGCAGATTGACGACCTGTTGCGAGCACTTTACCAGTCGAATCGACAATATGAACAGAGGTTGGTTGACTAAACTCTAGCTCCAATTGATCACCAGATACAGCTGCCGAATTATCTAAATTCAATACTTCTACATCTGATTCGGCTGGAGCAACATCACGACTATCACTTTTGCTGGCTGACCAATTTTGTATGGCCATCGTTGCAACAGCCAAAATCACCAAAATCACGCCAGCAATCACCAAGCGCTTTAACCACTTTTTATTACGATCACTATTAGAACCTGAGAGTTTACCCATAATTTTAATTGGTGAATTGTTTAAAGCGTGGTTGGGCAACAAGCCTGTATCATTTTGATAAATCTCATCAAAACGCTGAATAATACTGCTTGCATCTGCCTTTAAATATTTTGCATAGGTGCGATAGTAACCTTTAATAAAGGTTGCTTCAGGTAAAGCCTTATAGTCATCTTGCTCTAAAGCTGTCAAAGTTTTCAACGGGATATTCAAATCTTTGGCAGCGTCATTTAATTCACGCTTTTGTGCAATTCGAATTTGACGTAAGTACTCACCTGGACGCTGAATATTTCCTAATGCATTGGGTACTACGCTTGAACCATTCGATTGCTGTGAATTAGGATTTACTTCCATACGGCCTCAGTACTGTACTTTAATTGCAGATAACGTTGGTATTCTGGACTTTCTGGGAACAGTGCTCGCAATTGATTCACAAGCTCCTGCATTCCCATCGTGTCGCTATTTGCGCGTGCAATCCGGATACCAATCCAAAGCGCACGCGCACCTTGATTTTTCTGACCGACTGCGCGCACGAATTGTTCATACAATTGTGTCGCAGCAGCGGTCTGTTGTTTCAAATAAAAAATTTCTGACAACTCTAACATTGAAATAGAGGAATCACGATTCACTTGCAGGGCTTGTTTGAATGATTTTTCAGCATTCGCAACATCGCCTAATTTTAAGTAAATTCGCCCTACATTTTCCAAAGCTTTATAACGCTGATCATAGCCCAGTGTAGTCCCTGCCACATTAAGCTGCTCAATGGCATCATTATAACGCTCAACTTGATACAAATAAGTACCATAGTTGTTACGGGCTTGTGCATTTTGAGGATCAGCAGAAATTGCACGCTTAAAATAGGCTTCTGCTTTATCCATACTGGTTTTACTGCCCTCTTGTTGCAGTAAAATTCCCATCATCATATTGGCTGCTGAATCACGAGAGTCGATATCCAGTGCTTGATCTAAAGCACGTTTTGCCGAATCCAACTCCCCAGATTTAATATATTCGGCTGCCAATTGAGTACGAACTTTAACAGCCTTTTCAGGGTCTTTCTTACCCATTGTTGTTGTCGGTGTTTGACAAGCAGTCATAAAAATAGCAGACAAAGCTATTGCTGTCATAAATGCTAATTTATATGTGGGCTTTCTCAATTGGCATCCCCCTTTATTATCCTTGCGAGCGCATAATCTCATTCTGCTGCGCTACTTTTTTCTTCCACTGTTCCGCACGACGTGTACGATCGGCCACTTGACCCACTAACTGTCCACATGCAGCATCAATGTCATCACCGCGTGTCTGACGAATCGTACACACAAAACCAGCATCAGACAAAGTTTTTTGGAAAGAAATAATACGGTTACGACTTGAGCGACCATACGGGGCATGCGGGAATGGATTAAATGGAATTAAATTAATTTTACTCGGCAAGTTCTTTAACAACTTAATCATTTGCTGTGCATGTTCAGGATGATCATTCACGCCATCCAACATGACATATTCAATGGTCACGTGTTTACGTGAACTTTCATTACCGTCTTTGGCAATATAACGCTGACACGCAGCAATCAATTGCTCTAACGGATATTTTTTATTAATAGGTACCAATTCGTTACGCAATTCATCATTTGGCGCATGCAATGAAATTGCCAAAGCAACATCAATATCTTTGACCAACTGATCAATTTTTGGCACTACACCTGAAGTTGACAAAGTCACACGGCGTTTAGACATACCATAAGCAAAGTCGTCGAGCATAATGCGCATGGAGCTGAGGACTGCGTCATAATTGAGTAGAGGCTCACCCATACCCATCATCACCACATTGGTCACTGAACGCTCACGGTCAGCAACAGGCACATCTTCCATATAGGAATAGTTTGCTACCCATAATTGGCCAATAATTTCATCAGGGGTTAAATCACGCTGAAAACCTTGTTTACCGGTCGAACAGAATGAACAATCCAATGCACAACCAACTTGTGAAGAAATACATAACGTCCGACGTAAACCACTACGATGTTCTGCAGGAATCAGAACGGTTTCAACCAATGAGCCGTCGCCTTCTCCAACACGAAACACCCACTTACGCGTACCATCTTTAGAATAATTTTTATGCACGACTTCTGGTGCTTTAATTTCACAAAGTTTTTCGAGTTTTTCACGTAACTTGCCTGAGATATTGGTCATCTCAGCAAAATCAGTCACAAAAAATTGATGAATCCACTTCATCACCTGACCCGCACGGAATTTTTTTTCACCGATATCTTCGAAGAATTTTTCCAATTGCAGACGTGACATGCCAAGTAAGTTCACTTTCGTAACAGTATTTTGCTGCGTCGGAGCGGATGGAGATTGTGGCTGTTCAGCAGAAATTGCTGCTGTAGCGACTACTTCAGTACTCATGTGTAATTACCTAAACCATGTCTAAAGATGAAAGGAGAAGCTCAATATGTGAGCAAAGCTTTATTCAGAGAATAAAAAAACCAGATAAGTATAATAACACTTATCTGGTTTGAATACTTCGAATTAACGAGTACGTGGGCAGATCTCAGTTTGAGCGAAGAAGTAGTTAACTTCACGATCAGCAGATGCAACTGAGTCAGAACCATGCGCAGCATTTTCGTCGATGCTTACAGCGAAGTCTGCACGGATTGTACCTGGAGCAGCTTCTTTAGGGTTTGTTGCGCCAAGGATTTCACGGTGTGCAAGAATAGCGTTTTCGCCTTCAAGAACAGAAACTACAACAGGACCAGAAGTCATGAATGCAACTAGGTCAGCAAAGAAACCACGTTCTTTATGCTCAGCATAGAAGCCTTCAGCTTCAGCTTGAGTCAAATGTTTCATTTTAGTTGCAACAATTTTAAGACCCGCTTTTTCAAAACGAGCAAAAATTTCGCCAACATTGTTTTTAGCAACAGCATCAGGTTTTACGATAGATAAAGCGCGTTCAATAGCCATGATTGGCTCCTTAGGTCAATTTGACGTTAAAATTTTGCGCATTATACCGAATAATGGGCAATTTTCTGCTTTTGATATGTAAAAAAAATGCTTTTTTCAACATGCAGAAAAGCTGGGGATTAGTTTGCTTCGTCAATCCATGCCATTTGAATCCCTTCCAACAGGCCTTCTGTCGATTTGGTCGGGTCATCACTAAAATCTGGCAATGCACACACCCATGCATGTAAGTCGGTAAAGCGAATCCATTGTGGATCTACATCCGGATGTGCTTCCGAAAGTTCAATGGCAAGATCAATGGTGTCAGTCCAACGTAAACCCATAGGTATTCCTTAGCGCTAAAATGAATACTGCTACTTTAACAAATTCCTAAAATCGAAAAAGAGTTTTTCGGTTTTAAAACGCACATTTTTATAAGATGATATTTAAAAAGGGTGCAGCGCAAATAATTCCACTGGCAATGACCACACCAATCAATGCACCCACCAAGACATCACTTGGATAATGCAAACCGAGCACCATCCGTGATATGGCAACTAAAATGGTAAAAGGTAACATTAGAATCAGCAACATCGGCTGTATATAGCCCAACACCGTACTTGCCATGACAGCATGTAAAGTATGACCCGATGGAAAACTAAAGTGATCCAGTGGTTGTTCTTGTAATCGAATCACTTGATGCACTTGATAAGGTCGAGGACGTGTGGTTTTTTGTTTTAAAATTTTATAAATCAGCGTTCCGATAGAACCGCTCATGATGAGATAAAACAGCTGTACCAGATAAAATAACCCTTCCAACATCCAAAGACCAGCCAACATCGTCAACCAAAATAAACCATCACCCAAACGGCTAATGATTTTAAAAAAATAAGCGACCGTTTGTGAGTGTGAAAAATGATTTAAATATACGCAACCTTTTAAATCCAGATCCAGCACCGTTATTTTTACTTTTTTTAAATTCATCATGATTCTCCTTTAAGCGTCGGCTTAAAATTTAGGATGTCATTTGTATCTCCTTCACCACCCCATACAATGCTTCCTCAAACTGATGTACCGGATATTGCCAACCAATATGCTGTACCGTTTTTCGGGCTAAAAGCCCCATAGATTTCAACTGCTGATTATTAGGTAAGGCATAGATTGACTGAATCAAACTACTCACATCACTTAAGGGACTTAACCACCCTGTTTCAGCATGCTTAACATGTAAATGCGCACTCGCATAATCATAAGCAATAATAGGTAAACCGCTTGCCATCGCCTCAAGTACCACATTGCCAAAGGTTTCAACCTGACTGGCAAAAACAAAAACATTGGCACTTGCATACGCTTGCGCCAAATTCAAACCGGTTAAAACTCCTGTAAAAATAACATCACTCCCTTGGCATAGCGTTTCTAAACGACCACGATCCGGCCCATCACCCACAATAACCAATTTTATATCCTGTTTCGCTCTTTGCTTCATTGCCAGATAAGCATTCACCACAACATCAATTTCCTTTTCAGGCGATAACCTGCCCACATAAAGCATGACCGTGGTTTCTAAAGTGGCCTTCCATTGTTGACGCAACACATTCGAGTAATGTTCTGAAGAAAAACATGCAATATCCACACCACGTCCCACAACCACCAACGGGCAAGACACACCAAACTGTCTTAAAATATATTCTGTCTCTTTACTTGGAATACAGGTCATTTGTGTATTGTTATGAAACCAACGTAAATAATGCTGAATCGGCTTCACCAGAAAGGCCAAATCAAAGAACCGACTAAACTCTTGAAAAGGCGAATGGAAGCCACTTGAAATAGGAATTCCTTTGGCTTTTGCCGCCTGTAAAACACTTAAACCTAAGGGTCCTTCTGTCACAATATGCACCACATTCGGTGCAAAAGCGTCCAATGCATTGGAGACCTTTAAAAATTGCGGCCAACCAAATTGCAAAGATGGATATTTAGGAATCGATTGGGCTTTGACTAAACATTCTTTATTGGGCAAAAATTCCTGACAAGACTGCTTTTGTTCAGGGCGAATCAATAAGATTTTATGACCTTGTTTTTGCAGTCCTTTACAGAGTTGTAACAAAGAGAGTGCGACACCATTAATTTCTGGCGACCATGTTTCTGTGACGATGGCTATTTTTAGCCGTGGTCGAACCAAGTCTTGTAAAACTTGTATCTCCTCACGTGCATGATCTTGCTTACTTTTCTTAAAATAAAATTGAAAACTTTCAGGAAAATCTTGTTGTTTGAGCAGGCTGGTCGCATACAAATTTGTCATACAACACCTATATCGTTATTTTAAAATGAGTTTAGATGTTGTTTCTTTCAGTTTGATGATTTTTAGATGACACTTTATTGACATGTCTGATGGCTTCAACATTCAAGACAAATCCAAACACACTGATTCACACCTGCATTTCTAAGGCTTTTTGTTCTTCTCAGCCTGAACGGGTTCATAAACACCAAACAAAAATCTGGCTTTACCAGATGCTTAGAAAAAAGTCCTGTTTTTTTAATTCCAAGCTATTTAAAGCTAGACACTCTATATATTTTCTTATCTGCTTCAAGTACAAGTGTTTTCACATTTTTATCTATACCAGTCAACTAAACATTAACTTAAATCATAAAAGTATTTTTAATAAAAAATGAATTATCACGCTTACTTGTAGTACCTCAAATCAATCTACGACAGATTAATCTTTATCGCGTTATGCCTAAACGCTAGATCTAGACTAGACCAGAGTGACTATTCAATCCGATTTAACAAGCCATTTTCGACTTGATATAACTGCCCATTTCCAAAATCAATTTGCTGCTTTTCTCCGTGCAAATCAGGAAACCCTACGATCTTTTCAAGTTGAGGAGAACGTTGAAATTTTTGTGTTTTTGGATTGTACATCCAATAAATATAACGTTTATCCTTAATCGATCGGCCTTGTGAAATATCGGACAATACAATGTCATAATACCCATCAAAATTAATATCCATATAACCAATACTTTTTGGAAATGCAGTAAATCCTGTCAAACTTTGTGCAACCGTATTGTTATTTTTATTCACGACATCGAGCTGTTTAAGTACCGTGCTATAGGATTCATTCAGGTTGTCTAGACCATAAAATTTAAAAATAAAATTGGGTTTATTTGAAATTTTGATTACAGGCTCAAACTGAATGGACTGCTCAAAACTATGATCAGATTTTGAAAGCAGCGCCTTAAGATCACCGGTATTGGAATCAAGTAGCCCTGTAAATTGATATTGCCCATTTTCAAGATTAGCTGAGTCAACAGACTTCAATATCAACTGATCGCCTTTTTGTAGTCCTTTTAAATTAATCTCCTGCTGATAAACAAAGTCGTATAAAGTCGCATGTGGATTCCAAATGCCCGCATATAAACTGAGAAAATAGCGATCCTCTTTCGAATGCAACATGCGTTGCATAGAAACACGAACATTACTGAATGGCTTTAATTCCGTCGCATTCACTATTTCAGCACGACTTAAGTTGGAAAAAATCAGAGTAGCGATACAAAGCAACAATTTCGTTTTCATGATTCAATACACTCAACAAAGCAAACTGTTATGCGTAATGTAGCACAAAAAAACCGCCCCAATCAGCGGTCTTTTTTTAATCAATACACAATAAAAAACTTAGTTTTTCTCTTTATCTACGATTTTTTTTGCTTGAGTCCAAGGTATGAGCGAATTCAAAGCACTGCTTTGAATGAAGCGCAAGGAAAAAAAGCACAACTTTGAAGGAGGAAAAGCACAACTTTGTATAAAAAAAAGCCCCTGTTATAAAACAAGGGCTTTTTAACTTAGAAATTAGAACTTAGTTCTTTTCTTTGTCTACGATTTTATTCGCTTGAATCCAAGGCATCATCGCACGTAACTTGTTACCTGTTACTTCAATACCATGTGCAGCATTTTGACGACGACGTGCAGTCATTGATGGGTAGTTCAACGCACCTTCGTTAATGAACATTTTCGCATATTCACCCGATTGGATACGTTTCAATGCATTACGCATTGCTTCACGAGACTGTTCATTGATTACTTCAGTACCCGTTACATATTCGCCATATTCAGCATTGTTCGATACTGAATAGTTCATGTCCGCAATACCGCCTTCAAACATCAAATCAACGATCAATTTAAGTTCGTGCAAGCATTCGAAATACGCCATTTCTGGAGCATAACCCGCTTCAACAAGCGTTTCATAACCCATTTTAACCAATTCAACCGCACCACCACAAAGAACTGCTTGCTCACCAAAAAGGTCAGTTTCAGTTTCTTCACGGAATGAAGTTTCGATGATACCCGTACGACCACCACCTACGCCCGAAGCGTAAGAAAGCGCAAGATTACGTGCATTACCAGAAGCATCTTGATGAATTGCGATTAAGTCAGGTACACCTGAACCACGTTGGTATTCAGAACGTACTGTGTGACCTGGTGCTTTTGGCGCAACCATGATTACGTCTAAATCAGCACGTGGTACAACTTGGTTATAAAGAATAGAGAAACCATGAGCAAATGCTAAAGTTGCACCTTGCTTGATGTTTGGTTCAATCACGTCACGATAAAGCTGTGATTGGAACTCATCTGGAGTCAAGATCATTACCACGTCAGCTTGAGCAACAGCAGCAGGAACTTCAGATACTTTAAGACCTGAATTTTCAGCTTTTTTCCAAGAAGTAGAACCAGCGCGTAAACCTACAGTTACGTCAACGCCAGAGTCTTTCAGGTTAAGCGCATGGGCATGACCTTGTGAACCGTAACCAATGATTGCTACTTTTTTACCTTGGATGATCGATAAGTCACAGTCTTTATCATAAAAAATTTGCATTGCTGTCTCCGCTTAAATGCTTTTGTTTCCTTTTATCCAAGCCAATGATGTTATTGGTATTCATTGACTTGGAACCTCACCTAATAAGATGAGTAGAATGTGTGAATAAAATTAAAATCTGTTAGATCGTTAAAACTTTTTCGCCACGTGCGATACCTGAAACACCTGAACGCACCACTTCAAGAATAGTATTTTCTGCAAGCGCATCAATAAAACCATCGAGCTTTTCAGTTGTACCGGCAATTTGAATGGTATAGGTCGTTGGTGTGACATCGACAATTTGCGCACGGAAAATATCGGCCGTACGTTTAATCTCTGCACGTGCCGCGCCAAGTGATTTTACTTTAATCAACATGAGTTCACGTTCAATGTGCGCGCCTTCAGACAAATCAACCACTTTCACCACTTCAACCAATTTATTCAGTTGCTTGGTGATTTGCTCAATTTTATGGTCATCACCATACGTGGTGAGAGTCAAACGCGACATGGTTGGATCTTCAGTCGGTGCAACATTTAAAGTCTCAATGTTATAACCACGTTGAGAAAATAAACCGACTAAACGAGAAAGCGCACCAGCTTCGTTTTCAACGAGTACCGATATAATATGTCTCATGACGTACGCTCTCCTTTTCCTAACCACATATCCTGCATAGATTGACCCGCGATCAACATCGGGTAAACATGTTCAGTACGATCAACCATGACATTAATGAACACGCATTTATCATTAATCGCCATCGCTTCAGCAAGCTTAGATTCCAACTCATCGGCATGGTCAATTTGAATACCCACGTGACCGTACGCTTCCATGAGTTTGGCAAAATCAGGCAGTGAATCAACATAAGAGCTGGAATGACGACCTTCGTAATTCATATCCTGCCATTGTTTCACCATGCCCAAAGCTTGGTTATTCAAGCACAGAATTTTCACATTTAAGCCATACTGCTTACAGGTTGATAATTCTTGAATACACATCTGAATCGATGCTTCACCTGTAATACATACTACTTGCTGCTCTGGGAAGGCAAGTTTTGCCGCCATTGCATACGGCAAGCCCACACCCATGGTGCCTAGGCCACCAGAGTTAATCCATTGACGTGGACGTTTGTATTTATAGTAGTTCGCGCCGAACATTTGATGCTGACCAACATCTGAAGTAATGATCGCTTCACCGTTCGTCACTTTATACATTGCTTCAACCACTTGTTGTGGCTTCATTACACCATTCGTACCCGCGTCATAACGTAAGCCATGAACTTTGCGCCATTCATTGATTTGAGACCACCAAGCCGCAATCGCTTCAGGATTTGGTTTAGAAACATTCATTTGTTTCAATTGAACCAACATCTCTTGCAGTACAGGTTCTACTGCACCCACGATTGGAATATGCGCCATAATGGTTTTTGAAATCGTCGCTGGGTCGATATCAATATGAATTACTTTTGCATTTGGACAGAATTTTGCAGGATTGTTGGTGACACGGTCATCGAAACGCGCACCGATACACAAAATAACGTCTGCATTATGCATGGTCATATTGGCTTCATAGGTACCATGCATGCCCAACATACCAACAAACTGTTCATCATCACCCGGGAAACCACCTAAGCCCATCAGGGTGTTGGTTACTGGGTAATTTAGAAGATGAGCAAGCTCAGTCAATAATTCAGCTGCATTGCCTTGAACAACACCACCACCGGTATAAATGATTGGGCGTTCAGAACCAATTAATTCTTCAATGGCTTTACGAATTTGACCTGAGTGACCACGATGAGGTGGCTGGTAAGAACGCATCTTCACTTTTTCAGGATATTCGTAAGCGAATTTATCGACAGGATTGGTTGCATCTTTAGGAATATCAACCACCACAGGACCTGGACGACCTGAAGAGGCAATATAAAATGCTTTTTTAATAATAGCAGGAATTTCGCTTGCATGACGCACTTGGAAACTGTGTTTCACAATCGGACGAGAAACACCCACCATGTCTGTTTCTTGGAATGCATCTTCGCCAATTAAATGTGTTGCAACCTGACCAGACAAAATCACCATTGGGATTGAGTCCATATATGCCGTTGCAATTGGCGTTACAGTATTGGTTGCGCCTGGGCCTGATGTGACGAGAACAACACCAGTTTTACCTGTTACACGTGAATAAGCATCTGCCATATGACCAGCAGCTTGCTCATGACGTACAAGGTAATGGTTGATTTTGTCTTGTTGAAAGAGCGCATCATAAATATGTAATACTGCGCCGCCTGGGTATCCAAAAACATGCTCAACGCCTTCGTCCGCCAATGCGCGAACAAGCATTTCACCACCAGATAAAAGTTCCAACGTGATTCACCCTAATCTTTTTTCACTAACAAATGGAGGGCATTTGTAGTGGTTAATTCATTAACTGTCTGCATTGTTATAGCACACAAATTTCATAGTTTTCATAGCAATAGGAAAAAAATCTGACCTGACTGCTGTTTGAGCAATATGGGGTCTAAAACATGTTGGGGTAAACATATTTTGTTGGCTTTGTTCAGCTTCTCGGCTAGAGAAGAAGTCCATTGCTAAAATGACGCTGATTCGAAGGGTGATCAAATAAACGCATATAAAACTACAGTCCGCATTTTTGTGGTTTCGCCTATTAAAGTCAAGTTTAAAAATTGGCTTTTTTCTGTTTATTTACAGACCGTTTATTTTTTAAGCTAAGCTCTCACTTTCAGGTTTGATTTTTCATTTGCAATTTTATTTGAAAAACCAGCAACCCCATCACCCCTCAAGCCCCATTAATAAAAAAATATTATAAATTAAATAAATAAATTTAATGTTTTATTGGTTTTCAGCTATATGCATATGATGGAAAGTTAAATAACACCGCCTGTTACTCAAAAGATGGCTATTGTTTTCATTTAAGAATATGAATAAGCAGATCAAAAATGAATTAAAACTTAACGATTTATGCTTTAAAAATGAGCGTTCACTGAGTGTTGATTTATGCCTAATGCAATCATTAATTAGATTGCTCCGTTTATCTTTTTTTCTGTAAATTAATAAAAAGCATATAAAATATAGAACTGAAATTTTGATTAAATTTCATACTCAGCCTTCACTCATTATTACAACAAGGACTTCTTTCCCATGTCATCAGCTTTTATCAAATTTGGATTCATGGCGATATGCTTGAGCTTCAGCCTAAGTTCGACCAGCAGCTTCGCGAAAGAATATTACAAATGGGTGGATGCAAAAGGTTCGACCCATTACACCGCAACCCCACCACCCAAATCTGCACAAAAAAAAGGGAAAATAGCGACATACGGTTCAAATAACCACACACAACAGGCTAAAAATTCTGCGACAGAAACAGCTGAAGGAAATCATGCCTCAAAAGAAGCGCAAAATCATGTCAATGTTGGACTGGCTGCGGCAAATGCGGCTGAAGCTGTGGTACGAGAGATAGCCAATCCAAGTAAGGCACCCGCTGCGAAAGAGTAATCAATTTCGGGGTTCAACAATGGAATAATTTTTGCTGTTTAAAAACTTCAATATTTTCTGCTTTATGTCAGGCGCAAAATTCACTTTTTAGTGCATTTTGCGCTATGCTGTGTAACAAACTTTTTAACCATTGTTCTTAATATACGTATATGACTATTTCTCACATTGACCCTGAATATCAAGCGAGCGCGATTGAATCCACTGTCCAACAAGACTGGGAAACTCGCAAAGCCTTTAAAGTTGCCGACACTGTAGAAGGTAAACATCGTTATATCCTCTCGATGTTCCCTTATCCAAGTGGCAAGCTGCATATGGGTCATGTGCGTAACTATACCATTGGCGACGTGATTAGCCGTTTCCACCGTCTCAAAGGTGAAACTGTCCTGCAACCGATGGGTTGGGATGCTTTTGGTCTGCCTGCGGAAAATGCAGCGATTGCACACCAAGTTGCCCCTGCAAAATGGACCTTTGAAAACATCGCTTATATGCGTGACCAGTTAAAAAAATTGGGTCTGTCAGTCGATTGGGATCGTGAATTTGCGACCTGTACGCCAGAATATTATCACTGGGAACAATGGTTATTTGTACAGCTATATAAGAAAGGGCTGATTTATCGCAAACTTTCAACGGTAAATTGGGATCCTGTCGATCAGACTGTGCTTGCCAATGAACAAGTTGAAAATGGTCGTGGTTGGCGTTCGGGTGCATTGGTTGAAAAACGTGATATTCCAATGTATTACTTCCGTATTACCGATTATGCACAAGAATTATTAGACGATTTAGATTCGCTTAAAGATGGTTGGCCGCAACAAGTCTTGACCATGCAACGCAACTGGATTGGTCGTTCACAAGGCATGGAAATCACCTTTCCATCTGCGAACCCTGAAATCTATGCTGATGATTTAACGGTTTATACCACACGTGGTGACACCTTGATGGGCGTGACGTATGTTGCGGTGGCCGCTGAACATCCAATGGCGCTTAAAGCGGCTGAAACAAATCCCGAATTGGCTGCATTTATTGAAGAATGCCGTATGGGTTCAGTAGCTGAAGCGGATCTTGCCACTGCCGAGAAAAAAGGCATGGCTACTGGTTTGTCTGTGAAACACCCTGTAACGGGTGAAGCAGTTCCAGTGTGGATTGCGAACTATGTATTGATGTCATACGGTTCAGGTGCGGTGATGGCAGTTCCAGCACACGACGAACGTGATTTCGAATTTGCCAACAAATATGGTTTAACCCTCCAGCAAGTGATCGATGCCAAAGGTGCAGACGATGCTGAATTTTCTGCAACTGAGTGGCAAGAATGGTATGGCTCGAAAGAAGGTAAACTGGTTAATTCTGGCGAATTTGATGGTTTAGATTTCCAAGCTGCATTTGATGCGTTTATTGCAAAATTAGAACCACAACAACTGGCAAATACTAAAGTTCAGTTCCGTCTACGTGACTGGGGTGTTTCGCGTCAGCGTTATTGGGGTTGTCCGATTCCAATGATCAACTGTGAAACTTGTGGTCAAGTACCTGTACCTGAAGAACAACTTCCAGTAATTTTACCAACTGACGTGGTGCCAGATGGTTCAGGTAATCCACTCAATAAAATGCCTGAATTTTATGAAACCCAATGTCCATGTTGTGGTGCAGATGCACGCCGTGAAACCGATACTTTGGATACGTTCGTAGAGTCATCTTGGTATTATGCTCGTTATGCATCTCCAGATTTCACCGGTGGTTTAGTTAAACCTGAAGCTGCAAAATCATGGCTACCAGTCAACCAATATATTGGTGGTGTGGAACATGCAATCCTACATTTATTGTATGCCCGTTTCTTCCATAAATTGATGCGTGATGAAGGCGTCGTTGAAGGCAATGAACCTTTCGCTAACTTGCTGACTCAAGGTATGGTTTTAGCTGATACCTTCTACCGTGAAGCCGAATCAGGTAAGAAAACGTGGTTTAATCCTGCGGATATTGAATTAGAAAAAGACGAAAAAGGTCGTGTTCTTTCTGCTAAATATACAGGTGACGGCCAAGACGTTGTGGTTGGCGGTCAAGAAAAAATGTCGAAATCGAAAAATAACGGCATCGACCCGCAATCGATTATTGATCAATACGGCGCAGATACTGCACGTGTATTTATGATGTTTGCGGCCCCACCCGATCAATCGCTTGAATGGTCTGATGCCGGTGTGGAAGGTGCAAACCGTTTCTTAAAACGTGTATGGCGTTTAACCACAGGTTTCTTGGAAAAAGACAACCATGCCGCTGCAATTGATGCTGCGAATTTGTCATCAGCGGCACAAGATTTACGTCGTAAAACCCACGAAACCATTCAAAAAGTGGGTGATGACATTGAACGTCGTCATGCTTTCAATACGGCCATTGCCGCGCAAATGGAATTATTGAATGCCTGCAATAAATTTGAAGCCAACGATGATAATGACGTTGCGGTTGAACGTGATGCCATTATTAGCTTGCTCACTTTGCTTGCACCATTTGCACCACATTTAAGTCAGACCTTATTGGCTCAGTTCGGTATTGAGTTAACTGAAACCCTATTCCCTGTTGTGGATGAGTCTGCGCTAACCCGCAACACGCAAACCATTGTGGTACAGGTCAATGGTAAACTTCGTGGCAAGCTGGAAGTGTCTGTTGATCTCTCTAAAGAAGATATTTTGGCTCAAGCCAAAGCATTGCCTGAAGTACAACAATTCTTAACCGGTCCAACCAAGAAAGAAATTGTGGTGCCAAATAAATTAGTCAATTTGGTGGTTTAATTCAATCTCCCCTAACCCCTCTTTATTAAAGAGGGGAACTCCTCCCTTTTCAAAGGGAGGTCGGGAGGGATTTCTAAACAAAAGCCAAACAAAGCCCGTTGTCAATCAACGGGCTTTGACTTTACAATCAACTCAGAAATTCATTTACCCATCTTTGGGATAAAACAGAGGAAAAAGCATGCACTTAGTTCAACGTGTTGCAGCGGTTGTATTAACTTTGGGTCTAAGTGCCAGCTTAGTCGGTTGTGGTTTTCATTTAAAAGGCATGAACCCAACGACTGCTCCTGCCGCGTACTCTAAAATGAGTTTAGCACTGCCAAATAACACAGAAGAATTACACGAAAAACTGGCGATTTACTTAGGTGCAACCGGTGTTCAGCTAAGTAATAATCCGGATGCCTATGTGTTACGCGTACTGGAGTACACACCACAACGTCATGAGCTGAACGGTAAATTGGTAGAAACCTTACTGCGTTTAACCGTGACTTTCCGTATTGAAGATGCACAAGGCCATCCCGTGACGGAGCCTCGGACCATTACCGCTTCACGTAGCTATCAATATAATGTAGCGACCGTGAACACCGACGACCAAGAACAAAAGTTTTTAAACCAAGTAATCGTGGATGATGTGGCACAGCAAATTGTGCGTCAGATTTCATCTAATCGTTTACCCAAAATTGTGACCAAACCGACCCTTCCAGCAACACAACCTTAAATATAGATTTGCAGTTATGAAACTTGACTATCCACAAGCACTGAAACGTGTTGATGAAGCTCGCGGCGCTTGGATTATGTATGGTCAAGAGCCATTACTGGAACAAAATTTACTGGATGCTTTTCGTCAAAGTTGGCACAAACAAGAAATTGAACGGCAACGCTACGACATTAGCAATGTCAGTGACTGGAAAACTGTCTTTAATGCTTTAAATAGCTTATCGCTCTTTTCCAATCAATTGGCGATTGAAGTGCATGGCAACATCAAGCCAGATGCCAGTAGTCTCAAACTGTTGAAACACTACATTCAACACAATGAGCAAAACCTGTTGCTGGTGGTGATGCCTAAACAAGACAGCAGCAGTTTAAAATCCAGTTTTTTCCAAGTGGTCGATGCCAATGGCGTCACTGTGCCTCTGACGGCCAACTATCCGCAAGATCGACAACGGATTTTAGGCATTGAGGCAGAAAAGCTCGGGATTAAACTGGCCAACGATGCTTGGCAATGGCTTGAACAGCACCATGAGCACAACCTACTGGCGGCAAAAAACAGTCTCATGCGGGTCAGTGATACTTTTGCCGATGTGGATATCATTCAGATTGATCATTTGTACTCATGTTTACAGGATCAATCTCGCTATACCACCTACGACTTAAATGATGCACTTCTTGCTGGAAATTTAGCGCAAGCAGTTAAAATTTTTCAATATTTGGTTGCCTCAGGGGAACCCATGAGTCTGATTTTATGGAGCATTAGCAAAGAAATGCGCTTACTGATGCAATTGTTTGAGCAACCACAAAATGCCTTACAACTGGGCATTTGGAAAAATAAAGTCAGTCAATATCAACAAGCCCTTAGGCGGCTGAACCCGAACTGTTTTCTGACTTGGCCTGCCCTATTGTTACGTATAGATGCCACGATTAAAGGGATGTCCAAAGAAAACCCTGAACATCTAGTCTTACAAGCCATTAGCAGCATGTGTGGTAAAACGTTATTTTTATCATCGACGACTTAGTTGAAAAAACGTGAAAACCAACTTTTACCTTTTTTCTGTTCTTGTGCACGTAAATAATGCAGCATATTATCACGCACCGCATCGACATAATCTTGATCATCATGTTGAATATGATTAATCAACCACTTTGACAGTAATCGATACAACTCATTTTCAATAGATTCCCCCTGATCAAATTTATGTCGATAATCATTTAGTCTTTTAACAAATAATTCATGTATACCTCTATGGGAAGGTAAATACTGATAACTCACTTGTTCAAGTAAGTTTTCTTCGAAGCTAAAATGTGACTGGGTATAATCAATTAAATCATCTAAAACTTCTTTAATTTTATCGCGCTGCCCACTTATTCTAATGTGTTCTAATGCATTAATATAATCTAAAATTTGGCGATGTTGATTATCAATGACATCGATTCCAATATTATAACGTTCATTCCATTCCATCTCTCACCCCTCACAATTTTCCATATTAAAGTAATGATTTTTCGTACAATTATGATGCTTAATGTTTTTTATCATCAATCCCATAATTATTTTATGGTTTTAATCTTACAAGTTTTTTTTATTTAAATCTATAGATAAAACATAGATTTTTAAGACACTTATAGAAAATGACCAACCCAATTATTCACATTACAAAATCAGAAACCAGATGCTCGATATAGAATGATTCAACAACCCGATACGATTTGGGCAATATAAATTCATTGCACTTTCTACAGTTTAAGCTGTTTTTCAAAGGTGCCTGCTCAGCATAAGGCTTTTGAGAACATTGACGATACAAACAATATTTTTAATGATTGATTTAAAAAATATGCGCGAGGTTTTATTAAGATCATTCAAAAAAGTATTTTTAATCTCGAATTTAAACTTGCTTTAGGTCACAGGCTATTTTTATAAAATCACGCTTTGCTATATCAGTCTCGCTCTCCCAATAATCATGTCAAAGTATAATGCAGAAGCTGACCTATTCGATCTTTAACAATTTTTTGAAAGCCTCCTAATAGAAAACAATTCTCATTTGTTTTTAAAAAGTTCACGTTTTATCCTTATTTAACTTTTATACTCTATTCAATTTTTTGAATTCTTACGATCATTATGCCAAAAATAAAACCATCCAAAATAATCGTTGCTGTGGTCTGTCTTCTTGCGATTGCCGTGACCACATGGTTTTTCTTAAAGCCCAAAGAACAACCACCACAATACATTAGCAGTGAAGTCAGCCGCGGCGATATTGAAGATTCTGTGCTTGCCACAGGTGTACTTGAAGCGACCAAAATGGTCAGCGTTGGTGCACAGGTTTCAGGTCAGGTGAAAAAAATGTATGTCAAATTAGGTGACCCAGTCAAACAAGGTCAACTGATTGCCCAAATTGATTCGATTCGTCAGGAAAATGATTTAAAAACGGCTGAAGCCAGTATTAAAAACCAACAAGCACAATTGGCAGTCAAACAAGCCAATCTAGCGAAAGTTCAATCTGAATATCAGCGTCAACAAGCCATGTATGCACAAGATGCAACCTCTCGTGCAGAGTTAGAATCCGCATTGGCAAGCTATAAAACAGCACAAGCGGATATTTTGGCAATTAATGCACAAATTGAACAATCTCGCTTAACGCTTGCAACAGCCAAAGAAGATTTGGGCTATACCCAAATTGTTGCGCCTATGAACGGAACAATTGTTGCGATTGTGACTGAGGAAGGTCAAACCGTAAATGCCAACCAAAGTGCGCCAACAATTGTTAAATTAGCAAAACTTGACACCATGACCGTTAAGGCTGAAATTTCCGAAGCCGATGTGATGAAAGTTGAACAAGGTCAAATCGTTTATTTCACCACTTTGGGCAATAGCGATAAAAAACATTATGCAAAATTACGCCAAGTCGAACCTGCACCTGACTCAATTAATACCGAAAGCAGCAATACGTCATCGTCTAGCACTGCGGTTTATTACAATGCATTATTTGATGTACCCAATGAAGATGGCAAATTACGTATTGATATGACAGCACAAGTTTATATCATCCTCAGTGAAGCCAAAAACGTATTAACCATCCCTGCTGCTGCAATACAAAGCTCAAACCGCCCTCAAGGTAAACGTAGCGATACAGCAAAAGATCAAACAGCAAAAAATTCAACTGATCAAGCTCAGACGGATCGTCCGAAACGTCTAGCGCTTTCTGCGGAAGAAAAATCCCTCATCGAACAAGGTAAAGCATCTTTATCTATGGTTCGCGTGGTTCAAGCTGATGGAACAGCAAAACCACAAGCGGTATTGGTGGGCTTAAATAATCGCGTCACCGCCCAAATCATCAAAGGCTTAAAACAAGGTGATCAAGTGGTGATTGCCGATGCTTCAGATACCTCAAATGATGCGGCAAAACGTAGTAACCGCGCAGGCGCTGGTCCAATGAGAATGTAATCATGAGTCAAAATCAACCACCTTTGCTCAAGGTCACAGATCTGACGCGTGAATTCCCTGCTGGGGAAAGTACCATTCAGATTTTAAAGGGCATCAATTTAGAGATTTACGCTGGAGAACTGGTCGCCATTGTTGGGCAATCCGGTTCGGGTAAATCAACACTGATGAACATTCTCGGATGTTTAGATCAACCTACATCGGGCAGTTATCAGGTCAAAGGACGTGAAACACGCAAATTAGAAGCCGATGAACTCGCACAACTACGTCGTGAATATTTTGGTTTTATTTTTCAGCGTTACCACTTACTGGGAGATTTGACTGCCGCGGGCAACGTCGAAGTTCCAGCTATTTATGCAGGGGTCGATGCTTCTGCACGGCAACAACGCTCGACCCAGCTGCTCTCTGACTTAGGTTTAGCTGAAAAAACTCAAAACCGCCCAAGTCAGCTTTCAGGTGGTCAACAACAACGTGTTTCGATTGCTCGGGCATTAATGAACGGCGGCGATGTGATCTTAGCCGATGAACCGACTGGTGCATTGGACAAAAACAGTGGCATTGAAGTGATACGTATTTTACGTGAACTCAATGCCCAAGGTCATACCATCATCCTTGTTACCCATGACATGAACGTGGCGAAAAATGCCTCACGTATTATTGAAATTAGTGACGGTAATATTATTTCCGATCGCGTCAATATCCCTGAGTCGGATGGTGAAGTACTTGAGCAACAGCAACTCGATCGTACGCCACAAAAGAAAACGCCTTCTTGGCGTTCAGCGGCAGATCGATTGGCTGAAGCATTCCGCATGGCATTATTGGCCATGAATGCCCACCGTATGCGTACCTTCCTGACCATGCTTGGGATTATTATTGGTATTGCATCGGTCGTTTCAGTGGTGGCACTTGGAAATGGCTCACAAAAGCAGATTTTAGAAAATATTAGTAGCTTAGGCACTAATACTATTACCGTATTCCAAGGTCGTGGCTTTGGCGATAACTCCAAAACAGCCCAAGTTAAAACCTTGGTTCCTGCCGATGGCGAAGCTTTAGCTGAACAGCCTTATGTCGATGGTGTCAGTCCTTCCGTCACCAGTAGCGTTACTGCCCGATTTAAAGATACTGAGGCATCAGCCACCGTGAATGGGGTGAGTGAAGACTTTTTCTATGTCAAAGGTATGACCTTTCAATCTGGGCAAGCTTTTGACAAAGAAGGCGTGACTGAACGTGCGCAAGATGTGGTGATTGATAACAATACCCAAAAAACTTTCTTTAGCGATGGGACGAACCCTGTCGGTCAAGTCATCCTTTTGGGCAGTGTGCCAAGTCGTATTATTGGCGTGATTGAAGCGCAAAAATCGATGATGGGAAATTCCGACAGCCTAAATGTGTACTTACCCTACTCAACCGTGATGAGCCGTATGCTGGGACAGTCGAATGTCCGTAGCATCATTGTCCGTGTTAAGGATGAATACCCAAGTGCTGCCGCAGAAAATGCCATCCTAAACCTACTGGTGCAACGTCATGGCGCGCAAGATGTATTTACCCAGAACTCGGACAGTATTCGGGAAACCATTCAGCAAACCACACAAACTATGACCCTGCTCGTCTCTGCAATTGCGGTGATTTCACTGATTGTCGGGGGAATTGGCGTGATGAATATTATGTTAGTTTCGGTGACTGAGCGAACTCAAGAAATTGGCGTGCGTATGGCGGTTGGGGCACGGCAAAGTGACATCTTGCAACAGTTCCTGATTGAAGCGGTATTGGTGTGTATTTTAGGCGGCATCTTAGGTGTACTTTTATCTTTAGGCATTGGACAACTGATTAGTCACTTTGCTGGAGACACCTTCCAAATGGCCTATTCAACCACCTCTATTATTGCAGCCTTTGTTTGTTCAAGCATGATTGGGATTATCTTTGGTTTTATCCCTGCCCGTAATGCAGCACAGTTAAATCCTGTGGATGCACTTTCTCGCGAATAAGGATACTCAGAAATGCAGATGAATTTTAGCAAACTTGCTACAGCCCTGATGTTGAGTAGCTCACTGTTCGGTTGCGCTGCGGTGGTGAAAACACCGTATCAACAACCGAGTGTAAACATGCCAAATCATTTTCAAAACAGCAAAGCCGTGAGCCAACAAGTGCATGCTAATATCTATGCAGATCAATGGTGGACTTTGTTTGGCGATCCCCAGCTCAATCAATTGGTCAATCAAGTTCTCAGCAGTAATACTGATTTAGCCGTTGCAGGGATTAATTTACAGCAAGCACGCTTACAAGCAGGCTTAGCGCAAAACAAACAAGGCCCACGTGTCAACTCAAGTATCTCTGCGGGACACAATATTGAACTAAATTCAGGTGATGATTCTTCGCGTGGCTTGTCACTGAGCGGTGGGGTCAGCTATGAATTGGACTTGTTTGGAAAACTGGCAAACCAAACCGAAGCAACACGTTGGGAAGCACTAGCCACTGAACAGGATTTGCAAAGTACCGCACAAAGCTTAATTGCGACCACTGCTAATTTATATTGGCAATTGGGTTATCTAAATGAGCGTTATCAAATTGCGCAGCAAAATCTAGCCAGTACACAGAAAACCTATGAACTGGTGCGGACCCAATATCGTGCAGGTGCCGTTTCAGGTTTAGACTTGACCTCTGCGGAACAAGCGGTGCAAAGCCAAAAAGCAACTTTAAGTCAAATTGAACAACAGCGCGTAGAAGCACGTAGCGCTCTGGCCGTTTTACTGCACATGCCCGTACAGCAACTCAATATTCAAGAACCTGCCCGCTTACCGCGTATTGGGCTGCCCAGCATTGCAGCAGGCTTACCTGCGGACTTGCTGGCACGTCGTCCAGATTTACAAGCTGCCGAATTACGGTTACGTAAAAGCTTAGCCACTAAAGATGCCACCAAAGCCAGTTACTACCCATCCATCAGCTTGACTGGCAATTTAGGTTCATCCAGTACATCGTTAAGCAATCTATTACAAAATCCAGCTTTAACTTTAGGTGCAAGTCTCAGCTTACCGTTTTTACAATATAACGATATGAAAAAAGATTTGGCAATCAGTAATTTGGACTATGAAAAATCGATTCTTCAATATCGTCAAACCTTGTATCAGGCATTTGCTGATGTTGAAAATGCGTTGTCGGCACGCACCGAACTTAATCAACAAGTGGCGCTGCAAGAACGTAATGTTCAACTTGCTGAAAAAACTGAGCGCTTAACTGAAGTGCGTTATCGTAACGGCGCAATAGCACTTAAAAATCTATTAGATGCGCAAGCCACCACGCGCAATGCCCAGTTGTCCTTGGTGCAAACCAAACAAAGCCAATACAATGCCTATGTCACCTTGATGCAGGCTTTAGGTGGTAGTCCAATCAAACAGTTGCCTTAAACTTAAAGCCCCAATAAAAAAAGTGCCCTTGGGCACAATCATTTGATCAGTTTAAATAACAAAAGCCCCAACTGGGGCTTTTGTTATTTAAACGATTTACTGATCTTTCAGCAATTAAAAATCAGGACGATAATATTGGTAAGTCAAACCACTTTCTTTATAAACATCATAACTTTTTTGTCTAAAATCGGACACCCATTGCGTACCAGTAAAGCCAGCAATATGACCATAGGTATGTTTATTGGTTCGGCGAATAATATAAATATCCCCTTGTTTAGGTGCATCAAACTTAGGATTAATTTGTCGATAACCAATTTTCATCAAGGTGTTGCCCCAATCCGAAGCAGCAATCGGATGGCTTTTGAACTGAGCACCGGCTGACTCCAAAGCCACCCTGATACTTTTTGCGCATTTTTTTGAACTGGTTTGACTGGTGATACTTTGCAATCTTTGGGTGAATTTATCAATATCAATTCGCTGCGCACTGCCAGAGGTATAGTTTTTATTTTTTGATTTTTCTGGTCTGATGATCGCATCTGGATTTACTGTAGATTTATAGCTTTGACCTGCTTTTGAACGAATAATGATTTCTGTTGCTGTAGGTGCATGAATATCGTGCATATCCACATGTTGATCATAAATCATTCCAAACCTCTAATTTCTCTTTAAGCACTGCACTTACCGTTTGCAATACACATACTTGATTATTTATGAGCTGTGAATGGTAATGCCAGAATGTTAATTTTTCATATAAAATATGTAAGATATTTTGTCTTTGTTAACACAGAAGCGCTAACTGGCTATTTTTTAATTTATTTTTAGTACTGTAAAAGTAAAATTAAATTCATCTGCAAAAAAGTTCACTCCCAAAATAGCGCAGTAATAGGTCTTTTTTCTCAATATCCCAACCCATGACTGAGTAATATGACATTCAAATTCGGTCTTTCTGGCCCCTCGCCTCAGCCCAATTGCCCATGCTTAACGCTTAAAAAAGCCCTCATTTTAGTATAGACTGCTAGGTTAACTCGACTTAGATGATCCTTTCGCAACAGGCCTTAAATGACTTGGTTTGTGCTTAGGGGAACTCAACTTTTTGGAATTTTTATGAAAGCGTATTTAGACCTTTTACAACACATCCTCGACAACGGTGGCGACAAAGGCGATCGTACTGGAACAGGTACACGTTCTGTATTTGGTCATCAAATGCGCTTTAATCTTGCTCAAGGTTTTCCGTTATTGACCACCAAAAAAGTTCATTTTCGCTCCATCGCGATTGAATTATTATGGTTCCTCAAAGGCGACACCAACGTTAAATACCTCCAAGACAACAAAGTTTCAATTTGGGATGAATGGTCAACCGCAGAACAAACGGCGCGTTTTGGTCGTCCTGAAGGCGAGCTTGGTCCCGTTTACGGTCATCAATGGCGTAATTTTGGTGCGACGAAAAAAGCGGATGGCCTATATGAGCAAGATGGTTTTGACCAAATTGAATGGTTAATCAACGAAATTAAAACCAATCCAAATTCACGTCGTTTAATTGTCTCGGGTTGGAATCCAAATGAAGCGGGCAATGTTGCCCTGCCACCGTGTCATACCCTGTTCCAGTTCTTTGTGCAGAACGGCAAACTCTCTTGCCAATTGTATCAACGTAGTGCAGACGTGTTTTTAGGCGTTCCATTTAATATTGCCAGCTACGCACTCCTTACTCATATGATTGCCCAAGTCTGTGGTTTAGACGTGGGGGAATTTGTTTGGACGGGTGGTGACACACATTTATATGTGAACCATTTTGAACAAGCACAATTACAATTAAGCCGTGAGCCAATGCCACTGTGCCAACTGAAATTAAATCCAGAAATCAAAGACATCTTCGCATTTAAATTTGAAGATTTCGAAATTGTCGATTACCAATCACATCCGGGTATTAAAGCCCCTGTTGCGGTTTAATTTTTCTAATTAGTCATTCTACTAAATTCGTAATCCCCCTAAATCCCCCTTTAAAAAAGGGGGACTTGGATAAAACAAATGGGGGATACAGTCAAATAAGGCGAGCTTTATGACATTCCAAAATTTAGAAGTTGTTCACGTTGTAGCCATGGATCAACAACGCTGCATTGGTAAAGCAAATGATTTACCTTGGCATATTTCTGCTGATCTCAAACACTTTAAAGCCATCACCCAAGGTGGTGTCGTGGTCATGGGACGTAAAACGCTAGAGTCTATGGGACGCACCCTGCCAAACCGAGTCAACTGGGTCATTACCCGTGACCACAACTGGTCATTTGAAGGCACTAAAGTCGCGTATTCAATTGAAGACGCTTTAACTCAAGCTGTTGCTGATGTGCAAGCTTCTGAAAAACCGACCAGCATTTTTATTATTGGCGGTGGTGAAATTTTCAAACAAACCATGCATATTACGGACCGACTAGAATTAACCCATGTCGAACTTGATGTTCAAGGCGATGCCTATTATCCAGAAATTCCCGCTGAATTTAAAAAGGCCTCAGCGGAACAACATATTGACGACAAAACAGGGATTGCTTTCGAGTTCGCAACGTATCGAAAATAAAGCAAAGCATTATTTATCACAGTCAAATATGCATAATATTGGAAAAACAGAATTTTTTGCTGCTTTGGGCATGGCACTACTACATTCCATTTTCAGTCTGTTTGTTATTTTGTCCTCTATTTGGCTGTGTCTTGCTTTATGGTTTCAAGAACCTTTGGGTGGGTTGATGACCCGTATACTGATTGGCATCTGGATTGCTTTTGCACTCAGTATTGTTGGAGTTTATGCCACCCAAGCTTTCTTTAGCCGCCACACCGATATCTTGCTATATATGCTTGGCTTGCTCTGCGGTTTATACTGGTATTTCGGCTTAGAAGCCAAACCAGATCGTGACTGGAATCCCGAAGTTGCGCAAGTGCTTTCCTATGAACAACAAGGCGACCTCGTCACCTTACACAATGTGCGTAATTTTAATTGGCATGCAGACGGCAGTTATGATGAGCACTGGGAATCTCGCCAGTTTGATTTAAAACAAATCACAGGAGTCAATATCATTACCTCCTACTGGATGGGACCACGCATTGCCCATACCTTGGTGAGTTTTGATTTTGCCAATACGCCACCACTGACCTTCTCGATAGAAATTCGCAAAGAAAAAAATGAAGAATTTTCGACCCTTGGTGGTTTTTTTAGAAAATATGAACTCAGTCTTGTGGCTGCGGATGAAAAAGATTTAATTTATACGCGTAGTAATAGCCGTGGTGAACAGGTCTATTTCTTTCCCATCAACATGTCGAAAGCGGAAAGTCGCGCTTTATTTGAACAATACCTGCACAAAGCCAATGACTTAAAACAACAACCCAAATGGTATAACACCCTCACCAGTAACTGCACCACGCTGGTCTTTGATATGGTGCAAGCGATATCTAAACAGCATTTACCGACCGATTATCGTCTACTGGCTTCAGGTTATTTACCCAATTATCTTTATGACTTAAACGCGATTTCACATGACCTTAGCATGAAACAGTGGTATGAAAAAGCACATATCAACCCACGGGTCAGCGAATTAAATCATCTTTCTAGCACACAATATTCAGCGCTTATTCGACAAAATTTACCACAAAGAAAAATCGAGAATCCGCAGTAAAATTGCAACTTCAAAATAAAAAACATACATTTAAAGCTAGTTAAATCCATCTTTTTTTGCTTATATAGCCTAGAAGTTAAATTAAAAAATGAGACATGAAAATGTTAAAAAAATTATTAGCGATCAGCATCATTGCTGCAACTCTGGCTGTTACAGGTTGTGAAACGGTGCCCAATGCCTCTGCGACCATTGAAACTGCAAACTTAATTCAATTGCAAAACAAAACTTGGATTGCAACACATCTTGGCAATACCGAAATTAAAACCACACCGACCGCACACAACATTCCAAGCTTACAATTTGATGCAGCAACAAAGCGCGTAACTGGCGCAGATGGCTGTAATCGTATTATGGGCAGCTATGAAGCTGGACGAGATACCTTGGTCTTGAGTCAAATGGCCGGAACAAAAATGGCATGTTTAGACAACAACAATGTCTCGCAAAAATTTAACCAAGCATTAGATCAAGTGGCGAACTATCAAGTATTTGGTAAAACACTCAAACTGCTTGATCGTCATGGCAATGTCCTGATTCAGTTTAAAAGTTCAGTTCAACCGCGCTAAATCGCGGCGATAAAGAGTCTGTTCAGTCAGGCTTTTTACTTTTAATCATCAATAAAGACATTGTAGCTTCATAAAAAGTCCCTATATTAAAAAACAATAAACAAATACAGGATAAAACCATGCAACAAGCGTTATTTGGTGGTGGATGTTTTTGGTGTGTCGAAGCCATATTTTTACAGCTTAAAGGTGTGCAAAAAGTCGTCAGTGGTTATGCAGGTGGTCATACCGACCATCCCAATTATGACGATATTTGTCGCGGCGACACCAACCATGCAGAAGTCATTTTGATTGATTATGATGAAACACAAATTAGCTTTGAACAACTTTTAGATGTGTTCTTTACCACTCATGATCCAACCACGTTAAATCGTCAGGGCAATGACATCGGTACACAATATCGTTCTGTGATTTATTACCTCAATGATGAACAGCAACAGCAAGCACAACAAAGCATTGATCGACTCAAAGCGGAGGGTTTAAATATAGTGACTGAACTAAGCCCTGCACCAAAATTTTACCCTGCTGAAGAATATCACCAAAACTTTTTTGCCCGCAATCCAGCACAAGGCTACTGTAACTTTGCGATTCCACCAAAATTAATGAAATTACGCAGTAAGTTTCAAAACCTACTGAAGTCTGAATAAAGTCTATTTTGGGGCAAATTTGAGCGATAAAAAAAGCGACCTTGAGGTTAATGCCAGTCAATTAAGAAATTGACTGGCATTTTATTTTTTAAATTCATGATGTTATTCGATACGTGGAAACGTCATCCGCAACTGTTCGAGGCAAGACTACATTTGGGAAAATACAGTTTCTGCGATTTATTAATCAATAAAAGGGATTTGACGAGTTTTGCGGATGACAATGCCTTTGATTACTTTGGGCTTATCCAAAGTAATAGATGAGCTCCAAGTATTTGATTTAAAAATATAAGACTCCGTTGTGAAGAACTAAAAAGCTAAGGAGGTGATGACGAAACTCCTTAGCTGACTGACATTAGGCTTTGAGGTCACTTTTTAAATAATCAGATTAGTTATCACTGAGGAAAGCAATATCACTGAGCCCGGCTTCGCTCGCACGTGACATGACTTGTGCAACAGTATCATAACGTGCTTCTTTATCTGCACGTAATTGAACCGTTGGCTTCTGTTCAGCTTGACCCGCTTCATTCAAACGCGTTTGTAACTCATCTAAACTAATTACTTCGGCATTCCAAGCCACTTCACCGTTGGCATTAATACTCACGGTGATTGCTTTAGGCGGCGGCTGAGTAATTTCCGCTGTGGTTTTTGGTAAGGTTAATGGAATTGATGGGTTAGCAACGGTTGCTGTCACCAAGAAGATGATCATCAATACCAACATAATATCGATGAGTGGAATGAGATTCATCTCATTCATGCCTGCATCGTTGTCTTCACCCAATTGAAAGCCCATTAAGCTTGACCTCCAACTAAACCTTGTTGTGTTGCTTTCGCTTCTACTTTTTGTGCAGCAGAATCTTGTTGCAACATAGTGTCAATTAATAAACCGTGTGCTTGGTCTTGTAACTCATGTGCAAAGCTACGGTTCGCACGTGCACAAATGTTATAAGCCAGTACCGCAGGAATAGCGACTGCTAGACCTAAACCGGTCATAATCAACGCTTCACCGACAGGTGTTGCAACTTGTGCTAAACCGGCTTGACCACTTTTACCTACCGCAACCAAGGCATGGAAAATACCCCAGACAGTACCAAATAAGCCGACAAAAGGTGCCAATGAAGCAATCGTACCTAGAACGGCAACGCCTTTTTCAGCCTGTGCTTTTTCAGCAGAAATTTGACGCAATAAAGCTTGTTCTGCAACAGCTTTACGTTGCTCAAAATTAAGAGGAGCAAATTTTGCTTTTAACTTGCTTAACGCTTGAGAAAGTTGAGCATAAGCTTGTTGCTTCAGTTGGCGAGTCCCCATCAAACGTAAAACGAAGATCGTCCATGTCGTAATCGACATTGCCAATAACACGAAATACAGGGTTTTACTCACTGCATCGGCATGTTGCCAATAAACTGAAAAATTCATACTCGAACTCCTAATAAATGTTAGCCGCGTGGATTGAATGCCAATTCAAATGGTAGGTTAGTCTTAATTGGAGAAGCCACGCCATTTTCTTTGTACGGTTTGAATTTGGAACTACGCACTGCGCGTAAAATCTTTTCATCTAAAGCTGGAAGACCCGTTGAGCGTACGATACGTACCAAAGTAATCGCTCCTTTTTCATTCGCTTCTAGATACACCATGGCTGTACGCGTTTGACCGTCTAAGTCTTTATCGAAATATAACGGTTTAGGCGTACGACTCCACTGTGCACCAGAGTCACCAATCGATACACTTTTCGGGGAAGGCGGTGTTGATGGCGCTGGGGGTGCAACAGGTGCAGGCGCTGGTGCAGATTTAATCACTTTTGTTTCAGAAACAGTGGTCGTTACAACTGGAGATGGGGTTGGTTTCGCCTCAACGGGTTTCACAACTGGTTTTGCTGTTTCTGCTTTTTTAACTTGTTGAACTTTCTCGACCTTTTTCGGCGGTGGAGGAAGTTGTTTTTCTACAATTTTAACTTGTTTTACTTCTTTAGGCTTCGGCTTCTCTTTTTTCGGTTCAGCTTTAGGCTTTGGAGGTAATTCTTTTGGTGGCTCTTGAATTTTAACAAAACGAACTTTTAAGGGTTCTTTCTCAATCGATTTGAGTTCCGGGGTCTTCATTTGCCCCACCGCCCATAAAACGCCCATATGACCGACCACCACAGCAATAAGTGCGGTGATAATTTTCTTTTTAATCGGATTGGGAGTTTGCATATGTAGAGCAGAAGATTGACTCATTAAAATCAGTTACCTAATTCAAGCGATTGTCGATCAATAAAGACTTAAACAATCAAACTCATCGGTTAGTACAATTAAAGTAGCCCAATAATAAATGAGAAGTGTTTTCATTTGCAACTATTAATTGGAAAGTTTTAATGAGTTTTTTGAATCAAAAACAAAAAAGGCATGCCTAAAGCATACCTTTTGAATTGATCATTTTAAAAAAATTATTGGAAAACAACCGTCTTATTACCATCCACAATAATACGATCTTCAAGATGCCATTTCACCGCACGCGCCAAAACATTGCGCTCGACATCCTGTCCAAGTTCACGTAATTGATCAACGGTAAAATCGTGATTGACCCGTTCTACATCTTGCTCAATGATTGGACCTTGATCCAGATCAGCCGTCACATAATGTGCTGTTGCCCCAATCAGTTTCACCCCTTTTTCATAGGCTTGCTTATACGGGTTGGCACCGACAAAGGCGGGTAAAAATGAATGATGGATATTAATAATCTTCATTTCCCATTTAGAAACAAAGCTTTCACTTAAGATTTGCATATAACGCGCAAGCACAAGTAAGTCGTTGCCCTGCATGATCTCATCAATTTTTGCGTAAGCTTCTTCTTTATTGTCCTTATTTACAGGGACAACGACAAAAGGAATACCAAAATTTTCAACTGATTCACGTAAATCTTCGTGATTTGAAACCACAGTGGTAATTTCACACGGTAAACCGCCACGCGCATGACGCCACAACAGCTCAAGCAAAGCATGATCGACTTTAGAAACTAAAACGCCAACTTTTTTAACATCACTCACCAACGCCAAACGCCAATGCATGTTATAACGCTCGGCAACATTGCTGGCAAAAGTGTGGGTTAAACTTTCTTTACGGCTTTGCAAGTTATCCAGTTCAAACTCAACACGCATAAAATAACGCCCGCCCTGAGCTTCAGTCGCGTATTGATCAAGTGCGGTAATATTTGCGCCTTGATGATACAAAAAACTCGATACAGCTTGCACGATCCCTGGTTTGTCCTCGCAAGTAATCAGTAAACGTGCTGTGTTAGCAGTGGTCATATTCATGTTGGTTTATATCACTAATCAGTTAAATTGAAAAACAAGCCGAGCATTCTAACGCTTTTTTAAGGCTTTCTAAATAGGCTATGGAGCATCGTGATTTTTGCTTGAGGATAAACTCTCAAAAAGTTCTGAAGGCCCTAGCGTTTCCAGCAAATGTTCATAAGTTTGACGACTTTCACCACGCAAATACGCCCCTTCTAGGAACACCATTTGACGTAAGGCCTGCCAAACCCACTTTTCTTCTAAAGTATTTGAATCGGTAATATGACCCGACATATATAAGAAGTTGGTCCAGTTGGTCAAAACAATCCACAAGTTAATAATGAGGGCCTCAATTTCCGAGTCCGTCATTTGCATTAATCCGGCATTGACAAAGGCTTTATAAATTTTCTGCCCCTGCTGCATCACCTGACCGGCAAACCGTGGATACATCTTGCGAAAATCTTCATTATTTTCAACCAAATGATAAACATCACGATGCAGAAAACGATAAGCCCAAAGCTGACTGCTCAGCACTTGAAAATAACGAATCTTATCATTGGCATCAAGCAAGCGATCATCTGGTAATGCAAGCATTTCCAAAGTTTCTTTTTGATACTGCTCCATCAACTCTTTGATAATTTCATTTTTATTACGAAAGTGGTAATACAAATTACCCGGACTCATATTCAGTTCAGCTGCAATATGATTTGTTGTCACAGAACGCTCACCGCGCTCATTAAATAACTGTAAGCTGAGCTGTAAAATACGTTCTTTGGTTTTCACCGTTTTGGAGTGAGACATCCTAAAGTAACCATTCATTCAATAGGTTAGCTAGCTAACACATAAAGTAACTTGACTATTTAGAGCTTTTACTCTAAAAAATAAATTAATCGCTTTTTATTTAATGGTAATCGGTCATGAACAGTCAAACAAAAACAACTTCAATGACACCACATTCTTCTGATATTCAGCACTTACATGATGTGCTAGAACAACAAAAATATGCCTATCAACGCCATCCTTTAGCAACAGCAAAAGAACGCATTGATCGTTTAGCACGTCTAAAGCGTATCTTAGTTAAGTATCAAGATCAATTTGCTGAAGCAATTAATCAAGACTATGGTAACCGTTCCATTGGTGAAACCAAAATCGGGGAACTGCTCACCTGTCTTGAACATATTAAGTATTATAGCAAGCATTTGACCCATTGGATGAAACCTTCGAAACGCCATGTTGGAATTATTCATCAACCGGCAAAAGCTTGGGTGCAATATCAACCTTTAGGTGTTGTAGGCATTATTACCCCTTGGAACTATCCTTTATTGTTGTCTATTGGCCCGCTTATTTGTGCCATTGCGGCTGGTAACCATGCCATGATCAAAATCTCAAGTGCATCGAGCGAGTTTGGTCAGGTGCTTGAAAAAGCGCTCAATGAAGCATTTCCGATTGAATTGGTCGCAGTCATCAATGGTGGTGGGAAAATTTCCGATGCTTTTAGCCATTTAGCCTTCGATAAAATTATTTTCACTGGTTCCACCGAAATTGGCAAAACGGTCATGGCCGCAGCAGCACAAAATCTAGTGCCTGTTATTTTAGAGCTTGGTGGAAAATCACCGGTATTGGTTCATCCCTCTATCGATTTACAAGATGTCGCACAACGTCTGGCTGCGGGTAAATTATGGAATTCAGGGCAAACCTGTGTTGCACCCGACTATATGTTCCTCCCAAAAGGCAAAACGGCTGAATTTATTGAACACTATAGTGCCTGTGTCGCAGAGATGTATCCCAATATTGAATATAATCAAGACTACACCTCTATTATCAATGACAAACAATACAATCGCCTACAAGGTTATTTAGAAGATGCCCGCAATCAGGGTGCTAAAATTATTGAAATTAATCCTGCACATGAAAACTTAAGCTTAGTTCGGAAAATTGCGCCAACGTTACTGACAGGCGTAACCACAGACATGCAGATTATGAAAGAAGAAATTTTTGGCCCGATTCTACCTATTCTAGAATATGATCAAATTGACGATGTTATTGAGTTTATTAATAGCCGTCCTCGTCCACTTGCATTATACTACTTCGACTTTGATCAAGCGCGTGCTGATTATGTCGCACAGCGTACCCATTCAGGGCATTTCGGACAAAACACGGTTTTGACCCATGTTGCACAAGATGACTTACCTTTTGGTGGGGTCGGTGCTTCAGGTATGGGGAAATATCATGGTCCAGAAGGTTTCTTCAGTTTGTCACATGAACGGTCAGTGATGTCTAATCCTAAGCTGTATAGCTTAAAATTTATTCTTCCACCGTTTAACAAGCCGATTCATCGACTAATTTCAAAGACCCTTCTTCGATAACTGATCAAGGCATGATCTATCACACATAATCATGCTGCGTTTTTATTAAATTCGCTTGTCTTTTAAGCGTATTTTTGGTATAAAACGCCCCTTGAATGATTTCATCCGTTTACTTTTAATGACTAGCGCACAATCGGTGCTGTCTAGCAATGGAGTTCACCATGTCTAAGGTTTGCCAAGTTACCGGCAAGCGTCCAATCGTTGGTAACAACGTATCGCACGCAAACAACAAAACCAAACGCCGGTTCGAGCCGAACCTGCATCACCACCGTTTCTGGTTAGAAAGCGAAAAACGTTTTGTACGTCTTCGTTTAACCACTAAAGGTATGCGTATTATCGACAAATTGGGTATCGAAAAGGTTGTTGCTGACCTTCGTGCTCAAGGTCAAAAGATCTAAGGAGTCTGAACCATGCGTGATAAAATTCGTCTAGTTTCTTCAGCTGGTACAGGTTATTTCTATACCACTACTAAGAACAAACGTACTATGCCGGAAAAAATGGAAATCAAAAAATTTGATCCAAAAATCCGTCAACACGTAATTTTCAAAGAAGCTAAAATTAAATAATTTTTGCTTTTTTAAAAAAACGACCTTTTGGGTCGTTTTTTTTTGCATTTTTTTTGCCCCACTTGATAAACTTTAAAATAATCTTTTGGCATTTTTTGTGCTTATCCTTTTTACCCTTAACGTAGGCTTAAGGAGTTTTTAGTGCCTCATGACATAGATCTCATTATATTATTGGCCGTTGGCTTTGGACTTGCGCTTGTTTTTGGCTATATTGCCGCTCGTATACGCCTCCCTCCCCTGATTGGCTATCTGATTGCCGGTATTATTCTGAGTCCAAATACACCCGGTATCGTCGCCGACATGCATCTTGCCAACCAATTGGCTGAACTTGGGGTCATGTTCCTTATGTTTGGTGTGGGTATGCATTTCTCCTTAAGTGATTTGATGCAGGTACGTCGCATTGCACTACCCGGAGCAATTTTACAAATTGCTGTAGCAACCTTACTGGGAATAGGCATTTCCATGATGTGGGGCTGGAGTTTTGGTTCTGCCTTGGTCTTTGGTTTAAGTCTTTCTTGTGCCAGTACTGTGGTTTTACTCAAAGCCTTAGGAGACCGGGGTTTACTCAATTCCGTCAACGGGAAAATTGCCGTAGGCTGGTTATTGGTTGAAGACTTGGTGATGGTTCTGGTCTTGGTTCTCCTGCCTGCCACAGCCGTTTTACTGGGCGGCACCCCAATTGCAGGATCTGATCCTACTGCAAATATCTGGATGACCTTAGCCATTACCTTGCTTAAAGTTGCGGGTTTTATTGCCTTTATGTTGATTATTGGCAAACGCTTAGTGCCCTTTATTATGCAAATTGTCGCGCGCCTAGGTTCGCGTGAACTCTTTACCCTCACTGTCGTTGCTGCCGCGGTCTCCATTGCTTTTGGTGCCTATAAAGTTTTTGGCGTATCCATGGCACTCGGTGCCTTCTTTGCCGGGATGGTGGTCAAAGAGTCGGACTTTAGTCACCGTGCTGAAGAAGAAACCTTACCCCTACGTGAAATTTTCTCCATTCTATTCTTTGTTTCAGTCGGCATGTTGTTCGACCCAAGAATTTTGCTTGAACAACCGCTGCATGTACTTGCTGTGGTTGGGATTATTATGATTGGTAAAACCATTGCGGCCATGGCATTGGTGTTGTTCTTCCGCTACCCAATCAATACCGCCTTAACTGTAGGTGCCAGTCTGGCACAAATTGGTGAGTTCTCCTTTATTTTGGCGACCTTGGGTGTGTCTCTACACCTCTTATCACTGGAAGGTCAAAATCTAATTCTTGCTGGTGCACTGATCTCAATCACCTTAAATTCTTTTGTGTTTTCTGCGATCGAACCCATTCAAAACTGGATTCGAGAGCGCTCACACTTGGCACGCTTACTCGAACGTAGTGGTGATCCACTCTCTATGCTGCCCGATGAAGTCTCTCAAGAATATTTACGCGATCAAGTGGTCATTGTCGGTCACGGTGAAGTGGGGCGTCGTATTACACGTGCCTTAATGCAAGATGGCATTAAAGTGGTGATTGCGGAAGAAAACCGCGAAATTGTCGAAAATTTACGTGAGAAAGGCATTGCCGCCGTTTCGGGTCATGCCACAGAAGCAGGCGTACTGATTCAGGCGCATATTCAACATGCGCGTTTGCTGGTGCTCTCACCTATGGATATTTTAGATATTCATAAAATTGTCGATATTGCCAAAACCTTGAATCCGCAAATTCAGGTGCTGGTCTGTGCTGAAAGCAAGGAGGAAGCGGAAGTGATTCGTCGTGAGGCGATTGGTGAGGTGTATTTTGCCAAAGAGGAAATGGCAAAAAATATGACCAATCATATTCTCAATCAAATCCAGATTGCGCATCATCAAGATCCGACACATTAGATTTTTGTGATAAAAATTTTGTAATAAAAAACGCACTCATTGGTGCGTTTTTTATAGGAAAAAATCAACTCAAATACTGAGGTTGTTCATCCACTATTTCTGCATGTAATTCATTGACTTGCTTTTCCATCAAAGCATATAAAGCAGCTTGCACCATATGTTGTGCAATCACTGGCATCTGATCGCCCAACAGCATCTTCACTTCATCATTAAACTGAATTTTAACTAAGGGTTCTTTTTCAGAGCCTGCATTTCGCAATGCCAACTCGCCACCTTCAAGTTGAACCAATTCTAAAATCGCTTCTTGATTACCAAATAATTCTTTCAACTGTTCTATAGACATATATCCTCCATGTTCAACATGGTGGCAAAGGCTGTTGCACTTTGCATTACGTAGACTATTTATATAAGGTCAATGCTAAAAACTTCAAGAGTAGATCGCAAAGATTAAAACTCAACCATTTCGTTACGAAAACCATCAATCAGCTGGGTTAAATCACGGTGCCATTCACGTAAAATTTTGGTATCAGGCAGCCATGCTTGCGGCGTTTGCGTCACTTTAATAATTAAATTTGATGATGTTTCATTTTCTGGTTCTGGCGCACTCGGTTCAGGTGCATATTGACACATACGATATGCACGCTTTAATTCTGCAATAAAACCGTGTTTTGCCAATTGCTGCATGACTGTCACTTCTGGAGAAACTTGTCCCTTTGCGGCCATATGCTCTTCAATGGACTTTAAAGTCGGTGCAAAATCATTTAAACGATAATAACGAACCAATTCTTGTAAAAAAGCCAACACCGCTCCATGCAAGTGAAAGACGGCAGCTTCACGATGTGCCTGTACTTGTTGAATATGTTCGATTTGCTCTGCTTGCTGACATGAAAGACGTGCAAAATACAGTTTTTGATTGGTACGGTCAGCATGGAAACGAGCAACACGAGACATAATGATATTCCTAAATTTTGACGTTTTTTACACAGCTAAGATTAAACTTTATTTGCATCAATTCACAATAAAAATTATGCATGATCCATTTCAATTAAATAGATTTTCCGCTTTGCAGGCACTTCAACCTGATTCTTGATGGGGCGAACATGACTCAGTTGCCAAGCAAAATAACCTGCTGCCCAATAACGTGCACATGCGGCTTCAACTTCATCAGGTTGCCAGATGCGAACTGATTCGACATCGACCAACGCCACCGCAACACCCAGTTCTTCAGCACCAGTATGGTTTAAAAAGGTTTTATTTTCGACAATCAATAAATCTTTTAAAGGCAGGTGCTCAGGTTGCCATGAGCGAACCTCTAAAGTTTTCGTGCCCTGTGCGATGCGCATAGCATTGGGTGCCACAATGGAGAGTGCTGAAAATTTTCTTTTCATTTTCATTTACCCATAAAAAAGGAGCCATCGCTCCTTTTTTATCTTTATTTTGCGTCTGACTTCACTTCAGCTTTTGCTTCAGGCTTATTTTCGGCCTGTTTTACACGAATACCGTGTCCGTGCAAACGAAGCGTATTTAAGCCTTTAATCGCTCTCACGGCTTCACGACCATGTGGCATATCAACAAAGGCAAAACCTTTAGATTTACCTGTTGCAGGGTCTAAAACCAAATTACACGCATTCACAGTACCAAATTCTTGAAATAGCTTCAGTAATTCAGCTTCTGTTACTGTACGTTCTAAATTACGAACTAAAATTTTCATCTCACAACCTTTAAATAGGCAAAATCATCAAAAAGCACTCGCCTACTCGACTTTTTGAACTTCGCAATAAAAACAAAATAACGCAATTGTGATAGTTTAATCGAGATTAATGCCAAAATCTAAATTAATCGATTGGCGTTCGATTAAAGCACTTTTTACCGTTTGTTGACGGGTTTTATGATGGGTTTCCATGGTGCATAAATTGCGGGTTAAATCATTGAGAAAATAACTTTCCACTTTACGACCCTGTTCATCGACCTGATCACGTGCCCAAAGGTTTAAACTCTGCTTGGTCAAAATCAATTCATTTTGTGCACGGGTCAATGCCACATAAAGTACACGGCGCTCTTCTTCCACATCATCAAAACTGCCTTGCGCACGTGCATGTGGATATTGTCCCGCAGTAACATTGGCCACATAACAAATCTTCTGTTCTGTGCCTTTGGCAGAGTGAATGGTGATTAGTGTGACCACGTCATCTTCTGACTGGCGTTCAATTTCACTAATCGACACTGGATCAAGTACATATTCTTCTAAAAATTCACTGAGCTGTGAATGTTTCGACGCCAATTGTTTCACTAACTCAAAATCACCCTGACGGCGATTCCAGTCCTTTTTATAATTTTCAGCAAGCTGCGCTTCAATGGCTTGAATGCCGAGACTGACCGACTCTTTGACTTCATGGCGCAAAACATTCATTTGCTTCATGATCAGTAACGTCTGTGCGGGAATCCGAGCAAATTTTTCCAACTTTTCAAAAATGCCATCCATATCGGCTTGTTGCAAAAGTTGTTGTGCTAAACGACTTGCGCCCACATCACCCACGCCATTCCACAGCGTCAAGAAGCGCATCCATGCAATATCATCCAAAGGATTGGCAATCACACGTAATAGACTTAATAAATCCTTCACATGTGCAGTTTCAAGTAACTTCATGCCACCAATAAAACGATACGGCACATTGGCTTGAATACAGGCGGCTTCGATATGACGTGCGGCAAAACTTGAACGCACCAATACCATATGGTCACGCCATGCATTTCCAGCTAAGTAATGACGCTCTTTGATGTCAATCGCAATCCATTTTGCTTCATCAAATTCATTGGGGAAAATGTGCATTTTCGGCTTAACGCCTTCACCTCGATGTGCATCTAAGCGTTTGTCATATTTGATTTCACTTTGATCCAGCAACCAATTCGACAAGTCTAAAATTTCTTGGGTCGAGCGGTAATTTTGTTCCAATTTAAAAATCTGCGCATCAGGCACACGCTCTTTAAAATGGTGAATATTTTCAAAATCGGCACCACGGAAACCGTAAATCGATTGCGCATCATCGCCCACACAAAACAAACTTACTTTATCTTTGAGTGGCTCAAGCAAAGCCCATTGCAGTGGATTGGTATCCTGCATTTCATCGACCAACATGTGTTGGCAAATGGAAGAGACATAGTCAACCAAGCCTTCAGATTGCTCTAAAGCCGAAGCCACAATCGCCAAAATATCATCATAATCCAAGAAGCTACGTGCCCGTTTTCGTGCTTCGTACTCTTGCATAATTGCGGCAATTTGATCTTTAAACACGATATGTTCAGGATGCTGTTTTTCTAACGCTAGGCTGAGTTTTTGACGGGTATTACGGGCAAAAGAATACAGATCACAAAGTTCTTTTGGTTTTGGCAGTTGATTCGGGTTGTTTTTATCATCTTTACCGCGAATTAAACGAAACATCATAATTTGGTCATCACGGTCAATAATCGTGAATTGTTCCAAACCAAATGCTTGAGGAATACGGCGCAATAAATACATACAAAAGGTATGAAACGTCGATGCACGTAAGCCTTTAGCTTGCTCGCCCAAAGCCAATTCGACACGTGCAACAATTTCACTGGCTGAACGGCGAGTAAAGGTGAGAATTTGGATTTGATTGGCTGGCACACCTTGATCAATCAGATAGGCTGCACGTGCCACTATCGTTTTGGTCTTACCACAGCCTGCCCCTGCAAGCACCAAGCTATGTTTGGTCTCGGTTGTTGCTGCTTGCTTTTGTTGAGGGTTTAACTCATCAATGAGCTGTGCGAGTGACATACGATTTCAAATCTCAGATTTTAAAAGTGCGATAGTAGCATAAGCGCTTTTGTAAAAGCTGAGTAAAGCCTGATTGCCTGAAGATCTCACACCACATAGATTCAATCATTAACAAGGTCGCATGGACGCCATCTACACATGCAACTTAAATCCAATCAAATGTTTAAGCTCATGAAAGATTCGGCTGCTGAGCAGATAAAAGTCTAGCCACGTTCTGACAGGTTCTTTGCAAATTCTTCTCAGCATTGTCCAAAGCTGTTTGCAAATCACAGGCACCATCCATAATACCAAAAATCGCAGTAAAACCTTCTACGTAGAGTTCCTCTATGCCCTCACCCACATAGCCTGCACAAGCAATCACAGGTTTATTCAGTCGCTTTGCCACTTGTGCCACACCAAATGGTGTTTTACCAAATTTGGTTTGAAAATCAATGCCACCTTCACCGGTAAAGACATAGTCTGCTTGAGCAATTTTCTCAGCCAATTGGGTTTGCTCAATTACCAGTTCCACGCCTGAACGTATCTTTGCTCCGGCAAATGCCATAAGAGCAAAACCTAAACCACCGGCTGCGCCCGCACCTGCGACATTTCGAATATCCAGTCCATATTGCTGCTCAACCAAATCAGCAAAATGACTGAGGTTTTGATCCAACTGTTTCACCATGTCAGGTGTTGCCCCTTTCTGCGCTCCAAACACAGACGATGCACCCTGTTCACCACATAAAGGATTATTCACATCACTGGCAATCATGATTTCAACCTGCTTTAAACGAGCATCTAAAGCAGAAAGATCAATCCGATGAATTTGTGTCAGTTGCCCACCACCGACAGCAACTTCACCACCATAGATATCATAAAACTTTGCCCCTAAGGCTTGCGCCATGCCAGCACCTGCGTCATTGGTAACACTACCGCCTAAACCAATGATGATTTTAGCAACGCCATAATCTAAAGCAACTTTAATCATCTCCCCCGTTCCCAATGTTGTGGTCAATAAAGGATTGCGCTGTGATTTTTCCAGCAGATGAATTCCATTGGCTTTTGCCATTTCAATCACAGCTGTTTGAGCATCATCCAGCAAGCCAAAATACGTTTGAACTTTTTGTGTCGGTAACGGCCCCGTGACTTCACAGAAAATCTGTTGTCCCGCCAATGCGGCCACTAAGGCATCCACGGTGCCTTCACCACCATCTGCCATCGGCACATGAATAAAGGTCGCATCAGTAAATACTTTTTCAATACCATACTGCATCGCCTGACAAGCCTGTTCAGCGCTCAGGCTTTCTTTAAACGAATCTGGTGCAAGAACAAAGGTTTTAGCCATAAGACATAATTGTGTAGTTGGATTTCCCTCTATCATAAGCAATAAAAAAGAGCGCATATAGCGCTCTTTGGTCGAATTTGAGTTAAACATCTGCGGAACTTTTCGGGACTTCTCTTTTAATATACGAAGCCAAAGTCAAATAGTTGATACCCTGAAATAAAATATCCACGGCAAGGAATAAACCCAGTACCCAGAAAGGTGCCTCTGGTGACATCAAAATAATAATCCCTGTCAGCAAGGTTAAAATACCTGAAAACAACGTCCAACCCCAGCCCTGAAATGCACGAAAAATAAAAGCATTAAAAAGACGAATCACGCCTGCGACAATCAAAATAATGGCCAAAATATTGGTCAGGACAATGGCTGTTTTGACTGGTGTGGTAAACGCATAATATCCTGCGACTAAATACAACACGCCAAACAATGCCCACAACCAACGAAAGCCACCATCAAAAATTTTGAATGCTGCAATGAAATGAATAATTCCCCCGATCATCATCAACGCACCAAACAAAAATACTGCCGAGAGCGTTGCAAAAGGTAAAGATGCCAACAATACAATGCCAAACAAGGTCAGTAAAATTCCCAGACCCAAATACCACTTTCGATTTTCATGCAGCTGATGTCGAACTAAATCATTTCCTACTGTTTTCATGCTTATTCTCAAGTCTTTTGTTTAGGAATAAATTTATTGTTGACTATTTTCAAACTGTTGTCTGTTTAAAATCTGCATCTTTTACCCACAGCACTTTTTCAAAACTGTGGATAAATTCAGCATTATCTAGATTATTTTTGCCAACCCAGCTCTATTGCCGTGATTTCATTAATCAACGTCTGTCCTAAATGATCTGGCATTTTGCTTTTGTCTACAGACACAGGAATATGCCCTGCCATAAGTTCAGCTTTGGCTTGTGGAAATAACGGCTGCTGATTTGGATATGCATAGCCAATGGGGTACAGTGGCACTCCTGTTGCTAAATCATATTTATCGGTCGCACCAAAGGCATGTAATAACTCATGTACCAAGACGACTTTGTTTTGCTCTGCTTGTTTTTTTGACGCAAATAAATTGACCGAACCAATTCGTCCATTTTGCAAAGCAGTGGAATGCTTTAATTCTTTGCTTTGTTTGGGATCATAATAATTTAAAAATAACGTTACACTGGGTGAACCATCGCTACTTTCATGCTGCTTCCATGCATAAAAACGGAATTTTAAACTCCATAAAATACTATCGAGCATCGTTGCATTTTCAGGCACTTTTGGGGGCCGCTGTTTAAGCTCACGTCCCATTTGGAAATAAATCGAAATCGGTTGCCTACGGTACTGAGTCGACATTTGTTTCAAATATTCTTGTACATCACTCAGGTCATTTACTGACAATTGCTGAATATATTGTTGCGTCGCCCCTTGTCCATCCGCATTCACAGGATGTAATAAAACAATGATGGGTTTATTCCAATCCTGATTCTGGTCACGGTACGCATTGACTGCGACAATCAGTAAAACGATCAACAAACATAAAATTCGAATATTTTTCCACATAAAGCAAAATCCATCCCCAAAATGAGTATCTAATTCATTGGTTTCTTTTATCACCAGTGGCAGTCTATTTATTTTTCTCTTTAGATAAGACTGATGCTTATTTCAATCAAAATACAAGATGCATAAAGAGAATTTATGAAAGCCGCTGTATATCTATTTTTAATAATTCAAAGGGTGGTCTTTTAACAAAATTGTTCCAGACATATTGGTACAATTTTCTCTGTCCATCAAAATTAACCTTTTCTACAGCTTCATCTAAAGTACACCACATATATTCTGAATGCTCTTCATTGAGGGTTATTTTTTGATTTTCCTCACAATACACCACAAATGCTGGAATGAGTTCAATGACATTGAGCTCTGCTTCATAAAATTGTTCCAAATAATCCGCACTGTATAATTGTTGAACCTCGATGGCTGTTTCTTCATGAAATTCTCTGATAATGGCTTGCCAGCCCTTTTCACCTACTTCAACTTTTCCTGCAACATGGCACCAAAAACCACCTTTATTCCTTTTCATGAGCAATATTTTTATCTCGCCATTTATTTTGGATAAGGCAACCCCTGAGACAATGATTGAGCGAATTGGAATCATATTCATTCCTTTAAAAAAGGTCATTTGAACTTTTAAAATTAGAAATAAAAATGCTAACCGAAGTTAGCATTTTTGACTTAATGAAGTATTAAGCTTCAACCCATTTTCCATCTTGGTAGACCAGACTCCATTTGGTCTGTTTACCTTCAGCATTTTCAGAACCAATATATTGCACTTGATTTTTACGGCTAAATTTCACCAAGGTAGGATTCCCTTCAGGGTCAACATCAGGTGCTTGTAAAATGAATTGATATTTCGGATCAAGCTGATCTGCAACTGAGCGCAGTTCTGCTACTTTCGGTGCACGTGTTTCACGTACTTTCGGGAATTTGCTTGCTGCCAAGAACAAACCTGCCGCGCCATCACGAAGTACAAAGAAGTCATCATGCTTGGTTGAGCGTAAGTGTTCCATTTTAATTGGATCGACACGCGGTGGTGCAGGCTGACCACTTTTCAGGACTTTACGTGTGTTGTCACAGCTGGTACAAGCAAAGTAGGGTCCAAAACGACCGGTCTTCAATTGCATTTCACCGTCACATTTGTCACATGGAATGCTTGGACCATCGTAACCTTTAATTTTGAACTCACCTTCTTCAAGTTCAAAACCTTCACAATCTGGGTTATTACCACAGATATGCAATTTACGACCACCATCAATCACATAACTGTCCATTGCCGTTTCGCAAATTGGGCAGCGTTTTTTCGACATCAAATCGGCTGTTTCTGCACTGTCATCATCCGACAACACCGCTAGCGACTCAACAGGCGTCAAATTCAATGTACCTTTGCAACGTTCTTTCGGTGGCAAGTTATAGCCAGAACAACCCAAGAATACACCCGTTGTTCCCGTACGAATCTGCATCGGACGGTCGCATTCTTTACAATGCACCGCATCCACTTCCACAGGCTGATTACGGCGCATACCGTTTTCACCTTGTGCAGTGGTTAAACGTTTTTTAAAGTCACCGTAGAAATTATCCAGTAACTCTTTCCAATTCCGCTCACCATCCGCAACTTTATCCAGCTGACCTTCAAGATCAGCGGTAAACGCGTAATTCATCAAGTTATTGAAGTTTTCATCAAGACGATCGGTCACGATTTCGCCCATCTTCTCGGCAAAGAGACGACGGTTATCCAACTTCACATAACCACGATCTTGAATGGTGGAGATAATTGCCGCATAGGTTGAAGGACGGCCAATGCCTTTCTTCTCAAGTTCTTTGACCAATGACGCTTCAGTGAAACGTGCAGGCGGTTTAGTAAAGTGCTGAGATGGATCAAGTTTCTCAAGTTTAAGAATTTCACCGACTTTAACCGCAGGCAATAACACATCATCATCGGCTTTGTTGGCACCACGTACTTTGGTGAAACCATCAAACACCAAGGTACGACCTTTGGCTTTAAGTTCTACCCCATTGGCATCGACCAAAATCGTAGAAGATAAATATTCCGCAGAGGTCATTTGACATGCCACAAATTGACGCCAAATCAAGTCATACAAACGCTGTGCATCACGATCGACACCCACAAGGCTATCGCCTTTTAGCGCAACATTGGATGGACGAATCGCTTCATGGGCTTCTTGTGCACCGGCTTTATTGCCATATTTATTCGGTTTCGCAGGCAAATATTTTGCCCCAAACTCAGCTTCAATATGATCACGGACCATACTGACCGCATCATCACTTAAGAAGGTCGAGTCAGTACGCATATAGGTAATAAAACCCGCTTCATACAAACGCTGTGCCATGGTCATGGTTTTCTTGACAGAAAAACCTAAACGCGTGCTGGCCGCTTGTTGCAAAGTCGAGGTGATATACGGCGCGCTTGGATTAACCTTGGTGGGTTTATCTTCACGAACAGAAACTTTATATTCCGCATCATTGAGAATTTTTAATAAAGCATCGGTTTGGGCTTTATTTTGCAGTTTTAAGGTTTTACCACCTTGTTTCACTGCTTCTAAACGAATGTCGTCTTTTTTCGATTTGGTGTCTGCAAAAACCTGCCAATATTCTTCAGGAATAAAGGCACGAATTTCACGTTCACGCTCAACCACCAATTTCACCGCAACCGACTGTACACGACCTGCCGATAAACCGCGGGCAATTTTTTCCCACAGCAATGGCGAAATCATAAAGCCCACAATACGGTCTAAGAAGCGACGTGCTTGTTGGGCATTAACTTTGTCGATATCTAAACGTGAGGGATGCTTAAAGGCTTCTTGAATGGCATTTTTGGTAATTTCGTTAAAGACCACACGTTGATAACGTGAATCATCACCACCAATCACTTCTTTTAAATGCCAAGCAATCGCTTCCCCTTCACGGTCCATATCCGTTGCGAGATAGACTTCATCGACTTGCGATGCCAGTTTTTTCAGTTCCGCAACTACATGTTCCTTACCCGGAAGCACCTCATAATGCGCTTTCCAATCGTGTTCAGGGTCTACACCCATACGATTGACCAAGGCCATTTGTGATTTTTCAGCTTTCTGTTCATCGGTCAGTTTAACGCGTGATACAGGTTTTTTTTCTGTACTTTTAGAACCACCCGTAGGTAGGTCACGGACATGCCCGACTGATGATTTTACAATGTAATCTGGACCAAGATATTTATTGATTGTTTTCGCTTTTGCAGGCGACTCCACAATCACTAAGGCACGTTTTTTCGCAGCACTCGGTGATTTTGCTGTGGTGCTTTTGGATGTGGACCGAGGAGCGTTCGCCATAGTCAACCGTCATTCCTGTTTAAATAGGTATATAAATTAAAATTCAGCCAAAGACTGTAAATAAGTTTTAATGTCATCTAACTGTGTTGCTCGAAGGTCAGATTCTTCATCCCAATAGAGTCCTACACAGTTTGCCTGCATATCAATAGCATAAATGCCCTTTAATGCAATGGGTAAAGCGTTAAACTTATCATTCCCCTGCACCACTTTGAGCTGTTGATCTTCAACACGTGCACGCATTAGGGGCAAACGAGCATCCGGAATTAAAACACTGTAATAGGCAACCATACTGGCACGGCTTGAGGAGGCCATTGGAATTTTAGTCCAATCGGGAGCCGCCACTAAACGTGGATGCAACCCCATCTTGCGCGCTTTCTCACGCATCATTCCCAATGCTTTTTCTCGCGGACTGACGCGAAGACCCAAAATAGAGCCTAAAACAAAAAGAATAATGAAGCCAATTACCCAAATACCCGTATTTTCCATAGTACAACCTTGTTATTCCTTTATTAGAGTTGCATAAGCTGAATATAAAACGCAAGTTTCAGCGATGAAATTAATTGAGGAACATTTCATGGCTATACAGTACTTCACTGCCATCCCAATAAATATATCCTTTCTCAATCAATTCTTTAAGCAACAATCGAACATCCGATTTTGGGAAAATTTGTTCTAACAAATCCCGTAAAGCATAAATATCTTTCGGCTTGTCTGATTTTAATTCACGTAATTTACGCGCAACGACCACCTGAACAGGGTCAATTTTCGAGAAATTTTTAAACAAATCTTTTTGTGCATGATGAAGCGTATTTGAATGTTCTAGCTCGTCATCTGACCCAGACTCTCGTTGCCGCTGAGCCAAAATTTCGCTCGTATTTTGCACTTCTTCTAAGGGCATCACTGCATCTAAATCAAGTTGCATCCATTGTTTCAACACTTTTTTACGAAAGCTAATTTGCTCATCATAGCGTTTTACAATTTTTAAGTTAATCAACAAACCGATCAGAGGCTGGACTTGTTCACTGGCCACTTGCAAAATATTACTGATCGAATTTTTAAGTTTCTCAATCGAGTTGGGTTTTCCTTTCATTCCACCCAAAACATCACAATATTTTTTCACCAACAGTAGATTCGGTTTTTGCTTAATTGTCTCGACAGTTGGAATTTTATATTTTGAATTAAAAGAAGATTGCTCAGCCTGAACGTGAATCAGGCTACAGTTCATATCTGAAGACTGCATCATTTCAAGTAACATTTCACTGCTGGGCATGGCAGAAATGACTTCAATACACGTGTCCGGTTCGAGCAAGGCAATGAGCTGTCCAACCACCACAGCATATTCAAATTCTTTTTGATCGACCTCTGCGGTTTCTAAAATCACCACTTGGCCACTGCTGACCCAACTTGAAAACTCGGTTAAATCTTCCAGTGAATATTCAAATTTTCCGGTGCAGTTAAATAGGTAAATTACCGCATAGTGTTGAATAATGTCGCGCAACAGCTGTGCCGTTGGCATATTATTTTCAAGATCAAGAAGAACGACTTTGTTGGACATAATCTCAATAGACAAGTAAGCAAACTTTGAGCACGCATTAGAGCGAGCTTGGCTTAAAAGGTCAAATCAATTCAGCAAAAAGACCGATAAAGATTGACTCAATAATGCGGTGGTCGATCACTCATGGGATCAAAAGCAGCAATCCCATCAGATAAATCTGCACATTCAATACGTTGATACAAAAACTGCATTTGTTTCTTTAAATCAGCTATTTCGGCATTTTGACGCGTGACTTGGTCATTCAATTGTTCAACTAAATCATCTAAAAATGTAATTCGCACTTGCAAATCTTCTAAGGGTGCGGACAATGACGCCTGATCATTAAGATTTTTTTGTTTAGTCATTTTAAGTCCTCACTTTGGATTTCAGGAAACAGTATGGCCTATATTACATTAAGGGATGTCCAACTTGCGTTTGGCGGACCTTCCCTGCTCGACGGCGCGAACTTTAATTTGGAACGCGGTGAACGAGTTTGTTTGATTGGCCGTAACGGTGAAGGTAAGTCTACTTTACTTAAACTCATTGAGGGAAGTTTACTACCAGATCGTGGTGAAGTTTCTATACAAAATGGCATCACCATTTCCATGCTGGCTCAAGATGTACCCATGGACTCGGGTAAAGTTGCTGATATTGTTGCAGATGGCGCAGGTGAAGCCGCTACAGTCCTCAGAGCTTATCATGAAGCCAGTGATGCATGTGTCTTGGGTGATATGGATGCCTGTGACCGCATGGGTGAACTCCAGCACAAACTTGATCAAGTGGATGGTTGGGCTTTAGAAACTAAAGTTAACTCTATCTTAAGCAAGATGGGTCTTGACCCAGATGCTGATCTAGCCGATTTATCGGGTGGTCGTAAACGTCGTGTTCTTTTGGCACGTGCGCTTTTAACGCAACCTGACGTTCTTTTACTCGACGAACCAACCAACCATTTGGACGTTGAAAGTATTGAGTGGTTAGAAAAATTCCTCCTCGATCAAAACAACTTAACACTGCTGTTTATTTCGCATGACCGTTCATTTGTTGACAGCATTGCCACCCGTATTGTTGAGCTTGATCGTGGTACTTTGCGTAGCTATGAAGGTAACTACACACGTTACCTTGATCTTAAAGCGCAACAAATGGAAGCTGAAGAAAAGCAAAATGCGTTATTTGATAAGCGTTTAGCTGAAGAAGAAGTGTGGATTCGCCAAGGCATTAAAGCGCGTCGTACCCGTAACGAAGGTCGTGTTCGTGCGCTGAAAGATTTACGTGAAGAATCGAAAGCACGTCGTTCACAACAAGGCAAAGTGAGCATGGCAACGCAAGATGCCAATCGTTCAGGTAAGTTGGTCTTCGATATTGAACATCTTAGTGTTGCTTTTGGCGACCAAGAACCAATTATCAAAGATTTCTCTGCATTAGTGCTGCGTGGTGACCGTATTGGTTTAGTCGGTGACAACGGTGTGGGCAAAACAACCCTGATCAAAGCCATTTTAGGTGAACTTGAACATAGTGGAACAGTGAAAACAGGTACACAACTTGAAGTGGCCTATTTTGACCAACTACGTAATGCACTAGATCTTGAAAAATCGGTTAAAGACAACGTGTCTGAAGGTTCGGATTTTGTCGATGTAAATGGCGGTCGTCGTCATATTTACAGCTACTTGCAAGATTTCTTGTTCTCACCTGAACGCGCGCGTACCCCAGTAAAAGCATTGTCTGGTGGTGAACGTAACCGTATTCTGTTAGCCAAACTACTGCTTAAGCCATCAAATTTAATCGTCATGGATGAGCCAACCAATGACTTGGACATGGTGACTTTAGAGCTATTAGAAGAAATGCTCGGTGGTTATAAAGGCACATTACTTCTCATCTCGCATGACCGTGCATTCATGGACAATGTCGTGACCTCGACTTGGGTCTTTGATGGGAAAGGTCATATCGATGAGTACGTCGGTGGTTATCAGGACTATCTAGAACAACGCCCTGATCAAACTGCGGTTGATCAAAAAAGTGATGTGAAAAAAGCCCTGGCTAAAGCCGAAGCCGCTGTGCCGAAGAAAGCAAAGCTTAGCTATAAAGATCAACGGGCTTTAGAGCAATTGCCTGCTGAAATGGAAGCCTTAGAAACAGAGCAAGCCAGCTTGAATGAAAAACTTGCGGATGGTTCATTGTTTGTCTCTGATGCTGACGCTGCGGCAAAAATTTCTGCACGCTTAGCTGAAATTGATGAGCTATTGCTTGAAAAATTAGAACGTTGGGAAGAATTAGACAACATGTCGAAAGGCAATTAATTCATCCTGTTTCAATGGGCATCTGTAGAGATATCTACAGATGCCTTTTTATTTCAGAATTATGTTCGTGCTACACTACATTCCTGTCTAATTCAGATCATCGCACGAAACAATGAGTAAAAAAACCAACTATCAACCGGGTACATTTCAATGGTCATTTCTGTTGCCACAATATTGGGGCATCTGGATGGGTATTATTTTCCTCATGATTTTGGCGATTTTACCGTGGGCAATTCAGCATCGTTTAGCCACTTTTTTAGGCCATATTGCATTTAACAAACTAAAATCACGTCGTCACACCACGCTTCGAAATTTAGAAGTATGTTTTCCCGAATGGACAGCTGAACAACTCCAAGCGCATGCCCGACAAGTTTTTGTCGATCAAATGCTGGGAATTTTTGAAACCTTAAATGCGTGGTATTGTCCACAATGGTTTAAAGATCGGGTCAGTATTGAAGGTTTAGAGCATCTACATCAGGCACAAGCTGATGGCAAGGGCGTGTTACTGCTGGGGACACATTCCACCTTATTAGATGCAGGCGGCTATCTGTGCGCACAGTACTTTGAGCTGGGTGTTGTGTATCGTCCGCAGAATAACCCCCTCCTCGATATGCTCATTTACCGCTGCCGTGCCACCATTTATGACCATCAAATTGACCATGATGATATGCGCGGCTTAATCCGAAATCTTAAAAATGGTCAGGCCATTTGGTATAGTCCCGACCAAGATTATGGTTTAAAACAAGGCATTATGGCGCCTTTTTTTGACGTACCTGCCGCGACAGTCACGGCACATCGTCGTTTACTTAAAATGTCAAAAGCAGTTGCCGTGCCTTTGTATTTCTATCGCGATGGTGACATTAAAGACCCTCGTTACCATGTACTGCTTGAGCCTATGGTCGCTAGCATCCCGAGTGACAATGAACTTGAAGATGCCACGCTGGTAAATAAAATTATTGAAAATCAGCTGCGCATCGCACCGACTCAATATATGTGGTTCCACCGCCGTTTTAAAACTCGCCCTGAAGGCTATGACGAAATTTACTAACACCACCTTTAAAAAAAGTTGAAGAGAATACCAATGAAAATTATGCAACTTCTTCCAGAATTAAACAGTGGTGGCGTTGAACGTGGCACATTGGAAATTGCACGTGCACTGATTGCAGCAGGTCATGAATCAATTGTTGTTTCAAATGGTGGACGTCTGGTCGCTCAACTTGAAGCGGAAGGCTCGCAGCACCTGAGTTTAGCCATTCATAAAAAATCTTTATCCAGCCTGTGGCAAATCCGACCATTGCGCAAACTGATTCAGCAGCATCAACCTGATATTGTGCATGTTCGTTCACGCGTACCGGCTTGGCTGACGCATTTTGCCCTTAAAGGTATTCCAGCCAATCAACGTCCGCATCTGATCTCTACAGTGCATGGTTTTTATTCGACCAATCGTTATAGTGCCATTATGACGCAAGCAGAAAAAGTCATTGCCGTGTCTGACAGTGTGGTGAAATATATTACCGAACATTATCAAAACTGCCCGCCCGAACATATTGTCCGAATTTATCGCGGTATTTCACCGCAAGAATTTCCTCACGGTTACCAACCTTCTGCACTCTGGATCAATCAAACCTTTAAAGATTTCCCGCAACTGGAAAATAAATTTCTAGTTTGTCTGCCTGGACGTATTACCCGTTTAAAAGGACATGAAACGTTAATTGAACTTATGCAACAATTGCAAAACCAATATCCAAACTTGCATGCGGTCGTAGTCGGTGGCGCTGATGCTAAAAAACAGGCCTATTTAGAAGAACTGGAAAGCAACATTCAATCTAAGGGCTTACGAGAGAAGATTACTTTTGTTGGGCATCGTTCAGATATACGTGAATGGCTGGCATTTAGCGATGTGGTGCTGTCTTTATCCAATCAAGCTGAAACTTTTGGACGTACTGCTTTAGAAGCTTTATCGGTGGGAACACCTGTGATTGGTTGGAATCGTGGTGGTGTAGCAGAAATTTTATCTCATCTTTATCCGCAAGGTTTAATCGACGTAGGTGATCAAGCTGCATTATTGCATGCCGTTCAGCAGCATATCGATGAACCTCAAGCCGTTGAACCTGTCACGATGTTTAGTTTAAAAGAGATGTGTGATCGAACCATTAATTTATATAAACATGTTTTAAATTTAGATTAAGTTGATTCCATGACTTGCATCAATCAAAAAATGTTCCATATTCGATTCTTTAAAATCAGCACTGCCTCATGTGATTAATTCAATTTTATGGCATCGCTGAAATTTTATTTTTAGCATCTGCTATAAAAACACAACCCGAGTTCTGCATCCTGCAAAACTCGGGTTTATAAGGTTGTGCTTTCAAATTTTGTTTTTATTATCTTGTGGCCATCCATTGCTGCATCATGTCCATGATGACTATCCACCAGCATCGTCTTCCATAATGGGATGTTCCGTTCCCAACTCCTTGGCTGATGTGTGCATACTAAGTAAAATTTAAAAGCAGGACTATTCGCCATAGACCTAAATCAATGTAAGCCATTTCGTACACTTTTCCCCTAATCCCCCGATCATCCCTTTAAGGCACTTTAGTCTCATTTTTATAATCCTGTGCAATTTCATCGGTGACCATTTTTTCTTCTTTTTCTGCTTGTTCAATTCCTTCTTGAATGGCTTGTTGCGCCTCTTGTTCATCTGCATCAGTTTGTTCAAGCTCTTCTTGAAGCTGATCGAAAATACGCCCCGTTTGCAAAACCACATGTACTGGAAAATGATCCGACCCGATATGAGGCAAGCGTTTCATTTCGACCAAAGCAAAATCAGTACTATGAAACACGTGGTCTAAAGACCATCTGAGCAGCGGGTAATCGGCATGAAAGGTATTGACATAATGTCGCCCCACACGCGGATCGAGTAAACCACTAATGCGTTGAAAAAGCCGTGTTGTTCGTGACCATGCCACATCATTCAAATCGCCCATCACAATACAGCTTTGATCCAAATCTTTAACTTGATCCCCGACAATCAGCAATTCTGCATCACGTAAGGTTGAATCTTTGGCTTCAGTTGGACTGGGCGGTTTCGGATGCAAACAATAAAGCTGCACAGGTTGGCCTGAACGCAAAATCACCGTGGTATGAATCGAGGGGATTTCATCACTTAAAATGAACTTAATTTCAGAATCTTTTAATTCAAGGCGGCTATATAAATGCATGCCATACAAATTATCCAAGGGCACAGGGACACGATAGGGATAATCTTTTTCAATCACTGCCAGTTCATTTTGCCAGATTTGATCCGACTCTAAAGTCAGGACTAAATCGGGTTGGTGTTGCTGAATCTGTGCAATCAGCAAGTGATATTGCTGATTTGGCGTCAGTACATTGGACACAATCACCGAGATTTGCTGCTTTGAATTCAACTGATTTTGACGAACCTGTTTGACCTGCTTTTTCCAAATAAAGGTATAAGGCAGCACCATTTTAAGTTGATACGCCAGTGCTGCAATCAGGGCAATAAAAATAAGTTCACGCCAGATATCCCACGGCTGATCCCAGACCAACAGCAGCACAAAAGCAATCAACCCAAAAACTAAAATTTGTAAGCGTGGAAAATCTGCACCACGAAACCACCATTCATCACGTGGAATCAGTGACCAAAAACTCAACCAAATCACCACAACAGCTAACGCTTCGACCCAGATCATGATGTGCTTCTCTTATATTCTTAATTCTTTCATGATTCATAAATTTATATCAGTTTTGCATGTAACATAAACAAGATATATTACACAACAATATTGCTGTTTTCATTGTGTAGCGCTTGCAGTTGTGCGCTCTTTTGATACACTCGAATCTCCTTTTTATTTTAACGCACCGAGGCGAAGTGACATGAAAGTAGGTCTGGTCGGTTGGCGCGGGATGGTTGGTTCCGTCCTTATGCAACGTATGGTTGAAGAGAATGATTTTGCTCATTTTGAGCCATTCTATTTTTCTACCAGTAATGCAGGTGGTGAAGCCCCTGCTTTTGGTGGTAAGACTGCCCCAGCACTTATGGATGCATCAGACATTAATAGTCTGAAGCAAATGGATGTCATTATTACCTGTCAAGGTGGTGATTATACCTCTGAAGTTTTCCCGAAATTAAAAGCGGAAAACTGGAACGGTTACTGGATTGATGCTGCATCTACCTTGCGTATGGAAGATGAAGCCATCATTGTGCTTGATCCTGTCAACATGCACGTGATCAAAGACGGCTTAGTCAAAGGCACCAAAACCTTCGTCGGCGGTAACTGTACCGTTTCATTGATGCTGATGAGCATGGGCGCGCTTTACCAAAACAATTTGGTTGAGTGGATGACGGCTATGACTTATCAAGCAGCATCGGGTGCGGGTGCGCAAAACATGCGTGAATTGATTTCAGGTATGGGTTATTTATATAACAACACCAAAGATTTGTTAGATGATCCACGTTCACCAATCTTAGATATTGATTCTAAAATTGCTGACTTGCAACGTGGTGAAGGCTTCCCATCTACAAACTTTGGCGTGCCATTAGCAGGTTCACTCATTCCTTATATCGACAAACAGTTAGACAACGGTCAGTCGAAAGAAGAATGGAAAGCACAAGTTGAAACCAACAAGATTTTAGGTAATCAACAAATCATCGTGCCGATTGATGGCCATTGTGTTCGTATTGGTGCCATGCGTTGTCACTCTCAAGCTTTAACATTGAAGTTAAAGAAAGATGTACCGCTGGATGAAATTGAAGATATGATTCGTCAATCCAATCCATGGGCAAAAGTGGTTCCAAATACCCGTGAAGCGTCTATGACTGACCTTACACCTGTTGCAGTCACTGGCACTTTAACGGTTCCAGTCGGTCGTTTACGTAAACTCAATATGGGTAAAGAATACCTTGGCGCGTTCACTGTTGGTGATCAATTGCTTTGGGGGGCTGCGGAACCTTTACGCCGTATGCTGCGCATCTTAATTGAATATCAAAATGCGTAATTGCTAAAGATTTAAAAATCAAAAGCCGATCTATTGTGATCGGCTTTTTTTATGTATTCTTTATGTTAATATTTTACAACTCTTCAACATCTCGTTAATCTACAACATTCGCAGTGCGATACAAAACCGAGCTAAAGATTAAAATGACTGCATACAAAAAATTAAAGATCGCCATTTTAGCCATTATTGCTTCGCAGAATATTCATGCGATTACGATTGATCCTATTCAGATTCAATCTGCACCAGGTGAATTACTCTATGCCGAAATGAATTTTCGCCAAGCTGATCCTAATGCACCAATACAAGCCAGCTTAGCGACAGTCGATGAACTTCTTTCTTTAGGTGTAACACATCAACCTCCCGGACATCTTAATTTCTTTACCCGTCGTGATGGCTCGGGTAACGGCGTGATTACCATTACCTCTTCACGTCCGCTCACCGAAGCTGAACTGAATATTATTATTAAAATTAAAGAAGGCAATGCGACACGATTGCAGCATATAAAAATGCCGCTGCAACGCAGCACGACCAATACTCAAGCACGTACTCAAGGCAATGAAAAACCGTTAACACCAATCAGCATCGTGAGTGAAAAAGAGATTGCTTTGCAACTCCCTGAAAGCACGCAATATCAAATTAAAAAAGTAGCAGCCATCGCACACCAATCATTCGAAGCACCATTAATGGTGCGCAAGACTGCTCCACCTAACCTTAATGTGACCAGCTCTGCACCATTGCCTGTCTCATCCATGACCATGCTGGCAACTCAAGCCGTAACATCAAAGGATGTCGTAGCGGTTAAACCCAATACCGTAACAGCACAGCAAAATACGGTAAAAAATCAGCCAAAAGCATCCAACACAATGCTCTCCGCAGACCCATTAGCCAAACAATATGCGCAATCCCCGACGCAAAAAGTCGCTGAGCCTAAAAAAGTAAATATCCCTGCGCAACAAGCGGCAACCAAAGTAAAAGCAGAAGCATCCCCTGCTGCACAAAAACCTGCGCCACATCAAAATGCCACAGCAATGGCAGCACCAACCACAAAGCATGTGGTGCAATCCAATGAATCTCTATGGGCCATCGCTTCACGTGTAGCCACTGAGCAAAATCGTCCGATTGGCGAGGTGATGAAACAAATCAAAAGCAATAATGAACACGCCTTTATTCAAGGTGATATCAATCGTTTACGTCGTGGCGTTGCGTTAAATCTCAACACTGGGAATCCTCAAAAAGAAGAGCAAAAAGTCAGTGTCGCCAATGTGACAAATCCATCTTCTAAACAATCGGGTAAAGCCAAATATCGCTTAAATCAAGCGGAGATGAGCTTAGTCGCAGAGAAAGAACAAGATTCAGCCAGCGGTTCTGCTAAGAAGAACACAGAAAGAAATCAAACTTCAAACGAGTTATCATTAAAAGTTATGACATCTCGTAAAAAAACCGTTAAATTACAGAGAAACGTAACACAGTTAGAACTGGCATTGCGTCACAAGGATCACAGAATTCAATTATTGAATACTCGTCTTGCCCAATTGCAACAACAATTGAAAGCACAACAAGTAGAGAAAAAGCCAACACACTAAAGTGTTATACAATTTGATTTTTTTGGATGAGTTTCATTGATAACAACTCAATCCTGTAAGGGGTAAAAACATGCTGATTTATGTGATTCCGTTTATATTGTTATTAGTGATCGCAGTTGTCCTAAAAAAGCGTGAAACCGGTAAACAAGCGGAACAAACTTCAACAGCGAAAGCGAAAAAAGTAAGCGCAACTAAAAAGACACCTCAAAAAACTCAAATTGTGTCAGATCCTGTGGTGGAAAAGAAAAAGACCACTGCTTTAGCGGATGATGTACGCAATAAAATTGGCACATTAATCAGTGCACACAATTTTTTTGCTGCTGAAGCACAGATTAATCAAGCATTAAATAAAGACAACTCACAGCATGAGCTGTATTTATTATTACTCGATATTCACATCTTACAAAAAGATGAATTTGCCATTAACCAACTGATTAATCATTTACGTTCATTAGAACTAGACGATTTTTTAGAGCAAGCACTGGCTAAAAAAGCGGCCCATGACCACAAAGTGGCAAGCTCTAGAGATACGATTGATTTCAAAATGGAATCGTCAGCGCAACCAGCAGTTGAACAAAAAAATACTGCCGATTTCGATGCGCTCATGAGCAATAATTCTGCTGCGCCATCGGTAACGGCAAATGCTGCATCTTTTGATCAGCTACACCAAGAAACACGTCCAGCCCAAACCGATCACGTTGAAGAAATTAAACCTTTAGATTTCAATACCTTTTCTCTTGATCAAGCGCCTATCGAAACTGCCAAAACCGAAGCGCCAATCTCAACAGTTGAAGAAATTAAACCTTTAGACTTTAGCTCTTTATCTTTAGACCCTACACCTAGCATTGCACCACAGCCAGAACCGATAGCTGTAGTAGAAGAAATCCAACCTTTAGATTTCTCCTTTAGCCTAGATACACCAGTAGCAGAACAGTCTGCTCAACCTGCTGAACTGACTATTGCAGTTGAAGCAGCAGTTGAAGAAAAACCTGAATTTGATTTTGATTTCTCTCATACAGAAACTATTGCAGCTGTTGAAGCAAAAACGGTCGCCGAAGAAACTAAACCGAGTTTAGATTTTAATCTCGAACCTGTAACGCCAAATGAACCACTTTCGGTAGAAACAGCGCCAGTGAAAGCTTCAGGTGTAAGTTTTGATATTAGCAATATCAGTTCATCTGCATCTCAAGCAGACCAAAATGATCCGCTCGTGCTCTCCTTCCCTGAACTGATTGATGTGAATGAAATCAGCCTGAATTTAGAGCTTGCAGCACAATATATTCAATTAGGCGCCTTTGAATCGGCACATGAATTATTAATAGAACATGAAGCTGAATATACCCCTGAACAACGCCAACAAGCCGATCAGTTACGCAATCAGATAGCATCTTAAGTTATTTCGCTCTACTATAAAGCAGTCATCATTGACTGCTTTTTTATTATGAAAAAAATAGCCTTAATTTATATGGGTGGAACCTTTGGCTGTATTGGCGAGCCACTTAGCCCAATGCCTGCTAAAGATTTTATCCCCCAGTTACAACGCATTCTTCCTTTAAATCTTGAAATTGAATGTTTTGTTGCACCCAGCATCAAAGACAGTAGCGCTTGCACTGCAACGGACTGGCTTAAGCTCATTCAGCTGATCCAAAGCCTACAACTTAAACATTATCAACATTTTGTCGTGATTCACGGCACTGATACTTTAAGCTATGCCAGTGCAACACTGGCACGCTTTATCGGTCAATCGGCCCATGTGGTACTGACTGGAAGCCAATATCCATTATTAAATGTCTCGGCTACACAGACCCGCGAATTTACCGATGCCATGGATAACCTTAATTTTGCTCTGGATGCGGTAGTGACCACCCCAGTGGGTGTCTATTTGGCCTTTCATCACCAACTGCTTCATGCGCAAACGGCGTTAAAACAACATACAACGGAATTAAATGCTTTTGCAGGTCAAAATGCCCAAGTAAATTTGGCAACGATTCAGCACAGCTATATCGTGCATGAACATGATATTGCGAGAGCAGCAACATTTAACTGCCTGAGTTTCATGCTGCAACCTCTAGCAATTGAGCAACACATTGCGAACTTAAAAAATTTACAACAACAAACTCCTCATGCGCTGATCTTACAAGGCTTTGGTACAGGCAATTTAGCTGTCAATGCAGAGTTCATCTCTACACTTCAGGCCATTCAAACGCAGGGCTGCGCCATCATTCTGACCACTCAAGTCCCTTTTGGCACGATTGACCAACGCTATGCCATCAGTGAGTGGATACAACATGCCAATATCATCATCAGTGATTGCTTAGGTCATGCAGATCTTTATGCAAAAGCACTGAAAATGTATTTACAATATGACAGCGTAGACCAGTGGCATGCCCACTGGCATGATTCAATGTAAATAGAGGTAAGTATGCAGCGTTTTGCGGTCGGTATTGAGTTTTCTGGGGTTGAGTATCGAGGTTGGCAAACCCAGCAAGCGGGTGTCCGCAGTGTGCAAGAAACCATTGAAACGGTGCTGAGTAAAATTGCCAATGAACCGATTATTGTTCATGGTGCGGGAAGAACCGATGCCGGTGTACATGCCACCAATATGGTGGCACATTTTGATACTTCGGCGATTCGTCCAATACGGGGCTGGCTCATGGGGGCGAATAGCACTTTACCCAAAGACATTGCCATCCAATGGATTAAAGCGATGGAACCGGACTTTCATGCTCGCTTTAAAGCACAATCACGACGTTACCGTTATGTCATCTACAATTCAGCTAGCCGACCTGCACTGCTTTATCAACAAGTCACCCATGCCTATTACCCACTTGATGTGGATAAAATGATTGAAGCTGCGAAAAAATTTGAAGGGACGCATAATTTTGAAAGCTTTCGTGCCAGCTCTTGTCAATCTAAGCAACCTGTACGTCATGTAAGCCATTGCCGTTTAATTCGTCATGGTTGCTATTTAGTGCTCGATATTCAAGCCGATGGTTTTTTACATCATATGGTGCGAAACATCGTAGGATGCTTGCTCGAAGTTGGACAAGGCATGTATGAAATTGACCATATTGACACAATTTTTGCTGCTGAGAACCGTAAAGCAGCAGGCATTACGGCCCCACCTGATGGCTTATATTTTATTCAAGCACACTACCCAGAACAATTTGATTTACCTAAAGCGCCTTTAGGCCCACATTGGTTAAATATGCCTGAATAATAATTCAAGTTATTAGACCTCCCCTCTTGCGAAGCTGTGCTTCTCACCTTTTTCAAAGGAGAGGAATTCTTGGCTTTAAAAAGTGTTTAGAAAAATCCCCCTTTATTAAAAGGGGACTTAGGGGGATTTTTTAATCCAAAAAATTAACGCTGCTTACGTTTGCGATATTCCACAGGCGTTTCATTGGTCCAACGCTTAAAGGCACGATAGAAAGTACTCGGTTCTGAAAAACCAGTTAAATACACAATTCTTTCCACACTTTCAGCGGTATTCGCCAACAGCTTTTTTGCCAAACGACAACGATAATCCGAAAGAATTTGCTGAAAACTGGTATTCGCTTCACTCAGCTGCGTGCGTAAACGGCGTGGGGTAATGTTTAAATGGGTTGCGACCGTTTCTAAAGTCGTTTCACCACTTTCTAAGGTCGAACCAATGGCACGGCGGACTTCGCCAACCAAATCATAGCGTGCAAGTTCTTGTAGCTTTTCAAGTGCCAATTGCTCATGTAGTTGTAATAACTCAGGTTCTGCCTGCCACAACTGGTACTCTAAAATGGCTGGGTCAAAATACAAACGCGTTTCTTTTTGCCCTAAACTAACAGGACACTCATAGACCCGAAAATATTCGTCATCAAAAGCCCCCTGACTAAAATTAAAATCGATGTAAATTGGGTTAAAGCGGCCTTCGGTAATAAATTTAAAGAAGCGTAAAATTCCTGACATGGCACATTCAGAAAAATGACGATTGACCAAATGGTCTACCCAAGCCCCTTGTTCACCATTGGTGAGGTAGCAACGACCATCTTCAAGCACCAGTTTGGCATGAAATGCGTCACTGATCAGGCGTTGATAGGCCAATGCACGCTTTAGTCCCTCACCAAAGTTTTCACTTGAGATAAAGAGATGTTCAATCACCTGTCCACGATATAAAGGCAAGTGTTCACCTAAGTGCAAACCAATATCGGGATCACGACTTACCTCCTCTGCGGCCACCCAAAAAGCATATTGAGCACTGAGCGGAGTACGATCATTGGTTTCGACCTGATTTAAGGCGACACCAGCTTTTGTTAAAATTTCTTCGGTTGGCAAACCCGAACGACGAATCGCTTGGTAACCCAATCGTAAAACAACCGATGCATCAGTTAGCTGACCCACGCCAAGACCTTCCTTGTATGTTCTTCATTTATACTTAAAAAGATTAATTTTAGATTAACTGTGATTGACCGAACTGACAACAGAACAATGCTGTTTTTTGTAGAAAATATTTAAATGTATGGTTCGCTTATTTAACTGACAGATGATCGGGCAACACCCCATTCCGCCTTGTTTTATACAAAAAAATTGACTATAATTTGCGCCTTCCCAATTTGATCATCAGGTAGGCTATGGCCAATAAAGAGGAACTCATCGAGTTCGAAGGCGTTGTCACCGAAACGCTCCCTAATACTATGTTCCGTGTACGTTTAGAAAACGGTCACGAAGTCATTGCTCACATCTCTGGTAAAATGCGTAAACACTATATCCGTATTTTGACTGGCGACAGTGTTAAAGTAGAAATGACTCCTTATGATTTGACCAAGGGTCGTATTACTTATCGTGCACGCTAAGTTTTAGCGCAAGCAAAAGCCACTTTAAAGTGGCTTTTTTTATGGTATTAAACCCGAAAATCAATACAAGGCATTGGTTTTACAGCCAATGGTTTTGCATTCACGCAAACGCTCTCTAAGCCAGTTATTACGCTCTTGCGTGGTGCTTAAACGGCATTGCACGTCAATTCCAGTATCCGTGGTACATTGCGCATCGCGTTCACGAATCCACGCCAGCTGCGACTTTTTCAGAATATTTTTTTGATTGCTTGATAATTTGCCACGTAAAGCCTGATAATTTTTATTTAATTCTGCATCGGCACTGGCATACAGTTTGTTGGTGCAATAGACATCATCATAGGTATTGCGTGCATTTTCACAGTTATCTGCAAATGCAACACCAGACAACAAGATACCGCTTAGCAGCAAAATAATTTTGTTCATCTTTATTCCTTTCCCCTTTTTTGTATTTTATAAAAATTAATGTTGATAAATAGTCTATGCGAAATGCCTTGGATAGGATATTAAAAATTATCATGTTGTTGAAAACGGCGCATCAATCAAAAACGTCTATAGAAATTTCCCTAGCATTAATCTGATTTCTTGATCTGATTTCGAGATCCTGTTTCTTTATCAACTAGATCCTTTTGATGTGTATAGATAATGCACTCATGACCATGTAAAACCGCCATTTGGCATCATGTTCAGCCTATTTTCTTGCAGTAAAGACCGTATATCGAATCACAACAATATGATTCAGCAGATCTGCCTACACTGGTTTTATTTGGTGTGAGAACAGCTTATGAAGTTTATGCTTTCTATTGGACTGTTTGCTGCCTATTGCATGCTATATGGCTGTGTATCTTCCCCAACAATGAATGCCATGCAGCGGGAAGCCTATTTGCAGCAATTTATTGGTCAATCTAGTGATCAAATTCGTACCCAGCTTGATTTAAACAGCATAGGTTACCAGCACGTCAGTCCACCTATATTAAGGGCAAATAGCTTAACCTATATTGCAGCTCGATCCATCAGCATTCCTGTCCCTATGGCGCAAAATCCTGCCATGGGCATTGGTGCAGGAACAAGCGTTCCTATCCCAAGTACGGCTGCACAAAACTACGATGTCAATTTGAACTGCCGTATCAGCTTTCTGTTGGAACACAATATTGCCAAAGCGGTACAGATGTCAGGACGCACTTGTTAAAAAACTTTTGGCAAACTCAACATAAAAAAACGCAGCTCTTTGGCTGCGTTTTCATTTCAACTCTATCGTTAAGCGAACTTAGTGCAATGCAGCAACCACCGCTTGACCCATTTCAGCAGTACCGACTTTGCCCATACCTTCAGACATAATATCTGCTGTACGTAAACCTTGATCCAGTACATTGCCTACAGCATCTTCAATCGCTTGTGCAGCGGCTTCTTCACGGAATGTGTAACGTAGCATCATTGCAACAGAAAGAATCGTGGCCAATGGATTGGCAATGTTTTGACCTGCGATGTCTGGCGCAGAACCATGGCAAGGTTCATACATGCCTTTACCATTTTCATCCAAAGATGCAGATGGCAACATGCCAATTGAACCGGTCAACATCGCCGCTTCATCAGACAAAATGTCACCGAACAAGTTAGAGGTCACAATCACATCAAATTGTTTCGGCGCACGCACCAATTGCATTGCGGCATTATCCACATACATATGTGACAAGTTAATCTTTGGATATTCTGCTTCTTTCATTGCAGTGACTGTTTGTTTCCAAAGTTCAGTCACTTCTAAAACGTTAGCTTTATCCACCGAACACACTTTACCGCCACGAAGACCCGCCAATTCAAACGCTACTTTGGCAATACGTTTGATTTCAGATTCAGAATAAACGTCAGTGTTATAACCTTGTTTCTCACCATTTTCTAGCTCACGGATACCCCGTGGTTGACCAAAGTAGATCCCGCCTGTCAATTCACGCACGATTAAAATGTCTAAGCCAGAAACGATTTCTGGTTTCAAGCTCGAAGCATCTGCCAATTGTGGGTAAAGAATCGCTGGACGTAAGTTAGCAAAAAGGTTGAGTTCACTACGAATTTTTAACAAACCACGTTCTGGACGAATTGAGCGCTCAATGCTGTCCCATTTCGGCCCACCGACAGCACCAAGTAAAATAGCATCTGCCTTTTTTGCTTGTGCAGCGGTTTGTTCAGGATATGGCGAACCATGAGCATCAATCGCTGCGCCACCCAATAAACCTTGTTCCCAAGTCAAACCTAAATTGAATTTTTCATTTACGCGTGTGAGTACTTGCTCTGCGGCGTTCACAATTTCAGGACCGATGCCATCACCAGCTAAAATCAAAATATGTTTTGACATGAGATTTTCCATTTTTAAAGTCAGTCATAGGACTGATGCGATATTAAATTTTTTGTTCCACAAACTCACCTAAGCCATTTAAGACATTATAGGGTTTGCAGAAACGTCGAATGGTTTTTTGGTCTTGTTGCAGTGCTACACAAAGTGGATCGGGTGCAGAAACATTCAACAAACTTCCTTGATGCCTCGTTCGATCCCGATACATCTTAAAGGTATAGTGTTTTTGAGCATTAAATTTGTGAAATACATGTAGCGTTTCAGCACGATCTTTCGATATCGGATAGAAACGAATCACCACCTCATGCTGCCCTGCTGGCACGGACAAAAACAAAGAATTCGGTTCTGCCAACAATTTGGGTTGTAAACGAACAATTCCCTGATCAATCGCTTCACGACTCACACGGTGACTTTGAGCATCCACAATCGGCATTTGATCGAAACGCTCAAACTCACATTGTTCTGTTCCAGTACAAAAGATCAACGCATTTAACTTTGTTGACTCTGTCTCTTTCACATTATTAATACGTTTTTTATCCAAGCTTTGGCATGCACTTAAAGATGCAAGTACAAGACCCAGCACAACAAGCTGACCATAAACTTTTGTCATTATTCGAGCCCAACCTCACCAATTAAAACCAACGAGATATTTTTATCGATTCGATATTAACAAGAGTTAAGCTCCGATACTACTATGTCCGAAATTTCAAACAATTAACCACGAATTTCTGCAAAGACCCAAGGGCGTGATTGCTTGGTTTTTTCTTCAAATGCGCGGATATCATCCGCTGCTTGTAACGTTAAACCAATATCATCCAAGCCATTCAATAAACAATGCTTACGAAACGGATCCACTTCAAATTTAAAAACTTCACCTTGAGGTGTACGAACTTCCTGTGCTTCAAGATCAATCGTTAATTGATAACCCTCACTTGCGGCACATTCTTTAAACAATTGCTCAACAATGTCTTCTGCTAAAATGACGGGTAACATGCCATTTTTAAAGCTGTTATTAAAGAAAATATCGGCATAGCTAGGTGCAATCACGGTACGAAAGCCGTACTCTTCTAAAGCCCAAGGTGCATGTTCACGACTTGAACCACAGCCAAAGTTGGCGCGTGTAATCAAAACGGATGCACCTTGATAACGTGGTTGGTTCAAGATAAATTCAGGATTTTTTGGACGAATTGAATTATCTTGCCCCGGATAACCTTCATCTAAATAGCGTAATTCATCAAATAAGTTATCCCCAAAACCCGTACGTTTGATGGACTTCAAAAACTGTTTTGGAATAATTAAATCGGTATCGACATTGGCACGGTCTAAAGGTGCAACAATACCTTGTTCAACGGTATAAGCTTTCATAATTTGCTCCTAGTCCCAATTAGAATGAACGAACATCAACGAAATGACCTGCAATCGCTGCTGCGGCTGCCATCGCTGGACTCACCAAGTGCGTACGCCCACCATTGCCCTGACGACCTTCAAAGTTACGGTTCGAGGTCGATGCACAGTGTTCACCCGGTTGTAATTTGTCTGCATTCATGGCCAAACACATTGAACAGCCCGGCTCGCGCCATTCAAAGCCGGCTTCAACAAAAATTTTATCCAAACCTTCTGCTTCTGCTTGTTGCTTGACTAAACCTGACCCCGGAACCACCATTGCCTGTTTAATTGAACTGGCAACTTTACGCCCTTGAATCACTTCAGCGGCAGCGCGAATATCTTCAATACGCGAGTTGGTACATGAACCAATAAATACACGGTCTAATTGAATGTCAGCCAATGCTTGACCGGCATTTAAACCCATATATTGATAAGCACGTGTCCAATCATTACGTTGTACGTCATCTTTGGCTTGTTCTAAAGTTGGAACGGCTTGTGAAACAGGAATGACCATTTCAGGTGATGTTCCCCAAGACACTTGCGGCTCAATTTCTTCACCTTGCAACACGACAACGGTATCGAAATGCGCGTCTTCATCAGAATGTAAGGTATTCCAATATTCAACCGCGGCATCCCATTGTTGGCCTTTTGGTGCGTAGTTACGACCTTGCACATAAGCAATGGTTTTGTCATCCACAGCGACCATACCGACACGAGCACCCGCTTCAATGGCCATGTTACATACGGTCATACGACCTTCAATCGACATATCACGGAACACTTGACCACCGAATTCAATCGCGTGACCAGTACCACCCGCAGTCCCGATTTTACCAATGATCGCTAAAACCACGTCTTTTGAAGTCACGCCTTGACCTAATGTGCCGTCAACACGAACCAACATGTTTTTCATTTTCTTTTGCACTAAGCACTGTGTTGCCAAAACATGTTCAACTTCAGATGTACCAATACCATGTGCCAAACAACCAAATGCACCATGTGTTGCAGTGTGCGAGTCACCACAGACCACTGTCATGCCCGGCAAAGTTAAGCCTTGTTCAGGGCCAACCACATGCGCAATACCTTGACGAATATCATTGATCTTAAATTCAACAATATTAAAGGCATCACAATTGTCATCTAAAGTTTGCACTTGGATACGTGAAGTTTCATCTTCAATTCCTGCAATCCCTTGATCACGTTCAGCTTTTGAAGTGGGTACGTTATGGTCAGGAGTTGCAACATTGGCACTTAAACGCCAAGGTTTACGACCTGCAAGCTGTAAACCCTCAAAAGCTTGCGGTGAAGTGACTTCATGTAATAAATGACGGTCGATGTAAAGTAAGGCTGAACCATCATCTCGTTGTTTTACTAAATGGTCATCCCACAATTTGTCATACAAAGTCTTTGCTTTTTGGGTATTGCCTGCCATGTCGACGTGCTCCATAGAACTGGGTAATGCTTTTATTAACTTCGATTATAACCACGTATTTACATAAATCTAATTTATCATTTTTATTAGTTTGAAAACTTTTTGGAATTAATTTTTAACAGATCAAAACCATGCATCTTAGATAAAGCACAGCAATATCTCAACCTTCTGATTTGTATTCAAAAGGCTGAAGAGATATTTTTTAGCTGTCTCTTTGCAAGCATGTCGCTGGTTAAAAACGGCGTATTATATCGATGGGTCTACTTTACTCTCGAGCAGTTCCTCAATCGCCTTAATTAATTCAGCTTTCGCTGCGCTACATTCAGCCGCGGCGCGATTTTCATCATTTTCATCATCTGCAAGTTCATAAACTGCAGTACGTTTTTCCACGGCTTCCTCGAACACATCAAGGAGATATTTTATATGTTTAATCTGCATAATTTAGATCCTTTAATAACATATCAATCGCTGATACTTTTTTAGATTGCTTGATTTTTAGATTACTAGTTTTTAGATGGACTGGTTTTAAATTCAAAAAACCGATTTAAATATACAAAATGTTCGTTTTTACAAATCAAATAAGATTGATTATGCTTTAATCATATCCCGAAGACAAAGCTTGAGAAATCCCCCTATGGCACATATTCAAAAATTTGTTACTTATAACCAGAAAACTTTAAAAAAGACCTGTAGTTATTACATCATGCACATCGCTATTGCACTGTTGGTTGGCTATTTTGTCACGGGCAGTATTTGGATGGCATTAACCTTGAGTTTACTTGAACCTACCATTCAGGCGATTGCATTTTTCTTTCATGAAAAAGTTTGGGAAAAAAATACTTCAACCTTACAAAAAAATCAGCACATGACGGTCTAAGATATTGAAAATATTGTGGGTTCAAGCTTGCTCCTTTCAATCAATCACTTCACTTATATAGCGTGCTGTTTAGTTTTATCACTCATATTCACATCTTCATACATTTTTTAGCTTTGATTTTTATTCTGGCATTCACTTTTAGTATAAAAATATTTTATACTTATTTTGATATTTCATAACCAGACTAATCGTATGAATCTTGCTGCTTTTGAAGCTTTTGTTAAAGTTATGGAAACAGGCTCTATTTCTATGGCTGCCGATCTGTTGTTTATTACCCAACCAGCAGTCACTAAACGAATTCATAGTTTAGAAGAATATTTTGGTGTAAAGCTATTTGAGTCTGCGGGTCGCGGTGTTCAAGCCACCCATGCCGCTCACTCCTTGCTGCCCAAAGTAAAAAACTGGCTCAATGAACTGGGGGATATTCATCACACCCTTAGTCATGAACAAGGGCAAGTCCAAGGTAAGCTTAAAATAGGCACGAGCCATCATATTGGTTTACATCATTTACCCAATCACCTGCGCAATTATGTTCAAACCTTTCCAGAGGTCACTTTAGATGTGCATTTTGTTGATTCTGAACAAGCCCATGAAAAAGTACTTGCGGGTGACTTAGAGCTGGCATTTTTGACCTTACCGCCTCAAGGTGATGCTCGTCTGAGCTATGTGACGATTTGGGATGATCCTTTGGTTTTTGTCGCCGCATCATTTCATCCCTTAGCCAATCAAAAGAATTTACAACTGGAAGATTTGATCCAATATCCAAGTTTATTACCTGCTGCACAGACCTATACCAGTCAAATCACGTTGGCTGAATTTGAAAAGCGTGGTTTAAAACCGAAAGTCAGTATGAGTAACAACCCGCTCGAATCGATTCGCATGTTAGCGTCGATTGGTCTGGGTTGGTCAGTCTTACCAAAGACGTTAATCAATCAAGATTTACAACAACTGGATATTAATTTTGAAATGAATCGTCAATTGGGTATGGTTTGGCACCCTGGACGCAGTCAATCTAAGGCTGTTTTAGAATTAATTGAAATGATGAAAATCAAGGGCTAAAGCCTAGCGGGAGAGAAAAGTTCATTTCTTTCAATCCCGCGTCTATTTAATCTATCTTGACCATCAAGCTTAACGATTGGTTGATTCTTCATGTAAGGATTCATTGAGCTGATCCACCACAATCGCCCATTCACCATCAGACTTTAATTTTTCAGCTAAAAACTGGTGCTGTGCCTCTGACCAATAATCCGCTTCAGTAATTTTGGTATGTGCACTTAATTGATGAGTCGCAATAAAAAGTTCAATCGCGTCCTCAGTGGCCTCTAAGCCTAATTGTTCAAATAAATGAGTCATTCTTGGGCGTACAGCGCTCATTATTTTCTCCATCTTTTTTAATTCTTATGCATAACATAACAGCTTCATGTTAAAAATGAAGGACAAAAATGTAAGGATTTTATACACATAAATAAAAAAGACAGCACTTAAAAGTACTGTCTTTTCAATCTCATTTTAAAAATGCTCTGCATCTCTCATATTGACCAATCTTGAATATCCCAGCCTTGTTCTTTCGCCAGTACAACCAAGCGATCATCAGGATTTACTGCAATGGCATGATCAGCATAATCCAACAGAAAACGGTCATTGATTGAATCTGAATATGCCCATGATTCCTCAACATTTCTGCCTTGCAGCCATTGCTCTAAACGTGCCAATTTTCCTTTTTGGTAACAGGCAATATTAATGACTTTACCGGTATATTGCCCATCGATGACTTCTGCATTGGTGGCAATCGTTTCAGTAATGCCAAACTCATGAAAAATCGGCGTGGTAATAAAATCGGATGTTGCCGTAATCCCCACCAATTCATGTCCAGCATCGCGGTGTTTTTCAATCGCCGCAAAACCTTCGGGACGCATTTGTGGACGAATCACTTTTTTCATGAATAATTCATGTAAGTCATGCAAATAATCATGATCATGCTGGGTTAAAAACTCGAAGACAAATTCGTTATACGCAATCGGATCCAGTTGACCTGCTTTATAGTCTTCATAAAACTGGTCATTCATTTGACGATGTCGAATTGGATCAACCAGACCTTCATTCACTAAAAACTCACCCCATGAATAATCTGAATCGGTGTTTAACAAGGTGTGATCGAGGTCAAATAAAGCCAATTTCATGAAAATACTCGTAAAAACTGAAATTTAAGAAAAAATTTGTAAATCTATCTCCGCTAGTCGATAGAAATTCGTTAAGATCATAGCAATTTTTAACATTTAAGCTGTGCTTTTTTTCGAGATGGATATAGAAATAACAATCCCCGAAAGTAAAGCCACACATTAAAAGCAGATTTAGGTAGCCAAATGATCGACTCAGAAGGTTTCCGACCGAATGTCGGGATCATTTTGGCAAACGACATTGGACAAGTTTTATGGGCAAAACGCATTGGACACAATGCTTGGCAATTTCCACAAGGAGGTATCCAGTATGGAGAAACCCCTGAACAGGCACTTTATCGTGAACTGAGAGAAGAAATTGGCCTATTGCCCGAACATGTTCAAATTGTAGCGCAAACAAAAGGTTGGCTACGGTATCGTTTGCCTCAACGGTATATACGCTCGGATTCAGACCCCGTGTGTATTGGGCAAAAACAAAAGTGGTTTTTACTTAAATTGACAGCTTCGGCCAAGAACATTCAGCTGAATTTGTCTGACCCACCAGAGTTTGACCAATGGCAATGGGTAAGTTATTGGTATCCATTAGGACAAGTCGTGAATTTTAAACGCGATGTATACCGAAAAGCGATGGTGGAGCTGTGTAATCAGTTGCCATAATATAAACATAAAAAATCGTATGAAAATGCAGATTTTTTAGCAACATATTGTTATAAATAAAATAGATTTAGACTTTTTTTTGGAGCAGATTTTATGTCGAATATGCAGCTGGACACCCTAAGACGTATTGTACAAGAAATCAATGCGTCCACCAGTTTGCATGAATCACTCGACATTATGGTCAACCAAGTGGCCGAAGCCATGCATGTCGATGTTTGCTCCATCTACTTGCTCGATGAACGTAATCAACGCTATTTACTGATGGCTTCTAAAGGTTTAAACCCGGAAGCTGTCGGGCACGTTTCACTGCATACGGGTGAAGGCTTAGTCGGGTTGGTTGGACAACGTGAAGAGATTGTCAATTTAGACAATGCACCCAAACATGAACGCTTTTTATATCTGCCTGAAACGGGTGAAGAGATTTATAACTCTTTTCTCGGTGTTCCAGTCATGTATCGTCGTAAGGTGATGGGGGTTTTAGTTGTTCAAAATAAAGAACCGCATGACTTTAGTGAAGCGGCAGAATCTTTTCTCGTAACCTTATGTGCACAGCTTTCGGGTGTAATTGCGCATGCCCATGCAGTCGGCAATATTGATGTATTCCGTAAACCCAATAGCCTACCTGCGTATAAAACCTTCCAAGGAATTTCAGGTTCTGGCGGCATTGCTTTAGGTCGTGCTGTCATTTTATATCCACCTGCCGATTTAGCCTCAGTTCCTGACCGTGAAGCCGATGACATTAGTGAAGAACTTGAACTGCTTGATCATGCCATTGATTCCGTGCGTAAAGAAATTCAATCGCTTGACGACAAAATGCAAGATGCCTTAATGGCAGAAGAACGTGCATTGTTTAGTGTGTTCTTACGCATGTTAGATGCCAACGCGCTGCCGGCTGAAATTAAAGCTGAAATTCGCGACGGCAATTGGGCACAAGGGGCAGTTCGTATTGTCATTGACACCCATATTGCGCTATTTGCCCAAATGGAAGATGACTATCTGCGTGAACGGGTCTCCGATCTAAAAGATTTGGGGCGTCGTATTTTAGCATTCTTACAAGAAGCGGATGCCAGCCACCGTGAACTGACCGATGAAAGCATTTTAATTGGTGAGGAAATTTCCACCGCGGCCTTGGTAGAATTACCTGTCGATAAAATTGCCGCGATTGTCACCACTGAAGGTGCCATGAATTCACATATGGTGATTGTGGCACGTGCACTCGGCATTCCAACCGTGGTCGGTGTGACGGAACTACCCATCAATACGCTTGATGATGTCGAGATGATTGTCGATGCACATCAAGGTCGGGTGTTTATTAATCCACCACGTCGCTTGCGCACCCGTTATAAAGAAATTCAAAAAGAAGAAGAACAAATTGCCAAAGATTTAAAGCAATATGAAACCAAAGATGCCATTACCCCCGATGGCGTTACGGTCAAATTGTACGTCAATACAGGTCTGATGATTGATGTGGTCCGCGGCGTACAACGCGGTGCTAAAGGCGTCGGCTTATATCGCTCTGAAATTCCATTTATGCTGCGTGATCGCTTCCCGGGTGAAGAAGAACAACGCGCGATTTATCGTCAACAGCTGAGCCACTTTGCCAACAAGCCGGTGGTGATGCGTACCCTCGATATTGGTGCCGATAAAGATCTGCCTTATTTTTCAATTGAAGAAGATAACTCAGCACTCGGCTGGCGTGGAATTCGCTTCACCCTCGATCATCCTGAAATTTTCTCATCGCAAATTCGTGCCATGCTTAAAGCCAGTATTGGCCTCAATAACTTACACATCTTGTTGCCTATGGTGACCAGTGTCAGCGAAGTTGAAGAAGCGTTGTATTTGCTTGAGCGTGATTGGCTGGCGGTTCAAGAAGAAGAACAAGTCAAAATCACCAAACCAAAAATCGGGATTATGGTCGAAGTCCCAAGTGTGCTGTTACAAATTGAAGAATTTTCTGAATTGGTTGATTTTTTCTCGGTCGGTTCAAATGACTTAACCCAATATTTACTGGCCGTCGACCGTAACAATCCACGTGTCGCCAATGTCTATTCACACTTTCATCCAGCGGTGCTGCGTGCTTTAAACCGTTTGGTCAAAGAATGTCACAAGTACGATAAACCGATTAGTATTTGTGGCGAAATGGCAGGTGATCCTTTGGCTGCAATCTTATTGATGGCAATGGGCTTTAATACCCTGTCGATGAGTTCCAGCAATATTTTACGGGTACGTAAAGCGATTTGCCATGTGCCGATGACGGATGCACTGGTTCAACTCGAACATGTATTAAAAATGGATAACCCACTTATCGTGAAAAGTTGGATGGAATATTATTTTAAAACGCATGGTTTGGCCGATATGGTGAAATCTGCAACCCGTATTGTGACCGCTTAAAGGTCTTTAAACCCAAAGAAGGGGCATTAAAAAAGGGAGATAATCATCTGAATATCTCCCTTTTTTGTGCTTGTCATAGCCGCGTTTTGCATTTTTCTTTCGGTCTACAAAGACTTGGCTTTGATTGACTTCATGCATATGTTTTGCCACAAAGTTGTGAATCACAACTTTTGGCTCAGCTTTCTTCTTTGCCATTTTTTCCACCTTGTTGATGTGATCATATTGTGAATGATACGGTACAAATTTTACGCTTTTTGGCGCACATTACAAGCGCTTTTGACTAGATTTATCCTACCGTTAAATCCATTTTTTTCGATCCAACTACTCGCATTGAGGCAATGCTCTGATTTACATTGCCCTTGATTATAAGGATTAGCATGGAGCTTAAAAGGTCGCTCAGACATAAAACTGTTCTAACAATAAAATAATCGCAATCAATATCATCAATGCCCCTGACACTCGACTGACCATCATCGCGGCCTGCGGACGTGTTCCCAACACTTTTTGCGCACTAAATCCCACCAAGAAATAAACGGCTGCACAACTGATGAGGTGAATCCCTGCCAATAAAACAATTTGAGAAGTGGGCGATAAAGCCGCTTGCGGGTCGATAAAGGGCGGCAATAAAGCCAAAAATAACAGCAGGACTTTCGGGTTTAAGCCACTTAAGTAAACCCCTCGAATGTACCAAGATTTCGAAGATGCTAAGACCACCTGATCGCTGCTAATACTCGCAGGACGCATCGACAAACTCAGCCCCATCCACAGCAAATAAACAGCGCCAACAGCGGTGAGTACTTGAAGCAATACGGGCTGACTGGCCACCAATGTACCCACACCTGCAGCAACAATGAGTGCAGCCATCAAATGCCCAGTTAATAAACCTGTCACCGCAGGCAACACTCTTTTGCCCTGTATCCCCGACGAAATGGCATAGGCCCAATCTATACCTGGTGTCATCACAAACAGGATGGAAACACCCCAAAATGCAATCAAAATATTCAGTGACATCCCTTTCCCCTCTTATTACTCATCGTTTTTGATGTTTGACCCAATCAAAAAATGATCTGTATCAAATAATTTTGAAAGGATATCCTTTAGGCTCTAAAATGTGCTTTCAAATATTTGTGCAATAACGCCTAAAAAGGGGAGATTCTTCCACATGGATAAAATTGATAAGAAGATTCTTGCTGAACTGCAAGCCGATGGTCGTTTATCGGTTACGGAGCTGGCCCATAAAGTGGGACTCAGTCTTTCGCCTTGCCATCGACGTGTCAAAGCTTTAGAGGAAGCTGGCATTATCAAAGGTTATCGCGCACAGTTGGATATCTCCCAGCTTGGCTTGAATTTCTCCACCATTGTTTTTGTGACGCTCAAAAATGGCGATAAAGATTCGGTGCTGAGTCTTGAAGAAGCGATTCTTAAAGTTCCGCAAATTGTGAAAGCACAGCGGCTTTTTGGCGATCCCGACTACTTGCTGCATGTCGTGACTTATGACTTGGAAAGTTATCAAAAACTCTATGATGAACACTTGTCAGCACTACCGAATGTACAACGTCTCATCTCAACCATGGTGATGAAAAATATTATTTCGCATCGCAGCGTTTTGTTCTAAAAGAGCACGCTCTAGGATCAACTAAATACCTATAATTCAGCTGCACTTTGCAAGTATGACACCTCTTATTTTTAAGCAGCTGTTTAAGCGATCTGTTTGAAAATAAGTGCAACTCAACAGCGAATAAAAAGAAAAATAAGCCTTTTTTGCATATAAAAGTTACTGTTTAAGCCTGCTTTAAAATTAAGTGCGAATCATATTATTGCTCACCATTTTTTTGTTTGCTTCCACTGATAAAAGCGCTAGATTAAATCTTAATCACATACAAAATAAGAGCATCGCCATGCCACACGAAAAAGACAAAGATGCAACCATTGTGATCAAAGAAACACCTGACCAAGAAAAGTATGAACTTTTAAAAGAGAAAATTCGTTATAAGCAAGCCTTGCGCGAAAATTCCAAAAAAATTGACCACCAAAAAGTCCGTTTAAATATTCAAGCCGATGCTCTACCAAGTAAAACCTTTCTCATTATGAATGCCTTAGCGGCCGTCATTGCTGGCTATGGACTGCTGTCTAATTCGGCTGCGGTGGTGATTGGCGCGATGTTGGTTGCCATGATGCTGGGGCCTATTTCAGGTATCGCTTTGGCTTTAATTGATAACCGCTGGCTGCTGTTTAAAACCGCACTATCCACTTTGCTACTGGGCATTGCCATGATTTATAGCATCGGGATCATTTTAGGGTTAGTGAACTATGACCTGCCCATGACCAATGAAATTTTATCACGCACGCAGCCGACCATTTTGGATTTAATGATTGCTTTAGCAGGGGGTGCCGCAGGTGCTTTTGCCTCAGTATCGCCTCGCCTGTCTGTGGCTGTGGTCGGTGTCGCCGTTGCGACCGCCTTAGTTCCGCCCTTAGTGGCCAGCGGGATTTTATTTGCGCATATGGAGTGGAAAAACTCAGCCAATGCATTTTTACTGGCAGTGACCAACATCTTCGCCATTCAGATTAGCTCATCTTTAGTGCTTTGGATTGCAGGCTTTAGACGCGGTTCCAGCGAAGAAGTGCAGAGCAATGTTAAAGAATTTCTTAAACGGAATGCCGTCAGCTTAATGTTCTTGGCGCTTTTGGGGATTTATCTCTCCTTTAACTTTTATGCGCTGCTCAATGCACGGCTGTACGAAAGCAGTACCGAAGCGACCATTAGCACTGAGCTGAACCATGCCAATAATATTATTGATACCATCCAATATGATAAAAGAGATGATTTCACACTCGTCCATGTCTCTGTCCGTGGAGATATCCCGCCTAGTCCAGCGCAAATTGCGGCACTCAATCAAAAGCTATTGCCAGACTTGAACGATAACCCAAGTATTGTTCAAGTCCGCTTTATTCCGATTGATATTATTCAGGCTGAAGACAGCCCCAACGTCAAACTCGAACAAGATGAGGCGCAAAAGCTTTCAGTACAATAGCAAGCTTTAAGCTGCAAATGCTCTATGAAGCAGTCGCTCTACGTCGGGCTGTTTCATCTCAAGCATCCCGACAATCCGACCATGAAATGGACTATAACGGCTTTGAATAAAGCCATCATCCACATAGTCAGGCGCATACCGTTTCAGCAAGACGGCTTGAGCTAAGATGACCAGACGACTGACCAAACTGCGCCCCATAAACTGTAAGTCTTCAGGTGTCTGCTGGAGTAATTTAAGCAGCGACTGCAATTCATCTTTCAATGTTTCATCCTGCATGGCTGTCAAGGCTAGATCTTTAAACAAGACTTCTAGCGATTCCACATCACGACTGATGGCACGTAGCACATCCAAACACATGACATTGCCCGAACCTTCCCAAATGGTATTGACCGGGGCTTCTTTAAAAATGCGCGCCATCATGCCGTTGTCGACATAGCCATTGCCGCCAAAGACTTCCATCATCTCCCCTGTCAGCTCAACTGCACGCTTACATACCCAGAACTTCGAAGCTGGGGTCATAATACGTTTCCACGCCACAGACAGCGCATCATCCGCTTCATAGCAGTGGGCCAAATGGAAACTCAGCTGTATCGCGGCTTCCGTTTCTAAGGCTAAATCTGCCAGTACGGCGCGCATCAGCGGTTGTTCAACCAAATGCTTACCAAAGGCTTTGCGCTGATGGGTATAGGCAATACATTGCACCAAAGCCTGACGCAGCATGGCAGTACTGCCCACCGAACAGGTCAAACGGGTATAGTTCGCCATTTCAATAATGGTGGGAATACCGCGCCCCGCTTCCCCAATCATGATACCCCACGCCTCTTTAAATTCGACTTCCGAGCTGGAGTTGCTACGGTTACCCACTTTGTCTTTCAGCCGTTGCACATGGATTGGGTTCTTGGTTCCATCCTCTAGCCAACGTGGTACAAAGAAACACGCTAAACCATCTTGTTTCGTCTTCGCCACCACCAAATGCGCATCACACATGGGTGCAGAGAAAAACCACTTATGCCCTGTGAGCAAATAAGCTTGACCGCGCCCCGACTCTGCGACTGGTACAGCGATGGTTTCATTGGCACGCACATCCGAACCACCCTGCTTTTCGGTCATGCCCATTCCTAGCCAAATCGATTTTTTCTGGCTGATCGGCACATCACGCTCATCATATTCGGTCGAAAGTAACTTATCGCCGATTTTAGCCCACAGTTCAGGTTCGCGTTGAATCAGTGGAATACTGCCTAAGGTCATCGAGTTTGGGCACAAGTTTCCACACTCCACCTGCCCTGCCAAATAAAAACGCGCTGCCCACTCGACCCATTTTGAGGATGAATGGGGATAATTAAACGGATGTGCATGGGTATCAAACTGACGATTCAGCCCCATCCATTTATGCCATGCGGGATGAAATTCGATAAAGTCTTTACGGCGTCCGCGCGTATCGAAGGCATGCAATATGGGCGTATGCCTATTGACGAGCTCGGCATAGTCATAATATTCCGCAGAGCCAATGACTTTACCCATCTCCGTGAGTCTTGCCTGATCCTGACTGCCATAACGGGCCAATATTTCTTGTAAAACGGTATCGGTTTCAAACAGGTTATAGTTTTCCAGTTCATCAAACTGATTGCTAATTTGATGGGTCATCCATGCAGTATTCATGTCACTTTGCTCTTGTTATGCTGTGCTTTTCATTTCAGTATAGAGAAAAATTGAGTCTGCCATGTTCAGCTTTGTGCCATGAAGAATCCTGAGATCCAAGTCCGTCGTAGACCGCGCCAATCCAGAGCCAAACTTACCCAAGAAGCTTTGCAAGAAAGTTTTGTTCGGCTTTTGCATGAGCGCCATGCACACGAAATTACCATTCGGGAAATTACCGATGTGGCGGGAGTCGGTTTAGGTACTTTTTATGAGTACTTCTCCAAGAAGGAAGATTTGGTTGCATTGACCATTCACCAACATGTGAAAAGTAATGCGGAGCAGCTAAAAAGTTATGCACAAAGCCTGATGGCCTTATCCACAAAATTAAGTTTTGAGGACTATTTACAGCAGATTATTCACTTTCAGCTTGAGCAAATTCACGCTCGACAGTTTCTCTGGGCGCAGACTTTTTTGCTGGAACGGCAGGTGTCGAATATTGAAAGCTATCGAAAGAGTTATGCCATGATGGTGCAAATGTGGCACAGCATCCTTGAGCCTTATATTGATGATGCAGAGCAACTCAAGCAAGTGAGTTTAAATGTGCAACGGGTATGTTATGGCTTTGTGTCGCAGACTTTGTTGGTCGAGCCAGAGTTTGGAGAGTGGGTGATTTTGGAGGAAGATATTCTTCAAAATTTAGGAAAGCTTAATTGTTAATAAAGACAGGCTTTCCTCTTCATTTTTCGTTCTTACACTTAATATATATAATTGATATATAAGATACTAATAAAATGTGATTCGTATAAGCTCGATTATATTAAATTGAATTTTTAGTAGCTAAAGATTTGGAAAACGAATTTTTGTTTCAGCTTTTCTAATTTCATTACTGGTAAAAGAAATAGTTGTTCCTAGTGAATAAGCATAAATCCCTTGAATAGAATCATTAGATAATTCATATGAGATATAAAATCCGTTATCAACTCTATCCACCCATTCGAAATTCATTTTATATTTTTCAAATAGAAATTCGATAATTTTCTTTTTTAACTCTATATCATTTGTATCGATATCATAAGCGATGCAATGAAGTTTACCTTGCCATTCTTGAAGTGAAATAGGTCCAATTGGGGTTGCCAATATATACCAGTTTGATTCTTTGATGAAATTCACGTTTGGAGTATGTTTTTCTAAATTGAATTTAGTCTGGATAGTTGAAAAATCTGAACCAATTTCAAATATAAACGGTTTTAGTACTTTATCCTGATTCAGTGTATTGGTCTCTGCATGCAATAAACTATTAGTAAAAAGTAAAATGAAAGCCATCAAGATAAAAAAAGCTTTTGACATAAGTAATTCTAAATTTAAGTTTTCATAAAATTGATACTTTATACGCAATTACGCTTATAAATCAAATAATATCAACATATTAAAGTCTACAAAAAACCGCCCTTACGGACGGTTTTTTATTCCAGTAAAAACTACTTCACATCAAAACGGTCTGCATTCATTACTTTCACCCAAGCAGCAACAAAGTCTTTTACAAATTTCTCTTTGTTGTCATCTTGCGCATAAACTTCTGCATATGAACGTAAAATCGAGTTCGAACCAAAGACTAAATCTGCACGTGTTGCCGTCCATTTGGTTGCCCCAGTTGCACGGTCCACGATTTCATAACGGTTTTTAGCCACGGGTTTCCAGTTGTATTTCATATCCGTTAGGTTCACAAAAAAGTCATTGCTCAGTACCCCCACGCGAGCCGTCAACACACCTTCTGCTGTACCTGCATAGTTTGTACCGAGTACACGCATCCCACCGACTAGAACCGTCATTTCAGGCGCAGTCAAACCGAGTAATTGTGCACGGTCTAACAAAAGTTCTTCTGGCTGTACGCTATAGTCTTCTTTAACCCAATTACGGAAACCATCATGCTTAGGCAATAAGTCTTCAAAAGAATACACATCGGTTTGCTCTTGAGTCGCATCACCTCGTCCTGCTGTGAATGGCACTTTGACATTCACACCCGCAGCTTGCGCTACTTTCTCAACGGCTGCCGTACCGCCCAATACGATGAGGTCTGCAATACTGACTTTTTTCGCCAGACCCGCCTGAATTTCTTCAAGTTTCGCTAAAACTTTGGCTAAACGCTCAGGCTCATTGCCGATCCAGTCTTTTTGTGGTGCAAGACGGATACGTGCACCATTGGCACCACCACGGTAGTCTGAACCACGGAAAGTCCGCGCACTGTCCCAAGCGGTATTAATCAATTCAACCGAAGTTAAACCACTGTTTAGCAACTTCGCTTTTAACTCTTCAATTTCAGCTTCAGACAAAACATAATCGACCGATGGAATCGGGTCTTGCCAAATCAGATCATCATTCGGTACATCTGCACCTAAGTAGCGAGATTTTGGTCCCATGTCACGGTGAGTGAGCTTATACCAAGCACGCGCAAACACTTCAGACAAATAAGCGGGGTCTGCATAAAAACGCTCTGAAATTTTGCGGTATTCAGGGTCCATTTTTAATGCCATATCAGCATCGGTCATCATTGGGTTACGGCGTACATTGGGATTATGCGCATCAACAGGTTTATCTTCCTCTTTGATGTTAATCGGTTCCCATTGTTTCGCACCCGCAGGACTGGTGGTTTTTTCCCATTCATAAGTGAACAGCAGGTAGAAAAACTCGTTATCCCATTTGGTTGGATGTGTGGTCCAAGCCCCTTCTAAGCCGCTGACCATGGTGTTCGCGCCATTGCCCGTACCTTCCGAGTTGTGCCAACCAAGACCTTGGAACTCCACATCTGCGCTTTCGACATCTGCCCCTAAGTTCTCTGCTTTACCATTTCCGTGTGCTTTACCTACGGTGTGACCACCAGCAGTGAGTGCTACAGTTTCTTCATCATCCATTCCCATACGGTCAAAAGTGACACGCATGTCTTGTGCAGTGCGCAGCGGATCTTGGATGCCATCAACCCCTTCTGGGTTAACGTAGATTAAGCCCATTTGTACCGCAGCTAATGGATTTTCAAGCGATTTACGGTCTTGGTCATTGGCATAGCGGTTTGCCGTTGGTGCCAGCCATTGACGCTCTTCACCCCAGTAAATGTCTTTTTCGGGTGCCCAAATATCTAAACGACCACCACCAAAACCAAAGGTTTTTAGACCTGCTTCTTCATAAGCCACGGTCCCTGCAAGAACGATTAAATCGCCCCATGAAATTTTGTTGCCATATTTGCGTTTAATCGGCCAAAGTAGGCGGCGGCCTTTATCGGTGTTGACGTTATCCGGCCAACTGTTGAGTGGTGCAAAGCGTTGGTTGCCTGTATTGGCTCCACCACGTCCATCTTGTTTACGGTATGAACCCGCCAAATGCCATGCGGTACGTACAAACATGCCAATGTAGCTACCATAATCAGATGGCCACCATTCTTGGCTGCTGTTGATGAGTTCACGTAGATCTTGTTTAACGGCTTCTAGGTTCAATGATTTGAATGCAGCGGCATAGTCAAAATCAGGATCCATTGGATTGGTTTTTTTATCGTGTTGCGACAGGATGTCAAGATTGAGGGCATTCGGCCACCAATCAGAATTATTGGTGCTGGCTAAACTCGTTTGTCCACCATCTTTCTGGTGAAAAGGACAACCCGATGCAGCTTGCATATCATTTGTCATTTTTGAACTCCAAATTTACGTTCAATTGATTATTGTGAAGAACCGTTTATAAATTGATTACCCTATCAACATAGCTGTTTTAGAGCACAATCAAAAGTAGATTTTACGAATAAAAACAATCGAAAATGTCTATTTAAGAGATGCAGCAAAATTAAAAATATTCAATTTTAAGAAGAGGAATTAAATGTTTTAAGGCTTTATTTTCACTGCATTAAAAAATAATCATGATTGCATTTTTGACTTTGTTTTTTATCGAAAATAATTTGCTATAGTCATAATATAACCACTCAGAATAAATCAAATCATGGAATATTGCATTGCAGCCATTATTCAAAAACATGACATTATTTTGTTTGATGCCATTTGTGTGATTTGTAATGCTTGGGCGAAATTCTTAATCAAACACGATCAAAAGCTAAAATTTAAATTGGTTTCTGCTCAATCGGCTTTGGGGGAACAAATTTTGCAATATTATGGAATGTCGACAGAATATTACACCACGATGCTCGTGGTTAAAGATGGACAACTTTATACCGAATCGACAGCTTTACTTAAAGTCATGCAGCATTTGGGGCTGCCTTTTTCGCTGATGAATGCGGGCTATCTCATCCCTCGTCCAATCCGAGATTTTCTATACCGCTGTGTGGCACTTAATCGTTATCAGCTCTTTGGTCAAACCGATGCTTGTTTGCTTCCATCTGCTGAGAATAAGCGCTAATGCCTGTCAGTTAAGGAGTTTTGTAATAAACTCCTTAACTTTTTAGTGCTTCACAACGGAGTCTTATATTTTTAAATCAAATACTTGGAGCTCATCTATTACTTTGGATAAGCCCAAAGTAATCAAAGGCAT